>NZ_CP027858.1:5505000-6748591 GCF_005519465.1 Streptomyces clavuligerus | reverse complement strand
ACCGCGCAAGCGCGGTAGTGGTATTCCCGCAAGCGGGAATACTGTGCGCTCCGCGCACGCAGTAACAGCAGCCGGCTGTTGACGTGAGGAGGAGTCGGGGGCGGCAAGGCCAGCATCATTGAAGTCGCTCCAGAGTGATGCAATGTGCAAGGTCAGCAGCTGGCGGCCTCTTGCGCTCCGGGTTGGGGGCTTGTGTTACGAAGCGGCCCCGAGCGTCGGTGACAGATTTATCCGATACGGCCTCGCTGACAGACTGTCATCCATTACGTACGGCCTCTCCGAACTGGACGTGGAAGCCGCTCCTCCAACAACGGAGTCAGCAGCAAACCCTAAGAGGGCGTTTGATCTAGGCGGATTGCCGCTTATGCTCTATTGATCCGAAACGCTTTAAGTTCAGGCTCGTTGATGGGGTGTGAGTGATCTGGTGGGGGACGCGCGGGCCTGGTCGCCGGACGCGCAGGAGGCTGTGCGGTTGCTGGCGGTGTCGGCGCTGATGGAGGGGCGGGACCGGATGGAGGTTGCCGCCCTGTTCAAGGTCTCGGTCAGGGCTGTGGACAACTGGTGGGGCAAGTGGCAGACAGGCCTTGACCCTTGATCCTGGACACACGAGACACTGGATCCTGAGGATCTGAGAACGGACATCTCGTGGTCATGAAGAACTATCCGCCGCAGTTCAAGGCGGACGCGGTCGCGCTGTACCAGTCGCGGCCCGAGGCGACGATCAGGCAGGTCGCCGCCGATCTGGGGATCAACCCCGAGACCTTGCGGAACTGGGTCCGGGCGGCCGGAGCGAGCCGGTCCCGGGGGCGCCGGGCTGGCGGGCGTGCGCTTGCGCCGCAGACACCGCACCACTGTTGCGGACCTGGCCGCAGCGAAGGCCCCGGACCTCATCGGCCGCGACTTCACGGCAAGCGAGCCGAACACGAAGTACGTCGGCGACATCACCTACCTCCCGCTGGACGGCGGGAAGTTCCTGTACCTGGCCACCGTCATCGACCTCGCCTCGCGCCGCCTGGCCGGCTGGGCGATAGCGGACCATATGCGCACCGAGCTCGTCACCGACGCGCTGGCCGCCGCCGAACGTGCCCGCGGCAGCCTCGCCGGGGCAGTCATGCACACCGACCACGGGGCCCAGTACACCAGCCGGGCCTTCGCCGACGCCTGCCGCCAGGCCAGCGTCCGCCAGTCCATGAGCGCGATCGGCTCCAGCGCGGACAACGCGCTCGCCGAATCCTTCAACGCCACGTTCAAACGCGAGACCCTCCAGGGCCGAAAGCGCTGGTCCAGCGAACGCGAGGCCCGCCTCGACGCGTTCCGCTGGCTGCACCGCTACAGCACAAGACGCCGTCACTCCCGACTCGGACAACGCAGTCCCATCGTCTACGAGAGAGCACTCGACACAACCACAACTACCATGGCTCAAGCCGCGTAACCCGTGTCCAAGACTCCGGGTCAAGGCCCACTGACACCCTGGGCCTGTTCCTGGTCGTCGCGGTCACCGCCGCGAACACCGGCGACCGGGATACCGCGGCAGGACTGCTGACCCGTCTGCGCCGTCTGCACCGCGACATCACCCTCGTCTGGGCCGACGGCGGCTACACCGGCTCCCTCGTCGGCTGGTGCCGGGACAAACTCGCCATGACCCTGGAGATCGTCAAGCGCACCGACGACATGACCGGGTTCGTGGTCCTCCCCGGACGCTGGGTGGCAGAGCGCACGTTCGCATGGCTGATGAACTCCCGCCGCCTGGCCCGGGACTACGAGAAACTGCCCGCCACCAGCGAGGCGGTGATCCGGTGGTCGATGATCACGCGGATGAGCCGGCGTCTGGCACGGCCACGGGCCGCCGGCCCGCACTGAACGCTCCCGACGTTTCGGCGAGGAGCCACCCGCGCTCCGCCAGACGCCTCGCCTTCGACCTCAGCCCCTCAACCTTCGCCGGCGTTGTCCCAAGGCCCAGCTGAACCGCGATCTCCCTGGCCATCACCGGTCCCTCGCCCGCGGACCGGCGCTTCTCCAGCATGCCCAGAATCCACTGGTAGTCGGGCGCGAGCACGCTCACCTGCAACCCGTCCCGCCAGGGCGGCACCACCGACCCCGGCAGCGGCACGGCCGGCGCCGCTGATTCCCGCTGCGCCCCCGCCTCGGTCACGGCAGTGGACTCTGCGGCGGACACGGCCAGGGCTTCGACCAGCTCCTCCCGCGCAATCACCCGCCGGTCCAGCTCGATCTCCGCCGCCTCCAACACCTCAGCCAACCGCGCGGCTTCCTCCCGCAGACCCTCCACCCGCACCCGGGCAGCCGCCTCCCGACCCTCCAGCATTCCCAGCACCGACGCCACCTCAGCGGCAAGTCCCGCGCCCGGACCTGAGCCATTCCCCTGGCAGCACTTCGCCCCGCCGTGTAACGACGGGGCGAAGTATCGAGGCCCGGGATTAGCCGACAGCGTCGGATAATTCTGTCCGTCCGCGCGGTGGTCGAGCCAACCCGAAGTCGAGTTTTCCAGCGCTTGGTTAACTCAGCCTTTCCTCGGACTCGTTGGCAGCGGTTTCACCGACTTCACGCCCAGCTCACCCAGCGGCCGAGCATCGATGTCATGAGCGGAGCGCGGCCCGCAAGGTCGGTCCCGTCATCTCGATGACAGCAGCCATGTCCCTCAGTCCGTCCGGCAGATTCGCACGCTGCTCCTCACTGCTCACCAAGGCGCCGTCCGGAAGAAGGATGGCGGCGCTGAGGCGATTGGCCAGTTCGGCGATGACATCCACCACGCCACCCGTCGGGAAGCGGTGCACGCTGATGCCGTCGGCACTCACGTTCACTTCCGCCTCTCCCCCGTCCACGGCCCGGATCAGCATCTCCTCGACGTCCTCGCCCATCTCCACGGCATAGGGCGCCAACGTCTCCCTGACCACCCGCTCGTCCAGTGCCTCGGGCTCGCCGTCAACGAACCGGTGCAGGGAAATCCCGTATCCCATACGTGTGACCCTCTGCTTCCTTGTGTGCCAGGCGAGGATGGTGATCACCTCACTCTAGGTGGCGATCACCATCCTGGTGCCTGGCGGACTTCCCCGCTATGGCGTGTGCACGACGGTGATGCTGGTGATGCCCTCGTCTTTCAGCATCGCCTTGAATACGGGTACCGCGTCAGCCTCAGAACAGTGCCAGACGATCGGCAGGCCATGCTTCTCGTAGGCTTTGTTCTGCCTGTGAGCCTCTTCAGCGGCGCTCTTGTACCACGTGTAGAATTTTCCGGTTTTGGGATTGATGAACCCAAGGTATCCATATTTGGCGTCGAGCAGGGTTCCTTTCCTGAACCCGTCGAACTTCACCCATCCTGACTTCGTAGCCGCGGTGAGCCGGTACACCATGCCCTGGGGAACACCGGTGATCCGCATCTGGTAGGCGAGAGCGGCCGCCTTCATGCTCTCGTTCTCCGCCTTCCACTCACCTGGCCCCGTCAGATCGGCCCAGCAAGCATCGGCAGCCATGGTGGCGGAGAAGGCAACTCTTGCTACAGCCCCGGCCTGCCTCGGACAAGCTTTGGCAAAGTCTTCGGAGGCGTTGACCGTCTTCTCAAGTTTCGCCAGGGTTGCAGGATCGATGTCGTCCAGGGCCTTCAGAGCGGTGAACGCGTCCCGAACCCCGACTCCGGTCTTCATCGCGGCATCCAAGGCCCGGATGCCATCGACGACCTTCTCGAGCGCCTTGCCGGGAACAAAGTTGCTCAGCGCCCAAGCGCAACCGCTCGCACTGCCCTGCCAGCAGTCGATGAAGTCCTGGACAAGGACCGCCTTGATGATCTTGTAGGTGAGGGTCTGCTCAATGAGCTGCAGCTTGGTGAAGTACTCGGTGACCCTCTTCTGCAGACCATCGAATCGCTGGCTCTTGATAAGCAGTGTGTCCTCGGCCGGGCAGCCGCTGGCACTGGCGGGCACATCCGGGTTGGCACACAGGAAGAAGTCGACCATCGCGGCGAAGGTGACCGTGAAGGTGACCGTGCAGCCCTCGAACCCGATGTTGATCTCGCAGGGTTCATGCTGTTTGGTGTCGGTGACCTCGAGGCTGTCCTCATCGACGACGTACCACGTGCCACCGACTCCAGTGCCCGCCCCGGTCGAGACCTGCTTGTTGGCGGTGTTCCGCGCTGCTTCCTCTACTGCTTTCTGGGCATCCTGGGCGGACTTCAGGGCCTCCTTAGCAGCCTCTTCGGCACCCGTGGCGGCGATATCAGCGCGGCGGGCAGCAGCACGGGCGTCCTCGGCGGCCCGCTCGGCCGCGGCAGCAGCCTCGCGTGCAGCAGCGGCGTCGAGCGCGGCTTGGTCCGCTGAGTCCCGTGCCTCCTTCGCGTGACTTTCGGCGCGCCCCGCTGCCCGATCGGCCGCTGCCGCGTCTGCGGTGGCCTCGCGACCGTACTCAATGGTGCGTGCCAGGGACGCCGCCGCTGCAGAGGCGGCCGTGGCGGCTCCAGCCGCGTGCTCCAGCGCTTCCTTGGAATAGGTTCGGGCGCTCGCTGCGTGGGTGGCGGCATTGGCTGCGTGTGTGTAGGCGACCTTCGCGTCGCCGGCTGCCTGGTCGGCGAGAATCTTGGCCGCGGCGGCCTCGGACTGCGCGTTCGCGGCATGGGCGTCGGCGACGGCCTTCTGCTGCTCGGCGATGCTCTTCGCCGCTTGGCCGGACAGGACCACCAGGGATGCGGCCGAGTCCTTGGTGACATACGGAGAGCCGAGCTGGATCGCGTCGTTGGCCGGCTTGGCAACCTGGGCAGCGGCGTTGCCCGCGTCTACGGCGACCTGGGCGGTGACATGGGCGAAGCCCGATGCCTTCGCCGAAGCGGCGAGGGCTTTACCGGCTTCCTTGGCCGCCTCATTCGCCTGGGTCAGGGCGGTGGCGGCCAGTTTCTCTGCCTCTTCTGCCAACCTGACAGCAGACTCGGCTTCAGCGGAGGCGGCTTCGGATGCCTTGATGGCGTCGGCCGCTGCGCTGGTCGCGGTACTCATTGCGGCGTCGGCCCTCAGCTTTGCGGCCTGTGCCTCCTCCGCGTACGCACGCGACCTCTGGGCGGCCGCATCGGCTCGGGTAGCGGCGGCGTCCGCCTCAGCTGCTGCCTCGGTCCCAGCCTCCGCTGCGATATGTGCCCTGTTTGAGGCTTCCTCGGCGGCATCCGCTTCCGAGGAGGCCGCGTCTGCTGCGGCCCGGGCCTCCTGGGCGTTGCTTTCAGACTTACGCGCTTGGGCGTATGCCTCCTTGGCGTCGGCTTTGGCGCGAGCGGAGTTCGCCCTCTGCGCGGCGTCCCACGCGTCGGCGTTGAGATCGCGTGCCTTGTCACGAGCCTTGGCGGCGTCCTTCTCGCGTGCGATCGCGGTCGCCTCGGCGGTCTCAGCCTTCTTCTTGGCCTCCTGCGCGTTGACCGCCTCAGCCTGCGCTGTCTGCTTGTGCCGACTGGCCTCGGCCTGCTTGGCGGCGGCGGTCTCCTTCTCCGCCTTGGCCGTCTTCTCCTCAGCCTCGGCCTTCAACCGCTTGGCACGCGCGTCGGCAGCGGCCGCCTTCGTCTCGCCCTCAGCCTTCAGCGTCTCGGCAAGCTTGGCCTGGGCCAGTTCCTTGTCCTTCTTGGCGTTGTCGCGGTGCAGCCTGGCCCCGTCCGCTGCCGCTTTGGCCTGGAGCTCAGCCCTGTGGGCCGCCTGTTTGCGGAACTCCGCCTTGGACTGTGCGGTCTGCGCCAGTGCCCGCTGGGCAATCGTGGCGCTGTCAGTGGCAGCCGCCTCGGTGGCGGCCTCGGCGGTCTCGCCCGCCTTCACCAGCGCCGTGACTGCGGCCGCCGCCCCCTGCGTGACCTGTGCCTTCTGCTGGCCCACCAGCAGGCCGCGGCCCCGGGGCGCACCGTTTACGTCAGCGATCGCGTAGGCAGCCTGTTCGGCGGTGGCGCTGGCGGTCTGGGCGGCTGTCGCGGCCGGTACCTGGCTCCTGAGCTTGGCCAGCTCGGTCTTCGCCCCTACACGTGCCACGTTCAGTCGTTTCACCGCCGTGGCGAACTCCGCCGTCGGCGGGACGCTGCCGTTGTTCCCGGAGACCTTGAACAGCACCTTCTGTGTGGCGGCGGTGCTGCAGGCAGCCGCGAGGGCGTCCTGCCCGGCGGTGTAGGTGGGGAAGTTCAGGCACTTGTTCGCCCCGCGGTTCTGCAGGGTGGTGCCGGCGCGGACGCCGAACTTCCACGACTGCATGGGCGTGCCGTTGCAGGTCCAGATCTGGATCTTCGTGTGGTTGGTGGCCACGTCTAGGCATTTGTTCGAGTTCTGGTTCAGCAGGCTGTAGCCCGCGCCGTAACTCCCGTTGACGCTCCACTGCTGGGCCGTTGCCGAGGAGCAGGCGACGACCTCGACGGGCGTGCCGTTCGCGGTGCCGGAACTCTGTACGCCCAGGCACTTGCCGGCTGCGCCCGGGATCTGGACGGTCATCGGGGAGCTGCCGATCCAGCCGATGCCGCCCGGGGACCAGTAGTCCTGCCAGCGGGTGATGTGGTCGGCGACCCATGAGTGGCCGAGCATCTTGCCCATCGAGTCGGAGGCCGCGGTCAGCGCTTGGACGGCGTTCTTGTTCGCGTTCAAGATGTCGTTGCGCCGGGCGGCCTGCGAGGCGATCTCCTGCTGCCACTCGGTCGCGGCGGTCGCGGAGACTTCCCCGAGGGCCTTCTCCGGGTCCATCGGGTCACGCCACGAGCAGGAGGCGAAGCGGGCCTTGAGGTTCTCGACCGTGATCCGGTGCTCGGCGGTGCCCGGGACCGGTGCCTTGTTCGGGAAGCCGCCCGAGCTCAGGAAGATGCGGGCGTTGTCCGCTCCGGTCGGCTCCAGGCTCCAGTTCGTCAGGTGGTCGTAGGCGCTCCGCACGGCGAGTTGCCGGTTCCAGTCGGGCCCGGACGGGTCGGGTTCGCTGCCGTACAGCGGCTGTCCCAGGGCCTTGACCGCCGCGATGGTCTTCGCGTCGGCAGGCGGAGTCGCGTCTTCGTAGAAGTCGTACTCGCTCTTCCAGAACCGGTCGGCGATCCATGTCGTGAGGCCGGTCTGGGTGTGGAAGTCCTCACCGTCGTCACCGCTGGTCCCGGGCGGCCACTGGAAGGACTCGCCGTAGTCGAAGCCTCCCGGGCTCTCGAGTCCATCTATTTTCCAGCTGTTGTGGAGCGTGTTGAGCCGGTTCAGCTCGGCAGAGGCGGCGTTCCGGTCCGACTGGTACGCGGTGGCGAGCGGGGTGCCCTCCCAGTGTTCCCGTTTCGCGAGTTCCCGCAGCCGCTCCGGACTCTGATTGAGACCGTCTTGTGCGGTGGCGGCCATAGCCGGTCCGCCGAGCCGCAGTACGTCGCTCATCAGGCACTGGTCCTGCCGCAGCTGCTCGGCGGCAGTGTCTTCGTACCAGTCGTAGTCGGCGGCCAGTTCGGTCGGCGGTGCCGTGTATTCGTTGGTCACGCCTACCCCGGTCACCACGGCCATGGCGAGCAGCGGTGGGAGCAGGCGGCTGGTCAGGCGGGACAGCCGAAGCAGGGGTCGGGAGGGTCTTGGGGGTCTGGAGCGCAATGACGTACCCGTTCCGGTCGGGGAGCCGGCCGGAGGATGCGGCGGGGCCGGCATGCTTCAGCGGCCTCGAGTCCCCGATCCTGGCGGCCGCTCAAGTTTTGGGTCCGGACAGAGAACAGATGATCGGACCCGGGGGGCAGGATGGTACCCACAGAGCGGCAGGCGCGGATAGACAATTACCGCTGTACGACCGAGGAGTTGAGCAGCTCAGAGCCGTTTTGCAGCGGTGGCCGCTGTCAGCTACTGACGATCTCTGCGTGATATCGCCGGGCTGCCAGACAGGACCGCGGTTCCGAACCTGTGCAGTATCGCGACATCACGCCCGAAGGTCTCAGTATGAGGTCGCCGATCGCGACACCATCCGCCGCGAGCGGAGCATCGGCATCGAGGCCTGCACCGCTCGGATCACCTGCGGCTGTCCCGGGCTGCCATCCAGATGGTGAGGTCGCGGGCGATGTCGTTGACGCTGGTCGCCATGGTGATCCCGTGCTCGTTGCAGGTGGTGTCGCGGCGGACGATCTCGTAAGCGTCTTCGTCGTCCAGGACGGCCACTGAGGTGAACCACACGGGGTCGTCCTCGTCCGGCTGGACGACGACGAAGGTGTTGTCGGAGTTGTTGAGGTCGCTGATCATCATGAACAGCGCGTCCTCGGAGGGGTCGTCGATGCGGTCGCCGTTCTCGCTCCGGGCGCCGTAGTACTGAGCGCTCATCGTTGCCTCTCTCCTACCCTCTTGGCCCTGGCTGCGGTCAGCATGGCACGTGGGACTGACAGCGCGGGCCGGTCACCGCCTTCCCCGATCGCGGCGAGCAGAACGGTGGCTTGGAAACGGGCTGCGCTTGCCGAACCGGGTGACGGCCGGACGGTCGTTCTTGAGCCGGTTGACCCTGACTCTCGACCACGCGGCGGGCCTTGCCGTGACGTCGGACCCCTGGGTGACGTCACGCACATGGTGACCGTAGGCTCTCGGCGAAGGGCAGGTGCGGTGGACATCACGGTGCAGTGGATCAAGACGTCCTGGACGAAGCAGTCCCGGGGCGGGGAGGCGGCTGCCCGCAGGAACACAGCACCGGTCGGTTTCTCGTTGCCTCAGATACCTCTTGGATCTGCCCACTTTGTCCATATGTCCGAGCGTGACGGCTTCGAGCCGCGTTCGAGCCGGAAGAACCTTCGCGAGACCGGTGTCAGCCTGCGGGACGAAGGCGACCGGCTCCGGGTGCTCGCCCGTGTCGAGCCGCTCTTCGGGCTGCCTCCCAGGCCGCGCAGGCCACCAGCGGTTCGGCTGCTTCCCGGGCAGTGGGTCCGCTGGCAGTTGAACTACCGGTTCACCAGCGCCCTGGGAATCCGCGGCTGGTCGTACTGGCTCGACACGTTCAACATCGCCTACGGACACGTCGACCCGGACATCTTCCTGTCAGAGCCCACCGTGATCATCGACGAGTGCGGACCAGTTCGATAGAGCAGGCAGGGGTGCACGGGCCGAGGCGGCAGAGATCGATCGCTGGCCCGGGGGGCCTGGTCCACGTCGTGGAGTCGAGGTAGCAGCCGGGGTCGCCCAGACGGGCCATGGTGTGTCCTTCGACCGGACCGAGATCAAGGTTTGGGCCGACGGCCACGTCCAGGAGCTGCATCAGTCATCGGAACCACCCGAGCATGCCCGTTGACCATGCTGCCGCACCGGGAAACCCCAAGATCCCCGACAGAGTCAAGCTGACAGATGTACCCGGTACGGCCCCGCTGACAGACTGTCGTCCATTACGTACGGCCTCTCCGAACTGGACGTGGAGAACCGCTCCTCCACGGAGTCAGGCAGCAACCCTGCCTGGCACCCACCACCACAGAAGGAGTGCTGCGCCTTGGCGAACCAGACAGACCCGACCGCCGGACTGCTCGCGTATGTCAGGGAGGTGTCCCTGCGGGACGACGACATACTGCGGGGGCTGCGGGAGGAGACGGCGCGGCTGCCCGGTGGAGCCGCGTTGCAGGTCATGGCGGAGGAGGGGCAGTTGCTGGGCCTTCTCGTCCGGCTGACCGGGGCACGCGCGGTCCTGGAGATCGGGACGTTCACCGGCTACAGCACCTTGTGCATGGCCCGTGCCCTGCCCGCCGGGGGGACGGTGGTGACCTGCGACATCACCGACCGGTGGCCGGACATCGGCCTTCCCTACTGGAAGCGGGCGGGTGTGGACGGGCGGATCGAGTTGCGGATCGGGGACGCGGCCGGTGTCCTGGAGGGGCTGCTCGCTGAGCGGGGGCCCGACAGCTTCGACCTCGTGTTCATCGACGCGGACAAGGCCGGCTACCCGGTCTACTACGCGAAGGCGCTCACGCTGACCAGGCCCGGTGGTCTGGTCGTCATCGACAACACCCTCTTCTTCGGCCGTGTCACCGACCCCGGTGCCCAGGACCCCGACAGCAGGGCGATACGCGGGCTGAACGCGGCGCTCCTGCACGACGAACGGGTGGATCTCTCGCTCCTGCCCATGGCCGACGGCATCACCCTCGCCCGTAAACGCTGATCCCCACTCGCCGACCGCCCCTCTCAGCCGGGTCCGGTAACCCTGTCGAGGTCGACCGCTTCGATGCGGATCGTTGTGGACACCGGACGGGGTACGGGCAGCAGATGCAGCCGCTGAAGGCCGTCCGCCACCACGGGGAGAGGGGCAGCGCAGCCGCAGGGCTGTTCCTCGAAGCCCGCGAACCGGTAGGCGATCTCCATCATCCGGTTGCGGCCGGTGGGCCGGAAGTCGGCGGCGAGATGGACACCGGCGCGGGCCGCGGCGTCGATGAGCCAGTTCAGCAGGGTCGCCCCCGCCCCGAAGGACACCACCCGGCAGGAGGTGGCCAGGAGTTTGAGATGCCACACTGCCGGATGCCGTTCCAGCAGCAGCAGGCCGACCGCGCCGTGCGGGCCGAACCGGTCGGTGAGGGTGACCACCAGCACCTCGTGGGCGGGGTGGGTGAGCAGCGCGCGCAGTTCCGTGTCGCCGTAGTGGACACCGGTGGCGTTCATCTGGCTGGTCCGCAGGGTGAGTTCCTCGACGCGCGCGAGTTCTTCCGGGGTGGCACGGTCGATGCGCATCTGAAGGGCCAGGGTGCGCAGGAAGTCCTCGTCCGGTCCGGTGGCTTCGGCGCGGGCTGCGGCGCGCCGGAATCCGGCCTGGTACATCTCGCGGCGGCGGCGGGAGTCCGCGGTCCGGACCGGTGGGGTGAACTCGGGCAGTCCCGGCAGGCCCGGGGCTGCTTCGGCCGGGTAGCAGCGCACCGCGGGCAGATGGCGGGTGACCTCGGCTCGTTCGGCGGGCCGGTCGTCGATGAAGGCGATCGTGGCGGGGGCGAAGTTCAGGCCCTCGGCGATCCGGCGGATGGCCGCGGACTTGGCGCCCCAGCCGATCTGGGGCAGGACGAACCAGTCGGCGATCCGGAGTTGTTCGAGACGTTCCCAGGCGTGTTCGTGGTCGTTCCTGCTGGCGATGGAGTGGAGGATGCCGCGGGAGTCGAGCTCCAGCAGGACATCCCGTATCGCGTCCGGCAGGGTCACCTCCGTGTCCTCCAGCAGGGTGCCCCGCCACAGGGTCTCGTCCAGGTCCCAGACCAGGCATTTCACTATGGGAGTGCTGTCTCCCTTCACGCGGCACCACCGGGCGCGTAGCGGGCCAGCAGGAGCTGGCACATCTCGCTGCTTCCTTCGATGATCTCCATCAGTTTGGCGTCCCGGTGGGCGCGGGCCACCACATGGCCGTCCCGAGCGCCCGCGGAGGCCAGTACCTGGACGGCGGTCGCGGCGCCCCGGGCGGCCTCCCGCGCGCTGAGGTACTTGGCCAGCACGGTCGCCATCACCTGGTCCGGCGAGCCTTCGTCCCAGCACCGGGAGGCGTGTTCGCAGGCCCGGGTGGCGGTCTCTTTCGCGACCAGCAGTTCGGCGAGATGGCGGGCGACGAGCTGGTGCCCGCCCAGCGGGACACCGAACTGGCTGCGGCGGGCGGCATGTTGTCCCGCTGCCTTGAGGCAGCCGCGCAGGATGCCCACACAGCCCCAGGCCACGGACATCCGGCCGTGGGCGAGAGCGGTCGTGACCAGGAACGGCAGCGGCAGGCTGTGTCCTCCGAGCAGATTCCCGGCCGGTACCCGGACGGCGTCGAGGGTGATGTCGGCGTGGCCCGCCGCCCGGCAGCCGAGGGGGTCGCCGACCCGTTCGATCCGCACACCGGGCGCGGAGGCGGGTACGACGACGGCTGCCGCGCCGTCCTCGTACCGGCCGAACAGGATGAGCAGGTCGGCGTAGTGGGCGGCTGTCACCCAGATCTTGTGCCCGTCGAGGACGACGGTGTCTCCGTCTCGGCGGATACGGGTGGTGATGGCGGACAGGTCGCTGCCCGCGGCCGGTTCGCTGAATCCGGCTGCCGCCAGTTCGCCCCCGGTCAGCCGGGGCAGGAAGGCCGCCTGCTGCGCGGGGGTGCCGAAGCGTTCGACGGTCCCGGCGGCGATCGACTGCGAGGTCATCACGCTCCGTACCGAACCGCAGAGGCTGCCGACGTGGGCGGTGAACTCGCCGCAGGAGCGGCTGGACAGGCCCCAGCCGCCGTGGGCGGGTGGCACCTGGGGGCACAGCCGCCCCGCCGCGCCCAGAGTCCGCAGGAGATCCACCGGGAGCAGGCCGGTGCGGTCCCAGCCGTCGGCACGGTCCGCGATCAGCTCCGTGACCTCGGCGCTCGCACGGGAGAGGCCGTCACTCACCTCGGGCTCCGGCGGCGGACGCGCGCAGCCGTTGCACGAGGGCCGTCATCGCTTCGACGGTGCGGAAGTTGTCGAGCCTGAGATCGGCGCCCCGGATGGACACGCCGAAGGACTTCTCCAGATGGACGACGAGTTCCATCGCGAACAGTGAGGACAGTCCGCCCTTCGCGAACAGGTCCGTATCGGTCTGCCAGGGGCGCCTGGTCCGTGCCTGGAGGAAACGCAGCACCTCCTGCTCCGTGTCCCCCGGCAGTTCTGCCTCTCCCGGTGCCGTGCCTCGGCCCTCGCCTGCGGTCTCCATCAGTTCTCCTCCTGGTAGTCGTAGAAGCCACGGCCGGACTTACGGCCGAGCAGGCCGTGCCGGACCTTGTCCAGCAGCAGGTCACAGGGGCGGCAGCCGTCGTCGCCGGTGCGTTCGTGCAGCACTCGCAGCGAGTCGACGAGGTTGTCGATGCCGATCAGGTCGGCGGTGCGCAGCGGGCCGGTCGGGTGTCCGAGACAGCCTTCCATCAGGGCGTCGACCGCTTCGGCGCTCGCGGTGCCCTCCTGGACCACCCGTGCCGCGTCGTTGATCATCGGGTGCAGGACACGGCTGGTGACGAACCCGGGAGCGTCCCGGACCACGACCTGCCGTCGTCCGAGCGTGCCCAGCAGGGCCCCGACTGCGGCCATGGTGACCTCCGAGGTCCGCGGGCCCCGGATCACCTCGACCGTGGGAATGAGGTACGGCGGGTTCATGAAGTGTGTACCGACGACGTCACCGGGGCGCAGCGCGTGCCCGGCGAGCTCGCCGACGGGGATCGACGAGGTGTTGGTGATCAGCGGGGTGCCGGGGCGGACCCGTGCCGAGATCTCCGTCAGGACCCGGGCCTTGAGTGCGGTGTCCTCGGTGATGGCCTCGATGACGGCGGTGGCGTCGCTGACGCCGTCGGGCACGGCGGCTGTGTCGAGTGCGGCGGTGTCGGCGGCGGCCGGGAGGTGGCCCATGAGCTGCGCCATCCGCAGTTCGTCGCCGATCCGGGCCCGGGCCCGGCCGAGTTGTGCCGGGTCGGGGTCGACGAGCAGGACCGGCAGGCCGTGGCTGAGGGCCAGGGCGGTGATGCCCACACCCATCACACCGGCGCCGAGGACGGCGATCCGGCGGGGCGTCGAGGGGCTGGTGTCCTTGTGCGGCGCGCGTGTCATGCGCCTCTCCTGGGCTGTCGGGGGTGTTGGGAAGCAGGGACAGGGGTGGGGCCTGGAGAGGGCGCCGTGGCGGCGGGGAGCCGTACGAGCCAGTCGGAAATCGCTCGTGCCGTGGTGTCCACGTGCTCCTCCATCAGCGAGAAGTGGTCACCGGGCACCTCTGTGACGGTGTGTGCGCCGGGCCAGACCGCCCGCCACTCGCCCGCTCCGGGCACGGGTTCGCCGAGCGGTTCACGGGCGCGGACGAGCAGGATGGGGGCGCGCACGGCGGGTGGCGTCCAGGTGTCCAGGAGGCGGAAGTAGCGGCCCATCGCGGTGAGGCGGGTGTCGTCCAGGGGAGCGGCCCGTTCCTCACGTGTGAACATCCCGCCGATCAGGACATCGTTGAACTGGGTGATGCCCGCGTTGTCCGAGAGGAACGTGTCGATCAGGACCACGGCGGCGGGTCCCGCGCCCCGCTCCTCCAGGCGGGCGGCCACGCCGTGGGCCAGCGTGCCGCCGGAGGAGGAGCCCAGCAGCACCAGTGGCCGGTTCCCGGAAGCGGTGAGCAGGGCCGCGGCCTGGAGGTCGAGCAGCGCGTCCATGTCGGCGGGAAGCGGTTCGCCCGGCAGGAAACCGGGAGCCGCGAGGGCGCTGACGCCGTAGCGGCCCTGGAAGGACGCGGCGAAACGGGCGTATTGGTGGGCCCCGCCGAGGGCCACGACGGAACCGAAGCAGACCAGCTCCGGGACGCTGTCGGCGCCGGGCGCGCCCGGGGCTGCGGGGGCGCGGGAGCACAGTCGCAGCAGCCGGGGGCGGTCCGTTCCCGGTGGCGGCTCCGGGGCGCCGGAGCGGAAGTCCTCCCGCAGGGCCGAGGCATGTTTCAGCAGCGCGATCGCGTCGTCGGTCCTGCCCCGTTCGCACATCTGCCGGAACAGGGAACCGACCGGGCCCGCCGCCGGGCCGGACACGGCACCACCCGGCCCGTCGCCGGTGCCGGTGCCGGTAGCAGTGGTGGCGGTGATGAGTTCGGTGCGGAGCAGTTCGGCGAGCCGGGCCGGGGTGCCGCTGTCGAGCACCAGGGTGGGGCGCAGCCGCAGCCCGGTGCGGGCGGCGAGCCGGTTGCGCAGCTCGACCGCGGTCAGAGAGTCGAACCCGGCCGAGAGGAAGGGGTCGTCGGGGCGCAGGGCGGCCGTGGTGGGGTGGCCGAGGACGTCGGCGGCCTGGGTGAGGACCAGATCCATGAGCCGTTTGAGCTGTTCCTGTGTGTCCAGGGCCGCGAGTTGCGCGCGCAGCGACTCCGCACCGGGCGGGCCACCGGGGCGGGCGGGCGCGGGTGCCCGGAGCAGCAGCCGCAGCAGGGGTGGTACGGGCTCCCGGTGGGCGGCGAGGTCGAGGCGGACCGCGAGGGGCGCGGGGTCGTCCAGGGCGAGCGCGGCGTCGAAGAGCGCCAGTCCCTCGTCCGTGGTCAGTCCCCGCACACCGGCGCGGGCCATGCGCCGCAGGTCCGTCTCGGGCAGGTCGGCGGTCAGGCCCGTGCGCCGCTCCCACAGTCCCCAGGCGAGCGCGGTGGCGGGCAGCCCGAGCCTGCGGCGGGCCGTCATCAGGGCGTCCAGGCAGGCGTTGGCCGCGCTGTAGGAGGACTGGCCGGGGCTGCCGAAGACCCCGGCGGCCGAGGAGAAGACGACGAAGGCTGTCAGCCGGGCCGTACGGGTCAGTTCGTGCAGATGCCAGGCGCCGTCGGTCTTGGGGCGCAGGACCGCGCTCATCCGGCCGGGTGTCTGCGCCTCCAGCACGCCGTCGTCCAGGACGCCGGCCGTGTGGACGACGGCGCGCAGCGGATGACGTGCGGGGACGGCCGCCAGGGTGCGGGCGAGGGCCGTGCGGTCGGCCACGTCGCAGGCGGTGACGGTGACCTGGGCGCCCGCCGCGGTGAGCTCCGCCGTCAGTTCGGGCATGCCCGGTCCGTCGGGTCCCCGGCGGCCGAGGAGGACGAGACGGCGCACGCCGTGCGCGGACACCAGATGGCGGGCGAGGACACCGGCGAGAACACCGCCGCCGCCGGTCAGCAGGACGGTGCCGTCCGGGCCGAACGGGGTGTTTCCGCCGGTGGCGGTGGTGTGCGCCCGGTGGCGCGCGGGTGCGGACGGGCGGGTGAGCCTCGGTGCGAAGAGGGCCCCGTTCCGCAGCGCGAGCTGTGGTTCGCCGGCCGCGAGAACGGACGGCAGGGCGGCGGCCGTGGCGTGTGGGTCGTCGGTGTCCAGGAGGAGGAGTCGGCCGGGGTGTTCGAGCTGGGCCGAGCGCACCAGCCCCCACACCGCGGCTCCCGCCACGTCCACCGGTCCGTCACCGGGACCTGCGGCGCCCTGTGTGAGCACGATCAGTGGGACATCCGTTGCGGGGGCGGCGGCCAGCCAGGTCTGGAGCCGGTCGAGAATCGCCGCGGTGGTGGTGTGGACTGTCTCCGGTTTCCCGGGCGGTGTGGAACCGTCGAGGCTTTTATTGCTTTTGTCGCTGTCGGGGCCGTCCGCGTCGGCCTCGTTGCCCGAAGCGGGCGGGGGGCACGTCAGCACCACGGCGCGGAAGGCTTCCCAGGCGGTGGGAGGGTCGTGCGGAAGCGGTTCGGCGGCGCCGTGGGGCAGCAGACGGGCATCGCCGTCCCCGTACAACGCCCAGCGTCCCGCAGGGGCCGGGGCGGCGGGCGTGACCCGTTCCCACGTCACCTGGAACAGAAACCGTTCGGCGGGGACCGGCAGAGCGGGCGAGGCCGCCCGGGTCGTCAGCGAACCGATCTCCGCGACGGGCCGGCCGTCCTCCCCGGTGATCCGTGCGCTCACCGTATCGGGGCCGTCGCGCCGCAGCGCCACCCGCAGTACCCGGCCGCCGCCCGCGCTGAGCAGCACACGGCTCCAGGAGAACGGCAGGGGCACGCCGTCCGCCGCCTCGTCCCGGGCGGGGCCGTCATGGCGTTCGGACCGCAGGCCGATGGGGTGCAGGGCTGCGTCCAGCAGCGCGGGATGCACGATGAACCCCGGCCCGGGCCCCGCGTCGTGGCCGGGGCCGGGGCCGTGCGGCACGCCGTCGGGGAGGGCCACCTCGGCGAAGGTCTCCCCGCCCCGGCTCCACGCGGCGCGCAGCCCCCGGAACGCGGGACCGTAGCCGACGCCGCGGGACTCCAGCGCCTCGTACAGGGCACCGATGTCCAGAGGTTCGGCCCCGGCGGGCGGCCAGGGCCCGGACGGGGTGGGCGGGTCCGCCGGGCGGGGGGCGAGGAAACCGCTCGCGTGGCGGGTCCACTCCCCCTCGGCTCCCGGGTCGTCGGGCCGGGAGTGGAACGCGACCGTGCGCCGTCCGGCCGTGTCCGCCGGGCCGACGGTGAGCCGGAGCTGAACGCCCAGGGCGGCGGCGTCCCCCGACGGGAGGGTCAGCGGCGCCGCGAGGGTCAGCTCCTCGACCAGCTCGCTGCCGAGTCTGCGGCCCGCGTGGGCCGCCATCTCCAGAAAGGCCACGCCGGGCAGCAGGACCGTGTCCGCGACGGCGTGGTCGGCCAGCCAGGGATGGCGGGCCACGGACAGCCGCCCCGTGAAAACGGTGTCCGCGCCGGGCAGGTCCACGACGGCACCCAGCAGAGGGTGACGGACGCCGCGCCGGGCCGCGTCGGCGGGGGCGGCGGCCTGCGGGGGCGCGTCGAGCCAGTACCGGCGGCGCTGGAAGGCGTAGGTGGGCAGCTCGCAGCGGCGGGCGCCGGTCCCCTTGAGGGCCGCGGCCCAGTCGACGGGCAGTCCGGCCGTGTACGCCTCGCCCAGGGACAGGAGCATGCGCCCCGGGCCGCCCTCGTCACGGCGCAGGGTGCCGATCACCGCGATGTCCCCGTGCGGCTCGGCGTCGGACCCGGCGGTCGACAACTCCGTTCCGTAGGTGAGGGTGGGGTGGGTGCTGATCTCGACGAAGGCGCGGTGGCCCGCGTCGAGGAGGCTGCGGACGGCTTCCGCGAAACGGACCGTCGTCCGCAGGTTGCGGTACCAGTACGTGGCGTCGAGGGCGGTGGTGTCGAGGAGACCGCCCGTGACCGTCGAACAGAACGGAACCCGGGACGGGCGCGGCGCGATACCGGACAGCAGCGTGAGCAGATCCTCACGGATCTCGCCGATCTGGGGCGAGTGCCCGGCGAAGTCGACCCCCGGAACCCGCCAGCACAACACCCCCTCGTCCGCCAGACAGGCGTGCAACCCGTCCAGGGCCTCCGGGTCACCGGACACAGTCACCGACGACGGGCCATTGACCGCCGCCACCGACAACCGCCCCTTCCAGCCACCGATCCAACGCTCCGCCTCAACCGGCGGAAGCGGGACATACAACATCCCGCCCCGGCCGGTCAGCCCCCGCAGCACCCGGCTCCGCAACGCCACCACCCTCGCCCCGTCCTCCAGCGACAGCGCACCCGCCACCACAGCCGCCGCGACCTCACCCTGCGAATGACCCACCACCGCCACCGGCTCCACCCCATAGGCACGCCACACCGACGCCAGCGACACCATCACCGCCCACAACACCGGCTGCACCACATCCACCCGGTCCACCGACGAAACCCCGGAAACCCCCCGCACCACCTCCGTCAACGACCAGTCGACAAACGGACCCAGAGCCCGCTCACACTCCGCCATCCGAGCCGCGAACACCCCACAACCGTCCAACAGCCCCACCGCCATCCCCGCCCACTGCGACCCCTGCCCCGGGAACACGAACACGGCCTTGCGTCCGCCGCGCGGGGCGGTGCCGAGCGCGGTGCCGGGGGGCTGTTCGCCCCGCGCCAGCGCGGCGAGGCAGGCGAGCAGTTCGGCACGGTTCCCGCCCACCGCGACCGCGCGTTCGGGGAACCGGGAACGGCCGGTGGCCAGGGAGTGGGCGATGTCGACCGGACGCAGGGACGGGTCCGCCGTCACATGGGCGTGCAGGGCGGCAGCCTGGGCACACAGGGCCTCGGGGGACCTGGCGGACAGGGGCAGGGCGACGGGGCCGGTGTGCTCCCCCTCCCCCGTACCGTCCGCCCGCCGCAGGTCGTCAGGGGCGGCCTCCAGGACGATATGGGCGTTGGTGCCGCTCGCGCCGAACGAGGAGACCCCTGCCCGGCGCGGGCCGCCGGTGTCCGGCCAGGGGGTCGCGGACGTGAGCAGGCGCACGGCGCCCCCGGTCCAGTCGACCTGCGGCGTGGGCCGGTCGATGTGCAGGGTGCGCGGCAGCAGGCCGTGCCGCAGGGCCAGGATCGTCTTGATGACACCGCCCACGCCTGCGGCGGCCTGGGTGTGGCCGATATTCGACTTCAGCGAACCGAGCCACAGTGGACGGTCGGCGGGCCGGTCCTGGCCGTAGGCGGCGAGAACGGCCCCCGCCTCGATCGGGTCGCCCAGGACCGTTCCGGTGCCATGGGCCTCGACGGCGTCGATGTCGGCGGCGGTCAGTCCCGCGTCGGCGAGCGCGGCGCGGATGACCCGTTGCTGGGCGGGGCCGCTGGGCGCGGTGAGACCGTTCGAGGCACCGTCCTGGTTGACGGCGGAACCACGGATCACCGCGAGCACCGGATGACCGTTGCGGCGCGCGTCCGACAACCGTTCCAGCAGCAGCATCCCGACGCCCTCGCCGAAGCCCGCGCCGTCGGCGGTGGCGGAGAACGACTTGCACCGGCCGTCGGGCGCCAGGCCGCGCTGACGGCTGAAGCCCACGAAGAAGCCGGGGGTCGCCATGACGGTCACCCCGCCGGCGAGGGCCAGACCCGCGTCGCCCGCCCGCAGGGCCTGACAGGCCAGATGGACGGCGACGAGGGAGGAGGAGCAGGCAGTGTCAACGGTGATCGCGGGCCCCTCCAGGCCGAGAATGTAGGCGACCCGGCCGGAAGCGACACTCGGGATGCTGCCGGTGCCCAGAAACCCTTCCAGCTCCGCGGGCACCCGTGTCAGACGGGACCCGTATTCGCTGTAGATGACCCCCGCGTACACGCCGGTACGGCTGCCGCGCAGGGTGTGCGGGTCGATACCGGCCCGTTCCAGCGCCTCCCAGGAGGTCTCCAGGAGCAGCCGCTGCTGCGGGTCCATCGCGACCGCCTCACGGGGCGAGATACCGAAGAAACCCGCGTCGAAGTCCGCGGCGTCGTGGAGGAATCCGCCCGCGCGCGCGTACGAGGTGCCCGGGGTGTCCGGGTCGGTGTCGTACATGCCGTCCAGGTCCCAGCCCCGGTCCACGGGAAAGCCGGTCACGGCGTCGCGTTCCTTGACCAGCAGCTCCCACAGGTCTTCCGGGGAGCGGACACCACCGGGGTAGCGGCAGCTCATCGCCACGACGGCCACCGGTTCCCGGGAGGCGTGGGCGAGCCTGCGGTTCTCCTGCCGCAGGCGCTGGTTGTCGAGGAGCGAGGCGCGCAGCGCCTCGATGACCTGGTCCGTGGGCATGTCCGTCCTTCCTCCCCCCTCTCCCCGCTCTTCGTGTTCTTCGTGTTCTTCGTGTTCTTCGTGTGGCAGGTCAGACACGTTCGCCACCACCGAGTGCCAGGCGGACGAGGTCGTCCACCGCCATGGCCCTGATCGCGTCCGGGGTGTCCGGGGTCTGCGGGACGTCCAAGGCATCCTGGACATCCGCCGGAGCGAGCGCCGGGCCCGTCGCGTCGTGCTCCGCCGGGCGGTCCGGGCCCGTCAGCCGGAGCAGGGCGTCCAGCAGGCCGGCGGCACGCAGCCGGGACAGTGGGATCGCGGCGAGCCGCTGCCGGAGGACGGGGTCGTTTTCGTCACCGGCCGGGGTGGCGGGTCCGGGGGCGGGTGGTGCCAGCCGGGCCGCCACGAAAGCGGCGACGGCCGTCGGTGACGGATGGTCGAAGACCAGGGTGGCGGGCAGTCGCAGACCCGTCTCCGCGTTCAACCGGTTGCGCAGGTCGACCGCGGTCAGCGAGTCGAACCCGAGTTCCTTGAAGGCACGCTCCGGGTCGATCGCACCGGCGTCGGTGTATCCGAGGACATCGGCCGCCCTCGCCCGGACCAGGTCCACGAGCCGTTCCAGCCGCTCCTGTGTGCCCAGGACCGCGAGCTGCGCGCGCAGCGGCACCGCACCGGCCGGGCCCGCTCCGGCGGCCGTCCGCCGGGCGGGGCCGCCCCGGACGAGACCGCGCAGCAGCGGTGGTACGGGGCCGGACGCTGCGCCGGGCCGCAGCCGGACGGGGACGAGGAGGGCGTCGTCCAGGCGCAGGGCCGTGTCGAACAGGGCCAGGCCCTCGGCGTCGGACAGCGCGGACACGCCGCCCCGGGTCATCCGCCGCAGACCGGCCGCGTCGAGGGTTCCCGTCATGCCGCCGCGCCGTTCCCACAGGCCCCATGCCAGTGACTGCGCCGGCAGTCCTTCGGCGCGGCGGCAGTGGGCGAGAGCGTCCAGGAAGGCGTTGGCCGCCGCGTAGTTGGCCTGTCCCGCGTTGCCGATGATGCCCGCGGCGGAGGAGAACAGGACGAACGCGGACAGCGGCAGGTGCTTGGTCAGCTCGTGCAGATGGAGCGCGGCGTCGGCCTTGGGGCACAGGACATGGTCGATCCGTTCGGAGGTCAGTGCCGCGAGGGTGCCGTCGTCGAGCGCCCCGGCGGCGTGCACGACCGCGGTCAGGGGGTGTTCCCCGGGGACGCGGGCCAGCAGCTCCGCCACTGCGGTCCGGTCGGCGACGTCGCACGTGGCGAACTCGGCGTGTGCGCCCAGGGCTTCGAGATCCGCGAGGAGGGTGGGTGCGCCCGGTGTCCGTGCGCCGCGGCGGCCCGCGAGCAGCAGACGGCGTACGCCGTGTGCGGCCGCGAGGTGGCGGGCCACCAGTCCGCCGAGGGCGCCGCCCGCGCCGGTGACGAGCACGGTGCCGTCCGGGTGGAACGGAGTGTCCGGGGCGGCGCCGCCAGGAGTGGTGCCGTCCGCGGGGGTGGTGTCGGAGGCGGTGCTGTCAGGGGCGGGTACCCGGGCCAGGCGGGCGGCGAGCAGCCGTCCGCCCCTGACGGCCAACTGCGGCTCGGCCAGTCCCAGAGCTGCGGGCAGCAGAGCGAGCAGGGCCTCCTGGTCCGGCGCGTCGACCAGAACGAAACGGCCGGGGTACTCAGACTGGGCGGAGCGGACGAGTCCGCGTACGGCTGCGGCACCGAGATCGGTCACGGGGTCACCCGGTACGGCCCGGACGGCCCCGGTGGTGACGAACACCAGCCGTGTGTCGGCGAACCGGTCGTCGGACACCCAGCTCTGGAGGAGCGTCAGCGCGTCCCGCACGGCGGCCCGTACGGCTCCGGCGTCGTCCCCGTCCGTGCGGCAGGGCACGAGTACCGCGTCGGGAACGGACGAGCCCCGTGCGAGGGCGTCGGTGAGGGCTGCCAGGTCCGGGTGGGTGCACGGCAGCAGCCCTTCGGGGCCGAGAGCGGCCCACCGGTCGGCGGCCGGCGGGTGGCCGACGGCCGCAGCGGGTACCGGGGTCCACTCCAGGCGGAAGAGGGAGTCATGGGCAGGGGCTCGGGGGGCTCGCAGGGCGGCCGGATCGACGGGGCGGGCCACGAGCCCGGCGACGGTGACCACCGGGCGGCCGGAGGGGTCGCTCGCGGAGAACGACACCGGCCCTCCGGCTGCCCCGTCCAGGCGGACGCGCAGGCCGGTGGCGCCCGACGCATGCAGGGTCACACCGGTCCAGGAGAAGGGCAGGCGTACGGTGCCGGGTTTCTCCGTGTCCGGTTCCGAACCGTCCGCGGTGAGCCACAGGCCCTGGAGCGCGGCGTCGAGGAGGGCGGGATGCAGATTGAACCCGGCTGCTCCGGTGTGCTGGTCCTGCGGCAGCCCTACCTCGGTGAAGATCTCGCCGTCACGGCGCCAGGCGGCGCGGATGCCCTGGAACGCCGGGCCGTAGTGGTGTCCGGCGGCGGCGAACCGCTCGTACAGGCCGGTCACGTCGACGGGTTCGGCTCCGGGCGGTGGCCAGATCCCGTCCTCCGGGGGCGGTGCCTCGTTGGCGGGCTCCCGCGTCAGGACGCCGGTGGCATGCACCGTCCACGGGAAGTCTGGAAAGTCCAGGGAACCCGGGGGGCTCGGCGGGCCCAAAGGACTCAGTGGGCTCGGAGGGCTCGGGACGGCCGAGCCAGGTGGGGTGGAGGGGGTGGACGGGGCTGCCGGAACGACTTCCGGGGCGGCTTCCGGGCGGGAGAAGATGTCGACGGAACGGCGACCCGTCCCGTCGGGCGCACCGACCCGCAGCTGAAGCTGTAAGCCGCCGGTGGCGGGCAGGACAAGCGGGGTCTGGAGAGTCAACTCCTCCAGAACGGGACAGCCCGCTTCGTCACCGGCGCGCACAGCCAGCTCGACGAACGCGGTGCCGGGGAGCAGGGTGGTGTCGGAAACGGTGTGGTCGGCGAGCCAGGGGTGGGTGCGGAGCGATATCCGGCCGGTGAGGAGCAGTTCACCGGTCTCCGCGACCGCCACCGACGCCCCCAGAAGAGGATGACCGGTGGTCCCGAGACCGGCGGCCACCAGACCGCCGCCGCTGATAGCGGGGTCCGGCATGGCCCAGTAGGACTGGTGTTGGAAGGGGTAGGTGGGGAGGTCGACCCCGGTGGCACCGGTGCCCGCGAACACCGGTGACCAGTCCACCGGCAGACCGTGCACCCACGCCTGACCGAGAGACAACAGCAGACGGTCCATGCCGCCCTCGTCCCGCCGCAAGGTACCGATCACCGGGACGGACGACCCCACCGCCTCCAGAGTCTCCTCCACCGCCACCGCCAGCACCGGATGCGGACTCACCTCAACAAACGGACCAAACCCCTCCGCCGCCAACGCCCGCACCGCAGACTCAAAACCCACCGTACGACGCAGATTCGCATACCAGTACGCGCCGCCCATCACCGAGGTGTCCAGCCAGGCGTCCATCGCCGTCGAGAACAACGGCACCCCGCCCCGGACCGGTGTCACCCCCTCCAGAGCCGTCCGGATCTCAGCCTCGATCCGCTCCACCCGGGCCGAGTGCGAGGCGTAGTCCACCTCGACACGGCGCGCCCTCACCCCCTCCGCCCCGCACAGCACCAGCAATCCGGCCAGCGCATCCGAGTCACCGGACACCACCACCGACGACGGGCTGTTGACCGCCGCCACCGACAACCGCCCCTCCCAGCCACCGATCAAACGCTCCACCTCCCCCACCGGGAGAGAGACCGCCACCATCCCGCCCTCACCCGCCAGCGACGCGATAGCCCGGCTCCGCAGCGCCACCACCCTCGCCCCGTCCTCCAGCGACAGCGCACCCGCCACCACCGCCGCCGCGATCTCCCCCTGCGAATGACCCACCACCGCAGCAGGCACCACCCCAAACCCACGCCACACCGACGCCAGCGACACCATCACCGCCCACAACACCGGCTGCACCACATCCACCCGACCCAGCCCCACACCCGACCGCACCACCCCCGTCAACGACCAGTCGACAAACCGCCCCAGAGCCCGCTCACACTCCCCCATCCGAGCCGCAAAGACAGGCGAGACATCAAGCAGCTCACACGCCATCCCCACCCACTGCGACCCCTGACCCGGAAACACAAACACCACCCGGGGATCAGTGACTTGGACACCGCTGACGCAACGGGCGGGGAAGCCACCGTTCGACCACTCCTCCAGGGTTGACGGAAGACTCCGGTCGTCGCCGACGAGGACGGCCCGGTGGGTGAAGGCTGTGCGTCCGGTCAGGGACAGGCCCACGTCCACCGCAGCCGGAGCATCCGCACACACCACCCGCTCCAGCAGACGCGCACCCACCGCGCACAAAGCCTCAGAACTCCTCCCCGACAACACCCACGGCACCACCCCAACCCCACAAGAACGCCCCGAAACACCAGACACAGACACCTCAGGGACCTCTTCCAAAACAACATGGACATTCGTCCCGCTCAGGCCGAAGGAGGAGACACCCGCCCGGCGCGGTCTTCCGGTGTCCGGCCAGGGTGTCGAGTCGGTGGCGAGAGCCACGGCGCGCTGGGTCCAGTCGACGTGGGCCGTGGGGCGGTCGGCGTGGAGTGTCGCCGGTATCCGGGCGTGGCGCAGGGCCAGTACGGTCTTCATCACCCCGGCGACGCCCGACAGGGCCTGGGTGTGGCCGATATTCGACTTCAGCGAACCCAACCACAACGGCCGACCCGCCGAACGCCCCTGACCATAGGTCGCCAGCAACGCCTGCGCCTCGATCGGGTCACCGAGGGTGGTTCCAGTGCCGTGCGCCTCCACCATGTCGACATCCGCCGCGGACAGCCCCGCGTCAGCGAGCGCCGCGCGGATCACCCGCTGCTGGGACGGCCCATTGGGCGCGGTGAGACCGTTCGAGGCACCGTCCTGGTTGACAGCGGAACCACGGACCACCGCGAGCACCGGATGACCGTTGCGGCGCGCATCCGAGAGCCGTTCGACGAGGAGGACACCGGCTCCCTCGCTCATGCCCATGCCGTCGGCACTGTCCGCGAACGCCTTGCACCGGCCGTCGGCGGCGAGCCCCCGCTGACGGGAGAAGCTGACAAGCGCGCCGGGGGTGGACATGACGGTCACTCCGCCGACCAGGGCGAGCGAGCAGTCACCCGCGCGCAGCGCGCGGACTGCGAGGTGCAGGGCGACCAGCGAGGAGGAGCAGGCGGTGTCGACGGTGATCGCGGGCCCCTCCAGGCCGAGGGTGTAGGCGACCCGGCCGGAAACCACGCTGGGGGCGCTGCCGGTGAGAAGGTGTCCGTCGCCCTGGGCGGAGCGGGCCACGGCGGAGGCGTAGTCGCTGTAGTTGACGCCGGTGAAGACGCCGGTGCGGCTGCCGCGCAGGGCCGTGGGGTCGATGCCCGCGCGTTCGATCGCCTCCCACGTGGTCTCCAGGAGCAGCCGCTGCTGCGGGTCCATCGCGACGGCCTCGCGGGGCGAGACGCCGAAGAAAGCGGCGTCGAAGAGGTCGGCGTCGTGGAGGAAACCACCGTGGCGGGTGGTGACCGTGCCGGGGTGGTCGGGGTCAGGGTCGTACAGCTCGTCCAGGTCCCAGCCGCGGCCCGTCGGGAACGTGGAGATCGCGTCGCCTTGGTCGACGAGCAGTTTCCAGAGCTGATCGGGGGTGGTGATGCCCCCGGGGAGGCGGCAGCCCATGGAGACGATCGCGACGGGGTCGTCCCGATGCCTGCCGCCCCGTTCTCTGTCGCCCTGTTGGCTGTCGTCCTGTTGGCTGCCATTCGGTACCGGGGCGGTCCCGTCACCGGGGGGCGGGGTGCTGTCGATGCCGTCCAGCAGGAGGGTGGCGAGGTGGGCGGCGAGCGCGGTGGCGGAGGGGTGGTCGTAGACCAGGGTGGAGGGCAGCCGCAGACCGGTGGCGGTGGTGAGCCGGTTGCGCAGTTCCACGGCGGTCAGTGAGGCGAAGCCCAGCTCCTGGAAGGCCCTGCCCGGTGGTACGGCCTCGGTGGAGTCGTGGCCGAGGACGGCGGCGGCGTGGCCGCGGACGAGGTCGAGCAGCAGACGGGAGCGGTCGGCGGGGCGGAGTGCGGTGAGGCGTTCACGGAGCGCGGAGGCGGCGGGTGCCGGGGCGGCGGACGGCGGGGCGGACAGGGCGCGGCGGGCCTCGGGGACGCCGTGGATCAGGGGGCTGGGGCGGCTGGAGGTGAAGACGGGGGCGAAGCGTTCCCAGTCCACGTCGGCGACCGCGAGGTGGGTTTCGTCGTCGTCCAGGATCTGCTGGAGGGCGGTTATGGCGCGTTCGGGGTCGATGCGGGGGACCCCGTGTTCTTCGAGGTTGAAGAGGTCGGACCCCGCGTCGGCGGGTGGCCGGTGGGTGCGGGGCCGCCAGACGCCCCAGTCGACGGTGGTGGCGGTCAGGCCGCGTCCGCGGCGGCGGTGGGCCAGGGCGTCCAGGTAGGCGTTGGCGGCCGAGTAGGCGCCGTGGTCGCCGCTGCCCCAGACTCCCGCGATCGAGGAGAAGAGGACGAACGCGTCCAGTTCGCGGTCGAGGAGGGCGTCGAGGTGACGTGCTCCGGCGGCTTTGGCGGCGACCGTGTCGGCGAACTCCGCGACGGAGACGGTGTCGAGGGGGGCGAGGGCGATCCGGGCCGCGGCGTGGACGACGGCGGTGACGGGGGTGCCCTGCGCTTCGAGTCCGGCAAGCAGCCGTTCGGTCTGTTCGCGGTCGGCGAGGTCGCAGACGGGGAAGGTGAGGCGGGTGCCGTGTCCGGCCAGCTCCGTGGAGAGTTCCGCCGCGCCGGGCGCCTCCGCGCCCCGGCGGCCGGGCAGGACGAGGTGGTCGGCGCCGCCGCGGGCCAGCCAGCGGGCGATGTGCGGGCCGATCGCACCGGTGCCACCGGTCAGCAGGACCGTGCCACGGGGCTGCCACGGGTGTCCGCTGCGGGGAGTACGGCGGGGTGCGCGGACCAGGCGGCGGGCCAGCAGGCCGGCAGGGCGTATCGCGAGCTGGTCCTCGGTCCCGGTCCCGGCCCCGGTCCCCCCGGTGGTCACCCGGGAGAGCGCCGCGCACAGGCGTTCACGGGTCCGGTGGTCGGGCTGCGGGGGCAGATCGACGAGGCCGCCCCAGCGCGCCGGGTGTTCGAGGGCGGCGACCATGCCGGTGCCCCAGACAAGGGCCTGGTCCGGTGCCGTGAGCGGGTCGTCGGGGCCGGTGGAGACGGCGCCTGTGGTCACACACCACAGGGGTGCGGTGACCCCGAGGTCGCCCAGGGCCTGGACAAGGACAAGAGTGAGGGCGGTTCCGGTGGGCAGCGCGGGGTGACGGGGGTGGGGGCGGCTGTCGAGCGCCAGCAGCGACAGGACACCGCTCAGGGAACGTTCACCGCAGGCCGCTTCGATCGTGGCGGCGAGCCGGAACCGGCTGTCGTCGTCGCCCGCGCGGCTGCCTTCGCCGTTGTGCTCGGCATCCCCTGTGGTGAGGATTCCCGGCCCGGCCTCGGCGGTGAGGACGTCGGCGCCGTGTTCGGTGAGGGCGCGGGCGGCTGCCGATGCCGTCGGGCGGGTGGTGTGTCCGGTGGGGAGGAGGACGAGCCAGGTGCCGGTGAGGGTGGTGGCCGGTGGGTCGGGCAGGGGCTGCCAGTCGACGCGGTAGCGCCAGGTGTCGGCGGCGGAGGTCTCGCGGTGGCGTGTGCGCCAGGTGCGCAGGGCGGGGAGCACCTGACCGAGGGGGCCGGTGTCGACGGCGAGGGCGTCGGCGGCCCCGGTCAGGTCGTCGCGTTCCACGAGGTCCCAGAAGGCACTGTCCTCGGTGGTCCCCACGGTGTCGGGCGCGCTGGGTTCCAGCCAGTGGCGGCGCTGTTGGAAGGGGTAGGTGGGCAGGTCGACGCGGCGGGCCCCGGAGCCGTCGAAGACCCTGTGCCAGTCCACCGGGGTGCCGTGGACCCACAGTTCGGCCGCCGAGGTCAGGGCGCGGCGCAGGTCACCCTCGTCGCGGCGCAGGGTGCCGGTGACGACGGTGGTGGCGGTTCCTACGGCTCCTGCGGCTTCTGTGGCTTCTGCGGCGGTGTCCTCGGCGCCCGTGTCCTCGGCTGCGTCATCGGCTGTGTCCGCGACGGGGACGGTGAGGACCGGGTGCGGGGAGACCTCCACAAAGGTGTCGTGGCCCTGCCGGAGGAGGGCGCGCACGGCGGTGTCGAACCGTACGGTCCGGCGGAGGTTCCGGTACCAGTACCCGGCGTCCATCGTGGCGGTGTCCAGCCGGTCCCCGGTGACCGTGGAGTACAGCGGTATCCGGGCCGACCGGGGGGTGATCCCGGTGAGGGCGGTCAGCAGCTCGTCCCGGACGCGTTCGACGTGGACCGAGTGGGAGGCGTAGTCGACGGGGAGGTCCCGGGCCCGGATGCCACGTGGCCCGCAGGCGGCCAGGAGCAGGTCGAGGGCCTCGCGGTCGCCGGAGACCACCACGGCGGCGGGGCCGTTGACGGCGGCGACCGCGATCCGGCCGCCCCAGGGGGCGATCTCCTTCTCCGCGCGGTCGCGGGGCAGGGCGAGGGAGACCATGCCGCCCTTTCCGGCCAGTGAGGCGATCGCCCGGCTGCGCAGCGCGACGACCTTCGCCCCGTCCTCCAGGGACAGCGCTCCGGCCACCACGGCGGCGGCGATCTCGCCCTGACTGTGGCCGACGACGGCATCGGGTTCCACTCCCCAGGAGCGCCACAGCTCCGCCAGCGACAGCATCACGGCGAACAGGGCGGGCTGGACGACGTCCACCCGGTCGAGACCGGGCGCACCCACCGCACCACGGACGACATCGAGAAGCGACCAGTCGACATATGGCGCCAGGGCGTCCGCACACGCCACCAACGAGGCGGCGAACACCGGTGAACTGTCCAGAAGCTCACTGCCCATACCCGGCCACTGACCACCCTGACCGGGGAAGACCAGGGCCACGCGGCGGGGGTGCGGTGCGGTGCAGCCCGTGATCACCACCGTCGCCGCACTCGTCCCGTCCTGCGGCTTGTTCCATGACTTGTTCCGCTGCCCGTTCTGTTGTTCGTTCCGTGGTCCGGCCCCTGGGCCGGTGCTTGGGCCAGTGCTTGGGCCGGTACCGCTGCCGACGTGGGGCTGGTCACCGGTCGCGCCCTCCGCCCGGGTCAGCGCGGCAGCCCCGGCGCGGAGTTCCGCGGGGCCGGCGGCCAGGACGACGGCGCGGTGTTCGAAGGCGGTGCGGGTCGTGGCGAGGGAGAAGCCGATGTCGGCGGTGCGGGCTGCGGGGTCGGCCGCGAGGCGGGCGTCGAGACGTATGGCCTGATCTCGAAGGGCGGCGGCGGTGCGGCCCGAGAGGACGCAGGGGACGGCCGTCCAGCCGTCCGGGGCGGTTGCGGGGCCCTCGGGCTCCCGGCCGTCCTCGCCCGTCCCGTCGGCGCCGTCCGGCCCGTCGGCTGCACCGTTCGGGGGCGCCTGTTCGACGATGACGTGGGCGTTGGTGCCGCTCATGCCGAACGAGGAGACGCCTGCCCGGCGCGGCCTGCCGCTTCCGGGCCAGGGCCTGGCCTCGGTGAGGAGCGCGACGGAGCCCGCCGTCCAGTCGGCGTGCGGTGTCGGCTCGGTGATGTGGAGGCTGCGCGGGAGCAGTCCGTGGCGCAGGGCGAGCACCGTCTTGATGACACCCGCGATCCCGGCGGCGGCCTGGGTGTGGCCGATATTGGACTTGACGGAACCCACCCACAGTGGATGGTCGGTGGGGCGGTCGCGTCCATAGGTCGCGAGCAGGGCGTCGGCCTCGATGGGGTCGCCGAGCCGTGTTCCGGTGCCGTGCGCCTCCACGGCGTCGATGTCGGCGGCGGTCAGTCCCGCGTCGGCCAGCGCGGCGCGGATCACCCGCTGCTGGGACGGCCCATTGGGCGCGGTGAGACCGTTCGAGGCACCGTCCTGGTTGACAGCGGAACCACGGACCACCGCGAGCACCGGATGACCATTGCGGCGCGCATCCGACAACCGTTCCAGCAGCAGCATCCCGACGCCCTCGCCCCAGCCCGTGCCGTCGGCGGAGGCGGAGAACGGTTTGCAGCGGCCGTCGGCGGACATGGCGCCCTGGCGGCTGAACTCGGTGAACACGGACGGCCGGGACATCACCGTCACCCCGCCGACCAGGGCGAGCACGCACTCCCCCGCGCGCAGGGCCCGTGCCGCCTGGTGGAGGGCGACGAGGGAGGCCGAGCACGCGGTGTCGACGGTGACGGCGGGGCCTTCGAGTCCCAGGGCGTAGGCCACCCTCCCGGACATGACGCTCATCGAGTTGCCCGTCATCAGGAAGCCCTGGACGGTGTCGGGGGCACCGGTGCCCAGTTGCGCGTAGCCCTGGTCGATGGCGGCGGCGAACACTCCGGTGCGGGTGGTGCGCAGAGCGGCAGGGTCGATGCCGGCGCGTTCGACGGCCTCCCAGGCGGCCTGGAGAAGCAGCCGTTGCTGCGGGTCCATGGCGACGGCCTCGTGCGGGGAGACGGCGAAGAAGTCGGCGTCGAAGTCGGCGGCGCCGTCGATGAACGCGCCCCGGCAGGGGACGCCGCCCGCGTGCAGCCGTTCGGTGTCCCAGCCCCGGTCGCCGGGGACGCCGGTCACCGTGTCGCGGCCCGCGACCAGGAGGTCCCAGAGTTCTTCGGGGGTGCGGACGCCGCCGGGGAAGCGGCAGCTCATCGAGACGACGGCGATGGGCTCCTGGTGCCTGGCCTCGGTATCCCGCAGTCTGCGGCGGGTGTCGCGCAGGTCGATGGTGACACGATTGAGGTAGTCGCGCAGTTTCCGCTCGTTCGCATTCGCGTGTTCGTTGTTGTGCGCGTTCGCTGTCTCGTTCACCGGGTTCCTCCGTCGCTCCGGCCGGCCGTCACGATCCGTACGGGGGTCACGAGATGCCCAGCTCCTTGTCGATCAGATCGAAGATCTCCTCGTTGGTGGCGGACTCGATGGCGTCCGCCGGGTCCGGACCGTCGCCGGGTCCGGTGTTCTCCGCCGGGGACTCCAGCCGGGAGAGGCCGGCGCGCAGCAGCCGGGCCAGCTCGGCGCGGGCGCCGGCGCCCTCAGGGCCCGCCGTGGACAGTTCGGCGACGAGCGCTTCGAGCCGGTCGAGACCGTCGGCCCCGAACGGCCCGGTGGGACCGCCCGGCCCGGTGAGGGTGGATGGGCCGGTGGGGGTGGACGGTCCGGTGGGGGTGGACGGTCCGGTGGGGGTCGGCGGGGCGCCGGTCAGCAGTCTGCCGGCGAGGTACCGGGCCAGCGTCTCGGGGGTGGGATGGTCGAAGACGAGGGCGGCGGGCAGCCGTTCGCCGGTCGTGGCGGCCAGTCGGTTGCGGAGTTCGACGCCGGTGAGGGAGTCGAATCCCAGCTCCTTGAACGGGCGGCCGGCGCCGATGAGGCGGGCCGAGGAGTGGCCGAGGACGGCGGCGGCGTGGCCCCGTACGAGGTCGAGCAGGGCTCCCTGGGCCTCGGTCGGGGAGAGGGCCGCGAGCCGGTCGGCGAACGCGGGGCCGACCGGTGCCGCAGGTGTGGCCGGCGCGCGCCGGGGGGCGCGGCCCAGGTGTCCGAGCAGCGCGGGGAGCGGGGCCCCGGCCCGGCGGGCGGCGCCGAGCGCGACCGTGTCGATCTTGGCGGCCAGGACATGGGACTGTTCCGTGCGCAGGGCCGCGTCGAAGAGGGTCAGGGCCTCGGCCGTGGTCAGTGCGCCGAAGCCGCCGCGGGCCGTTCTGTCCAGGTCCGCGTCCACCAGTCGTGCGGTCAGGGCGCTGCGTTCCTCCCACAGGCCCCAGGCGATGGAGACCGCGGGCAGTCCTTCGGCACGGCGCCGTGCGGCGAGGGCGTCGAGTGCGGCGTTCGCGGCTGCGTATCCGGCCTGTCCCGCGGTGCCGAGCAGGGCGGCGCCGGAGGAGAAGAGGACGAACGCCGCGAGGTCGGTGTCGCGGGTCAGTTCGTGCAGGGCGAGCGCGGCGTCGGCCTTGGGGCGCAGCACCCGGTCGAGCCGCTCGGGGGTGAGGGAGGTGAGCACGCCGTCGTCGAGTGCGCCTGCGGCGTGGACGACGGCGGTGAGGGGGTGTTCCGGGTCGATGTCTGCCAGCAGCCGGGACAGGGCGGTGCGGTCGGTGACGTCGCAGGCGACGACGGTGGCGTGGGCGCCCGCGTCGGCGAGTTCGCGTACAAGGGTGTCGTCGGCGGGGGTGCGACGGGCGGTGAGCAGGAGGTGGCGTACGCCGTGGACGGTGGCCAGGTGGCGGGCGACAAGGCCGCCGAGGGTGCCGGTTCCGCCGGTGACGAGGACGGTGCCGTCGGGGTCGAGGGGGGCGGGGACGGTCAGCACGTTCTTGCCGATGTGCCGGGCCCGCGCGAGACGGCGGAAGGCCCGGGGGGCGTGCCGGATGTCCCAGCAGGTGAGGGGCGATGGGGTGAGCACGCCTCGTTCGAACAGGTCGAGCACATCGGTGAGGAGGGCGCCGATACGGTCGGGGCCGGCCTCCATCAGGTCGAAGGCCCGGTAGTGGACGCCGGGGTGGTCGCGCGCGACCTCGGCCGCGTCGCGGATGTCGGTCTTGCCCATCTCGACGAACCGGCCGCCCCGGGGCAGCAGTTCCAAGGACGCGTCGACGAACTCCCGGGCGAGGCTGTCGAGGACGAGGTCGACCCCACGACCGCCGGTGGTGTCCAGGAAGCGGTCCGCGAACTCCGTCGTGCGGCTGGACGCCAGGTGGGCGTCGTCCAGGCCGCCGGAGCGCAGGGCGTCCCACTTCTCCGGGCTCGCCGTGCCGAACACCTCTGCGCCCGTGTGCCGGGCGAGTTGGACGGCGGCCATCCCGACGCCCCCCGCCGCCGCGTGGACGAGGACGCTCTGGCCGCGCCGCAGACCACCCAGGTCGAACAGGGCGTAGGAGGCGGTGAGGAAGGCGATCGGCACGGACGCGGCCTGGGCGAAGGACCAGCCCTGGGGGATTCGGGCGAGTGTGCGCCGGTCGGCGACGGCGGTCGGGCCGAACGCGCCGCCGAAGACACCCATCACCCGGTCCCCGGGGGCGAGGTCAGCGACCCCGGGCCCGGTCTCGACGACGACACCCGCGCCTTCGCTGCCGATGGACGGATGGTCGGGGTCGAGGCCGAGGGAGGCCACCACGTCGTGGAAGTTCAGCCCGGCGGCGCGGACGGCGACGCGGACCTGGCCGTCGGCGAGTGGTGCCAGGGCGGCGGGCGCGGGCACGGCGGTCAGCCCGGCGACGGAGCCGGGGCCGGAGCGGTCGATGCGCCAGGCGGCCCGCTCCCGCTCCCCCGGCTCGCTCTCCGGGCTCTTCCCGGGTTCCTCCCTGAATTTCTCCCTGAATTCCTTCCGGGGCTGTTTCCCGGGCTCCTCCATGGGGTGGTTCATGGGCCTCTGCGTCGGTGGCGGCGCCAGGGTGTCTCGCGGGGGGCCGGACATCAGCCGGGGCACCAGGGCCTCACCGGCGCGCACCGCGAGCTGGTGGTCGCCTGCGGCCAACGCCAGGGGCAGCGCTGCGGAGAGGGCGTTCAGCGAGGCCGCGTGGCCGTCGACGTCCACGAGCGCGAAGCGGCCCGGGTGTTCGGTCTGCGCGCTGCGCAGCAGGCCCCAGACGCCGGACTGCGTCCAGTCGGCGACCCGGTCGCCGGGTCCGGTGCTGACGGCCCCATGGGTGAGGAGGACCAGCGTCGATCCGGTCTGCTGTTCCTCCGCCAGCCATGCCTGTATCAGGGCGAGGCAGTCGGCGGTAGTGATGCGCAACCGTCCGGCCTCGTCCTCCGGCCGGTCCGTCCCTGGCTGGTCCATCCCCGGCTGGTCTGTCCCCGGCCGGTCTGTGCCGTGCTCCGGCTGGCCGGCGGAGCGTGGGCACTCCGCGAGGACGAGCGGGGGAACGGAGCGGTCCGGTGCGGCGCGAAGGGCGTCGAGTCCCGGCCAGGACAGGGCGCCGGTGGCGGCGTCCCGCAAGGGGGCACCGAGGACGCCCCACTCCGTGCCGGTGGACTCCGCGTTTTCTGGAACGGGGACGGGGACCCATTCCAAGCGGTGGAGTCCGTCGGGGCCGGGGGCAGTGGGGCGGAGGCCGTCGGTGGTCAGGGGACGCAGGGCGAGCGAGCCCGCCGAGAGGACTTCCTGCCCGGTGAGGTCGTATGCGGTGAGCGTGACGGCCTCCGGGCCGTTGGCCGTGAGGCGGGTGCGCAGGGTGGTGGCCCCGGTGGCCCGGGCGGTCACGTCGGTCCAACTGAACGGCAGCAGGGCGGCGGCGTCCCGGCCGGGCAGGAGCGCGGCGGTCTGGAGGGCCGCGTCCAGGAGTGCGGGGTGGAGGACGTGTCCGGGCACGTCGGCGTGTCTGCGCTCGTCGAGGGCGAGTTCGGCGAGGATCTCGTCACCGTGGCGCCAGGCGGCGCGGATGCCCTGGAACGCAGGGCCGTAGTGGTGTCCGGCGGCGGCGAACCGCTCGTACAGGCCGGTCACGTCGACGGGTTCGGCTCCGGGGGGTGGCCAGATGATGAGGGTGGGGCCTTGCTGCGGGGGTGCGGGGGTGAGGTGGCCGGTGGCGTGCGGGGTCCACGGCGTGGCGTGTTCGGGCCGGGAGAAGAGGCTGAGGGTGCGGCTGCCGTTCCCGTCGGGGGTGCCGAGGCGCACTTGGAGGTGGACGGCGCCCTCGGCGGGCAGGACGAGGGGGGTCGTCAGGGTGAGTTCGTCCACAAGGGCGCATCCGGCCTCGTCACCGGCGCGCAGTGCCAGTTCCAGGAAGGCGGTGCCGGGGAGCAGGGTGGTGTCGGAGACGGTGTGGTCGGCGAGCCAGGGGTGGGTGCGGAGCGATATACGGCCGGTGAGGAGCAGTTCACCGGTCTCCGCGACCTCCACCGCCGCCCCCAGAAGAGGATGACCGGTGGTCCCGAGACCGGCGGAGGCGATGTCCCGGGTGGGCGTCGGGGCGTCCAGCCAGAAGCGTTCGCGCTGGAAGGGGTAGGTGGGGAGGTCGACCCCGGTGGCGCCGGTGTCCGCGAACACCGGTGACCAGTCCACCGGCAGACCGTGCACCCACGCCTGACCGAGAGATGTGAGGAGCCGGTCCATGCCGCCCTCGTCCCGCCTCAAGGTACCGATCACCGGGACGGACGACCCCGCCGCCTCCAGAGTCTCCTCCACCGCCACCGCCAGCACCGGATGCGGACTCACCTCAACAAACGGACCAAACCCCTCCGCCGCCAACGCCCGCACCGCAGACTCAAAACCCACCGTACGGCGCAGATTGGCGTACCAGTACGCGCCATCCATCGACGACGTGTCCAGCCAGCCACCCGTCACCGTCGAGAACAGCGGCACCCCACCCCCGGCAGGCATCAGATCCCGCAAAGCATCAACGACCCTGCCCTCGATCCGCTCCACCCGGGCCGAATGCGACGCGTAGTCCACCTCGACACGACGCGCCCTCACCCCCTCCGCCCCGCACAACACCAGCAATCCGGCCAGCGCATCCGAGTCACCGGACACCACCACCGACGACGGGCTATTGACCGCCGCCACCGACAACCGCCCCTCCCAGCCACCGATCAGACGCTCCACCTCCCCCACCGGGAGAGAGACCGCCACCATCCCGCCCTCACCCGCCAGCGACGCGATAGCCCGGCTCCGCAGCGCCACCACCCTCGCCCCGTCCTCCAGCGACAGCCCGCCCGCCACCACAGCCGCCGCGATCTCACCCTGCGAATGACCCACCACCGCAGCCGGCACCACCCCATACGCACGCCACACCGCCGCCAGCGACACCATCACCGCCCACAACACCGGCTGCACCACATCCACCCGACCCAGCCCCACACCCGACCGCACCACCCCCGTCAACGACCAGTCGACAAACCGCCCCAGAGCCCGCTCACACTCCCCCATCCGAGCCGCAAAGACAGGCGAGACATCAAGCAGCTCACACGCCATCCCCACCCACTGCGAACCCTGACCCGGAAACACAAACACCGCCCGGACACCCGATGCCGGAGCCGTCCCCGCGACCACCGACGCACACACCTCCCCACCCGCCAGCGCCCGCAGACCCGACAGCAACTCCCCCCGACCACCCACCACCACCGCCCGGTGGGTGAGGGCTGTGCGTCCGGTCAGGGACAGGCCCACATCCACCGCAGCCGGAGCATCCGCACACACCACCCGCTCCAGCAGACGCGCACCCACCGCGCACAAAGCCTCAGAACTCCTCCCCGACAACACCCACGGCACCACCCCAACCCCACAAGAACGCCCCGAAACACCAGACACAGACACCTCAGGAACCTCTTCCAGAACAACATGGGCGTTGGTCCCGCTGACGCCGAAGGACGACACCCCGGCCCTCCGGGGTCCCGCCGTGCCGTCCCAGGGACGGGCCTCCGCGAGCAGCCGCACCTCGCCCGCCGACCAGTCCACGCGGCGGGTCGGCTCATCCACATGCAGGGTCCTCGGCAGCACCCCGTTCCGTAACGCCAGCACCATCTTCATCACACCACCCACACCGGCAGCGGCCGAGGTGTGGCCGATATTCGACTTCAGCGAACCCAGCCACAACGGCCGACCCGCCGAACGCCCCTGACCGTAAGCCGCCAGCAACGCCTGCGCCTCGATCGGGTCACCGAGCCGTGTTCCGGTGCCGTGCGCCTCCACGGCGTCGATGTCGGCGGCGGTCAGTCCCGCGTCGGCCAGTGCCGCGCGGATCACCCGCTGCTGGGACGGCCCATTGGGCGCGGTGAGACCGTTCGAGGCACCGTCCTGGTTGACAGCGGAACCACGGACCACCGCGAGCACCGGATGACCATTGCGCCGCGCGTCCGACAACCGTTCCAGCAGCAGGAGTCCCGCTCCTTCGCCGAAGCCGGTGCCGTCGGCCGCGTCCGCGAAGGATTTGCAGCGGCCGTCGGAGGCGAGGCCGTCCTGGCGGCTGAACTCGACGAAGAGTTCGGGGCTGGACATCACGGTGACACCCCCGGCGAGCGCCAGGCCGCATTCGCCGCGGCGCAGCGACTGCACCGCCGTGTGCAGGGCGACGAGGGAGGAGGAGCAGGCGGTGTCGATGGTGAGGGCGGGGCCTTCGAGGCCGAAGGTGTAGGCGATGCGGCCGGAGACGACGCTGCCGGAGTTGCCGGTGCCGAGGAAGCCCTCGATGTCCTCGGGGATGTGCGGCAGCAGCCGGACGGCGTAGTCCTGCTGCATGAGGCCGATGAACACTCCGGTGTCCGTGCCCCGCAGCGTGGCCGGGTCGATGCCCGCGCGTTCGATCGCCTCCCAGGTGATCTCCAGGAGCAGCCGCTGCTGCGGGTCCATCGCGAGGGCCTCGCGGGGCGAGATACCGAAGAACGCGGCGTCGAAGTCCGCGGCTGCGGCGAGGAAGCCGCCTTCGCGGACGGAGGAGGTTCCGGGGTGCGCGGGGTCGGGATGGTAGAGCGCGTCGAGGTCCCAGCCCCGGTCGGTGGGGAAGGGCGCGATGGCGTCGGTGCCGGAGGCGATCAGCTCCCACAGCTCCTCCGGGGTGCGGACCGCGCCGGGGAAGCGGCAGCCCATCGCGACGACGGCGACCGGTTCGGCGGCGTCCGGTACAGGGTGGGGGGTGATGCGGGCGGGAGTGCGGGGCGGGAGGCCGGTGAGGCGGTCACGCAGATGTGCGGCGAGGGCGGCGGGCGCAGGGTGGTCGAAGACGAGGGTGGCGGGCAGGCGCAGGCCGGTGATCTCGCCGAGGCGGTTGCGGAGGGCGACGGCGGCCAGGGAGTCGAAGCCGAGGTCGCGGAAGGCCCGGTCGGGTTCGACCGTGTCGCCGGGGGCGTGGCCGAGGACGGAGGCCGCTTGGGCGCACACCAGTCGGGTGAGGGTGCGCAGACGTTCCGGCGCGGGGAGGGCGGCGAGGCGCCGGGGCAGCGGATGGCTGTCGGCCGCCGCCGGGTGCTCGGCGGCTGCGGACCGCCGGGCGGGGGTGCGGACCAGTGCCCGGAGCAGCGGGGGGACGGGCTCGTGCGTGGCTCGGGAGCGCAGGGCGCGGGTGTCCAGCCGCAGGGGTACGAGGGCGGGTTCGTCGGTGGTGAGGGCGGCGTCGAAGAGGGTGAGCCCCTGTGCGGTGGTGAGGGCGGGCATGCCCGAGCGGGCCAGGCGGCGCGTGTCGGCGTCGTCGAGTCGTTCGGTGAGGGCTGAGCGCTGTTCCCACAGGGTCCAGGCGAGGGAGTGGGCGGGGAGGCCGTCGGCGCTGCGGCGCTGGGCGAGGGCGTCCAGGAAGGCGTTGGCGGCGGCGTAGTTGGCCTGTCCGGGGCCGCCGAAGGTGCCTGCGGCGGAGGAGAAGAGGACGAACGCGGACAGTGGCAGGTCCTGGGTGAGGTGGTGCAGATGGAGTGCGGCGTCGGCCTTGGGGCGCAGGACCGTGTCCATCCGTTCGGGGGTGAGGGAGGAGATGACGCCGTCGTCCAGGGTGCCCGCGGTGTGCACGACCGCTGTCAGGGGGTGGGCCTCGGGGAGCGTCGTGAGGAGGGCCGCGAGTGCGGCGCGGTCGGAGACGTCGCAGGCGGCGACGGTGGTGTGGGCGCCGAGCGCGGTGAGTTCCGCCGTGAGTTCCGCTGCACCGGGGGCGGCGGGACCGCGGCGGCCGACCAGGAGCAGGTGGCGGACGCCGTGCCGGGTGACCAGATGGCGGGCAACGAGGGAGCCGAGGAGTCCGGTGCCGCCGGTGACAAGAACGGTACCGGTGGGGTCGATGGGGTTGGAGTGAGGGGTGGGTGGGTTGTCGGCTGCGGCTCGGGTGAGGCGGGGCACGAGGGGCGTGGTGCCGCGGACGGCGAGTTGGGGTTCGTCCGACGCGAGGGCGGCGGCGAGGGCCGGGCCGTCCGGTCGGTGGTCGGGGTCCGGGTCCAGGTCGAGGAGGACGAACCGGCCGGGGTGCTCGGACTGGGCGGAGCGCACCAGGCCCCATACGGCGCTGTGGGCGAGGTCGGCGGGGCCCTCACCGGGGGTCGCGGAGACCGCTCCCCTGGTGACGAGCACCAGGCCGGTGGCGGCGAGCCGTTCGTCGGCGAGCCAGGTCCGCAGGGTCTCCAGGGTGCGGTGGACGGCGTCGTGGACCTCGTGGACCTCGTGGGTCCCGTCGCCGTCGTGGCTTCCGTCCGCGGGTTCCGGGGCGCTGCGGGGCGTGGGGAGCAGGGGCAGGAACGCGAGGCCGGGTGCGGGCGGACCGGCGTCGAGTGCGGCTGCCAGGGCGGCGGGGCCGGGGTGGGTGGTGACGGCTGCTCCGGCTGCTGTGAGCGTGTCGGGGAGCGTCGGCAGGGCGGTGTCCCCGGTGCCGAGGACGGCCCAGGCGGTGCCTGTGGGGAGCGGTGCGCGGGGGGCGGTGACCCACTCGACCCGGAAGAGGGAGTCGTGGTGTGCGCGTGCCGTGGCGGGCGGGGCCTGGGTGGGGGCGGGGCGCAGCGCCAGGGCCTCGACGGAGGCGACCGGGCGGCCCGTGGTGTCGGCGGCGTGGAGGGCGAAGGCGTCCTCGCCGATGGGTGTCAGCCGGACGCGGAGCGTGGTGGCGCCGGACGCGTGCAGGGTGACCCCGGTCCAACTGAACGGCATTCGGCCACCGCTGGGGCCGTCCGTGGCTCCGGTGGCGGTGGGGTCCTCGGCCGCTTCGGGGGGCGCAGCCGGATCGGTGAGGCCCGTGATGTGGAGGGCTGCGTCCAGGAGGGCCGGGTGGAGGGCGAAGAGGGGGGCGGAGGGGTGGTGTTCCGGGGGGAGCGCGGCCTCCGCGTAGAGGGTGTCGCCGTGGCGCCAGGCGGCGGTGAGGCCCTGGAAGACCGGGCCGTAGACGAACCCGGCGGCGGCGAAACGTTCGTACACGCCGTCGACGGCGACCGGCTCGGCACCGGTGGGTGGCCAGACCGTCAGGTCGGCCGGCGGAGACGGGGGCGGTGTGCCGGGGGCGAGGGTTCCGCTCGCGTGCCGGGTCCACGGCGCGTCGTTGTCGGGGGTGTCGAGGGTGTCGGGGGTATCGGAGATGTCGGGGGTGTCGGGCCGGGAGTGCAGGGTGAGGCGGCGGGTGCCGTCGTCGCCGGGGGCTCCGACGGACAGCCGCAGGGCGACGCCGCCGTGGCGTGGGAGCACCAGGGGCGCTTCGAGGGTGAGTTCGTCGACGCGGGCGCAGCCGGTGCGGTCCCCGGCGAGGACGGCCAGTTCGAGGAAGGCGGTACCGGGCAGGAGGGCGCTGCCCCGGACGGCGTGGTCGGCGAGCCAGGGGTGGGTCTGCGGCGAGAGCCGTCCGGTGAACAGCAGTCCGTCGCTGTCGGCGAGTGCGACGACGGCACCGAGCAGGGGGTGCTCCGAGGGGGCGAGCCCGATCGAGGCCGGGTCGCCGCCGGGGGTGCCGGACTCCTCCAGCCAGTAGCGCTGCCGTTGGAAGGCGTAGGTGGGCAGGTCGACGCGGCGGGGGCGGAGGCCGTCGAAGGCGGGTGTCCAGTCGACGGGGACGCCCCGTGTGTGGAGTTCGCCGAGGGCGGTCAGGAACCGTCGGGGACCGCCGTCGTCGCGGCGCAGGGTGCCGGTGACGATCGCGTCGGTGCCGGTGGCGGTGCCGGTGCCGGTGCCGGTGCCGGTGGCGTCGATGGTGTCCTGGAGGGCTGTGGTGAGGACCGGGTGCGGGCCGACCTCCAGGAGGACATGGTGACCGTCGGCGAGGAGGGCCCGTGTGACTTGCTCGAACTCGACGGTGGCCCGGAGGTTGCGGTACCAGTGGGCGGCGTCCAGGGTGGTGGTGTCGAGGAGGCCGCCGGTGACGGCGGAGTAGAGGGGGATGTCTCCGGGGCGCGGTGCGATGCCGTCCAGGGCTGTCAGCAGTTCCTCGCGTACGGCTTCGACGTGCGGGCTGTGCGAGGCGTAGTCGACGGGGACGGGGCGGGCGCGTACGCCGTCGGCGCGGAGGGCGGCGAGGAGGGCGGCGAGTGCGCCGGGGTCGCCGGAGACCGTGACGGACGCGGGGCCGTTGACGGCGGCGACCGCGATCCTGCCGTCCCAGGGGGCGAGACGTTCGCGTACGCGGGCGGCGGGGAGGGAGACGGCGGCCATGCCGCCGTGTCCGGTGAGGGCGCGCAGGGCCTTGGCGCGCAGGGCGACGACCCGGGCGGCGTCCTCCAGGGACAGGGCACCCGCCACGTACGCGGCGGCGATCTCGCCCTGGCTGTGGCCGGTGACGGCGTCGGGTTCCACTCCGTACGAGCGCCACAGTGCGGCGAGGGAGACCATCACGGCGAACAGGGCGGGTTGGACGACGTCCACCCGGTCGAGACCGGGCGCACCCACCGCACCACGGACGACATCGAGAAGCGACCAGTCGACATACGGCCCCAGAGCGTCCGCACACGCCACCAACGAGGCGGCGAACACCGGTGAACTGTCCAGAAGCTCACCGCCCATACCGGGCCACTGGGCACCCTGGCCGGGGAAGACGAAGGCGACGGCCTCGCCGGGGCGTGCCGGTCCATGGGGCAGGGCGTCGGTGCCCGTGGCCAGCGTCTCCAGCCAGTGCAGCAGGGTGGGCCGGTCGGCGGTGGCGAGCACGGCACGGTGTTCGTGGGCGGCGCGCGCGGTCGCCAGGGTCCAGGCGGCGTCCAGCGGGCGGGGGCCGGGGGTGTGTTCCAGACAGGTCCGGAGCGCGCCCGCCTGGGCGCGCAGGGCGGCTGCGCTGCGGCCGGAGATCACCCAGGGCAGGGGGGTGCCCGGGGCCGTGCCGGGGTCGCTGCGGGCGCCGGTGCCGGTGTCGGTGTCGGTGTCGGACGGCGGGGTCGGTTCCGCTTCGAGACCTTCGGCAGCGGGTTCGGGGGCGGGCTGTTCGAGGATGACGTGCCCGTTGGTGCCGCTGACGCCGAAGGAGGAGACCGCGGCGCGGCGGGGGCGCCCGGTGTCCGGCCACGGGGTCGCCCCGGTGACGAGCCGCACGGTGCCGGAGGACCAGTCGACCTGGGGGGTGGGGTCGTCGGCGTGCAGGGTGGGCGGTACCACGCCGTGCCGCATGGCCAGCACCATCTTGATGACACCGCCGACGCCCGCGGCGGCCTGGGTGTGGCCGATGTTCGACTTCAGCGAACCGAGCAGCAGCGGCCGGGCGGCGCTGTGGTCCCGGCCGTAGGTGGCCAGGAGCGCCTGGGCCTCGACGGGGTCGCCGAGGGGGGTGCCGGTGCCGTGGGCCTCGACGACGTCGACATCGGCGGGGGTCAGCCGGGCGGCGGCGAGGGCGGCGCGGATGACGCGTTGCTGGGAGGGGCCGCTGGGGGCGGTGAGGCGGCTGCTGGCGCCGTCCTGGTTGACGGCGGAGCCACGGATCACCGCCAGGACCGGATGACCGTTGCGGCGGGCGTCGGACAGCCGTTCCAGCAGCAGCATCCCGACACCCTCGCCCCAGCCGGTGCCGTCGGCGGAGGCGGAGAACGACTTGCACCGGCCGTCGGGCGCCAGGCCGCGCTGGCGGCTCATCTCGACGAAGGGCACAGGTGTCGACATCACCATGGCGCCGCCCGCGAGGGCGAGGACGCAGTCGCCCTGCCGCAGGGCCTGGCAGGCCAGATGGAGGGCGACGAGGGAGGAGGAGCAGGCGGTGTCGACGGAGACCGCCGGTCCCTCCAGGCCGAGGACGTAGGCGACCCGGCCGGACGCCACGCTGTCGGAGCTGCCGTTGCCGAGATAGCCCCGGATGTCGTCGGGGACCTGGCGGAGGCGGACGGCGTAGTCCTGGTACATCACGCCCGCGAACACGCCGGTGCGGCTGCCCCGCAGGGTGTGCGGGTCGATACCGGCCCGTTCGAACGCCTCCCAGGAGGTCTCAAGCAGCAGCCGCTGCTGCGGGTCCATCGCGAGGGCTTCGCGCGGGGAGATCCCGAAGAAGGCGGGGTCGAACGCGGCGGCGTCATGGAGGAAGCCGCCCTCGGCGGCGTGGCTCGTTCCGGGGTGCCCGGGGGCGGAACCGGGGCCGGACTCGGGGCCGTTGAGGGCTGTCAGGTCCCAGCCGCGGTCGGTGGGGAACGGGGTGATCGCGTCAGTGCCCGATGAGACCAGCCGCCACAGGTCCTCGGGTGTCTCCACCCCGCCGGGGTAGCGGCAGCTCATCGCGGTGATCGCGACGGGTTCCCGCTCCCTGGCCTCGGCCTCGCCGAGGCGCTGCCGGGTCCGGTGGAGATCGGCGGCCACCCGTTTGAGGTAGTCCCGGAGCTTGTCATCATTCACCGTGCATCGTCACCTTTTGTGCGCGGAGTCGGCGGGAGGCGGGCTCGGGCGGTGTCACGGCATGCCCAGTTCGTTGTCGATGAAGTCGAAGAGTTCGTCGTCGGACGCGGTGTCCATCCGTTCCTCGACCGCCCCGTCCGGGGTGCCGGGGGCCGGGCACAAGGTCTCCAGCAGGTCCCGCAGCCGGTCCGTGAGCGCGGTGCGTACGCGGTCGTCGGGCGCACCGGCGCGCAGCGCGGTCTCCAGCCGGTCGAGTTCGGCGAACCCGGTGGACGCGGTGGACGCGGTGGCGGCCGCCGGTGTGCCGCTGTCGGGCGGGGGCGTGAGCTCCTCCGCGAGTCGGCGGGCGATCGCGGCGGCTGTGGGGTGGTCGAAGAGCAGGGTGGCGGGCAGGTGCAGACCGCAGGCGGCGCGGAGCCTGTTGCGCAGTTCCACGGCGGTCAGGGAGTCGAATCCCAGGTCGAGCAGGGGCTGTTCGGTGGCGACGTCGGCGGGGCCGGCGAAGCCGAGGACGAGGGCGGCGTGGGTGCGGACCAGGTCGAGGAGGGTCCGGTGGCGCCGTTCCTCCGTCAGCCCGGCGAGGCGTTGCCGCAGGGCGTCCGCGGTGTCGGGGGTACCCGCGGCGGCCCCTTCCCCGGTGGCGGTGGGCCGGGCGGGGGTGCGGACGAGGGAGCGCAGGAACGCGGGGACTCCCCCGGACGTGTTCCGGGCGTCGACGGCGGCGGTGTCGAGCCGCAGCGGCAGCAGGGCGGGCGCGTCCAGGCCGGTGGCCGTGTCGAAGAGCGCGAGCCCCTGGGCGGGGGTGAAGGCGACGATGCCGCCGCGGGCGATCCGCGCGAGGTCGGCCGGGCCCAGTTGTCCGGTCATGCCGCCGCCGGTGGCCCACAGGCCCCAGGCCAGCGAGGTGGCGGGCAGACCACGGGCGCGGCGGCGGTGGGCGAGGGCGTCGAGGAAGGCGTTGGCGGCGGCGTAGTTGGCCTGTCCCATGCCGCCGAAGACGCCCGCGACGGAGGAGAAGAGGACGAAGTGGGTGAGGTCGAGGCCGGTGGTCAGCTCATCGAGGTGGAGCGCGGCGTCGGCCTTGGGGCGCAGCACCCGGTCGAGCCGGTCGGGGGTGAGGTCGGTGACGACGCCGTCGTCGATGACGCCCGCCGTGTGCACGACGCCGGTCAGCGGGCGGGGCAGAGCGTCCAGGAGGGTGCGCAGCGCCTCGCGGTCGGCGGCGTCGCAGGCGGCGACGGTGGTGTGGGCGCCGAGCGCGGTGAGTTCCGCCGTGAGTTCCGCGGCACCGGGGGCGGCGGGGCCGCCGCGGCTGGTGAGGAGCAGGTGGCGGACGCCGTGCCGGGTGACCAGATGGCGGGCGACCAGGGCGCCGATGGAGCCGGTGCCTCCGGTGATCAGGACGGTGCCCTCGGTGTTCCAGGCCCGCTCGTGCGGGGGCAGCGAGCCGGGTACCCGGGCGAGGCGGGCGGCGTGGACCGTTCCGGAGCGCAGGGCGAGCTGGGGTTCGCCGGTCGCGAGGGCGGCGGCGAGAGCGGCGCGGGAGCGCTCGTCGCCGTCGGTGTCGACGAGGACGAAGCGGTCGGGGTGTTCGGTCTGCGCGGACCGGATCATGCCCCAGACGGCGGCGTGCGCGGGGTCGGTGACGTCGTCGCCGGGGTCGGTGGGGACGGCGCCACTGGTCACGAACGCGAGTGTCGAGCGGGCGTACCGCTCGTCGGCGAGCCAGGCGCGGACGAGGCTCAGGGCGCGGTGGGTGGCCTCGTGGACGGCGGTGACCGGGTCGGGTGGTGCGGCACCGGAGCCGTCGGCGGTATCGGCACGGGCGGTGGCACCGGTGGGGCCGGGCAGGGCGGTGGCGGCGGGCCCGTCGGTCGTGCGGGTGGAGCCTGTGCCGTCGGCCGGATCGCGGGGGCTGCCCGCGCTGTGCGCGCTGTCCGCGTCGTCCGGACGGCCGACGCCAACCGGCAGGGACGTGGTGCCGGGTGGCGTCCCCTCCGGTGTACGGGTCGCGTCGGCGCCTTCCGTGGCCCCGGCGATGCGCGCGGCAGCGTCCGCGCCGTCCGGGAGTCCCGTACCACCGCCGACGTCAGCGGGGTCGGCGTCGTCCGTGGCACAGGTGACATCCGGGAGGGACGTGGTGACCGGCCCGGCGCCGTCGCCCGTACCGGCGGAGGCGGCGCTGCCCGTGGCGCCGATGGCTCCGGGGACACTGGCGCCTCCTGGCAGGCCGGTGCTGACAGCACCGGCCCCATCCACCGCATCCACCGATGCGATGGCGCCCGCCGTAGCGGCGGCGCTGCCCGCGGCTGCGGGGCCGCCCGGCGGGGCCGTGCCCGGCAGGGTGGTCACCACCAGGTCGGGGACGGGGGCGCCGGCGTCGATCGAGGCTCGCAGGGAGGCGAGGGTGGTGTGCACGGCGGCGGGGGTGAGCGCGGCCGTCGCCCGGCCGGGGGCGAGTACGGCGACGGAGCGGGCCGGAACCGACGGGGGCGGGGGTGTCCCGGGGAGGGCGGGCCAGGTCAGGCGGAACAGGTCCGCGTGGGGGCGGGTGGCCGCCGCGTGGACGCGGTCCGGTGTCACCGGCCGGAGGACCAGGGAGCGGGCGGAGGCCACCGGGCGGCCCGTGGGGTCGGTCACGGTCAGGGCGACCGCGTTCCGTGCGGTGGGTGTCATGCGCAGGCGCAGGGCGGACGCGCCCACGGCGTGCAGCCGCACACCGGTCCAGGTGAAGGGCAGCCAGCCCTGCTCGCTGTCGTCGAGCACACCGAAGGCGAGGGAGTGCAGCACGCTGTCCAGCAGGGCCGGGTGGAGGCCGTAGCGGCCCGCGTCCGGCTGCTGTTCCCCGGGCAGCCGCGCCTCCGCGCAGATGTCCGTACCGTGGCGCCAGACGGCGGTGAGGCCCTGGAAGGCCGGGCCGTAGACGAACCCGGCGGCGGCGAAACGTTCGTACACGCCGTCGACAGCGACCGGCTCGGCACCGGCGGGCGGCCAGACGGCCGGGTCCACCGTCGGGGAGGGGGGCGGGGACGGTGTGCCGGGGGCGAGGACACCGCTCGCGTGCCGGGTCCACGGCTCGTCGGGCGGGGCGTTCTCCGCCCGTGCGTGGACGGCGAAGGCCCGGCCGCCGGTGGCGTCGGGGGCCCGGACGGTGAGCTGGAGGGTGGCCGCTCCCCGCCGGGGCAGGACCAGGGGTGTTTCCAGGGTGAGTTCCGCGACCTCGGCGCAGCCGGTGCGGTCGCCCGCGTGGACGGCGAGTTCGAGGAAGGCGGTGGCGGGGACGAGGGCTTCACCGTGGACGGTGTGGTCGGCGAGCCAGGGGTGGGTGTCCGCCGAGACCCTGCCGGTGAGGAGGAAGCCGTCTTGGTCCGCGAGCGGGGAGCCCGCGCCGAGCAGCGGATGACCGACGGGGAGGAGTCCCGCCGCGGGCAGGTCGCCCACCGTCCGGGTGGGAGGGAGCCAGTACCGTTCACGCTGGAACGCGTAGGTGGGCAGCGCGGCGGGAACGCGGTCGGCGCCGGTGAACAGTTCCGGCCAGGCGACCGGTGTGCCGTGGACGTGCAGCCGCGCGAGGGCGGTGGTCACCGCGAGGGCTTCCCCGGTGGCTTCCGCCGCGCCTTCCGCCGGGGCTTCCGTCATGGCTTTGGCTTCCGCCGCGTCGTCGCGCAGCAGACAGGTCAGGACGGGGCTGTCGCCGCTCCTCCCGTCGAGGCAGCCCCGGACCAGGGAGGTCAGGGCTCCGTCGGGTCCCAGCTCCAGGAAGGTGGTGGCGCCCTCGGACTCCAGGGTGCGTACGGCGTCCAGGAAGCGCACCGTCCCGCGGGCGTGGCGGACCCAGTGGCCGGCATCGCGCAGTTCCTCGGGGGTCGCGACCGTGCCGGTCAGGTCGGAGACGACGGGGATGCTCGGCTCGTGGTAGGCGATCTGTTCGGCGACGGTGCGGAAGTCGTCCAGTACGGCGTCCATGTGCGGCGAGTGGAAGGCGTGGCTGACCTTGAGCCGTTTGGTCCTGCGGCCCCGTGCCCGCCAGTGGGCGGCGATCTCCTCGACGGCTTTCCCGTCGCCGGAGAGAACGGTCGCGGTGGGGCCGTTGACAGCGGCGAGAGCCACCTCGTGTTCCCGGCCCGCCAGGTGGGGCAGCAGCTCGTCCTCGGAGACGGTGAGCGCGACCATGGCGCCGCCCCCGGGCGCGGACTGCATCAGTCGGCCGCGGGCGGCCACCAGCGCGGCGGCGTCCGGCAGCGACAGCACTCCGGCGACGTGCGCGGCGGCGATCCGGCCGACGGAGTGGCCCGTCACCAGGTCCGGGCGGACGCCGAGGGAGCCGACGAGGCGGTGGAGGGCCACGCCGACGGCGAACAGCGCGGGCTGGGTGTACTCCGTGGTGTCGAGGAGGGCCGCGTCGTCCGTCCCGGCGGCGGCGTCGACGATCTCGCTCAGCGGACGGTTGAGGAAGGGGTCGAGCTCGGCGCAGACCTCGTCGAAGGCGTCGGCGAAGACGGGGAAACAGGCGCGGAGTCCGGCGCCCATACGGGGGTGCTGGCTGCCCTGTCCGGGGAAGAGGAAGGCGGTTCTGCCCGTCGTCGTCGGGACCGTGCCGGTGACGACGGCGGCGGTGGGTCTGCCGGTGGCGAGTGAGGTCAGGGCGGCGATCAGCGCGGCCCGGTCCGCGCCGACGAGGGCGGCGCGGTGGTCGAAGGCGGCGCGGCCGGTGGCCAGGGTCCCGCCGACGGCGGCAGCGTGGAGCCCCGGGTCGGCGGTGACCCGTGCCAGGAGCCGTGCGGCCTGCGCCCGCAGGGCGTCCTTGTCACGTGCGGAGAGCAGCCAGGGCGACGGACCGGGCAGACCAAATCCGGCCACGGCGGTCGACGTCCCGGGGGGCCGTTCCGGGGCGGACGGCTTCCGTACGAACGGCTCCGACACGGTCGGTGGCGGCGGCACCACGGTGCTCGGCTCCGATCCCGGTACGGCCTGCTCCGGTACGGGTGGTTCCGCCATGGTCGGTGTCCGCGCGGCGGACGGGGCCGGCGGGTGTTCCAGGATGGTGTGGGCGTTGGTGCCGCTGACACCGAACGACGAGACGGCGGCCCGGCGCGGGTGGCCTCCGTCCGGCCAGGCGGTGGGCTCGGTCAACAGCCGCACGGCACCCGCCGACCAGTCCACATGGGGGGTCGGCCCGTCGATGTGCAGGGTGGCGGGGAGCGTGCCGTGTGCCATGGCCAGAACCATCTTGATGACGCCCGCGATACCGGCGGCGGCCTGGCTGTGGCCGATGTTCGACTTGAGCGAGCCGAGCAGCAGCGGCCGGTCGGCGGGGCGTTCGCTGCCGTAGGTCGCCAGCAGTGCCTGTGCCTCGATCGGGTCGCCGAGGCGGGTGCCGGTGCCGTGCGCCTCCACCGCGTCGATGTCGGCCGGGTTCAGACCGGCAGCGGCGAGCGCGCTGCGGATGACGCGTTGCTGGGAGGGGCCGTTGGGGGCGGTGAGCCCGTTGCTGGCGCCGTCCTGGTTGACGGCGGACCCACGGATCACCGCCAGGACCGGATGACTGTTGCGGCGGGCGTCGGAGAGGCGTTCCAGGAGCACCAGGCCCGCTCCCTCGGCCCAGGCGGTGCCGTCGGCGGCGGCGGCGAACGGCTTGCAGCGGCCGTCGGGTGCCAGGCCGCGCTGACGGCTGAACTCGACGAACGCGTCCGGTGTGGCCATGACGGTGACCCCGCCCGCGAGCGCCAGGGAGCATTCGCGGTCGCGCAGCGCCTTGGCCGCCAGATGGACGGCGACGAGGGAGGAGGAGCAGGCGGTGTCGACGGTGACGGCGGGGCCTTCGAGACCGAAGGTGTAGGCGATGCGGCCGGAGGCGACGCTGCCCGCGCTGCCGATGCCGAGGTAGCCCTCGAACTCCTCGGAGGGTTCGGTGACGCGGGAGCCGTAGTCGCGGTGGCTGGAGCCGACATAGACGCCGCTGTCGCTGCCCCTGACGGTCCGGGGGTCGACACCGGCCCGTTCGAACGCCTCCCAGGCGAGTTCCAGGAGCAGCCGCTGCTGTGGGTCGATGGTCAGGGCCTCGCGGGGGGAGATCCCGAAGAACGCGGGGTCGAAGTGGTCTGCCTCGTACAGGAATCCGCCGTCGCGGGTGTAGGTCCGCCCGACGCGTCCGGGGTCCGGGTCGTAGAGGCCCTCCAGGTCCCAGCCCCGGTCGGTGGGGAAGCCGCCGATGGCGTCCTTCCCGTCGGCGAGCAGGTCCCAGAACTCCTCGGGGGTGGTGACGCCGCCGGGGAAGCGGCAGCTCATCGCGACGACGGCGACGGGGTCCTCGTCCCGGGCGGTTTCGTGCGCCCCGGTCACGGCGGCGGACGGGACGGCCGTGGAGGCTGGGATGGCCGGGGCGGGGCCGGCGGGGCCGGGCAGCTCCCCGAGGAGATGGTCGACGAGCGCTTCGGTGGTGGGATGGTCGAACACCAGGGTGACGGGCAGGCGCAGCCCGGTGGCCCCGGCGAGCCGGTCGCGCAGTTCGACCGCGGTCAGCGAGTCGAAGCCGAGGTCCTTGAAGGCGCGTTCCGGTGCGATGGCTCCGGGGTCGGTGTGGCCGAGGACGGCGGCGGCCCGTTCCCGGACGAGGCCGGTGAGTTCCTCCCGCCGCCCGGTCGGGGTCAGAGCGGACAGACGGCGGACGAGGGCGCTCTCCTTCCCGTCGTCCCGCCCCGGCGCCGCCGCGTTCCGGGCCAGGGCCTGCCGTACCCCGGGAAGGTCGCCGAGTGCCGCGCTGGGGCGCAGGGCGGTGTAGGCGCGGACGAAGCGGTCCCAGGCGAAGTCGGCGACGATCAGCCGGGTCTCGTCGTCGTCCAGCGCCTGCCACAGGGCGTCGAGGGCGTGTTCGGGGTCCATGGCGGGCAGTCCGTCGCGGATCAGCCGGGCGCGGACCTCGTCGGATGCCGCGCCACCGCCGTCCCACAGGCCCCAGGCGAGGGAGGTGGCGGGCAGGCCGCGGGCGCGGCGTTCCTGGGCCAGGGCGTCCAGGAAGGCGTTGGCCGCGGCGTAGCTGCCCTGGCCGGTGCCGCCGAGGGTGCCCGCGAGCGAGGAGAAGAGGACGAACGCGGTGAGGTCCGCGCCGCGGGTCAGCTGGTCGAGGTGGAGCGCGGCGTCGGTCTTGGGGCGGAGCACGGCGGCGGCGCGTGCGGGGGTGAGTGTGTCGAGGACACCGTCGTCGAGGACTCCGGCGGCGTGGAAGACGGCGGTGAGGGGGCGTTCGGCGGGGATGGCGGCGAGGAGCCGGGCGAGGGCGTCGCGGTCGGCGGTGTCGCAGGCGGCGACGGTGACGTGGGCGCCGAGCGCGGTGAGTTCCGCCGTGAGTTCCGCGGCACCGGGGGCGGCGGGGCCGCCGCGGCTGGTCAGGAGGAGGTGGGCGGTGCCGGTGCGGGCGAGTCGGCGGGCGGTGTGCGCGCCGAGTCCGCCCGTGCCGCCGGTGACGAGGACGGTGCCGTCGGGTGTCCAGCCGGGACCGTCGGGTTTCGGCCGCGGTCCGGCGTGGCTGAGGCGGCGGCCGAACATCCCGGAGGCGCGCAGGGCGAGTTGGTCCTCGGCGCGCTGGGCGAGGGCTGCGGCGAGCCGGGCGCGGGCCCGTTCGCCGAGCTGCCCGGGGAGGTCGACGAGGCCGCCCCAGCGTTCGGGGTACTCGACGGCGGCGACGCCGCCGAGGCCCCAGACATGGGCCTGGAGGGGGGCGGTGAGCGGGTCGGAGCGGCCCACTCCGACGGCTCCGCGGGTCACGCACCACAGGGGGGCCCTGGTGCCGGTGTCGCCGAGCGCCTGGAGCAGGGCGGTGGTGAGCGCGAGGCCGAGCGGGAGCGCGCTTCCCGCGACGCAGGGGGTCTCCGCCAGGGCGAGCAGGGAGAGGACTCCGGTGGCCTGTTCCTTGGGGGTGAGGCCGCGCAGCCGGGCGGCGAGCCGGGTGCGGTCGGTGTCGGCGGCGTCGAGTTCGACGAGGACGGGGGTGGCGCCGTGGTCGCGCAGTGCGCGGACGCAGTCCGCGGTGGCCGAATCCTGGGTGGCGCCGGTGGGCACGGCCACCCACCAGGTGCCGGTGAGGGCCGGGGCCCGGTCCTGGGGCAGGGCCTTCCAGGTCACCCGGTGGCGTCGGCCGTCGAGGACGGATTCGACGCGCCGGGTGCGCAGCCAGTCGTTCAGGGCGGGGACGACCGTGCCCATCGCCGCGCGGGTGCCGGGGTCGTCGAGGCGGAGGGCGGTGGTGAGCGTGTCCAGGTCCTCGTTCTCGACGGCTTCCCAGAACCGGTCGCCGACGGGGTCCGCGGCGCTTGGGCCGCCTGCGGCGGGGGTGCGGGGTTCCAGCCAGTAGTGGCGCTGCTGGAAGGCGTAGGTGGGGAGTTCGCAGGGGCGGGCGGCGGTGCCGTCGAAGACCGCGTTCCAGTCGACCGGGTGGCCGAGGGTGTGCAGTTCGGCCAGGGAGGTGAGGAACCGGTCGGGTCCGCCCTCGCCCCGGTGGAGGGTTCCGACGACGCCGCCGGGGCCGCCGTCCGCCTCCAGGCTCTCCTGGAGCCAGACGGTCAGGGTCGGGTGGGTGCTGATCTCGACGAAGGCGCGGTGGCCCGTGTTGAGGAGGCTGCGGACGGCTTCCGCGAAACGGACCGTCGTCCGCAGGTTGCGGTACCAGTACGTGGCGTCGAGGGCGGTGGTGTCGAGGAGACCGCCCGTGACCGTCGAACAGAACGGAACCCGGGACGGGCGCGGCGCGATACCGGACAGCAGCGTGAGCAGATCCTCACGGATCTCACCGATCTGGGGCGAGTGCCCGGCGAAGTCGACCCCCGGAACCCGCCAGCACAACACACCCTCGTCCGCCAGACGGGCGTGCAACCCGTCCAGGGCCTCCGGGTCACCGGACACAGTCACCGACGACGGGCCATTGACCGCCGCCACCGACAACCGCCCCTTCCAGCCACCGATCCGACGCTCCGCCTCAACCGGCGGAAGCGGGACATACAACATCCCACCCCGGCCGGTCAGCCCCCGCAGCACCCGGCTCCGCAGCGCCACCACTCTCGCCCCGTCCTCCAGCGACAGCGCACCCGCCACCACAGCCGCCGCGACCTCACCCTGCGAATGACCCACCACCGCCACCGGCACCACCCCATACCCACGCCACACCGACGCCAGCGACACCATCACCGCCCACAACACCGGCTGCACCACATCCACCCGGTCCACCCACGAAGCCCCGGAAACCCCCCGCACCACCTCCGTCAACGACCAGTCGACAAACGGACCCAGGGCCCGCTCACACTCCGCCATCCGAGCCGCGAACACCCCACAACCGTCCAACAACCCCACCGCCATCCCCACCCACTGCGACCCCTGACCCGGAAACACGAACACAGGGCGTGGGTCGTGCAGGGCGGTGCCACGGACGGTCCGGGGGGCGGTGCCACCGTTGATCAGGGTGTCGAGTCCGGCGAGGAGCGTGTCCCGGTCGCCGCCGACGACGGCGGCCCGGTGCTCGAAGGGGGTGCGGGTGGTGGCCAGGGACCAGCCGATGTCGGCGGGGCGTGGCGACGGTTCGCGGATGAGGTGGGCGCGCAGCCGTACGGCCTGGTCGCGCAGAGCGTCCTCGGTCCGGCCGGAAAGCACCCATGGGACGGCGGGGTCCCCGGGGGCGGGGGGTGCTGCCGGGGGCTCGGCAGGCGGTTGTTCGACGATGATGTGGGCGTTGGTGCCGCTGAGTCCGAAGGAGGAGATCCCGGCGCGGCGCGGGCGGCTGTTCGCGGGCCAGGGAGTGGTTTCGGTCAGCAGAACGACCGCTCCGCTCGACCAGTCGACGTTCGGTGTCGGTTCGTCGATGTGCAGGGTCGCGGGGAGCGTCCCGTGTGCCATGGCCTGGACCATTTTGATGATGCCCGCGACTCCGGCGGCGGCCTGGGTGTGGCCGATGTTCGACTTCAGCGAACCGAGCCACAGCGGACGGCCCTCCGGCCGCCCCTGACCGTAAGCAGCGAGCAGAGCCTGCGCCTCGATCGGGTCGCCCAGGGTGGTGCCGGTGCCATGGGCCTCGACGGCGTCGACGTCGGCGGCGGTCAGGCGGGCGGCGGTGAGGGCTTCGGCGATCACGCGCTGCTGGGCGGTGCCGCTGGGGGCGGTGAGCCCGTTGCTGGCACCGTCCTGGTTGACGGCGGACCCACGGATCACCGCCAGGACCGGATGGCCGTTGCGCCGCGCGTCGGACAGCCGTTCGAGAAGGACGAGGCCGACGCCCTCGGCCATGCCGAAGCCGTCGGCGGCGGCGGAGAACGACTTGCAGCGGCCGTCGGGCGCCAGGCCGCGCTGGCGGCTGAAGCCGGTGAACGTGAGGGGGCTGCCGATGACGGTGGCGCCGCCCGCGAGCGCGAGGGAGCATTCGCCGTTGCGCAGCGCCTTGGCCGCCAGATGGACGGCGACGAGGGAGGAGGAGCAGGCAGTGTCGACGGTGACGGCGGGGCCTTCGAGACCGAGGGTGTAGGCGACCCGGCCGGAGAGGACACTCGTCGAGATGCCCGCGACGAAGAGCCCTTCGAGTTCGCCGGGGACGTCCCGCAGACCGCCGCCGTAGCCCTGGTAGGCGGCGCCCGCGAAGACGCCGGTGCGGCTGCCGCGCAGGGTGCGCGGGTCGATACCGGCCCGTTCCAGCGCCTCCCAGGACGTCTCCAGGAACAGCCGCTGCTGCGGGTCCATGGCCAGCGCCTCGCGCGGGGAGATGCCGAAGAAGTCCGCGTCGAAGCGGCCCGCGTCGTGGAGGAATCCGCCCTCCCGGGTGTACGAGGTGCCCGGCGCGCCGGAGTCCGCGTCGGCGTCGTAGAGGTCGTCGAGGTGCCAGCCCCGGTCGGCGGGGAGTGCGGAGATCACGTCCCGGCCGTCGGCGACGAGCCGCCAGAGCTCTTCGGGGGTGTCGGCGCCGCCGGGGTAGCGGCAGCTCATGGCGACGATGACGACGGGGTCGGCGGTGTTGTCCGCGGTGGGGTGCGGGGGCGGCGGGGCGGGGGCGGGGCTCTCGTCGCCGAGGAGACGGGTCCGCAGATGGCGGGCGAGGGCGGTGGGCGACGTGTGGTCGAAGACGACGGTGACGGGCAGCCGGAGCCCGGTGGCCTCGTTCAGCCGGTTGCGCAGTTCCACGGCGGTCAGGGAGTCGAAGCCGAGGTCGCGGAAGGCGCGGTCGGGGGTGACGGTGTCGGGCGTGTCGTGGCCGAGGACGGCGGCGGCCCGGGTGCGGACGAGGTCGGTCAGCAGCAGGTCGCGCTCGGGACCGGTGAGGTCGCGGAGCCGGTCGCGCAGCGGGGCGGGGGCCCCGCCGGCGGTGTCGGCGGGTGTGTTGGGGTCCGGTTCGAGTGCGGCGCGGGCCTCGGGGACGGAACCGATGAGGGGGCTGGGACGGCCGGTGGTGAAGACCGTGGCGAAGCGGCTCCAGTCGATGTCGGCGACGAGGACCACGGTTTCGTCGTGGTCGAGGATCTGCTGGAGCGCGGCGGCGCAGAGCGCGGGCGGCATGAAGAGGACGCCTTGGGCGCGCAGTTGTTCCTCGGCGAGCCCCGCGGCCATGCCGCCGCCGTGCTCGGGGCTCCAGATGCCCCAGACCACGGAGGTCGCGGTCAGCCCGCGGGCCCTGCGGTTCTCGGCGAGGCCGTCGAGGCAGGCGTTCGCGGCGGCGTACGCGCCGTGGACCGCGCTCCCCCACACGGCCGAGACCGACGAGAACAGGACGAACGCGTCGAGGGTGTCCCGGTCGAACAGGGCGTCGAGGTGTGCGGCGCCGCCCGCCTTGGCGTGGAGGGTGGTGGCGAACTCGTCGAGGTCGGTGTCGTCGAGCGCGACGAGCGAGCCGCCCGCCGCCGCGTGCAGGACGGAACGGATCGTGCAGCCGTCCCGTTCCAGGCCGTCGACGAGCGCGGCCAGCGCGTCGCGGTCCGTGATGTCGCAGGCGGCCACGGTGGTGCGGACGCCGAGCGCGGTGAGTTCCGCGGTGAGTTCCGCGGCACCGGGGGCGGCGGGGCCGCGGCGGCTGACGAGGACGAGGTGCTCGGCGCCGCCGCGGGCGAGGCGGCGGGCGAGGTACGCGCCGAGACCGCCGGTGCCGCCGGTGATCAGGACGGTGCCGCGCGGGGTCCAGGTGCGCCGGGGCGCGGCGGCGGCCAGGGGGGCGCGCAGCAGCCGTCGGCCGTGGACGCCGGTGGCGCGGACGGCGATCTGGTCCTCGTCGCCGTGGCGGCCGGAGAGGACGGCGCACAGCCGGGCCGCGGCGCGGGCGTCGAGGTCGGCGGGGAGGTCCACCAGGCCGCCCCAGCGCCGGGGGTGTTCGAGGGCGGCGACCCGGCCGAGACCCCAGGCGGTGTTCTGGGCGGGGCTGACGGGTCCGTCGGCACGGCCGGTGGAGACCGCGCCACGGGTCGCCCACCACAGGGGGGCGTCGATTCCCGCGTCACCGAGGGCCTGGACGAGGGCCAGTCCGAGGGCGGTGCCGACGGGGACCGACGGGTGGCGGGGGTGCGGGCGTTCGTCGGTGGCCAGCAGCGACAGCACACCGGCCGGTGGCCCGGCGGCGGCCAGAGCCGCGCGGAGCCGGGCCGCCAGCGGCCCCCGTTCGGTCTCGGTCCCGTCAAGGGTGATCCGGGTGACGGCGGCTCCGGCGTCCCTGAGGGCGCGGAGACAGGCCGGGATTTGCCCGTCGGCGGCGGACGGCGCGGGCACCAGAACGAGCCAGGTGCCGGTCAGGTGGGCGCCCGGCGCGTCGGGCAGCGGCTGCCAGCCGATCCGGTAGCGCCAGGACTCGACGCGGGCCCGGTGGGCGGCCTCCTCGGCGCGGCGTTCCCGCCAGTCGGCGAGCGCGGGCAGCACGGCGCTCAGCGGCTCCTCGGGGCCGACGCCGAGCGCCGCGGTCAGCTCCGGCAGGTCGCCGGTGCGGACGGCTTCCCAGAAGCGCTTCTCCACGGGGTCGGCACGCTCCGCCGGTGCGGCCGGTGCGGTGGGGGCGGCGGCGCCCGTGGTCGGGGTGTGTTCCAGCCAGTAGGGGCGACGCTGGAAGGCGTAGGTGGGCAGGCCGACGGCGGTGGTGTGACCCTCGAACAGGCGCTCCCAGTCGGGCGACAGACCACGGGTGTGGGCCTGCCCCAGCGCGAGCAGGAAGCGGCGGAGGCCGCCGTCGTCGCGGCGGAGGGTGGAGAGCACGGTGATCCGCCGACCGGTTCCGGCGGGCTCGGCGTCCGGCTGCGCGGGGAGGGCGGCAGCGGACGTCCGGTGCTCCGGGGCGGCGGGCGCCGTGGGGTGCGCTTGCCCCGGTGAGCCGGTGGGCGGGGTGGGCCGCTGCTCCGGACCCAGCGGCTCGGCGGGCTGCTGATCCGGGCCGGTGGCCGCTCCGGTCGTCCGTGCCTGCGGGGCCGTGGCCCCGCTCGGCGGCTGCTCGGGACCGGTGGCTCCGGCTGTCTGCGGGCCCGGGTGGGCGGCCTCCACCAGCCGCCGTTCCGCGCCGGTGGCCGCGGTGGACGGCTGTGCCGGGCCGGTGGCCGTCCTGACCGTCCGTGGCGGCGGGCCGGTGGCCCCGGCCGGCCGTTGTCCCGAGCCCGTGGCGGCGGGCTGCGCATGCCCCGGCGGGGCGGTGGGCGCGGTGAGGCGGCTCTCCGGGCCCAGGGGCGGCCCGGCCGGCAGTCCGTCCGGATCAGCGGGCTCGACGGGCTGCCGCGCCGCGCCGACGGCATCCGTGGTCTGCTCCGTGGGGCCCGTAGCGGCAGCGGGTCCCGGGTGCCCCGGCAGGGCGGACCGGTCCGGGGGTGGTGTGGGGTGGTGCGCTGTGTCCGTGCCGAGGTCCGTGCCGAGGGTTTCGGCTGTCTGTTCCATGCCGGGGGTGAGCACCGGGTGAGGGCTGATTTCCACCAGGTACGTGTGTCCCCGGTGCAGCAGGGCGCGGATGGTCTCGTCGAAACGTACGGTCTGCCGGAGGTTGCGGTACCAGTACGCGGCGTCGAGTGCCGTGGTGTCGAGCGGGCGGGCGTCGACGGTGGAGTGGAACGGGATGCCGGACGGCCGGGGGGTGATGTCGGCGAGCGCGGTGTGGAGTTCCTCGCGGACCTCCTCGACCTGCGCGGAGTGGGCGGCGTAGTCGACGGGGACGATCCGGGCCCGGATGTCCTGGGCCGTGAGCGCGGCGACCACGCCCGCGATGGCCTCGGGGTCGCCGGAGAGCACGGTGGCGGAGGGCCCGTTGACGGCCGCGACGGACAGCCGGTCGCCCCAGGGCTCCAGGTGGCTGTCGAGCGCGGTGGGCGGCAGTGCCACGGAGGCCATGCCGCCGCGGCCCGCCAGCCGGGACAGGGCGCGGCTGCGCAGGGCCACCACCCTGGCGGCGTCGTCGAGGGTGAGGGCCCCGGCGACATACGCGGCGGCGATCTCCCCCTGGGAGTGACCGACGACCGCGTCCGGAACCACACCGCACGAACGCCACAACTCAGCCAAGGACACCATCACCGCGAACAGGACCGGCTGCACCACATCGACACGCTCCAACGACGGAGCACCCCGAACACCACGCAACACAGCCGTCAGCGACCAACCCGTAAACGGCACAAGAGCCCGCTCACAAGCGGCGATCCACTCCGCGAACACCACCGACCCGGCAAGAAGAGAACGCCCCATACCGAACCACTGCGACCCCTGCCCCGGAAAGACGAAGACGGTCTTCCCGGAGGGGCCGGTGGTGCCCCGGACCAGCCGGGGGGAGGCGGTTCCGGCGGCGAGGGCCGCGAGCCCCTCGGTGAATCCGGCCCGGTCGTCGGCCACGACGACGGCGCGGTACTCGAAGGCGGTACGGGCGGTGGCGAGGGCGCGGCCGATCGCCCCGTCGTCCTCGTGCTGCCCCGACGGGTCCTTGAGCGCGGTCAGCAGACGGCGGGCCTGGTCGCGCAGGGCGTTCTCGTCGCGGGCGGAGAGGGCCCACGGCAGCGGGCCGGGCGGCGCGACGGGTGTGCCCCGGGGCGCGTGGCCGGGCGGCGCGGCGGGCGCGTTCCGGGGCACGTGGCTGTCCTCGGCGGTCCGCAGCGGGGTGGTGTCGGGGGCCTGTTCGAGGATGACGTGGGCGTTCGTCCCGCTCACACCGAACGCGGACACGCCCGCCCGGCGCGGCCCCCCACCATTCGCCCAGGGCCGGGATTCGGCCAGGACCCGGACAGCGCCCCGGGTCCAGTCGACGATGGGTGTCGGCTCGTCGATGTGCAGGGACTTCGGCAGCACGCCGTGGCGCATCGCCATCACCGTCTTGATGACGCCGCCGACGCCCGCCGCGGCGGAGGTGTGGCCGATGTTCGACTTCAGCGAACCGATCCACAGCGGACGGTCGGCGGGGCGTTCGCTGCCGTAGGCCGCCAGCAGTGCCTGTGCCTCGATCGGGTCGCCGAGGCGGGTGCCGGTGCCGTGCGCCTCCACCGCGTCGATGTCACCGGGGGTGAGGCGCGCGTCGGCGAGGGCTTCGGCGATCACGCGCTGCTGGGAGGGGCCGTTGGGGGCGGTGAGACCGTTGCTGGCACCGTCCTGGTTGACGGCGGAGCCACGGATCACCGCCAGGACCGGATGGCCGTTGCGCCGCGCGTCACAGAGGCGTTCCAGGGCCAGGACGCCGACACCCTCGGCCCAGGCGGTGCCGTCGGCGGCGGCGGCGAACGCCTTGCACCGGCCGTCCGCCGACAGGGCCCGCTGTCGGCTGTAGGCGACGAACGCGTCGGGGGTGGCCATCACCGCGACACCGCCCGCGAGCGCCAGTGCGCACTCGCCGCCACGCAGCGCGCGGACCGCGAGGTGCAGCGCGACGAGGGAGGAGGAGCAGGCGGTGTCGACGGTGACGGCGGGGCCTTCGAGACCGAAGGTGTAGGCGACCCGGCCGGAGAGGACGCTGGTGGCCGTTCCGGTGTCGAGCAGGCCCTCGATCCCGGGGAGGTGCCGGGACCCGCTGCCGTAGTCGTTGCGCATGCCGCCGATGAACACACCGGTCCTGGTGGAGCGCAGCGCCGCGGGGTCGATGCCCGCCCGTTCGACGGCCTCCCAGGAGGTCTCCAGAACGAGCCGCTGCTGCGGGTCCATGGCCAGCGCCTCGCGGGGCGAGATGCCGAAGAAGGCGGCGTCGAACCCGTCCGCGTCGTGGAGGAACCCGCCGTGCCGGGTGGACGAGGTGCCGGGGTGGTCGGGGTCGGGGTGGTAGAGCGCCTCGGTGTTCCAGCCGCGGCCCGCGGGCCACTCGGTGATGGCGTCGGTGCCGCCGCGGACGAGTTCCCACAGCCGCTCGGGGGTGTCGGCGCCGCCGGGGTAGCGGCAGCTCATGGCGACGATCGCGACGGGTTCGTGGCGGGCCTCCTCGGCTTCGCGCAGCCGTCGTCGGGCGTCTCCCAGGTCCGTGGTGGCGCGCCTGAGGTAGGCGAGGAGCTTGTCGCTGTCGGTCATGGCTTCCGGCTCTCCCTCAGGCCCCGAAGTTGTTGTCGAGCAGTTCGAAGAGTTCGTCGGCGGTGGCGGTGTCGACGGTGCTCGCCCCGGCCGTGGGATCGTCCGGTGCCGTGCGCGCGGTCCAGCCGTGCAGCAGGTTCCGCAGCCGGGTGGCGATCCCGTCGGCGCCGGGGGTGTCCGGGCCGGTGGTCGCCAGCGCATCGGCGAGGCGGTCCAGTTGGACGAGTACCGGCCGGTCCGGCTCCGGTGCCGCCGCTGTCTCTGTCTCTGTCTCGTGGAGCTGTCGGTACAGATGGTCGGCGAGCGCGTCGGGGGTGGGGTGGTCGAAGACCGCGGTGGTCGCGATGCGCACTCCGGTCGCGTCGCGCAGACGGTTTCTGAGGGTGACGGCGAGCATCGAGTCGAACCCGATCTCGGCGAAGGGACGCCCGGGGCGTACGGCCGCCGGGCTGGTGTGCCCGAGCACGGCCGCGGTGTGCGCGGTGACGAGGTCGAGGACAGCACGGCGGCGGTCGCCCTCGTCGCGTCCGGTGGGTCCGGTGGGTCCGGTGGGTCCGGTGGGTCCGGTGGGTCCGGTGGGAGATTCGCCCCGGGGTGGCGCCGGGTCAACGGTGCTGCCCGTGGCGCCGGTTGTGCCCGGTGCCACGGATACGGATGCTCCGGCGGGGGCCGCCGGGGCGCCGGGGCCTTCGACAAGGTCCCCCGCCGCCCGCGCGCCGCCGGTTACGGACGCTTCTCCGTTCAGGGGCGCTGTCCCGTCCAGAGGCACGGCGGACGGCTCCGGAGCGCCGGGGACGGAGACAGGCGGGGGCGGGAGCGCGAGGCCCGATCTGCCGGGGGTGGGCAGCCAGTAGCGCTCGTGCTGGAAGGCGTAGGTGGGCAGGTCGGGGTGGGCGGTCGCGGGGCGGGGCAGGACCGTGGACCAGGTGACGGGGGCCCCGTGGGTCCATGCCTCGGCGAGCGAGGTCAGCAGCCGGTTCCCGCCGCCGTCGTCGCGGCGGAGCGTGCCGACGGCGGCGACGTCCCGCCCGGCCCGTTCGGCGGTCGCCTCGATCGCGGCGGTCAGCACAGGGTGGGGGCTGATCTCGACGAACAGGTCGTGCCCCGCGGCGATCAGGTGCTCGACGGCGGCGGCGAACGCGACCGGCTCGCGCAGATTGCGGTACCAGTGCTCCGCGTCCAGCCGGGCCCCGTCGACGGGTTCCCCCGTCACTGTGGAGCACAGGGGGATGGCGCAGGGCCGCGGCCGCAGGTCGGCGAGGGCGGTCCGCAGTCCGTCGCCCGCTCCGGCGACCTGGGCCGAGTGGGCGGCGTAGTCGACGGGGAGCCGCCGGGCGCGTATGCCGTCGCGGGCGCACGTGGCCAGCAGGGCGTCCAGCGCGGCGGGTTCCCCGGCGACGACGACGGCTTCCGGGCCGTTGACGGCGGCCACGCCGATCCGTTCGCCGTGCGGCAGCACCAGCCGCCGGGCCTGGTCCTCCGGGACGGCGAGGGAGACCATGCCGCCCGTGCCCGCGAGCCGCAGCAGCTCCCTGCTGCGCAGGGCCACCACCCTGGCGGCGTCGTCGAGGGTGAGGGCCCCGGCAACATACGCGGCGGCGATCTCCCCCTGGGAATGACCGACAACCGCGTCCGGAACCACACCACACGAACGCCACAACTCAGCCAAGGACACCATCACCGCGAACAGGACCGGCTGCACCACATCGACACGCTCCAACGACGGAGCACCCCGAACACCACGCAACACAGCCGTCAGCGACCAACCCGTAAACGGCACAAGAGCCCGCTCACACGCAGCGATCCACTCCGCGAACACCACCGACCCGGCAAGAAGAGAACGCCCCATACCGAACCACTGCGACCCCTGCCCCGGAAAGACGAAGACGGTTCGGGCGTCGGCCGCCCGGCCGGTCACGGCTCCGGGCGCGGGGGCGCCCCGGTCCAGTGCCGCGAGCGCGGAGAGCAGTTCGTCACGGGTGGCACCGAGGACGGCGGCGCGGTGGGTGAAGGCGGTACGGGTGGTGGCGAGGGCGTGGGCGATGTCCTCGGGGGACAGAGCGGGCCTGGCCGCAGCGTGCTCCAGGAGTCGGCGGGCCTGGGCCCGCAGCGCGGGCCCGGACGCGGCGGAGAGGAGCCAGACGGCGGTGTCGGTCCCGGCGGGGCCCGCGCCCGCTCCGGCGTCCGGATCACCCTCCGGGCCGTCCTCCGGTCCGCTGTCGTCAGGATCGGTGACCGGCGCGGCCGTGGGGGCCTGTTCGAGGACGACGTGGGCGTTGGTGCCGCTCATGCCGAACGAGGAGACCCCGGCCCGGCGGGGCCCTGCCGGGGTGTCCCAGGGGCGTGCCTCGGTGAGGAGCCGTACGGTGCCCGCCGACCAGTCCACCTCGGTGGAGGGCCGGTCGATGTGCAGGCTGCGGGGCAGGACGCCGTGCCGCAGGGCCATGACGGTCTTGATGATGCCCGCGACTCCGGCGGCGGCCTGGGTGTGGCCGATGTTCGACTTCAGCGAACCGAGCCACAGCGGACGGCCGGCGGGCCGGTCCCGCCCGTAGACGGCGAGAACGGCCCCCGCCTCGATCGGGTCGCCCAGGGTGGTGCCGGTGCCATGGGCCTCGACGAGGTCGACGTCCGCCGCCGTCACTCCGGCGGCGGCCAGCGCCCGGCGCAGTACGCGCCGCTGGGCGGGGCCGCTGGGGGCGGTGAGACCGTTGCTGGCACCGTCCTGGTTGACGGCGGACCCACGGATCACCGCCAGGACCGGATGGCCGTTGCGCCGCGCGTCACAGAGCGGTTCGACCACGAGGACGCCGACGCCCTCGCTCCAGCCGGTGCCGTCGGCGGTGTCCGCGAAGGGGCGGCAGCGGCCGTCGGGCGACAGCCCGCGTTGGCGGCTGAACTCGACGAGGACGTCCGGTGAGGCGATGACGGCGGCGCCGCCGACGAGCGCGAAGGAGCACTCCCCCGCGCGCAGCGCCTGTCCGGCGAGGTGGAGGGCGACCAGGGAGGAGGAGCAGGCGGTCTCGACGGTGACGGCGGGACCCTCGGTGCCCAGGGTGTAGGCGACGCGGCCGGAGGCGACGCTCGTCACGGTGCCGCTGAGCAGATGTCCTTCGACGTCGGCGGAGGGGTCCTTGGGTCCGGTGCCGTAGCCCTGGGAGGCCAGTCCGAGGTAGACGCCGCCCTGGCTGCCGCGGACGGAGCGGGGGTCGATGCCCGCGTGTTCGAGGGCCTCCCAGGAGGTCTCCAGGAGCAGCCGCTGCTGCGGGTCCATGGCCAGCGCCTCGCGCGGGGAGATCCCGAAGAACGCGGCGTCGAAGTCTCCGGCGCCGTCGAGGAAGCCGCCGCCGGTGGCGTAGAACGTTCCCTCGTGTTCGGGGTCGGGGTCGTAGAGGGCGTCCAGTGGCCAGCCGCGGTCGGTGGGCAGGCCGCCGATGGCGTCGGTCTCCGTGAGGACGAGGTTCCACAGGTCTTCCGGGGAGCGGACGCCGCCGGGGAATCGGCAGGCCATCCCGATGATGGCGAGCGGTTCCGCCGTGGGGGGCGGGGCGGCGGCGCTGCGCGTGGTCAGCGGAGCGGGGCCGGACTCGCCGCCGGTGCCGCCCTCGCTGCTTCCGCTTCCGCTTCCCGTTTCGCTTCCGGTTCCGGTTCCGGTGAGTTCGCCGTACAGGCGGCTGCCGAGGGAGACGGCCGTGGGATGGTCGAACACGGTGGTGGCGGGCAGGGGCAGACCGGTCGCGCCGGCCAGTCGGCCGCGCAGCTCGACGGCGGTGAGCGAGTCGAAGCCGATCTCCCGGAAGGGGCGGTCGGCGGCGATCGACGCGGTCGTGTCATGGCCGAGAACGGCCGCCGCCTCGGTGCGGACCAATTCGGTGAGCGCGCGGTGCCGCTCCCGCCCGGGCAGCGGGGCGAGCCGGGCGCGCCACCGGGCCCGGACGGCGGCGGGCGGGTCGGCGTCCGGCTCCCGCGCCGAGGAGCCGGGCGGCGGCGCGGACGGGTGTCCGAAGGGGGCTTGGGCCTCGGGCAGTTCGCTCAGGAGCGCGCCGACGCGGGCCGAGGTGAAAGCGGGGGTGAAGCGCGCCCAGTCCAGGTCCGCGACCACGGTGCCGCTCTCGCCCCGTTCCAGGATGTCCTGGAGGGCGGTCAGCGCCGCTTCGGGGGCCATCGGGACCAGTCCGTGGCGGCGCAGGGCCGCGCCGGTGGCCCCGTGCGCCATGCCCGCTCCGGCCCAGGGCCCCCACGCCACGGAGGTCGCGGCGAGCCCCCGGGAGCGCCGCTGTTCGGCGAGGGCGTCCAGATGGGCGTTGGCGGCGGCATAGCTGCCCTGGCGTCCGCTGCCCCAGACGGCGGAGACGGAGGAGAAGAGCACGAAGGCGTCGAGTCCGCCGTCCGGTGCGCTGCTGTCCGGTCGGCCGCCACCCGATCGCGCCCGGTGCGGTGGTCCGCCGTCCGGTCCGCTGTCCGGTCCGCCGCCGAACAGGGCGTCGAGGTGGGTGGCGCCCCGCACCTTGGCCGCCGTCTCCTCGGCGAACCGGGCCGGGGTCAGCTCCGGGAGCGGTGTGTCCGAGGTCAGTCCGGCGGTGTGGAAGACCGCCCGTACGGTGTCGCCGTGGGCCCGCAGGTCGTCCACGACGGCCCGCAGCGCCGACCGGTCGGCGACATCGCAGGCGACGACGGTGGTCCGCGCGCCGAGGGCGGTCAGCTCGGCGGTGAGCGCGGCGGCGCCGGGGGCGTCCGGGCCGCGACGGCTCGTCAGAACGAGGTGTCCCGCGCCGTTCTTCGCCAGGAGGCGGGCCACCTGGGCGCCGAGGCCGCCGGTGCCGCCGGTGATGAGCACGGTGCCGCGCGGGGGCCAGGCGCGGGTGCCGGTGCCGGTGTCCGCGCCGGGGCGGGAGGCGCGCAGGAGGCGGCGGCCGTGGAGGCCGTCGGCGCGGATCGCGACCTGGTCCTCGGGGCAGATGTCCCCGCCTTCGGCGCGCACGGTTCCGGACAGGACGGCGCACAGCCGCCGCAGGGCCCGCCCGTCGGGGTCCGGCGGCAGGTCGACCAGCCCGCCCCAGCGGCCCGGGTGCTCCAGGGCGGCGACCCGCCCCAGGCCCCAGACCTGTGCCTGCACAGGGTCGGGCGGGCCGTCGTCGCCGCAGGCCACGGCCCCGGTGGTGGCGCACCACAGCGGGGCTCCGACGCCCGCGTCACCGAGCGCCTGGACGAGCAGCAGGGTGGCCTCGGGACCGCCGGTGGGTGCGAGCAGCGAGAGGACACCGGTGGCGTCGGCCGTCCGGACGAGCGTGGCGAGTTCCGATCGGTCCGTACCGGCGGGGACAGGGACGGTGGTCACCGCGGCGCCGTGTTCCTCCAGGGCGCGGGCGCACGCCCCGGCGAGGGGGGTGCGCGCGGGTCCGGGGGCGATCAGCAGCCAGGTGCCGTGGAGCCGGGGTGCGGCGGGTTCGGGCAGGGCGCGCCAGCCGACGCGATACGCCCGTCCGGTGCGTTCCGACGCGCCGTCCCCGGGCGGGAGCGGCGCGGCCGGGGACGCGGGCCAGAACCGCCGGTGCCGAAAGGGGTAGGTGGGCAGATCGAGGTGGGGTACGGCCGTACGGGGCCACCCGGCGCGCCAGTTCACGGGGACGCCCCGGACGTACAGCCGGGCCAGCGCTTCGACGACCGCCACGTCCTCGGGGCGTCCGTCACGGAGCAGGGGGACGGCGCGGCAGTCGGCGGCGGTATCCCTCTCCGCGCCCGCGGACATGCCGGTGTCCGCGTCGGTGCCGGTGCCGGTGCCGGTGTGCGACAGGCAGTCCTGTACGAGGCCGGAGAGCACACCGCCGGGGCCGAGTTCAAGACAGTCGGTGATGCCCTCCGCGAGCAGGCGGCGGACGCCGTCGAAGAAGCGGACGGTGCCGCGGGCGTGGCGTACCCAGTACCCCGGGTCGCACAGTTCGTCGGCGGTGGCCCGTTCCCCGGTGAGGTCGGAGAGTACGGGGATGCGGGGCGCGGAGTAGGTCAGGCCCTCGGCCACCCGGCGGAAGTCGTCCAGCATGGGGTCCATGTGCGCCGAGTGGAAGGCGTGGCTGACGGTGAGTTCCCTGGTGCGGCGGCCCTGTGCGCGGAAGGCCGCGGCGAGGCGGAGCACGGGGGCGCGGTCGCCGGACACGACGGTGGAGCGCGGGCCGTTGACGGCGGCCACACTGATGTCTCCGTGGGGTGCCGCGCCCTCGGCGAGGGCCGCGCGGATCTCGTCCTCGTCGGCCTCCACGGCGGCCATGGCCCCGCCCCCGGGGAGGGCGTCCATCAGCCGGCCGCGGGCGGCGACCAGCGCGCAGGCGCCGGGCAGGTCGAGGACGCCCGCCGCATGGGCCGCCGCCAGCCCGCCGACGGAGTGTCCGATGAGGAGGCCGGGCCGGACGCCCCGGTGGTCCATGAGCCGGAACAGCGCCACGGCGAGGGCGAACAGGGCCGGTTGGGTGCAGCGGGTGCGGTGCAGCAGCGCGGCGCGTTCCGTGCCGGGCTCCGCGAACATGATGTCGCGCAGCGGCAGGTCCAGATGCGGGGCGAGATGGGTGAGGACGTCGTCCAGCGCGTCGGCGAAGACCGGTTCGGCACGGTAGAGCCGCGCACCGGCGCCCGTGCGCTGGCTCCCCTGTCCGGGGAAGAGGAACGCGGTGCGGGGCGCGGGGGCGGTGCGGCCGGTGACGACCCGTCCGGAGGAACCGCCGGTGGCGATGGTCTCCAGCGCCCGGAGCACCGCCGCCCGGCCGTTCTCCGGGTGCTCGTCGTCCCCGTCCGGCCGGAGGACCGCCGCCCGGTGCTCGAACGCGTTACGCCGCGTGACGAGCGCGTGGGCGATGTCCGCGAGGCTGTCGCCGTGGTGTTTCAGATGCGCGCGCAGACCCGCCGCCTGGGCCCGCAGGGCGTGCGGGTCCCTCGCGGACAGCAGCAGCGGCATACCGGGGCGCGCGCCTCGCCCGGAGGCCGCCGCCGCGCTCTCTGCCGCCGGACCGGCCGGGTCCGTGCCGTTCGCGGAGCCCGCCGCCCCGGGCACCGGGAGCGTGCCCTCCGCGGCGTTGACGGAGTCCGCGCACCCGACGGACCGCACCGCCGCCGCGGCACCGGCGTTCGGGCCGCCCGCGACACCCGCCACCGGATCGGCGGAACCCGCGCCGCGCCCGGGGTCCGCCCCGTGTTCCCTGTCCCCCGTCGTGGCGGGACCCGTGGTGGAGGGGGTGTCCGGTGGGGCCTGTTCGAGGATGACGTGGGCGTTGGTGCCGCTGATGCCGAAGGAGGACACTCCGGCGCGGCGGGGTGCGCCGGTGGCGGGCCAGGGGGTGTGCCGGGTCAGGAGGCGCAGGTCCGCGGCGGACCAGTCGATGTGCGGGCTGGGGTCGTCCGCGTGCAGGGTGGCGGGCAGTTCGCCGGTTCTCAGGGCCAGCACCATCTTGATGACTCCGGCGACACCGGCGGCGGCCTGGGTGTGGCCGATATTGGATTTGACCGATCCCAGCCACAGCGGATGTCCGCCGGGGCGGCGACCGTGGACGGCCTGGAGCGCCTGCGCCTCGATGGGGTCGCCGAGGGCGGTGCCGGTGCCATGGGCCTCCACGGCGTCGATGTCACCGGGCGCGAGGCGCGCGTCGGCGAGGGCGGCGCGGACGACCTGTTGCTGGGCGGGGCCGTGGGGGGCGGTGAGACCGTTGCTGGCGCCGTCCTGGTTGACGGCGGACCCACGGATCACCGCGAGCACGGGATGTCCGTCGCGCCGCGCGTCGGAGAGACGCTTCAACAGGAGCATCCCGGCCCCTTCGCCCCAGCCCGTGCCGTCCGCTCCCGCGCCGAACGCCTTGCACCGGCCGTCCGGGGCCAGACCCCGCTGACGGCTGAACTCGACCAGGGAGCGGGGGGTGCTCATCACCGTCGCACCGCCCGCGAACGCCTGGTCGCAGTCGCCGCGCCGCAGTGCCTGGACGGCGAGGTGCAGGGCGACCAGCGAGGAGGAGCAGGCCGTGTCGACCGTGAGGGCGGGGCCCTCCAGGCCGAGGGTGTAGGCGATACGGCCGGAGAGCACACTCGCCGTGTTGCCGGTCAGGAAGTGGCCTTCGGAGGCGTCCGGGTCGGCCCCGAGCAGACCGATGTAGTCCTGGCCGTTGGTGCCGACGAACACACCGACCCGGTGGCCCCGCAGCGACGCGGGAGCCTGCCCCGCGCTCTCGGCGGCCTCCCAGGAGATCTCCAGGAGCAGCCGCTGCTGCGGGTCCATCGCGAGGGCCTCGCGCGGGGAGATCCCGAAGAACGCGGCGTCGAACCCGGCGGCGTCCTCCAGGAAGCCGCCCTGGGCGCAGTAGGTGGTACCGGGCCGGTCCGGGTCGGGGTCGTACAGCCCGGCCGTGTCCCAGCCCCGGTCGGCGGGCCACCGCGTCACCGCGTCCCGGCCGTCGGCGAGCAGCCGCCACAGATCGGCGGGGCGGCGGACGCCGCCGGGGAAGCGGCAGCCCATGCCGACGATCGCGACCGGTTCGTCGTGCCTCGCCGGAGCGGGGGATTCCGCCGCCCCGCGCTCCCGGCCGGTGGCGCACCCGCCACCGGCCACCACCGCACCGCCGACGGACGCTCCGCCGCCCCGCGCGCCGCCGACGTCCGGGAGCGCGGCGAGCACATGGGTGACAAGGCTCCGCGGCGTCGGCCGGTCGAACAGGACGGTGGCGGGCAGCCGGAGCCCCGTGGCCGCGGCGAGCCGGTTGCGCAGTTCCACGGAGGTCAGCGAGTCGAACCCCATGTCGGAGAAGGCCCGTTCGGAAGGGATCGCGTCGGGGGCGGTGTGGCGCAGCACCGCCGCCGCGTGGGCGCGGACCAGGTCGGTGACGAACCGGGGCCGGTCGGCGGCGGGCAGCTCCGCGAGCCGTGCCACGAACGCTCCGGCGGGCCCGGCCGTGCCGCCGCCGCTGCCGCCGGTGTCGTCGATGTCGCCGGTGTCACCGCCGTCCGGGGCGCAGAGGACACTCAGCAGGGCGGTGGGGCGCGGACCCGCCGTGTCGGCGAAGCGCCGCCAGTCGGCGTCGGCGACGACGACGAGGCCGTCGTCCTCGGTGACCGCCCGGCCGATCGCGGTGACGGCCGCCTCCGGGGCCATGGAGGGCAGGCCCCGGTCGCGCAGGCGGCGGACCACGTCCTCGCGCAGCATGCCCTCGCCCGCGGCCCACGCCCCCCAGGCGATGGCCGTGCCGGGCAGTCCCTCGGCACGCCGTCCCGCGACGAACGCCTCCAGGGCCGCGTTGGCGGCGGTGTAGCCGGCCTGGCCCGCGTTGCCCACGACGCCCATGAGGGAGGAGAAGACGACGAAGGCCGCGAGGTCGTGTCCGGCGGTGGCCTCGTGGAGGGCGTGCGCGGCGGTCAGTTTGGCCCGTAGGCAGGCGGCCGTCCGGGCGGGGGTCAGGCTGTCCAGCGTGCCGTCGTCGAGGACCCCGGCCGCGTGGACGACGGCGGTGAGCGGCTGTTCCCCCGGCAGTGCGCCGATCACGTCCCGCAGCCGGTCCGGGTCGGCGGCGTCGCAGGCGGCGATGGTGACGGCGGCGCCCAGCTCCCGCAGTTCCGTGCGCAGTTCGTCCGCGCCCGCGGCCCGTGCACCGCTCCGGGAGACGAGGAGGAGGTGTCCGGTGCCCCCCTTGGCGAGCCACCGGGCCACCTGGGCGCCGACGCCGCCGGTGCCGCCGGTGATCAGTACGGTGCCGTGCCCGAAGGTGTCCCCGGCCCCGCGTCCGGGCGGCGGGTCGCGGCGTACGGGGGCGGGCAGGAGGCGGCGCCCGTGGACACCGGTCGAGCGCACCGCGACCTGGTCCTCGTCGGTGACGGAGGTGAGGACGGCGCACAGCCGCCGCAGGGCCCGCTCGTCGGGGTCCGGCGGGAGGTCGACCAGCCCGCCCCAGCGGCCCGGGTGCTCCAGGGCAGCGGTCCGCCCGAGACCGGCGACGGCCGCGTGGGAGACGGGGCCGGGCCGTTCGCCCGCGCCGAGGACGGCCGTGCCGCGGGTGACGCACCACAGCGGGGCGTCGATCCCTGCGTCCCCCAGCGCCTGGACGAGGGCGAGGGTCAGCGCCACACCACCGGGGAGTTCGGGGTGCTCCGGGTGCGGGCGCGGCTCGTCGGCGAGCAGGGAGAGAACACCGGCGAAGGGCCTGGCGCCGGTGGCTGCGGTGAGCGCGGCGGCGAGCGCGGCCCGGCTGCGTCCGGGGCCTGCGGCGGTGACCACGGTGAGGTCCAAGCCGAGCGCGGCCAGGCCGCGGACGACGTCGCTCGCGGGGTCCGCGGCGAAACGTATGTCCTCGGGGCACACGGCGAGCCAGCGGCCGGGGGGCGCGGGGGCGGGCGGCAGGGCGAGCGGACGCCAGCCGACGCGGTACCGCCAGGAGTCGGCGCGCTGTGTCCGCGCGTGCTCAAGGCGCCAGGTCAGGAGGGCGGGCAGTACCTCGTCCAACGCCTGCGGGGTCACCTTCAGGGTGTCCGCGAGCCCTGCGGGGTCCTCGTCCTCAAGGGTCCTCCAGAGGCCGTCCGCGGACCGCCCGGTGACCGAAGGTCCGGATTCCGCCCGCACGGTCTCCAGCCAGAAGCGTTCGCGCTGGAAGGGGTAGGTGGGGAGGTCGACCCCGGTGGCGCCGGTGTCCGCGAACACCGGTGACCAGTCCACCGGCAGACCGTGCACCCACGCCTGACCGAGGGACATGAGCAGACGGTCCATGCCGCCCTCGTCCCGCCGCAAAGTGCCGATCACCGGGACGGACGACCCCACCGCCTCCAGAGTCTCCTCCACCGCCACCGCCAGCACCGGATGCGGACTCACCTCAACAAACGGACCAAACCCCTCCGCCGCCAGCGCCCGCACCGCGGACTCAAAACCCACCGTGCGGCGGAGATTGGCGTACCAGTACGCGCCGCCCATCACCGAGGTGTCCAGCCAGGCGTCCATCGCCGTCGAGAACAACGGCACCCCGCCCCGGACCGGTGTCACCCCCTCCAGAGCCGTCCGGATCTCGGCCTCGATCCGCTCCACCCGGGCCGAGTGCGAGGCGTAGTCCACCTCGACACGACGCGCCCTCACCCCCTCCGCCCCGCACAACACCAGCAATCCGGCCAGCGCATCCGAGTCACCGGACACCACCACCGACGACGGGCTGTTGACCGCCGCCACCGACAACCGCCCCTCCCAGCCACCGATCAGACGCTCCACCTCCCCCAGAGGGAGAGAGACCGCCACCATCCCGCCCTCACCCGCCAGCGACGCGACAGCCCGGCTCCGCAACGCCACCACCCTCGCCCCGTCCTCCAGCGACAGCCCGCCCGCCACCACAGCCGCCGCGATCTCACCCTGCGAATGACCCACCACCGCAGCCGGCACCACCCCAAACCCACGCCACACCGACGCCAGCGACACCATCACCGCCCACAACACCGGCTGCACCACATCCACCCGGTCCAGCCCCACACCCGACCGCACCACCCCCGTCAACGACCAGTCGACAAACCGCCCCAGAGCCCGCTCACACTCCACCATCCGAGCCGCGAAAACAGGCGACCCGACCAGCAGCTCACACGCCATCCCCACCCACTGCGACCCCTGACCCGGAAACACAAACACCACCCGGGCATCCGATGCCGGAGCCGTCCCCGCGACCACCGACGCACACACCTCCCCACCCGCCAGCGCCCGCAGACCCGACAGCAACTCCCCCCGACCACCCACCACCACCGCCCGGTGGCGGTGGCGGGCGCGGGCGGTGGCGAGCGACAGGCCGATGTCGGCGGCGCGGGTGTCCGCCTGCCCGGCCGTGGGCAGCAGGTGCGCGGCGCGTGTCCTCAGGGCCTCGGGGGTCTTCGCCGACAGGACCCACGGCAGCGGTCCGGGGGCCTCGGGCGGCGCCGGACGGGCGGCGGGCGCCACCGCGGGGGCCTCCTCCAGGATGACGTGGGCGTTGGTCCCGCTGACGCCGAAGGACGACACCCCGGCCCTCCGGGGTCCCGCCGTGCCGTCCCAGGGACGGGCCTCCGCGAGCAGCCGCACCTCGCCCGCCGACCAGTCCACGCGGTGGGTCGGCTCGTCCACATGCAGGGTCCTCGGCAGCACCCCGTTCCGTAACGCCAGCACCATCTTCATCACACCACCCACACCGGCTGCCGCCTGGGTATGGCCGATATTCGACTTCAGCGAACCCAGCCACAACGGCCGACCCGCCGAACGCCCCTGACCGTAAGTCGCCAGCAACGCCTGCGCCTCGATCGGATCGCCCAGCGGCGTCCCCGTGCCGTGCGCCTCCACCGCGTCCACGTCCGCCGCCGACAGCCCCGCGTCGGCCAGCGCGGCGCGGATCACCCGCTGCTGGGACGGCCCATTGGGCGCGGTGAGACCGTTCGAGGCACCGTCCTGGTTGACAGCGGAACCACGGACCACCGCGAGCACCGGATGACCGTTGCGCCGCGCGTCCGACAACCGTTCCAGGAGGACGAGGCCGACCCCCTCGGCCAGGCCGAAGCCGTCGGCGTGCGCGGAGAACGCCTTGCACCGGCCGTCCGCCGACAGCGCGCCCTGACGGCTGAACTCCACGAACATGCCCGGTGTCGGCATCACCGTCGCGCCGCCGGTCAGCGCGAGCGAGCACTCGCCCCGGCGCAGGGCCTGCACCGCCAGGTGCAGGGCGACCAGCGAGGAGGAGCAGGCGGTGTCGACGGTGATCGCCGCGCCCTCGAAGCCGTGGACGTAGGCGATCCGCCCGGAGGCGACGCTGCCGGTGTTCCCCGTCAGAAGATGGCCGCCGACCTCCGAGGGCTCATGGAGGCGGGGGCCGTAGTCCATGGTCATCGCACCGATGTAGACACCGGTGCGGCTGCCGCGCAGGGCCGTCACGTCGATGCCCGCGCGCTCGAAGACCTCCCAGGAGGTCTCCAGCAGCAGCCGCTGCTGCGGGTCCATCGCGAGGGCCTCGCGGGGCGAGACGCCGAAGAAGGCGGCGTCGAAGAGGTCGGCGTCGTGGAGGAACCCCGCCTCCCGCTGGTAGTACCGGCCGGGGCCGGTGTCCTCGCGGGCGCAGGCGCCCCCGGTGCCCCAGCCGCGCCCCTCGGGGAACGCCGAGACGGCGTCGGTCTCCTCGGTCAGCAGCCGCCACAGGGCCTCGGGGCCGTGGACACCGCCGGGGAAGCGGCAGCCCATCGCGACGACGGCCACCGGGTCGTCGGCACGGGCGGCCGACGGGCCGGGCGCGGGGGCCGCGGGCAGGGGCCCGTCGTCGCCCAGCAGCCGGGCGCGCAGCAGTTCCGCGAGGGCTCCCGGTGTGGGGTGGTCGAACGCGGCCGTGAGGGGCAGCCGCAGCCCGGTGGCCCTGTTGAGGCGGTCGCGCAGTTCGATCGCGGTCACCGAGTCGAGGCCGAGGTCGACCAGGGTGCGGCCGGGGTCGACGGGGCCGGAGCAACCGAGCACGGCGGCGGTCTCCTCGCGGACCAGCCGGAGCAGCCGGTCGCGCTGCGCGGCGGGCGCGAGGCGGCTCAGCTCCTCGCGGAGCGCCCCGTCCTCCTCTCCCCCGGAGGGCACGGACGGGTCCCCGGCGCCCTCCACCGGGTCCGCAGCGTCCTCCACCGGATCCCCGGCGTCCTCCACCGGGTCCGTGCCGCCCTCCACCGGGGGCACACGGCAGTCGCCGTCCCGGGGAACGCCGTCCTGGGGGTGGCCGCCCGCCGGGCCGCCGGGCGGCTCCACGGGGCGGGCGCCGGACCCGGCGAGGGCCGCTTCCCAGTCCGGGGAGGCGCCGTGCACATACAGCTCCCCCAGCGCGGAGAGGAACTGCGTCCGGTTCCCCCGGCCCCGGCGCAGTGTCGCCGTGACGCGGGCCGGGGCGCCGCAGGTGTCGGCGGACTCCCGCAGGGCCGCGGTGAGGACGGGGTGCGGGCCGATCTCCAGCAGCACGCTGTGGCCGTCCCGCAGGAGCGCGGTCGTGGCCCTGTCGAAGCGGACCGTGTTCCGCAGGTTGCGGGCCCAGTAGGCGGCGTCGAGGACAGGTTCGGCGATCAGGTCGCCGGTCAGTCCGGAGTAGTACGGCAGCCGTGCGGGGAGCGGACGCACGGGGGCCAGGTCGGCGTGGAGGCGGGGGACGACGGCGTCGATGTGCGGGGAGTGCGCGGCCAGCCCGACGGCGATCCTCCGGGCGTGGACGGAGGCCGCCGTCAGCCGTTCCACCAGTTCGGCGGCGGCGTCGGCGTCCCCGGACACGATCACGGAACGCGGGCCGTTGACGGCCGCGATCACCAGGTGTCCGTCGAAGGAGGCGAGATGGGGGCGGAGTTCCGTGGTGGAGGCGAGGACGGAGACCATGTCGCCGCGGCCGGTCAGGGTCGCCTGGGCCTGGCTCCACCGGGCGACCACCCGCGCGCTGTCGTCGAGGGAGAGGGCACCGCTGACCGCCGCGGCGGAGATCTCGCCGCAGCTGTGGCCGAGCACCGCCGCGGGCTCCACGCCGTGGGCGCTCCACAGCGCGGCGAGGGACACGCCGACCGCGAAGAGCGCGGGTTGGGCGATGTCCGCCCGGTCCAGGGGCACGGTGCCCCCCAAGGCGCGCAGCACATCCATCAGGGACCAGTCGAGGAACGGTTCCAGCGCCTGGGCGCAGGCGTCCACGCTCCGGCGGAACACCGGTGCGGAGTCGAGGAGTTCCGCCGCCATCCCGGGCCACTGGGCGCCCTGGCCGGGGAAGACGAACGCGGCACCGTGGAAGCCCGCGGCGCCGGGCCCTGGCCCCTCGGCCAGGCCCGGCATACCGCGCCCGTCAGCGAGCGCGTCGAGCCGTTCCAGGAGTCCGGCGCGGTCCTCCGCCACCAGGGCGGCGCGGCGGGCGGTGGCGGCAGGGGTGCGGGCGAGCGCGGCGGCGATGTCCGCGGGGTGCCATTCCGCCGTGGCCGACAGCCGGTCCCTGAGCCTCCGTGCCCGTGCCCTGAGCGCGCCCCCGCTGTCGGCCGACAGGGCCCAGAGGACAGGAGACCCGGTGGGGGTCTTCGGCACGTTCACGTCATAACTCCTTCAGGGGTGCTCAGGACTTCGGGGCAGCAGCGTTCGGGACCGCGTCCCACGGGGCTCCGCCGTCCGGGACTTCGGCGCTCCGGGCGGCGGCGGTGCGCCGGTTCGCAGGGGTACGCCTGCGTCCGCGGGGACACGCGGCGCGGCACGGTACGACGCAGCACGACGCGGTACGCACATGACGGGGCGTTACGGCGCCCGACGACAGATGACGACGCGGTGCGGTGCGTGGTACGCGGAGCACGGCCGGGCGTACGCGGTGATCGCGCGCCCGCCGCTCCGCGGGTGGTGCGGCAGGGTCAGTACAGGCCCTCGGGGGCCGAGTTCGTGACCTGGAGCGGGCGTACGTCGGCGACGCCGTCACAGGGCCACTGTTCGTCGGTGTAGCGCACCGCCTGATCGCGTTCGAGGATGTTCGGCAGGAAGAGATCCTCATGCAGCACGGTGAGACGGACCTGTCCGTTGCCCCCCTCGGGGACGACGGCCGTCCAGTCGTCCTTGCGGACGACCGCCATCGTCACCTGGGGGTAGTTCGGCATGTACGGGAGTGTCCTGCCGTCCCGCAGTACGCCGAGCCACGCGGCGTTGCCGAAGGTGTTGCCGTAGCTGATGCCGCAGACCCCGCCGTCCAGGGCGGCAATGAAGTCGCGGTACATCGTGGCGTTGATCTGTGTCCCGCTCAGGCGGGCCCCGTCCAGTGCGGCGATCCGGTCGGGAACGCGCCGGCGCAGTGTCTCGAAAAGGGCGGGGGTGGTGGTGAGATAGTGGACCCGCCCCCGCTCCAGGACGTCGGCGATTTGTTCGACGAGGTGCGCAGTATAGCGGTCGACATCCTGGAGCCGCCCCTCGCGAATGAGCCGTTTGACCCAGCGGGGGTCCATATCGATGGCGTAGACCTGTCCCGCGTACAGATCGGCGGCTTCCCAGGCGCCGTGTCCGATGAGATGCGGCCCGGAGGGGGTGGCCTGGAGCCAGGTACGGCCGGGGGCGAATCCCTCCCGGACGAAGGACCATCTGCGCCACACGGCCCGGTGCCGGAGCATGCCGGGTGTGTAGAAGACACGGCAGGGCGGTCCCGAGGTGCCGCCGGTGTCCCACACCCTCCCGGCCAGAGGGCGGGGAACCGCCCGCGGGACGAGCTCCGCGGGATCGAGTGCCCGCAACTCCGGCAGCGAAAAGGGACCCAGGGCGGGGAGTTCCGCGTAACGGGTGATGTCGAGCGGATCGAAGTCGAACCCCCGGGCCCGCCGCAGCCAATAGGGACTTCCGGACCCGGGGTCGAAAGTGCGCCGGACCACGGAACGCGTCCAGGTGTCGATGTCGGCTTCGAGCCATGTTCCGACAAGGGTATCCGGATCGACCGGACAGCTTTCCTCCCACATATCAGCCGCTCCGCGCACCGGAGAAATCGATACCGAGTTCATAAGCAGTTTCCACGGCCAACCGTATATGTTCCGGCTTTTCCACGTGCACGACCGGGAAGGGGAAGTCAAGAAGGCCCTCGGGGATCGCGGGGCCCATCACCAGAGCCAACCGTACGCCTTCGTCCCGCATCCCCTCGCAGACATCGACCAGACTGATGGGCTCAACGGGATTCCGCTGGAACAGATCGCGTACCTCCGCCGCGGTGGTGAGGACGCCGCGCTCCAGACAGGAGAGCAGGGGAAGGGCCGGGGCGGTGAAGGGCAGGGCCGCGACATGGGGGGCCATGAAGTCGCGGAAGGCGGCCCGCAGCGGGGAGTGGACCGCGATCGTGCGGCCCGGCAGCACGACGACTCCGCCGGGCGGAGCCCCGGCGGCCACCCGGTCCAGGGCCTCCCGGTGCCCCGCGAGCATCAGGATGCGCCGGGAGCCGTCGGCCATCGGGCCGAAGTCCCCGGCGAAGTAGACGTCCACCAGGCCGTGCCAGGGGTGGTCGAGGGGTGTCGTGTCGACGGGGACGAAGGCCAGGGCCATGCCCTGCTCCGGGTCCCCCGGCCCGGGGCCGGGCGCGTTCGCCGCGTGGGCCAGCGCCCCGAAGAAGGCACGGCGCTCCAGCGCGCCCGCCAGGGCACCGGCCGTCAGTGCGCCCAGGCTCAGCCCGCCGATCGCGGAGGGGCGCAGTCCGGCTTCGGCCAGAAGGTCGTGCACCGACAGCGCGAGTGCCGCTTCCCGGATCGAGCCCGCGCTCTGCCGCTGTTCCTGTCCGCCCGGCAGCTCACCGTTCAGGATCTGTTCGGCCCCGAGTCCCGTCCATTCAGATATCTGACCGTACAACCGGCGCACGGCGGGAAATCCCTCATAGAGTTCGATGCCGTGCGGCTCGGTTCCTACACCGCCGCCAAAGAGGTAGCCAAGAGGCATGCAACACTCCTGTCGATCCGTTGGGTCACCCATGGCACGCGGCCCTTGACGGCCCTGGTTCACCCCCGTTGGAAAAACTTTTCCATACCGTCCGGTATGTGCGAATTGACGAATTGATTTCCACTCGAAACGAAGCCGTTCGGCCATTGATTAAACAGTGGGCAAAGAAATACCGTCGCAGGTTTCCCGCACCTCGGAGCACCACAGGTGAGCGCCCTCGTCGGCCGATACCCGCCGGGCACCGCGCTCCTGGTGGACCATGTGACGGACGGGGTGCAGCCGCGCCACACGGTCGTCGACTCCGGCTGCCGGAGCGGACGTTGCCGCCCGGCACCGGGGAAACACCGGGCGGACGGGCCCGGTGGCTGTCCGGCTACCGCGCCGGGGATCCGCTCAGGCGGGGGCGCCGGGTTCGAGGACGACGGGCACGGACCGGTGGCCGTTGGCGAGGAAGGACGGCAGCGGGACGAGATCGCCGGGCGGGACGGCGAGCGCCAGCCGGGGGAAGCGCTCGTCCAGCAGGCGCAGCGCGATGGTCGCCTCCAGCCGGGCCAGGGGGGCACCCAGGCAGACATGGACGCCGTGGCCGAAGGAGAGATGGCTCTTGTCGGCGCGGGCCGGGTCGAACTCCCCGGCCGTGGGCCCGTGGAGACCGGGGTGGCGGTTGGCGGCGGAGTAGGCGGCGAGGATCGCCTGCCCGCGCCGGACCACCGTGCCGCCGGGCAGTTCGATGTCCTCGATCGCGTACCGCATCGGCAGCAGGGGCACCGGGGCCTGCCAGCGCAGGGTCTCCTCGACCACATCGCCCCAGGACACGGTTCCGGCGCGGGCGGCGGCCCGTTCCCCGGGGTGGGTGAGCAGGGCGACCACGGCCTGGTCGATGAGGTTCACCGTGGTCTCGTACCCGGCGCTGATGATGAGCAGGAGCATCTCGCCGCACTCCTTCTCGCTGAGCCCCTGTCCGTCGCCCTCGGTGTCACGGGCCGCGATCAGCCGGGAGGTGAGGTCGTCCCCGGGCCGCTCCCGTTTGAGGGCGATCAGCTCCTCCACCGTGCGATAGAGGTCCCGGGTGTTGGCGGCGGCCTCCGCGGCGGTGACCGCGGTGGCGAAGACGCCGTCGACGACCCGGCGGAAGTCGGGCACCATCCGCTCCGGCAGCCCCATGAGGCGGCCGATGACCCGGAGCGGCAGCGGGTTCGCGAACCTCTCGCGCAGATCGGCCGTCCCGCCGGGGGGCGTCGTGGCCAGGTCGTCCAGGAGTTCACGGGCGAAGCGCTCGATGTCGGGCGCGAGCGCGTTGACCGTGCGGGCCGTGAACACGGGGGCGATCAGCCGTCGCAGCCGCCGGTGTTCGGGGCCGTAGGCGGTGAACATGCTCTCCACGGCCACCCACAGCACCAGGGGCCAGTCGGTGGTGTGCTCCGGGAACCGGTCCCAGTGGCGCCGGGAGTCCTTCGACACCCGCCCGTCCAGCAGCAGCCGCTTCAGCAGCACGGGATCGGTGATCGCCCACACCTCCTCGCCCAGGACGTCGACCCGGGTCACGGATCCGCGCGCCCGCAGCGCCGCGTCCTCGGCCGCGCGGTCGCGCGCCGCCGGGTCCAGCACATGCGGCGGCTGGACGGCGTGGCGGTCGGCCGGCTCCGGTGCCGGAGCTGTCATGGCGCCTCCCGGAGGGTGGGAAACGTGCGGGGTCCCCGGGTGCGCGACAAGGGGTCGCGGGCCCGGGCGGGCGCCGACGGCACCCCGGCGGGACCACCGGGACCGGTACTGTCGAGCCTCCTCCCACCGTAGGTGATTCGCTCCGTCCGGGGAAGCGCTCGGCACGCACGGTGGCGCGAGGGGGCGCGGAACCCGGGTCCGCTCGTGAGCGGTTACGCGCTCATCGGGCGCCGTTCACGTGGGCGCGTCGGGACCGTGCCCGCTCCCCGCCCCCCGGGGCCGGACGCGCGGCGGCGCACCAAAGCCGCCCGCGGGTCGTCGCAGTGGGGCACCCGGGCGGCGTCGTCATGGCGGCACACGGGGGCGGCGGACCGGGTGTCAGGACCGAGTGGCGGCCCCGCACTCCTCGCCGTCCGTGGTCCGCGCCAGTTCGGCCATCGAGGTGCCGCGGTCGTACGGGTCGACCGCGGGGCCCTCACCGACGCCGGCCGGGCGTCCGCCGAACTCCGGGGTGAGCAGGCCGACGACGGCGCCGCAGCCGCCGTTGGTGGTGTCGACGGAGTACGAGACGAGGGAGAAGGTCCCGGGCTTCGTGATCACCTTCGCCGGATCGTTCCACTCCAGGACCACCTCGCGGCGGACGATCGTGCGCACGACCTCGCCGCCGTCCGGTACCCGCGTCACCGGGTACACATAGGTGACGTCGGTGGTCACCCTCAGGGCGCCCCGGTCGCCCTCCTCGTAGGTGACCCGGCCCCGGGTCCTGACCTCGTCCCCGACGGGGCGCACCCGGTCGGAGTCGAACCGGGTGAACAGCAGCAGCGGGTCGTTCTTCTCGTCGGGCGCGCGGAACGCGGCCGACAGATACTCCGCGGTGTCCCGCTGACGCGGGTTGATCAGCGCGATCGCCCGTGCGGGGCGCTCGCCCCGCAGCACCCCGGGGTCCAGGTTGGACGCGGCGAGGAAGTCCCGGGTGCGCTCCAGGGCCCGGCCCACCTGTGCCGTGCTCATCCAGCCGGTGGCCCTGGCCCCGGGCAGCGCGATCCCGTCCGCTCCGCTCGCCCAGCGCTCCGCGGGGGAGCCCCGGAACGGCTCGTCGGGCGTGGGCCGCTGGGCCGGTCCCGTGGGCGGCGGCTGGGTGGGGCGCTCCGTCTCGGCGGGCAGCGGCTCCCCGGCGGCCGTGGTGGCGCCGCCGCCGAACCAGCCGGTCACCCGGTCGGGGAAGAGCGCGACGGCGAGCAGGGCGGCACAGACCGTCAGCCCGGCCGCGTACCGAGCCGTCCGGCGCCTTCGCCGCGGCGCGGCGGGGGAATAGGTCCGCCAGGGCTCGGGCTCCCCCGGGTTCTCCCGCAGCCGCCGTGCCACGATCCGGGCCCGCGCCGACGGCTCCTTGGGGGCGCCGGACGTACCGTCCACCGACTCCTGGAGGAACCGCTCCCACTCCTCGTCGGACATGGACGATCCGTCCGGTCCCCCGCCCGCGCTCACACCTGACTCCTCACCTTGCCCACCGCCGCGGCGTCTTCCGGCCGCCGTCCGCTGGCTCTGCATGATCGCACAGCGTCCGCGGAGATGAACCCGCAGGTCACAGCTGTGTTTTCGGTGACGGTGCGGTCCGGGACGGACCCGGACCGCACCCGGGTCACCGGACGCGGCTCAGCCCGAAGCCCGCTCCCGCCGGGACCGCCACCGCGGACGGCGGGCGTTGGTCACCGCGCGGAGCACCCATTCGACGGGGCCGTACGCGTGGCCGCTCATCCACCAGCGGCTGAGCACCAGTTGGACGGCGAACAGGGTCAGGCCGACGACCGTGACGAGGAACGGTGCCACCCGCCCGACGAGTCCGAGGCCGTAGCCGGTGAAGAGCAGCGCCATCACCAGGGACTGGCTGAGGTAGTTCGTCAGCGCCATCCGCCCGGCGGGGGCCAGCGCCCCGCTGATCCGCTCACCGCGCGCCCCGGAGAGCAGCCGCAGCACGGTGGCCGCGTAGGCGGCCGTCAGCAGGGGCGCCGTCACCATGTCCACGGCGAGGGCGAGGCCGACGGTCTCCATCCCGGTGCCCTGCTTGATGGCGTACGCGTAGACCAGGGCGCCGCCGAGCCCGACCGTGAAGCCGGCCCACTGGAGCCGCCGCAGCAGTGCGAGGTGGTCGGCCGCGCGCGCGAGGATGCCGAGCTTGCCCGCCGCGAGCCCCAGCAGGAAGGCGGCGAACGCGGGCGGCCCCTGGACGAACAGGATGAACAGCGCGGCGATGGGCTGCTCCGAGAGGTTCTCCCCGAGCACCGAGCCGACGTCGCCGCGCAGCGCCTCCAGCGTGGCACGGGCCTCGGCCGGGTCCGCCTCGACGTCGATGTCGAGATGCCCGGCCCAGACCGTCCAGCTCAGCGCCAGATAGAGGGAGGCCAGGACGGCGAAGATCGTGACGGCGACGCGTACGGCGGTACGGGGGCGCAGATTGCGGCAGGCGAGCAGCAGCAGGCCCAGCACGGAGTAGGTGATCAGGATGTCGCCCGTGTAGAGCGCCACCGCGTGCACGGCGCCGATCGCCAGGAGAGCGGCGCAGCGGCGCAGGACGCGGGGGGCGATCCGGGCGCCCGCGCGTTCGGCGGACCGCATCTGGAGGGTGAAGCTGTAGCCGAAGAGGAAGGAGAAGAGCAGATAGAACTTGGTCTCCAGGAGCACAGCGATCAGATAGCGCCAGGCGTCGTGTAACGGCCCGTCGAAGGCGGGGTCCGTCAGTCCGCCGCCGCCAATGTACGCGGTGGAGGTGACGGTGAGGTTGACCAGCAGGATGCCGAGCAGGGCGAAGCCCCGCAGCGCGTCGACGTCCGCGATCCGTCGTATCTCCCGTGGCGCGGTTTCCGTCGTGCCCGGTTCCTCCGGCCCTTCGGCCGCGGAACGGGCTTTCGCCGTGTCTGTCATGTTCGTCGCCCTACTGTCGAGTCCGGGGCACCGTCCGCGCGGGCCCGGAGGGTAGGACGCGCGGAGGGCCCGGGGACCTGACAGCAAGATCGAGAACAGTCGGCCGGGACGGGGACGGTGGCCGGGGCAGGCACGGGGGCCGGGACGGGCGCGGGGGCCGGGGCGTGGACGGGGGCCGGGCGGCCCGCGACGGCGGGTCTCCGGCACCGGGCGGTCAGGGGCTCAGGCGGTCAGCCGCTGCCCAGGGGACGCAGATCGGCGACGAGGCGGAAGCGTTCCAGGACCACGGAGGTGGTGTCGTCCACGGTGAACCCGTCCGCGGAGAGGCCGGATTCCTCCCGCAGCCTCCGCAGGTCCGCCCCGTTCCAGAACCGCTCGTGCTCCGTCCGCCACTGCGCCACGGTGGCGTGTCCCTCGCCCTCGTCCGCCACATGGGCGAAGTCGACCTCGCCCAGGGGGACCACCCGGACCTCGGTCACCTCGATGACGGCGACGGGGCGGTCCTCCGAGTCGAGGACGGCCGAGTGGTCCCCGGCCTCCGGCAGGGGCTCGTCGTCCCAGGTGTAGTCGGCGAGGAGCCCGGTCGTGGCGGTCTTGGCCCCGTCGAGGATGGCCGCGACGAGACGGTCGCGGAGCGGGCCGGGGAAACCGAACTCGGACCTGGGCATCGCCGCGATGTCCGCGGGGGAAAGAGGCTCGGGCATGGGGAAACGGTAACAACGGCCGGAGCGCGGCGGGCGGCTGGGGAGGAGGCGCAGCCGGGCCGGGCGGCGGCGGGCCGCGGTGCGGCACCGGGGGCGGCGGACGGCGGTCGCGGCTCCCGTCCGGCGGGGCTCCTCAGCCGAGGAAGACGGGGAGGCGGGCGGCCGACCGCCCCAGCGCGGCCCGTTCCGCCTCGTCAGGGGCCCGCCGTCCGGTGCCGATCAGCAGCGCGTCCGCGTCGGGGAACGATCCCGGGAACGTCACCCGCGCGATCCGCTCCAGCAGGGCGCGGGAGTGGGCCAGCCCGTCCGCGGGCGGCCCCGCCGCCCATGGGAGGTGGGCGGTCAGATCGAGGTGGTGCAGGGTCCACTCCAGGACGTACGCCGAGAGGTAGTCGCCCGCCGTGAGCACCTGCCCCTGGGTGGCGACCCGCAGCTCCGGGTCGGCGAGTCCGGCCGCGCGTCCGGCGGCGGAGCCCACGTCGTCGAGATGGAAGGCGAGCAGTCGCGGGTCCCCGTAGGCGGCGGCCAGCCGGACGGTCAGCGCGTCGAGCGGGTCGTCGCCGGTCGGCCGGGTGGCGGCGGGCTCCCAGTAGGTCGCCGCGTCACGGGTCGGTTCCGTCGCGGCGGGGGTCGCCAGGGTGATCAGGACGTCCTGGGCGTCGATGACCAGATGGCACACCAGGTCGCGGACGAGCCAGCCGCCGCACCCGGAGGGCCGGGCGAAGTCCTCGTCCGCGAGCCCGGCGACCGCCGAGCGCAGCGCTGTCCACGAGCGGGAGAAGAGTTCCACCCCGGCACGGTAGTGCGCGGGCGGGAGTCCCACCAGGCAGGGGGCAGCCGCGAGCCTCGATCCAGCACCGGAGCGAAACGGGCACACCTCGATGTATCGCCCTCCGCTCCCTCTTTCGGGTGATCCCCGGCGTTCCGGGAGAGTCCCGGCCCGGGGTGGGCAGGCTTGGGCCAGCCGAGACCACCTGGGGGGAGAGCATGGGACTCTCACGCGAGTACGGCCGTGCCATCAGCGAGGGGCCGACCTCCGCCGACCGCGCCGGGCTTGCCGTGCTGCCGTATCCGAGCGGCTGGGCCGCGCTGGCGTTCTCCGGGGAGCTGAAGCCGGGCAAGGTGCTGACCCGGCCGCTCGCCGGGGAGGACGTCGTGCTGTACCGGCTGAGAACGGGAGGGGTGCGGGCCGTGCGGCCCTACTGTCCGCACCTGGGTGCCCATCTGGGTCTGGCGAAGGTCGAGGGCGACGTTCTGGTGTGCCCGTTCCACTCCTTCGCGTTCGGACCGGACGGCGCGTGTGTCCGCACGGGGTACGGGACCGAGCCGCCGCGTGCCGCGCTGCGTCTGCTGCCGGTGTGGGAGGCGAACGGCGCGGTGTTCGTGTGGCGGCACCACGACGGCCGGGAGCCGGACTGGTCGATTCCGACCTGGCATGTCATCGGCCGCAGACCCGCCCGTTACGCCGTGTGGGAGCTGGCGGGCCATGCCCAGGAGGTGATCGAGAACTCGGTGGACGTGGGGCACTTCGCCACCCTCCACGGCTGGAAGAAGGCGGAGACCGGCGGGCCCGTCGCCTATGACGGGACGACGTTCCATCTGTCGATGCGCGCCCATGAGTCCGCGCCCCTGTTCGGGGAGTTCACGGTGGAGATCGAGGTCGACGGCTACGGCCTGGGGTGTCTGCACGTGGACGTGTCCACACCCCGGTTCGGGCTGCGGATGTGCACGACGGTGCTGCCGACCGCGATCAGTCCCAACCGGATGCAGTTCCGGCAGCTCAACCGGATCGCCTTCGATGAACCGGGGTGGCTGCCGGGCCCGTTGGCCCGGGTCGTGAGCCGGACCGCCGAGCGGGTGCTGAACGGGGCCGTCTTCCGCGCGAGCTGTGCCTTCACCGCCGCCGACTTCCCCATCTGGGACACCAAGCAGTACCGGCAGCCGCCGCAGCTCGCCCACGGGGACGGCCCGATCGGTCCGTTCCGGCGCTGGGCGCGCCGCTTCTACCCCGAGACGGCGGTCGGCGGCGCCGGTGCCCGTTCCGAACCGGCCTGAGACCGGCAGGGGCCCCTGAGTCCGGGCCGAGCCCGCCCGGCCCCGGTGCGCGCCGCCGGTGGTGGTGACTCGCCGTCGGTCCGCCGGTGGTGGCTCACGGTGGGTGGCGTCCCGCCGTGTGCGGGGCCGGGACGGGAGGGACGGTCCGGGTGCCGGGTGCCCGGGCCGGTCCCCGACGGGCCCGTCAGGACAGCCGGGTCGTCACATACCGCTTTCCGGCGGCGCTCTCGACCAGGACCTCCCGGATGTCCCCGGCCGCCACGGCCGCCGATCCGTCGACGCGTGCGCCCTTCTCCGCACCGCCGACGCGCCAGCTTCCCGCGATCTCCCGGGTGCCGTCGAGGCCGACGACGACAAGCCGGCACAGCTCCCCGGCGGGGATGCCGCCGACGGCCGCGCTGACGCGGGCCCAGCCGGACGCGGGTGTCACCCGGACCGAGATCCGGGCGCCGGTACGGTCGTCGGCCGCGGTGCCGAACCGGACGCCCTCGCCCGGCGTGGGGGCGGCGACCGCCGGGGGCCGCGACGGCCGGGCCGGGTCCCCGGCGCCGGACGCCGCTCCGGCGCGGCCGAGCAGAAAACCGGCGCCGAGGACGGCGACCGCCGTGCCGGCCGCCGCCGCCGACAGCAGCACCCGGCGCCGGACCCCGGCCCGGGAACGCTCCGCGCGCACCTCGCGCAGAGTGCGCTGGAGCAGCAGGTCGCCTCCGTCGGGCGGGCCCTCGACGAACGCCTCCGGGGGCACCTCGCCGAGCGCGGCCTCCAGCTCCCCGAGGGCTTCCAGTTCCACCCGGCACTCCCCGCAGACAGCCACATGGGTCTCGACCTCGCGCCGCTCCCGTTCGTCCAGGGCACCGAGCACATAGGCGCCGAGCAGCGCGCTGTCGTGCCGCCGCACGCTCATGCCGCCGCCTCCTTCGCCGCGGCCGGCCGGACGGGTCCCGTCGGCCCGGCCCGCTCCGCGTACAGCTCTCCCCATCGTCTCAGCGCGTGGTGCGACCGGGATTCCACCGTTCCCGCCGGTATGCCGAGGACGTTGGCGGTCCGGTCCCGGAAGCAGATCCCCACCAGGACCTCGCGGTGGTCCCGGGAGAGCCGGACCGGCGTCCCCCCGCCGATGTCCCCGGCGGTGGCGCGGTCCCCCGCCGGCCGTCGCGCGTACACCGGGAGGGCTCCGCCGCCGTGTTCCGGGTGGAGGGCCCGGACGACCACCCCGTCACTCGTGTGCTGCCGGGCGCGCGACCACAGTGCCGCCATCCGCTCACTCCGTCCTCCGCTGCTCGATGCGGTGAACACGGATGGGGGAGCCGGACGGTTCACCGCCGTTCACGATGGGCTCAACAACGCCGTCCCTCGTTCAGGCAGCGGGCGATGCGGGTGCGCCGGGCCTCCGTCGTGACGTCGACGAACATGGCGTGGTCGGTCCTCGGGTGGCGATGCTGCTCGGGGAAGGAGTCGACCGCGTAGGGCACACCGCCGGGCAGCTCGTAGCGGAGGGTGACACGCAGCTTCGGGACGGGGAAGGTGGCGGGCGGGCAGACACCGTTGGCGGCGGGGAAGACGATGTGGGACCGGTGCCCCTCGCTGTCCGGGTGGAGACCGTTCCAGCAGCTCGGGAAGGTGAGGGTACGGGTCGGGCCGCCGCCGTCGGGGCAGCGCGGATAGCGGGTGGCGCCACGGCGGGGGCTGCCGGAGCAGCCCCACTCGGCCCGGACCCGCGCGTCGGTGGTGGCGGTGGCCGCGACCGGGTCACCGGTGATCATCCGCAGTCCGGCGGGGTGGGGCACGACCTTGCTGACCGGGTTGCCGAGGTAGTCGATCCGTACGGAGGACGGGAGCAGGATCCGGCCCGTGTTGCCGTGCCGTCCGCCGCCGTGGGCACCGGTGTCGGGTCCCTCGCGGTCGAGCCGGCGCAGGACGGGCCAGAAGTAGGCGGAGCGGTCGCCGCCCGCGCAGGTGGTGGGCGCGGCGGCGAGGGAGGCGGCGGTGGAGCGGGCGTCGGTGGTGGTGTTGCCGACGTAGTCGTGGGTGTGGTGGGCGCCGCCCACGAGGCCGGGCGAGGTCACCACGTTGTCGGTGTTGCGGTGGCCGCGTTCGTTGCGTCCGCAGTCGACGGTGACGGAGCCGGTGGACGCGTCGGGCCCGGCGGCGGGCTCCGGGGCGGCGGGCGGCAGCTCGGCGAGGGCGGCGTAGAGGCTGTCCGGGGGCGCGTCCCGCTCGTCCCCGGGGCGGTGGGCGGCGGCGACCGCGGCGACGGCGGCGGCCAGGGCGAGGGTGACGCTCACCACCGCCCCGGCCGCGCGCTTCAGCAGCGTCTTCCGTCTCGAACAGCGTTGTATACCCACGTGGCCAGAGTTCCAGTTTTTGAACAGCGGTTCAACAAGGGAGGGTTGAACGGCGGGCTGTCGCGGCCCGGGGCGCGGACAGCGGCGCGGAGCCGCGGAGGCGGGGGCCGGGGAGGCGGGGGCCGGGGCGCAGGCCCTGCCGCCGCTGCCGACCCGGGACGACGCCGGTCCGGGGACGATCGTGCGGGACGCCGGGGGGCGGACCCCGTACCGCTTCGCCAAGGACACGGCGTGGCCGACGGAGTCCCCCCCCCCGTACGGGCCCCTGCCCGGAGAGGTGGAAGCCCGCGACGACGCTCGACCGGGCGGCCCTCACGAACATCCGGGGCATCGGCCCGGAGAAGGCCGTCCCCCACCGGCGTCCCGAGAGAACCGGGCAGCGCACCATCGGCTGCTGGCCGCCGTGCTGGTTCGCCGGTGCCCAGGAGCCGGGCGACACCAGCCGGTCAGAGGGTGGGCGAGTCACCCGGCGGGCCCGCCGTCCGCGCGGCCCGCCGGGTGACTCGCCACGTCAGCGGCCCCCGCGGGCACGGGCCGGGGCGGCTCCGGAAGGGGTGTCCCGGTCGGGGTCCGGCCGCCTCCGCCGGACGGTTCCCGGGCGCTTCCCGGGGCTGTTCCGTCCGGGGCCTTCCACGGCGGCGGGCCCCGGCTCTAGCGTCGTACGGCGGCGCCGACCGGGGGCCGGGGGAAGCGGGGGGGGCGCGGATGGGCGGCGACAGCGGTACGGAGAACGGTGGGCTCCAGGGCGTCCGGGCCTGGGCCCGGGACGTGGCGGACCGGGCCGACGCCCTGTTGCCGGGGACGGCCGCGGAACGGCCGCACATCGCGCGGCTTCCCCCGGTCCTGGCCGAGCTGGCCGAGGTGGCACGGTTTCTGACGGACACGCCGGAGGACCTCCCGCTGCGGGCGGCGCTGGAGTACCGGCGCGGGGCGCTGCTGACCCTGCGGGGCAGCGGACCGGCGGCGCTCCCCGGCGACCTGGAGGAGGCCGAGCGGCTGCTGCGCGCGGCCCGGACGGTGCTGCGGGAGCGGCCCGGGATGGACGGCCCCCGGGCCGCTCTCTACCAGTTCATGGCCATGCGGGACCGGCCGGGCCTCGACGGGCGGCCCGTCGACAGCGCGTCGGTGCTGGACTGGGCGCTGTCCGAGGGGGCCGGGGGCTTCGACGACCGTGCGGGGGAGCTGGCCTCGCTGCTCATGGAGAGCGTTCCCGCCATGAGCGGTGACCTGTCCGGTCTGCTCAGCGACGCGGAGCGGGAACAGCTCGACGCGACCGCCGCGATGATGAGCGGGGCGCTGAAGGCCCGGACGATCGAGGATCTCGACCGGCCGGATCTGCTGGGGAAGCTCCCCGAGGGGCATCCGTTCCGGGACGGCATTCCCGAGGTCGTCCGGGCGCTGTTCGCCGGGGTGGACATCGGCGCGGAGAGCGACGCCCCGGCGGACGGCGGGGAGCCGTCCGCCGACAGCACCGACAGCACCGACAGCACCGACGGACCGGACCGGTCGGCGCCCGAGCGGACGGAGGCCGTCCTCGCCTCCGCCCTCTCCCTGTACACCACCCTGGATTCCGGCGCGGCGGCATCGGCCGAGGTGCGGAAGCTCCTGGCGAAGGTGGACGGACAGCTCCGGCAGGGCGTGCCGGGGGCGGAGACGGAGGGCCTGCTGGCCACGTTCACCTCCGTCTGGTCCAAGGCGACCCGGGCGATGTCGGAGGGGAGCCCGGACGCGCTCGACGAGGCCATCGGGGTGCTGCGGGGCACCCTGGGCGCGCTGTCCGCCGACGATCCGTTCGTTCCCGCCCTCCGGCAGCTCCAGTCGGTGCTGCTCCAGCTCGCCACGGACGTCGGCGGCAGCATCCAGGACGCGGAGATGGGCCGGTCCCTGGTGGATCAGCCGTCCGCCGAGGCCACGGCGGCTCAGTTCCCGCAGGCGCGGCTGGTGGGTCTCAAGCACTCCCTGGACCGTGCCGTCGCGTCGCGTGACATCCCCGCCCTGGCACGGCTCATCGACGAACTGGAGTCGCTGCCGCCTATGCCCGCCCCGATGGCGGCCATCCGGCCGACCCTGCTGGGTCAGGCCCTGCTCTCGCACGGGAGGTTCACCCAGGACCGGCGGCAGCAGCGCGAGGGGCTGCGGAAGCTCCGGGAGGGGATCGACTCCGCCGAGTCGGCGGCGCCCCTCCTGCGCCCGTTGATGAAGGACGCCCGGATCGCGCTGAGTGCCGCGGAGGCCGAGTTGGAGGCCGACCCGGACATCCTCCGCCGGACCCTGGCCCAGGCGGACGACGCCGCCGCACCGCCACGGCGGGAGCGGGGGCACACGGGGGAGCCGCGCGGGGACGGAGCCCGGCAGGACGCCGTGTCCCCGAAGGGGGCCGCACCGTCCGGGGGTACCGGCACAAGCACACCACCCAGGGGTACCGGCACAGGCGCACCGTCCGGGAGGGGTGCTCCCGGCGGCGGCCCGCCGTCCGGCACGGGCACTCCTGTCGACGGCGACACACCGGCCGCGTCCGGCTCCGGCGCTTCCGGCGGCGCCGTCGCCCCCTCCGGCACGGGCGCTCCCGGCGGCGGCCCGCCGTCCGGCCGGGGCACCCCCGACGGCCCGGCGGAGGAGAGCGCACGGCGGACGGGACCGTCCTCCTGGGTCATCGGCACCGGCCATGTCCTTCTCTACGGACAGACCCGCGATCCGGACGATCTCGACCGGGCCGTCGAGGAGTTGGAGCGGGCGCGCGCCGCCGCGCGGCCCGCGGGCCTCGACCGCGAGGCTTCCCAGGCGCTGTGGCGGCTCGCCACCGCCTACCAGAGCCGCTGGGCCCTGGGCTCCGATCTGCACGCCGCGACCCGCGCCGCCATGGAGTCGCTGCGGGCGACGGCCGCGAGCGTGCTGCTCCAGAGCGGGGCCGAGCACGGTCTGCGCGTGGCCCGCGAGGGCACCGCGCGCACCCTCGTGGCGGCCGGCTGGGCGGCCTCCAGCGGCTGGGTGAGCGAGGCGGTCTCCGTCCTGGAGTTCGGCCGGGCCATGGTGCTGCACGCCGCTGCGGCCTCGGCGGATCTGCCCGAACTCCTGGTGCGGCGGGGCCACTCCGAGCTGGCCGACGCCTGGCGGGCCCGGCCGGTGTCCCCCCGGGACCCGGCGGATCTGGCCGGTCTGCCGAGCACCCTGCGGCGGCGGGTGCTGGAGGCCCTGGGGCACCACGGCGACGAGGGCGGCCCGTTCACCGCGCCCACCGTGGAGGAGCTGCGGACGGCCGTCGCCACGGTGGACGCCGACGCCCTCGTCTACCTCCTTCCGCCGGAGCGGGGGCGGCCGGGCCACGCGCTGGTCATCGGGCCCGATGTCGAGGCGGGGGTGCTGATCCTGCCGCAGCTCGCCGACGACCGCACGCTGGACGCCTACCTCGACGCGGCGGCGGCCCGGTCCCAACGGTCCCCCGACACCCCGGCCGAGGTCTGGCGGGGGGTGGAACGCACCTGGGAGGAGGCGCTGGAAGCGCTCTGCGACTGGGCCTGGCAGGCGATGGGACCGCTGCTCCGGGGGCTCGGGGAACGCATCGCCGCCAACCCGGACCGCCGGACGGGCCGTCCCGGCGGGGCCCGGCTGATCCTGGTGCCCTGCGGACGGCTCGGCGTGGTCCCCTGGCACGCGGCCCGGTTCCAGCGCGCGCCGGGTGGCGCGCACAGCCATCTCTGCTCGCTCGCGCACATCACCTACGCCGCGTCCGGGGCCCAGTTCCTGCGCGCCGTCTCCCGCGCCGCGCGGCCCGCGGACTCCGCCCCCGTGCTGATCGCGGACCCCAGGATGGACCTGGTCGGCGCGGAGGAGGAGATCGTCGCCCTGCACCGGTCCTGCTACCCGGGGGCCACGCTGTACGGGGAGTTCTGCGACACCCCGGTCACCTCGGCGGGCGCCGGTACACCCGCCGAGGTACTGTCCCTGCTCTCCCCCGGCAGCGGTACGGACGCCTCGGCTCCGCTGTCGCTGCTGCATGTGGCCTCGCACGCCTGGGCCGGGGTCCACCCCACCGTCTCGGCGCTCGCCCTCGCCCTCCCGGAAGGAGCGGAGGAGCCGCCTTTCGGGCAGGGCGGCCCGGACACGCCCCCCGATCCCGGCATGCTCACCGTCAGCGACCTGCTGGACGGGGCCGAGGACACGGGCGAACGGGCCGCCGACGGGCCGCTGGTGGTGCTGAGCGCCTGCGAGACCGACCTCAGCCAGCGGGACCACGACGAGGCCCTCACCCTGGCCACCGCCTTCATCGCCCGGGGCGCCCGGGACGTGGTGGGCTCGCGCTGGACCGTCCCGGACGGGGCGTCGTCGGTACTGATGGCCGTCTTCCACCATCTGCTGACGGTCGACGGGCTCGCGCCCCCGGACGCCCTGCGCGGCGCGCAGTTGTGGATGCTCGACCCCGACCGCAGACCGCCGTCCTCGCTCCGGGGGGAGCTGCTGCGGCAGGCGTCCCGTCCGGAGCTGGCGCGGATCGCCGCCTGGGCGGGCTTCATCCACCAGGGGCACCCCGGGAACAACGGCCCCCGCTCACGGCCCGCCCGGACGGCGGCTGCCCCCTGACGCGGAAACGGCGGCCCGGTGGCGCCGGGGTCAGCCGTCCGTGCGCCGCAGCACCAGGCTGAGGAAGCCGAAGGAGTCGCGGTAGACCCGCAGCCACTGTCCCCGGTGGACGGCGGAGCGGGCGAGCGCCTCGGCGGCGTCGGGGTCGTCGGGGTGGTCGAGCGCCCAGGACGCCAGGCTCCCGGTCCAGCACCACTCGTACGCGTCCAGCTCCTCACGGGTGCTGACATGTCCGTACACCGGGGTCCAGCCCTCGGCGACCACCCGGTCCACGGTGGTGGCGAGATCGGTGAAGTCACCCAGCAGCGCGACCGCTTCGGGGCTCGGTCCGCGTTCCCACAGACCGTCCCCGATCAGGACCCGGCCGCCGGGGGCCAGGTGTTCGCGCGCGGCCGCGAGGGTGGGCAGCAGGCCGCCGAAGGCGTGTGTCGCGCCGACGCTCAGCACCGCGTCGAAGGCGTGCGCGGCGGGGAAGTCCGTCGCGTCCCGCCGGTGCAGATCGAGCCGGTCGCGCACCCCGGCCGCCGTCGCCCGCTCGTCGGCGGCGCGCAGCGCGGTCGCCGAGAGGTCCACGCCCTCGGCCCGGACACCGGGACGGCCGGACAGTGTGCGCAGCAGCCATGCGCCGCTGCCGCACCCGAGGTCGAGCACCCGGGCGTCCGCGCGGTGGACGGTCCGGTCGATGAGCCGTCGTACGGAGTCGTCGGAGAGGGGTGCGGCGATCGGGTGGTCGGCGTGGGCGCGGTAGGAGAGGAGGTCACGGTCCATCCGGTCGACTCTGCCAGACGGGCCCGCCGTGCCCCAGCGATTTCCCGCGGACCGTCGGCGGTTTACCGCGCGCCGTCGGCGATGGGTGCCCTCCGGCCGACGGCGCGGGCGCTGCGGCCCCGGTCGCTCGCGGGTGGGCCGGTCCTGCTGTGGCCGGGGTCCGGGAGCCTCGGGAGGCCGCCTCCTGGCCCTGGGTTGCCGGAGGCGGCCGTCGGAGGCGGACGGGCGCGGCGGCACGGCAGCGGCTCGGAGCCGGTCCTGCCCGGCACGTCGGACAGGTCGGTGCCCGCCCGGCACCGGATCGGCACGGAAACGGACCCGGGCCGCGCCGCGCGACGCGGTCGCCGGGGCTGCCGCCCGGCCGGTCGCTCCGGACACAGATGAGGAGGGGTGGCCGACCGTGCGGCCGGGCGGTGGTGCGGCTGCCCGCCGTCCGCTTCCGGGAGCCCCCGCGGATGTCCTTCGCCCGGGAGGCGCTGCCGCCCGCGCCCGACGCGCCGCTGGGGTGGCGCGTCCCCGGCCGGGCCGGGGCGATCGTGCCGCCCCGGCCCGGCCGGTCCGCGCTGAGACCGCCGGGAACGGCGGTGGGTTCCCGCCGTCCACCGGCCCCGGGGTGTCGTGTCACCAGGGGGCGACGGCCCTCAGCACCGTCACCACCAGGGCGTTGGAGGTGATCTTGTAGCGGATGATGACGAAGCGTCCGATGGTCGCGTCGCGGAGATCCTTGTCCTTCCCCACCGGCGCGGACCCGTGTCCATAGGGGTCATTGCCCACACTGCGCGCGATCTGGCTCTCCACCTGGGTCCGTACTCCGGGGGCGAGCGAGGCGAGGCCGGTCTCGGCGCGGTGGCTGTAGGTGATGCGGTAGCGGCTCACGGCTGATAGGAAGTCCCGTCCTCGTTGCAGACTCCGGTCCAGTCACCGGCGTCGATCCGCGCGGCCAGTTCGGCGTCCTCCTCCTGGGCCTCGTCGGGGAGCGCGAAGCGCATGACGGCGACCAGCCGGAGCTGTTCCAGCGGGGTGGAGGCCATGACCCGGTCGAACTCCTCACGTCTCCCCTCCGGCAGGGCGGAGCGGATCTCGCCCAGGGTGTTCGGCAGCACCACCCGCCGGCCCTGCACCACCGTGGTGAGCACGACGACCTCCCCGTACATCGAGCGATTCCTCAGCGTGGCACAGCGCGGGACCCGGCGGCAGGGCGCACACCCCCTCCCCCGGAGCACGCCTCCCGCGCCAGTCGACGGGACGGATGAGCCCGTCGGCGGGGGCCGCTGCCGCCGGGCGGGCGCACGGGGGCGGCGGGGCCGAGGCACACCCGGCACGGACGGACGGGGGCATGCGCGGGGGGCGGGGGCGGACCGGGGCCGTCGCCCCGGCGGCCGGGCCCGGCCCGTCTCCCCCGCCCCGCACCACGTTGCGGACGGCACCCCCTAGCGGACCGGGACCCGCCCCGCCGCGGGCGGCCGGTGCCGCTCGCCACGCGGGCCGGGCGCGGGCAGCAGGCTCTTGAGGGTCTGCGAGGGTTCCAGGCCCAGTTCCTCCGAGAGGATGCTGCGGCACTGCTCGTACTGGCGCAGCGCCGCGCCCCTGTTGCCCGCCGCGAGATGGGCCTTCACCAGGACGCGGTGGGCGCTCTCCCGCAGCGGCTCGGCCCGTACGGCGGCGAGCCCCGCGGCGACGGCCTCGCCGTGGCGCCGGAGGGCCGTCAGCCGCTCGGCCATCGACTCCAGGGCGTACAGCCGCAGTTGGTGGTACTGCTCCCGTTCCATCAGCACCCATTCACTCTCCAGCCACTCCGGCAGCAGATCGGCGGAGAGGTCGATCCGGGTCTGGGTGGTGAGGATGTCGTCGCAGGAGCGCCCGGCGTCGAGGAGCCGGTGCGCGCGGGCGACCGCGTCGTGCAGATCGACCGTGACATGGCGGGAAACAGCCAGTTCCTGGGCGGAGGTGTCGATGACGTGGTGCCCGGTGCGGGTGGCGCGCCACAGCGAGGAGCGCAGATTGGCGTGGGCGCGGGAGCTGGTGACGTCGGGCCAGAGCGTCCCCGCCACATAGGTCCGGGTGCGCGGCATGCCCTGGAGCGCGAGGAAGGCGATGAGCCGTTGCGCGCTGGAGCAGATCGGCACCCGTATGTGGTCGACCGACAGAGCAAAGCCTTTGAGGAGTCTCAACGTCATGACATGAGCCGGTGCGTTCATTGGCTTCCCCCGGGCGATGTCGGCTCCAGCGGCCTTCCGGCGACTTCCGGCACGCTGGAGGCCCCATTTTACGGACAACCCATGATCGTGTGGTGAAAGTCTTCGCATAAAGGGCGTTTCTGAGACATCACCGGAGCGTCGCGAAAGCGTCACCCGTCCGGTCCGAGGATCTCCAGCAGCCAGCAACGCACCAGGGTGAGGACGTCGTCCACGGTGCTCGTCGCGGCGGACGGCGCCCCCTGGCCGTCTACCGAACGGATGACGCGCGCCCGGAAGCCGTCGGACCTGCCCTCCTCCACCCACACCCGGACTATCAAAATGCCGCCGCGCTCTGGGGGATTCTCCATAAGTGACCAAGGATGCGGCACGGCTGTCACCCGGGCGTCGCCGAAGCGTGCCCCCGCCGTCGTCGGCGGGCCCGGCCGCCGGGGCGGGAACGGAGCGGTGACGCCGGTGCGACGCCGGGGTCGCGGCCCGGCCACGCGGTCCTCTCCATGCTGTCGGCTCACGCTGCACCAGGTCGGGCCGGGGGTGGATTCGCATGGGCGACTTCGGCGTCATCGCCGATGTCTCGAACATCATCGTGGAGACTCTGAACGAGTCGCTGGGCGTCCTCAGCGGGGTGGAGGCCCCGATCGCCGAGCTGAGCGACCTCTCCGGCCCGGTGCAGACACCGCCGCCCAAGCTCACGGTGTTCCTCTACGAGATCGCCGAGGACCCCGCGTCGCGCAACCGTCCGCCGGTGCGCTCCCAGCCGCCCGGGGCGCCGACCACCCGCAAGCCGCCGATGGCCCTGGTGCTGCGCTATCTGATCACCCCCTGGGGCGGTGACCAGCTCACCCAGCACCGGATGCTGGGGCGGGCGCTCCAGGCGTTCTACGACGACGCGATCCTGGACGGCACCCGGCTCTCGGGCAGTCTGGCGGCGACCACCGACGCGCTCCATCTGAATCTCACCCCGCTCACCCTCGACCAGAAGTCCTGGGTCTGGTATGCGATCCAGAAGCCGTACCGGCTGTCGCTGAACTACGAGGTCCGGGTGGTCGACCTGGACTCGCAGGCCGTCAGCGCGGTCCGGCCGGTGCGCAGCCGGCGGGTGGAGGGGGCGCGGGCGTCATGAGCCGCTTCCTGCCCGTGGAGCTGCCGCCGCTGTACAGCCAGGTGTGGTTCGTCCCGTACGACGAGCACACCCGGCGGGTGCGGTCGGCGGGGGTGGCGGTGCGGCTCGACCGGTTCACGGACGGGGTGTGGCTGCCGCTGGAGGACCAGGCGGTGCGGACGCCGAGCGCCGCGCTCGTGTATCCGGGGCTCGGCCGCCGGGCCGACCCGTCCGCGGCGGAGCCGGAGCTGCACCGGGCCCGTTTCGCGGCGGCGGGGTGCCTGCCGCTGTACCCGGCGGACGGGGAGCCGTTCTCGGCGGCGCTCGCCGGGGTCGAGTTCCTGGTGCGCGCCTACGACGACACCGCGCCGCCGGCCGGGACGACGCGGCCCCGGCCGGTGCGGCTGCTGCCCTCGCCCGCGTATCCGTACGGCCCGGGGGTGCGCACGGTCTCCGGGGTGGTCCACGACCCGGTGGCCGGGGTCCCGGTGGGCAACGCCCTGGTGGTGGCCGAGGGGCGGACCAGGGAGCTGACGCCGTGGCGGGAGCGGGCGCTCACGGACGCCGCGGGCTTCTTCCGGCTGGCCCTGCGCTGGGAGGGCGTCCGGGCCGACGGGCGGAGCGGGGAGACCTTCCGGCTGGTGGCCACCGAACGGCCGGGCCGTACCGGGGCGCTGACCGTGCGGCTGCCCGACGACGCCGCGCGCCGCCACGTCATCGAGATCCGTGAGAGTTGAGGAGCCAGCCATGGCGGAGTATCTGAGCCCCGGTGTCTACATCGAGGAGATCGACGCGGGGCCGCGGCCGATCGCGGGGGTGAGCACCAGCACGGCGGGGATGGTCGGGGTGACGGCCCGGGGCCCCTCGTCCGGCAAGCCGAAGCTGGTCACCTCGTTCCTGGAGTTCCAGAACACGTTCGGCGGCTTTCTGCCGGAGCCGGCCGCGACCGTCCGCGACACCTGGGCGAACGACCCGGCCGAGGGGGGCCGCTGGTGGCTCTTCCCGCTGGCCGTCAAGGGGTTCTTCGACAACGGGGGCCAGCGGCTGTATGTGAAGCGGGTCGTCAGCGCGCGGGCGGTGCCCTCGTCGGGGACGCTGGGCCGGGGTCTGGTGAGCCCGGTCGCGGCGGACGCGGCCCGCGGTGCCCGGGGTCTGCAACTGGGGCATCTGATCGGCTTCAGCGGGGTCGGGCAGCAGGTCCAGATCCTGCGCGGGGACGACCAGCAGGCGATCCACACGGCGCGGATCGCCTCGTACGACCGGACGGGGCGGCGGATCGTGCTGGACACCCCGCTGCCCGCCGAGGTCAGGACGGCACGCGGGGACTACGTCCAGGTCGGCACCCGCTCCACCGAGGCGGGCCTGCGGTTCGCCGCGGTCTCCCCCGGCGCCTGGGGCGACGCGGCGCGGGTACGGATCCAGCCGGTGGTGTCGGCGGCGCTGCCGGTGCTCCCGGACCCGCAGGAGGGCGCGCTGTTCGTCACCCGGCTGCTCGCGGACGCGGACGCGGACAGCGCCACCGTGGACGTGGCGTCGGTGACCGGTCTCGACCCCGACGACCTGCCCGGCGAGGTGTGGGCGCAGATCGGGGACGTCCGGTACCCGGTGCAGGTGGGGCAGCCCGCGGCCGGTACGGTCCGGCTGACCTTCCCGGCGAACACCCCCCATCCCGCGTGGCAGGCGGGGCTCGGGGTGCGCCGGGTGCGGCGGGGCAATGTCGCCACCGGGCCGAAGCTGCGGATCGGCGGCGCGAGCAGGCTGTACCCGGGCGCGGTGACCCAGTTCGACGACGGCGCCGCGCTGACCGTGCGGAGGGTCGCCGCGATCGACGCGGACCTCGTCACCTTCGACGGCGACGTGCCGGGGACCTGCTACGAGACGGACCGGCTCCATCTGGTCGAGGCCCAGGTCGACACCCGGTACGCCGACGCGACGGGCGCGCAGGTGACGGAGAGCTTCGGCGGGCTGCGGCTGACCGGGGACGCCGACACGGGGCTGCCCTCGGTGCTGGCGGCCCGCTCCCAGCTCGTGCGGGCGACGGCGCTGCCCGGCCTCTCCACCGACCCGGCCGAGTTCCCGGTGCCCGCGATCGGGTCCTGGCTGGCGCTGGAGGGCGGCGACGACGCCTATCCCGGGCTGAGCGTGGCCGACTTCACCGGCACGGACGGCGGCAGCGGGCGGCGGACCGGCATCGTGGCGCTGGAGGACATCGACGAGGTGTCCGTCTGCGCGGTGCCCGCGATGTGGTCGGGCACGGTGGAGTCGGCCCTCGTCACCCACTGCGAGCTGTTGCGGGACCGGTTCGCGGTGCTCGATCCGCAGGACGGGCTCGACCTGGAGGGCATCCAGGCGTTCCGGGAGCGCTTCGACACCCGGTACGCGGCGCTGTACTACCCGTGGCTGGTGACCCGGGACCCCTCGGTCAACCGGGATGTCGAGGTGCCGCCGTCGGGCCATCTCGCCGGGATCTACGCCCGGGTGGACGTGGAGCGCGGGGTGCACAAGGCCCCGGCCAACACGGTCATCCGGGGCATCCGGGCGGTCGACGGCATCGCGCAGGACGTGACCAAGCGCCATCAGGACCTGCTCAACCCCAAGGGGATCAACGCGCTGCGGTTCTTCCCGGGGTTCGGGCAGCGGGTGTGGGGCGCGCGCACCCTGTCGTCGGACAGCTCCTGGAAGTACATCAATGTGCGGCGGCTCTTCCTCTTCCTGGAGGAGTCGATCGACGAGGGCACCCAGTGGGTGGTGTTCGAGCCGAACGACGAGGCGCTGTGGGCGCTGGTGCGTCAGACGGTCACGAACTTCCTCACCACGGTGTGGCGCAGCGGGGCGCTCGCCGGGACCACCGCCGACGAGGCGTTCTTCGTCGCCTGCGACCGCACCACGATGACCGAGGACGATCTGGCCAACGGCCGGCTGATCTGCGTCATCGGTGTCGCGCCGGTCTTCCCGGCCGAGTTCGTGATCTTCCGGATCCAGCAGAAGACCCGCGAGACCCAGACCGCCTGAGCAGCCGACGGACAAGCCGAGGAGAGCCACCATGCCCCCTGTGACCAGGGACGACCCCTATGCCTCATACAACTTCCAGATCATCGTGACCAACGTCAGCGACGACGGGGTCGCGGTGAGCGGTTCGTTCACCGAGGCCAGCGGACTCGAACTGGAGATTCCGGTGATCGAGTACCGCAACGGGAGCGAGGACACCACCGTCCGCAAGATCCCCGGGCTGAAGAAGTTCACCAACCTCACCTTCAAGCGCGGGATCACCGGCCATGTCGGCTTCTGGAACTGGGTGGTCGAGGCGCTGAACGGCAAGGTGCGGCGCACCTCCGGTTCGATCGTGCTGCTGGACGAGAACCGCCAGGAGTGCATGCGCTGGAACTTCGACCGGGGCTGGCCGACGAAGTACACCGGGCCGAGCCTGAACGCCACGAAGAACGAGATCGCCATGGAGACGCTGGTGCTGGCGGTCGAGAAGCTGGAGATCGACGTCTGACATGACGACCGAAGCGCTCCCCGGGGTGTCCCTGACGTCCGAGCCGCGCGGCTCGGACGAGGAACCGCTGCGCACGGATGTGGCCGCGTTCCTGGGCGGGTTCCGCCGGGGCCCGGTGGGCACCCCCGTGCGGGTGGAGAGCTGGCGCGATGTGCTGGGCGCCTTCGGGGGGCCGGACGGCTCCGCGTCGGCCCCGTACGCGGTGCGCGGCTTCTTCGAGAACGGCGGGCGCACGGCGTGGCTGCTGCGGGTCGCCGGGCCGGGCCGGACCGCGCGCGCCGGGTGGACGGTCGGGGAGGTCGCGGGGTTCGCCGCCCGGCGGTACGAGGTGGTCGCCGGCAGCCCGGGGGCGTGGGCCAACGGGGGGCGGATCACGGTCCGTTTCCGGTCGAGCACGGTCGCCGGGCACCCGGCGGTGGATGTGCGGGTGGCGGTCCCCGGGGAGCCCACGGAGTGGTTTCCCGGGCTGGCGCCGGACGCGTTGGAATCGGCGCTGGCGGCGTCCCGGCTGGTCCGGCTGGTGCCCGTGGAACCGGCGGGCGCGGCCGACCCGGCCGCCCCGCCCGGGCCGATCACCCGTACCTGGGAGCTGACGCTCGCCGGGGGCGGCGACAGCCCGCCGGACCGGGACGCCTACCGGGACGCCGTGGTGCGGCTCGTGGCGCTGCCCGAGCCCTCGCTGGTGGCCCTCCCGGACCTCGGCACGGATCTGGCCGGGCCGGACCACCGGGAGCTGGTGCGGGAGCTGCTGGCGGCCGTGCGGCCGCTGCTGGACCGGCTGGTGGTGCTGGACGTGCCGCCGGAGCTGTCGGCCGTGGACGGCGCGGTCGCCTTCGCCGGGGAGCTGACCGCGTCCGGCGACGGCGACGCGGCGGCGACCGCCGCGGTGTACCACCCGCCGCTGTTGGTGCCGGAGGGCAACGGGGCGCGCACGGTCCCGGCGTCCGGGCATGTGCTGGGGGTGATCGCCCGGCTGGACGCGGAGCGCGGGGCGCACCACACCCCCGCCAACGCGGTGCTCCTGGAGGCGGTGGACCTGGCGGTGGCGCTCCCGCCGCAGCAGCGGCTGCGGCTGGCGGACGCGGGCATCGATCTGCTGCGGTGCACCCGGGGCCGGGGGCTCACGGTCTGGGGCGGGCGCACCCTCTCCCCCGTGCCGCGGGTCCGGTACATCGCCCACCGCAGGCTGCTGCATCTGCTGGTGCGGGCGATCCGGCGGGTCGCGGCCCCACTGGTGTTCGACGTCAACTCGCCCGAGCTGCGGCTGGCGCTGGTGCGGGCGCTGACCTCGGTCCTGCTCGCGGCCTTCCGCGCGGGCGCCCTCGCGGGGGCCCGGCCCGACGAGGCGTTCCGGGTGGTGTGCGACGACAGCAACAACCCGCCGGGGCAGGACCCGGCCACGACGGTCTGCGAGGTGGCGGTCGCCCCGGCCGTCCCGATGGAGTTCATCCGGCTGCGTCTGATCCTCGGCGCGGACCGCGGTCTGGAGGTGATCGAGGCATGACCCTGGAACCGTTGCCGAAGTTCCGTTTCCTGGTGACGCTGGACGCCGGGGACGCCTATCTGCCGGGAGCGCAGGCGCTGTTGCTGCCGCTCGTGGCCTCGGGGGCGTTCCAGGAGGTCACCGGGATGGGCGCCCAACTGGAGGTGACGGCGTACCCGGAGGGCGGGCGCAATGACTCGGTGCACCAGCTGCCGCTGCGGCACAGCTGGAACCGGATCGTCCTCAAGCGCGGGGTGGTCCGTGACCCGGGGCTGTGGGCCTGGTACCAGGCGGGTCTGTCGGACGCGCTGGGGGCCCGCCGCGACGGCGCGGTGGTCCTGCTCGGCCAGGACGGGGTGCCCGCCGCCGCGTGGGCGTTCCACGGCGGGCTCGCGGCCAAGTGGAGCGGCCCGGATCTGCACGGCGAGCAGAACGCGGTCGCGGTGGAGTCCCTGGAGATCGCGCACGAGGGGCTGACGAAGGTGCTCCAGGACGCCGTGCCGGCGGCGGCCGCATGGCCGGCCCAGGGGAGGTGACCGGGGTGCCGAAGGTGATCATTCACCATCTGGAGGTCCGTTTCCAGGTGGAGGGCGACGACGGCAAGGTCTTCACCCGGCTGTTCAACCAGCACATCCAGGCGTGGTCGCGGCTGTACGAGAACGCCTGCGCGCGGGCGGAGCACACCCGCTCCGAGCGCCGTATCGGGGACGGGGAGGGACAGCCGTGAGTGTGACGCCCGTGTCCTTCGCCCGGCAGCGCGCCGCCCAGGCCCGGCTGGAGATCGTCCGGCCGGTGATCGCGGACGAGCGGCAGCGGCGCATCCCGCTGCGGTTCAACCCGACCGACTACAAGCTGAGCAAGAGCAACACGTTCGCGGAGATCACCATCCCGGGGCTGGAAACCCCGCCGCTCCAGTTCGTGCGCGGCGGCACGGAGACCCTGAGCGTCCAGGCGCTGATGGACACCTCCGACACGCTGGAGAACGTCCGGACGGCGTATGTCGACGCGCTGCGGAACCTGATGCGCCCCGACAGCCGGGAGCACGCGCCGCCGGTGGTCCGCTTCGTCTGGGACCAGTCGGTGTTCACGGGGGTCGTGGAGAAGCTGGACGTGCAGTACCAGATGTTCCGCCAGGACGGGGTGCCGCTGCGGGCGCTGCTCGACCTGACGCTCAAGGAGTACCGCACGGCGGCGGCGCAGACCGCGCGGAACCCGCTCTCCTCGCCCACGGTGGACAAGACGTACGTGGTGCGCCGGGGCGACACCCTCAGCAGCATCTCGGCCGCGGTGTACCGGCGGCCGGACGCCTGGCGGGAGCTGGCGCGCGCCAACGGCATCAGCGATCCGCGCGAGCTGCGGCCGGGACGGGTGCTGTCCGTGCCCCGGCTGCCGTGAGGGGACCGCGATGACCTCCCCCACGCCCGAGATCGCCTCCCCGGACCGGTACGCGCCCGAGTTCGAGGTGCGGATCGAGGGCCTTGAGGTGGACCCGTCCACGAAGAACGACGTCATCGACATCAAGGTGCACCGGGACATCGAGGAGATGTCGGGGTTCGATCTGACCCTGAACAACTGGGACGACGTGGGGCTGCGGTTCAAGCACAGCGACTCGCGCGCGTTCCGGCTGGGCGGCCGGGTCTCGGTGCGGCTCGGCTACGCGGACAAGCTGCTCACCGTGGCCACCGGGACGATCAGCACGCTCAGTCCGAAGTTCTCCGACAACGAGTCGCCGACGGTCGCCGTCAGCGGGGTGGACGGGATGCTGCGGCTGAAGGACCGCAAACCGGCCGAGACCGAGCCCAAGATCTACCGCAATATGCCGGACTGGCGGATCGCGGAGCAGATCGCGCTCCGCAATCAGCTCCGGATCGAGGTCACCCGGGAGGGGGCCGTCCACGACCTGGTGGTGCAGAAGAACCAGGACGACGCGAGCTTTCTGATGGAACGGGCCAAGCGGCTCGACTTCGACTGCTACATCCTGCCGGACGCGGCCTCCGGCCAGGACACCCTGCACTTCATCCGCCCCACCGACGGCCGCGACGGCCGCCCGATCCGGCTGTACCGGCTGGCGTACGCGCCGGGGCTGTCCACGGGGCCGAGCGCCCAGCCCGCGGGGCTGGTGCCCAACCTGCTGGACTTCACCCCGACCCTGACGGTGTCCCAGCAGGTCAGCAAGGTCACCGTGCGGGGCTGGGACCCCCGTACCAAGGCGGCGATCGCGTTCACCGCCACCGCCGAGAACCTGCCCGCCGGGCAGAACACGGCCGATGGGCAGAGCGGCCCCCAGGTGGCCGAGAGCACGCTCCAGGGCCGTCAGGAGGTGGTCGTCGACGCCCCGGTCTCCAGCGATCAGGAGGCCCGGGAGCTGGCGATCAGCCTGCTGCGGGAGCGGGCGTACGAGTTCATCACCGCGACCGGCCGGGTCGCGGGGCTGCCGGAGCTGCGGCCGGGCGACAACCTGGAGATCTACGGCCTCGGCCGCCGGTTCTCCGGGACGTACTTCGTGAAACGGGTCGAGCACACCCTCAACACCAGTGGTTTCTTCACCCAGTTCACCGGCCGGCGGATTCATCAGGGGGACCAGTGACGAGCAGGACCACTCCGCGTGCCCGCTCCACCGACAAGCGGTACTACGGTGTCGTCGAGGCGCTCGTCGTGGAGAACGACGGCGACGACGAGGCCCGCGTCAAACTCACCTTCCCCTGGTTCGACGGCAGCACGGTCACCGACTGGTGCCGGGTCGCGCAGCCGTACGCGGGCGGCGGCTACGGCACGGTGTTCGTCCCGGAGAAGGGCGACGAGGTGCTGGTCGCCTTCGTCCACGGGGACATGCGCTTCCCGATCGTGGTGGGCGGGCTCTACAACGGCCAGGACAAGCCACCCACCGCGCGCACCGGGGGACGCGACCAGAAGGCCATCCGCACCCGGCACGGGCACGAGGTCGTCCTCGACGACACCCGGGCGAAGGCCGCCGTGCGGATCACGTCCGCGGCGGGGCATGTGGTGGAGCTGGACGACGAGGGCAAGGCGGTCAGGATCACCGCCGCGCCGGGCGGCAGCGTGACCGTCTCCGCGCAGGGGGAGATCACGCTGACGGCGCCCAGGGTGACCGTCGACTCCCCCGCGATCGACCTCGGCGGCGGCGCCACCGAGCCGCTGGTGCTGGGGAACGCGCTGCTCGCGGCGTTCAACATGCACACCCATCCGTCCGCCGCCGGGCCGACGGGGCCGCCGGCCGTGCCGCTGGACCCGGCGTCCGTCCTGGCCAAGAAGGGGAGATGCGCATGAGCGAGGACTTCCTCGGAACGGGCTGGCGCTTCCCGGTCCTGCCGGACGAGGCGGGGCGGCTCGGCTACGCCGTCGGCGAGGAGAGCATCGAGCACTGTCTGCGGGCGCTGCTGCTGACGGCGCTCGGCGAGCGGGTGATGCGGCCCGATCTCGGCACCCGCGCCCAGGAGTCGGTGTTCGCGCCGGGCAGCGTGCAGAGCCTGCGCGACCTGGAGGGCTCGATCGCGGACGCGGTCCGCGACCACGAGCCCCGGGTGGAGCTGGAGTCGGTCCGCGCGGAGACCGACCCCGTCGACGGGTCCCGGGTGACCGTCTCGGTCGAGTACCGCGTCCGGCGCAGCAACACCAAGGCCAATCTGGTCTTCCCGTACTACACGGGTCTGCTGGGGAGTACACCATGACCCTGCCCCCGCCCCGGCTGGACGATCTCACCTGGGCCGACATGATGGCGGCGGTGCGCCGCCGCATCCCCGCCGAGTCCGACGGGCGCTGGACGCTGCACGCGCCCGTGGACCCCGGGGTCACCCTGCTGGAGCTCTTCGCCTATCTGCTGGAGCAGCGGCTGTACTGGCTGGACCAGGTGCCGGACGCGCTGGTGGTGGCCATACTGCGGCTGCTGGGCAGCGATCCGCCGCGGCCCGCCGTCCCGGCGGCCACCGTGCTGCGGCTGACCGCCGAGTGGCCGGACACGGCGGTGCCCGTCGTCCCCGCGGGGACCGCGCTGTCCCGGGACCCGCGGGGGCTGATCCCCTTCTGTCTCGACGACGACGTGGCCGTCTATCCGCTCGACCCCTCGGCCGGGATCACCGTCGTCACCGACCGCGACCGGACGGCGGATCTGCGGACCGGGCGGCCGGTGGCGCTGCTCGCGGCCGACGGCGGCCCGGCCCGGGTCGCCCTCACCCTGCCGCTGGCCGGGGCGCATCCGGCGCCGGGGCCGCTGTCCCTGCTGTTCGGCCTGGACGCCCCGGCGGCGTGCGTGCCGTCCTGGCTGCCGGGGGCGGTCGGGGACGTCCCGCCGCCCGCGGAGCTGACCTGGTCCTGGTTCCGGCCGGGCACGGACCGGGCGGGCGCCTTCGCACGGGTCGACGACGGCACGGCCGGGCTGCGGCGGCCGGGGGTGGTGCGGCTCCACCCCCCGGCCGACTGGACCACCCTCGACCGCGGCGTCCTGCTCACCGCCGACGCGGCGACCTTCGCCGCGCCGCCCCGGCTGCTGCGGCTCGACGTCAACGTGTCCGCCGCGCGCAACCGCCGGCGGCGGACCGCCACCGCTCGGGAGGTGGCGGAGCAGACCGAGGCATGGCTGAAACTGCCCGGTCAGCGGCTGGTGCTCCCGGACGCCGGGGGGCGGCTCCTGGACGCGGCGGCGGTGATCGCCGGTCAGGAGTGGCGGCCCGTCCCGGACTTCACCTTCGGCGCGCCCGGCGACCGGGTCTTCACCCTCGACCGGGCCGCCGGGGCGCTCGTCTTCGGCGACGGGCTCACCGGCGCCGTCCCCCGGCCCGGGGACGAGGTCCACGTCGTGTACGGGCTCGGGGGCGGCCGGGAGGGCAACGGCGGGCTGACGGACAACTGGCTGCCCGCCGACGGCCCGATCGCCCGGCGGGGCGCGCTGAGCGGCGCCAACCCGGTGCAGGCGGCGGGCGGCGCGGACCCGGAGACGGTCGCCGGGGCCCGCGACCGCGCGGGCGGCTCGCTCGGCGAGGTGACCCGGGCGGTCACCGCCGAGGACTTCGTCACCCTCGCGCGCACGACCCCGGGGGTCGCCGTGGCCCGCGCCCACGCCTCGGTCGGGGAACACCCCGGTTTCCCCTGCGCCGCGGTGCCGGGCGCGGTGACCGTGCGGATCGTGCCGGGGGTGCCCCGGGACGACGACCCGGCGGGGCAGGTCGCCGCGCCCGTGCCGGACCCGGGCGCGCTGTGCGCGGTGGCCCGGCGGCTCGCCGGGGCGCGGCTGCTCACCTCGGAGGTGTTCGTCCGCCCGCCCGACTACCGCGAGGTGGCGCTGCGGGTGGATCTGGCGGGCGCCCCCGCCGACCGGGCGCGGGTGGCGGCGGTTCTCACGGCGGCGCTGCGCCGCCATCTCGATCCGCTGGTGGGCGGCGAGGACGCCGGGGGGTGGCCGTTCGGCGGGCCGCTGCGGCCCGCGGCGCTGCTGCGGGCCGCGCAGCGGGCGCTGGGCGACCTGGCCGAGGTCGCCGGTGTCGCGATCGGTCTCGACGGCGCCGCGCCCGGGGAGGACTGCCGGGACGTGCGGCTGCGGGCGGCGGAGCTGCCGGTGCTGCGGTCGGTCCGGACCCGGGTGAGCGCCGCGTCGGGCGGCGGGGAGGGGCTGGAATGACCGACGGTGTGTGGTGGGAGCGCGGGGCGCGCGCGGAGGGCCGGATGGTGCCGGGCCCGGGCCCGAGCGGTGTGCAGCCGGAGCTGGTGGACGCGACCCGGGAGGCCGTCCGCGGCGCGGTGCGCGGCCGGATCGCCGGATACACCCCCGACTGGACCGCGTCGGACCGCCAGGACGCGGGGGTCGCGCTGGTGCGGCTGTTCGGCACCCAGGCCGAGCCGGTGCTGAGCCGGGTCAACCGGCTGCCGGAGAAGATCCTCGCGGAGCACCTGGCCACGGCCGGGGTGCGGCGCAGGCCCGCCGGGCCGGCCGCCGCGCTGCTGGAGTTCACGGTGAACCCGCCGGACGGGGCGTCGGTGCTCGTCCCGGCCGGGTTCCAGGCCGCCGCGCCGGGACCGGACGGCCAGGTGGTCTACGAGACGGACGACGACCTGTACGCGACCCCGGCGACGGTGGCGGCACTCGCGGTGCAGGAGGCGGGGACGCCGGAGCAGTTGCCGCTGGGGCCCGCCGGGCCGGGGCGGCCGTTCGCGCCGTTCGGCCGGGACCCCCGGCCGGGCGACGGGCTGTGGATCGCGCTGGCCGGGGCGGCGGCCCCGTACCCCCGGCTGTCGCTGGGGCTCGTGGTGGTCGCGGTGCCGCCCGCGCCCGCGCGCTCCGGTGGCGCGGAACTCCCGCCGCCCGCCGGGCCGCTGCTGGAGTGGGACGTCCTGGACGGGACCCGGTTCGTCCCCGCCGAGGTGGTCCGGGACGGCACGGACGGGCTGCGCGGGAGCGGCACCGTGGAGCTGCGGGTGCCCCGGACGTGGGCGCCGGGCACTCCTGCGGGGTTCCGGCAGGGGCCGCCGCTGCGCTGGCTGCGGCTGCGGATCGCGCACGGCGCCTTCGACGGGCCCGGCCCGGTGGTGTCGGGGCTGCGGCTGAACACGGTCGCGGCGACCGCCGCCCGCACGGTCCGCGACGAGCCGCTGCAACCGGTGCAGGACGTCTCCGGCGCGGGCCGCCGGGTGCTGCGGCTGAGCCAGGTGCCGATCCTCGCCGGGTCGCTGGTGATCGAGGTCGACGACGACACGGGCGGCGATGTCTTCGGGACCACCGTGCCGACCGCCGCCCGCTGGCAGGAGGTGGAGAGCCTGGCCGCGTACGGCGCGGACGACCGGGTGTTCACCGTGGACCACGCCACCGGCGAGGTGGCCTTCGGGGACGGGGTGCACGGCGCGGCCGTGCCGCCGGGGTTCCGCAATGTGCGCGCGGTGCGGTACCGCGTGGGCGGCGGCGCGGCGGGCACGGTCGCCGCGGGAGCCGTCAACGCGGTGGTGACCGCGCTGCCGTTCGTGCTCGGGGTGACCAATCCGTTCCCGGCGTCGGGGGGCGAGGACGCCGAGCCGGACGCGGAGGCGATCCGCCGGGGCGTGGGCGAACTGCGCGCCCGGGGGCGGGCCGTGGCCCCCGCCGACTACGGGCTGCTGGCGACCCGCGCGCCCGGAGCGGCGGTGGCCCGCGCCCGGGGTGTGCCCGGTCTGCACCCCGGCTACCCGGGGGTCGCGATCCCCGGTGTGGTGGGGGTGCTCGTGGTGCCGGAGCCCCTGCCGGACGCGGACCCGGCGGCGGGCCCGCCGCTGCCCACCGCCGCCGCGCTCCAGGCGGTGGCCGACTTCCTCACCGGCACGGTGGCGCCCGCAGGGGTGACGGTGGTCGCCGCCCCCGTGGCGTACCGGAGGGTCGCCGTGGAGGCGTGGGTGACCCTCGACCCGGACCAGGACCGCTCGGCGGTGCTGGCGCGGGCGGGTGACGCGGTGACCGGATATCTGGACCCGCTGCGCGGCGGCGACGACGGCGCGGGCTGGCCGTTCGGCGGCGCGCTGCGGCACACGCCGCTGGTGCGGCGGCTGCTGACGGTCGACGGGGTGCTGTCGGTGTCCCGGCTCTCCTTCACCGTCGACGGGGTACGGCTGCCCGCGTGCGCCGACCACCCCATCGGCGCGGACCGCCTGGTGTGGCCCGAACGCCCCCTGCTGATCCCGGTCGAGGACACGGGAGCCCCGTCATGACCCTGCCTTCCCTGCCTTCCGCACCCGTCCCGACGCCGCGACCGCGACCCGTGCCCGACGGCAGGTGCCCGAGGGCGGGGACGCCCCGTTCTCGGCACCACCGCGTCAACGGCGATCCGCCGAGCCCTGCGGCCCTCGGCGCACCCCACCGCACCACGCCCGCACCCGGTGACAGCCGCAGCCACGTGCACGGCGACGGCGGGCCACGGGCGTTCCCGGCACGGCGGCACGGCACCGTCACCCGTGCGGGCCACGGCCTCCCGTCGTGCCACCGGGGTCCCGCCCGCGTCGCGACGGCTCGCAGGCACTCCCCCGCGCCCCGGCGGCCCGGGGGACGGGAGGGCGTACCCCCGTCCTCCGCCGTGCGTCCGCAGACACCACGCGCCACGGCACCCGTCCTTCCGCCGGACGGCACCGCGGGGGCCCGGCGCGGCAGCGGGCCGCGGCCGGTCCCGGCGCAGGAACACCCCGTGCCCGTCCGGGCGTCGGCGGCCGACGGCGGCCACGACCGCGGCCGTGCGCAGCGGGCACAGCCACGGCACCACCGCGTCCCCGCCCCACCGCGGCACCGCGCCGCGTCCGCACGGGTCTCCGGGCCCCGGCCCGGCCCCGGACACGACGGCAGGTGCCCGACGGCGGGAACGCCCCGTTCCGGGGTCCGTGCGCCGCGGGCCCACATCACCACCGGCGGACAGCGCGGGCCCCGGCCCTGGGGCGGATACGGCCGTACGGACGCCGACGGCGGGCCCTCCCCCGTGCCCGGCGGGACGGCTCCGACCCGCCGCACCGGCTCCCCGGCACGGCGCCACCGCGCCACCACCGGTGCGGGCCACGGCCTCCGGCGCACACCGGGCAGCGCGCCCCAGCCGCCCGCACGGCGGCCACGGCGCCACCGCGCCACCACCCCGCCGTGCCCGGGAACCACCGGCGCACGGCACGGCGGCGCCGGCCGCAGCCGTACGCACGGCAACAGCGGGCCGCGGTCGTTCCCGGCACGGGCACACCACCGCGCCGGGGCCGCGTTCGGTACCGGCGGCGGGTCGGGCTCCGGCCGTTCCCGGCGCGGAGGCAGGTGTCCCGGCTCGGGGCGGCCGTTCGCGGACGGTCGTGGGCGCGGCGGGGCGCCGGTGCGGGTGGGGGCGGTCGAGGGGGCGGCGGGAGGAGAGGGCTCATGAGCTGTGTTCCGGGGCCGGCGACGTTCCGGCTGCTCGACGCGTGGACCGGGTGGGACCCGTACACCGGTCCGGAGGAGCCGGGGGTTTCGGGGATCGTCGGGCTCGACGATCCCGAGGGCATCCGGCTGGCCCGTCGGGGGGTGCCGGACGGGCCGACCCGGGGGGAGCTGTTGCCCTGGTTCCCCGATCGGCGGCTGGCGCCGGGGTGCCGGGCCGGGGACTGGTATCTGCTGGTGCCCGGGAAGCGGCCGGGGCTGCTGCGGCGGGACGTGTGCGGCGGCGGATGGCTGCCCGTGTGGCCGCCGGCGTGCGGCCCGGTGCCCCTGGTGCGGCCGTGGTCCGTCGCCGCGCGGGGCCACCGGCTGGTCGTGGTCGAGCCCGGCCGGGTGCTCGTGTGGGACCGCGAGGGCGGACGGCTCACCGCCGTCATCGACGTCGACGGGGCCCGCTGGGCCGCGCCCGCGCCCCGCGGCGAGATCCTGGTGGCCCGCCGCGGCACCACCGCGCTGCGCCGCTACGGCCCGGACGGACGGCTGCGCGAGGTGCTGCGGACCGGGGCCGCCGGAGCGGTGGCCGGGCTGCGCGCCGCGCCCGACGGCACGATCTGGCTGCTGACCGAGGACGGCGGTGTGCCGCGCGTCCACCGGGGCGGCCGGGGGCGGCCCTTCCGGCCCGCGACCGCGGCCGAACTGGCCGCCGCCCTGCCTCCGAGCACCCTGGCCGCGGCCGACGCCGACGGCTTCTGTCTGCGGGAACCGGGCCCCGAGGAGCCCGTGACCTCCTGCTGGACCTGGCACGGCGGGCCGCGGACCACCCCGCCGGCGCCGACCGCCGACCTCGTGACCTCGGGCCATCTGCTGACGGCGCTGATCGACAGCGGCATCGCCCGCTGCCGCTGGCACCGCGTCCGTCTGGACGCCGACCTCCCGCCGGGCACGGCGGTCACCGCCTCGATCGTGGTGACCGAGGACGGCGGCTGCGCGGACTCCGACTGGCAGCACGCGGCCCCGGGCCTCACCGACTTCCTCGTCGACCAGCCGCCGGGCCGCTTCCTGCGGCTGCGGCTGCGGCTCACGGGCGACGGCTCCGCCACCCCGGTGGTCCGCCGGGTCCGGCTGGACTTCCCCCGGGTGACCGGCGCGGATCTGCTGCCGCCCGCGTTCCGGGAGGACCCGGCGGCGGACGACTTCACCGAGCGGTTCCTGTCGCTGTTCGACGCGACCCTCGCGGAACTGGACCGGACCATCGAACGCGCTCCCGCGCTGCTGGACCCCGCCGGTGTCCCGGACCGGGCGCTGCCCTGGCTGGCCGGGCTGCTGGGTCTTTCGTACGAGTCCGGCTGGGACGCGGCGACCCGGCGTGCCCTGCTGGCCGCGGCGCCGGAGCTGTACCGGCGCCGGGGCACGCCCTGGGCGCTGCGGGAGGCGGTGCGCATCGTGTTCGGGGTGGCGCCGGTGATCGACGAGCTGGCGGCCGACCGGCGCTGGGCGCAGCTCCGCCCCCCGGGCGCGGCGGCGGGGGCGGCCGGTGCCGGTGAGGGGCTGGGCACGGTACGGCTGTTCGGCCGGGCCGCCGGACGGTTCCGGGTGGGCGGCTCGGCCCTGGGCGCGGCGCCGCTGCGCGCCTTCGGCGACCCGGACGCCGATCCGCTCACCGCGCAGGCGCACCGGTTCCGGCTGCTGCTGCCCGCGGGGGCGGCAGACGGGGCGGCGCTGGCCCGGCTGGTGCGGCGGCAGGCGCCCGCGCACACGGTCGGTTCGGTGCGCGCCGGCGGCTCGGGGCTCGTGGTCGGTTCGCGCTCCACGGTCGGCGTGGACACGGCGTTCGTCCCGCTGCCGCCGCCGGTGCTCGGGGGCGCGCGTCCGCTGCGGCTCAACCGCGACGGGGTGCTGCGGCCCGGGCCACGGGGCGCGCGGCGCGGTGTGGGCGTGGGCGTGGCGGCGGCCGTCGGTGTGCATACGCAGTTGTCATGAGGAGGACGGGGCGATGAGCGGGAACGAGTACGGATCGGCGGCGGGTTTCGAGGCTCCGCCGCTGCGCAGGCTGCGGTACTTCCACGGCCAGATGCTGGGGGCGCGGGACTTCCAGCGGGAGCAGGACTACTTCCGGGAGAAGCTGCGGCTGCGGCTGCGCTGTCTGCTCGGGTACGGCGTGGTGTGCGGGCTGTTCGTGCGGCCGGTGCCGCCGGACGGGGACGACTGCGCGGAGAGCGCGGAGCCTCCGCCTCCGCAGACAGCCGGGGATACCGCGCAACAGGCGGACCAGGCCGCCGGACGCCCCCGCCGGGCCAGGGTGCGGATCACCCCCGGCCTCGCCGTGGACTGCGACGGCGACGAGGTCGTCGTCCGCGGCGGCTGCACCGTCGACCTGTGGAAGGCGCTGCCCCCGCAGGAGCGCGACACGGACACGGTCTGGATCGGGATCGAGTACGCGGAGCGTACCGTCGAGCCGACGCGCGCCGTCTACGAGGACGGCTGCGCGGAGAGCCCGGACTGCGAGTTCGGGTGGACCGAGGAGTGCTACGCGATCCGGGTGACGGGCTGTGAGCCGCCGGAGGACGAGCGGTGCGAGAGCTGTTGCTCCCGCTGCCGCCACCGGGTGCTGTGGCTGGCCAGGATCGACCGCGTCGACTGGCACCGCCCGGTGCGCGAGGAGCAGATCCGGATGGACGTCCGGCGCTCCTTCGGCCGCCGGGTGCCCACCGTGATCACCGGGCTGAGCTGGCGCCACGGCCACACCTACACCATCGAGGAGGCCAAGGCGCTGCTGGGCACGGTGGACGAGGACGGCGGTCTGGTGGTCCGGTTCTCGGACGAGGTCCGCACCGACAGCCTGCTCCCCGGTGTGGTCGACATCCAGGTGATCGAGGGCGGCCCCGGGCGCAACGCCTCCACCTGGTTCATGGGCGGCGAGTTCGCGGAGCCCTGCGGGGACGGCGAGTTCACGACCTCCTTCCGCTACCGGCAGAACACCCGCGAGACGCTCCAGGACGGCGACCGGGTGCTGATCACCGTACGCACCGCCTTCCTCCTCGACCGCTGCTGCCATCCGGTCGACGGGACCCATGTGGGCGGGAAGGTCCCGTTGATCGGCTGCGGTGACGGCGACGGCGGCGGGGACGAGACCGCTGCGCGGGGCGGGCACGTCCCGCACCGCGGCTGTGCCCTCCCGCCGTCCGGTGTCGGCCCGTGGACCTCGGGTTCCGGCGCGGGCGGGGACACCTTCGAGAGCTGGTTCTTTGTGAAGGAGTGCTGACCATGGCCACAGGATGCGGATGCGGCTGCGACGGCACCCCGCCCCTGCCGTCCTCCTTCGTCCGGCCCCGGTTCTTCGCCGGTCAGCTGCTGACCGAGGACGACCTCGGGCTGCTGGTCGACTACATGACGGCGAAGAGCAGGCTGCACCACCGCTCGCTGTACGGGCCCGGGGTGGTCCGCGGCCTCGACGTGGGCTGTGACCCGTGCGGCGGCGGGACCGTGGTGGTGACGCCCGGTCACGCGCTGGACTGCGCGGGCCACGACATCGTGGTGCAGTGCGCCGAGCGGGTCGATGTCCGGGCGCTGGTGCGGGAGCGGCGGATCGCCGCCCTCGGGGTCGACTGCGAGGACCCCTGCGAGGACGAGGGTGCCCGCCGCTACGGCCTGTATGTGCGGTACGAGGAGCTGCCGGTGGACCCGGTGGCCCCGTACGCCACCGAGGAGCCCTGCCCCTCGCCGGGGTGCGTGCCCTCCCGGGTGCGGGAGGGCCACCGGTTCGTGGTCGGCTGCGAGGACCCCGACGACCACCGGTACAACCCGGGTACGAAGCTGCTGGCGGCGCTCGGGGACCGCCCGGCCGCCGACGACGTCCGCGACCGCGACGAGCGGCTCACCCGCTATCTGGACGCCCTGTACGCGGCGGTGTCGGCGCCGGGCCGGACCTTCCTCTTCGACGCGGTGGACGCCCAGCGGTTCACGGCCGCGATGGACCGGCTGCGGCCGGAGATCTCCGGCGGGACACCGCCCGCGGAGCTGGCGCGGGAGCTGATGGAGCAGGTGCGGGCGCTGGCCGCGGCCGTGGCCCGGTTCGACACCTACGACCCGGCCGGGCAGCAGCAGTTGGTCCGCGACCACCCCGTCCTCTCCGCGGTGCCGGACGCCCGGACGGTGCTGGGGGCGGTCTGCGCCCGGCTCGCCGGGGTCGGCGGCCCGGTCTGGCCGAGCCCGCTGCACGCCTCGATCGCCCGCGCGGTCGTCAGCGAGACCCGGGCGCGGCTGGTCACGGGCGCCGGGGAGCGGGAGGCCCCGGTGGAGGTCCGGATGCTGGCGCAGGGGACCCCTCTGAGCCACTCACTGCGGGTGGAGTTCCGCGCGGAACTCACCCTGATCCGGGAGTGGCTGCTGGGCCGGCTCGACCGGACCACCGGTGTCACGGACTGCGCGCTGCGCCGCGATGTCACCGCGGTCGAGGTGCCGCCGCCGCTGCCGCCGCCCCGGGAGGACAGCCCGCTGCCGGGGGGCATCGCCGAGCTGCGCGCGCTCGCGGACGCCGCCGCCGCGCTGTCGCGGGCGGTGCGCCGGTTCGTCACGGGGGCGGCGTGCGCGACGCTGAGCCCGCCGTGCGAGAGCTGCTCGGACACGGATGTGCTGCTCGCCCGGGTCCGGCTGGACGGCTGCGACGTGGTCGAGGTCTGTTCCGCCGACCGCGAGCAGGTGCTGCCGGGCGGGTCGGCGTACGGCGAGTGGCTCCAGAAGCTGCCGCGGCTGCGGGAGCTGGCGCGGCGGCTGTGCTGTGTGCCCGTCCCCCCGTACCCGCGGCCGGAGATCCCGCCCGAGGGGCCGGTGCCCCGGCCGTACGCGGACCGGCTGCTGGAGGAGTGGAAGCGGACCGGGGATCTGGAGGAGATACTGCTCCTGCTGCTGACCCCGGGCCCCGGGGAGAGCCCGCCGAGAGAGCTGCGGAAGCAGTTCCTCCCGCCGCGGCAGGTGGACGAACTCGCCGCGCTCGGCACGCGGGTGGAGGAGCTGACGGCCGCGCTGGACGGGGTGCGCACCCGGCTGACGGAGGCCCGGCGGGAGCTGGACGGGGCCCGGGAGCTGGGGGCGCGCCTCGACGCGCTGGAGCAGTCGGCGCGGGAGCAGGCGCCCGCCCCGCCCGCCAGGCGGACCCGATCGGCCGGGGCGGCGCAGAAGACGGCCGCGCGGACCCCCGCGAAGACCGCCGGTACCAGGGCGACCGGGGCCGCCGCCGCGAAGGGGGCGGCTCCGGGGGCCGCTGCCCCGCGCTCCGCGGGGCGGAGGTCCACGGCCCGGGGTTCGGGCGGGGACGTCGAGGGCGCGCCGCCCGGCACGGCGACCGGCGGCACCGCGCCGGGCACGGCCGACGGCACCAGCGGCGGCACGGCGGGTGGGACGCCGTGACGGGCCCGCTGCGACCCGCGTTCCACGAGGGGCAGATCCTGTCCGCCGCGGATCTGGCGGCCACGGTGGAGCACGCGCGCGGGGCGACGGCCCGCCATGTCCGGCATCTGCACGACTGGGGCATCGCCGAAGGGCTGGCCCTCGTCACCCGGCCCCGTACCGACCCGCTGACGAACGACCGTTTCGTCGAGGTGAGCGTGGCGGCGGGCGTCGCCGTCGACGGCACCGGCCGGGAGATCGTCGTCACCGCTCCCGTGGTGCTGCGGGAGAGCGACTTCGAGGCGGTCAACGGGGCGGACCGGCCCACGGACGAGCCGTATCCGGTCTTCCTGACCTCGGCCGACACGGAGCCCGCCGGGGACCCCCGGCCGGATGTCTGCGGCGCCGCGGCCGGGCGGACCCGGGTGGAGGAGTCCTACCAGGTCCTCTTCGGGCGTCTCGGCGAGGAACGGCTGGTGGCCGAGCAGCCGCAGCCGCCGGTCGGCGAGCCCCTGGCGGCGCCGCCCGCGCGCTGGCTGATCCTGCTGGGCTATGTCCGGTGGACGAACGGCCACTTCTCCGGCGTGGAGACCAGGGCGCGCGGCGTCGCGCCCCGTGGGGCCGGGGTGCGCGCGGACACCGTGTCCGCCCCCTCGGGGACGCTGACCCTGCGCACGGGCCGGGAGCCCCAGGAGGGCAGGCCGGTGCTGATGCTGTCCGGCGGCGATCCGCCGGACCTGGTCTTCGGCCTGTACGGGGGCGGCGGCGCGGTCACCCCGCTGATGACGGTGGCGGCCAACGGGAATCTGTCGATCGAGGGCAGCTTCAGCGGCCGGATGTCGGTCGGCAGCACCGTGGTGGCCTCGGGGACGGCGAGCGACGGCATGCTGCTGCCGCTGCCGTCCGGTGTCACCCCCGAACAGGTCGCCGACGGCCGGGTGGTGGTGCATGTCCGCGTCACGCCCCGGGTGCCGGCGCTCCCCACCCGGACGACGCTTTTCAGCCCGGTGGAGGTGGCCGTCGACCCCGACCGCAGGGTGCGCTGTCTGATCCGGCTGTACGACCCCAGGGCGACCGGCAGTCCGCCGCCGGTGGATCTGCCCGGGGCGGTGGACTTCCTCGTCCTCGCGACGGTCGCCGCGAACCCGGGAGGTGACGGGGCATGAGTCTCTCCCCCACCCGTCTGTCCGCCGTCCACTGGGAGGAGACCGGCCATGTCGTCGGCGCGCTCGCGCTGACCGGGCCGGGCGCCGTGGCCGATGTGGCCGCGCTCGTCGGCCGGGCCCTGCCGCTGCGGGTCCCGACGGCGGAGGGCCGCGTCCTGTCCGTGACGCTGCCCGCGGCCCGGCTGGCCGCGGTGGCGGTGGACGAGGAACCCGGCGCGCTCACGGAGCCGCTGTCCTTCGGTGTGGAGACGGCGGACGGCAGGCCCCGGCCCACCCTGGTACGGCTGACCGGCTGGAATTCGGCCATCACGCTGACGAGGAGCGGTCTCACGGTGGATCTGCCGCAGCCCGCCGCGGCGGCCACCGCCGTGTCGGCGCTGGTCGCGGACGAACAGGAGACCCTCTCGCTGCGGGGGGTGATCGGGCAGGGGCAGACCCGGGTGACGCTCGCGCTGTCGGTCCCCGCCGGGACCTACGGGGTGCTGGTGCTGGCCGCCGGCTGGGCGGGGCGGCTCCAGCAGGCGCGGGCGACGTGATGACGGTGCCCGCGTCCGGGGCCGCGCCCCTGGAGATCGAGGTGCGCCGGTGCACGGTGACCGTGGTCCGAAGCGGCGGCTGGAGCTGGGGGCCCGATCCGCGCGGGCTGGTGGACCGGGTCGTCGACGCCCTCCCCGGGCTCCTCGCGGAGCACTTCGCCGGAGTGCTGCCCGGGGACGGGCCGGATCTGGAGCTGACCGGGCCGGTGGCCGTGACGGTGTCCGCGTCGGGCACCGGGCCCGCGCACGGCGGCACGGCGCCCCTCACGGCCGCCTTCGACACACCGCCGCCGCTGCCGGACGACAGCGGCCCCGGGGCGGGCGCCGCCGCTCCCGGACTCTCCTTCGAGGAGTCGCTGCGGGCGGCGGACCGGTCCTGGTCGCCGCTGTCGCCCTCGGCGTTCTTCGCGGAACTCGCCGAACGGGACGAGCTGGGCGCCCTGCTGGCGCTGCTGCCGGACGACTCGCTCCGGGGCTGGCTGCGGGCGCTGCTCGCCGAGGGCGCCCCGCCCCCGGGGCCCGGGGGGAACGGCGCCGGGGGCGGGGCGGCCCCGGACCCCGGTCCCGCCGGACGGCTGCTCGCCGAACTGGCCCGGCGGTCCCGGACCCCGGCGTCCGCGGGTCCGCCCGGGGGCGGAGAACCGGACAGCGGCGGTGACGGCCCCGAGGCGGAACCGGACGGCTCCCGGGCGGCCACCGCCGCCGCGGGCGGACCGGACCCGGACGCCGGGGCCCGCGCGGTGGCCGCCGTGCTCGCGCGGGACGGCGCCGCCGCCGCGGCCCGGCTGCTGGCGGACACGGCCGGACGGCCGGACGCGGGCGATCCGTCCCGGCTCTGCTCCGCGCTCGCGGCGGTCGCCGACCCCGGGGGGCTGCTGCTGCTCGCCGAGGCCCTGGGAGGGGCGGTACCGCCCGGGGAGCCCCCGCGGGACACGGCCCCGGAGACGGGCGGCCCCGCCCCCTCCGCCCGTCCCGGCGGGGCCCCAGCGCTCGGCGCCCCCCGGACCGCCGGTGAGGTCCCGATATGGTCCGCGCTGCCGTTCCTGCTCGCCGGGCCACTGGCCCGGATCGGCTATCTGGACGCGGTCGGACCGGCCCTGGCCGCCGCCGAAGCGGCCGGGGACGCGCCCTGTTTCGCGGTGGCCCTCGCGTACAAGGTGCTGGGGACGACCGCGCGGGGCTGGCGGCGCGAACAGCGGGACACCGAGGCGGCGGCGGTGTTCGCGGGGCTGCCCGGTCCGCTGCCGGAGGAGTACCTGGCCGGATTCGCCCGCCGGGCCCGGCCCGCTCTCCCGGCGCTCGACGGCGTGCTGGCGCTCGCGGTGGGCCGGGGACACGATCCCGCCGAACCGCTGCTGCTCACCGGCGTGGACGGCGACGGCGGAGTGCTGCTGCTGGACGCCCAGGGGCTGTTCCCGGTCGCCTGGTCGGCGGACGCGGCCGGGCTGCTGCCGCACTGGCGCGGCTGCGGCTCCCCGCCCGTGCTGGTGTGCGGCGTCCCTCCCCCGCCGGGTGTCCTCGGCGCACTCGCCGCCGGGGGTGCGCGGCTGCTCACCGGCATCCGGCCCCTGCGCGGGGAGCCCCTGGTCCGGCTGGCCGGCCGACGGCCGCTGTGGGCGTCGGCGGGGCAGCCGCCGGACCCCCGGCTCGCCCGGGCCCTGCCCGGCCACGCCGAACGGGTCACGGAGCTGGTACGGGCCCTGGTCACGGAGCGGCGGGCGGTGCCGCTCGACCCCGGCGGCGCCCTGGAGCGCAGTGTGACGCTGGCCGCCGCGCTGGGCCTGAGCACACTCGCCTGGACCCTGTGGCGCGACCGGGAGACCCCGGACCCGGTGACGGCGCTGCGCCGCCTCGCCGACCTGGACGCGGTGGTGCGCTTCGGCCCCGACACGGTCCGCGTCCGGATTCCGCTGGGCCGCCGCCACACCGATCTGCTCCGCGGCGGTCTGCTGGCGGACGTCCGCGACGTGGTGTGGCTGGACGGCCGGACCCTGACCTTCACCGGGGGCTGACCGCCGTGTCCGCCCGCACCGCACCCGGCGGGACCCGCCGCCGCACACCCGCCCGCCGCGCCACGGTCACCACCCGGGAGTGACGGACATGCACCCCCGCCCCGGACACCACTCACCCACCCACCGGCACCCGCACCGCGGAACACCTCCGGCACCCGACCGCCGCGCTCCGCGAAAGAGCGGCGGCAGACCGCCGCACGACGGACCGCCCCACCGCCACGGCCGGGCGGACCGCACCCCGGCCACCACCGGAAACCGGCCATCGCGCCCATCCGCACCGCACACCGCCCACCACCCCAGGGGGACGACACCGATGCCCACCCGCACCGCACCCGGCGGGACCCGCCGCCGCACACCCGCCCGCCGCGCCACGGTCACCACCCGGGGGTGACGGACATGCACCCCCACGAGGGGCACCACCCACCGACCGGGCGGCCCACCAGCACCTGGGCCGTGGAACACCTCCGGCTCCGGCTGACCGCGCTCCACGGGGAGCTGCGGGAGGCCGTCGCGCGACGGGCCGCCGTGTCGGCGCGGCTGAGCAGGCCGGACCTGGTGCCGTACTGCGTGACGGACGACGAAGTGGCCGTGGTGCTGGAGGAGGTGGACGGGGCCGCCGCCGCGCTGGGCGGGCTCCTGTCGGGTGCCCCGCCGCCGCAGGAACCGGAGCCGGTGGCCGAACGGGAGCTGCGGCGGCGGGCGTCCGCCGAGGGGGTGGCCCTGCCGCTGGACGCGCTGGCCACCCGGTTCGGCCTGGGCCGCGGTGAGCAGGACGCGCTGCTGCTGGCCGTGGCGCCCGAGTTCGACCAGGGGTACGAGCGCGTCTACGCCTATGTCGTGGACCAGCTCAGCCGCCGACTGCCCAGTGTGGAACTCCTCGCCTCGGTCGGCGCGCGCACCCCGGCCCAGCGGCTGGCCCGGCGGCGCGCCCTGCTGCCCGAGGCGCCGCTGCGGCGGTACGGGCTGCTCCGCGCGCAGGGCCGGGCCCCGCTGGAGGCGGCCCAGGAACTCGTCCCCGGCCCGGGTGTGTTCGCGTTCCTGCTGGGCTGGGGCGGGGACGTGGGGCTGCTCGGCCACGACCCGGGCGAGGTGCCCGGTTCCGGTTCCGCCACCGGTTCCGGTTCTGGTTCCGGTGTGCTGCCGCCGTACCCGTCGTCGGCGGAACTGACCCGGCTGGGCCGGGCGCTGGGGGCGGGGAGCATCGATCTGGCGGGGCTGTGGGGCTGCCCGCCGGGCGGTCAGCCCGACGCCGTCCAGGCGCTGGCGCACGCGGCGGGGCGGCCGGTGCGGCGGCTGACGTCCGACATCGAGGCCGATATCCGGACGGCGGCCGTGCTGGGCGCGCTGCTGTGGATTCCCGTCGACGGACTGCACGGGGGCGCCATCGGGGACGGGCCCCTCGCGGGCGGGGGCGCCGACCCGGCCGCCGCCGTCTGCTCCGTTCTGCTGCGGTCCCGGACCCCGGTCTGTCTGACGGGGGCGCGGCCGTGGCGGCCCGCCGGGCTGCTGGCGGCACGGGCCTACGCGGAGGTCACCGTTCCGGCACCGGGTCTGACGGACCGCCGGGCCATGTGGTCGGCCGCGCTGCCGCAGCTCGCCGGGGAGCTGCTGGAGGATCTGGCGATCCGCTACCGGATGAGCGGCGGGGAGCTGCGCGCGGTGGCGTCGGTCGCCGGGGCGGGGGCACGGCTGGCGGGCAACGGGCGCCCCGAGCCGGTCACCGGGCATGTGGAGCCCGCGGTGGCCACGGTGACCCGGGGCCGGGGCGGCAGCGCCGTGCAGGCGATCACCCCCCGGCGCACGCTCGACGACCTGGTGCTGCCGCAGTCGCAGGCCCGGCAGATCCAGGAGATCGCCTCGGCGTTCCGGGCCTGGCCCCGGGTCGCGGAGCGCTGGGGCTTCGCGCGGCGCTCCGCGTACGGCGGGGTGAAGGCCCTGTTCACCGGGGAGTCGGGGACCGGCAAGACGCTCTCCGCGGAGATTGTCACGGGGATGCTGGGGCTGGAGCTGCTGAAGGTGGATCTGGCGCAGGTGATCTCCAAGTGGGTGGGTGAGACGGAGAAGAATCTGGAGGCCGCGTTCCGGCAGGCCGAGGAGAGCCACGCGGTGCTGCTGTTCGACGAGGCCGACGCGGTCTTCGGCAAGCGGGGCGAGGTGAAGCAGGGAACGGACCGGTACGCCAATCTGGAGGTCGGCTATCTGCTCCAGCGGCTGGAGACCAGCGACGGTCTGGTGATCCTGACGAGCAATCTGAAGGAGAACATCGACCCGGCCTTCACCCGCAGGTTCCACTTCGTGGTCCACTTCCCCCGCCCGGCGGTCCCCGAGCGGCGGCGGCTGTGGTCCCTGGCCTTCCCGCCGGAGGCCCCGCTCGCCCCCGATGTCGACCTCGACGCCCTCGCCCGGCTGGACATGACCGGCGCGGGCATCGCCGCCGCCGCCCGGACGGCCGCGCTGCGGGCGGCGGACGGCGACACCGGGGACGGCGACGGCACGGTGATCGCGATGCGGGACGTCGTCCGGGGCGTGGCGCGGCAGTTCCAGCGGGAGGCCCGGCTGCTGCGGCCGTCGGAGCTGGCGGAGTACGCCGGGATGCTGCGGGAGGACGGCTGAGGGGGCGCGCCGCGCCCCCGGCGTGGGGTGATCCGCCCGGGGGACGACCGGTCTCCGTGTCCGGCGCGGGAACCGGGCGGGCGGGGCGCGCGCGAGTAGCGTCGTCTCATGACCAAAATCTTTGACCACACTCCACAGGTGTGGACCGCGGGGCAGCTCCGGCAGGCGCTCACCGGGCTGCCCGACGACACCCCGCTCCATGTCGCGGTCGCGGACGGCCCCGGGGACTTCGCCGGATACAGCGAGTACGCCCTGGTGAGCCTTGACGAGGTGGAGAAGGACTCCCCCGGTGGCGGGGCCCCGAGCACCCTGGTCGAGTACACGCTCTTCGCGGACTACAAGGCCGGCCAGTACGAGCCCGATCCGGTCTGACCCGCCGCCGCGCCCCGGGCGCCCGTATCTCTCCCCCGCACGGCACGGCCCGCCGGAAGGCTCCCGGCGGGCCCGTCGTCCACACCCGTGTGTCCGATGACGGGACGGCGGCGTGCCCGAGGACCGCCCAGACCGGTGTCCCGTCGGCCGGCCGGACCCGGACCACGGGGGTACTCTCCCTCAGCCGCTCCGCCTGGAGGTCACGGGGCCGGACGCCGAACCGATGAAGGGGAAGAGGGGTAACGCCTCCTCGGCCGCCTTCTCCGTCCGCTCCCTCCCCGCCCGTTCCTCCTGCGGTGCCCCCTCCGTCCGCTCCTCCTGCGGTGCCCCCTCCGTCCGTTCCGCCTCCGTCCGCTCCGAGCCGCACGCGCCGGACCCCGGTCATCGGCCCTCCCGGCCGCCGCGCTTGACCTCAACCGCGGTCGAGTTTCTACGGTCGTCGTCATGAGCATGGAGACCACCGCCTGGATACAGCTTCAGTCCGTCATGCGCGCGCAGGGCGACCGGCGCGCCCTCACCCGCGCGACCGTGCGCCGGATCGCCGGTTTCGCCCGCCCGCACCGCCGCCCTATCGGCTGGTTCGTCCTGCTCAGCGTGGTCACGGCGCTGCTGGCGGTCGCCACCCCCGTCCTCGCGGGGCGGGTGGTGGACACGATCGTCTCCCAGGGCGAACGGAGCACCGTCGTCCGGCTGGCCCTGATCATCGCCGTGATCGCGGTGGCGGAGGCGGGCCTCGGACTGGTGGAGCGCAGACTCTCCGCCTCACTGGGCGAGAACCTCATCCTGGATCTGCGGCGGGCCGTCTTCGACCATGTCCAGCGGATGCCCGTCGCCTTCTTCACCCGGACCCGTACCGGAGCCCTCGTCAGCCGTCTCAACAACGATGTGATCGGCGCCCAGCGCGCGTTCAGCACCACCCTCTCCTCGGTCGTGAGCGATGTGGTGACGCTGGCGCTGACGCTCGCCGTGATGCTCACGCTGTCCTGGCAGATCACCCTGCTGGCCCTGGTGCTGCTGCCGGTGTTCGTGGTGCCCGCCCGGCGGATGGGGCGGCGGATGGCCGTGCTCCAGCGGGAGGCGGCGGCCCTGGACGCGGCCATGGGCACCCGGATGACCGAGCGGTTCTCGGCGCCCGGCGCCACCCTGGTCAAGCTGTTCGGACGGCCGCAGGACGAGTCCGCCGAGTTCGCGGCGCGCGCCGGACGGGTCCGGGACATCGGGGTCCGCACCGCGATGGCGCAGACCGTCTTCATCACCGCCCTCACCCTGGTCTCCGCGCTCGCCCTCGCGCTGGTCTACGGCCTCGGCGGCTACTACGCGCTGCGGGGCAGCCTGGAACCGGGCGCGGTGGTGGCGCTCGCCCTGCTGCTGACCCGGCTGTACGCGCCGCTGACCTCGCTGGCGGGTGCCCGGGTGGACGTGATGAGCGCGCTGGTGAGCTTCGAGCGGGTCTTCGAGGTGCTGGACCTGGACCCGATCGTCCAGGAGAAGCCGGACGCCCGGCAGGTGCCGGACGGCCCGGTGTCGGTGGAGTTCGACGGCGTACGGTTCGGCTATCCGTCGGCCGACCGGGTCTCCCTCGCCTCCCTGGAGGAGGTGGCCTCGCTCGACACCCGGGGCGGCGACGAGGTGCTGCGCGGGATCTCCTTCCGCGCCGAACCCGGGCAGACGGTCGCCCTCGTCGGCTCGTCCGGCGCGGGGAAGTCGACGATCGCCGCGCTGCTGCCCCGGCTGTACGACGTGGACGCGGGCGCGGTGCGGATCGGCGGGACCGACGTACGGGACCTGTCCACCGCGTCGCTGCGCCGGACGCTGGGGATGGTCACCCAGGACGGGCATCTGTTCCATGAGTCCGTCCGCGAGAACCTGCTGCTCGCCCGCCCGGAGGCCGAGGAGGACGAGCTGTGGGACGCGCTGCGCAGGGCCCGCCTCGACGAGTTGGTGCGGGCGCTGCCCGACGGCCTGGACACCGTCGTCGGCGAGCGCGGCTACCGGCTGTCGGGCGGTGAACGGCAGCGGATGACCATCGCCCGGCTGCTGCTCGCCCGGCAGCGGGTGGTGATCCTGGACGAGGCGACCGCGCACCTGGACAACACCTCGGAGGCGGCGGTGCAGGAGGCGCTGGCCGAGGCGCTGGAGGGCCGTACGGCGGTCGTCATCGCCCACCGGCTGTCGACCGTGCGCGCGGCCGATCAGATCCTGGTGGTGGAGCGGGGACGGATCGTGGAGCGCGGGACCCACGAGGGGCTGCTCGCGGCGGACGGCCGGTACGCGGAGCTGTACCGGACCCAGTTCGCGGGGACGGAGCGGCAGGACGCCGCGACGGGGGCCGCGGCGGGGGTCTGACCCCGCGCGTCCGCCGGTACGACGGTGCCCGGCACCCCCGGAAGGGGGGGCCGGGCACCGGGGCGTCACGCCTTCGCTTCGCTCCAGGAGAAGCTGCCGCCCTCGCTGAACTCGACGCCCTCCTCGGGGAACTCCTCCGGGAACTCCCCGGAGAACTTCTCGGAGAACTCCTCGGCGAACTCCTCCGGGGACTGCTCGTCCCCGGCGGGGACGCCCGCCTCCTCCAGGAGGGACCTCCCGGCCCCCGCGACACGGGCGGCCATCAGCTCCTCGACGGTGACGGCGTGGGCCCCGGCGGGCGCCGTGACCTTCCCGCCCTCACCGAAGGCCAGCTCCAGGCCGAACGTCGTGACCGCGGGCTTCCTCGTCAGCTTCGCGAGGTCGACGGAGACCTTCTCCAGCGCACCGTTCCTCAGGGAGAAGTCGGCGGTGACCTTCTCGGCGGGCAGTTCCTTGAGCTCCTTGGCCGTGGGCAGCGCACCGGGCTGCCGCAGCTTCCCCGAGAGCGGGCGCACCTCCTCGACCAGGCCGGTCACCAGGGCCCGGAGGGAGGCCGTGGCCTTGACGGTCTCGGCGCCGTCCGTGCCCCGCGCGGTCGTGAACCGGACCTCGCGGGAGATGACGCCCGCCAGCAGCCCGGCGTACTTCCGCTGCTCCTTCACGCCGAGCCGCTCGCGCTCGCCGCCGCCCCTCCCCTGCCGGAAGTCCTTGACGGGGAACTTCAGCCACTCGCCCTTCAGGGCCTTCCCGAGGGCTCCGGCCTCCCGGGGCAGGCCGGCCGGGTCCGGGAGGGGGAAGCCCGCCAGCTTCGCGTACGCCTCGGCGTCGGCACGGACATAGACGTGCTCGTCGACGAGCCGGTACTCGGCCAGCTCGCTCCGGGCGTCGGCGACCTTCACGGCGATGCCCTTGAGGTCCTTCTCACCGGAGTCCTTGAGCGGCTTCGCGGACTCCACGGAGACAGTGACCCGGGCCTCGCTCAGCAGCTCGGCGAACGGCCGGGACAGCTCGTCGCCGGGCTCCGCGCCGGAGTCCAGGGCCCGCAGGGTCGCCGCGTCGGCGTTCAGGCCGATCTCGAAGGAGAGGGACTTCTCCTCCCCGAGCCTGCCGAAGGCCCGGTCGATCTTCTGGGCCGCGGACAGGTTCTCCACCGTGCCGCAGGCGGCGGAACCCGTCACGGTCAGAGTGACGACGGCGGTGGCGGTCAGCGTCTTGCGCAGGGCGGACATGACGTTCTCCTCATGAGCACGACCACGAACGTGATCACGGGGAAGACCGCCGACGGCCGCCGATGGTTGCACGCCCCGGCCGATTTTCGCTGGCTGTGCTCCTCGCCCCCCTCCTTCTGTTCTCTTCTGTGTTCTCCGCCCCCTCCTTCAGGCGGACCGTTCGGTGAGGGAGTCGGCGAGGTCGCGCAGGACGGCCGCCACGGCGGGCGGGAACGGCGCGGTGCACAGGGCGTGCAGGGCCTGGGCGCGGCGGGCCCGGATCATGTGCTCGACCCCGGCGCGGGCGCCGGTGCCGGTGAGGAGGGCGCGGACCCGGGCGGCGCCGCGCTCGTCCAGCTCGGAATCGCCGACGAGCCGGAGCAGTTCGGCCCGCTGCCCGGGGTCGCCCTGGTCGAGGGCGAGGGCCACCAGGGCGGTGTGCTTGCCCTCGCGGAGGTCGTCGAGGCGGGACTTCCCGGTGGCGCGCGGGTCGCCGAAGACACCGAGGAGGTCGTCGCGGAGCTGGAACGCCTCCCCCAGCGGCAGGGCGTAGGCCGTACAGGCGTCGAGGACCGCCTCGGGGCCCCCGGCGAGGGCGGCACCCGCGTGCAGGGGGCGTTCGCACGTGTAGGTGGCGGTCTTGTAACGGGCGACCCTGAGCGGGCCCCGGACATCGGCCGTGGGCTCTCCGGTGGCGAGCAGATCGAGGTACTGCCCGTACATGACCTCGGTCCGCATGGCGTGGACGACCGGGAGCAGGGCGGAGAACTGCCGGGGGGTCAGCGGGGCGGTGTGGAGGAGTTCGCAGGACCAGACGCAGGCGAGGTCGCCGAGGAGGATCGCGGAGCCCACGCCGAGGCGTTCCGCCGTCGCGTGGTCGCGGGTGCTCCGGTACCGGTCGGCGAGGGCGCGGTGGACGGCCGGGCGGCCCCGGCGGGTGGCGCTGCGGTCCATGAGGTCGTCGTGGACGAGGGCGAAGGCGTGGAACAGCTCCAGGGCGGCGCCCACCCGGACCACGGCTGTCGGGTCGCCGGTGCCGCCCGCCGCGTACCAGCCGCAGGCGCAGAGCAGGGGACGCAGCCTCTTGCCGCCGCGCAGGACGAAGTCCCGCAGGGTGCCGATGACCTCCGGCGGCATGTCGTCGCGTTCCGCGTCACGCGCCTTGCCGTCCAGGAAGTCGTCCAGAGTCCGTTCGACGGCGGTCCGGATGCCCGGGAGGTCCGGGTCGGGGGCGCCGGAGGGAGCCAGGGAGCCGGGTTCGGCCATGGCGGACATCTCACTCCTCGGGGGCGGGTGAGCCGGGTGGGGGAAGTCCCGTCCCCCGGAGCGTCCTCGAACCCCGGGGTCTCGCCTGTCGCAGGGAACCTACAAGGCGGTGACCTGGGAGGAGAAGGCGACGTTCAGCCTGATACTTGTCATGAACAAGCCCTTCTCGGGCCCCGTGCGGAGCAGGGCCGTCCGGTACGGCCCGCGCCCGGCACCGCAGTTGCCGGGGACAGGGCCGGGGTGGATCGTCAGGGCGGGTGTCAGGGGGGTGGCGTCGGAGCTGACGGGGCGCATGGTGACAATGGGGTGCCCCTGACGAACCGCACGGGGCCGAGTGAGGAGAACGTGATGAACGCAGGTCAGGCACCCGGTACCCACATCGACACCAGCACACCGCACTCGGCACGGATGTGGAACTTCTGGCTGGGCGGCAAGGACAACTACCCCGTGGACCGGGAGCTGGGCGCACAGCTCGCGGAGTCCTACCCGCAGATCATCGACATCGCCCGGGCCTCACGGCGGTTCCAGGCGCGGGCGGTGCGCCATCTCGTCCTGGAGCGGGGCATACGGCAGTTCCTCGACCTGGGCACCGGGCTGCCGACCGCCAACTCCACGCACGAGGTCGCCCAGGAGGCGGCGGCGGACGCGCGGATCGTCTATGTCGACAACGACCCGATCGTGCTGGCCCACGCGCGGGCCCTGATGGTCAGCAGGCCCGAGGGCGCGACCAACTATGTGCACGCCGACCTGACGGACTCCGCCACCGTGCTGAAGGAGGCCACTGCGACCCTGGACCTGTCCCGTCCGGTGGCGCTGATGCTGCTGTCGACGCTGGGGCATGTCATCGACGACGGCGCGGCGCGGGACCTGCTCCGCTCCTACCTCGACGCCCTGCCCTCGGGGAGCTGCCTCATCCTGTGCGACACCATCGAGACCCCGGAGTCCCGCGCCGCGTCCGACGACTACGCGGAGGGCGGCGCGCTCCCCTATGTCTCGCGGCCCGCGGACACCGTGCGCTCGTTCACCGAGGGCCTGGAGCTGATCGAGCCGGGCTTCGGCTCGATCAGCCTGTGGCGGCCGGACGCGCCGCTCACCGGCGCGCCGGTCGACCAGTGGGGTTTTGTGGGCGTCAAGCCGTAGACCGCCCCCGCCCCACCGCCGGGCCGTTTCACGGATGTGTTCCGGTTGCTTTCCGGTGGCGGCCTCCCAGGGGCCCGCGCGGACCGGCTCCCGGCTCCACGATGGTGCCGGGAGCCGTCGCGGCAGCGGACCGCCGTCACCAGGGGGAAGCCGATGGACCGGAGGCCGGGAAACACCCTCGCCGCGGGCGCGCCGGGCGCACCGCGCCCCGGGGGTGCCGTGGCCGTGCTCGTACCGCCGGAGCTGCTGCACGAGGTCATGTGCGTACTGGCGGTCTCCTCCCGGGCCGGGCCCCGGGGCCCGGGCGGCCGGGCGGAGCTGGTGGAACGGATCAGCGCCTTCATCGATCGCCGTCTCGGCGATCCCGCGCTGGGTCCTGGCGGGATCGCGGCGCACCACCACATGTCGGTGCGGTCCCTGCATCTGCTCTTCCGGGGGCAGCCGGAGACCGTGAGCGCCATGATCCGCCGCCGTCGGCTGGAGCGCTGCCGGGCCGATCTGGCCGACCCCCGGCAGCGGTCCCGCACCATCACCGAGATCGCCGCCCGCTGGGGATTCCGGCACCCGGCGCAGTTCAGCCGGGCGTTCCGGGCCGCCTATGGGACGGCGCCCCGGGAACTGCGGCCGGGGCGCACGGCCGGTCGGCCCCCGGCGCGCTCGCCCGCCGTGCCGCCGACACCGTCACCGGAGCCTTCGCGGGATTCCCCGCCCGTGGTTCCGGGGCGTACGGGGGCTCAGATGCCCGCGGACGCCATCTCGATGATGGACCGGTAGTAGGCGGCGGTGGAGACCACGCAGGCACGGTAGGTGCGGTTGTCCTTGACCACCAGGAAGTAGTCCTTCAGGTTCTTCCAGTACTTCACCAGATAGCTCAGTCCGGGCATCCACGGCGCGGGCCTCGGGACCAGCGCGAACGCCTCGGAACACGTGAGGATGCGCTCGGTCGCCTCCGAGAGGACGTTCGCGACCTCCGCGTTCATGTTCCAGCCCGCCGCGAGCTGCGGGGTCCATATCGCCCCGGCGATCTCACGCAGCCGCTCCTGCTCCTCCGCGGTCGGCTCGGCCTGGAGGGGCTGGACGGCGGCGGGCGCCCCGGGACGGTGCTGGGCGGCCTGGGCCGTGCTCACCGTGCCGACCGTGAGCAGGGCTCCGGCGGCGACGAGGGCGATGGCCGGAACAAGTGCGGTACGGCGTGCGCGTCCGGTGCGGCGTGCGGTCATGACGTTCCCCTCCCTGTGTCCCGCCCGGTTGGCGGGAACCCGACAAGCGATGCGCGACCTGACGCTGACATGCCGATTCCGTCCCGTCAACGGTGCCCCTGCCGCGGCCTGTTCGGCCCTGTCGGCGTCCCGCGCGCCGCCGTGCCCCGCCGGGGGTGCGCGGCGGGTGGTCGAAGCCGGGGGCCGGAATCGTTCGCGGGCGCACACCGGAAGGGGCGGCTCCGGGCGCGGTGGTCCCCCCTCGGGAGCACCCGCGCGGCTCCATGAGGCATCCCCCCATCGTGCGCATATCTCGCTGATCACCTGGGAGCGACGAGAACGCCAGGGTGGGGAGGAAAGCCATCCCGCGGTGAGGAAGCGGACGGACCGTCATACGGAACGGGTGGTTCGGCGAGGCCGCGCCGACGCGGGGCGGGGCCCCGGGCACCGCGCGCGGGGCGGTGGCGGCAGCACCGGGGAAACGGGCTCCCGGCGGGCCGCCCCGGGCTCCGTACGGGCCGCGCGCGGGTGGCGGGGAGCCGGCGGGCGAGACGCCCGAGGAGCGGCGGACGGGGCCACGGACAGGCGGTGGACGGGCAGCGCAAGCCCGTGGACGATCGACGGACGGGCAGCGCGAGGGGCAGTGGACGGGCGGCCGAAGAGCGGCGGACGGACAGCGGATGGCGCCCGGATGTCGTCCGGATGGCGGACCGGGTGCGGCGGGCCCCGTCCGGCGTCCGTAGACTCAGTCGGCCGCTTCCGGCACACGGACGCGGTGCGGGACCCAGACGTTCAGTCAGAAATCAGTCAGATATTCAGCCAGGGAAAGGACGGGTTGGCCGTGCAGGAGGCGCCGATCTACGACCGGCTCGTCGCGGAGCTGGGCGATATCCCCACCGAGGTCCGCCGGGAGGCGGAACGCACACTGCGGGATCTCGACCGCATCATCCGCCCGGGAGGCCCCCAGGGGCCGGTGGTGCGCCCGTACACCCCGGGCACCCTGCCGGCGACCCGCTGACGGCCGGTCCGCCGACGATCCGTCCGACGGCCCCGGGCGCGTGCGCGCGTCCGGGGCCGCCGTGCGCGCGGGGCCCGTTCAGCGGTAGGCGCCCCGGCAGGCGCTGGTGACGGCCGGGGCGGCGATGCCGTCGGAGACGTCGCACAGGACCCGCATGTCGTAGGTGACGGACGGGGACGCGGACGGCTTGGGCCGGATGCGGGGGTTCGGCCGCGCGGGCGCGGCGGGCTGCCGGGCGGGCAGGTCGGACGCGAGGTGCGGGATCCCGGCCACGGGCGGCTCGGGCTCGCGCCGGGGCGGCGGGCCGCCGCCGGTGGTGGTCCGGGGCGCGGGGAGGTCCGGCGCGACGGCCGGCGGAGCCGGTGTCCCGGGCGCGGGCGACGCCGTGCGCCGGGGCTGCTCCGCCGGCTCCGGAAGGTCGGACCGGTGCCCCGCCGGAACCGGTCGCGGAGCCTCCGGCCCCGCCGCAGGCGCGGGCTTCACCGACACACACCCGGTGAGACCGAGCACGGCGGTGGCGAGGAGGGCGGGAAGAGTGTTCCGATGGCGCATTCGCCCACCGTCCCGCGCACACGGGGCGGGCGCCCTCTGCACACACCGAGGGTCACCGACACGGGTGATAACGCCGATTGGCTACGTTCAGTTCGTGTGACAGCGTCCGTTCGACAGACCCCGTGCGGTCGGCGTCCCCGCTGCGGTGTTTCCCTGACGTGTTCCCATGGCGAGTTCCCATGGCGAGTTCCCATGGCGGCGGCCGGACGGGCCGGCCCTCCCCCGGGAGGAAGGGGCGGTCCGCCGTGCCGCCCGGCCGCCGTGGACGACCGGGCGGGCCCGGGTCAGCCGGTCAGCCGGTCAGCCGGTCACGATGGAGACCCCGAGCACCCGGGCGACCTCGGTCCAGGGCTCGGCGTATCCGGTGGTGCTGCTGCCCGCGATGACATGGCCCCGGATGTACGAGCCGGAGCTGTTCTTCGCGTAGAAGGTGCCCCCGGAGTCGCCCGGCTGCGAGATGGTGCCGCCGGTGTAGACGATGACGGGGCTCTTACAGCCGGTCTGGGTGCACACCTGGCCGGTGATGCTGGTGGCGGTGTGGCCGCAGTTCTCACCGGTGGTCCGGCCGCTGTGGCAGTAGTCGTTGTAGCCGACGGACGCCGATCCGGCGGAGACCACGGGGATGCTGGTGCTGCTGTCGACGCCGCCGGTGAAGGTGCGGCCCGCGTAGGACTGGCCGCCGATCAGCTCCACGTCGATCGCGTCACCGGTGACGGGGGGCAGATGCCGGTTGGAGACGGTGCCGTAGGTGTAGCGGCCCGACTCGGTGGTGACGGTGGTGCCGTTGGCCCAGCAGTGTCCGGCGGTGCTCATGAACGAGGTGCCCGCCGCGTTGGTGACGGCGTAGCCGGAGGAACAGAGGAAACCGGCCGCCGCGAGGCCGCCGCCGCCGTAGAAGGGCGGGGAGTCGTCCCGTCGGCCGAAGTTGTCGGACGGCGCCTCGCCGACCAGCCGGATCGCCTCGACGGCGGCGCTCTCGGCGGCGGACGCGCCGGGCAGCGCGGTCAGTTCGGCGACGACATGCTCGGGCGCGTCGGTCTGGAGGACGATCTGCCCGCTGGTGCCGTCGACGTAGCTGCCGAAGCCGTACTGGGTGCCGTGGGCCTCGACATAGGCGGCGATTCTGCGCTGGATCATGTCCAGGGCCCCGGCGGCCCCGGGTGCGGCGAGAGCCGCCGGGGCCGCCGCGTCGGGTGCCGGGCCCGGGCTTCTGGTGGTGCTCGCCCCGAGCGGTTCACGGGACTTCTCCCCTCCTGTCGCCTGGGCCTGGGACATGCCCAGGGTGGTGAGGGTCAGAGCGGCGGCGGCGAGAGCGCCGATCAAGGTCCTTTTTGCTTTGCGCATGACAATCCTCTCGGATGGCGCCCGGGGTGGACCCCGGGCGGCCGTGAACTGACGCGCCGACAGCGGCCCCCTCCGCACCGGAAGAAACGCCGGGAGAAACGCCGGACCGCGCCGGAAACACCGGACGGCACCCGGGAGCGCCGGAGACCCCGAAACTCGCGCACCGGACGGAAGGGACGACAGAGACATTCTTGACAGTCGCCCAGAAGCCACGGAAGGCGCGAAGGCCCCATAAGGGCGTCAATAGCAGCACTCGGGGAGCGCCCGCCGCCCGTACGAGCCGGGGTCACACGCCCCCGACGCCGGGGGAACACAGGACCCGAGGACCGAACGGGTACTCGACAGCGGGCCCAACCCTCTCCTGGCCTCCTCGGTCCTGCGGAGGGAGCGGAGCGGGACGGCTGCATCTTTCGGAGGAGCGGACTCTCGTCCGCGGTCATGACGAGACCGCGGAAGGCCACCGGGACCATGGGGACGTGACCCGGACCCTGGCTTCCTCCCCCACCGCCGCCGACCCCGCCCCGACCCGGCTGCCCCTGCTGGACGTCCTGCGCGGAGCGGCGATCCTCGGCACCCTCCTGACCAATGTATGGATCTTCACCAGCCCCGGAGCCGAGTGGGGCGTCCTGATCGGCGACACCGTCGCGCCCTCCTTCGCCTCCTTCCCCGACACGGTCGGCAGCGTTCTGCGACTGCTCGCCAACGGCAAGTTCCTCGCCCTGCTGACCCTCCTGTTCGGCGTCGGCCTCGCCATCCAGCACGCCTCCGCCGCCCGGCGCGGCCTCCCCTGGCCCGGCCGCTACCCCCGGCGGGCCCTGTTCCTCCTCGGCGAAGGAGTCGTCCACTTCGTCCTCGTCTTCGCCTGGGACGTCCTGATGGGATACGCGGTCACCGCACTGCTCGTGGCCTGGCTCCTGACCCGTTCCCGGCGGGCCCGGAACCGGGTCATGTGGTGGGCCCTGGGCGTGCACCTGACCCTGATGGCGCTGCTGACCACCGCGCTCGTGGCCGCCGGTGACCAGGGCGGCGACACCCCCTCCCGCGCGGTGCGGGACCTCTACGCGCACGGGAGCTGGGGCGAGCAGATCGTCTTCCGGCTGGAGAACGCCCTCGCCCTGCGGCTGGAGCCGATCCTCACCTTCGCCCTCCTCGTCTTCCTCTTCCTGCTGGGCGTACGGCTGTTCCGCGCGGGCGCGTTCGGCCAGGACGCGACCGGACGGCGGATACGGACCCGGCTGCTGCGGTGGGGGCTCGGCCTCGGCCTGCCGATCAGCGTCGCCGCCTCGCTCGTCGGCAGCGAGCTGTTCCTGCTGGACCGGTATGTCGGCGGGCCGCTGACCGCCCTCGGCTATATCGGGCTGACCGGTGTGCTCCTCGACCGGATCGGGGGAACGGGACCGCTGACCCGCGGCCTCGCGAACGTCGGCAGGGCCGCGCTGTCCGGCTATGTCCTCCAGAACGTGCTGTGCGTGCTCGTCGCCTACGGCTTCGGGCTCGGCCTCACCCACCGGCTCGGCGACCGGTGGCAGCCCTGGTGGGTGATCGGTCTGTGGGCCGCGGTGTGCGCGGTGCTGATGGCGGGCGCGAGCTGGTGGCTGCGGCGCTTCGGCCACGGCCCGCTGGAGTCGGTGCAGCGCTGGGCGCTGCGCCGCTGAGCCCCGCCCCGTCCGCCCGGTCCCCGGGCCCCGGACGTGCCCGGGGCTCAGCTCCCGCCGACGGTGTCCCGGTGGCGGTCCGCCGAACGGCCGTCCCGGGAGGACGGGAACCGCCGGGGGCCGTCGGCCCCGGAACGCGGGGAGACGGGCATCTCCGCCAGCCGCTCCTGGAGCCGGGCGTGGCGGAACTGGTAGACCGCACCGGCCTGGCGCAGCACCCCGCGCTCATGGGCGTCGGCCAGGAAGGCCATGAGCCGCCACGGCAGCTTCCCGGTCAGCGCCAGCCATGCCCGCATCGTCGTGAACCGCCCCCAGGCCGTGACATACAGACAGATGGGACCGGCGGGCAGGGCCACCGCGAAGGCGATCTCCGGGTCGAAGAAGCCGAAGACCAGGGGGATGTGCCCCGACTCGATCCGGCCGTGGTTCCACAGGTGCCAGACGAGGAACGCCACGGCGAGTATGGCGACGACCAGACTGCGGATCAGGGCCGCCCTGCGGTCGCCGTGGAGACTGCCCAGGGGACCGGCGGCACGGGTGACGTCCGCCGGGGCGGAGAGCCAGCGGCGGATGCCCGCGGCCAGTCCGACCGTCAGTCCGACCGTCAGATCCCCGAGGATGGCGTTGCGCAGGGAGTCGGCGGCGAGCACCCGGCGCGGCGCGCGCTCCTGCCAGTCGCGTACGGGGGTCCCCTCGGCGAAGCGCACGGGCACCGGGGTGAGCGCGGGGTCGCTCGCGCGGGGCCGGTCCTCCCCCGCCACCGCGGGCAGCGCCAGATACCACTCGACCACCGGCGACTCGGTGCCGCCGCTCCCCGGCATCCGGACCATCCGGTCGGTGCTGAACGCCTGTGTCTCCAGCAGCAGCCGCACATGGGCGACATAGCGGGTGCACCGGTCGGACGGGACCCCGGGGCAGTCCACGGCCCGGGTCTCCAGCCGCTGTTCCCAGTCGGCGACCCGGCCCTCCAGCACGGTCCCGTCCCACAGCCGCGCCCTGCCGTCCGCGTCCTTGAGCAGGGCGCCCTCGACGGGGCGGGGGAACTCGACATAGCGGGTGCCGTCCGGCTGCCGTCCGTAGCGCCAGCCGTCCGCCATCTCCGTGTAGCGGGAGCCGTCGGCGTCGATGTGCTGGGTGCCGCCGCCGGGCAGACCGTGGTGGGCGGAGGCCCGGGCGACCGCGACCGCCGCCTGGGCCGTACCGAAGACGGTGCCGGAGGCCAGCCCCGCGGCGATGCCGACGCCGAGCGCCATGGGACCGATCCGCACGAGCCGCCGCACCTGCACGGAGACGGCGCGGTACGGGCCGCGGAAGGCCGGGGAGAGGGTGGCGGGGCTGTTCGAGATGCCCATGCCGCGGGCCAGGATGGCGCTGGAGGCCCCCAGCAGGGCCAGGTGCAGCACCAGGTTCGCGGGGTGCGGACTGCCGTTCCAGTAACCGGGGTCCCCCGCCTCGTGGGTGAGGGGTCTGAGGAATCCGCTGAACGCGCCGAGCGCGGCGAGCGTCGCACAGCACACCAGGGCCCGGACGGCCAGCCGGCCGGGGCTGCTCGCGGCCCCCGGGGCCACCACATAGCTCAGCAGCCGGTGGACCAGGCCCATGGCGGTGAGGAAGGCCGCCGCCTCCAGCCAGATCAGCCGTCCGTCGACACCCGGGCTGACCTGCCAGGAGACCAGCAGCGCGACCAGCAGGGTCGGCAGGGCGCGGGCCGCCCGGTCCAGCCCCAGCCGCGATCCGGACGGCAGGTCCCACCAGGCGAGGTCGCGGGTGCCGCGGCGCTGGAGATGGCGGGCGACGAAGGCGAGCCGGGCGACGGCGCCGCGGTCGTCGGCCCCGTAGGCGGCGGGCACGAAGGCGTCGAGCAGATGCTGCTCCAGCTCGGCCCGGTCGGCGTAGCGCGGCGCGAGCAGGGCCCGGGGGTCGGCGGCGGTGTCGCTGTAGACGGCGCGGGCCAGACCGGCCATCAGCGGGCTGCCGAGCACGGTGCGCAGGGTGCGGCAGACGGGGTCGTCGGGGGTGGTCTCCACCTGGCGCAGCACGGGGGTCCAGCGGGTCTCGTCGGCGGACCCGGGGCGCAGCCGGGCGGTGCGGCTGAGATGGGTGCCGACCGTCTCCCAGGAGAGCGGGCGGAGTTCGACGACGGCGGCGGAGGTCAGGACGTCGGCGGCTTCCACGACGGCGGCCCAGTCGCGGGCCCGGCAGGTGAGCACCACGGGGCGGTGGTGGTCGAGCGAGCGGTTCAGGGTGAGGACGGCCTGGTGGGACAGGGGTGCGGGCAGCTCGTCGAGCCCGTCGAGCAGGGGCAGCACCATGCCCTGGTCGACGAGGGCGCGGGCGCGGGTGACACCCGAGCCGTCGCGGGTGGCGGTGGCCGGGTATCCGGCGATGAGCCGTTCCTCCAGCCAGTCGTCGAAGCGCTGGGTCTCCGGGTTCCAGCCGGCGAGTTCGACGATCACGGGCACCGGGTCGTCGGGGGCGCGCACCGCGAGCAGGTCGAGGGCGAGCTGGAGCAGCAGCACCGTCTTGCCCGCGCCCGGTTCGCCGAGGACGACCAGCCGTCCGGAGGGCAGCCGGGTGTACATCGCGGCGACCTCGTCCAGATGGCCCGTCAGGATCTCCGCGCGGTCGGGCAGACGGGGCTCCGGGCCGGTGTCGGGCGCGATGTTGACCCAGTGGTCGGAGAGGTGCGGTTCGGACGGGCTCCAGCGCAGCGGCAGCGGCTCGGGGTCCTGGAGTCTGCGGGACCTGGCCTCCTCCTGCCACTGCTCGGTGACGGCGGCGGCCAGTCCGGCGGCGGCGGGACGGACGTTCTCGGGGCTCTCCCGGGCGGTCCGGGCGGCACGGGTGCCGCGCACCACCTCGACCCCGAGGCCCGCCAGCGAGGTCAACAGGGCGAGGACGGAGGCGACTTGGTTGCCGAACTCCAGGCTGCGGACGCCCACCAGGGTGCCGAAGACCCCTCCGGTGACCACCACCGCTCCGGTCCACCACCAGCGCCGCCGGTTCACTGTCACGCCCCGCCCTTCGCGCACGGTCCCAGCGGAGCGGGCGCCGTGGCGCGCTCTCCGTCTGCTGCCATCCGGTCCAACGACAGGTGGGGGGTGGCGTCACGTGTCAGCGGTCTCCCCCGGCGCGCATCGGTGCGGTGAGCGCCGGGGGAGGTCAGCCGGTTCGCCGGGGCGCGCCCCCGGCGGTGTTCACCCGGAGGTGTGGCCTCCGGGGTGGGCGGGGTCCGCGGTGCCGGAGCGGGCCGCGGTGCCCGTGCACCAGGTGTCGACCGCGACCGCGAGACAGGCGGCGATCAGGACGACGTTCTTGATGATGTACTGCCCTTCCAGGGTGGGGGTGGCGGTCCGGTCGTCCCACATCTCCGCGGGCAGTACGAAGAGCGCGGAGAAGACTCCCGCCATGTGCAGGAAGAAGGCGACCAGGACCAGGCGGAGCAGTATCCCGGTGACCAGTCCGAGTCCGATCGCGGTCTCGAACAGGGCGAGCATCGGCCGGGAGACGTCCGCGGGGACGAGGCCGAAGGTGAGCGCGTTCATCGTGCGGGTGGCGACGTCCTCGGCGGGGCTGGCGCCGGGGACGAACTTCATCAGGCCGAACCAGAGGAAGACCAGTCCGACGGAGACGCGGAGCACGGTGGTGCTGTGGGGCCGGTAGCGGCCGAGGGCGGTGGTGAGGGCGCGCCTGCTCCGCACGGGCAGGCCGGGCTGAGGGAGTCGGGTGGGCCGGGTGGCCGTCGCCGCAGAGGTGCCGCCGATGGGTCCAGTCATCGTCAGTCCTTTCTGACCAGGTGCCGTCCGGTGGGCGCGGCGGGGCGGCCCCGGAGCGGGGGTCGCGGGGCGGGCCGCCGGGGCGGGCACGGGGTCCGCCGTGCGCGCCGGTGCCTTTCGGAGTGCGCGGTCGCACGGCTGTCGTGCGGCGTCGGATGCCGCCCGCCCGTGGGTGGGGGCGGGCGCGTGCCGCCGTGCCGGGGAACGCACCTGGTGTGGGGAGTGGGGCCAGCGCGTGGGGGCGTTGGCCGTGGGGGGTGGAGAGGGGCCGGTCCGCCCACGGCCGGTGCGCCCTGGGTGCTTGTCCGGAGTCCAGGTCCGGGCAAGGTGGCCCCTCCGTGACGGTGGGGGGTGGGGTTCGCCGCCGGGACCTGGCCGGTCCGGTGGTGGTCCCCGTGCTGGGCCGCCGTGGCGGCCGTCGGTGCCCGCGGTCCCGGCCCTCGGGCCCGCCGGCGGTGTCGGTTCTCCTGCGTCCTTTCTCACCCGCGCGTCGTCGGTGGCCGCCCTCCGCCGTCCCGTGCTCCGTGACGGGGCCGTGGGCCGCGGGGGCCCGGGGCCCTCTTCGGGGCACGGCTCCGCGCGGGAGGAGCCGCCTCGGCGGTGGTGGAGGATGGATGTGTGGCGAAGTGGTGAACAGTGGTGAACTCGGCACCACGGTATAAGGTCTCGACCACTCCGTAAAGGTCTGGACCAATATGCACATGCATGCCGCATGAATCTCGCGCGGGTGCCGCCGCCGGGGACACCGGGCAGGCGGGCGGGCCGAGTTGGGCCCGATGTCCCGGCGGCCCGGCGCGCGGAACGGCAGCGCGGAACGGCGGCACGCGTACGGCGCCCCGGCCCGGCGCACGGGACGGCGGCACGACACGGCGACGCGACGGCACCGCAGCGCGGCGCGGCACGGCACTGCGACGCGGCGCAGCGACGGCACCGGGCACGCGTACGGCGGACGGGCACGTGTACGTGTACGTGTACGTGTACGGCGGTACGGGCCCGTGCAGCACTGCGGCACGCGCACGACGGCATGCGCACGCGTACGGCACGGCGGCACGGGGCGGCACGGGCGCGGCGCCCCGGCACGGCACCCCCGCCGGGGAAACGCGCCCGCGGACCATCGCATTCGGCCGTACCCCGCGGTACGTCCCCGAGGAAAAATCCGGGGGCCCGGAACGGGGCCCGTACGGCCCGCCGCGCGGGCCGCGCAGGAGTCCGCGCGGCGGCCCCCGCCCGCCCCGCACACCCCCGGCCCCTCCCCAGGTCCGGGGCCCGCGCCGCCGGGCGGTCCCGCACCGGGCCCCGCTACGGGCCCCGACGGCGCCCCGGCCGCGCGCTCCCCGATCCGCCGTTTCCCCCGGGAGGGAAGTGACGGACGGGGTGAAGACCGGAGCGCACTGATCCGGACAGGGTCCCGTATGGCGTGAACGGCGGGCGAAGGCCGCGCCGTGCCACCGGTCAACCGCTCACCCGTCCCCCCGGGATTCCCCCTCCCGGAGCTCCCCGGAGCGCGATCCGACAAGGAGAAGATCAGCAGATGCGCAGCAGCCGCAGACCTCTCGCCCTGCTCGCCGGCGCGGCCGTCCTCACCGGGCTGATGATCGGCACGTCCCCCGGCGCCTCGGCGGAGTCCGGCGACTCCCGTTCCACCGCCGCGGCGGACCCGACGTACTACGTCTCCCTGGGCGACTCGCTGGCCAGCGGCTTCCAGCCGGATGTCCAGCGGGACACCAATCTGGGCTACACCGACAAGCTCTTCGCACAGCTCAAGCAGACGGACCCGAATCTGCGCCACATCAAGCTGGGCTGCTCCAGCGAGACCAGCGCCACCTTCATCAACGGCGGCTTCTGCACCTACAAGGACAGCGCCAACAAGACGGTCGGCCAACTGGCGAAGGCCGTGGACTTCCTGACGGTCAACGCCGCCCGGGTGAAGTTCGTCAGCCTGAACATCGGCGGCAACGACCTCCGGGCCTGCTTCGTCAACGGCGCCGTCGACCAGGCGTGCACCCTGCGGACGCTCAAGGCCCTCGACACCAACGTCGGCCGGATCACCGCCGCCGTGAACGGCGCCTCCAGCGCGACGACCAACCTCGCCGCCGCCAACACGTACAACCCGTTCCTGGTGAGCTTCCTGAGCGGCGCCCAGGGGCAGAAGACGGCGTTCGAGACGGCCGGTGCCCAGCAGGCGTTCAACGAGATCCTGGCCCGGCACTTCAAGGCCAACCACTTCACGCTCGCGGACTTCTCGACGGCCTTCCAGTCCTTCGCGTTCACCCCGGAGGCCGACCTCCCGGGTGGGGGCAAGGCCCCGGCCAACCTGGTCAAGCTCTGTCAGGAGACGTTCGCCTGCGGCCCGCTGCGGGACATCCACCCGACCCCGTCCGGGCACCAGCTCCTCGCGGACACGATGCGCCCCGCTCTGTAGGACCCGGGTCCCGCGGGTCCGCCCGGTCTCCCTTCCGTCCGACCGTGCGGACCTCTTCGGACCCTCCCCGGCCCCGGGAATGGCGGCCCGGGGCACGGCCACCGCTCACCCGGGCATGTGAGCGGTGGCCGGCTCATGTCCGGCCTCCCCCGGGCCGGTCCGGCCGCCGACCGGGCGTGGAGCCGGTCCGGGGCCGTCCGGGGCCCGTGGCGGGGCCGTCCGGGGGCCCGGTGCCGGGCCGGTCAGACGCGGTGGCCCCGCACCCCCGAGAGCAGACCGCCCCAGGAGGTGTGGCCGGAGAAGACGTCCCGCTCCCAGGTGTGGCCGAGGATCCGGAAGCCCCGGCAGCCGCCGGGGAAGGGGATCGCCAGCTCCAGGATGTGCGGACGGCGTCCGTCCGGTGCGCCGAAGGCGGGCAGCGGACCCTGGTCGTCCCCGGGGGTGTACTCGGCCGAGAAGGGCCGCACGGAGGCGATGTCGAGCCGTCCGCAGCGGCCGTCGTGGTAGATCAGCCAGACCCCCTGCCAGTCGGCGGCGGTGAAGCCCTGCGCGGGCGGACCGGGACGGGCCACCCGGCTGAGGCTGAGCCCGAAGGGGGTGCCCCGCCAGTCGGTCCAGCCCGCGGCGCGGCCCGCGTCCCCGCCGCAGAGATACGCCTGGAACTCCTGGTCGGCGGTGTCGGCGACCCAGAAGCGCAGCCCGCGGCCGTGCTGCACGGTGAAGCCGTGGACGTCGTACCTGCGGCCCGCGCGGCGGTAGTCGCCCAGCCGGCCCCCGGCGGACGGCCCCGCGGCGGACGGCGCGCCGTCGGCCGCCGGGTCGATGACCAGCTCGCCGTGCCAGCCGTCGTGGTCCATCTGCCAGCGCCCGGCCCAGACCCCCTCCCCCCGGGGCGGCGCGGGTGGCTGCCCCGGCGGCCCGGCCGGTCCCGGGCGGGGCCCGGCGACGGGGAGCGGACGGCCCGGGCGGCCGTCGAACGGTACGGAACGATCCTGCACGGCGGTTCTCCCTCCGGTCCTGGGCCGCCGCCCGGTACGGGACGGCGGCGGACGCGTGGCGCACGGCGCCCGGCACCGGGAACGGCAACACCCCGGCGCCGGGCGGGATCGGGGCTCGACGGCTCCCCGACCCCAGGGCCTGTCCGACCGACCCTAGCCGCCGCGCCCGGCGGGCAAACGGTTCTCCCGTCTCACCGGAAAGCGTGGTTTACCGGCACCGGGTGAACCCGTGGTGTCCATCGGACGCGCCGTCGCGGGCCGAGGGAGCGCCCGGCTCCCCCGCGCGCCGGAGCCCGGACGGGTCCCGGACCGACCCCGGACACGGTACTGACGCTCCGTCAGCTCCCGGTGTACGCGCGCAGATGGCGGGCGGTGAGCGTGTCCCCTCCGGCGACCAGCTCGGCGGGCGTCCCGGTGAACACCACCCGGCCGCCGTCGTGTCCGCCGCCGGGGCCGAGGTCGATCAGCCAGTCCGCGTGCGCCATCACCGCCTGGTGGTGCTCGATGACCACGACGGTGTTCCCCTCGTCGACGAGCCGGTCCAGCAGTGCGAGGAGTTTGTCGACATCGGCCAGGTGCAGACCGGTGGTCGGCTCGTCGAGAAGGTAGACCGAGGACTTCTCGGCCATGTGGATGGCGAGTTTGAGCCGCTGCCGCTCCCCGCCGGAGAGGGTGTTCAGCGGCTGCCCCAGCCGCAGATAGCCCAGCCCGACATCGATGAGCCTGCTGAGCACGGCGTGGGCCGGTCCGCCGGGGAAGAAGGCGTGGGCCTCGGCCACCGACATCCCCAGCACCTCGCTGATATTCCTGCCGCGCAGCAGATACGCGAGCACCTCGGGCGTGAACCGCTTGCCCTCGCACTCCTCGCAGACCGAGGCGACCTGCCCCATCACCGCGAGATCGGTGTAGACGAGCCCCAGTCCGGTGCACTTGGGGCAGGCGCCCTCCGAGTTGGCACTGAAAAGCGCGGGTTTGACACCGTTCGCCTTGGCGAAGGCGGTCCGGATCGGCCCGAGCAGCCCGGTGTAGGTCGCCGGGTTGGACCGGCGCGAGCCCCGGATCGGCGACTGGTCGGCGACGACGACGCCCTCCCGGCCCGCGAGATACCCGTGGATCAGCGAACTCTTCCCGGAACCCGCCACTCCGGTGACAACGGTGAGCACCCCGAGCGGGATGTCGACACTGACGTTCCGGAGGTTGTGGAGGTCCGCGTCCTTGATCGGGACGCTGCCCCGGGGGGTGCGCACCCGCTCCCGCAGCCGGGCCCGGTGGCCGAGATGGCGGCCGGTGAGCGTCGAGGAGCCGCGCAGCCCGGCGACATCGCCGCTGTAGCAGACCTCGCCGCCCGCCTCGCCCGCGCCGGGGCCGATGTCCACGACATGGTCGGCGATGGCGATCACCTCGGGCTTGTGCTCCACCACGAGGACGGTGTTCCCCTTGTCGCGCAGCCGCAGCAGCAGACCGTTCATCCGCTGGACGTCGTGGGGGTGCAGCCCGGTGGTGGGCTCGTCGAAGACATAGGTCACATCGGTGAGGCTGGAGCCGAGGTGGCGGACCATCCGCACCCGCTGGGCCTCCCCGCCGGAGAGGGTGGACGCGGGGCGGTCCAGGCTCAGATAGCCGAGGCCGATCTCCACGAGGGAGTCGAGCAGTTGGCGCAGACCGGTCAGCAGCGGGGCGACGGAGGGGTGGTCGAGGCCGCGGACGAAGGCCGCGAGATCGGTGATCTGCATCGCCGAGCACTCGGCGATGTTCACCCCGCCGATCCGGGAGGAGAGGGCGGCGGGGCCGAGCCGGGTGCCCGCGCACTCCGGGCAGCGGGTGAAGACCACGGCCCGGTCCACGAAGGCCCTGATGTGCGGCTGGAGCGCCTCCCGGTCCTTGACGAGCCAGGTGCGCCGCAGTTTGGCGACGATCCCCTCGTAGGTGAAGTTATTGCTGCCGACCTTCACCTTGACCGGTCCCTTGTCCAGCAGGTCGGCCCACTCCCGTTCGCTGAACTCGTCCAGCCTGCGGTCGGGGTCGAAGAATCCGGAGCCGACGACGATGGACCAGGGCCAGGAGTCGACGGCGTGGCCGGGGAGGGTGATCGCGCCCTCGTTGAGGGTGCGGGAGCGGTCCACGATCTGGTCGATGTCGATGTCGGAGACCTGGCCGAGGCCCTCGCAGCGGGGGCACATGCCCTCGGGGACATTGAAGCTGAAGGCGGCGGAGGTGCCGATGTGCGGGGTGCCCAGACGGCTGAAGACGATCCGCAGCATGGTGGAGGCGTCGGTGGCGGTTCCCACCGTGGAACGGGAGTTGGCGCCCATCCGCTCCTGGTCGAGCACGATCGCCGCGCTGAGGTTGTGCAGCCCGTCCACATCGGGGCGGCTCGGACTGGGCATGAACGACTGGACGAAGGCGGTGTAGGTCTCGTTGATCAGCCGCTGGGACTCGGCGGCGATGGTGCCGAAGACCAGACTCGACTTGCCGGACCCGGAGACCCCGGTGAACACGGTGAGCCGGCGTTTGGGCAGGTCGACGTCTATCCCTCGGAGATTGTTCGCACGGGCGCCCCGTACCTGGATCACGGTGTGGGCATCGGCGGGAGCGATGGTCCCGGGGGTGGTGTCGGCGGTCGTCACGGCTGGTCCTCGCTGGGTGTTCGGGTCATACTCGGACGGTCTTGGGACGGCCTCGGAGCCGTCCTGGACGGGGCTTCTCGGGGCCCCGCCCACCGGAGGAAATCATCACGACCGGGTCTCACTCCACCCGGTTAAAGGTCCAGACCTATTGACGTGCTGGTCTAGTCCTTTTAATCTCTGCGTCACCTCCGCGGAACCGGTTCCGGGCGTGCGCACGCCCGGTTCCAACGCGCTCCACCCCCACTTCTGTTGAGCGAGAACGATCACCCCCCGCGCCCCTGCCGGGCAACGGCTCCCCCCACCAGGAGGATCAGACCCTTGCTGTCCCCCACCCGTACCCGAGCGTCGCTGCTCGCGGCAGGCACGGCCATCGCCGCGCTGCTGACCGGTTCGCTCTCCGCGGGCGCCGCGCAGGCGGCCCCCGCGCCCGAGGCCGGCACCGCCTCGGCCCATGAGTCCTGTCGCCCCGAGGGCCTGTACTCCACTCCTGGCGTCGACGTCCCGTACTGTTCGGTCTACGACACCCAGGGCCGCGAGAAGATGGGCGCCGACCACCAGCGCCGCGTCATCGGCTACTTCACCAACTGGCGCACCGGCAAGGACGGCCGCCCGGCGTTCCTGGCGAACAACATCCCGTGGGACAAGATCACCCACATCAACTACGCGTTCGCCGCCATCGACGGCGCCAACAAGATCACTGTCGGCACCGACGGCCCCAACAACCCGAACACCGGGATGACCTGGCCGGGCGTCGCGGGTGCCGAGATGGACCCGGCCCTTCCCTACAAGGGCCACTTCAACCTGCTGAACAAGTTCAAGAAGCAGCACCCGGACGTGAAGACGCTGATCTCGGTCGGCGGCTGGACGGACACCGGCGGCTACACCGACGACAACGGCAACCGGGTCAACTCCGGCGGCTTCTACTCGACGACCACCAACGCCGACGGCTCGGTGAACCAGGCGGGCATCAACACCTTCGCCGACTCGGCCGTCGCCTTCATCAAGAAGTACGGCTTCAACGGCGTCGACATCGACTACGAGTACCCGACCACGATGAAGGACGCGGGCCACCCCGCGGACTGGGCGCTCGCCAACGGCCGCCGCGCCGGGCTGGTCAAGAGCTACGCCGCGCTGATGAAGACCCTGCGCGAGAAGCTGGACCGCGCGGGCGCCGCCGACGGCAAGCACTACATGCTGACCGTGGCCGCCCCCTCCTCCGGCTATCTGCTGCGCGGCATGGAGACCTTCCAGGTGCAGAAGTACCTGGACTACCTCAACATCATGTCGTACGACCTGCACGGCACCTGGAACGAGCACGTCGGCCCGCAGGCCGCGCTGTTCGACGACGGCAAGGACTCCGAGCTGGCCTCGGCGGGTGTCTACAGCACCTCGCAGTACGGCGGCATCGGCTACCTCAACACCGACTGGGCGTACCACTACTTCCGGGGCTCCATGCCCGCGGGCCGCATCAACATCGGCCTGCCGTCCTACTCCCGCGGCTGGAAGAACGTCCAGGGCGGCACCGACGGCCTCTGGGGCAAGTCCTCCGCGAGCACCTGCCCGGCCGGTTCCGGCCTGACCAAGTGCGGTGACGGCGCGATCGGCATCGACAACATCTGGCACGAGACCGACAGCAACGGCGTCGAGGCCCCGGCGGGCTTCAACCCGATGTGGCACGCCAAGAACCTGGAGAAGGGGATCGTCCCCGACTACCTGCCCAAGTTCGGCCTGCCCGCGAACACCCGGCTGACCGGCACCTACGCCCGCAAGTACGACTCGACCCTGGTCGCGCCGTGGCTGTGGAACGCGCAGAAGAAGGTCTTCCTCACCACCGAGGACGAGCAGTCCATCGCCGCCAAGGCCGACTATGTGGCGAGCAAGGGCATCGGCGGCACCATGATGTGGGAGTTCGCCGGCGACTACGACTGGAACGCGACCAAGGGCCAGTACGAGCAGGGCTCCACCCTGACCGGCGTGCTGTACAACAAGTTCAAGACCGCCACCCCGTACGGCAACAAGAAGGCCGCAGCGGCGCCCGCGATGCCCACCGACGTGATCAACGTGGACGTGGACTTCGGCCAGTTCGCCCTGGGTGACCAGAACTACCCGATCAGCCCCAAGCTGAAGATCACCAACAACACCAAGGTGGCGCTGCCCGGCGGCACGGAGTTCCAGTTCGACTACGCGACCTCCGCCCCGAACAACGCCAAGGACCAGTCCGGCTTCGGCACCACCATCGTCCGCAGCGACCACACCGGCCCCAATGTGGGTGGTCTGAAGGGCGACTTCCACCGGGTCTCGCTGAAGCTCCCGGCCTGGCAGACGCTGGCCCCCGGCGCCTCGGTGGAGCTGGACTTCGTCTACTACTCCCCCGTCTCGACCCCGTCCAACTGGACGGTGACCTTCGGCGGCAAGACCTACGGCATCGCCTCCGACCTGGCGCGCGGGGTGAAGCTGGTGGAGCCCACCGACGGTTCCGGCGGCCCCGGCCCGGGCCCGGGCGGCCCCTGCACCGCCCCGGCGTGGACCGCCACCGGTGAGTACGGCACCAACGCCACCGTGTCCCACAAGGGCCGGAACTACAAGGCGAAGTGGTGGACCAAGGGCGACGAGCCCGGCACCACCGGCCAGTGGGGTGTCTGGACGGATCTGGGCGCCTGCTGACCCGGTCCGGCCGGTCGGCACTGACACACGCTGACCTGCGCTGAACCGCACACCCGAAGGCCCCCGAGGCGACGTCCCTGACCCTGTCGCCGCGGGGGCCTTCGTCCTGCCCGGAGCACGTCCGTACGGCGTGCCCCGGGCGTTCGGCTCCTCAGGGCCGGTCAGGCGGGCCGGTGCTCCCAGCCGCGTTCCGTCCGGGTCAGCTCGGTGAAGCCGTGGGCGCTCAGGGCGGCGATGTCCGCGGACTCCTCCGGGTCGGCATAGGCGAGGACACGATCGACCCCGCACAGTTCCAGCCAGCGGCGGGCCTCGCCGAGGAGCCAGGGCAGCAGCCCGGGAACGGCGTCGTCGGGGAGTTCGAGGTCGGCGATGTCGGCCGTGCCGCCGGAGCGGGCCCGGCGCTCGGGGCGGTCGAGGGTGGTGTCGAGTTCGACGAAGGCCGTGTCCGTGCCGTCGGTCCGGGCGGTCAGCCGGGTGGTGCCCAGCTCACCGAGGGTGCGGTGGAGGGTGTACCCGGGCAGCGGCGCGACGGCGGGCGCGGGCAGCGCCGCCACCGGGGCGATCAGCAGGATCTCGGTGCCGCCGGTGGGGACGAAGCCCGCGCGCTCCAGCGTCGCGCGCACATGGGGCCACGGGGCGGGAATCCCGTAGACGCCGGGGACGGGCAGGGCCCCGTCGGCGTACCGGGCGCGGACACGCCAGCGGGTGAGCCGGGCGAGACAGGCGGACGCCAGCAGATCGCCCGCGTGCCCGCCCCCGGCGTCGCCGCCCGCCGCCGCCCCGGCCGCCTCCGTTCCGCCCGCCTCCGGGTAGTGGAGCAGCCAGGAGACCTGTCCGGTGCCCCGGTAGTCCGGGCCGACCTCGGGGTCCTCGCGGTAGCGCAGCAGATGGGCGGCGGCCACGATCCGCCCGTCCCGTTCGGCGACCAGGGTGGCGCGCTCGGCGACCCAGGGATCGGTGATGTACTCCTCCGGACGGCGCTCCAGGCTGCCCAGGACGGTGTTGACGGACGCGGTGGCGCCGGGGACGACGGCTGCGGCGTGCGCGTTGACCAGAGCGGTCAGCTGATCGCGGTCCTCGCGGCGGAAAGGGCGCACGGTGAGTGCGGACATGGCGGTGCCTCCGTGGTTCACAGGATGAGGGAGGCCGCCACGCGATGCGGTACGGGCGTCACCCTAACACCCCGTTCCCCGGGGAGGGTCAGGGCGCACGCCGGATCAGGGTCATGCCGTCGTGGACGGTGAGCAGGACGGTGCGCACCCGGGGGTCGGCGGCGACATGGGCGTTGAACGCGACGACGTCGTGGGCCCACCTGCTGAACATGCGCTCGACCCACTCCTTCCCGTCCACGGCCTCGTCGGCGGGCGGCAGGTCCCGGAGGGCGAGGACTTCGCCGCCCCACAGGGTGTTGTCGACGACCAGCAGGCCGTGCGGGCGCAGCAGGCCGCGTTCGAGGATCGTCTCGAAGTAGGTGATGTAGCGGGGCTTGTCCGCGTCGAGGAAGATGAGGTCGAAGTCGCCCTCCGCCGTCCGCAGCCCGTCGAGGCCGTCGGCGAACACCGGTTTGATCTTGTGCTGGTGGGCACTGGCCGCGAAGGCCCGCTCGGCGACGCCCCGGGCGCGGGGTTCGGTGACATAGCTGTCGACGGTGACGATCTCGGCGTCGTCGGGCAGCGCGGCGGCCATGCCGACGGTGCCGTGTCCGGTGAAGGTGCCGATCTCCAGGACGCGCCGCATCCGGCCGCTCGCGATGAGCATCTGGAGGAAGGCGACCTGAAGACGGCCGCTGGATATGTCCGCCCACTCGGGGACCGCGCGGGCGGTGTCCGCCGCGATCCGGAGCAGTTCCGGCGCGGGCGCGGTGGACTGCTCCTCGGCGTACGCGGCGATCCCCTGACGGAAGATCGTGGGCTTCTGGAAGACGGCGTCGGACCGGTACTCCATGGCGGGTTCTCCAAGCGGCAGAACCTGACAGGTGCGAACCCGGCAGGTGTGGGGGGAGCCGGTGCACAGACACGGCGGGCCCTGCCGAAGCGCCCGGCCGGCGGCGACGGACGCGGCCGGCCAGCGACTCCGGCGACCCTGGGCGCGACCCTCCCGGGCCTGGTGGCCTCCGGCCGTCGGGGAACGCCGGGTACCACCCGCGCGCCGACCGCACGGTGTGTGGTGCGCCCTCAGGATCGCGGCTCCCGTTCCCCCTGACAAGCTCCCGTACCATCCGCTCGATCCCCGCCCACGGGCCCGCCGGGGCTCCTGCGGCAACTGCCTGCACCCCCGCCGCCTCAGTGACCTGCATCACTCCGAGAAATACCCTGGGGGGTATCTCTGCTACGGTGCACATCAGATACCCCCGGGGGTACATCGAGAGCCAAGGAGTCGTGGTGGTGTTCTTCATCGGCACCCTGGAGTCCGAGGGGCTGGGCCATCACCGCCACAGGGCCGGAGGGCCACGGCACGCGGTGGTCCCGGCCCTGCCGCGGGACATCGACCGGGGCATCGCCGCCGCCCGGCGCGGAACGCGCACCGCACATGGCGTGGAGAGCCATGCGCACAACGACCGCGTCACCGGCGGTCCGGAGCCCGCCCGGGTCGGCGGCGCCCGCTGTCCGGTGCCGGCGGGGGCGGCGGTCCCCTTCGCCCGTACGCCGGTGGCCGACGGCGACACCTTCCCCGTGGACGAGGGCCTGACACTGCGCCACCGCGCCGGAGGGATGCGCGCGGCGACCGCGGCGTCCCCGCCGGGCGCGGCCGGACGGGAGGTGGTGGCCGTCGACGACGGCTTCGACGCGGCGGCGGCAGCAGCCGGGCCCGCCCTCGCCGGGGTCGGCACCGGGGCCATGGCCGTGGCGGACAGGGCGAACGGGACGGACGGGGCGGAAAGGGCGGGCGGGGTGGGCGGCACCGGCTGAGACGGGCCCTCATCCCCCGCGCGCCGTCCCGCACGCCCCGCACGTCCTGTGCCACCCGCACCGCCCCGTCCGCATCACAAATACCACCTGCATCATTTGCACCATCTGCACGGAGAAATGCCTTGTCACCACTGTTCCGCCCGTACCGGCCCCTCAGCCGCCCCGTTCCCGTGGTGCCGCGGCCCCGGGCGCTCGGTGCCCTGTCATGAGCGAGCTGGTCGTGGCCCTGGTGACCGGGGGCGTGGTCGGACTGACGCTCGGCGCGCTCGGCGGAGGCGGCGGCGTGCTGGCGGTGCCCGCGCTGATCTATCCGCTCGGCCTGAACCCCGCCGCGGCCACCACCGCGGGGCTGATCATCGTCGCCGCCACCTCGCTCACCGCCCTGTTCGCGCACGCCCGCGCGGGAAACGTGCGCTGGCGGACAGGCGCGCTGTTCGCCGCCGCCGGGATGCTTCCCGCCGCCGCGGCCGGTGCGGCGGCGGCACGGCTGCCCGAGCCCGTGCTGACGGCGGCGTTCTCCCTCGTCGCCGCGGTCGCGGCCGTCCTGATGCTGCGCCGCCCCGCCTCCGGGGAGGGCGCCGAGGGCACCGGCGGCGGGGCGGGCGGCCCGGGGCGGGTCGCCGGTACCGGGGCCGGGCTGGGGGCGCTGACCGGTCTGCTCGGGGTCGGCGGCGGCTTCCTCGCCGTCCCCGCCCTGGTCACGGTGGTGGCCTTGGAGATGCAGGCCGCCGTCGGTACGAGCCTGCTGGTCATCTCGGCCAACTCGCTGGCCTCGCTGGCCGCCCGGGGCGGCACGGCCGCCGGGGTCGACTGGGCGGTGATCGCGCCGTTCGCCGGTGCCGCGATCCTGGGCGCGTGGGACGGCCGGCGGCTGGCCGCGAAGGCCTCCGGGGCGCTGCTGCGGCGGGTGTTCGCGGTGCTGCTGCTGGCGGTGGCCGCGTTCATGGCCGCGGATGTCCTCACCGGTGGCCTGATATGACCGCCGTGCCGGCCCCGGGCGCGCTCGCCCCTGTGGCGCGCGCGGGTGGCTCGATCCGGCGGTCGCGCCGCGCCCCGGCCGCCGGTCCGGTCAGGCCAGGGACAGAAAGAGCTTCTCCAGGCGGGCGCGCATCTGTTCACGGTCGGCCCCGGCGGCCATGTCCGTGTCGGTCAGGCAGTGCTGGAGCCCGGTGGCGATGATGGCGAAGCCCGCGCGGTCCAGCGCCCGGGAGGCCGCCGCGAGCTGGGTCACGACATCCTCGCAGTCCCGGCCCTCCTCGATCATCCGGATCACTCCGGCGATCTGGCCCTGCGCCCGGCGCAGCCGGTTGACCACCGTCTTCAATTCCTCCGCCGCCATCGCCAGTTCCACGCCCGCTCCCTTCGTCCGCCTCTGCCGCCTGTATACCCCTCCGGGTATTTTACCGGAGGGAGCCCGTTCCGAAGGAAAAGGAGAGTCCCCCCATGAACAGCGCCACTCCGTCCACACCGTCCCCCGGCTCCACCGGCGTTCCCGAGCTCGGCGCCGATGCCGCGTTCGCCCGGCTGGCCGAGCTGACCGTCGTCGACGTGCGCACTCCCGGCGAGTACGCCTCCGGGCATCTGCCCGGCGCCCACCATGTCCCCCTCGGCGACCTGGACACGGCGCTGCCCGCGCTGCGGGTGGCCGCGGAGCGGGGCGAGCTGCTGGTGGTGTGCGCCTCCGGCGCGCGTTCCGCCGAGGCGTGCCGGAGGCTCGCCGGGAACGGTGTCGCCGCCACCACCCTCACCGGCGGCACCACCGGCTGGGTCCAGCGGGGCCACGCCCTGCACCACCCGCCCGCCGCCCGCGCCCCCTGGGCCATGGACCGCCAGGTCCGCCTCGCCGCCGGGTCCCTCGTCCTGACCGGCCTCCTCGCCGGACGCCGCCGCCCCGTGGCCCGCGTGCTCTCCGCGGGCGTCGCGGGCGGCCTGGTCCTCTCCGCCCTGACGAACACCTGCACGATGGCCCGCGTGCTGGGGAAGCTGCCGTACAACCGTGCCGGGAGGACGGACCTCGAAGCGACCCTGGCGGCCCTGCGGGGGTGAGCCGGGCCAGGCACGCGGGTGGTTCCCCGCGGTCCGCGTGGGGCCACCGACCGCGCCGTGGGCGCCGCGGGCCCGGGAAGGGGCCGCCCCCGCGCGGGACCACGGCCTCCATGCCGTGGCGCCCCGAGGGGGACCGCCCCGCGCGGGCAGCGATCAGGGCACCGGCCGCCGAGGGACACCCCGGCCCGGTGGGCGGACCCGCCGGCAGTCGGCCCGGTCGGCACGGAATCCGGGACACCCCACGGGACGGGGAGGACAGGGGCGTCGATCCACCGCCCCGCTGTGTGACGGACCACCCCGCGCGGGTGGGCAGGACCGGCCCCCGGGCGCCCAGCGCCTCGACGCGCCGCGAAGCGCGCCACGCGGTCGGGGAGGGCAGGCGCGAGGAAGCGCCGGACCTGCGGCGCGCCGCCCGCGTGGGCACGGCGGGGCGTCCTGCCCGGTGCCGTGGGAGTTCCGCCCGCTCGGGAACCACCGGCCCGCCGGGCGCCCGGCGCCCGGGTGACGGGACCATGCTCCGGGGGAGGCGGCACCCGCCGACGGACCGGGGCCGCCCGGTCCCCGGGCCGCGCCCGAAACGTCACCCCCGGGCCCCGTTCCCACCCCACGTCCGCCGGGGGCCGCCGGGTCCGGCCCCATGGACGCGGTGCCCGCCGCGCGGACACGGCTCACACCGTGCCGACCAGCGCGCGAATCAGGCGGTCGACCTGTTCACGGGGGTCGGGGGCGCCGCCCCAGCCCGTCATCAGCAGATGGTGGAGGGTGCCCACCAGCGCCAGCCCGACGGAGTCCACGTCCAGGGAGTCCGCGAGTCTCCCCCGGCGCCGCTCCTCGTGGAGATAGGCCGTGATCGACGCCTGGATCGCGCCGAAGCCGGGGGCCCCCGACTGCCAGGCGTCGCGGATACGGCGGCTCGCCTCCGGGCGGGTCAGGGCCAGCCCCACGACCCCGGGGTCCAGCGACAGGACCGCCGCCGCCACCGCCGAGAGGTGTTCCACCGGCTCCCCCGTGCCCGCCCGCCCCGGCAGGCCCTCGGCCAGCGCGGCGATACGGGCGTACCGGTCCAGGACCAGTTCGGCGACGAACGCGTCGAGACCCGCGAAGCGGTGGTGCAGCACCCCCTTGGCGCAGCCCGCTTCCTCGGTGATCGCCCTGCTGGTCAGGGCGGCTGCGCCGTCCCTGGCGAGGACGCGTTCCGCCGCGTCGAACAGCCGCGCGCGCAGATCGGGGATCGCCACTCCACGAGGTGCCATCACATCTCTCCCGGGATCAGGGGATTGCCAGTTTGGGCAAGCGCCCATACTGTTTGGGCACGCGCCCATTCTAGGGTGCTCCCTCACCGCACCGGAGGTGTGTCCCCATGCACGGCAACACCCACGCGATCGCCAACACCGCGCAGGCCCAGGCGTGGAACGGCTACGAAGGGGCCCACTGGGCCACGCACCAGGACCGCTGGAACGCGATCAACAGCGGCTTCGACGAGCCGCTGCTCGCCGCCGCCGCCATCGCCCCCGGCGACCGCGTCCTCGACATCGGCTGCGGCGGCGGGGCCACCACCCGGCTGGCGGCGCACCGCGCGGGCGGCCACGGGAGCGCCCTCGGGCTCGACCTGTCCGCGCCCGTCCTGGAGCGCGCGCGGGCCCTCGCGGACGAACAGGCGGTCAGCAACGCCTCCTTCGTCCAGGGCGACGCCCAGGTCCACTCCTTCGACCCCGGCGTCTTCTCCGCCGCGATCAGCCGCTTCGGCTGCATGTTCTTCGACGACCCGGTCGCCGCGTTCGCCAACGTCAGGAGCGCGCTGCGCCCCGGCGGCACGGTGGCCTTCCTCAGCGCCGCCGCGCCCGGGGACAACGACTGGCTGAAGGCGCTCGGCGCGCTCGACGGCATCCTGCCGATGCGGGGCTTCGGCGCCCCCGGAGAACCGGGCATGTTCTCGCTGGCCGAGCCCGGGCCCGCGATCGCGACGCTCACCGCCGCCGGTTTCCAGGACGCCCGCGCCGAGCGCGTCGAGGCGTACGGCACCTGGGGCCGTGACGCCGGTGAGGCGGCCCGGTTCCTGCTGGAGTCCGGCCCCGGGCGCCATCTGATCGCACAGATCGCGCCCGAGGACCGGGAGCGGGCCCTCACCCTGCTCACCGAACGGCTCCGGCCGTACGAGCAGCCCGGGGCCCTCCGGCTGCGGAGCGTGGGGCTGCTGCTGACCGCGACCCGCACGGACTGACGCGCGGGGCGGCACCCCCGCGTACGGACAGGGGCGGGCGCGGCGGCGGCCCGCGCCGCGGACCGGGGCGAACCGGAAGCCCTCGGCGGCCTCGTCGCGCCCGCCCCCGGATCTCACGGCACGGGAACTCCCCCAGGAGACGGGGTGGTGCGCCCCCTGCCGCGCCCGCCGCTCCGGCGTCAGGGGCACCGGCTCCCGGCGAGGGCCCGTCCTGCCGGGAGGGGTCCGGGGCGGGATGTCCGGACCGGCGCCGAGCCGTGCGCGGACGGCTCGGGCCCAGGAGCCGCCTCCGGGACGGTGCCGAGCCGCCCGCCTCGCCCGCCGCCAGGGCCGGAGCTGCCCCGGGGACGGCCCTGGGGACGGCGGGAGCCCCGCCCCCCGGCGGTGGGGGCGGGGCTCCGGTCGCGGGCCCGGGTCGGACGGGCCGCGGGTGCGCCCGGCAAGGGCCGGGGATCAGTGGCGCCGGGGCCTCGGCACCGGCCTCAGCCTCGAACTCGAACTCGAACTCGAACTCAGCCTCAGGCTCGGACTCAGCCGAGGGTGAGCGAGGCGGCGTTGACACGCCACGGGTCCGGGACGGCCGGGGTGGCGTCGCGGTAGTGGCTGCTCCAGCCGGACGCCTGCGGGCCGGTGAAGAGGTCCAGCCAGCAGTTGCTGAACGGCTGGAGCGAGTAGACCCGGTTGACGAACTGGGCGGGCAGGTCGAAGACATAGTCGGCGGCGTTGCCGTCGCGGCAGCCGTTGGGGCCCACGAAGGTGTAGGAGGAGCCCCGGAAGAAGAAGTCCGTGTTCACCACCGCGAGCTGCACCCAGCGGAACTCCTTGCCGCGGGCCGTGGAGCTCTGCCCGGACTTCGCGTAGTCCGCGGCCTGCGCCGCGGTGCCGAAGCACGTCTCCTGCTCGGTGGCGACGTTCAGCACACAGTGCTGCCCCTTGCCCTCGGCCGACGCGGACGGCTGGGCCTGCGCGGTCGCGGCGCCGGTGAGCACCAGGGCGGCGGCCGACGCCAGGACGGCGACCGTCCGCTTGATGTTCTGAGCCATGGATCGAGTCAACTCCTCTGTACCGGAAACGACGGATGAACGGATGAGCTGAGTACCGGCCCCCCGGGCGGCCCGGGGTGCCGGAATCGATCCTGTCCGGCGGGAGTGACCGAAGACATCCCAGGTTCCTGGGATTGCTACCGCCATGATCGTATGATAGTCAGATGGCTACGTTCCGTGACATCGAACGCAGGGCCCTCGCGTCCATCGCCGAACTCGGCCACGCAGAACTCCCGTTGGCCGCGTTCTTCGAGCAGGTCAACGGAGTGCTGCGGCCCGTTCTGGGGTTCGACGCGGGCTGCTGGCACAGCGCCGACCCGGTCACCGGCTTTCTGACGTCGACCGTCGCCGACGGGCTCCCTCCGGACGGGTTCGAGGAGGCGGCACGGCTGGAGCTGTGGTCCGACGATGCCACCCGGTTCAGCAGCATCCGGGAGTCCGGACTGCTCGCGGACACCGTGCACCGCGCCACCGGGGGCCGCCCCGAACACAGCGTCCGCTACCGGGAACTCCTCCACGACCACCGGTTCCGGGACGAGTTACGGATGAATCTGGACGTCCACGGCGGACGCTGGGGCGCCGCCGCCCTGATGCGCGCCGGGGACACCCGCCCGTACACCGAGCGCGAGATCCGGCTCGCCGAGCGGGTGGCCCGGGCCGTCGCGGGGGTGCTGCGCGGCTACGCGGTGCCCCGGCCCGCTCCGTGGGCCGATTCCTCCGATGTTCCGGCCGTTCTGGTGGTCGGCCCCTCCGGACGGCTGATCAGCGCCGACCCCCGGGCGCAGGCCCTGCTCGCCGCGCTGTCGGAGGAGATCCGGCGGCCCGCCGGGGTGCCCACCGCCGTGGTCACCGTCTCGGGGCGGGCCCGCGCCAACGCGGCGGCCGGGCGGCCGGACGCCCCCGCGTGGGCGCGGCTGCGCGGGCCCGGCGGGGAGTGGCTCTCCCTGCACGCCTCCCTGCTCGACGGCCGGGCGGACGGCTGTGTGGCCGCGGTCGCCCGGCCCGCCTCCCCCACCGAGGTCATGCCGCTGACCCTGCTGGCGCACCGGCTCACCACCCGGGAGCGGGAGGTCGCCCTCCTCGCGGTGCGGGGGCGGAGCACCCAGGAGATCGCCGCCGCGCTCTTCCTGACCCCGGCCACCGTGCAGGACCATCTGAAGTCCGTCTTCACCAAGACCGGAGTGCGCAGCCGCAGGGAGCTGGTCGCCCTGCTGACGGCGCCGCACGCGGACTCCCTCCGCCGGCCGCCCGCCTCCCCTCCGGCCCTCCCGCCGACCGCCGTTCCGCCCGCCCCTCCCGTGCGGTCCGCTCCAGCCGCCCCCGCGCGTGGCGGTACGATGATCACTCTTCGCGGCAGCCGCCGCTGACCGACCCGGGAGGCGAAACAATGCCGGATCTGCGGACCGATCGGCTGCTGCTGCGCGGCTGGCGGGACTCCGACCTCGGACCGTGGGCGGCGCTCAACGCCGATCCGGAGGTACGCGAGCACTTCCCGCAGACGCTCACCCGTGAGCAGAGCGAGGCGTCCGCCGCCACCGCCCAGGCGGACATCGAGCGGCACGGCTGGGGCTGGTGGGCCGTCGAGGTGGTGGCCACCGGCACATTCATCGGTTTCACCGGACTGCATTCGCTGGGCCCGTCGATGCCGTGCTCCGGCGTCGAGGCGGGCTGGCGGCTGGCCCGTGCCGCGTGGGGGCACGGCTACGCGACCGAAGCGGCCCGCGCGGCCCTCGACTTCGGCTTCGGCACCCTCGGGCTGCCGGAGATCGTGTCGATCACGGCCGTCCCGAACCTGCGGTCCCAGGCGGTGATGCGGCGCCTGGGCATGGTCCACCACCCGGCCCGGGACTTCGACCACCCCGCGATACCCGAGGGGCCGCTGCGGCGCCATGTGCTGTACGGGGTCACGGCGGAGGCGCACCGGGCCGGGACCGGGGGCTGAGCCGCCGCGGTCACCGCCCCGGCGGCGGGGGCCCTGCGCCGAGCCGGTCGCACACCCCGGCCAGCCCGGAGGCGACGGTGCCGGCGTCGCCGGTGTCCAGACCGTGCGTCACCTCGTACCACGGTCCGAGCCGGTGCCACAGCAGGGCGCGGGCGCGCAGTTCCCGGGTGACGGGGTAGGTCTCGGCGACGGCGTCGGCGACCGCGCGCCCGGCTCCGTACAGGGCCCAGGCGAGGTCGATCGCGGGGTCGCCCACATGGGCGTCGCCGAAGTCGATGACGCCGGTGAGCGGGCCGGTGGGGGGAGCCTCCTCGGCGAGCAGATGTTCCGGGCCGAGGTCGCCGTGGACGAGCGCGGCGGCCGGGAGCGCGCGCACCGCGTCGAGGAGTGCGGCGGCGGACCGGTGCCGTTCGGGCGGCAGCAGGGGCAGGACCCGGCGGCGGAAGTCCGCGCCCTCCTCGGCGCGTTCCGCGCGCGCGGCGCCCGCCGGGAGCGCGCCGTGGCGTACCGCGTCGGCCGCGTCCACCGTGTGCAGGGCGCGCAGGAAGCGGCCCAGCAGCCGTCCGTCGCGCGGTGTCGGGTGCTCCAGCGGCGCGCCGGGGACCAGGGCGTGCCGGACGGCCAGGGGGTCGTGGGTGAGCACGCGGGGCACGGGGACCGCCAGCGGCAGCCGCGGCGCGAGCCAGGGCATGAGCCGGGTCTCGGCGAGCAGCCGGGCCGCCACCTCGGGGCGGCGGGGCCTGCGTTCGACCCAGCGGCCGTCGACGAGCCGCGCCTCGCTGTCCCATCCGTCCGGAAAGACTGTCACCGGGACAGCCTGCGCGACGGTTTCACCGCGGGCCACCGGTTTTGCGCGCGCGGCGCGCACCGTCCCCGCGCCCGCCCGGCGGTGGCCCGCCGGAATCTGCTTCCCCCATCACTGCGTACGGCGTACCCTGTGGACACCAACAACTGCGTACACCGTACGACACGATGATGCGGAGGGGATCGGTATGACCATCCTGGTGACCGGTGCGACCGGGAACGTCGGCCGGCTCGTCGTCAGGGACGCGCTCGGGCGGGGCGCCCGGGTGCGGGCGCTGACCCGGAATCCCGGCGCGGCGGGGCTGCCCGCCGGGGCGGAGGTCGTCGCGGGGGACCTGGAGCGGCCCGGGAGTCTGCGGGCGGCCCTGGAGGGAGTGGAGCGGATGTTCCTGTTCCCGTTCGCCGACACCGCCCGCGAGGTCGTCGCGCTGGCCCGGGAGGCCGGGGTGCGACGACTGGTGGTGCTGTCGTCGGCCGCGGTGACGGACGGCTCCGACACCACCCACCACCTGCCGGTGGAACGGGCCGCCGAGGAGTCGGGTCTGGAGTGGACCCATGTGCGGCCGGGCGAGTTCATGCTCAACAAGCTCTTTCTGTGGGGGCCTTCGATACGGGCGGAACGGGTGGTGCGCGACCCGTTCCCCGACACGGCGTGGGCCCCGGTGCACGAGCAGGACATCGCGGACACGGCCGTCGCCGCCCTGCTGGAGGACGGGCTCACCGGCCGGGCCCTCACCCTCAACGGGCCCGCGGTGCTCGGCCATGCCGAGCAGGTGGCCGCCATCGCGGCGGCCATCGGGGAGGAGGTCCGGCACGAGGCGGTCACCCGCGAGGAGGCCCGTGCGCTCTATCGGGCGCAGGGCGGATTCGCCGAGGCGGTGGCCGACTTCCTGCTCGGGTATGTCAGCTACGACGGCGCCCCGGTGGACGCCGCGACAGACCCCGGCGCGGACCCCGAGGCGAACTCCGGGACGAACGGCGCTTCCCCGGAGGGCACTTCCCCGGGCGGCGCCTCCTCCGACGGCTCGGACGGCGGGAGCGGCTTCCCGGGGGAGGACGTGCCGCCCGGCCTCCGGGACGCCCTCGGCAGGCCCGGCCGCACCTTCGCCTCCTGGGCGCGCGACCACGCCGCCGACTTCCGCTGAAGGGGGCCTCCCGCCCGGAAGCGGGCCCGGGGCCGTCCGGCCCCGGGCCCGCTTCCGTCAGCCGTCAGCCGTCAGCCCGCCGCGCCTCGGCGGCGGCCCGGCGGACGGTCCGGGTGAACCAGACCGCGAAGAAGGCGAGCGAGGCCCCGCAGACGACCGACCAGCGGGTGTCCGGGGCATCGCCTCCGGCGAACATGTCGGCGAGCAGTCCGACCATGACGGCCACGCTGGTGGCGGGCATGTGCATGGAGGACCAGAAGGTCACCGCGTTGGCCCGCCGGGGGTCGGCGAGCGCCCCGCGCCAGAGCCGGGTGCCCACCCACAGCGGGACCGGGAACGTCGCCAGCAGCGCGAGACCCGGCAGCAGCGGGACGGCGGAGAGTGCGACGATCAGGACGAGCACCGCGTAGAGCAGCACCTGCGCGAAGACGAAGAGCCGGACCACGGCACGCGGGCCGAAGCGGACGGCGAGCGTGATCTTCCCGACGCGGCGGTCCCCGTCCACGTCGGCGAGGTTCATCACCGCCATGCGCAGGAACTGGAAGCAGAAGATCACCGCCACGCAGACGGCCACGGTCCGGGAGAAGGGGCCCGCCTGGAGCCGGAAGACGAGCAGCGGGCCGAGGCCGTAGAGCGTGAGCGCGCAGATGAACTCGCCGAGCGCACGGTAGTTGAACTTCAGCGGCGGGGCCGTGTAGAACCAGGCGCCCACCAGGATCGTCACCGCCATCAGCCGGGACGGGGTGTCGGGCATGGCGGCGGCGATGAACATCGCGACGAAGAGCAGGACGAAGGACGCGCCCAGGCTCACTATCGGCGGCAGCAGCCCGCGCACCAGGATGCGGCTGCCGCCCGTCCATGACGTGGGTGCCTCGTTGGCGCGGTCGGCCTCCAGGTCGAAGTACTCGTTGCAGTAGTGCGTCATCAGATGGACGACCCACGCGAACAGGAGGATCCCCGCCGCCCATCCGAGGTCGAGGTCCGCCCCGTCGTGCTGGGCGGCCGTCACTCCCATACAGACGACGAGCAGGCTCTGGAAGAGGAATTTGAAGCGTCCGAGGAGGATGAAGGCTTTCAGCGGTGACATGGACGCGGGTGGGGCGATGTCAGTGGTGGCCATGGGAGCCTTCCGTGGACGGGTCGGGGAGTGCCGGACGCCGGGCCGTCGGTCTGCCGGACTGTCCGGCGGCGCGGGGGGACGAGGGGCGCCCCGCCCGGCCGGGGGTGTGTGCCGGTGCTCCTCAGGACCGACGGCAGCTGCGCGCAACGACGTGACCACCCCCGTGTCCGTCCGTACGTCGGTCCTCGTCCCCGCGCTCCGCGGCCGGTCGGCGGAGCGGGGACATCGATGGTGCTCCGGCACGGCGGGCCGCGCTCCGGCCCGTGACCTGTGATCCGTGGCCCATGACCTGTGGGTCCGTGGCCTGTGGCCCATGGGCCTGTGGTCCGTGGGCCTGTGGTCCGTGGGCCTGTGCCGTGCCGCGGCCTCCCCGTACCTCCCCGTGTCCGTTTTCTGCTCGTCCACGGCCGGAGACCGGAGAAGCGACCAGCCGGGCGGAAGTGTAGAGAAGAGCCGCCCCGGCGAACCACCCCGCCTCGGGCCCGGAGCGCCGCGCCCGGCGCGCACCCGTCCCTGACGCCCGGTCACCGGCACTTCCGCGTACGCCTGTCCGTCGGCGATCGACAGCCATCGCCACAGGACCTATCAACTGTCACACAGGTCTCATTAATGTGACCGGATGGCAATGAGAACGTAAAGACGCCTGTCGAATATCTTCACGGATCTACGTTCCACTCCATGACAGTAAACGTCGAGCAAAATCGCCTTGAAGAAAACGTGACCGTCGCCGCCTCCCACGGCACCCTGCGCCGGAGCATGCTCCGCGCGGCCGTCGGCGGAGCCTCCGCCCTCGGCGCCCTGGGTGTCCTGGGCTCCGGAACGGCGACGGCCGCGTCCCCCCTCCACACACCCCCCTCCCCCGCCTCGTCGCCTCCGACGAGGCCCGTCCGCACACCCCGCGCAGCGCTCCAGGCGCTCCTCGACGGCAACCGCCGCTGGCGCACCTCCACCCAACGGCACCCCAACGAGGATCCGGCGGCCCGGCGCAGAGCCATCGCCGGGCAGGCGCCGTTCGCGGTCGTGCTCGGCTGCATCGACTCCCGGGTCCCGCCGGAGCACGTCTTCGACCAGGGCCTCGGGGATCTGCTGACCCCGCGCTCGGCGGGCCAGGTGCTCGACGAGTCCGTCATCGGCAGTGTCGAGTACGGCGTCGTCGCCCTCCGCATACCGCTCGTCGTGGTGCTCGGCCACCAGTCCTGCGGCGCGGTCAAGTCCGCGATCGAGATCGAGCAGACCGGCGAGCAGCTCCCCGGGAGCATCCAGTACATCGCGGAGCGCATCTGGCCCGCGATCGACCAGACCCAGCAGGGCGACGCGCGGCTGAACGCGACCACCGACGCCAACGCCCTGATGATCCGGGACCAGTTGGCTGCCCTGCCCACCCTCGCGACCCGGATCGCGGCGGGACAGCTCTCCGTGGTGAGCGCGCGGTACGAACTCACCGACCAGTCGGTGCGGCTGCTGCCCTGACCCCGGGCCCGCCGGGTGACGAAACGTCGTCCGCCGGGCCCGGCACCCCCTGCCCGGACCCGCGCGACCGGCTCCGGGCAGGGCATCCGTCCGTGCTCCGGCGCACTGCCGCGCGCCCCGGCGGCGGGCCGGGCGAAGATCGATGCGGTTCGGACCCTGTCATTCCCGGACGCGAACACGCACAATCGAAAGCGTCAGAAACGCCCTCCGCGCCGGGCGGAATCCACCGCACTTCCCTCCGGTCGGTGCGGTACGGGACACATCACCAGCGTGAACGGCAACTCCTGCGGAGGTCTCGTCATGACCGGCACCGGGACCCGGGTGGCACCGGCACTCTCCAGCGACGGGGGCGAACGCCTCTACTCCCAGCTCCACGAGCTGCGTTCGGCGGGGCCCGCGGTCCGCGTCGAGCTGCCCGAGGGTGTCGTCGCCTGGTCCGTCACCCGCGGGGACGTCGTCAGACAGCTCGCCACCCACCCCCATCTCTCCCGGGACGCGCGGGGCATCTGGCCAAACTACCGGCCGGGCGCGGTCGCCTGGCTCTACACCTGGGTCGACACCCGCTCCATGGCGACCAGTGAGGGCCAGGAGCACAAACGGCTGCGGAAGATGATCGGCCCGGTCTTCGGCCCCCGCAGACTCCAGAACCTGCGGCCGAGCATCGAGGCGACCGTCGACGGGCTGCTCCAGGGACTGGCGGCCGAGGACCCCCGCGAACCCCTCGACATCCGGGCCCGGTTCGCCCACGAGGTGCCCACCCGGGTGATGTGCGACTTCTTCGGCGTGCCCGAGGACCAGCGCCCGTTCATGCTGAAGTTCCTGGGGATGGCCCTCCAGACCGGAGGCACCCCGGAGTCGGCCCGGCGCACGGAGCAGGGGGTCAAGACCGCCATGCGGCGGCTCATCGCGGCCAAGCGGGCCGACCCGGGCGACGACATGACCAGTCTGCTGCTGACGGAGCACGAGGGGGACCAGCTCACCGAGGATGAGCTGATCTCCACCCTCAATCTGATGATGGGCGCCGGGACCCAGACCACGGTCGCCCTGCTCGTCCACGCGATCCAGGAGCTGGTCACCCACCGCGACCAGCTCGCCGCCGCCCTCGCCGACCCGTCCCGCTGGGACCATGTCGTCGAGGAGACCCTGCGGCTCCATCCGCCGGTCGTCCATCTGCCGCTGCGCTTCGCCACCGCGGACATCGACCTCGGCGAGGGAGCGGTGATCGCCGCGGGGGACGCCGTCATCCTGGGCTTCGGGGCGGAGGGCCGGGACCCCGCGATCCACGACCGGGCGGAGGAATTCGACCTGGACCGGGCGGACAAGACCCATCTCGCCTTCGGGCACGGCGCCCACTACTGCCTCGGCGCGCCGCTCGCCCGGCTGGAGGCGGCGGTCGCCCTGCCCGCGCTCTTCACCCGCTTCCCCAGGATGGCCCTGGCCGACTCCGAGGCCGTTCCGGTGCCGCACCTCTCCTTCATCGCCAATGACATGGGCGGGCTGAACGTCCGGCTCGACGGCGGTGGGGCAGCGGGCTGAGCCCGGCGGCACACCGCTGCCGCACAGGGCCGCCACCCGCGAGGGCGGTGCGCCGGACGGCCTGATCCGGACGGTCCGTCAGGGCTCACCGCCGGGGCGGGGCGGGGTCCGGAGCCGCCCCCGCCCGCTCCGCCGGCCTCGCACACGGACTCCTACTGATGCGGCGGGCCGATCCAGCCGCAGTGCGGACAGTGCCACCAGCCGCCCTGGGACTGCATCGTCCCACCGCACTGATCACAGGTCATATTCGCTCTTCCCGCTCTCGTAGAGGCGCCGGGACGTGGAATTCAGCCGGTCCCGGACCGCGAGCGCTTCCTTCCGGTCCTCGAAGACGGCCGCGTACAGCGCACCGTCCCGCTGTATATGTGCCAGATATCCATGCACTTCATGCACGACGGCGTACGGGCCCGTCGGGCCGTCATCCACGTACCACATGATCAGCAGCTCCCGGACTCTGTCGCTGTCATCGCGAGCGATGGTACTCGCGGCAGCCCTCCCGGGACCTCGAACGGGACCAACTCCCCCTGGAAATGGCCCGGTTTGGCCCCTCGCCCCTCGCACCGCCCGCCGGGGCCGGAACGTCCGCACACCCCGGCGGGCACGGCGGACGCCCCCGCTCCCGGGGCCGGTCGGGGCCGATGGCCGGGACCGTGCCGCGGGGGCGGGGGCGGAGTGTGCCGCTCGTGACGCCGTGCCGGAGGGTCAGCCGGTGACGTTCAGCAGACGGTTGGGCGAGCCCGCGCCCGGGTTGGTGACGACCCCGGTGCTGGAGGCCGCGACGAGCGCCGAGGAGACCTGCGCCGGAGTGGCGGACGGGTTGGAGCCCAGGTAGATCGCCGCCGCGCCCGCGACATGGGGTGCCGCCATCGAGGTGCCGGAGATGGTGTTGGTCGCGGTGTCACCCGTGTGCCAGGCGGAGGCTATGGAGCTGCCCGGGGCGAAGAGGTCCAGGACCGCGCCGTAGTTGGAGAAGCTGGAACGGGCGTCGGTACTGGTCGTGGAGCCGACGGTGATGGCCTCGCCGACCCGCGCCGGGGAGAAGCCGGAGGCGTTGGCGTTGCTGTTGCCCGCCGCCACCGCGAAGGTGACACCGGCGGCGATGGCCCGGCGGACCGCCGTGTCGATGGTGGTGTTGGCGCCGCCACCGAGGCTCATATTGGCGACCGCGGGCTTGACCGCGTTGCGGGCCACCCAGTCGACACCGGCCACGACCTGCGCGGTGGTGCCGGAGCCGCTGTTGTTGAGGACCCGCACGCCGACGATCCGGGCCTTCTTGGCGACGCCGTAGGAGGCGCCCGCGACGGTGCCCGCGACATGGGTGCCGTGGCCGTTGCCGTCCTGGGCGACGTTGTCGTTGTCCACGGCGTCGTAGCCGTCGACGGCCCGCCCGCCGAACTCGCTGTGGGAGACGCGCACACCGGTGTCGATGATGTACGCGGTGGTGCCCTCGCCCGCACCGTCCGGGTAGGTGTACGAACGGTCCAGCGGAAGCCGCTTCTGGTCGATGCGGTCCAGGCCCCAGGAGGGCGGGTTGCTCTGGGTGGCCTGAATGCTGACGGTCTGGTCCTGCGCGACGGAGGCGACCGCCGGGTCGGCGGCGAGCCGCTTCGCCCGTGCCTCGGAGAGCTGGACGGCGTAGCCGTTGAGGGCGGTGGTGTAGGTCCGCTTGATCGTGGCGCCGTACGCCTTGGCCAGCGCCCGGCCCTTCGCGGAAGCGGCACGGACCTCGCCGTCCCGGAGCGTGACGATATAGCTGTTCTTGATCGCACCGGCGGCGCCCGCGTCGACGATCCGGCCCTCGCGCGGCTCGGGGGCGGCGGTCGCGGGAAGGGCGGTCAGCAGGCCCAGGGTGAGCGCTCCGGCGACGGCCGCGCCCAGCGGGGCAAGCCGACGCCGGGTACGGGTGGGGCTGGAGTGGCTGGTGTGACGCGTCGTTTCCATCTGGAGGAGCCTCCTCAGTGATGGTGCGGTGGGGGTACGCATCGGTCCGCCGGTTGCGGAGCGACGGACACATGGACATCACGCGGACATACGGGCGACAGACGACAGATGACGGGGTCATGCCAATCTGTTGCCGGTTCAAAGATTGTCGGTCCCATAGGAATTGCACAAGGGTTCGTACACACGCGTCACACGGACGACACGCGGCCGTCACGTCCCATCCGCCCCGTCCCTGTCAAACGTGATGTCCCCCACCGGAGAGCCGTCCGGGAGCCGGTCAGGAGACAGCGGAGAGCGCGGGGACGAGGACGGCGGGCGCCCGTGACAGCGGCGGCGCGGGGCGGCGGGGAACGGGCCGGCCGGGGCGCGGGGCCCGGCTGCGGCAACGGCCTTGACTTGCAGTGCACTCCAGCGAGGAGGCTCTGTCCCGGAGCCCGTGACCGGCACGGGCCCGGCACAGGGGGACACCCATGAAGTACCGCTGGATCGGCAGCCACCCGCGGACCCGCCGCGAGGTCAGCGTGCTGAGCCTGGGGGCGATGCTCTTCGGCACGCTCACCGACGAGAAGACGTCCTTCGCGATCCTCGACCGCTACACCGAGGCGGGCGGGACCTTCGTCGACACGTCCAACAACTACGCCTACTGGCACACCGGCGGGCAGGGCGGGGAGAGCGAGACCGTCCTCGGGCGCTGGCGGCGCAGCCGGGGCGTCGGTGACGAGATCACCATCGCCACCAAGCTGGGCGCCCGGCCGCTGGCCCCCGGCACCGGTTATGTCGAGAACCGCGAGGGGCTGTCCGCCGCGACCGTGCGGCGCGCGGCCGAGGAGAGCCGTGAGCGGCTGGGGATGGAGCGGCTGCACCTGCTCTACGCGCACATCGAGGACCCGTCGACGCCGCTCACCGAGACGGTCGAGGGCTTCGCCGCGCTCGTCGCGGAGGACACCGTCGGTCTGCTCGGCGTCAGCAACCACTGGGTGTGGAAGGTGGAACGGGCGCGGAACACCGCCGCGGCGGCGGGCCTGCCCGCCTTCGAGGTCCTCCAGTACTCGCACAGCTATCTCCGCCGCCGCACGGACCAGCCGGACGCGCTCTCGCCGGACGGGGCCCTCGGCGTCGCGGACGGCAACATCCTCAGCTATGTGCGGGACCAGCCGGATCTGGCGCTGGTCGCGTACACCCCACTGCTGAGCGGGGCGTACACCCGTGCGGACAAGCAGCTCAGCCGGGACCTCGACCACGCCGGTACCCCGATCCGGCTGGCGGCCCTCGCGGACGTCGCCCGGGAGACCGGCGCCACGGCCTCCCAGGTGGTTCTGTCCTGGCTGATCGGCGGGGCGGTACCGGTCATTCCGCTGGTCGGGGCCTCATCCGTCGCCCAGCTCGACGAGTCCCTGGCCGCGGTCGACCTGGAGCTGACGGCGGAGCAGCGGGCGCGGCTCGACGGGGCGTACTGACGCCGGGCACCGTGTGCTGGCCGCCCGGGGCCGGGCCGGGCCGGGCGGAGCGGCGGTCCGCCCGGGTCAGCCGTCGATGTCGAGCCGCTGCGCCGTGGCCCGGGGCACCGGATAGGGGCGCTCGGGCGGAAGCAGCCGCTTCGCCTTCTCGGCCCGGCCGCCCTGGGCCAGTTCCGCCGCCTTGCGGGCCTGGGAGGTGACCTCGGTGATCCCGACGACCCACTCCTTGGCGTACCGCTCGATCAGCCCCCGGCCGACGCCGACCTGGATGCTGTAGTGATTGAGCGCGGCACCGCGCAGCGAGCGCTCCGGGTCCCACTGGACATGGACGGGGGCCTGGGCGACCCGGTCGGGGTGAGAGGTCGTCAGGACCGCCTGGGACAGGGCCTCCTCCCAGCCCTCGCGGGTGATGCGCACGGCGAGAATGCGCTCCTGTCCGGGCTTCCGGGCCCAGTTGCTGCGGTGCATGAGCCAGAGGAACGAGGGCTTGATCCAGGTCATGCGCCCGAAGGAGAACGGCGGAACGAAGGTCCCGGCCCGGAGGGCCGGTTCGGCGATGGCGGACGAGTAGGCCTGATAGACCACTATCGTCCGGTCGTCGTACTGGGCACGGATCTGACGCAGAGCAACCATGGGGAGATCGTTCCATCGTGGATCTTGCTCCGGCGAACCGTTTTCCCCCTTCCGCGTGTCGGCGGGTGCCGTGCGGCGGCACGGTACGGACGGGGGGAGCGGCGGGTCCCCTTCCGCCGGGGGCGTCGCCCGGGTGCGGGTGCCAGGCCGGTACGGGTGCCGAGCCGGTACGGGTGCCGGGCCGGTACGGGTCCCGTGCGGCTCCGGGTGCGGGCCGGGCCGATCACGGGCGACGGAGCCTGGTCCGCGCGGGGCCATCGGCCGCACACTGTGATCATGAAACGCACGAGGATCACGGGACTGCCGGGGACGGTGGTTCTGGCTCTGCTGGTCACGGCCTGCTCCGGCGGCTCTCCGTCCGAACGCGCCGACCGGCCCGCCGTCATCACCGTCGACCGGGAGTCGGCGCTGGTGGACGAGGCGGTGACGATACGCGTCAGCGGTCTGCGCGCGGGCGAGAAGGTGACGGTCACCGCCGAGACCGACGATGCCGGCGGAGTGACCTGGACCGGCCGGGCGACCTTCACGGCGGACCGGACCGGCGCGGTGGACCCGGCCCGGGCGAAGCCCTCGGCCGGGACCTATCGCGCGGCCGACGCCATGGGGCTGTTCTGGTCAATGGAACCCGAGCAGGGCTCCGCCGCCGCATCCGTCTTCGTCAGCGACGTTCTCCAGCGGCCCGTGGACACCGTCAGGGTCACGGCCCGTGCCGAGGGGCGGCCCGACGCCCACCGGGACCTCGCCCGCCGCTGGACGGCCGAGGGTGTGGAGAGCCGTGTCCTGCGGCTCACGGACGACAAGGTCGCGGGGCGGCTCTTCCTGCCCCCGGACGGCCGGGCCCGCCGGGCCCCGGTGCTGGTGTTCGGCGGTTCCGAGGGCGGCGTCGGCGGCATCGGCGCCGCGGCCCTGCTGGCCTCCCGCGGCCATGCGGCGCTCGCGCTCTGCTACTTCGGCTGCCCCGGTCTGCCCGACACGCTCAAGGAGGTACCGCTGGAGTACTTCGCCACCGCGGCCCGGACGCTGGGCCGGCTGTCCGGGGACGGACAGGAGCGGATGGCGGTCATGGGGACCTCGCGCGGGTCCGAAGCGGCGCAGCACCTGGCCCAGAACCACCCGGAGCTGATCCGGGACGCGGTCGTGTACGGGCCGGGCGACCGCTATCACCAGGGCTTCCCCGACGGCACCCGGCCCGCCTGGACGCTGAGGGACCGGCCGGTCCGGCCGGGGCCGATCGCGCTCGACCGGGTGCGCGGCACGGTGCTGGCGATCGCGGGCGGCGAGGACGCCCTGTGGGACGCGGCGGAGATGTCCGCCGCCATCGCCCGGCGGAGCGGGGAGTCGGGCCGGCACCGGGCCCTGATCTATCCGGAGGCGGGGCACGCCGTGGGGTCGTACCCCTATGTCCCGGCGGGGACCGAGGTCGTCCACCCGGTCGACAAGGTCTCCTTCTCCCTCGGCGGCACCCGGGCGGCGGACGCCCACGCCCGGGCCGACGCCTGGCCGCAGGTCCTCTCCCTCATCGGCCGCTGAGCCCGTCCCGCTCCGGAGCGAGGGGGTCCCGCCAGGAGCGGAACATGTCCGTCCGTAAGGCTTCCCCGGGCGCCTTAGGGTACGGAAATGGAATCGCACGCGTATCTGAAGGAACTGTTCTCCCTGGAGGGCCTGGTCGCGGTGGTGACCGGCGGCAGCTCCGGTATCGGCCGGGGGATCGCCGGGGCGCTGGCCCGGGCGGGTGCGTCCGTCGTGGTGGTGGCGCGCGGCGAGGCGGCGCTGGCCGACACCGTCGGGGCGCTGACCGACGAGGGCGGCCGGGCCGCGTGGGTCAGCGCCGACCTCGGCGACCGTGACGGGGTCCGGGCCGCCGCCGAAGGGGCGGTCGCGGCCTTCGGGGAGCCCGACATCCTCGTCAACTGCGCCGGGATCAATCTGCGGCCCCCGATGGACGAGCTGGGCGAGGAGGTGTGGGACACCACGATGGCGGTGAATCTGACGGCGCCGTTCCTGCTGGGGCAGCGCTTCGGGCCCGGCATGGCCGAGCGGGGCTATGGGCGGATCATCCACATCACCTCGCAGCAGGCGCACCGGGCGTTCGTCCGGAGCGGGGCCTACGGCGTCTCCAAGGGGGCGCTGGAGTCGCTGGCCCGTTCGCAGGCCGAGGCGTGGTCGTCGTCCGGGGTCACCTGCAACACGCTCGTTCCCGGGTTCGTCCCGACGCCGCTCAACGCCCGGCTGTGCGCGGAGCCGGGGCGGCTGGAGGAGCTGGCCGCGCGCACCCTGACCGGGCGCAACGGGCTGCCGGAGGACTTCGCGGGCGCGGCGGTGTTCCTGGCGGGCCGGGGCTCCTCCTATGTCACCGGGCAGGCGCTCTTCGTGGACGGCGGATTCTCCGTCCACTGAGACCCGGCCCGCTGAGATCCGGCCCACTGGGGCCGCGTGCGCAGGGGCCGCGTGCGTCGGCTCCGTGCCCGCACGGTCCGCACCCGAGTTGCCGGACGGGACGATCCGACTACCTTCGCAAAGGAGGACAGACGTCCCTGACCTCCAGGCATGTCGGCTCCCGTCCGCGCGCACGGCGGGAGCCGGGGCGAACCGAGGGAGAGCCGGATGGCGAAGCGGAAGAAGTTCATGGCGGAGGCGGCACGGCTGGCGACCGAGTCGGTGGTCAACGGCTGGGGCGGTCCGTTCGGCGCGGTGATCACCAAGAACGACGAGATCGTCGCCCGGGGTCAGAACCGGGTGCTGCTGACCGGTGACCCGACCGCGCACGGCGAGGTGGAGGCGATCCGCAAGGCGATCCAGGTGCTGAACCCCTGGGCTCCATCCATCCCGGAGACGCACCAGAACACCAGCACGCTCAAGCTCATCCGCGCCGAGCCCTCCGACCTGCTGCCCAAGCGGGCCCGGATGCTCAAGGGCTGCGAGATCTACACCAGCGGAGCACCCTGCCCGATGTGCATGAGCGCCATCTACTGGTCGCGGTGCGACGCCGTCTACTTCAGCTGCGATCTGAACGCCACCGCGAAGATCGGCTTCAGTGACGAGTACCAGTACGAGGACTTCAAGAAGCCGCTGCACGAACGGAGCATCCGGATCGAGCACTGCTACCCCGAGCTGGGGGCCGCCGCGTACCGGGCGTGGAGCGACAAGCCGAACCACCACCCCTACTGACCGCCGCCCCCGCCGCCGGCGCGGGAGGACCGGGCGGAGGGCGGGGCGGGCGGCCCACGCGGCTGAAGAAGGCGCGCCCCGCCCCTGGTGTCGGGCCGCACGGGGCGCGCGGGGCAGTACCGTACGCGCGTGAGTACCCATCAGCGCGAACCCCTGCGATTCCTCGTGCTCTCCGGTTCCGGGCGGGTCGGCGCGCTCAACACCCGGCTGGCCGCGCTCGCCACGGAGACCCTCTCCGCCCGGGGGTCGTCGGCCACCCTGGCCACCGTCAAGGAGTTCGAGGTGCCCGGGTACGACGGGGACCTCGAAGCCGCCGAGGGCATCCCCAAGGGGGCCGATCGGCTCAGGGAGGCGCTGGAGCAGTCCGACGCCCTGGTGATCGCGTCCCCCGAGTACAACGCCTCGATGCCCGGCACGGTCAAGAACCTCATCGACTGGACCTCGCGGTTCAGGCCCCAGCCCTTCAACGGGCGGCATGCCCTGGTGATGTCGGCCTCCCCCTCCATGACCGGGGGCAACCGGGGGCTGTGGTCGCTGAGGGTTCCCCTGGAGCATCTGGGCACACGGGTCTACCCGGACATGTTCTCGCTGGCCCAGGCCCATACCGCGTTCACCGCGGAGGGACGGCTCGGCGACCGGGTGCTCCAGGAGCGGTTCGAGAACACCGTCGACGACTTCATGAGTCTCGCCGAGGCCGCCACGCACTATCCGTGCGCCAGGAAGGCATGGGTCGAGTATCTGGGGGAACGCCCCGACGCCGCCATCGACCGCACCCAGCGGGGGTGCTGACCCCGGCCCGTCCCCACCGGACCCCGTCGGCCCCGGAGCACCCGCCCCCACCGGATACGGCCCTCCGCGGCGGAACGGGACCGCCGGGGCGCGGAATCCAGGCGTCCGGGAGCCGGACCCGGTCCGTCCGCGCATCCGGGCCGGGCACCCTTGATCATCCGAACGGGGTGGGGCAGCATCGAATGCCCCGCCCACCGGAGGAACGGCGGCACTCAGCGCCGGGGTCTCCCCGTCAGTCTGGACACAGCAGCCATGCCGCACACGCCGTACACACCGCCCGGCCCCGCCGCCCCGGCCGCGCCCACGGACACGACCGCCCCGGCGGCCGGGCCCCGGCTGCTCGCGGTGAGCGATCTGCATGTGGGCATGCGCGAGAACCGGGCCATCACCGAGTCGCTGCACCCCACCCACGAGGGGGACTGGCTGCTCGTGGCCGGGGACGTCGCCGAGACGACCGCCGACATCGGCTGGGCGCTGGGCCTGCTGGCCGACCGCTTCGCCCGCGTGGTCTGGGCCCCGGGCAACCATGAGCTGTGGACCCCGCGCGACGACACGGTGGATCTGCGCGGCGAGGAGCGCTACCGCCATCTCGTGGAGCTGTGCCGGGGGTTGGGCGTGCTGACCCCCGAGGACCCCTGGCCGGTGTGGACCGGTCCCGGCGGCCCCGTCGCGGTGGCCCCGCTCTTTCTGCTGTACGACTACAGCTGGCGGGTGCCGGGCGTCACGACCAAGGAGGAGTCGCTCGCGCGGGCGCACGAGACAGGGGTGGTGTGCACGGACGAGTTCCTGCTCCACCCGGACCCCTACCCGGGCCGCGACGCCTGGTGCCGCGCCCGGGTCGCGGCGACGCTGCGGCGGCTCGAAGCGCACGACCCCGCCGTCCCGCTGGTGCTGGTGAACCACTATCCGCTGGTGCGCGACCCCACCGATGTGCTCTGGCACCCCGAGTTCGCCCAGTGGTGCGGCACCGAGCTGACCGCCGACTGGCACCGCAGATTCCGTACCGAGGTCATGGTCTACGGCCATCTGCACATCCCCCGGACCACGCGGTACGACGGGGTGCGCTTCGAGGAGGTGTCCATCGGGTACCCGCGCGAGTGGCGCAAGCGGGGCCACCCCCTGGGGCTGCTGCGGCAGATCCTCCCCCACCCGCGGCCCGCGGACGGCCAGGCACCGCCGCCGGGGACGGCCGCGGGGGACGGCACCCCGGGGGCCCCGGCGTGATCGAGTCCCTGCTGCCCCCGGAGGCCGTCTGGGCCGAGCACTTCGGCCCCGACCCCTCCGCACGGCTCCTCCCCGAGGAGGAGCCGCATGTGGCGCAGGCCGTGGCCCGGCGCCGGGAGGAGTTCACCACCGTACGGGCGTGCGCCCGGCGCGCCTTCGCGGCGCTGGGTCTGCCGCCCGGCCCCGTGCTGCCCGGGGTGCGCAACGCGCCCCGGTGGCCCGCCGGTGTCGTCGGCAGCATGACCCACTGCGACGGCTACCGGGCGGCCGTGCTGGCCCGGGCCACGGATCTGGCGGCGATCGGGATCGACGCCGAGCCCGATCTGCCGCTGCCCGACGGGGTGCTGGAGGCGATCTCCCTGCCGGGGGAACGGGCCCGGCTCGGCCTCGGCGGCCCCGCCGCTCCACGCCCGCACGGCGGCCGGACGGTCTGCCGGGACCGGCTGCTGTTCAGCGCGAAGGAGGCGGTCTACAAGAGCTGGTATCCCCTGCTCGGTACCGAACTGGACTTCCACGAGGCCGACATCTCCTTCCACGGGGGACCGGACGGCACGGAGCGCGCGGGCGGAACGGAGCGCGCGGACAGCACGGTGCGCACGGAGGGAACGGGCGGTGTCTCGGGCACCTTCACCGCGCGCATCCTGCGGCCGGAGCGCGAGCCCGGCGGGCGGCTGGTCGAGGAGTTCACCGGCCGCTGGCTCTCGGAGCGGGGCATCCTCGTGACCGCGATCGGCGTCCCCGCCCCCCGGACCGTCCCCCGCTGAGCCCGCACCGGCCCCGGCTCAGCGGATGTCGCCCCGCCAGGACCACATCCGGGACCCGTCGGCGCCGGGCCCGTAGACCGCCCTGCCGCCGGGTCCGTAGCGGCCTATCTCGGTCCGCAGGGCGGCCTCGGCTCCCCCGTCGTCCGTCTCCCGGCGGCCGGTCACATCGAGCAGCAGCCCGTCGAGCGGACCGCCCACCAGCTCCACGTACTCCCGCCCCGGGCGCGGCCCCGGGGCGGGGTCGTCGTGCTCGGCCCCGTAGACCCGCCCCCGCATGATCTGTTCCTCGTCCATGTCCGCCAGCATCGCAGCCACCACTGACAACGGGCCCCTTTCCCCCCTCCCCACCGGCCCCGGCCTGCGGAAACTCCGGTGCCGCCGGGGCGGGTGCCCGCCTAGGGTGAGCCGATGGCACACATACGGGAGATGACCGAAGCCGATATCGACGCCGTCGCGGAGGTCCGGGTCCGGGGGTGGCGCTCCGCGTACGCGGGGATCGTTCCCGGCCCGTATCTGGACGCCCTGACGGTCGAGGAGGACGCCGCCCGGCGGCGGGAGTGGTTCACGCGTCCGCTCCGGCGGTCGCTGGACCTGGTCGCCGTCGCCCCGGGGAGCGGGGCCGCGGACACCGCCGGACCCGGCGGCGGGGCGGACGGCACGGTCGTGGGCTGGCTCGCGGCCGGTCCCTGCCGGGACGAACTCCCCGACGGGGACGGAGCCCAGGGCACAGCGGGCGAGGTCTACGCCCTGTACGTCCATCCGGACCGGGTGGGCGAGGGCTTCGGCCACGCCCTGCTCACCGCCGCCCACAGCCGACTGGCGGAGCGGGGGCACGGCTCCGCCGTGCTGTGGGTGCTCCGGGACAACCACCCCGCCCGCCGTTTCTACGCGCGGGCGGGCTATCAGGAAGACGGAGCGGCCAGGGACGACGTCTACGACGGTGTCGAGCTGACCGAGGTGCGCTGCCGCCGCCCGCTCCCCCCGCCGCCGCGACCGCCCTTCGGCCCGGCGGACCACCGCCCCGCCCGGTGACCCCACGCCCCGGCCCCGGCGTGATATCCCGTACGGCGGGCGGGACTCCGGCGGCGCGCCCTACCGTGGGCGGACGAACGGGCACGGACGACGGACGAACGGGCACGGATGAACGGGGCGCCGATGGACGACGGGACGCCGATGGACGGGACCTGGAACGGCGGTGACCCCGGTGTGCTGCGACTGCCCTCGGGGCGGCTGGTCAGGGGCCGCGGGCTCCGCCTGCCCCTGCCCCCGGGCCCCGCCCCCGCACTCACCCTGTGTCTGCTGGGCAGACCTCCGCGGGACGTCTGCCGCGCCGCTCCCCCCGGGGCCTCCTGGGACGTCCGCTGGGTCCGCTGGCCGGACTTCCTGCTGCCCCGTGATCGCGCGGGACTCCAACGCGCCCTGCTGGAGCTGCGGGAACGCGCCGGGACCGAGCGCGTCGAGATCGCCTGCGGCGGGGGCCGGGGCCGTACCGGTACCGCGCTGGCGCTGCTCGCCGTGCTCGACGGGGTGCCCGCGCGGGACGCGGTGGCCTTCGTCCGCGGGCACTACCACCCCCGCGCGGTGGAGACCCCCTGGCAGCACGCGTACGTCCGCCGGTTCACGGCGGCCCCTGGGCCCGGGTCACCGACAGGACCCTGACCCCGGCGGAGACGTAGTACACGGTGACGCAGCCGCCGACGAGGGCCTGCCGGTAGTCCCGTTCACGGATCGCCACGGACCCCGAGCCGTAGGGGTCGGACGCCAGGGACCGCAGCCCGGTGTCGAAGCGGGCTCTGGCCGTGCCGGACAGCGCGTCCAGACAGGCGCGCGCCTCGGTCGAGTACTGCACCCGGTACGCGCTCACCCGCCGCTCCCCGCCCGGCCGTCCTCCGGGGCGGTGAAGCCCGTGAAGTCGCCCGTGCGCAACTGGTCGGCGAGGGCGTCGTCCTCGTCCCTCGCCTCCTGGGGCAGCCCCCAGCGCGCGGCGATCAGCGGCACGTCGAGCAGCGGCGCGGAGCCGACCTCCCGGTCGAACGCCGCGCGCTGCTCCCGGGGGAGGGAGGCGCGGATTCCGTCCAGCGTTCCGGGCAGATCCACGGTCCGGCCGCCGATGCGTGTCCGCAGTACGGGTTCCTCACCCACGGCACACCCCTCTCCCCCGGTCGCTCCCGGACGTCGTGGTGTTCCGTCCGCGGTCCCCCGGATTCTGCCCCGGAGCGGGGGCGGGCGCGGGGGCGGCCCCCGGCGTACGGGGCCGTTCCGTCGCACCCGGCGCCCTGGGCGCGCGCCCCCTCCCGGACGGCACCGGGGTGCCCGGGAGGGGGCGCGCTCCGTGGGGCTGACGGTGGGCCACAGCCGTACCGTCCGGCCCCGGAACCGTAGCGTCCGGCGTCAGAGCCGGACCTTCCAGCTCACGTCGCCCTTCAGCGTGGCCGCGATCCGCGGGTCGCGCACCGACGGGGTGCGGTCGTCGACGGTCGCCGAGAGGGTGTGGGTGCGGAAGTCGATCAGCCCCTTGACGATCCTCGCGACCGGGACCTCGGTACGGCCCGCGAGGTGCTTCAGCTCCTTGCCGTCCAGGTACCAGCGCACCCGGAGCTGTCGTCCGTCCGCGCCCGTCAGCCGGGGCACGGCGACCTTCGCGGTGGACCGCAGCCGCAGCGGGCGGTCGGTGGGGGTCAGCGCCGTGACGGGCTTCGCGTGCCGGTAGAAACCGGCGATCATCGCTTCGACGCCCGGCAGGTTGAAGGGCTTGCCGTTGACCCGCATCAGGGAGTTGTCGGTGGGCCGGAACAGCCCTTCGACGTAGTAGCCGCCGCCCTCGTGGGTGCCGACGGTGCCGCCGTCGGGAGAGGTCTCGCCGAGCCAGCGGTGCCACTTGACCCGCTGCCGGCCGATCTCGTCGGCGGTCAGCGTGGAGATGTTGGAGTCCGCGGGCTCGGCGCCGGTGTACCGCTCGTATCCGGGGTAGCCGGGGTAGAAGTACTCGTCGGCGAGCTTTCCGAGGGAGTGACCGGTCTCGTGGATGGCGACCTGTCCGGACTTCTCGTTCCCGGCCGAGGCGGTGGCGATGCCCTCGTAGCCGAGGGTGGGGCTGGGCTGGTTGTAGCCCGCGCCGCCGTACTTGGCGCTGTTCGCGAGCACGAGCACCAGATCGGCCTCGGGGGCCTTGGCGACATAGCCGTCGACCTTGGCCTCGTCGACGCAGAGCAGCCGCTCGATGTCGCCGCACCAGAAGTACGAGCCGAGGGCGGTGTCCCTGACCGTGGCCCTGTCCGGGTCGCCGGAGACACCGGACTCGTTGGAGACCGCGTCGACCGTCCAGACGTTGAAGAGGTTGCGGTAGGTGGTGTACGGCTCGACGGCGGTCAGCTCGGCCCACTTCTCCCGGGCGTCGGCGCGGAAGGCGCCCAGCTCCGCCTCGGTGTAGCCGTCGCCCACGACGACGATGTCCAGCCGGTCGGCGGTGGAGCCGTTGTCGACGATCTTGCTGACGGTGCCGTCCCGCTGCTGCTCCCGGGCGGAGAGCCGGGGGCTCGGACGCTGTGTACCGTTCTGCGGTACCTCGATATGACCGGAACCGGCGGCGGTGCCGTGTTCCGGCCCGGGTATCTCGACCTCGACCAGGGCGGGCGCGGGCGGCTTCGGTGCGGCGGCGGCGCCGCCGGGGGCGGTGGCGAGTACGGCGGTGACGGCGGTGGCCACACCGGCGGCCGTCATGGCTCTGCGCAGCGCTGGGCGCATGGGTCCTCCCAGGAGGGCGACATGGGCGACTTAAGTGACTTAATAAGTCTGATGAATGGCTTGTTTAAGCTAGGGGGTGTCCGAGGGGTGCGCAATGCCTCCTTGTCCCCGAATACTGTGGACTCCGAGTCACCAGGGGGGTTTTCATGGATGAACCGGTCGAGATCGGACGGAGGGTGCAGCGGCTGCGCACCGAGCGCGGACTGACCCAGCGGCAGCTCGCCGAGCCGTCGTACACACCCGCGTACATCTCCACCCTGGAGTCCGGGAAGGTCAGGCCGTCCGAGACGGCGCTGCGCTTCCTCGCGGGACGGCTGGGCACCTCGTACGAGGAGCTGACGACCGGGCGCCCCGCCCGGCTCGGGACCGAGCTGCGGCTCGGGCTCACCGACGCCCAGCGGGAACTGGCCACCGGCGCCGCCGACGAGGCGGCCGTCCACTACCGTCGGCTGCTGACCGACGCGGAACACCTCGATCTGGTGCCCGAGCAGGCGGAGGCCCTGCTCGGGCTCGGGGACTGCGCGCTGGAGACCGGCGATCTGGAGGACGCGCGGCGGCACTTCGAGGAGGCCGAGCGGCTGCTCGGCGAGGAGCCGCTGCCCCGGCGGGCCCGCGCGCTCCGGGGCCGCGCCGTCGCCCATCTGCTCGCCGGGGAGCTGCGGTACGCCTGCTATCTGCTGGAGTCCGCGATCGACGGGCTGGCGGCGAGCGACCTCGCCGACCCGGAGGCGCTGGTCCTGCTGTACACGGCCGTCATCGGCCCGTACATCGACATGGGGGCGCACGCACGGGCCGCGCACGCCGCCGAACTGGCCCTGGCGCTGGCCCCCCGGGTCTCGGACCCGGCCCTGGTGGCGGGCATGCACCGGCAGGTCGCCCGGACCTTCCTCGCCGAGGGCCGCACCGACGACGCCGACGCCTCCCTCGCCCGGGCCCAGTCGATCTACCGTCAGCTCCGGCTGCACACCGACCTCGCCCACTGCCACTGGATGCGCGGCTATGTGCACGCGCAGAACGCGGAACTCGTCCCCGCGGAACGGGAGCTGCGCACCGCGCGCGACATGCTCACCGCGAAGCGGGCCACGCTCTACACCGCGCAGGTGGAGGTGGAGCTGGCGGATGTGCTGCGGCGGCTCGGGCGCCACGAGGAGGCGGCGGAGCTGCTGTCGGCGCTGCTGGAGCTGGACGACGGGCACGGCGCCGTGCACGCGGGCGGCGCGCACCGGCTGCTGGGGCTGATCGCCGAGGAGCGGGGCGATCCGGAGGCGGCCGAGGAGCACTACGTCCGGGCGCTCGGCCTGCTGGAGCGGAGCGGGGCCAGCGGTGATCTGGCGGATCTCTGCCGACTGCTGGGGGATCTGCTGCGCCGGGGCGGCCGGGTGGAGGCCGCGCTCGACGTCTACCGCACCGGCCTCGGCCACCGCGCCGCCCCCGGCACGACCACCCTGGGCCCGTCCCCGGCGACTCCCCCGTTCCGCCCGCACTGACCGGCCCCGGCCGGCGGGAGCGCGGGCCCCGGCCCCCGCCGCGGCTCAGGGGTGGCGGTCGGCGCCCGCGCCGCCGGTCGCGGTGATCGCTCCGGCGGGGCAGAGCCAGGCGGACTCCTGTGCGGCGGCGTGCTGTTCCGGGTCGGGGCGGGGGTTCAGCAGCAGCACCCGGCCGTCTTCGGCGTCCTGGTCGAACAGCCCGGGGGCGGTCAGCGCGCACATACCTGCCCCGAGGCAGCGCTCGCGGTCGATCCTGATCTCCACGGAATGGTCCTTTCCGCTGTCGGCGTTCCGTCCGGCGTCCGGTGCGGACGGGTCCCGGGCACGCTGCGGCTACCAGGCGACCGGCAGTCCGTGCACACCGCCGAGGACGTTCACACCCTCGCGCAGGGGGACCTCGTCGGCCGGGACGGCGAGCCGCAGCCCGGGGAAGCGCGCGAGCAGCGCGGGCAGGGCGACGGTGAGTTCGACGCGGGCGAGCTGCTGGCCGAGGCACTGGTGGATGCCGTGGCCGAAGGCGAGATGTCCGGTCGTGCGGCGGCCCAGGTCGAGCGTGTCGGGGTCGGGGAAGCGCTCGGCGTCGCGGTTGGCCGCCTCGATGGAGAGGGTCACGGTGTCTCCCGCGCGGATGGTGTGCCCGTCGATCTCGACGTCCTCCAGCGCCGTCCGTATCCCGGTGTGGGCGATGCTCAGATAGCGCAGCAGCTCCTCGACCGCCGGTGCGGCGAGTTCGGGTTCGGCGCGCAGCCGGGCGAGCTGCTCGGGGTGGCTCAGCAGGGCGAAGGTGCCGTAGGCGATCATATTGGCGGTGGTGTCGAGGCCCGCGGCGAGCAGAAAGCTCCCGATGCCCGCGAGTTCGGCGTCGGTGAACCCGCCGTCGGTGACGAGGTCGCTGAGCAGGTCGTCGGTGGGCGCGGTCCGCTTGGCGGTGATCAGTTCCTGGATGTACGAGGAGAGGTCCGCCATGGCGGCGATCTGCTCCTCCAAGGTCACGTCGACCCCGCTGAGCGCGGCGGTGTACCCCTGGAACCGGCTCCGGTCCGTGTAGGGCACGCCGAGGAGTTCGCAGATCACCAGGGTGGGAACGGGCTGGGCGAACGCCGTCACCAGGTCGGCGGAGGTGCCCTGGCGCTCCATGGCGTCGAGGTGTTCGGCGGTGATCTCCTCGACCCGTTCGGTCAGCAGCCGCATCCGGCGGACGGTGAACGCGCCCGCGAGGCGCCGCCGGTAGCGGGTGTGCTCGGGCGCGTCCATGGCGGTGAGGTCGCCCGCCGGCGCCGAGGGGATGCCGTCGAAGTCCAGCTCGAAGGGGAGGTGCATCAGCTCCAGGCGGGAGCTGAAACGAGGGTCCGCCAGGATCTTCCGGACGGCGGGGTGGCCGGTCGCCAGCCAGCCCACATGTCCGTCGGGGTAGCGCATGGGGCGGAGCGGCTGTTCGTCCCGGAGCGCGGTCAGTCCGGGGGACGGGCCGAAGGGACAGCGCTGGTTCAGCGCGGGCGGCGGCACCGGGCCGGCCGTCGGCGCCGCCCCGTTTCCGCCCCGTGCGGTGGCTGTTTCTGTCGGGAGCCGGTCGTGCATCGTGTCCTCCTGTCGCGGTCGGCGCCGTCGCGGTCCGTGCGACGGCGCGCGACGGGGGTGCTCCGCCCGGTCGGGGCGGGAGCGCCGTCGGCGTTCCTGTGCGCGGGGCCGTCCGCCATCGGCGTGGCGTCACCGACCGCTGCACATGGCGCCAATATGGCACCACTACTGCGCCATCACAAGAGAAAAATGGCACCGCCATAGCATCATGGCGGAAAATCGATGGCACCCCGTCACCTCTCCCGCTGTCCACCGGAGTGGGTGCGGACCGGTGGGGCGGGCCCGGTGATACAGGAAGGGCCCGCGCCGCCGGGTGGCGGTGCGGGCCCTTCGGGCTGTGCTCAGGAACCGGTCACCCCTTGTCGGGGCGCTCGGTCACCCGGAGCGTGTTGAGCAGGGGCTTGCCGTACCCCTGGTGGGCGACGAAGCGGACGTTGAGCGTCCCGTCCGTCACGGTGACGGTGTACGTGCGCTGGACGGCCGCGTACGAACCGGCCTCCAGGGCGATGTCCAGCGAGGGCAGGACCTCGACCCCCTCGGCGAGGACGTCGAAGACCCGCTTGTTCGGCCGGACGCCGCTCACCTCGGCGAAGCCCAGCTCCACCGTGTAGACGCCGTTCGGCACGTTGTCGAAGCGGTACTCGTACATCCCCTCACGGGCGGTGCGGAAGAGACCGGGGTCGGTGGTTCCCGTGATGGTGCGCCCGGTCGACCGCGTGGAGGTGTTCCCCTGGTAGCCGTAGGAGCCCGCGGTGTAGCGGCGGTCGGGGCTCCAGGTGTCGCCGAGGCTGTCCACGGCACTCGCGCCCGCCCCCGCGTCCAGGGCGGCCTGGTAGCGCGGCACGACGACCTTGACCGGCACCGTCAGGACCGGGCTGCGCCCGCTCTGGGACGCGACGCGCACCTCGGTCGTCAGCGTGGTGCCGGGGGTGAGCCCCGCCGTGTCCACGGAGAGGGTCAGCGGCTGCTTCTGTCCGGTCGCCAGCTCACCGGAGCCGGGGCCGACGGTCAGCCAGGGGGCGTCCTCGGTGACCGTGTACGGCGTCGGCGCGCCCGTGTTGGACAGTTCGAGGACACGGGTGCGCCGCTGGTCCCCCGGGGCGACGATGTCGAGCGCGGCGCGGGAGGCGGCGACCTTGCCGGTCTTCAGCGACTCGTCGAGCGTCACGACGGTGTCGGCGCCGACCGGGACGGTGCGCTCCGCCTTCTGGTACGCGGCGGCGGTCACCCCGACGACCTGGTCCCCGGAGGGTGCCTGGAGGGCGTAGCCGCCGTCGGCCCCGGTGACGGCGGTCGCCGCCGTCGCGCCGGACCCCACGGTGACCTGGGCGCCCTCGACCGCCTTGCCGTCGTTGGCGTCGAGCACCTGGCCGCGCACCACACCGTGCCGGGTGGTGCGGAACGCGATCGACAGACCCTCGCTGAGGGCGGCGCTGTTGAACGAGTAGAGGAAGGCGTCGGTCCCGGCCGCGTTCTCCACCCCGATCGTCGCGCTCGACCCGGTGCGCAGCCCGGCGCCGATGTTCTTGTAGTGGTACGCGATCCTGCCGTCCTCACCGATCTGCGCGGAGAACGAGAACCGCTCGCCCTGCGCCGACCAGTGGGCGACATTGCGCCACTCGACGACGAACGAACGGTGGGGGGCGGTGCCCACGACGCCGGTGTGGACGCCGGAGCCCTCGCCGCCGACGATCAGGTCGTCCCAGAACGGGTACAGGGCGGCGTTCGGGGTCGCGGTGCTCGGGATCGACACGTTGCTGTCGCTGGTGTGCGCGCCGCCGAAGCTCACATGGCCGTTGGTGGTCACATGGACGGTGGAGTAGCTCCTGCCGTACAGCGGTACGGGGAACGGCAGCCGGACCGCCTCGGTGACCGAGTCGCCGGTCAGCGCGAGCTGCTGGGTGCCCGCCGCGTAGCCCGTGCCCCCGGCGGCGGCACAGCCGTAGCCGAAGGTGTCGGTGCGCTGCGGCAGGGCGACCGTCGTGGTGACCGGCCCGGACCCGGTGACGGAGAGCTGCACGGACCCGGCGGTCAGGCAGCGGTGGGCGGAGGAGGCCCGCAGGGTGTAGTCGCCGTGCGGCAGGGTGACCTCGAAGCGTCCCTCGGCGTCCGTGGTCGCGGTCACGGGGGTGTCCGCGACGGTGATGTCCGCCTGTGCCACGGGCTGCGAGCCCGCCGTCACCGTGCCGGTGACCGTGGCGGAGGGGGCCTGGGTGAGCTGGAAGTCCTCGGTCCGGGTGGCTCCCTCGGCGACGGGGACCCCCGCCGACGAGGTGCTGCCGTAGCCGAACTTGGAGACCGTCACGGTGTAGGCGCCCGCCGACAGGGCGGGGAAGGTGTAGCGGCCCTGGGCGTCGGTGGTCGCGGCGCGGTCGATGGGACCGTCGGCGACGACCCGCGCGCCGGTCACCGCGGTGCCGCCGGAGGTGACGGTTCCGGCCAGGGCGCCCACGGGGCCGCGCGGGGCGGCCTGGACGGCGGCGAGGACGTCGAGCCGGCCCTCGCCGAAGACGTTGTTGTCGGCGGCGGTGCCACCGCAGGTGGTGCTGTCCACGTCCACGGCGGTCTGGTCGAGCAGGGCCTCGGTCTGGGCCACGTCGCCCTGGAGCGCGGGGGCGGCGGCCCAGACCAGCGCGACCGCGGCGGCGGTGTGCGGGGAGGCCATCGAGGTCCCGGACATGGAGCCGTAGCCGCCGCTGCGGATCGACGAGCGGATGTTGGAGCCGGGCGCGGCGATGTTGGGCTTGATCCCGCCCTGGTCCCCGGCGCCGCGCGAGGAGAACGAGGCGATGGCGTTGTTGCTGTCGAACGCCCCGGAGCTGTAGGAGGCCACGTAGTCGCCCGGTGAGCCGGAGGTCGCGCAGCCGGGGCCGTTGTTGCCGTTGGAGAAGGCCGGGAAGACGCCCGCCGCGCGCCAGCTGTTGACGATGTCCTTGTACCAGGGGTTGTGGACGGTGCTGCCCCAGGAGTTGTTGACGATGTCGGGGGCGAGGTCGGGCCGCGGGTTCTGGCCGTTGCGGTCCGTGGGGGCGACGATCCACTGCCCGGAGGCCATCAGGGAGGTCTGGGAGCAACTGGTCGTCTCGCAGCCCTTGGCGGCGATCCAGGTGGCCCCGGGGGCGACACCGATCTTGTTGGCTCCGCCGTCGTCGCCGACCATCGTTCCCATGGTGTGGGTGCCGTGGTCGTTGTTGTCGCAGGGGGCGGTGCCGGAGCACACGCGCGCGGGGTCGATCCAGTTGTAGTCGTGGCTGTAGGTGCCGTCGGCGTTGCGGCCCCGGTACGACTGGTCCACGGCGGGGTGCTGGTAGTCCACCCCGGTGTCGATGTTGGCGACGACGATGCCCTCGCCGCGTACGCCGAACTGGTCCCACACCTGGGGGGCCTTGATCCGGTCGACGTTCCACTCGACCGCGTCGACGGTGTCCTCCCGCACCCCCGGGAGGGGCCGGGGGATGGAGACGGTGTCCTCGGCGTCGATCCGGGCGACCTCGGGGCGCTGGGCGAGGGTGTCGGCGAGCTTGGGGCCGCCGACGACCCGCACCGCGTTGACGATCCAGTACGAGGTGTACTCGGCCCGGACGCCCTCCAGGGCCTCGATCAGCCCCGCCTGGGTGCGCCGGGCGTGGTCGCGCTGGGCCGTGTGGACGGCCGCCGCCTTGGCCGCCTTGGTGGAGGCGCGCGCGGCGCGGCTCAGATCGGCGGCGCTGTCCAGATAGACCCAGAAGGCGGCCTTGCCGCCGTCGAGCTGCTCCTGGAGCCGGGGTTCGATCTTCCGCTCGGCCGCCGTGGGTGACGGGGTGGGGTCGGGGGCGGGAGCGGCGAGCGCCGTTCCCCCGCCGAGCGGTAAGAGGGCGAACGAGAGCAGCGCCGCGCAGGTCGTGCGCAGCGGTCTGGTCCGTCTGGTCCCTCTGGTCCGTGGTGCCACGTTGTCTCCTTGTGCTCGCGGCGGCCGAACCGCCGGTAGAAGTGCAGGAAACGTGCGTGCTTCACAGGCAAATCGCCCGAATTGTTGCCATGAACGGGTCAAGAACCGTGTGCCATCGTGGAACAGCCGACACCCGGGGAACAAGAGGGCATGGAGGTCCCGTACGCTTCATGCCCTCCCCGCTCTGGACGGGACAACGCAGAGGACCCGTGCGGAAGCCGATCCTCCGTCACATGGGGTCCCTCGATGCGGTCCGGCTCCCGTGCACCGCGGCGCACGGGAGCCGGACCGGGCGTTCAGTAGTTGTCCCGCGCGGCGACCCGGCGGAACTGGAAGACGTGCGCGGAGTCCTGGGAGCACTCCGTCTGGAGCAGGGGTGCCCACTCGGCCCCGGGGGCCGCGGTGCCGAGGCAGAGATCAGGGGCGGCCTTCCCGACCTCGTCGCGCACATGCATGGCCCTGATCCGGAACTTCTGGCGGTCGAAGTCCATGGCCTCCAAACGGAATTCCTCCGCCTTCGCCAGGACATGGCCCCCGCAGCGTTCGACGGTGACCTCCTCCCCTCCGTCGGTCCCCGCGTCCACCACTCCCACACAGTGTTTCGGCTCCCCGTGCAGCCCCGGCAGGAGGATGCGGTAGGTACCGGTGCCGTCGTGCGTGGGGCGGACCGCCAGCGGGGTCATCCCGTTGTCGCAGTCGGTCACATAGAGGGAGCCGGGGCGGCGGGACACGGACACCGGCGGCGGACCCTCGAACAGGCAGTGGCCGCCGTCCTTCCCGGTCCTCAGTTCGTAGGACCCCTCGGCCAGATCCGGCTGGCGCGACAGTGAGGGCGAGGGGTCGGTGGACGGCGGTGCCGCCCGCTCGGGCGCAGCCGCGCTGGGGGACGGAGTCTCCCGCGGCGGGCTCTCGGGGGCGGCGGACCGGTCGGCCCAGAGGACCGCGGCCACCACGAGCAGCGCGGCCAGCGGTATCAGCAGCCACGACCGGGCGACCCTGGCGGACCCTGCCGGCGGCCGTCCCCGCAGCCCTCCGTGAGCACCCCCGCCCGGCCGCCGGTTCCGGCCCCTGCCGTCCCCCGTGCGCCGGTGCCCGTCCGGAGCCGGAGGACCGTGCGGAACCGGAGATTCGGGCGGCGGCTCGGGACCGTGGCCCGCCTGCGCCGCGGCCTCGGCCGCGCAGGGCGCGGCGGCGATCCGGCACCGGACGGCGAGCCACTCCTCCGCCGTCTCCTCGCCGTACCCGCAGCCCCGCACCAGCGCGACGACCACCGCCTCACTCGGCAGCTTGTCCCTGGTGAGAGCGTTGGCGAGCGTACTGCGCCCGACAAACCTGTTCTCGGCCGCCGCCTTCTGCTCCAACTGGCGATAGGTCAGTCCTGCGGTGGTCTTCAACCTCCTCAGTGCGGCGACGAACTCGGCGGCCCCACCGGTCGATGGTGGTCTTGACGGTAACTCCTCCATGCCTCTTCCCCCGTTCTGTGAGACGTCAGCAAGCTAGCCCAGGGCTCAGGGGCCTGCCACTCACCATGTCACCATCCCGGCCATACTCGCGGGCGCGCGGACGGGCACGCGCGTACCGGAGACAGGCGGGACGGGTGGCCATCACCGGGGGATCGGGCGACGGTGATCCCCCTTACGGGCAGCGGCTCCCCGAGGTCGGCCCCCGAGGTCGCCCCCCCCCGGACTCGACTCCCTGGGTTCGACGATCCTCCCGCCGCCGGTGTTCCCGTCAGCGGCGGGCCGCCGCGCGATGGCGGGCGACGGCGTCGGCGTTGCCGCAGCGGGCGGTGCAGTAGCGGCGGCGGCCACCGCGGGAGGTGTCGACGAAGACCGTGCCGCAGCGGGCCCGTTCACAGGCCCCGAGGCGGGTGCCGCCGGTCCAGGCGGTGAGGACGGCGAGGCCGCCCGCCATCACCGCGCGAACCCGGGCCACCACGTCCTCCTCGTCGGCGACCAGATGCAGATGCGGGCTGAGGCCGTCGTGGGTCGTCAGATGGATCCGGCCCGCCGCGTCGTCCAGCAGGGCGTTGAGCACGACGCAGCGCTCCTCGGCGGAGGACGCGGTGAACACCGGGCGCAGCCGCCGGGCCCAGGCGCGCAGCGCGGCGGCGGACCGGGCGTCGAGAGCGGGCCTGCGGATGGCGTGGTCCCGCAGCAGTTCTTCCAGATCGCAGTCGTCTCCGGCGTTGACCAGGGCCGCCGACAGTTCGGGGCCGGTCCGGTTGTCATGGTTGAAGTGCACTGACCCATGACAGCATGCTCGCCGGATGATCGTCACTCTCGATGCCGTCGTGCCCGTGGCCCTGCTGATCGTGCTGGGCTGGTGGCTGCGCCGCCGGGACGGCCCCGGCGGCGGTGCCCTCTGGGCCCCGCTGGAGCGGATCACCTACGCGGTGCTGTCCCCGGCGCTCTTCGTCTCGTCCATCGCACGGGCGGATCTGGGGCTGGTGGACCCGCTGCCGATGCTGGGCGCGCTCGCCGGTTCCACCCTGGCCGCCACGGGGGTGCTGCTGGCGCTGCGCCGGGTGCTGGGGCTCGACGGCCCGGCGTTCACCTCGGTGGTCCAGGGCGGTATCCGCCTCAACACCTATGTCGGGGTCATCGTCGCGGCCGGTCTGTACGGCACGGACGGGGTCGCGCTCTTCGCACTGGCGTCGGCGGTGCTGGTACCGCTGGTGAACGTGGTGTGCGTGACCGTGCTGGTGCGGCACGGCCGGGGCGGCGGGGGGCTGCGGACGCTGCCCCGGCAACTGGCCGGCAATCCGCTGATCCTGGGGTGCGCGGCGGGGCTCGCGCTCAACCTCTCGGGCCTGCCGCTGCCCGCGGCGCTCGTCGGCACCGCGGATCTCCTCGGGGACGCGGCGCTGGCCTGCGGAATGCTCTGTGTGGGGGCAGCGCTCTCCTGGCGGCGCACACCGGGGACCGGACGGGCCCTCGCGGTGTCGTCGGCGGTGAAGCTGGTGGCGCTGCCGCTGCTCGCCGCCGGGCTGTGCCGGCTGTGGGGGCTCGACGGGGCGGCGGCGACGGCCGTCGTCCTGATCCAGGGGCTGCCCACCGCGGCCTCCGCCTATGTCCTCGCCCGCAGGATGGGCGGGGACGCGCCCCTGATGTCGACGATCACGGCCGGCCAGACCGTACTCGCGCTGCTCACCCTGCCACTGGCGCTCCAGGTGGTGTGAGGGGCGCTCCCGTGGTGTGCCGGACCCAGACGTTCGGCTCGACGTAGACCGCGTACCCCTGCTCCGGGTCGCAGTGCACCGGGGCCAGGGCGCCCGGGACCTCGACCGGCCCGGGGGTGTCGAAGGGGAGCCCGGTCCAGGCGCGCCACTGGGCGAGCGTGCCCGGGATCGTCATGGAGGCGGGCGCGACGCTGTCGATGACACCGCCCATCCGGGCGTGGACCCGGAGCCAGGGGTCGTGGGGCAGGCCGTCGGGGCGGGTGCGGAAGGCGTACTCGTGGATGGAGTCCCGCGCCTCCAGATGTTTGGCGGTGGGCCGGACGGGGGCGACCAGGGTGCCGATGCCGAGCCGCCGGACGTTGTCGCTCAGCGCGGCGAGCATCCGCCCGGACAGGCCCTGGCCCTGGCGGTCCGCCCGGACGGTGATGTCGAGGGCGCTGACCGTGTCGGGGGCGGTGCCGTCGCGCAGATCGGCGAAGGCCCACAGCAGCACCTGGTCCCAGCCGCCGCCGGGCAGCTCCCCCCGGCCCTCGGCCGCCAGCCGGAACGGCGCGCTGAAGCACCTGGCGACCACCTCTCCCCCGGCGTCGTCGGTCGCTATCAGGACATGGTCGGGGAAGTCGGTGCACACCCGGCTGAAGCAGGCCCAGCCGACGGGGTCCTCGTCCATGAACGCGGGCCAGGTGTCGGGCATCTCCCACATCGCCCCCTGGAGCTCCGGCCGCTGAGCGAGCGTGGTGATGGTGAGGGACGCGGCGGGGCCCGCGGCGGGCGGCGGCGGGGAGGGGGGCACGGGGCTGGAGGACCTTGACGACATGGTCGGGACAGTACCCGGGGAGCTGGCCGGAAATCATCCTAGTTTCTGGGCGGTTGACCGGATCAACGGCCGGTCGACCGGCGCGCGCCCGGCTGTCGGTATCGCCCCATGAGCGGGCAGATCACGTGATCATCGGCCAGATCCACCGGGCTCACCTGGGAAAGCCGGGGCGGCCACCGAACGCCGCTCCCGCCCCCTTCCACTGCCGGCGCTCCGGCGAGGAGGCTGACGGACACGCACCCGCATCCGTACCGGACACCGGCACCGTCACCCACCGGACAGCGCCACAGGACCGGCCACGGGCAGGGGCGGGCCCACGGACACCGGCACATCCGTCAGGACGCAGGAAGTGAGGCACCCATGAGTGACACCCGACCCGCCCGTCCCGTACCCCCCGCCGAGGACGGCGCCCGGGCCCCCGGCTGGTACGTCGACGACCGCTGCACCGACTGCGATGTCGCCCGGCAGCTCGCGCCGGGGCTCATCGGCCGGGCCGGACGCACCTCGCGGGTGCTCCGCCAGCCCCGTGACGCGGCCGAGGAACAGGCGCTGCACCGGGCCGCCTTCGCCTGCCACACCCGTTCCGTCCGCCCCCCGTCCGGTCCGCTCGACCCGGCGGCCGACCCGTATCCGCTGGCCCTGGACGAGACCGTGCTGCTGTGCGGCCACAACTCCTCGCGGACCGCCGGGGCCAACTCCTATCTCCTGCGCAGGCCCGGCGGCGGGCTGATGATGATCGACACACCGCGCTGGAGCGCGTCGCTGGCCACCCGGTACGAGCGGCTGGGACCCGTCACCGATGTCCTCCTCACCCATCAGGACCACGCGGCCCACGGCCGGACCTACGCGGACCGCTTCGGCGCCCGGCTGTGGATTCACGAGGGGGACATCGAGGCCGCTCCCGACGCCGACCGGGTGCTGCGCGGCACGGAGCCGGTGGAGGTCGGCGAGGGCGTTGTCGCGCATCCGCTCCCCGGCCACACCAAGGGCAGCGTGCTCTATGTCGCGGACGAGCGGTACTGCTTCAGCGGGGACAGCTTCTACTGGTCCCGCACGACGGGCGATCTGGAGATCGCCGAGTCCGTCACCTGGTACTCCGTGACGGAGCTGGCGGCCTCGCTCGCCCGGACGGCCGACCGGCTCCGCTTCGGCCGGGTGCTGCCGGGCCACGGCGGCGGCAAGGAGCTGCCGCCCGACCGGATGGCCGACAGGCTGCGGCTGCTGACCGAGCGGGCCCAGCGGATGCGGCCCCGTCCGGTGGACTTCACCGCCGTCCGCTGGTGACCGCCTCCAGGGTGGCCGGGCCCACGGCCCGGCTCGCCCGCACCAGCGCCTCCCAGCCCTCGATCAGCAGGACGTACTCCTCGATGTCCGTCCGGGCCTCGGCGAGCAGCCGCGGGGCCCGCGCGGCCACCAGGTCGGCGAGTTCCCCGTACCGGCCGCCCAGCCTGCGGTAGGAGCGGTCGAGGACACCCAACGCCTCGGTGTTCCGCGCCGTGTCCTGCCGGGTGCTCTCCCGGAGGAACTCCACCACCGCCTCGGGCCGGAGCCGGTGCCCGGCGTCGAGGAGGGCGGAACCCGCGGCGGCCATCCGGTCGTAGACGGGATGGAAGTAGAGCATCGACAGGATGAATCTGACGTACCGCATCTGATAGGCGAGGAACCCGGCCCGGGTCCTGCGCTGCGGGGTATGGAAGTTCACGATGTGGCGGTTGTGCCGGACCCCGGGGAGGGTGGCGCCGTGGACCGCGCGGATCAGGACGTAGTCGCTGCCGATGGTGTCCCGGGCGGGGGACAGCGGGACCCGTTCGTAGACGTGGTGATGGAAGGCGATATTGCACATGTCCACGTGCAGGGCGTCGACATGGGTGAGCACCGTACGGTCCCCGGTGTACGTCTCCTGGCCCGCGCCCCTGAAGGATGCGGCCACCAGCGCCGTCCGCTGCCCGGCGGACCAGTCGGCGGGGGCCCAGAGGGAGACGAGGTCGTGATAGATGTCCGGGTCGCGTACCGCGATCTCGCCGACGTCCACGGACAGCTCCCCCACGAAGGAGCCGCCCACCAGCATCACGTCCGTCCCCAGCTCCCGCGCGTCCAGCTCGTTCACGGTGACCTCGCGGGCGGCGTCAGCCGCCCGTCGGCCCAGGAAGGCCAGCTCCAGGGGGAGCGGTCGGACGGGCTCGCCCCCTGAGGTCTGGTAGCGGCTGTCCGAGTCCCTGCGGTGGACCGAGACACAGCCGAGCGCGGCGGCGAACAGGAAGGCCCGGTTGGTGCAGGCGCCGTAGGAGACGCCGTCCGGCAGCATGAGATCGAGCAGTCGGCCGGGGCCGGTGACGGCGGCGCGGCGGACCACTCCGTCCAGAAAGGCCCGCTGACGGGGCTCGTCCAGATGGTGGACGACGACCCCGGGGGCCCCGGGCAGCGCGGCGACGGCCCGGGCGTGTGCCGCGCGGGCCGCCCCCGGCGCGGAGTCGAGGATCAGCAGATGCACCTCGGCGCCGAAGCGCCCGGCGGCCCGGGCCGCCTCCTCGCCCAGGGCCGCTATGGTCGCGCAGCACTCGCGGTCGGTGGGGAGCGCGAGACAGATCTTCCGCATGCCGGACCTCTCCTCGTACCGGACTGCCGTCCTGCCGGTCAGGACGCCCGTTCCCGCCAGGACGCGAGGCCCAGCAGCCGCTCCCCCAGGCCGTTCAGAGCGGCCGGGCCGTACCGCAGGGACTCGTGCCGGACCGCGTCGCCGACGAGCGTGCTGTTCCACTCCGGGGTGCCGACGGCGCGCCAGGACGCGACCCGGGAGCGCCGCAGCTCCGTGTGGGACTCCAGCGCGGGCATCATGGCGAGGTACTGCACCGCCCGGACCTCGTCACGCGAGGTGTTGGCGGCCACACCGTGCGCCAGCAGCCCGTTCCAGATCAGCAGGTCACCGGCGCGGAGCCGGGGCCGTACCACCGGGAACTCCGCGCGGTCGATCGCGGGTCTGACCGGGTCGCGGTCCGCGGGCTGGGCGGCCCGCCAGTCGTCGAAACGGTGGAACAGCCCGGGTGAGCACTGGAAGCCGCCCGTCTCGGGGCCGGAGTCGGTGAGCGCGATGATCCCCTGCACCCGCTGGGGCAGCACATCGAGCGTGGTGTCGATGTCCCAGTGCAGCTCGATGTCGAAGCCGCGCTCCCCGGGCGGGACGAGCGCGCGGTCGCGGTTGCGGACATTGGGCGGGTTGAGGTTCAGCCGGTCCAGGGTGACCCACAGCTCCTCGCAGTCCCACACGTCGACGAACGCGTCGTACACCCGCCGGGTCTGTCTGCTGTCCCAGATGAGCTGGTGGTGGTACGCCTCCACGAAGCCGTGGACGTGCAGCTCGCGGTCGAGGTCCGTACGGTACGGGCGGTCCCCGTACCAGGTGTCGGGCCGGTCCGGGTCGAGCCCCTGGAACTCCCAGGCGAAGTCCAGCAGCCGCCGCGCGGCGGCCCGGGGCACGGCCTCCTCGACCACGACATGTCCATGGCTCCGCCAGTGGGCGAAGTCCGCAGCGGAGAGGACCCGCAGGGGGAGGGTCTTCTCGATGTCCCGCAACGCCGTCGGAGCGAGATAGGTCTCGCCGTCCGCGCTCGTGTAAGGGGTGGGCGACAGGGCCCGGTGGAACGGTCCGGGGTCGGCGGGCATGCCATCACTCCAGGGAGACGGACGGTCGAAGAGGCGGACGATCGGTCACGGAGCGGGTCGACCACAGGGGGGGTCACTGCGTCACGGTGGACCGGTCCGGTCACGGAGTCAACCCCTCCGGCCCCGGCTCCGGCCCGTCCCGGCCCGGGTACCCGCCACCGCCCGCTCAGCGGAACAAACCATCCCATCAGCGGAGCAAAAGGAGCACAATCGAGTGAGAGGGGTGGACCAGTACACCGTCCGGAAGGTGATCGCATGGCCGCCGCCCGGACCCGGTCCCGCTATGTCCCGGACCGGGGGCTCACGACACGCATGGTGACCACCATGTTCTTCATCGGACTGCTCTATGTGGTCTTCGTGGGGGTCCTGCTCGCCCTGCTGCGGGGCGCCTGGCCGCTGATCCTGCTGATCGCCGCAGGACTCTTCATCGCCCAGTTCTGGTTCAGCGACAAGATCGCGGCGCGGGGCATGGGCGCCCGCGAGGTCACCCCCGAGCAGGCTCCCGAGCTGCACGGCGCGGTGGACCGGATCTGCGCCCTCGCGGACATGCCCAAGCCGCAGGTGGCCGTCGCGGACAGCGATGTGCCGAACGCGTTCGCCACCGGGCGGAGCCAGAAGACCGCCCTGGTGTGCGCGACCACCGGGCTGCTGCGCAGGCTGGAGCCCGAGGAGCTGGAGGGGGTGCTCGCCCATGAGCTGTCGCACGTCGCGCACCGCGATGTGGCGGTGATGACCATCGCGTCCTTCCTGGGGGTGCTGGCCGGGGTGATCACCCGGGTGTCGCTGTACAGCGGCCTCGGACGGGCGGGGCGCAGCAACAACAACGCCGCCCTGGTGATGGCGCTGGTCCCGCTGGTGAGCGCCGTGGTGTACGTGGTCAGCTTTCTGCTCACCCGGCTGCTCTCCCGCTATCGCGAGCTGGCCGCCGACCGGGCGGCGGCCCTGCTGACCGGACGGCCCTCCGCGCTCGCGTCGGCGCTGACGAAGGTGACCGGGGAGATGGCCCGGATTCCGACGCGGGATCTGCGCCGGGCCGAGCCCTACAACGCGTTCTGGTTCGCCCCGGCCTTCTCCTCCCGCGAGAGCCTGGCCCGGCTGCTCTCCTCGCACCCCACGCTGGAGCAGCGGCTGGAGCAGTTGGCCAGGATCTCCGCCGGTCTGGCCCGGCCGTAGGGGTGCGCATGGGCTTCCTCGACGCGCTCCTCGGCCGCAGCAGACCCGTGCGGCCGGACCTGGACCAGCTCTTCGGGATTCCGTCGGCGGCGATCACCCTCCAGGCGGGTGCGGGGTTCGTCCCCACCGGCTCCGGCTCCGTGTGCTTCGCCAGTGTGGAGGGCGGCGCGTTCGCCCGGCTGCGGACGGAGGTCGGGGAGCTGCTGGCGGCCGGTGGCCCGGCGGGCGGCGGGTCCCCCGGCGGGGGCTCCCCGGTCGGCGGCGGGTCGCTGGTCGGCGGCTTCGGGGACGGCGGGGCCGGGGCGGAGCCGGAGTTCACCCGGGACGCGTACGGGTACACCTGGCTGGTGGTCCGGCGGTCCGAGGCCGATGTGGTGTCCCTCGTCAACGATCTGCACGCGGTCAACACCCTGCTCCAGGAGGGCGGGTTCGGGCCCCAGCTCCTCTGTTCCCTGGTCGCCTTCCGGGAGGAGGGCGGCGGCCGGGCGCTGGCACTGGTCTATCTCTACAAACGGGGCTCCTTCTACCCCTTCGCGCCGGTGCCGGGGGCGGTGGAACGGCGGGACAACGCCCTGGAGCTGAGCGTCCGGGCGCTGCTCTCCGGCGAGCTGCGCGTCGAGCCCGATCTGTCGCGGTGGTTCCCGGTCTGGGGCGCCCCGGGGCTGAGTGGCTGACGGAGCCTCCCCCGACGCCCGGCCCCGCAACGGCCCCCACGCGCCTCATTACCATAAGTCGCGCTATTTCATGGAGACTTGGCTCTATCCGACCGGATCTCGTGAATTTCAGCGATTTCCGGCCAACCTTGGCCTGTTGGCCCCTGGCCGGGCAACCGGGGACGGCTTCCGGCCATCTCCCAGGGAAAGCCACGGCCGTGCGCCCGGGACCCCACTGGTCCGGCCGGCCGTGTACTGCTGATCCGCCCCCCGTGGCCTTGGCACGACAGAGGAACCATGAACACAATTCCACGCGCCCGTCTCTGGCGCTCCGCGCTCGCCGCCTCCGCGGCACTCGCGGTCACCGCCGGTGTGGTCGCCGCGGCCCCCGAGGACACGGCGCGGGCGGCGGCTCCCGCCGGTCCGAAGCTGAGTCTGCTCGCCGCCGTCCCCCAGATGACGTGGACCCGGTACCCCGCGGAGGAGGGCTTCCCCGGCGGTGTCTTCAACGCCGACCTGGGCCTCCACCTCGCCGCCGAGGGCTCGCCGTTCGAACTCCGGTTGAAGCGGCCCTCGTACGACAAGCCCATCGTGCTCCAGCAGATCATCCACGAGGGCAAGACGAAGCGCGTCAAGAACCTCCCCTCCGGGCTGGTCAAGGACTTCCGGGGGCTGCCGGGCTTCATCGAGGTGACGTATGTGAACGCCGCCGGCAAGACCGTGCTCAAGGACTCCCAGAACTTCTGCCCCAACAACGCCTCCGGCCGGCTGCGGCCCGACGGCCCGCAGCAGTCGCGGTTCCCGCAGAGCTGCCCGGACAACCCGCTGACCGTGGGCTCCGTCTGGGGTGTGGAGAAGGGCTGGGGCACCAACACCTACTCCGGCCACTACTACAGCAGCACCGAGGGGCTGGACCTCGCGGCGGGCACGTACACCGCCAGGGCGACCGTCGCGAAGAAGTACCGCGACCTGTTCGGCATATCCGGCTCCTCCCACTCCGTGAAGGTGACGGTGGAGGAGTACAAGGACACCGAGCCCGGCGGTCCGGTCGGGCGCTCCGCGGCCGGGCCCCACCACGCCGCCGGTCACTCCGGCCACGGGGACGGCGCCGGGGACCACTCCGGGCACGGCAAGGCCCCCGCGATGACGCTGGCACAGGCCACCGGCGGCACCGGCCCCATGTACAACACGGGCCACACCCCGTATCCGCCGGCCCCGCCCGCGCTGCCGTGGGCGCTGCGCAAGTCCGCGCGGACCGTGGCGAACGTCGGCGACAGGCCGGGCCAGACGGACGGCTCCCGCCGGGCGGGCGGCGAGAAGCCCAACGCCAAGCGGCCGACCGGCTCGCCGAAGGTCCCCGACGTCCCCAAGCCCGACCTGCGTTCGCTGCCCGCGTTCGGCATCGAGATCCAGCCGGGCGAGAACCAGGGCAAGCCCGGCCGCGACTTCGTCGCCTTCAGCGCCAATGTGTGGAACGCCGGACCGGCCGAGCTGGTCGTCGACGGCTTCCGGGCCAAGGGCAAGGACGTCATGGACGCCTACCAGTACTTCCACGACGCGAACGGGAAGCAGGTCGGCTTCACCCCCGCCGGTTCGATGGAGTGGGACCCGCGCGAGGGCCACAACCACTGGCACTTCCTCGACTTCGCCAGCTACAGCCTGCTGAAGGAGAACAAGAAGGAGGCCCTGCGCAGCGGCAAGGAAGCCTTCTGCCTCGCCAACACCGACGCGGTCGACTACACCGTGAAGGGCGCCAACTGGTTCCCGAGCAACACGGACCTCAGCTCGGCCTGCGACGGCCCCACCCGGCTCTCCATCCGGCAGCGGCTGGACGTCGGCTCCGGTGACACCTATGTCCAGGACCTGCCGGACCAGGCGTTCGACATCACCACGGTGCCCAACGGCACCTACTGGATACAGGTGAAGGCCAACCCGGCCAACCGTCTCAAGGAGACCAGCACCACCAACAACACCGCCCTGCGGAAGATCGTTCTGGGCGGCAAGCCCGGGGCCCGCACGGTGACCGTGCCGCCGATCGGTCTGGTCGACGACCACCGTCCCGGCACGGGCGGCGGGGGCGGCCGGGGCTGACCTCCCCTTCCCTCGCGGCGGGCCGGGGCGGGATGCATCCCGGCCCGGCTCCACAGCGGCCCGGGGCCGGTGACACACCCTGTCACCGGCCCCGGGCCGCGCGGTTCTCCGGGAGCGGTGCGGCGCCGGGCTCCGGAACGGGCACCGCGCGCCGTCCCGCCGTCGACGGCGACGTATGCTCGCGCTACGGCCGACCGGACCGGCCACCCGGACGGTATCCCCGAGGACAGGCGCCCAGCAGACCCTGCGGACGAAGGAGACACACGGTGAGCAATCCGTTCGAGGACCCCGACGGCGTCTACACGGTGCTGGTCAACGACGAGAACCAGCACAGCCTGTGGCCGGAGTTCGCGGAGGTGCCGGCGGGCTGGCACCTGGCGCACGGCCCGGGGTCGCGCCAGTCCTGCCTGGAGTACATCGAGACCCACTGGACCGATATGCGCCCGGCGAGCCTGATCCGGGCGATGGAGGGCTGAGCACCGGCCGATGGCGGACGGTCCGCCGCTCCCCGCCCCGCGCCGTGCCGCGGGCGCCGGTGGAACCGGCGGGGCGTCAGCGCGCGAGCGTCGCCCAGACCGTCTTGCCCCGCGGCGGCGTCAGCGACCACGACCAGCTCGCGCAGAGCGCTCCGACGAGCGCGAGCCCCCGGCCCCCGGACGCGCAGACCGTGGCATCACGCGGAAGCGGCGCCTGTGAACTGGGGTCGGTGACGGCGCAGACCACGTCGTCGGGGTGGAGGAAGATCCCGAGCCAGAGGGGGTAGTCGCCGCGGGCGGCTTCCCTGTCCTCCCGGTCCAGGGCGTGTTGTACGGCGTTGGTGACCAGCTCGCTGACGACCAGCGAGGTATCGGGGACGAGCCGGGAGAGCCCCCAGCCGTCGAGCGTGTGGGCGACGAAGCGCCGCGCCTGTGACGCGTTGCGCAGGGTGCCGTCGAGACCGCAGGCGGCGAAGCCCGTCGGACCGCCGCCCTGGACCGGGCCCCAGGGCCGCTCGCCCGCGCCGGTTAAGCCGAGCGGCCAGTCCGCGGCGGGGTCGGGGGCGGCCGTCCGTCCGCCCCCGTCGAAGCCCGAGCTCATCGACGTTGCCAGTTGGATCGTCACTGGTCATGTCCCCCTGAAGGTTTAGGACTTCACCGCTGCCGCCGGTGCCGCGGAACGAGTATGGTCGAGTATCACGGGGGAATGCAATTGCATCTGGGATTGCAAATGGGATTGCATGTGCCGTCGGTCAAGCTGAGAGAACCGCCGTACGACGAGCAAGGGGCTGTTGTCATGGAACGATTCGCCAACGGCATGCGGGCGGGCGCGCTCACCTCGGTGACCTGGACCAAGAGCAGCCACAGCAACGCGACCGGGAACTGTGTGGAGCTGGCGCGGCTCCCCGACGGCTCGGTGGCCCTGCGCAACTCCCGTGACCCCCAGGGCCCGGCGCTCATCTACACCCCGGACGAGATAGCCGCGTTCGTGGCGGGCGCGCGCAGCGGCGACTTCGACGGCCTCATTGGCTGAAAAGCGGTAGGAGCCCGGCCCCTCCCCTGACTGATCTCCCCAGGTACTGGATACTGGTGGTCTTCACCGGACATCCGCAGGAGCGCCCCATGGCAGCAACCGACCCGAGCGAGTCGTTGTTCCTGCGACCCCTGGGAGCAGTGGAGAAGAACCCGACGGCGCTGAAGCTGATCCTCGGCGGCAAGCTGCGGGAACTGCGCGTCGCCGCCGGGCTCGACCCCGCCGACGTCGATGGACGGCTCGGTTTCTCACGCTCCAAAACCAGCCGAATCGAACTGGGACGCCATGGCTGCAAGCACGCCGACGCGGTCGCCCTGCTCGATCTGTACGGAGTGGAGAACGAGGAGCGGGTCGAGGAGTTCCTGCGCCTGGTCGATCAGTCACGTCGCCCCGACTGGTGGCGCTCGTTCAACGATGTGCTCTCCGACTTCTTCACCCCGCTCGTCGCGCTGGAGAGCGCGGCGGAACGTATCCGCACCTACGAGCCGTTCTATGTGCCGGGTCTGCTCCAGACGCCCGACTACACCCGGGCCGTGATCCAGGCGGGCCCCGGCCAACTGCTCTCGCACGAGGTCGCCCGCCGGGTGGAGCTGCGGCAGGAGCGCCACCGCCATCTCGACCAGCCGGACGCTCCCCGTCTGTGGGCCGTCATCGACGAGTCGGTGCTGCTGCGCGCGGTCGGCGGCGCCGCGGTGATGCGCGCCCAGCTCGAACATCTCCTCGATCTGATGGAGCGCCCGCGGATCACCCTCCAGATCGCCCCGCTCGATGTGTCGGCGGCGACCGGCGTGGGCACGGGCGTCACCTATCTGCGGTTCGCGCTGGGCGACCTCAAGGACGCCGTGTACATCGAGCATCTGACGGACTCCACCTTCACGCAGAAGCCGCAGATCGTGGAGCAGTACCGCAATATGCTCGACCGGGTGGGCGCCTGCGCCCTCACCCCGGCGAAGACGATGCGCGTACTGCGCGAACGCCTCGACCAGTACTGAGCCCGGGGCGGTCCGCGCCGGACCGCCAGCGCCTCGCCCCCACCGCACCGACCCCCGCGCCGCCGGGCCCGCCGCCGACAGCGGGGAACCGCGCCGCCGCCCCGGGGTGGCGGGGCGACGGCGCGGGAACCGCGCGGAGAGCCGGGACCGGCTCAGACCAGACGGGCGACTCCGCCCCACTCGATCCATTCGTCGGTCTGCTGCACCGGCGCGAGATCGTTGTCCGGCCGCCAGGTCGACACCTCGACCAGCCCCGGCTCCAGGACCTCGAACCCGTTCAGATAGGCGGCGACCTCCCGCTGCTCGCGCACCCGTCCCCAGTGGCCGCCGGTGGCCTCGGCCATGAAGTCGGTGACGTACTTGCGGATCTCGGGCCGCTCGCTGACGAGCTGGCACACCACGAGAAAGCTCCCCGGCACCAGCCGTCGCGCCACCTCGCGCACCAGGCCGGCCGGGTCGCTCTCGTCGGGGATGCAGTGCAGGACCGAGACGAAGAGAGCGGCCACCGGCTGGTCGAAGTCGATGAGCCGCTCGGTCTCGGGGTGGCCGAAGATTCCGGCGGTGTCCCGCATGTCCGCCTGGATGACGGCGGTACGGTCGTTCTCCTCCAGCAGCGCCCGGCCGTGCGCCAGCACAATGGGGTCGTTGTCGACGTAGACCACCCGCGAGGAGCGGTCCACCGCCTGCGCGACCTGGTGGACATTGTCCTGGGTGGGCAGGCCGGAGCCATGGTCGATGAACTGGCGTATGCCGTAGTCGCTGGCGAGCATCCGCACCACGCGGCGCAGGAAGCGGCGGTTGTTGACCGCCAGGACCTTGGTACTGGGAACCGCCTTCAGCAACTCCTCACAGGCCACCCGGTCCGACGCGTAGTTGTCGTCGCCCCCCAGGTAGTAGTCGTACATACGCGCCACGCTCGGCACGGTCGTGTCGATGGCGTCGGGGCGCCACGACTCCTCTTGCATCCAGTACTCACCCGTGTCATCAGCTCGAAGGGATCAAGGTTCGGCGATTGCCGGACGTCATGCTAGGGAGAGCGGGGGTCCCGGTATAGGCCGACGCGGAAGAAGAAACGACACAGGGCTGCATTTCAGCCGCCCCGCAGTCCCCCGAAACGGCCCCCGGGACCGGAACACCTCCCCGGAACTGGGACGATTCCCCCGCCGCCCGCACCGTTCAGCCATCGGTCCATTGGAACAGCCCTACGGACGGACTGTCCGAAATAGCACAGTTGACCGGCTTTTCAGCTGAACAGGTGAGGGGCGGCCGCCATCGGCGCCGCACGAGCCGACCCCGAAGGCGGTTGAACGCAGCAACATACATAGCTTAGGCTTGCCTAAGTCGATCAGTGCCGCAGCTCTCTGCGCCGGAGGGGCTTCCCTTCCCATGACGAGGGGTCCCCCCTTTCCATGACCGTCCGGTCGACCGCCACACCAATCTTGAGGAACGTCCATGCTCGGGTTCACCCGTGTGCGTCGTCGCGCACTCGCCGCCGCGGCCACCGCCACCGCCGCCGTACTCACCCTCGGCGGCTGCTCCTCGTCCGACGAGGGCGAGAAGAAGACCGACAAGGCCGCGGAGAAGAGCAGCGGCGGGGCGTTCCCGGTCACCATCCAGAGCGCGCTCGGCCCCGCGGAGATCAAGGAGGCGCCGAAGCGTATCGTCACCCTGGGCCAGGGCTCGGCGGAGACCGCGATCGCGCTCGGCCACACCCCGGTCGGCATCGAGTCCTACCCCTGGGGCAGCGACAAGACCGGTTACCTCCCCTGGATCCACGAGGCCGTGACCAAGAAGGGCGAGAAGCTGCCGAAGCAGTTCACCGGCGGCGAGGAACTGGACACCGAGGCCATCATCGAGCTGGAGCCGGATCTCATCCTGGCCCCGTGGTCGGGCATCACGGACAAGCAGTTCAAGATCCTCAAGGACATCGCCCCGACGGTGGCGTACCCGGATCTGCCCTGGAGCACCAACTGGGACCAGCAGATCGAGATCATCTCCAAGGCCGTGGGCAAGCCCGCCGAGGCGAAGAAGCTCATCGGCGACATCGAGAAGCAGCTCAGCGACGCGGGCAAGACCCGGCCGAACTACAAGGACCTGACCTTCTCGTACATCTACAACACCGGCCCCGGCACCCTCGGCGTCTTCAAGCCCGAGGAGCAGCGGGTCAAGATGGTCTCCTCGCTCGGTCTGAAGGTCGACCCGGTGGTGAACGGCTTCAAGGAGACCAAGGGCACCGACTCGGCGCTCATCGGTCTGGAGAACGCCGAGAAGCTGAAGAACAGCGACCTGGTCTTCACCTTCTACACCGATGAGAAGAACCGCAAGGAGATCGAGTCCCAGCCGCTGTACGGCAACATCCCCGCGGTCAAGAAGGGCGCCGTGGTCGTCGGTGACACCAACGCCTTCGTGACGGCCTCCTCCATCATCAACCCGCTCACCGTCCCGTGGACGATCGACCGCTACCTCCCGCTGATCGACAAGGCCGTCAAGGCCGCCGGCAAGTAGGCGGACCGGAGCGCTCCGGCACCGACGGAAGAGACGGAACAGATACGCCTGATGGCCACCGTTTCCCTTCGCCCGTCGAGCGGTGTCCCCCAGCGGGGCACCGCTCGACGGGTGTACGGCTTGTGCGCCGCGCTCGCGGCCCTCGCGCTCGCGCTCTTCGCGAGTGTCATGTTCGGCAGCCGGACGACCTCGTTCGGCGAGGTCGTCGAGGTGCTGCGGGGCACCGCCGACCTCCCGCTGACCACCGTGGTGGAGAGCCGCTACCCGCGGACCGCCATCGGGGTGCTGGCCGGCCTGTGCCTGGCGGTCGCGGGCACCCTGATGCAGGGCATCACCCGTAACGACCTGGCCGAGCCGGGTCTGCTCGGCATCAACGCGGGGGCCTCCGCGAGCATCGTCACCGCGACCGCCTTCTGGGGCGCGTCCGGCAGTACGGAGGCCATGTGGTGGGCGCTGCCCGGCGCGCTGGTCGCCGGATTCATGGTCCAGGCCATCGGCTCCACCCGTTCGGGACGCAGCCAGGTCCGGCTGGTCCTCGCGGGCGCGGTGCTCTCCGCCGTGCTGATGGCGTACATCCAGGCGGTGACGCTGACCAAACCGCAGGTCTTCGACAGCTACCGGTACTGGGTGGTCGGCGCGCTCGGCGGCCGGGACTTCGCCGTCCTCCAGGCCATGCTGCCGTTCGCCGCGGCCGGGCTGCTCCTCGCCCTGCTGCTGGGGCGCGGTCTGAACGCGCTGGCGCTCGGCGACTCGACGGCGGCGGCGCTCGGCGCCCGTCCCGCTCTGGTGCGCACGGGCGGGCTCGCCGCCGCGACCGTGCTCAGCGCGGCGGCCACCGCGGCCGTCGGCCCCATCGCCTTCGTCGGCCTGGCCGTTCCGCATATCGTGCGGATGCTCGTCGGGGTCGACTTCCGGTGGCAGATCGCCTTCTCCGCGGTGGTCGGCCCGACGCTGCTGCTCGCCGCCGATGTCGTCGGCCGGGTCGTGATGCGCCCGCAGGAGCTGATGGTCGGCGTCGTGACCGCGTTCGTCGGCGCCCCGGCGCTGCTGGTCGCCGTCCGCCGGATGAGGGGGAACACATGATCACGAGGATGGACCCGCCCCGCGCCGGGGAGCGGGCGGCCGGGCCGGTCCGGGCGAAGGGCTTCGTGACCGCCGGGCGCAGGATCGCGGTCCCGCTGCGGCGCGCCTCCCTGCTCACCGGGCTCGGGCTGCTGATCGCGCTGGCGGCGGCCTCGGCGGCCACCCTGTCGCTGGGGCGGCTCGGTATTCCGCTCGCCGAGCTGGGCGGGGCCCTGGGCGGCGGGGCCGAGGGCAAGGACGCGTTCGTCCTGGAACGGCTGCGCGGGCCCCGGCTGGTGGTGGCGCTCGGCACCGGCTGTGCGCTGGGGCTCTCCGGGGCGCTGTTCCAGTCCGCCACCCGCAACCCCCTGGGCAGCCCCGATGTGATCGGTCTGGGCGCGGGCGCCGGGGCGGGCGCCGCCGTCGCGGCGCTGCTGCTGCCGGGGACGGCGACGGTGCCGCTCGGCGCGCTCGTCGGCGGGGTGCTCGCCATGGTGCTGGTGTACGTGTCCACCGGCACCGGATTCCGCAACCCGGCCCGGCTGGTGGTCGCGGGCATCGGTGTGGCAGCGATCTGCACGGCTGTGACCCAGTACGTCGTGTATGCCATGGAACGGGACAACGCCTCCGCGCTCACCGCCTATGTCAACGGCAGTCTGTCGTCCCGCTCCTGGGAGGACGCCACCACCATCGGTCTGGTGCTGCTGGTGACGGTCCCGCCGATCGCGCTGATCTCCCGGCGGCTCGGCATCGGCGAGATGGGCGACGACATCGCCCAGGGGCTCGGGGCCGAGCCGCAGCGCACCAAGACCTGGGCGGTCCTCCTGGCGATCGTGCTGTCGGCGGGGGCGGTGAGCGTGGCGGGCCCGATCGCGTTCATCGCGCTGACGGCTCCGCAGATCGCCAGGCGGATCACCCGTCTCACGGGGCCGCATCTGCTGCTCTCCGGTCTGATGGGCGCGCTGCTGCTGGTGCTGGCGGATCTCTGCGCGCAGCAGCTCCCGCTCTTCGAGGATCTGCCCGTCGGGATCTACACCATGGCGATCGGCGGCGCGTATCTCGGCTGGCTGCTGCTGCGGGAGCGGCGCAAGGGCATGCTCTGAGCGGCGCCCGGGACGGCTGCTTCCGCCGGAGCGGGGGTACGGGAAGGGGCCGGGCCCGGCGGATCACGCCGGGCCCGGCCCCTCGCGCGTGTTCGGCCCCTCGCGCGTGTTTGTGTCCGGAGGGCGCCCCGGCCGGGGGTCTCCCGGCGGGGGCCGGCGGTGTTCAGCGGTGTTCAGCGGTGGGCGCTGAGCACCCGGTCGGCGCCCCGGACCTGGGTGCGGATGTCCCGGGCGACGGCGGCGAGTTCCCGGCGCCGCTCCCCCATCGCCCGCCGCTGGTGGGCGGCGTCGACGGTGGACCAGACGCCGATGACGTTGGTCCTCCGCTTGCACTCCACGTCCGCGACGGCCAGCGCGATCTCGGCGGGGCCGGGCGCGGGACCGGTGGACCGGACCCCGGGGCCGGGCACCGCGACCGGGTCCGGATAGGCGTACCCGCGCCGTTCCATGCAGCGGGACCAGGCGCGGAAGACGGCCCGTACCCGGGGGTCGCGCCGGGAGCGCTGGTAGCCGCCGATGTTGATCTCCGCCACCAGCTCCCGGTTGCCGATCCGCCCGGGGTCGCCGGAGAGCGCTGCGGTGGCCTCGCCGAGGCAGCCGCCGGGCGGCAGGGGCCGTCCCCGGTCGTCCGCCCGCAGCGGGGTGCCGTCCGCGGTGGAGCCGGTGAGGGTCCGCAGCGCCGCCGGGGACGGGCGGGGGCCCGGGGTCCTCTCCCGGGGGCGGAGCGCGGCCGGTGTCCCGCCGACGGGGTGGTAGCCGTGCCGGGCGGCGACGGCGGCGCTGGTCAGCCCGTAGCGGTGGGCGGTGTTGGCGGGGTTGAGCGTCCCGGTCACGGGGAGCCGTCCCCGGGGCGCGGGCCAGTGGTATCCCCGCCGTGCCATACAGGCCGACGCGAGGGTGGACCGGGCCCGCAGCACCCGTGCGACCTGCCGGTCCGTGAAGAGGTAGGGCTCGATGGGCAGCACCAGGCCCTCGACCGAGAGCCGGGTGGGCACCGCGCCGACCGGCGGCGGTGGGTCCGCGGCGGCCCCCCGGGGGCCGGGCGGCCCGGCCCCGGTACCGGCCCCGCAGCCGGACAGCACGGCGGCGGCCAGCAGCAGGGCGACGGCCACCGCCGCCGTGCGGCGCGCCCGCGCGCGGGTCCGCCCGCCGGTGGGCGGACGGACCCGGGGGTGGTTCAGCGCCACCAGCTCAGCGAGGCGTTGTTGTTGCGCACCGAGGAGTTGAGCTGCCGTGAGTTGCCCGGGAAGAAGTCGTCGTACGGGGCCGGGCCGCTCGCGTTCTGGTTCTCGTTGTAGTAGATCCGCGCGGTCCAGTTGGCGTCGTTGTTCCAGGCCCGGTTGACGTTGTTCTTGACGGCCCGGCCGTGGCCCTCCCCGCCGGCGGCGAAGGTGTGCCCGGCGAAGTCGTTCACCCAGCCCGCGTACTTGCTCCACGAACTGTTGGCGGACGCGCTGTAGTACAGATAGATGTTGCCGTCCCAGGCCGCGGCCCGCAGATCCCGCGCGGGGTGGGAAGCCGTGCTCCCCGGGACGGAAGCGGTGGCCGGGCCGGTCGCCAGCGCGGTGGCGGCGGCGACCAGCGCCACCCCGGCCGCGAGGGCGCCCATGAGTCGTCGTGCGGTCATGATGGTTCCTCCCGTTGCCCCGGGGCGGCCAGAGAAATCCTCCGCGACTTCCGGCCGGCCCCGTCGTTGGTGATACGGAACCTAGAGCGGACCGCGGTCAAGCGGAATCTCTTTCGGCGCTGGCCGAAGGAGGTCGGCGAAGGAGATCCAGGACAGCGTCCCGGGGTACTCGCCAGAACAGTACGGCCGGTGGACAGCAGCTCGTGACGGGGGTACTTGGTGCTGCGCATCCATTTCAGTACGGCCGACCTCGGGCGGATTCATCTGGCCCCGGGGCCGGACCCAGCATGGGAAGCCCTGCTCAGCCTGCATGTCCTGGGCAGTTGTGACGAGGACCCGGTGATGCGGCCCTGGCGTCGCCGGATGCGTGACACCGTGGACCCGATGGCCCGCCCGCTGCTTGGGCTGGCTCCGCCACGCGGCTATTCACCGGACTTCCTGACCCCCGCCCAAGGGGTGGACGGGATTGAAAGCGGAATCGAAATGATCCTGACGACCCCACGGGCGCGGCTCAGGGCGGAGCTGGCTGTGCTGGGGCGGCAGCGACGGCTTCCGCCCGGGGTCGGGGCCCTGGCGGACGGCAGGCCCGAGGCGCTGCGGGGGCTCGGCGGCGCGCTGCGCCGTTATCACCGGCAGGCGCTGACCCCGTACTGGCCGCAGATCCGGGCCTCGGTGGAAGCCGACCGCGAGCAGCGGGCGCGGGCCTTTCTGGCGGGCGGGACCGAACGGCTGCTGGGGAGTCTGCATCCGACGATCCGCTGGGAGCCGCCCGTGCTGCTGGTGGCGTATCCGGTCGACAGCGAACTGCGGCTGGAGGGACGGGGGTTGCGGCTGGTGCCGTCGTTCTTCTGCCGGGGGACGCCGATCGCCCTGCGGGACACCACGCTCCCGCCGGTGCTGGTGTACCCGGTGGCACGTGCCATCGGGGCGCTGGACCCCGCCCCGGCGGCGGGCGGGGACCGGCTGGCGCGGCTGCTGGGCCGGACCCGGGCCGCCACCCTGTACACGATCGCGGACGCCGAGCACACCACCGGCAATGAGATCGCGCGCCGTCTCGCCATCTCCCCGGCGTCGGCGAGCGAGCACGCCACGGTGCTCCGGGACGCCGGGCTGATCCAGAGTCTGCGGGTGCGGAACACCACCCGTCACACCCTGACCCGGCTGGGGATGGAGCTGCTGGAGGGGCGTTCCCCGGTGGTCGTACCGGGTGCGGTGCCGGGCGCGGTGCCGAGGGTTCCGGCGGCACGGCAGGACGCCGGGTGTCCCTGAGGTCCCGCCCCGGCGCCGTACGGACGGGGAAAAGGTGTGGCGCACGGGTCGGGGAAGAGCCGATGCTCGGTCCATGACCCGCGCGCACCCCGGCCCCGACCGGTCCGACGACCCCGCCGTCCCGCTGCCCGAACGCCGTTTCGGCGGCTCCGGCGGAATGTTCGTGACGGCGGACGACGATCCGCGCGGGAGCGCCGGACCGGAGGGTGTGCCCGACGGCGAACGGGCGACCCTCGCCGGTTTCCTGCGGGATCAGCGGCTGACGCTGGAGCTGAAGTGCGCCGGTCTGGACGCCGAGGGCATGGCCCGGCGCTCGGTCCCGCCGTCGGATCTCTCGCTGCTGGGTCTGGTCCGCCATCTGGCCCAGGTGGAGCAGATCTGGTTCCGCCGGGTGCTGGGCGGGCGGGACGTGCCGTATCTCTACCGCACGGAGGACGACCGCGACGCGGACTTCACCGGGGCGGTCGCCGATCCCGGGGTGGTGGACCGGGCGTGGGAGAGCTGGCGCGCGGAGGTCGCCCACGCGGAGCGGTTCGTGGCGGAGGCACCCGATCTCTCGGTCACCGGGCTGCGCGGCGGTGAGCCGATCACCCTGCGGCAGGTGCTGGTCCATATGATCGAGGAGTACGCGCGGCACAACGGCCACGCGGATCTGTTGCGGGAGCGCATCGACGGACGTGTCGGCGAGTAGCCCCCTCCCGCCGGGACACGGGGCAGGGCTCCGTCACCCGCTGTCCACGGTCTGAGGGACTGGTCCGTCCCTCCGCGCCCCGGCGGACGGCCCGGCGGACGGCCCGGCGGACGGCCCGGCGGAATTCCGTGGACAGCTCCGGACGGGCGGGGCTAGCCTGCCGTCCATGTCCACGCCCGAGTCCGACAGACGCAGGCCACCGGCCGTCCGGTGGCTTCCCGCGCTGTCGAGGTGACGGCGGTTCCCCGTCCCGCCCGGTGCGTCCCACCGGCGCGGCGGCCGGGTGTCCCCGCCCTCCCGTCCGGGTGCCGACCGCGGCCCACGCTGCCCTGTTCGTTCTCGGTCGTGGCTGTGGAGTCTCGCTGTGCCCTTCGTTCTGTACCTCCTCGGACTGGCGGTCTTCGCCCAGGGGATGTCCGAGTTCATGCTGTCCGGGCTGATCCCGGACATCGCCCGTGACCTCCGGGTCTCGATTCCCGCCGCCGGATCGCTGACCTCGGCCTTCGCCGTGGGCATGGTGGTCGGCGCCCCGCTGATGGCCCTGCTGGGCCGACGTCTGCCCCGGCGGCGGGCGCTGCTCGTCCTGCTGACGGTCTTTCTGCTGACGCATGTGGTCGGCGCGGTGACGACCAGTTATCCGGTGCTGCTCCTGACCCGGGTGATCGCCGCGCTCGCCAACGCCGGGTTCCTCGCGGTGGCGCTGTCGACGGTCGCGGTCCTGGCGCCGCCCGGGGCCAGGGGGCGGGCGACCGCCGTCCTGCTCGGCGGCATCACCCTGTCCTGTGTGGCCGGTGTGCCGGGCGGAGCGCTGCTCGGGCAGGTGTGGGGGTGGCGTTCGGCCTTCTGGGCGGTGGCCCTGCTCTCGGTCCCGGCGCTGATCGCCATCGTGGCCCGGCTGCCGAGGGACAGCGGGGAGACGGCGGCCCGGACGGGGGTACGGGCGGAGCTGAGGGCGCTGCGCGCCCCGGGCGCCCTGGTGCCGCTGGCCCTGGGCGCCCTGGTCAACGGGGCCACGTTCGGCACCTTCACCTATCTGGCGCCGCTGGTCACCGAGGTGACCGGGCTGGGAGCGGGGTGGGTGCCCGGCGTTCTGGCGCTGTTCGGCCTGGGGGCGTTCCTCGGGGCGACCGCGGGTGGCCGGATCGCCGACCGTCACCGTCCGGAACGGCCCCTGCTGGCGGCGGGCGCGCTGCTGCTCGCCGGGTGGACGCTGCTCGCGGTGGCCGCGCCGAGTCCGGTGGCGGCGGTCGTGCTCGTGCTCGTGCAGGGGACGCTGTCGTTCGCCGTCGGCTCGGCCCTGATCTCCCGGGTGCTGTACGCGGCGGCGGGCGCGCCGACGCTGGCGGGCGCGAGTGCCACGTCCGCGTTGAACGTGGGGGCGGCGCTGGGTCCCTGGCTCGGCGGGGCCGCCATCGGGGCGGGGTTCGGCCATCGCTCCCCGGTGGCGGTGAGCGCGGTGCTGACCGCGCTGGCCCTGGCGCTCGCGCTGGCGGCACTGGCCCGCGGCCGGACCCGCGCGCCGCGCCGAGCGCCCCGGCAGGCCGCACCGGCGGGCGCGGGAGCGGCCGGAGAGCGACCGGACGCACCGGCGGCCGGTCGCTCAGAACGGTAGCGGCGGCCGGTCGCCGAGAACGAACGGTACCGACCGTCCGGCGCCCGCGGTTCCCCGCCACGGCACGCGGCTCTCTCCGGGCGGCGCGGGGCGACCGGTGGGGGCCGGGCCGCCCGTACCGCTCCGGCGGGCCGGGAACGGCGGAGGCCGTGGCGGGGCACGGCGGGACCGGGCCCGGCCGCGCGGGGGTATTTCGGCCACCGGCGGTCGTGGTCCGGGACCGTCCGCGCCCCCGTGGGCATACTGCGATCATGCGCAGGGACACCCCCGTACCCATCGTTCTCGACTGCGACCCCGGGCACGACGACGCCATCGCGCTGCTGCTCGCGGCCGGGGATCCCGCGGTCGACCTGCTGGCGATCACCACCGTCGCCGGGAACCAGACCGTCGAGAAGACCACGCTCAACGCGTTGCGCGTGTGCACGGTCGCCGGGATCACCGATGTGCCCGTCGCGGCGGGCTGCGCCCGGCCGCTGGTCCGGGCGCCGATCGTGGCCGGGGATGTGCACGGGGAGAGCGGTCTGGACGGGCCCCGGTTCGGGGAGCCCCGGGTGCGGGCGGTCCCGGAGCACGCGGTGGAGCTGACACGGCGGGTGCTGACGGAGCATCCGGAGCCGGTCACCCTGGTCCCGACGGGGCCGCTGACCAACATCGCCCTGCTGCTGACCCGTTATCCGGAATGCGCCTCGTCCATCCGTGAGATCGTGCTCATGGGCGGCTCCGCCGGGCGCGGCAACCGCACTCCGGCCGCCGAGTTCAACATCCTCGCCGACCCCGAGGCCGCCGATATCGTCTTCCGCAGCGGTCTGCCGGTGACGATGTGCGGACTGGACGTCACCCATCAGGCGCTGGCCACCGACGAGGTCGTCGCGCGGCTCGCGGCGCTGGGGACGGAACCGGCGCGGATGTGCGTGGAGTTGATCGCCTTCTTCGCGGACACCTATCGGCGGCTGTGGGGCTTCCCGTGCCCGCCGGTCCACGATCCCGTCGCCGTGGCGCGGGTCGCCGACCCGTCGATCGTGCGCTGTGTGGACGCCCATGTGGTGGTGGAGCTGCGCGGCGAGTACACCCGTGGGGCGACGGTGGTGGACCTGGACGGGTTTCCGGACCGGCCGGTGAACGCCCGGGTCGCCATGGAGCTGGACAGCGGGCGGTTCTGGGACCGGGTGATCGCCGCCGTGGAGCGGCTCGGGCGGCGGGGCCCCGCGGCCTGAACCGCCCCCGAGCCCCCGGATCAGCCGTCGAGCAGCGGGATCAACTGCTCCTCCTCGTAGCGGAGATGTCCTTCCAGCTCGTCGGCGAGCCGGTCGACCTCCCGCGCGACCCGCTCCCGGTCGGCGCCGTCGGCGGAGACGACCCGTTGCAGCTCGGCGAGGATGTCCGCGATCCGCTCGTGCTCCTCCCTCAGCCGGTCGAGGACGGGGGCGAGCCCGGGGTCGCGTCCGGCGAGCGCGGGGAACATCATGGCGTCCTCGCCCGTGTGGTGCTGCCCGAGGCCCTGGCAGAGGGTGAGGCAGTTGATCCGGAGCTGGGCCCCGAGGGCCGGTCCGCCCGCCGCGATCTCCGCGCGGATCAGGCCGATCTCATGGCGGAAGCCGTCGTGGACGGCTCTGAGCATCTCCCCGACGGAGGCGGCGGCCACCCTCGGGGGTCCGGGGATCTCGTCCAGGGCGACCACGGGGAGGGTCCGTTCGGTCTTCGCCTGGTACTCGGCCCAGCCGGGCTCCGCCTCGACCGCGCGGGCGAAGGCGCGGTCGCGCTCCTCGCCCGTCAGGACGACGGCTTCGGCCTCGTAGGTGAACACCCCGCTCTCGACGGTCACCCGGGGGTCGGCGACGAGGTTGTGGTACCAGGCGGGGTGGCGGGGCGCTCCCCCGGCGGACGCGATGACCAGGGTCCGGCCCGCCCCGTCGGGAAGGGCGCCGAGCGGGGTGGTGCGCGGGGTGCCGGACCGGGCGCCGGTGGTGGTGAGCAGCAGCAGCCGGGCCCCGGCGAAGGGGCCGCCGACCCGGCCGCCGTTGGCCCGGAATTCCTCGATGATCTGCTGGTTGAAGTCCTGCGGCATAAGCGTGTTCTCTGCACTCTCTCTGGGTGTCGTGGCAGCCCCGGGGACGGGCCGTCGGCGGGCAGGCCGAACGGCCGCGCGGGGGCGGAAGGGTGGGGAGGACGGCACGCGCGCCGGACAGCGACAACGGCTGTGGCGGCGCCGCGAGGGCGCGCAGGCGCGTACGGACCGTACAGGGGATTCGGTGGACGGCGCGGCAGGGAAACGCGCGTCCGGCACACGCCGGATGCGGCGCGTACGGAAAGAAAAGAGGCAGAAGGCGGGGCTCGCGCCCGCCCCGGAATCACTCCGAGGCCGGGAACCCTGCTCGCTTGTGGCCCATGGCCGACCCGGCAGTCACGGCGGAGACTCTAACCGGGGACCGGGCGGGCAGGCAATGATCTTTTCCTCATCGGCGACCGGATGCCGGGGGCACCCCGGGCGGGAGGGGCGTCCCCGGGCGCCTCCGCGCGCCCAACGGCAGGGGTGCGCGGAGCGACCGGCAGTCGGCGCGATCCGGTCTGCTCTGGCGGCGGCCCGTGGGTTAGCGTGCGGCAGCACACCGCACCACGGCACACAGACGCGAGGACCCGAAGACCCTGGGGAGGGCGGGATGGACGCGTGGACGGTACCCGGGTACACGGACTCCCGGGAGTTGGGGTCCGGGACGAGCGGGCGGGTCGTCCTCGCCGCCCATGACGCCACCGGGGTCCCGGTGGCGATCAAGTACCTGGCCGCACGGATACGTTCCGACCACTCCTTCGTCCTCGGGCTGCGCGCCGAGGCCCGGTTGCTCGGCGGGCTGGGCTCGGCGCATGTCGTCCGGCTGTACGAGTACGTCGAGTCCCCGCACGGCGCGGCCATCGTCATGGAGCTGGTCGACGGGATCGCGCTGCGGGCGCTGCTGCGCGAGGAGGGCGCGACGGGCGCGGAGGCGGCGCTCGCGGTGCTCAAGGGCTCCTTGCTGGGGCTCGCCGACGCGCATCGCGCCGGTGTGGTGCACCGTGACTACAAGCCCGAGAACGTGCTGGTCGCGACGGACGGATCGTCCAAGCTGGTGGACTTCGGCATCGCGGTCGGCCGGGGTACCGAACCCGAGGTGGCGGGCACCCCGTCGTACATGGCGCCGGAGCAGTGGCAGGGCGGGACCGCGTCCCCGTCCACCGATGTCTACGCGGCCACGGCGACGTTCTTCGAGTGTCTGACGGGGCACAAGCCGTACACCGCCGACAACTTCGCCGAACTGGCGCTGGCCCATATGGAGGCGCCGGTGCCCGACGAGGAGGCGCCCGAGCCGCTGCGCCCGCTGATCCGGCGCGGCCTGGCGAAGGACCCCGCCGAGCGGCCCGGGAGCGCGGCGGCGTTCCTGGCGGAGCTGGAGGGGATCGCCGAGCGGGCCTACGGCCCGGCGTGGGAGGAGCGGGGTCAGCACCGGCTCGCGGCGCTGGTCGCGCTGCTGCCCCTGCTGCTGCCGTCGGCGGAGGGCGAGTCGTGGTCCACGGCGGACGCCGCGACCACCGCGATCGGGCCGAGCCCGCGGCGGCCGGGGTCCCGGTGGCTCGGCCCATTCGCGCGGATCGCCGTCCGGGGCCGGAAGGAGGACGGGGGGCGGGCCCCGGCCGGGGCCGCGGCCCGGGGCACGGCGGTGGGCGCCGCCGCCGTCACCGCCGCCACGGCCACAGGTGGCACCGCCGCCGCTGCCGCCGCCCCGACGGCGCGCCGGGAGGCGCTGTGGACGGCGGGCATCCTGTGCGCCGCGGCGGCTGCCGCCGCCGGACTGTTCGCGGTGGCGGTCGCCGCCGAGCCCGACGGGGACGGCGGAGCCACGGCCGCGGGGCGACATCTGGCCACCACGAGCGCCCGGCCGACCGGCCCATCACCGTCCCTCTCACCACGTCCCTCCCGATCCGGCACATCCAGCCCATCGCCCTCACCCTCCCCACAGACCTCGTCCGCCTCTCCGTCATCGGGGAGCCCCTCGGCGACGGGGCCGGACCGGGGCGGCCCGCGGAAGTCGGAGCCCACCCGGCCCGGGGCGCCGCGGCCGACACTCTCCCCCTCGGTCGGCCCTCCGCCCGGGCCGCGGCCCACGGCCCCGAGGCCGAGCGCGACACCGACGTCCTCCTCGCCCCGTCCGACGCCGAGCGCGACGCAGCCGGTCCCGGCCCGGGTGCGCTCGGTGGAGGTCACCGGGCTCGAACAGCCCGGCTCCAAGGCGCCCGGTTCGGCGGCGACCGCGACCGTCGAGGTCACCACCGACGGGACCGGCCCGGTCACCCTCGTCCTCACCTGGTACACGGGGGAGGCCCCCGGCGAGCTGGGGCAGGCGGACGGGGTGGAGACCCTCACCCGCAGCGGCGCGCGGACCTACACCCTCACCCTCACCCATGTGTTCGAAAGGGACGGCTGCTATCTGTCGGCGCTGGTGTCGGCGAACCCGGCGCCCGTCGGCGGCGACGCCTCCCGGCAGATCCTCGATCGGAGGTGCGCGTCCAGTGACGAGTCCCAGCCCCCCGCCTGAGCGGTCCCCCGACGCCACGGGCGACGAGCACGACAGCGCGACCGCGCTCGGCAGCCACTGGTTCGAGCGGCCGGGGTCCCGCCCGCCGGGCGCGGAGAGTCCCACGCTCGTCCAGGGCGCCGTCCCCGAGGACGCCGCCCCCGACCGGGTGGAGGGGGAGATCCGCCGTTTCGGACCGGGGGTGACCGCGGCCGACCAGGCGCCACCGACGGCGGACACCGCGGTCACCGCGGTCACCGCGGCCGCCCTCTGGCACGGGGGCCCGCCCCCGCCCGGCGGCCGGCACCGGGGCTCCCGGCTGCGCGGGCTGCGCCGCTACGCGCTCGCCGCCGTGGTCCTGGTGGCCGTGCTGGGCGTGCTGCTGTGGCAGCGGTACGGGCAGCCGATCACGGTCGAACGGGTCGCGGCCCGCGCCGACGCGGTGACCCTGGGCTGCGAGGGCACGGCGGACATCGTGGGCGTGGTGGGCACCAACGGGCAGCCCGGCACCCTCGTCTACCGCTGGGTGCGCAGCGACGGCACCACGTCGGACCTGCTCCGGGAGAAGGTGACACGCGGTCAGCACCGGGCGGAGCTGCGGCTGCTGTGGACGTTCACCGGCCGGGGCGACATCGGCGCCCGCGCGGAGCTGCGGATCGTCTCCCCCTCGGCGCATCACAGCACGGCCCGCTTCGTCTACCGCTGCGCCTGACCGCCGGGGGCGGATACCACCGGACGGCCGTGCGGCCGGTTCCGGGCACGGCCCGGTTGTGCCGGGCCATCGGGTGGAACGTCTGCTCCGGCTCCCGGCGGCAGGGCGACGCCGGGTGACGCTCCTCACCACGGACCACGGAGGACGAGCCCCTGTCCAGGTCGTACCGGAGGGCCGTGCGGGGGGGGGAGGTCCGGGGCGATGAATCCGTACCCGGTGGAGCCGAGGAGGCCCTCCCGGTCGAAGGGCCGCGCCAGGTTCGCGAGGTGCGGGGCCTGTTCGCGTCCGTCCCGCACGGCGCCGTCGCCGACCGCGGCCCCGGTCCGGAGTGGTACACGGCGTCCCGGCCGGGGGCCGCGGCGCCCGGGTGGTGAGCGGTCCGAGCGCCGCCGTCCGGCCGAACGCGGGTGTCCGCCGCCGTGGTCTCCCGTTCCTGTCCGCCGGGGCCCTCCGACGGGCCCCGTCCGCCGGGTCCAGCGCGGCCGGGGTGTCCGGGGGTGCGGCCGGGCGCGGCCGGGGGACGTATCCGGCGTGCCGGCCCCGGGCGTACTCCGCGCAGGGGGTGTTCAGCCCGGGGAGGAGCCGGGGGTCCGTCCGGAACCGGAGCCTTCAGCGGCTTCGGCGGCGGTCGTCGCGGCGACCGGGTCCAGGACCCGCCGGAGGAAGGCGCGGGTGCGTTCGTGCCGGGGCTCCCCCACCACCCGTGCCGCCGGGCCCTGTTCCACGATCTCCCCGCCGTCCAGGAAGACGACCCGGTCGGCGGCCTCGCGCGCGAAGCCCATCTCATGGGTGACGACCATCATCGTCATCCCGTCACCGGCCAGTTCCCGCATGACCGCCAGCACCTCGCCGACGAGTTCGGGGTCGAGCGCCGAGGTCGGCTCGTCGAAGAGCATCACTTCCGGGTCCATCGCCAGCGCGCGGGCGATGGCCACGCGCTGCTGCTGACCGCCGGAGAGCCGGCCGGGGTAGGCGTGTGCCTTGTCGGCGAGGCCGACCCGCTCCAGCCGCTCCCGGGCCACGGCGGCGGCGTGCGCCCTGTCCCGGCCGAGCACCCGCCGCTGCGGCAGCGTGAGATTGGCGGTGACGTCGAGGTGGGGGAAGAGATGGAAGTGCTGGAAGACCATGCCGATCCGGCGGCGGGCCGCGTCGATGTCGACGTCGGGGTCCGTGATCTCGGTACCGCCGACGACGACCTCGCCCGTGTCGGGCTCCTCCAGCAGATTCACGCAGCGCAGCAGGGTGGACTTGCCGGAGCCGGAGGGGCCGATCACACAGACCACCTCCCCCTCCGCGACCTCCAGGTCGATGCCGCGCAGCACGGGCTCGTTCCCGAAGGACTTGTGCAGCCCTCTGATCCGGATCGCCGCTCCGCGTACCGTGCTCGACGCCATCGGGCGCCCTCCCCTCGTCCTCTGTGTCATCGGCGGGCCGGATGGGCCACGGCCGTGGCCCCGTTCAGCGGGCGCGGGCGGCGCGGCGCTCCAGTCGGCGCACCACCAGGCCCAGCGGCACCGTCACCAGCAGATAGCAGACCCCGGCGACCAGGATCGGCGTCGAGTTGGCGCTCTGGCTGGCGAGATCCCGGCCGAACTTGGTCAGTTCGCGCTCCTCCAGCGTGACGCCCAGGAAGAGCACCAGGGAGGAGTCCTTGAAGAGCAGCACCAGTTCATTGGTGAGCGGCGGTACGACGATCCGGAACGCCTGCGGGATGATCACGGACACCATGGCGCGCGCGTGGGAGAAGCCCAGTGAGCGGGCCGCCTCCAGCTGTCCCCGGGGCACGGCCTGGATGCCCGCCCTGATCGTCTCCGCGATATAGGCGGCGGCCACCAGACCGAGGCCGAGCGCGACCTTGCCGTAGGTGCCCCCGGGTATCTCGGTCCCCGGGAACGCCAGCGGGACCGCCACCCCGACGAAGATGAAGATCAGCAGGGCGGGCAGCCCCCGGAAGAACTCGATGTAGACGGTCGCCGCCCAGCGGTAGGGGGCCACGGACGAGAGCCGCATCAGGGCGACGACCAGCCCGAGGACCAGGCCGAGCGCGAACCCGGAGAGGGTGTAGAGGACCGTGTTCCGCAGGGCGACGGTGAGGATCTCCGGGAACAGCTCCCCGGCGAGGTCCCCCTGGGCGAACTGCTCGGCCAGCCGCTCCCAGTCGGCGAGCGCGCCCACCGTGAGCAGCACCCCGGCGAACAGGACGTACTGCGCCCCCCGGAGAATCCGCCGGCGCTGCCGCCGGGTCGGCCGCCGCGGCGGGCGGGCGGCCCGCGCGGCCCCGTCGGTCCGCTCCGTCATGAGGTGCCGCCGGTCCGCGCCCGCGGCAGCGGACCGATCCACTCCTCGTGCAGCCGCTCGTAGTCGCCGTCGGCCCGGGACTCCCTGATCACCTTGTCGATCGCGGCCCGGAGCGCGTCGTTCCCCTTCTTGACGGAGAATCCGTACTGCTCCCCGGTCTCGATGCTCTGCCCGAGGCGGAACGCGCGTGCGTTCGCGGGGTCCTTCAGCCAGCCCTGGACGACGGGGTAGTCGATGACGACCGCGTCGACCTGCCCCGTCCGCAGCCCGTTCAGGACCGCGTCGGAACTCTCGAAGGCGACCGGGTCGAAACCCTGCTCCTGGACATGGCTCTCCCCGGTGGTGCCGCTCTGCGCGCCCAGCTTCCGCTTCTCCGCCTCGACCTCGGCGAGGGAGCGTATTCCGCTGCCGGCGGTGGCGAGCAGCGCCTGGGTGGCGTCGAAGTAGGGCACGGAGAAGTCGACGTTCTTCTTCCGTTCCTCGGTGATCGTCATTCCGGCGGCGGCGAGGTCGCACTCGCCGGAGTTGAGGAACGCTCCCGTCTTGAAGTTCTCGAACGGGGTGTCGAGGATCTCCTGCCGGACGCCGAGGTCCTTGGCGACCCGGTCGATCAGGGCGACGTCGAAGCCCACGACCTCGCCGTCCCGCTCGAACTGGAACGGCGGGTACGGCAGATGCGTGCAGGTGGTGAGCTTGCCCTTGGCCACGAGCGGCACCCCGTCCGCCGTGGTGGCGCCCTGGTCGCCCGTGCCGCACGCCGTGGTGATCAGCACCCCCGTCACGGCCGCGGCGAGAGCCCCCGCCCGCGTACGAGGGCGGTATCCGGTGCCGCCGTTCCGTCTGGACACTGCTGGGGCCTTCCCGAACACGAGTACCTCCGTCGAAGGGGGGAGCGCGGGCAGGCGGTCACCGGTGCGAGACCGTCCGACCGAGATCGTAGGCATCGGCGCACCACCCCAACAGGCTGTTCACACGCCGTTCACAAGCGGGGTCCCGGGGCGGGGGCGGCGGGCCGTCGGCGGTCGCCTAGGCTGGCAGGGCCGGAACAGACCCGGCGGGCCGCGGACGGCGCGTCAGAACACGTGCCGACCGGCCACGACACCGGTGAACGGCACCGGACACGGCGACGGGGACGACAGGGGCAGGGGGGCGGATGCGACAGCGCGTACGTCCGCTGCTCACAACCGTGCTGCCGGCGCTGCTGCTGGGCGTCTGGACCGTCCTCGCCGCCGTCACGGCGCCGGGCCCCGGTCCGGCCGGAGGGGCCCGCGTGGCCGCGCCGGTCTCGGCCGCACCGGCCCTTCCCGCGCGCACGGACCCGGCGCAGCGCGGTGTCTCCGCACGGCCCGAGACCCGGCGGGCCGCGGTCGCCGCCGTGCCCGACGCGGCGGCGCAGCGGGACCCGGGCGGGCACCCGCCCCCGGCCCCCGCGGACGCGGCGGCACCGGCGGCGCTGTCCGCCCCGCCCGCGCCCGGCGGCCGGGTGGCGGCGGAGCCCGGACGGGAGCGCGCGCCGCCCCGTCCCCCGCACGGCCCGCGACAGACCCGGGCACCCCCCTTCTCCACGAGCGGCTGACGTCTCTTCCGCGTCCGCCGCCCGGTCCTGCGGCATGCCCGCGGCCGGGCGGGCGGGACGCGCTGTCGTCCTTTTCCCGGTGCGGGCCGTCCGTGAGGCGGTCCGCACGGCTGCCCTGGAGTGGTCCATGTCCTCACCGTCCTCACCAACTTCACCGCCTCCACCGTCCTCATCGTCTTCATGCGGCTCACGCACCTCACGTGGATCGCGTGGATCGCGTGCCATGCGCTGGCGGGCGCTGTTCGCGTTCGCCGTCGTCGCCCTCTCCGTCGCTGTCGCCGTGCTCGTACCGCCCCGGCTGGGGCTCGATCTGCGCGGCGGCACCCGTATCGTCCTGGAGACCCGGGACTCCCCCACCGTCCGGGCCGACGCCGACGCCACCGACCGGACCCTGGAGGTACTGCGGCAGCGCGTCGACGCGCTGGGGGTCGCCGAGCCCTCGCTCGCCCGTTCCGGGGAGCGCCGTATCGTCGTCGAGCTGCCCGGGGTGCGCGACCCCGCCGAGGCCGCGGAGGTGATCGGCCGGACCGCCCAGCTCTCGTTCCACCCGGTCGTGGAGGCGGCCCCGGGGCCCGCGTCGGGTCCGGGCGCGGACGGCTCCCGGGTCCTGCCCGACCCCGAGACCCCCACCGGGTTCCTCCGGCTCGGGCCCACCGCGCTGACCGGCGACGGGGTACGGGACGCCGAGGCCGTCCTCGACACCGCCTCGGGCCGGGGGTGGACCGTCGGCCTCTCCTTCCGGGGCGACGGGGCGGAGTGGGCGCGGCTCACCGGTGAGGCGGCCTGCGCCGCGCCCGGCTCCCCCGCCCGCCGGGTGGCGATCGTGCTCGACGACGCGATCGTCTCCGCCCCCGCGATGGAACGTTCCGTCCCCTGCGGTACGGGCATCCCCAGCGGCTCCGCGCAGATCACCGGCGGTTTCGGCGCGGACGGCGCCCGCGATCTCGCCGCGCTGGTCAAGGGCGGCGCGCTGCCGGTGCCGGTGACCGCCGTCGAACAGTCCGTCGTGGGGCCGACGCTGGGCGCCGAGGCGATCCGGGCCAGCGCCTGGGCCGCCGTGATCGGGCTGGTCTGCACCGGCGCGTTCATCATCGCCGTCTACCGGCTCGTCGGAGCCCTCGCCGCGCTGGCGCTCGTGCTGTACGGGGTGATCTCGTACGCCGCTGTCGTGGCCCTGGGGGCGACGCTGACCCTGCCGGGGCTCGCCGGGTTCGTGCTGGCGATCGGGATCGCCGTCGACGCGAACGTCCTCGCCTTCGAGCGCGCCCGCGAGGAGTACGCGCGCGCCCGGCGCGGACGGACTGCCTCCACCGATCTGCGGCGCCCCCTGCGGGTCGGTTTCGACCAGGCGTGGAGCGCGGTCACCGACTCACATGTGACCACGTTGCTCGCGGCGGGGCTGCTGTTCGTGTTCGCGACCGGGCCGGTCAAGGGCTTCGGCGTGACCCTCGCCATCGGGGTGCTGGCCTCGCTGGTCTCGGCGATGGTGATCACCCGGCTGTTCGCCGACTGGGCGGTGCGCCGGGGCCCGGTGCGGCGACGGCCCGCGTGGACGGGGCTGACCGTACGGGGCCGGGTGCGCACCCTGCTGGAGCGCAGGCCGCCGCGGCTGATGCGGTACCGCCGCCGCTGGCTCGGCGGCTGTCTGGGGCTGCTGCTGTGCGCGCTGGCCGGGATCGGCGTGCGCGGGCTGGAGTTCGGGGTGGAGTTCACCGGTGGGCGGCAGATCCAGTACACGGCGGGGCAGCCCGTGGACGCGGACCGGGCCCGGCAGGCGGTCGCCGACGCCGGGTTCCCCCGGGCCGTCGTCCAGAAGACCGGCGAACGGGGCATCACGGTCCGCACGGGCGAGCTGGACAACCGCGGGCAGGAGACGATCCGGGCGGCCCTCGGAACGGTCGCGGGCGAGGTCACGGTGGAGCGGGACGAGACGATCGGTCCGAGCCTCGGCTCCGAGCTGCGCCGCCACGCCCTGATCGCGCTGGGGGTCGCGGTCGCCGCGCAGCTCCTCTATCTGACGGCGCGGTTCCGGTGGACCTTCGCCGTGGCCGCCGTCGCCGCGATGGCGCAGGACGTGCTGCTGGTGGTGGGGCTCTTCGCCTGGCTCGGCAAGCCCGTCGACAGCGTCTTCCTGGCGGCGCTGCTGACGGTGGTCGGCTACTCGGTCAACGACACCGTCGTCGTCCTGGACCGGCTGCGGGAGCTGCGCCGGTCCGCGCCGCGCGGGACCTGGCCGGAGCTGGCGGACCGGGCCGTGGCGCAGACCCTGCCGCGTACGGTGAACACGGGCATGGGCGCGCTGTTCGTCCTGGTCTCCCTCGCCGTCCTGGGCGGTGACTCGCTGGCCGACTTCTCGGTGGCGCTGCTGGCGGGGGTGGTCCTGGGGACGGCGTCGACGGTCTTCACGGCGATGCCGCTGGTCGTCGAGGGTCAGCTCCGGTATCCGGACCGGCCCCGGCCACAGCGGGAACGGGAACGGGCCGGGCGCCGCGCCGGCACGGGAGCGGTGGTCTGATCCGGCGGGGCGCCGGGGTCCGCCCAGCAGGACCGGACCCCGGCGTTCCGCGGGTCAGCCCGGTGCGGGGACGGGGAAGACCAGCTCGGGCCGTTCCCAGGTGACCTTGGGGGGCTGGGCCGGGGAGACACCGACGCGCTCGGCGCCCACACTGCGGTAGAAGCCCTCGGACGGCGGGTGCGAGACCACGCGCACGGAGGTGAGGCCCGCCGCGCGCGCCTCACCGAGCATATGGACGATCAGCCGACGGCCGATGCCGAGCCCCTGGGCCCCGTCGGCGACGAACATCAGATCCAGCTCGGCGCCGCCGAGCAGCAGGGAGTAGAAGCCCAGCAGGGTGCCGCGCCCGTCCACGGCGAGGAAGACGGGGTGGGCCTCGATGTACGCGGGTTCCACCAGGTACCCGGCCACCATGGCGGCGTACTCCCCCTCGTAGGCGCGGGCGCCCCGGACCATGGCGGTGAGCCGGTCGCTGTCCGCCGCCGTCGCCCGGACCACGCGCAGGGCGTCCATGGGGAGCGCACTCACCCCATCTGTCATATGCGAACTCATGGAGGGAGTATTACATTCGCAGGTCAGATGGTCATGGGGTGATTCATTACCGTCTCAATACATGGATGTGCAGCCTTATTTCATGACACAACATGAAGAAACAGACAGAAGGGGTGGCCGGCGGGGTCGAGCAGGACCCGCAGATCGCCGGATCCCTCAGGACCGCCGGGCCCGGAGGACCCGGTGCACCCGGAGGGCTCGGCGGGCTCGGTCGCGCCGAGCCGGAGCGCGTGCCGGACCGCCGCGTCGAGATCGTCGACCTGGATGTCCAGATGCAGCATCTTCTGCTGCCGCCCCGGCCGTTCGGGCCAGCTCGGCGGCGCGTACTCCGCCTCGGTCTGGAACGACAGACCGAGGGAGCCGTCGGGCGAACGGAGCTGGACCCAGTCGGGCTCGCTCGCCCGGACCGTCCAGCCGAGGAGATCGGCCCAGAACGCGGCGAGACGGTGGGCGTCGGCACAGTCGATCACCAGACTGCGCAGGACGAAACGGGGGGCGGAGGACATCGGGGGCTCCCTTGACGGACGGCGGGACCGCAGGCCGCGCCGCCGGGTCCCGGCCACCGGGTCCCGGGGGCCCGGCACCCTCCGATACCTGCCCCGCCGGGCCGCCCGCACCCGTGTCACCGGCCGGTCAGGCGGCCCGCCAGTAACCGAGCGCGTCGACACGCTCCTTGGGGAGCCCCAGCTCCTTGCGGGCGTACCCGGCCAGGGCACGGGTCGTCGCCGTGTCGCAGGCGATCCAGAGATAGGGGTCCGCGCAGCCGTCCAGCAGGGCGGGGAGGGCGGAGACGACCTCGTCCACCAGTCGGCGGCCGCCGTCCTCGCGCGGGACGCGGCGCACGTCGTGGACGGTGTCGTCGAGCCGGATCGGCAGCCGTTCGTCCGAGCGGTGCGAGGTCTCGAACCAGAGGGTCGCGGGCACCCCCGGGAAGGCGTCCAGCAGGGAGTTGACCGCCGGGAGCGAGGCCGGGTCGCCGACGACGAGGAGCCGTCCGGGCGGTGGCGCGGGGGCGGTGAACCCGGTGCCCTGGAGGGTGGCCTCCACCGTGTCGCCGGGCCGCGCGGCGCGGGCCCAGTCGCTGGCGCACCCGTCGTGCAGGGCGAACTCCAGGCTGAAGGTCCCCGCGACGGGGTCCGGGTCGACGAGGGTGTAGGCGCGCTGATGGGGCCTGCCCCCGTTGTCGAACCAGATCCGGACCCACATGGTGGGGTGGACCCCGGTCCTCGCCAGCATCCCGCCGTCGGTCAGACGCACCCGCCGGAAGCGGTCCGTGACCTGCTCGGCCCCGGTCACCGTGAAGGTGAAGTCCTTGCCGCGCAGCAGTTTGAGTACCACGCCCTCCCAGCCATGCCCCATCGCGCCGCCACTCCCTTCCCTTGAGTCCCGCCGCGTCTTCCTTGAGTCCCGTTACATCCCGGGAGCCCCCGGTTTGTCGACCGAACACCCGTGCATTAAGTTAGGCCAGCCTAACCTAAATCGACGTTGGCGCGTTTCACATTGTTGACACGAGTCAACAAGGCGCGATCCAAGCAGCAGGGAACGGGAAGCAGTGAGCATGAAGGTGTACCGCGACGACTGGGGCATCCCGCATCTCCGGGCCGACGGCGCGGACGAACTCGCGTTCGCCCAGGGGTACGCCACCGCCGTCGACCGGGCCTGGCAGATCGAGGTCGACCGGCGCCGCGCCGAGGGCACGTCGGCCGCCTTCCTGGGCACCTCCGCCGTCGGCTGGGACCGCTTCGCCCGCCGGGCCCGCATCGACGACACGGCCCGGCGCTGCTTCGAGGGCCTGGAGCCCGCCACGGCGGCGTGGGTCACCCGTTACACGGACGGGGTCAACGCCGGACTGGCCCGGGGCGCCCGGCGCGCCCCGCAGTTCGCCGCGAGCGGGCTCGTCCCCGGCCGCTGGCGGCCCTGGCACCCGCTGGGCATCTGGCTCTCGGCCCATGTCCTGTTCGCGGGCTTCCCCGCCAAGTTCTGGCGCGAGGAGGTGGCACGGACGCTCGGCGAGGAGTCGATCGACCTCTTCGCCACCGACGCGCGCGGCTCGGGCAGCAACGGCTGGCTCGTGACCGGCGAGCGCACCGCGAGCGGCGCCGCCCTGATCGCCGGTGACCCGCACCGGATCATCGAGGATCTGGGCGTCTATCAGCAGATCCATCTGGCCTGCGACGAGTTCGACGTGGTGGGCCTGGCGGTGCCGGGCGTCCCCGGGATCGCCCATTTCGGGCACACCGGATCGGTGGCCTGGGCGATCACCAACGCCATGGCGGACTACCAGGACCTGTACCGGGAGCGGCTGCGCACCGGGGCGGACGGGGTGGAGGCGCTGGGCCCCGACGGCTGGCGGCCCGCGGCGGTCCACACCGGGACCATCGAGGTCGCGGGCGGCGAGCCGGTGCCGGTCGAGGTGATCGAGACCGAGCGCGGCCCCCTTGTCATGGGCGGCCCCGGCGACCCGGAGAGCTACAGCCTGCGCACCCCTTCCCGGGTCACCGGGGACATCGGCTTCGACGCCCTGCCCGCGCTGCTGCGGGCCAGGACCGTGGACGATGTCGACCGGGCGTTCGGCCGCTGGGCGGAGCCGGTCAACGTGGTCCAGGCGGCGGACACCTCGGGCGGGCTGCTGCACCGGGTCGCCGGGCGGGTCCCGGTGCGCCACCCCGGGAACCGGCGGCGGCCCGTCCCGGCCTGGGAGGCGGCCCATGTCTGGCAGGGCTGGGACCGGATGCCGCGCCGCGCCGTCGACCGGGCCGGGGCCGGGGCCGGGGCCGGGATCGCCGTCATGGCCAACGCGCGGGGCATCGCGACACCTCTCGGCGTCGAGTTCGCGCCGCCGCACCGGGCCGACCGCATCCGCTCCCTGCTCGGCGCGCGCACGGGCTGGACCGCCGGGGACATGGCCCCCATCCACATGGACACCCTGCTGGAGTCCGCCCGGCCGCTGCTCGCCCTGCTGGCCCCGCTGGACGGGTTGAGCGAGCGGGCGGCCCGGCTGCGGGACCGGCTCACCGGCTGGGACCGCCGGATGGACGCCGACAGCGCGGACGCCGCCCGCTACGCGGAGCTGCGCTCGGCCGTGGTGCGGCGGATCGCGGCGGACCCCGCGCTCGCGCCCCTGGCCGCCCGGGTCGCGGACTCGCCCCACCCGGACGAACTGCGGCCCTGGCTCGCCTTCGTCCCCCGGGTGGCCTTCGCCCTGGAGGGGTTGCTGACCTCCACCGCGCTGCCGGAGCTGGACCGCCCGGCGGCGGTCCGGGCCGCGCTCGAAGAGGTCGCGCTCGAAGAGGTCACGGCCGGGGACGGCCCGGGGGCCACCTGGGGCGAGCGGCACCGGCTCGCCCCCTGGCAGGCCCTGCCCGCCGAGCCGGACGGGGGCTGGCCCGGACTCTCCGGCGACCACGACTGCGTGCTCTCCACCATCAGCCTCCCAGGCGTGGTGGACCACAGCTGGCGCGGTCCCGCCGCCCGCTATGTCTGGGATCTGGCGGACCGTGACAACAGCCTCTGGGTGGTGCCGTTCGGCGCCTCCGGAGTGGACGGCGACCCGCACCGGCGCGATCAGCTCCCGCTGTGGCTGACGGGCGGGCTCGTCCCCGTCATCACCGACTGGAACCGACTCACCGAGGAGAACCGTGTCCATTGAATCCCCTGAATCCCCCGCGCACGCCCGCGCGGCCGTGTACGAGCGGACCGTCGACGGCTTCGGCGCCGTCCGGCTCGTCCGGCTGGTCCCGGACACCGACGCCGACCTGGTCCACGGCTGGGTCTCCGAAGAGCGCGCCCGCTACTGGGGCATGGTCGGCCACACCCGCGAACAGGTGCGGGACATCTACGCGTACGTCGACTCCCTCGCCACCCACCACGCCTTTCTCGCCCTGCGGGACGGGGAGCCGGTGGCCCTCTTCCAGACCTACGACCCGGCGGCCGACCCGGTCGGCGAGTGCTACGAGGTCCTGCCCGGCGACTTCGGGGTGCATCTGCTGGTCGGCGGTGCCACCGGGGGGCAGCAGCGGGGCTTCACGGGCGCGCTGCTCCGGGCGTTCACGGGCTTCGCCTTCAGCGACCCCGCGACGCTGCGCATCGTGGTGGAGCCGGACGTCCGCAACGAGAAGGCCCTCGCCCGGCTGGTCCGGGCGGGCTTCGAGCTGGGGCCGGAGATCGACAAGCCGGAGAAGCGGGCCCGGCTGGCCTTCCTGAGCCGGGAGGCGGCCGCCGGGCAGGGCTGAACGGCCCGTTCGGACGCCCGCCCGGCACCCGGCGGGCCCCGATCGGGACGCGGCCCGGCACCTCCGGACGGAACGCGGCGCCCGCCCGGGGCAGGGCGGTCGGCGCGGGCCGGGGGCCGGTGCCGACCGCCGGTGCCGGCGGCGACCGCGCCGGGTGGGGGGCCGTGGCCGGGAGACGCCGCCGCGGCCCCCCGGCTCCCGGCGCGCCGACCGCCGTCGACCGCCGTCGACTGGCTCAGACACCGGATTCTTCAGGCCCGGGGCATATGCCATGGGCGCGTCGCCCGAGCCCCCTCGCCGGGCCGGACGCCCGGGGCCGATTCCCCGGGGGCCACAGTGCCCCGAGAGACGGCCGTCACCCCGCGCCACCCGGCGTGTCGTACCGCAAAAGGCCGCACAGGGTGCGCCGGGCGTGCTTCTCCCACTCCGCCGCCGACCGCACCACCCCGGCGGATCGACTGCTTTCCCCGGGGGTCCCCCTCCGTCCGGGGGGTCGATTCCACGCCATTTGACCGCCCCTTAGGGGGGTGATCCCGCCAAGGCGTGTCCTGGCTGATTCTTTATGGTCCCTGAGAGGGCCGACACCCGGGCGCCGTTCGGGCGCGCGGTTTCCGCCACGGGGCCGACGCGCCGGGGCGACCGGGGCCCGCCGTCCGGGGGAATCCGCCGCACCCCTCACCCCAACTCCCCCGCGCCACCCTCAGAACTCCAGTTCACCGGGGTCGGCCGGGCCCGGAGCGCCACACCCCGGCCAAGGCCGGCCCCCGGGGGCCCGCAGGCCGCCCGCTCCACCCCGCCCGGGCGTGTCCGCAGTGTCCCGGACCGCCGCGCCGAGGCGTATCCTGTACCCAACAGCCCGTCACATGGCCTGAATTCAGCGCATCAGAATGCGCGCCGAAGACATATGACTCGGGCACCACCGTATCGAGTGTCGCCGAATCGCTTACAGCCCATCGCTCCCTGTGCAAGAGTCGTAACGGCCCCTTGCTCAGACCGTGTCTCAGACCTGGCCTCGGCCACGCCTGTATCGGAGTACGACATGCCGTCCCATGTGTTCGCGGACCCCTCCGCCTCACAGCCTCCCGAGCGCGGCACCGTCGACGCTCTCATCAGCCGGACCCGCCGCCTGCGCGGCGATGTGGACGCCGTACGCCGGGACACCGTGCTGGACGAGGACGATCCGCACGGCCGCTGGCAGCGGGCCCTGTGCGATCTGGCCGTCCACCAGCTCGACGACCTCGGCACCCATCTCGGCCAGCTCAAGGAAGGGCTGGCGGACCCGGCCGACGGCTCCGGGGAGACCGGCGCGTTCGGGAGCCGCGGGACCGGGAGCCACGACGGACTCCCCGATGGACTCCACGACGCGTTCCCCGGCGGGGGGCCCGCGGACGGCCCGGCGCACCCGGGACACCACCCGGCGGCCATGGCGCACCCGGGACATCCAGGACACCCGGAGCGCTCGGCGGGATCGGCGTACGAGGACCCGCTCGCCGGATACGAGGCGGACCGGGCCCAGCGCACCGGATCGCTGATCGGCCGGGTCGGCAGCGCCGAGTGGAATCTCCTCACCGACGAAGTGCGCTGGTCCGAGGAGCTGTTCCGGATTCTCGGGCGCTCCCCGCTGAGCGGGCCCATGACCCTGGACGAGCTGCCGTCGGTCGTCTTCGCCGAGGATCAGCCCCTGCTCACCGCCCTGGTGACCGGCTGTCTGGTCGACGGCAGGCCCATCGACGGCGAGTTCCGGATGGTCCGGGCCGACGGCCGGGTGCGCACCGTGCACATGACGGGTGAGCCGGTCCTCGACTCCGACGGGTCCACCGCCTCCATGTGGGCGGTGTTCCGCGATGTGAGCGAGTTGCGCCGCAGCGAGCGGGCGGTGCGCGAAAGCCGGGACTCGCTCCACCGCCGTCAATACGCCGAGCGCACCGAGCGGCGGCTGGCGGTGGAACTCCAGGAGGCCGTACTCCCGTTCGGCCAGGGCTCACTGCCCTTCCCCGACGACGGCAGCGGCGCCCTCGACATCGCCGCCCACTACTTCCCCTCCGGGAACAGCGCGCTCATCGGCGGCGACTGGTACGACGCGTTCCCCCTGCCGGACGGCGGTTCGCTGCTCGGTGTCGGCGATCTCACCGGACACGGGCCGGCCGCCACGTCCGCCATGGCGATGCTGCTGGGCGCGGTCCGGGGCATGAGTCTCGCGGGGGTGGCGCCCGGGCCGCTGCTGGGCCATCTCAACCATCTGCTGGACACCTCGGCCCAGCCCTCGCTGGGCAGTGTGGTGTGCTGCCGTTTCGACCCGGCGAGCCGCGTCCTGTCCTGGGCGCAGGCGGGTCACCCCGCCCCGCTGCTGTTCCGCAGGGGGACGGGGCGTCCGCTGACACCGCCCGAGGGGATGCTGCTCGGCGCGGCCCCGGGCACCCGGTACGAGCAGGCGGAACTGCGGCTGCTGCCGGGCGATCTGCTGGTGCTGCACACCGACGCCCTGATGCGCACCGGCGCCACGGTGGGCTCCGGTGCCGAGCGGCTGCTCGCCCTCGCGCCGCGGTTCGAGGAGGCGCGGGACGCGCAGGGCTGTCTGCGTGCGCTGGTGGAGGCGTTCGGCTGGGAGAACCGCGAGGACGACGCCTGTGTCCTGGTGGCACGCGTCACGTCCTAGCCGGATACGGGCCCGCGCGGACCGCGTCCCGGGATCTCCGTGCCGGGGTGGTTCAGACCTCCGCGTTCCTGGCCTTGAGGGAAGGGCTGTTGGGCAGGGCGAGCCGGATCTCCCGGCGCAGTTCCTCGATCCGGTGGTAGCCCGCGTACTGCCCGGTCAGCCGGTACATCTCACGGAGGCGGTCCCAGGTCCGGTGCGAGGAGGTCTCCCCCATGGAGACCAGGGCCAGCCGGGCGTAGCGGTCGGCCTGTTCGGGCTCGTCGGCGATGAAGCTGGCCGACGCCATGGAGATGTAGTCGAAGATCTGTGACCGCTGGTGTCCGCTGGCGCGCAGTTCCAGGGCCTTGCGGGCGTGTCCCTGGGCGATGGTCGCGGCGGTGGGGTCGTGGTCGGCGAGGGTGCGGTAGGCCAGGGCCTCCATGCCGTGCAGATCGGCCTCGTCGAACATCTGCATCCAACTGGGCGGGGGCACATCGCCCTTGTCGGAGACGAACAGCTCCTCCGCCTTGCCGAGGGTTCTGCGGACGGCCTGTCCCTGGCCCATGGACGCCTGGGCCCATGCCTCGATGGTGTAGAGCATGGCGCGGGTGCGGGGCAGGGTCTCGTCGCCGGAGCCCGACTGGGCGAGTTTCATCAGATCGAGTGCGTCGTCGGGGCGGCCCAGGTGCACCATCTGCCGGGCGGCCCGGGAGAGCGCCTCTCCGGCGCGCGGCCGGTCGCCGCCCTCGCGTGCGGCGTGGGCGGCGATGATGAAGTACTTCTGTGCCGTGGGCTCCAGGCCGATGTCGTGGGACATCCAGCCCGCGAGCACGGCGAGGTTGGCGGCGACGCCCCACAGGCGCCGCTGGAGGTGTTCGGGGTGGCGGTAGGAGAGCATGCCGCCCACCTCGTTGAGCTGGCCCACCACGGCCTTGCGCTGGAGGCCGCCGCCGCGGGCGGCGTCCCAGGCGCGGAAGACCTCGACGGAGCGTTCCAGCGCCTCGATCTCCTGGGAGCCGATGGGCGCCGCCTCATAGCGGTCGTATCCGGCCGGGTCGGCGTGGAGGGGATTCTCGGAGTAGGGGGCGTCCTGGGCGAGTGCCGGATCGGAGTTCAGCCAGTCGCGCATGGCACTGCTGAGCGACGATCCCGCGGCGAGCGCGGCGCCCGCGCCCACCAAGCCGCGTCGGTTGAGCATGAGGTCCATTCCCGTGAATTCGGTGAGGACCGCAGCCGTCCGGCCGGGTGACATCGGCAGGCCGTCAGGGTCGCCGGCGTCCTGCGCCGCCTTGCGTCTGCCCGCTCGCCCGTTCCGTACAAACCCGAGATCCTCGATGGTCACGACACGGCCGAGCCGCTCGGTGAACAGGGCGGCCAGCACCCGGGGCACCGGATCGCGCGGGGTCTCCCCCATGTCGATCCAGCGCCTGACCCGCGAGGTGTCCGTGGCGAGCTGGGGGTGGCCCATGGCCGCCGCCTGCCGGTTCACGAGTCTCGCGAGTTCGCCCTTGGACCAGCCGGCCAGGCCGAACAGGTCGCACAGGCGGGTGTTGGGTACTCCGCTCACGTCAAGCCCCCAGGTTCTCGGCTGAGTTGACAGTAACCCCCCGTCAGGGGGGTGGCGACTATTCGCCAGGGTTCGCCAGGGTTCGCCAGATGGTGTGCCACCCGTTCCGTGGTGTGAGTTAGGAACGCGTCATCCACGGCCCGGCGGCCACGCATTCCCCAGGGTGCGGACGGCCGTCCGGCCGGGGTGGCGCACGCACATCCGTCGGCGCACGAAGGGATCTGTCACCCCCATGTACACAGCATCGTCCTCCGTGTCCGCCCCGTACCGGCCGCGGCGCCCGGCCGCCGCGGCGGGTGCTGGACCGTACGCGGACCCGGTGGGCGCCGCCCGGTCGCGCAGGGCGGCCACGGTCGCCGGCGCGCCCGTCGGCGGAAGAATCGACCTGTCGGGCGCGCAGGGCACACAGCTGCGCATGGCGGTCGCCTCGGTGCACCGGATCTGCCCGGAGTTCCACCCGGTGCAGGTCCTGCGCCGGAGCGGGCGGTCCGTGCTGATCGTCGGGACGACGGGCCGGTCGACCGCGGTCGCCAAGTGCCTGCTGGACCGCTCGTCCGTCTGGGTGGAGCGATTCCGCCATGAAATAGCTGTCTACCGGACCTTCGTCCGGCAGCGGCCCCCGGTGCGCGCGCCCCGGCTGGTCGCCGCCGACCCCGAGAACTGCACCCTGGTGATCGAGCGGATGCCGGGCCGTCCGGCGGCGCTCTCGCGGCATCCGTCGGAGGCCCCGCCCCGGGCCGACTCCGCCGCCGTGCTCGCCGCGATCACCCGTCTCAACAGCTGGCGGCCACCGGCCGAGCTGTTCGACCGGCCGCTGGACTACGCCTCGCGGATCACGCGCTACCACGAGCTGGGGCTGTTCACCGACCGCGATCTCGGGGACCTCCAGAAGCTGCTGCACGGTCTGGCGCAGTCCGGCGGGCGGCAGGGCATCAGCCAGTTCTGCCATGGGGACGCCCTGCTCTCCAACGTCCTGCTGTCCCCGGCGGGTCCGGTGCTGGTCGACTGGGAGCACGCCGGGTGGTATCTGCCGGGGTACGACCTGGCCACGCTCTGGGCGGTGCTCGGCGACGCCCCGGCGGCGCGGCGGCGGGTGAGCCAGGCGGCCCAGCTCGCGGGGCCGGACGCCCGTGACGCCTTTCTGGTGAATCTGATGCTGGTGCTGACGCGTGAGATCCGCACCTATGAGACGGCCGTGCAGCGCACGATGCGGGAGGCGACTCCGGGTCCGGCCGTCATCTCGCCGAACGGGCTGTCCGCGGGTGAGGAGCAGCGGCTGCTGCTGCGGCGGCTGCACGACGACTGCGCCCTGGCGCGCAGGGCCGTACGGGCGGCGGTCGGCACCCGCTGAGGGCCGCTCCGGAGGGGAGCCGCGCCGCGTGTCCGGAGGTGCACCGGGCGCGCGGCGCGGCCGTGTCCGGGCAGCCGGTGGCCGACACGCCGCGGCCCCGGCCCGGCCGTCTCAGCGGGTCCGGGCCGCGGTGGAGCGGGCGATGGGCTCGCGGAGCGGGAAGCCGGGCGGCAGGACCACCGGGATGCCGCCGACCGGGTCCGGGCGGGCCGTCACGGCCGGGGAGCGGACGGTGCGGATCTCCTGCCGAGGGAGCCGGTGCTCCGGGTCGCCGTGCGGTGGACGCGTTCGATCGTGTTGTGGGCGGGTGCTGTCGCCTTCCGCGCCCCTGCCAGGCGTGCACCGGAGCGTCCTCGGAGACGCTGATCCACTGGGCGGGCGGGGTGGGTCCCGGCCGCTGGGAGACGGCGGCCCGGAGCATCAGCGGGGCGGAGAGGGAGAGCAGACCGATCCCGACGGTCAGCATGGTGTCCCGTTCGTCCTGGACGGTGACGAGGGCCCGGGTCGCCGGGCGGCGGTGGCGAGGCCGGAGCCGCCGGGGGACGCCGCCGGGGGCCGTCGCGCTGCCGGGCGCCGGACGTTGAGCGGGCCGGGCGCGGCCCCGGTCGAGTGCCGCGTTCTCGAACGGGGAGGTCACCTCACGGGGGAATCCGACCCTCCGCACGTCCGCCGTCACTCCTCGGCCACGCGGTCGAACCGCTTCCGGCCGGCCCGGCCGATCACACTGATCCGTTCCGGTGTTCGACAGGGTCATGTCGGTGAACTCCTGTTCCTGAAGGGGCATTTGGGACGCGACCGAAAGGGTGTGGACGGCCGTCCGGCACGGCGCGGGGTGATTGACGGATCGGGCCGGGGTGGATATGCGTGGTGTCTCGCTCCCGGTTCGCGCCCCGCGCGTCCGCCCCGCGCGTGCCCTGTCCCTCCCAGGAGGCCGCCTTGCCCGTGTCCGACGCCGTATCAGGTCCTGTACCCGACCCTGTATCCAGCCCCGGCCCCGTGCCGGGCCCCCTGTCCGCTTCCGGTCCCCGGTCCGGTCCGGTGGCCGGTTCCGCGCCGGGCCGCGGTCACAGACCGGCCCCGGTCGCGCGCCGCCTCCGCGGCGCGGGTGTGCAGGCGGCGTCCGTGGCGCTGCTGCTGCCGCTGCTGTCGGCGGGGCTCATGGGCCAGGGAGGGGCGGCTGCCGCTCCCCGGCCGTCGGCCCCGGCGGCGGCGCCCGGCTCGCTCATGGAGGCGTTCACCTCCGCCGCCGCCGCGTACCGGGTGCCCCGTGAGGTGCTGCTCGGTGTCGCGTATCTCCAGTCCCGCTGGGACGGGCACGGCGGCGCGCCGAGTGTCAGCGGCGGTTACGGCCCGATGCATCTGACCGATGCGCGGACCGCGCTCCGCGAGGCGGCGGGTCCGGCCGGCGCTCCTCACCGCCACCCCGGGGGCGAGGAGGACCGGCGCGGCGACGACCGCCGTCCGCCGGTGGTGTCCGCGACCGGGGCCGCCCTTCCCCCGGGGCTCGCGGCGGGCACCCCGCCCGAGCGGCTGCGCACCCTGGAACGGGCGGCGCGGCTCTCGGGCATCGACGCCGGACGGCTGCGTTCCGACCCGGTCGCCAATGTGCGCGGCGGCGCGGCGCTGCTGGCCGATGCGCAGCGGCGGCTGGACCGTCCGGCGGGCGGTTCGGCTGCCGACTGGTACGGCGCGGTGGCGCTGTTCTCGGGCGCCGACGACACGGCGACCGCGCGCGCCTACGCGGACGACGTCTTCTCGGTGATCCGCTCGGGCGCGGCCCGGACGACGGACAGCGGGGCGCGGGTCGTGCTCGCGGCCGATCCGTCGGCCGTCCCCGCTCCGGGCCGGCTCTCCGGGCTCGGGCTGCGGGAGGCGCGCGCGCAGGGGACGGAGTGTCCGCGGACGGTGTCCTGCGAGTGGCTCCCGGCGCCGTACCAGGAGCTGCCCGGCGGCGGGTACGGCAACCACGACCGGTCGGAGCGGCCCCGCTCGCAGAAGATCCGCTACATCGTGGTGCACGACACGGAGGCCACCTGGGACACCACCCTGCGGCTGGTGCAGAACCCGGCGTATGTGTCGTGGCAGTACAGTCTGCGCGCGTCCGACGGGCACATCGCGCAGCATGTCCCGTTGCGGGATGTCGCCTGGCACGCGGGCAACTGGTTCGTCAACGCCCACTCCATCGGGCTGGAGCACGAGGGTTTCCTGACGGCGCCGGACACCTGGTACACGGAGGCGATGTACCGGTCGTCGGCACGGCTGGTGCGGTATCTGGCGCGGAAGTACGACATTCCGCTGGACCGGCAGCACATCCTCGGGCACGACAATGTGCCGGGGACGACGGCGGCGACGATCCGGGGGATGCACACGGACCCGGGCCCGTACTGGGACTGGGACCACTACTTCACCCTGCTGGGCAAGCCCTTCCGGGCGACGGCGGGGCCGTGGGCGCGGGTGGTGACGGTCCGTCCGGAGTACGCGCGGCACCAGCCGGTGTTCACGGGCTGCGCCAGGCCGGGCGAGGTGTGCGCGCCGCACGGCTCGGGCGCGGTCCGGCTGCACACCGCTCCGTCCCCCGACGCGCCGCTGGTCCGTGACATCGGGCTGCGGCCGGGCGGCGAGGACTCGACCACGCAGGTCAACGACACGGGGGCGCGGGCGTCGACGGGTCAGCGGTTCGCGGTGGCCGAGCGTCAGGGGGCGTGGACGGCGATCTGGTACCTGGGGCAGAAGGCGTGGTTCCACAACCCGCCGGAGCAGCCGACCGCGGTGGGTTCACGGGGTGTGCTGATCGCTCCGCGGCCGGGTCCGGCCGAGGTGCCGGTGTACGGGCGGGCCTATCCGGAGCCGGCGGCCTACCCCGAGGGCGTCCCGGTGCAGCCGCTCGCGCCCTACCCCTACTCCCTCCCCGCCGGTCAGCGCTATGTGGCGGGGGATCTGGTGCGCGGTGAGTACTTCTACGCGAAGACGTTCGACCCGTCGGGGCACCGGGTGGTGCGGGGTGCGGAGCTGTACTACGAGATCCAGTTCGGTCACCGGGTCGCTTTTGTGAAGGCTTCGGATGTGCGGCCGGTGCACTGAGGCCGGCAGGGGGACGAAGGGGACCGCCGGTGCGAAAACCGGCGGCCCGTTCATCATTTCGTGTGACTATTTCGGTGATCGCGTGCGCCATCCGGGCGACGGGTAAGGCTGGGCGGTATCACGTCCGTTCTGCCCGGAGAGGCCCCGCCCGTCATGGCACAGCCCTTTGTCCTGCCCGACTTCTACGTGCCGTACCCGGCACGGCTCAATCCCCATGTCGAGACCGCCCGTGCCCACACCCGTGCGTGGGCGCGCGAGATGGGCATGCTGGAGGGCTCGGGCGTCTGGGAGACCCGCGACCTCGACGCGCACGACTACGCGCTGCTCTGCGCCTACACCCACCCGGAGTGCGACGCCGAGGCCCTGAATCTGGTGACCGACTGGTACACCTGGGTCTTCTTCTTCGACGACCACTTCCTGGAGCAGTTCAAACGCTCCCTGGACCGGGCGGGCGGCAAGGCGTATCTGGACCGGCTGCCCGCCTTCATGCCGCTGGACCCGGCCGAGGCCGCTCCCCCGGCGACCAACCCGGTGGAGGCGGGCCTCGCGGACCTCTGGACGCGCACCGTCCCCGCCATGTCACCGGCCTGGCGGGCCCGGTTCACCGAGTCCACCCGCAATCTGCTGAACGAGTCCCTCTGGGAGCTGTCCAACATCCACGAGGGCCGGGTGGCCAACCCCGTCGAGTACATCGAGATGCGCCGCAAGGTCGGCGGGGCGCCCTGGTCGGCGCAGCTCGTGGAGTACGCGGTGGGGGCCGAGGTGCCCGCCGCGGTGGCCGGCTCGCGTCCGCTGCGGGTCCTCACGGACACCTTCGCCGACGCGGTGCACCTGCGCAACGACCTCTTCTCGTACCAGCGGGAGGTCGAGGACGAGGGTGAGCTGAGCAATGGTGTCCTGGTCCTGGAGACCTTCCTCGGCTGCACCACGCAGGAGGCCGCCGAGACCGTCAACGACCTGCTGACCTCACGGCTCCAGCAGTTCGAGAACACCGCCCTCACCGAGGTGCCGCGGCTCTGCGCGGAGCTGGATCTGCCGCCCTCCGACTGCGCCGCGATCGCGCTCTACACGAAGGGGCTCCAGGACTGGCAGTCGGGCGGCCACGAGTGGCATCTGCGGTCCAGCCGGTACATGAACGAGGGACTGGTGGACGCGGGCAACCCCGGCGGGCCGATCGGGATCTCCGCGCTCGACATCCGGACCCTCTTCGGACGCCCGGCGGCTCAGCGGCTCCGCTCCCTCACCCATCTGCCCCACCAGCGGGTCGACTCCCGGGTGCCGGACTTCGAGCTGCCGTTCCCGCTGTCGCTGAGCCCGTACCGCCACGGCGCCCTGGAGCAGTCCATCGCCTGGGCGCGGCAGATGGGGCTGCTGGACGGCCTCTGGGACGAAACGATGCTGCGCGGTTTCGACTTCGCGCTCTGCGCGGCGGGCATCGACCCGGACGCCACCCCCGAGGAACTGGAGCTGAGCACCCAGTGGATGACCTGGGGGACCTACACCGACGACTGGTATCCGGCGGTCTTCGGGCGCTCGCGCGACCTCGCCGGGGCGAAGCTCTGCCATGAACGGCTGCTGGCCTGCGTGCCGCTCCACGACCCCGCCGCGGGCGCGCACGCCGCCGGGACCCCGATGGAGCGGGCGCTGGCCGATCTGTGGGCCCGGACCGCCGGGCCGATGGGCATGGCCCGGCGCAGACAGTTCGTCGCGGCACTCACGGAGATGCTGGAGAGCTGGCTCTGGGAGCTGCACAACCGGGTCCAGCACCGGGTCCCCGACCCGGTCGACTATCTGGAGATGCGCCGGGCCACCTTCGGCGCGGATCTGACGATGCTGTTCGGCCGATTGCGGCGCGACACCACAATCCCCGCCGAGGTGTTCGCCTCCGGCACCCTGCGGACCCTGGAGCGCTCGGCACAGGACTGGTGCACGCTGCTCAACGACATCCACTCGTACCGGAAGGAGATCGAGACCGAGGGCGAGCCGAACAACGCGGTCCTGGTGGTGCGGACCTTCTTCGGCTGCGACGACGCGTCCGCCGTCGACGTCGTCCACGATCTGATGCGGGGCAGACTGCGGCAGTTCCTCCATGTGAAGGAGGACGAGCTGCCGGTGCTGTACGAGGACCTCGCGCTGAGCGGCACGGAGCGGGCGGCGGTCGGGCGCTATGTCGGGGAGCTGGAGGACTTCCAGGCCGCGATGTTCAACTGGCACCGCACGGTCCGGCGGTACGGGGCGGAGGACCCGGCTCCGGGCTCTCCGCTGCTGGGCCCGCCGACGGGGCTCGGGACCTCGGCGGCCCGCCTGGCCTCGGCGCTCGCGCGCTGACACCCGGCCTGAGACGGGTGCGCCGGGCGGGACCGGGGTTCCGGTCCCGCCCGGCGCGGCGGTGGGCGGTGGGTGTCAGCCCTGCTGGAACAGCTCGGCGGGCAGCGGCTTGAGCAGCGCGTAGAGGTCGTCCGTGATGGGCCGGTCCCAGCTCGCGATGGTGACGAGCACATCGTCGCTGCGGTCGAACTGGACGCAGGAGATCCGGCTCTCGGAGAGCTTCAGCCGCCGCACGATCAGCAGATTGTCGCCCTGCATCACGGGCACGTCCTCGGTGCCGACCACCTCGACCTGCTCCTCGTTCTCCAGCGCCAGCAGCAGCTGGGCCACCTCGAAGGGGATCTGTCCCTCCTCGACCTCGCGCGCGGGCGAGCCCTGGGGCAGATTTCCGATGATCATCGCGGGGCCGCGGCCGCCGAAGAGGTCGTACCGCAGAAAGACGCCCTGACAGGTGCCGTCGGGCGCGGGCAGCAGCCCCGCGCCGAGATTGCCGGGCCAGTCCCCCGGGTCCATGGCCAGGACGTCGAAGTCCGGGCCCGCGGGTGTGGGAGCGCTGCGGCGGCGGAGGAAGGACATACCGCCATGGTACGTGGCCGGGGACGTCCGGCGGACCGGGGGCCGGGTCCCCGGGCGGGGGTGGTGCGGCTCCCCGCACCCCCGACCGGGGACCCGGTCACAACGGACACGGCGGGACATCTCGGGGCCCCGTACCGGGGAGTTCCGGACCCGTCCGGCGGGCGGTCGCGGGCTCAGCCGGGGGGCGGCTCGGACCCCACCAGCCACATGGCGAAGAACTGCGAGCCGCCCCCGTAGGCGTGTCCCAGGGCCCGGCGCGCCCCGGGCACCTGGTGCTCGCCCGCCGCGCCGCGCACCTGGAGCGCGGCCTCGGCGAAACGGATCATTCCGGATGCCCCGATCGGGTTGGCGGAGAGGACGCCTCCGGAGGGGTTGACGGGCAGCTCGCCGTCGAGGGCGGTGACACCGGACTCGGTGAGCCGCCAGCCCTCGCCCTCGGCGGCGAAGCCCAGGTTCTCCAGCCACATCGGCTCGTACCAGGAGAAGGGGACATAGATCTCGGCCACGTCGATCTCCCGGCGGGGGTCGGTGATCCCGGCCCGCCGGTAGACCTCGGCGGCGCAGTCCCGTCCGGCCCGGGGCGACACGGGGTCCTTGCCCGCGAAGAGGGTGGGCTCGCTGCGCATCGCGCCGCCGTGCAGCCACGCGGGCGGACGGGGCGCGCGGGCGGCGCCCGCCCGGCCGGTGAGGACCATGGCACAGGCCCCGTCGGACGAGGGGCAGGTCTCGGAGTAGCGGATGGGGTCCCACAGCATGGGGGACGCCTGGACCTTCTCCAGGGTGATGTCGTGCTCGTGCAGATGGGCGTACGGGTTCCGCAGGGCGTTGCGGCGGTCCTTGTAGGCGACGAGGGAGCCGATGGACGGCGGGGCGCCGCTGCGCCGGATGTAGGCGCGGACATGGGGCGCGAAGAAGCCGCCCGCGCCCGCGAGCAGCGGCTGCTGGAAGGGGACGGGCAGGGACAGGCCCCACATGGCGTTGGACTCGGACTGTTTCTCGAAGGCCAGGGCGAGGACGGTGGCGTGCACCCGGGCGGTGACGAGCTGGGCGGCGACCAGCGCGGTGGAGCCGCCGACGGAGCCCGCGGTGTGCACCCGGAGCAGGGGTTTGCCGACCGCGCCGAGGGCGTCGGCGAGATACAGCTCGGGCATCATGACGCCCTCGAAGAAGTCGGGGGCCTTGCCGATGACGACGGCGTCGATGTCGGCCCAGTCCAGCCCGGCGTCGTCGAGGGCGCGCCGGGCGGCCTCGCGGACGAGTCCGGCGATGGAGACGTCGCGGCGGGCGGCGGCGTGCCGGGTCTGGCCGATCCCGACGACGGCCACGGGCTCAGCGGTCACGGGGGTCTCCTTCCAGGACGGCCACGAGGTTCTGCTGGAGGCAGGGTCCGGAGGTGGCGTGGGCGAGGGCGCGGTCGCTGTCCCCCCGGTGGATGCGGGCCGCCGCCTCGCCGACGCGGATCAGCCCGGCGGCCATCAGCGGATGGGCGGCGAGCGCTCCGCCGGACGGGTTGACGCGGACCTCGGGGCCCAGGTCCAGGGCCCGGCGCAGCACGACCTCCTGGGAGCTGAAGGGCGCGTGCAGCTCCGCCGTGTCGACGGGCCGGGTGAAGGCGCCCGCGCGTTCGGCGGCCAGCCGGGTGGAGGGCGAGTCGGTGAGGTCGCGCACCCCGAGGCCATGGGGTTCGATCCGGTGGTCCATGCCCCGGAGCCAGGCGGGGCGCGCGCACAGCCGGCGGGCGCCCGGCCCGGCCGCGATGATCATCGCGGCGGCGCCGTCCCCGATCGGCGGGCAGTCCCCTCTGCGCAGCGGCCGGACGATGTGGTCGCCCTGCGGGACGTCCCCCGTGAGCTGGGCGTGGGGGTGGTGGGCGGCGTCGGCGCGGCTGCGGGCGCCGATCGCCGCGAGGGCGTCCTCGTCGGTGAGCCCGGCGTCGATGAGGGCCTGGGCCTGGAGTGCGGCCAGCGCGATCGGGTCCGGCCACAGCGGGGCGGTGTAGTAGGGGTCGAGCTGGCGGGTGAGGACGTCGCGCAGCGGGCCGGAGGACGACTTCCCCCAGGCGTAGACGAGCGCGGTGTCGGCCTCGCCGGTCAGCAGTTTCACCCATGCCTCGTACAGGGCCCAGGCGCCGTCCATCTCGACATGGGACTCGCAGATCGGCGGCCAGGCGCCCACGCCGTCCAGGGCCATGGTGAACGAGAAGGCGCGGCCCGCGAGATAGTCGGAGGAGCCGGAGCAGGTGAAGCCGATGTCCCCGGTGCGCAGCCCGGTCCGGTCCAGGACCTGGTGGATCACCGGCATGACCATCTCGACCTCGGAGAGGTCCTCGGTGCGGCGCCGGTGGTCGCTCTGGGCGAAGGCGACGACGGCCACCTCCCTAGGGGCGCCGCTCACAGCATCTCCTCGCCGGTGTCGGCGTCGGGTTCGCCGGTGGGCCGGTAGTGGTCGGGGTGGAGGTCTCCGGGCTTCCAGACGGGTTCGACCCGCAGCCCCACGCGGACCTGGTCGCAGGGGATGCCCGCGATCCGGCCGTGCAGGGGGAGGTCGGCCCCGTCCAGGGCGATGTGGGCGTAGACATAGGGCACGTCGATATCGAGGTTGCGGGCCTTGATGTTGACGACGCAGTAGGTGGTGACGGTGCCGCGCGGGCCGGTGGCCACCTCCTCGGTGGTGGCGACCCCGCAGGTGGGGCAGGCGCCCCGGGGCGGTACGTACACCTTGCGGCAGGAGGGGCAGCGCTCGCCGGTGATGCGCCGTTCGGCGAGGGCGTGGAGGTGGGCGCTCTGGGCGCGGCCGGGGGTGTAGGTGTAGTCGAGGCGGGCGGGGGTGACGATGCCGGTGACGGGGTCGGGGAAGGTGCCGTCGTGGGGTACGGGGACGGCCGCCGCCCCGTCCTCCGTCCCCGGCACGGGCTCCGGCGCCGCTTCCGCTTCCGTTTCCATTTCCGTTTCTGCTTCTGCTTCTGCTTCCGGTTCGGGTTCCGGTTCGAAGCAGGCGATGTCGGTGATGGCTCCGGTGCGTTCGGCGGCCCAGCGGACCCGGACCCGCAGCCCGGTGCGGACGGCTTCGGGGCCGGGCGCGTCGAGGACGTGCAGCAGCGCGGTGTCGGCGCCGTCGAGCCGGACCAGGACCCAGGCGAAGGGGGTGTCCAGCGGCTGGCCGGGGCGGGGGTCCGGGTTCCAGGCCCAGGTGGTGACGGTCCCCGCGGTGCCCACCCGGACGAGTGCGCCGATCTCCTCGGCGGTGTCCGGGTCGTACTCCACCGGGGGGACGAGCACCCGGCCGGAGCCGGTGCGGACCCCGAGGACGGTGCGTTCGCGCAGCCCGGTGAGGAAGGCGCGCTGGACGGGTCCGAGGGAGCGGGTGAAGGGGAACTCCACCACGACGGGGGCGCGCAGCGTCGATGACATCGTCGGCTCCTCGGGTCAGGCGCGCCGGTAGACCGGGTCGCGCTTCTCGGCGAAGGCGCGGGCGCCCTCCCGGGCGTCCTCGGTGGCGAAGACGGGCCGGCCGCGTTCCAGCTCGGCGGCGAGCCCCTCGGTCTCGGTCAGTTCGGCGGTCTCGTAGACGGATGCCTTGATCGCCTCGACGGCCAGCGGGCCGCAGGCGTTGATCTGCGCGGCGATGGCGAGGGCCCGGTCCAGTGCGGTGCCGTCGGGGACGACATGGCCGATCAGCCCGATGGCCAGCGCCTCCTCCGCGCTGTAGGGGCGGCCGGTGAGCAGCATCTCCAGGGCGTGGGTGCGCGGGATCTGGCGCTGGAGGCGCACGGTGGAGCCGCCGATGGGGAAGAGTCCGCGCCGGACTTCGTAGAGACCGAAGACGGCACTCGTGCCCGCGACCCGGATGTCGGTGCCCTGGAGGATCTCGGTGCCGCCCGCCACACAGGGGCCCTCGACGGCGGCGACGACCGGTTTCCGGGGCCGGTGGTGGCGGAGCAGTGCCTTCCAGTGCAGATCGGGGTCGGCGTCCATGCGGTCCCGGTAGCCCTGGCCGGTGAGGCCACCCGTCCCGCTCGCGGCGAGGGCCTTGAGGTCCATCCCGGCGCAGAAGGCGCCGCCCGCGCCGGTGAGCACGATCGAGCGGACGGCGTCGGTGGCGTCGGCCTCCTGCCAGGCGTCGTACAGGCCGACGAGCATGGGCAGCGAGAGCGCGTTGCGGGCCTCGGGCCGGTTGAGGGTGATCACCAGGGTGGCACCCGTACGGCGGACGGTCAGATGTTCGGTCCCGGCGGCCCGGGGGGCCGGGGTGGTGTCGGGGGGCTCCGGCGGTTCCCCGGGCCGCGGCGGTGGCGGTGCCGCCGACCGCGGTGACGGCGGTGCCGCCGAGTGCGGTGACGCTTGTGGCGACGGTGACGGGTGTGCCGGTTCCGGCGGCGGTGACGGCTGTCCTGCGGTCTGCGGCATGTGCGGACTCCCCTCCCGGATCGAGAACAGGTTGCAGGAGGGTCGGCCGAGGTTCAATAGTTTTCTGACGCACAGTCAGTTTTGTTCGCCGGGCCCCTTCCCCCGTACGGCCGTCGGCGCTCTAATGGCGGCCGGGCCCCGGCGCCCGCCGGGCGGACCGGACGAGGAGCAACGGGAGGGCCGGTGGAGTACAACCTTGCGGACCTGTTCGAGTCGGTCGTGGACGCGGCCCCGGAGCGGGAAGCCCTGGTCTGCCTCGACCTCCCCGGCACCGGGGCCGAGCGCCGGCTGACCTACGCGGAGCTGGACGCCGCCGCCAACCGGGTCGCCCACCATCTCACCGGGGCCGGGATCGGGCCGGGCGAACATGTGGGCCTCCACCTCTACAACGGCGTCGAGTACGTCCAGACCCTCTACGGCTGCCTCAAGGCGCGGATCGTCCCGGTCAATGTCAACTACCGCTATGTCGAGGACGAGCTGGCCCATCTCTACCGGGACACCGACCTCGTGGGGCTGGTCTTCGACGCCGAGTTCACCGACCGGGTCGCGGGGGCGCTGCCGCGGACGGAACGGCTGCGGCATCTGGTACGGGTGGGGCACCCGGGGGCGGGGGCATCGTCCGGCGGCCCCGCCGGGTCCGCGGTCCCCTTCGCGGAGGCGACGGCCGCGGCCCCGCCGGAGCGCGGCTTCGCCGTGCGCTCGGGCGACGACCTGTTCCTCATCTGCACCGGCGGCACCACCGGAATGCCCAAGGGGGTGATGTGGCGTCAGGAGGATCTGTTCTTCTCCGGACTGGGCGGCGGCGCGCCGACGGGCGAGCCCGTCCGTACCCCCGGTGAGCTGGCCGAACGGGTCGCGGCGGGCGGCGCGGGGCTCACGTTCTTCCCCACCCCGCCGCTGATGCACGGCACCGCGGCCATGACGGCGCTGATCGGACTCCACTACGGGCAGCGGATCGCGCTGCACCGCCGGTTCTCCCCCCAGGACGTGCTGCGGACCGTCGAGAAGGAGCGGGTCAGCGCGATGTCGCTGGTCGGGGACGCGATGCTGCGGCCCCTGGTGGACGCGCTGCGCGGGCCGATGCGGGGCACCGACCTCTCCTCGCTGTTCACCGTGTCGTCCTCGGGCGCGATCCTGTCGGAGACGGTGCGCGCGCAGTTCGCGGAGCTGGCACCCCGGGTCCGGCTGATCAACAACTTCGGTTCCTCGGAGTCCGGTTTCAATGGGACGGCCACCGGGGACGCGGGCCCGGAGCGGGGCTTCCGGGTCGAGGTCAACGCCCGGACGGCGGTGGTGGACCCGGTGACCCACGGCCCGGTCGCCCCCGGGGAGCCGGGCCGGATCGCCCAGCGGGGCCATGTCCCGCTCGGCTACTACAACGACCCGGAGAAGACGGCGGAGACGTTCTTCGAGCGGGACGGCGAGCGCTGGGTGCTGCTGGGCGACATGGGGACGGTGGGCGCGGACGGGGTCGTCACCGTCCTGGGGCGGGGCTCGCAGTGCATCAACACCGGGGGCGAGAAGGTGTACCCCGAGGAGGTCGAGCAGGCGCTCAAGGCCCATCCCGATGTGTACGACGCCCTGGTGGCGGGGGTGCCCGACGCGACCTGGGGGAACCATGTGGCGGCCGTGGTGCAGCCCCGGGCGGGGGCGGAGCCGCCGACGCTGGAGGAGATCCAGCGGCACTGCCGGGCCCGGCTCGCCGGGTACAAGATCCCCCGCCGGCTCGTGACCGTTCCGGAGATCCGGCGCTCGCCGAGCGGCAAGGCGGACTACCGCTGGGCGGTGACGGTGGCGACCGGGGCGGCGGACCGGGGCTGAACGGTCCGGACGCCCGGCCCCCGGCCGCACGACGGGGGCCGGGGCCGGACGGCGGTCAGATGCCGAACTCCCGCAGCGCGTCCAGGAACGCGTCCGGGTACTTCTCGTGGATGCGGTGTCCGGCGTCCACGGTCACCAGCCGCGCCCCCGGGATCAGCCCGGCCATCCGGGCCAGCCCGTCCTGGTCGATCGGGCTGCGCGGACCGCCGCCGATGACGAGGGTGCGGGCCTCGACCGCGGACAGCCGCTCGGTCCAGAGCGGGTCGGGGTCGTTCAGCTCGGCGTCGATCCGGGCGAACATCCGCCAGTCGTAGCCCGGTTCACCGTCCTCGTGCCAGGTGGGCAGGGGTTCGGCGGGCGGGAACGGCGGCGGCGGGTCCTCCATCACCAGCCGGTCCACCAGCTCGGGTTCCTCCTGGGCCAGCAGCAGCGCCGCGAAGCCCCCCATGGAGTGCCCGACGACGTCGACGCTGTCCAGGCCGAGGCCCCGGATGAACGCGCTCAGCTCGTTCCGTAACCGGGGGAAGCCGTAGGCGCCGGGCCAGTCGCTGAGGCCGTGGCCGCCGAAGTCGAACGCGTAGACCCGGCGGGTGGCGGCGAGCCGTTCGGCGACGGCGGTCCAGCCCGCGCCGCTGCCGCCCCGGCCGTGGACGAGGACGACCGGGGGCGCGCCGGGGTCCCCCCAGACGCGGTAGGCGAGCCGGACCCCGTCCGCGTCCAGCTCGCTGATGTCCGGGGCCAGGAAGGCCCGTACGGACCGCACGAAGCCGCCGGGGTCGTCCAGCCAGGGGTGGTGCACATCGGCGCGGCCGTCGTAGGGGAAGAGCGGGGCGAGGTCGGCGGCGCGGGCCGGGCGGGGGCGGCCGTCCCGGTTCGCGGTGAGGACCAGCACGGGGGCCTGGAGGACGGCCAGGGCGGCCCGGGAGGGCCCGGGGTCGAAGCCGTCCGCGTGCCGGACCGTCCCGTCCTGGTCCGGTCCGGTCTCACCGGGGCGGGTGCCGGGGGCGATCAGGGTCAGGGAGCGCACGCGCTGCGGGTGCCGGGCGGCGTAGAGGGTGGCCAGATTCCCGGAGGCGGAGTGGGCCAGCAGATGGACCCGGTCCAGTCCCAGATGCTCGCGCAGGGCCTCGATGTCGTCCGTCTGGCGGTCCCAGCGGCAGGTCTGCGGATCGACCGGTTCCGCGGAGCCCCCGGTGCCGCGCAGATCCAGCAGGACCAGCCGGTGGTGGGCGTCCAGGCCGCCGAGCGTGCCGTAGTAGGCGGCGGCGCGTACGGGGCCTCCGGACAGACAGATCAGCGGCTCCCCCGCCCCTTTCAGGTGGTAGGCGAGTTCCGTACCGTCGTATGCGGTGAACTTCGGCATGACCCGATCGTTGCCCGCCCGAGGTGGCCTCGGCAATGGTGCCGGTCCGTCCGGGCGCGTCGGAGGCGCCGCGCCCGGACCCGCGCGGGGCGGCCGAAGGCACCGCGCCCGGACGCCGGCGGCGGTCCGGCGCCCGGGTCCCGGACGTCCTGCGGGGCCGTCCCCGGAGGAGGGCGGGGGAGGGACGGGCCCGGGAGGACACCCGGTGGTGCGCCGTGATTTCACCCGTGCGGAGGAACGCGCCGGACCCGGGGCCGAAGCCGCGCCGGACCCGGCACCCGGCGGCTCCGCGGCGCGGGACGCCGGGGGTGCGGCGGCGCGGGGGGCGGGAAACGCGGCGGCTCAGGGGGCGCGGGACGCCGGGGGTGCGGCGGCGGGAGCGCGGCGGCTCAGGGGCTGAAGGACAGGAAGACGAAGGCCGCGAAGAGCGCCAGGTGCACCCCGCCCTGGAGCAGGGTCGCCCGGCCCGGGACGACAGTCAGGGCGCTGACCACGGCCGTGAGCGCCAGCAGCACCATATGGACGGCGTCCTCGCCCAGCACCAGCGGCCCCGACAGCCAGATCGAGGCCAGCGCGATCGACGGGATCGTCAGCCCGATGCTCGCGATGGCGGAGCCGTAGGCGAGGTTGAGACTGGTCTGGAGCCGGTTGCGGCGGGCGGCGCGGGCCGCCGCGAGGGTCTCGGGCAACAGGACCAGCAGGGCGATCGCCACACCGACGACGGCCTTGGGCAGCCCGGCGGAGTCCACGGCGCCCTCGATGGCGGGCGAGACGAGCTTGGCGTTCCCGACCACGGCGATGAGCGCCACGACGAGCAGCACCACGCTCGACAGGGTCTCCCGGCCGCCGGGCGGCGGAGCGTGGTCGTCGGGCCCGCACTCCCCGGCGCCGGTGCGCACGGGGAGGAAGTAGTCGCGGTGCCGCACCGTCTGCACGCCGACGAACAGCGCGTACAGACACAGGGACGAGACGGCGGCGAACGCGAGCTGCCCACCGGTGAACTCCAGCCCCGGGTGGCTGGTGGTGAAGGTGGGCAGCACCAGTGTCATGGTGGCGAGCGTGCACACAGTGGCGAGGGCGCCGCCGGAGCCCTCCGCGTTGAAGACGGCGACCCGGTTGCGGAGGGTGCCCACGAGGAGGGAGATGCCCACGATCCCATTGCAGGTGATCATGACGGCGGCGAAGACGGTGTCGCGGGCGTAGGTGGACGCCTTGTCGCCGCCCTCCGCCATCAGGGTGACGATCAGCCCGACCTCGATGACGGTGACGGCGACCGCGAGCACCAGGGAGCCGAAGGGCTCGCCGACCCGGTGGGCGATGACCTCGGCGTGGTGGACGGCGGCGAGCACGGCGCCGATCAGACAGAGGCCGATGAGCGCCAGCGCGAAGCCGGGCAGCTCCCGGCCCCAGCCCAGGGCGAGCGCGACGATCGCGACGAGCGGCACCCAGGAGGTCGTCCACCGCCGTGCCGTGCCGGGCGTCTGCCGTGCCGTGCCGGGCGTCATGCCCGCCACGCTGCCAGCCGGGGGCGCCGGGCGCGCGGGCTGTTGCGCCAACGGGGTCAGCGGGCGGCCCCGCGGGTGCGCGGGCGGTTCAGACGGCCCGGTCGCGGCCCGCCCAGTAGGGGTCCCGCAGGGTGCGCTTGTAGAGCTTGCCATTGGGGTCGCGGGGCAGGGCGGTGGTGAAGTCGACGGTCCGGGGGCGTTTGTAGGAGGCGAGCAGCCGGGCGCAGTGGGCGAGGATGTCGGCGGCGAGGGCCTCGTCCGGCCGCTGTCCCCCGGCGGGTTCGACGACCGCCTTGACCTCCTCGCCCCACTCCGGGTGCGGGATGCCGAAGACGGCGGCGTCCGCCACGGCGGGGTGGGCGAGCAGCGCGGACTCGATCTCGGCGGGGTAGATGTTGACCCCACCGGAGATGATCATGTCGATCTTGCGGTCGCGCAGGAACAGCCAGCCGTCCTCGTCGAGCACGCCGAGATCGCCGACGGTGAAGAACTCCCCGACGCGGGCGCGCTCCGTCTTGGCCTCGTCCTTGTGGTAGCGGAAACTCCCGGTGGACATCCGCAGATAGACGGTGCCCTCCTCGCCCGGGGGCAGCCGTTCGCCGTTGTCGTCGAGGACGGCGATCTCGCTGATGGGCCAGGCGCGGCCGACGGTGCCGGGCCGTTTCAGCCAGTCGTCGGCGGTGGCGAAGGTGCCGCCGCCCTCGCTCGCGGCGTAGTACTCCTCGATGCACGTCCCCCACCAGTCGATCATCGCCCGTTTCACCTGGGCGGGGCAGGGGGCGGCGCCGTGGATGGCGTGCCGCATCGAGCCGACGTCGTAGCGGGCGCGTACCGCGGCGGGCAGGGCGAGCAGCCGGTGGAAGTGGGTGGGGACCATATGGGTGTGGGTGCAGCGGTGTTCCTCGATCAGCCGGAGCATCTCCTCGGGGCTCCAGCGGTCCATGAGGACCAGGGGGTGGCCGATGTGGAGGGAGGCGGCGGCGAACTGGAGCACGGCCGTGTGGTAGAGCGGGGAGCAGACCAGATGGACGTTGTCGCCGAAGGGCCGGATGCCGAAGAAGCCGAGGAAGCCGCCGAGATGGGTTTCCTCGGGGAGTTTCCCGGGCAGGGGGCGGCGGATTCCGCGCGGGCGTCCGGTGGTGCCGGAGGTGTAGTTCATGACCCAGCCGAGGGTGCGGTCCGCGGGCGGGGTGCCGGGGTGTCCCGCGAGAAGTTCCCCGTAGGGGCGGAAGCCGGGGACGGTCCCGACCGCGTAGCGGTGGCTCGCGGGGAGCCCGGCCGCGTCGGCGGCGGTGACGGCCGCCCCGGCGAAGCGTTCATGGGCGACGAGGGCCCTGGCCCCGGAGTCGGCGACGATCCAGGCGATCTCGGAGCCGACCAGATGGTGGTTGACGGGGACGAGATAGAGACCGGCCTGGGCGGCGGCGAGGTGGGCGGTGAACAGTTCGACGCCGTTGGGGAGGACGACCGCGAAGGCGTCGCCCCGGTCGAGTCCGGCCGCGCGCAGCCCGTGGACCATCCGGTTCACGGCCGTGTGCAGCCGGCCGGCGGTCCAGCGCGTGCCGTCGGGCGCGGTGAGGACGACCCGTTCGGGGTCGGCCGCCGCCTGGGCCCAGAATCCGTTGGGCGGTTCGGGCATCGGTCAGCTCCTTCCGGCGATGCGGTGCAGCCGGGTGACGGCCCGTTCGAAACCCCGGGTCAGATCGTCGACGACGGCCCGGACGGAGCGCTCGGACGTCATGCTGCCGACGATCTGTCCGACGGGGGTGCCGAGCAGGGGGGTGGCCTCGTACCGCTGGATCCGGGAGACGGCGTCGGCGACCAGCAGCCCCTGGAGCGGCATGGGGAGGGCTCCGGGGCCCTCGGGGTCGTCCCAGGCGTCCGTCCAGGCGGTGCGGAGCTGGCGGGCGGGTTTGCCGGTGAGGGCGCGGGAGCGGACGGTGTCGCCGGAGCCCGCCGCGAGGAGTCTGGCGGTGAGGGCGCGGGAGGGGAGTTCGGCCTCGGTGGTGGTGAGCCACAGGGAGCCGAGCCAGACGCCCTGGGCGCCCAGGGCGAGCGCGGCGGCGATCTGCTCCCCGCTGCCGATGCCTCCGGCGGCGAGCACGGGCAGCGGGTCGACGGCGGCCACGACCTCGGGGGTGAGCACCATGGTGGCGATCTCGCCGGTGTGGCCGCCCGCCTCGTACCCCTGGGCGACGACGATGTCGATCCCGGCCTCGGCGTGGCGGCGGGCGTGGCGGGCGCTGCCCGCGAGGGCGGCGGTCCTGACACCGTGGCCGCGGGCGCGGGCGACGACGTCCGGGGGCGGGGGGCCCAGGGCGCTGGCGAGCAGCCGTACGGGGTAGTCGAACGCGACGTCGAGCTGGCGGCGGGCGACCTGTTCCATCCAGCCGGTGATCCGCCAGCCGCCGCGCTCGTCCCCGGGCAGCTCCGGTACGCCGTGCCGGTCCAGGATCTCCTGGACGTAACGGCGGTGCCCGTCGGGGATCATGGCCTCGGCCTCGGCCTCGGTGTCGCCCGCCGCCCGGTGCGCGGGCATGACGACGTCGAGGCCCCAGGGCCGGCCGCCGCAGTGCCGCTCCAGCCGGTCGAGGTCGCGCCTGAGGTCGTCAGGGTCGGAGTAGCGGACGGCGCCGAGGACACCGAGGCCGCCCGCACGGCTGAGGGCGGCGGCGACCGCGGGGAACGGCGTGAAGCCGAAGAGCGCGTGCTCGATCCCGAGGGCTGTGCTCAGCTCCGTCTTCATGAGCGGCAGGATGCCGCAGCGGCAGGGGCGAGGGAAGAGAAATTCTGATGAAGCGTCAGATTCTTTGCCGGGGTACGGGCGCCGGGGTGGTTGACAGCCCCCGGGCGGCGGCAGAAAGTTTCTCTGCCGATCGAAGTTGATCGAGATTCCAAAAAATACTTTCAGGAGTGGTTGGCGGATGACCGAGGGCGGCACGGAAGCGGGCACGGCGGGGACCGGAGGACCGAGAGGGCTCAGCGGGCTCAGCGGGCTCAGCAGACGGCGCCTGGGGGGCGGGGTCCTGGCCCTGGGCGGCGCGCTGGCCCTGACGCCCCTGCCCTTCGCTGAGGCGGCGGCGGGCGGCGGACCGGCCGGAGGCCCCGGCGGGACACGGACGGCGGGGCACGGCGCGGGCGGGGCCCCGGGGCAGCGCGCGGACACCGTGCGCGGCGGACGGCGGACGACCCTGCGCCCCGGCACCCCCGAGCGGGCCGGGCTGCTCCCCGGCCCGCTGGAACACCTGGTCACCGACGCCGAACGGTATCTCGGCCCCTCCCCCGCCCGGCCCTGGTACGCGGGGGCCGTCCTGCTCGCCGGGCGCGGCGGCACCGTGGCCCTGCACCGTCCCATCGGCTGGGCCCTGCGCTACTCCGGATACGACGAGCGGACCGACACCGGCGTCGAACTCCCCCCGGAGCAGCGCGTCCCGATGACCCGGGACACCGTCTTCGACCTCGCCTCCGTCTCCAAACTCTTCACCGCGATCCTCGCGACCCGCCAGGTCGAGCGCGGCGAACTGGAGCTGGAGGCGCCCGCCGCGCGCTATCTGCCCCCGTTCGGCGCGGCGGGCAAGGCGGAGATCACCGTACGCCAGTTGCTGACCCACACCTCGGGGCTGCGCTCCTGGCTCCCCTTCCACCGGGAACCGACCCCGGAGGGGCGGCTGCGGATGCTGTGGGAGGAGGTTCCGGCGAAGCCGCCGGGGAGCGCGTACCTCTACTCGGACGTCAATCTCATCGCGCTCCAGCTCATCCTGGAACGGCTCAGCGGTCGCCCGCTGGATGCGCTGCTCCACGAGGAGATCACCGCTCCGCTCGGGATGCACCGCACGCGTTTCAATCCCCCCGCCTCCTGGCGGCCCCTGATCGCCGCCACCGAGGACGCCCGGCCCCCGTGGTCCGGCCTGGACCGGGGGCTGATCCGGGGCGAGGTGCACGACGAGAACGCCTACGCGTTCGGCGGGGTGGCGGGCCACGCCGGGGTGTTCGCCCCCGCCTGGGATCTCGCGGTGCTCGCCCGCACCCTCCTCAACGGCGGGTCCTACGGGCGGGCCAGGATTCTGCGGCCCGCCTCCGTGGACCTCATGCTCAGCGACTTCAACACCGCGTTCCCCGGGGACGAGCACGGGCTGGGCTTCGAGCTGTACCAGCACTGGTTCATGGGGGCGATGGCCACCCCCCACACCGCGGGTCACACCGGTTTCACCGGCACCAGCATCGTCATCGACCGCACCACGGACTCGTTCCTCGTCGTCCTCGGCAACTCCGTGCACCCCGTCCGCCGCTGGCGCTCGGGCAGCGCGCCCCGGGCCACCGCCGCCGGACATCTGGCGCGCGCGGTGCCCGTGCGCCCGGCGAGCGGCCGTACGGCCTGGTTCTCCGGCCTCACCACCAGCGGGGCCGGTACCCTCACGCTGCCGCCGCTGGCCCTCGGCGGCGCGGGGCGCGCCCGGCTGTGCTGCGCCCTGTGGTGGGACACCGAACCGCCGTCGGACACCCTGACCCTGGAGGGGTCGGGCGACGGCGGCGCCACCTGGCGGCCGGTGCCCTTCGTGACCGTCCCCGCGGAGGGGGACGGGGGGGACGGGGCGCCGACCGCCCATCCCACCGGCACGGTGAGCGGCTGGTCCGGACGGATCTGGCACCGGCTGACGGCGGACCTCTCCGCCTGGCCGCCGCCGAACGCCACCGGCACCGGCACCGGCACCGGCACCGGCACCGGGGTGCGTCTGCGCTGGCGCTACTCGGCACCGGGCCCGATCGGCGGCCGGGGCGTCTACGTCGACGCGATCCGCGTCGAGTCCGCGGGGCGGACCCTCTTCGACGATTCCCGCCCCCGGGACGCGGCCCGCATCGGGACGGACGGCTGGACGGCGTCCGCGGACTGAGCGGGCCCGTGTCCGGGGGCGTGCCATCCGGCCGGGCCGGAACGGGGCCACTCACGGCCGGGACAGCACCGCAGGCACGGAGGGGCGGATTCCGGCGCGTGTCTCCCCCAGGCCCGGGGCACTTGCCCGGCTCCCGGTGGTCGGGGAGGACGCGCCCCAGGTCCGGGACCGGGACCGGGGCGGTCCGACGGATCGGGCCGGTCGGGGCGGTTCCGCCCGCCTGCGGGGGAGCGTCCCGCTGCGGGGTGTCTCCTCCCGTGCCCGCACAGCGCGACCGACGGCGACGCCGGGCCCGGCGCCCGGGCGTCAGCCAGGGGTGCGGTGTCCGGCACACGGCCCCGCACCGTCGGGCGGACCCCGAGGAGCGCCGTCGACATGGCGTCGTCCGCCCCGGGAGGCGCCCCCGTGCCCGGGCCGGTGCCCACCGGCTCCCCGCCGCTGCCGGGCGGGAGGGGGCGGCCGTCACCGGCAGAGGTGCGGGAGGACCCGCACGGCGGCCGGGCCGGAACGGCGCCACTCACGGCCGGGGCCGGGCGGGCGGCTCGTGCGCCCGGCCGGGGATCGCGGTACCGCGCCCGCACCCGTTCCCCGGCGGGGGCCGCCGCCTTCCGGGGCGTCAGGACGGGGGCTGCTTCCGGTCGGGTGGGACGATCGCGAAGGCCTCGATCTCCATCAGGAAGTCGGGGGACACCAGCGAGACGACCTGGAAGGCGGACGACGCCGGGAGCCGGGTGGGGTCCATCACCTCGTTCCGGGCGATCGCGGTCTCGGCCAGATGGGCGACATCGGCCATGTAGTACGTCAGTTTGACCACGTCGTCGAAGGTCGCGCCCGCCGCCGCGAGGCAGCGGCGCAGATTGGCGAAGACCTGGCGGGCCTGGGCCAGCGGGTCGCCGGGGCCGACGAGGGCGCCGTTCCCGTCGAGGGCGAGCTGGCCGGAGACCGCCACGAACCGGCCGGTGCCGGTGACCACATGGGTGTAGCCGGTCGCCGGGGCCACCCCCTCGGGGCTGTGGATGTGCCGTAGATGCTGGGTCGTCATCCGGCCATGATCACATGGCCGTTGGCCTCTGTCACCGGGCTGCCCGTCCTGGTCAGGGCCCCGGGGGCACGGGGTGCGCGGGCTCCCGGCCGGGGGCCCAGGACAGGTCCCGGCCGCCCTGGGTGCCACGCCGCCCGCGCAGGGCGGCGACCCGGCGGTACAGCTCCATGGCCTCCGTGTGCCGTCCGAGCTGTTCCAGACAGTGCGCCTCGTCGTTGCGGCCCGCGAGCGCCTCGGGGTGGTCGGCGCCGAACACCCGCTCCCGGCCCGCGGCCACCTCCCGGTAGACGGTCAGCGCCTCGTCCCAGCGGCCGAGCCAGCCCAGGCCCACCGCGACCTCCCGTCGGCTGACCAGGGTGTCGGGGTGGTCCTCGCCCAGCACCCGGGCGCGCACCGCGCTCACCTCGCGGGCCTGGGCCAGGGCCTCGTCCCAGCGGCCGAGCCTGCCCAGGTTGACCCCGATGCCGTGGCGGGCGCGCAGGGTCTCCGGGTCCTCGGGCCCCGCCACCCGGACCCGGTCCGCCGCCAGCTCCCGGTACAGCTCCAGCGCCTCCGCGCCCCGGCCGAGCCGTCCCAGGCTGATGCCGACCTCGTAGCGGGCCGCGAGCGTGTCGGGGTGGTCGGGGCCGAGGGCGCGCCCCCGGGCCCCGGCCACGTCCCGGTAGGTCTCCAGCGCCTCCGTCCAGCGGCCGAGCCGCCCCAGGGCGTAGGCCACCTCGTACCGGGTGACGAGGGTGTCCGGGTGCTCGGCGCCCAGCACCGCCGCGCGGGCCGAGGCCACGTCGCCCGCCATCCGGTGGGAGTCCTCAAGACGGCCCAGTCTGCTGAGGTTGAAGGCGAGGTTGTGGCGGCAGCGCAGGGTGTCGGGGTGCCCGGCGCCCATGGTCCGCTCCCGGGCGGCGAGCACGGCCGTGTAGACGTCGTTGGCCTCGAAGTGCCGTCCGAGCTGGCCGAGGACGTAGGCGGTCTCCTGCCGGGCGGCCAGCGTGTCGGGGTGGTCCGCGCCGAGGGTGCGCTCCCGGCCCTCGGCGACCCGGCGGAACTCCCGCAGCGCGTCCTCGGCCCGCCCGGTCCTGCTGAGGCTGAAACCGATCTCGTACCGGCTGGCGAGCGTGTCGGGGTGGTCGGGGCCGAGGGCGTGCCCCCGCTCGGCGGCGACCGCGCGGTGGACCTCGCCCGCCTCCTCCCAGCGGCCCAGCCTGCCGAGGCTCAGCCCCGCGTTGTGCCGCCCCGCGAGCTGGGAGAGCAGCTCCGCCGGCGGGGCGGGGCGCGCCGGGGCCGCCGCCGGGCGCGGCAGCGCGCCGCGCGGGTCGGCGGTGGTCGTCCACTCGGCGGTCAGCCCGGCGGTGTGGTCGGGCAGGGCAAGGCGCAGCCCGGCAGCGGGGGCCGGGCGGCCCGCGGTCATGCCCCGGGTCCACGGCGGCAGCGGCACGGCGGCGGGGGCCGCGCGCCCGCTCCCGGGGGCGCCCGCGGGCACGATGCGCCGCCGCAGCTCCCCGGCGTCGGCGGGGCGCTCCCCGGGGGACTTGGCGAGCAGGTCGAGCACGATCCGCTCGAAGGCGCCGGGGATGTCCCCCCGGTGGGCACGGAGCGGCTGCGGCACGGTGTCCCGGTGCCCGACGAGGACGGCCCAGGCGTCCTCGTGGTCGAAGGGCGGCGCGCCGGTGGCGATCTCGTAGAGCACGCACCCCAGCGAGTAGAGGTCGCTGCGGTGGTCGACCTCCCCGCCGCCGATCTGTTCGGGGGACATGTAGTGCGGGGTGCCCATGGCGACGCCCACGCCGGTGAGCCGGGAGGAGATGCCCATGCCCTGGCCGAGCCGGGCGATGCCGAAGTCGCAGATCTTCACCGTGCCGTCGTCGAGCCGCATGATGTTGGCGGGTTTCAGATCGCGGTGGACGATGCCCCGGCCATGGGTGTACGCGAGGGCGTCGGCGACCTGTCCGGCGATGTCGACGATCTCGGCGACGGGCAGCGGACGGCGGCCGTTGTCCTCCAGGAGCTGGCTGAGGTTGCGGCCCTCCAGCAGTTCCATGACGAGATAGAGCACGCCCTCGTACTCGCCGAAGTCGTGGACGACGGTCACGCCGCGGTGCTGGAGGGCCGCGGCGACACGGGCCTCACGGCGGAACCGTTCCCTCAGTACCGTGGTGAACCCGGCGTCGTGCTGGGACGGCCCCATCGGTTTGAGGCACTTGACCGCGACGCTCCGCCCCAGTGCCTCGTCCACGGCGCGCCAGACCTCGCCCATGCCGCCCCGGCCGATGACCTCGACCAGTCGGTACCGGCCCTGGATCAGCCCGGTCCGCGTCCCCGTGTCCCCCATCGCGCGCTGCCGCCCCCGTCGCCGTGCCCCGCTCTCTCCGGTGGGTCCAGTATGGCCCCGGGGTCGCGCAGTTTGTACGGGGTGGGGCGGGCGCCGGGGCCGAGACGGGCCATCGCGCCCACGATCTGGCCCGGCGGCACCCGCCAGCGCAGCCCCGCGGGCACCGCGCGCAGCACTCTGCCGGTGCCGACGAGTCCGCGGGTGACGCGTTCGGGCGCGGGCGCGGGCCGCCCGTACAGCTCATGGGCGTACGGGGGCAGGGAGGCGTAGGCGAGGGCGCTGATCCTGCGCCACAGCAGCGCGCGGGCGGGGACGAGCGGCGCGGGGACGGGGGGACGGCGCAGGAAGTCCTCGACGGCGCGGGCGTCGGGGCCCGCGGTCAGCAGCGGGCGGACCCGCTCGAAGTAGGCCGCCAGCCCGGCGGTGGTGGCGGGCACCCGCTCGGGGTCGAGCCCGACCAGCCGGGCGCGTTCGCGGTGTTCGCGGACGCAGCGGTCGGCCAGGGCGGCGCCGATCGGGAAGCCGGAGCGGCGCAGGACATGGAGGTAGGAGTCGACCTCGGCGCAGTGCACCCAGAGCAGCAGCTCGGGTTCGTCGACGCCGTAGCGTTCGCCGGTCGCCGGGTCGGTGGCCTTGAGCCGGGCGTGGATGCCCCGGACCTTGGCGGCGGCGCGTTCGGCGGCCTCGGTGGTGCCGTAGGTGACGATCCCGACGAACTGGGCCGTGCGCATGAGCCTGCCCCAGGCGTCATGGCGGAAGTCGGAGAACTCCAGGATGCCCCGGACGGCGCGCGGGTGCAGCGCCTGGAGGTAGAGGGCGCGGACCCCGGCGATCCACATCATCGGGTCGCCGTGCATCTGCCAGATGACGGAGTCGGGGCCGAAGAGGCCCGGGTCGGGCCGCTCCCCGGCCCCCGGTGAGCGCGGCGTCGGCGGTTTCCGGTCGTCTGCCGTGGGCATGGGCGGCTCCCCCCTCGGACGGCCCTGCCCGGCACGCTGCATCGGACAGGTGTTCCCCGGACGCTGCCCGGCGGCGCGGCCGTCGTCAACCCCTCGCCGTACGGAAGGTACGGGCGCTCAGGCGCCCGGGGAGGTCCCGGAAGATCCAGCGGGCCCCGACGGCCCCGGGGGCCGGGGGGACGCCGGAGGCTCCGGAGGTCCCGGAGGTCCCGGAGGTCCCGGAGGTCCCGGAGGTCCCCCCATCATCCGCAGCATCGCCGCCCCGCCGGTACGGAGGAAGCGCACCAGCAGCGCCGCCGCCAGGGCCAGGAAGACCAGGTTGAGGACGGTGGTGTCGTTCCAGGTGACGCCGGTCCGCGGCAGCACGGCCCCGGCCCGGTCCGGGATCAGGCCGAGCGCGCCGAGGAGCAGCTCGACCGTGTACCCGGCGACGACCGCCGCCGCGTAGAGCGTGGCCGCCAGGAAGAGCGCCATCCGCGCGCCGTAGTAGCGGCGGTAGATGTTCAGGACGGGCAGGATCAGCAGATCGGCGAAGAGGAAGGCGATCACCCCGCCGAAGCTGATGCCGCCCTGCCAGAGCACCACCGCGAGCGGCACGTTGCCGATCGAGCAGACGAACGAGGCGACGGCCACCACCGGGCCGATCAGCGGGCCCCACACCTTCTCGGCGAGCGGATGGCCGGTGAAGAAGAAGCCCTGCCAGAAGGAGTCCGGCACCCAGGCGGCGACGGCGCCGGCGATCAGCAGCCCCAGCACCAGGTCCCGCAGGACCGCCGCCCACTCCATCACGAAGACCCGGGAGACCGCGGTGTACCCCGCCGGGGAGAGCAGCCGCCGTGCGAAGGGGCCGGTGGACGGCAGGGACATGTCCATGGCCGCGTGGCCCTCCATGGACCCGGCGAGGCCCCGGTCCGCCTGCCGCCGCGCCGCGCGCAGCGAGCCGTCGTCGAGCAGCCGGCGGAACAGCACCGCGAGTACGGCGATCATGACCGGTCCGCCGATGAACTCGGCGAGCGTGAACTGCCAGCCCATCAGCAGCGCGAGGATCACTCCGAGTTCGACGACCAGGTTGGTGGAGGCGATCTGGAAGGCGATCGCCGCGGTGAAGTCCGCGCCCTTGCGGACGAGGGAACGGGCGAGCGCGACGGCGGCGTACGAGCAGGACGAGGAGGCGGCCCCGAGGGCGGCGGCCACGGCGAGCGTCCGCGGCCGGTCGTCGCCCAGCAGGGACACCACGGTGGATCTGCGCACCAGCGCCTGCACCACGGCGGAGAGGGCGAAGCCGAGGATCAGGGCCCAGGTGATCTCCCAGGCCATGGCCCCGGCGAGGGCCAGCGCATGGGCGAGGGCGGGGAACACGCCCGCATCCTCCCGGGGGGAGGCGACCGTCCGGGGGCCGACACGCCGCACGCGCCGGCCCGGCGCCGCCGCGCCCCGGACCGTCCCCGGTCGCCGTCCCGCACGGCGGCGACCGGGGACGGCGGGACAGGGCGCGGTGCCCGGCGGGACGCGGTGCGCCACCGGGCGTATGGGCCGGGCGGCCGAAAAATTGAGCGGAAGGCGGCTCCCGTCCGTGTTGTCCGTCAGACCCGGCACGCGCCCGGGGGCCGGTCCGGCAGGGGCCCGGCCCGGACGGCAGCGGCCCACGCCGCACCGAAGGGACACACGACCACCATGACCGTGACGGCGCCTCGACCGGCGAACGACTCCCCCGCGGCACCGCGGCCCGCCGGTGCGCTGCGGCATCTCATCGGCAGGCGGCACCGCCGCAGACCGGTGTCGGGTGTTCCGCTCACCCGCCTGCTCCTGTGGGAGGCGAGCGGGGCGCTGACCGCCGCGGCGGCGCTCGGCTCCGGCCCGGTACGGGGCGGCGCGCTGCTCGCCGCCCTCGTCCTCGGCGTGACGGTCACGGTACGGCCGCGGTGGCGGCGGCTGTGCGAGCTGCTGGGGGCTCCGCTGCGCCACCGCGGACGGCCGGGCGGCGCGCGGCCCGCCGGACCGCTCGCCCCGCTGCGGGAGCTGCTGCCGGAGCTGGAGGTGCACCGGGCCGAGGGGCGGGGCCGGGGGCGGCTGGGCGCCGTGCACGACGGCCGGGCCTGGGTCTGTCTGATCGCCGTGGAACGGGGTGCCGGGCGGCGGCTGCCGCTGCGCGGACTCGGCGGGCTCCTCCGGCTGGACGGTGTCGCCCTGGAGTCGGTGCAGCTCCTGGTCCACGGCGTCACCGCACCCGGTGGGGCGGACGCGGCGTCCGGGCTGTGCGCCACCGCGTACCGGCAGCTCAACACGGAACCCCTGCCGCTGCTCCGGCAGACCTGGGTCGCCCTGCGGCTGGGCGGGGCGCCGGGCCCCGGGGACCTCGCGTCCCGGGGCTGCGACGAGCCGGGGGCCCTGCGGGCGCTGCGCCGGGCCGCGTCGGCCGCCGTGACCGTCCTGGAGCGGGCCGGGTTCGGGGCGAGGGTCCTGGACGCGGCCGAGGCCACCGAGGCGCTGGCGGAGGCCGCCGGGCTGCCGCCGGTGCCGGAGGGGCCCGACCCGGAGGGCGGTCCGGCGGCCCCGTACCCGTGGACCGGTCACCCGGCCCCGTCCGCCGCGTGCTGCGACGGCGACCCGGGCGGGGAGCGGATCGCCGCGCGGGCCGCCGGGCCCGCGGGCGTCACCGAGTCCCGGTACGGGGTGCGGGCCGCGGGCGTGCGCCATGTCACGTACCGCCTCCAGGAACCCGGCGGGGCCGGACTCACCGCGCTGCTGGAGCTGCTGACGGAGCTTCCCGTCCGGGCGACCGCCCTGGCGGTGACCCTCACCGGGCCCGCGCTGTGGACGGCGGCGGTGCGGGTCACGACCGTCGCGGACGACCCCGGCACCCCGGGGACCGCCGACGCGCCGTTCCCCGCGGACCTCGTGTCCGGTGGCCGGACCTGGTGCCTGGAGCGCCTGGACGGCGGACACGCCGCCGGGCTGCTCGCCACCCTCCCCCTGGGGCTGTCCACCGGACGGCCGCTCCGGTGCGCGGTGCCCGCCGGACCGGCGGCCCGGGCCGCGGGGGTCGTCCTCGGCACCGATCGGGACGGGCGGCCGAGCCCCGTGGAGCTGCTGCGCCGCGAACCCCTGCGGCTGGGGGTGCTGGTGCCGCACGAACGGGCCGCGCTGCTGGTCTTCCGGCTGCTGACGGCGGGGGCCGAGGTGCATGTGCGCTCGCCCCATCCGCAGGTGTGGGCCCGGCTGCTGCGGACGTCCGGCGCCGATCCGGCCCGGCTGGTGGTGGGGCTGCCGGGCGGCGCGACTCCCCCGCCCGGCGGTCCGCTGCGGCCGGTGGTGGTCGTCGACGAGTTCACCGGGAGCTGCGGCGCGCCCCGGCCCGATCTCGGCGCCTGGCAGATCGGGATCAGCCTGCACCACCGCGCCCCCGGCGGCGCCCGCGCCCTCGGCCGGTACGACGCCGTCCTCGCCCCCCGGCTCGCCCCGCCGCTCGCGCGTCAGCTCGCCGAGGCGTACGGGCTGCCCGCCGACGCGCTGCGGACGCTGCCGCTGCTGCCGGGGGACGCCACCGCGCTGATCCGGGCGGGCAGCCTGCGGACCCTGTGGGTGCGGCCGGTCCCGGCGGAGAAACACCTCACGGTCCCGGCCCGCCCCGTCAGCCACGGTGCCTGACCCCCGCACGGAACACGGGGCGCCGCCGGGAGGGGGCGGCGCCCCGTACCGCGCACCGGGGAGTCCCGGCCGTGGCCGGAAAGGACCGCCGGGAACCGCCCGCCGCCGCACCGGCGACCCGCCGACGCACGGATGTGAGCCACGCACGCCGACGGCCGGAAAGCGCCCCCGCGCTCACGGGCCCTGAGCCCCGGGCACCGCGGAGGGGTCGGGGGCCGGGTCGTCGGCGCCCTGTCCGTCCGGGTGCCCCGGCACGGCCCTCCCCGGGCCCAGAAGCCCGGGAGACACCCCCGCCGGACCGCCTGCCGGGAGGACGGCGCCCTGCCGACGACATGTGCCGTCCGTGGTCCGAAGGGACCGCCGGGGGATCAGCGCCCGGCGCGGCACCAGGGGAGGCACCGGCTGCCGCGGCCCCGCCGGCGACCGGACCCGAGCGGGGCACGGGCTCCGGCGGACGAGGACGCCCCGGGCGCTCCCGGGCGGCAGACCCCTGTCCGAAGCCCTCGTGGCGGAACGGCGCCCCGCGCTCCCGTATCCGCAGGACGCACCGGCCGGATACGGAACCCGGCCCCTGGGCACGGCCGGGCGCCGGACCGGAAGAGCCGTCCGGGGCCGGGGCATGCGCTCCGGGTGCGCAGGGCGCGTCCCGGGCCCCGGGACGGTGGACGCCGACGAGCGGCCGGGGGTGTTGCTCCGATCCTGCCGGGCCCGGGTGCCCGGCACCGCGCTCCCCCCGGGCCCGGCGGCTCGGGAGACACCCCGGCACGGCGCGGGGCCCCACCGCGGGACGCCCTCCCCCGCGAGCGGGAACCGCCCCCGGCCGGACCCGCTGCCCGATCCGGCCCGATCCGGCCCGGTCCGGACGCCGCTCCCTAGGCGAACGGGCCGGGGCCCCGGTCCTCCGGGCCCGGTCCGTCGTCCCGGGCCGCGGGTGGCAGCGGTGGCGGAATCACCGGGCCCGCCCCGCCGAAGGCGGCGAGCAGCATCGGCAGTTCGGCCAGTTCGAGGTATTCGGCGCGGCAGTCGGCGCACCACTGGACATGGGCCGCCACCACCCGGTCCTCCTCCGGAGTGAGCGCGTCGAGCACATACGCCCCCAGCAACAGCTTCACATGGGCTTCCGCCCGGTGCGGCTCAGTCACGCAGGCCCCCGATTCGTGTGCTCCGGCGCACCGGAGCCATCCTCCGGCCCGCCCCCGGGGCCATTCTGCGGACAGGTGCCGCACAACAACAAGGGCCGAAAGGGCCGTCGGCGTGTCGCCGTCGGCACCGGTCTCCCGCTCACCCGTCGGCCCGGCCCCCCTCGTGCGCCGTCAGTCGACAGGAGGTACGGGCCGTACCTCTGGGGGCCCTGGGGCCGGTGGGCGTGGCGCCGCCGCCGATGGCGGTGTCCGGCGCGCCCGTCGGCGGGTGCGCGGGGCCGTACGGGCTCTGGGGATCGTGCGGTGCCATGCGGAATCCTCACAGGTCAGGAGATGGAACTCTCCCTCCGGAGCACGGCGTGACGGGGGCGCGGGTTCACGGCCGCGCGCCCCCCTCGCGACGTACGCGCCGACCGCTCCGGGCGGGGTCGTGCGGTCCGGCCGGGCCGGTCGGTCAGGGGTGCTGGGAGGAGCGTTCGGCGGCCTGGCGGGCCACCTCGGTACGGGAGCGGGCGCCGAGTTTGGTGAGGATGCTGGAGACATGGGTCTGGACGGTGCGCGGCGAGAGGAACAGCTCCGCCGCGATCTCGGGGTTGGAGCGGCCCTGGGCCACCCGGTGGGCCACTCTCAGCTCGGCGGGGGTGAGGGCGGCCCAGCCGGTGGACGGGCGTCCGTTCCGGGCGGCCCGGGGGCCCGTACGGACGCCCAGGGCCCGCAGCCGCCCGACGGCGCGCCGGGCGTCCCAGGCCGCGCCGAGCCGCGCGTACCGTTCCAGGGCCTGTTGCAGCAGTTCCCTGGCCGCCGCCGGTTCGCCGAGCGCGGCCCGGACGGCCGCGCCGTCCTCCAGGGCCTGGCCGAGGTCGAGCGGGCGGGCGACCCCGCGGTAGTAGGCGACGGCCTCGGCGAGCGGGCCGGGGTCGGCGTCCACGAGCCCCCGGCAGCGTGCGGCGGCGGCGGTCCGCGCCGGGTGGTGTTCGCGGTCGGCCTCCCCGGCGCTGATGACGGCGGCGGCGCGCGCGGTGGCCCCGTCCCCGGTGCGCAGGGCGAGCCGCACGATGTCGGGCATCCACTGGAAGCGCTGGTCCAGGTCGCGGGCGTAGCCGGGGTCGAGGGTGGGGAGCAGGACCGCCAGCGCCTCGTGCGGGCGGCCGGACCGCTCCGCCAGCAGCGCGCGGGCCATGAGGGGATAGCCCCCGCGGTTGCTGTGCGAGCCGCAGGGGGTGGTCCGCCCGGCGGCGGCCTCGCAGTGGGCCCGGGCGTCGGCGCCCCGGTCGCGGTGGCCGTGGACGAGGGCGGCGACGCTGTGGCGGAGGGAGGGGAGCCAGGGGTCGACGGGGTCGGGCTGCCGGTCCAGCCGGGCGAGGGCGTCGTCCCAGCGGCCGGTGGTGTAGTCGAGGAGCGCGGCGGTCACGGTGATGCCGCCGAGCTGATCGGCGGTGGCCCGGCCGGCCGTCTCGTCCCGGGCCCGGTCGAGCGCGGACCGCGCCTCCTCGGGCCGGTCGACCAGGCCGAGCATGACCGCCCGGTAGAGCAGCATGGTGACGCGGAGGTCGGTGAGGGTGCAGGTGAGCCAGCGGGCGCCGGTCCGGTCCACCCGTGCGGCGGCGCGCAGGGCGAGGGTGTTCTCGGCGAGGGCCGCCTCGGTGCGCCGGTCCCGCAGCAGGGCGCAGGACAGGGCGTGCCGCCCGTATGCCTCGCCGAAGGGGTGCCGTCCGGACCGGGCGTCGGCGATGACCTGCCGGGCGAGGACCGCGCACCGCTCGCTGTGACCGGCGCCGTGGTGGATCGTGGCGCGCAGCCCCTGGAAGAGCGGGGCCCAGGCGGCGTCGGCGGCTCCGGTGCGCTCGGCCCGGTCGAGGGCGGCGAGGGCGTCGGCCCAGCGGCCCTGGACGTACAGGCCGTGGGCGAGCGCGGCGGTGAGCTGGACGCGGGCCTCGGGTGCGGTGGTCTCGTCCAGGAGTCCGCGCAGGGTCGCGGTGCTCGCGGGGCCGCGCAGCAACAGGGCGGCGTGGGCGAGGTGTTCCTTGAGGGCGGCGTGCCGGGGGTCGTCGGCGGGGAGCCGGGCCAGACAGCGGCGCAGCAGGCCGACGGCGCTGCCGGGGGCCTGTTCGGCGAGGTGGGGCGCGGCGCCCGCGAGCCAGTCGAAGGCCCAGCCGTCCCGGTCGGCGGTGAGGGTTCCGGCGATCGGGAGCAGTTGTCCGGCGACGCGTTCGAGGTCCGCGCCCGCCGCGGCCAGGGCGTGGGCGGCGGCGCGGTGGTGTTCGGCGCGCTCGGGGGCGGGGACGGTGGCGCGCAGGGCCTCGGCGAGCGCGGGGAGGCGGAAGCGGAGGTGGTCGCCGGTGTCGACGAGGACTCCGGCGGCGAGGGCGTCGTCGAGGGGGTCCAGCAGGTCGAGCGGTGGCCGTCCGGTGACGGCGGCGAGTTCGGCGGCGGTGAAGGCGGGGCCGAGGAGGGCGGCGGTGCGCAGGGTGTCCCGGGTCGCGCCGTCGACGAGACCGTCGGCGACGGCGGCGAGGCCGGTGGCGGCAGCGGGACCGGAGCCGCCGCTGCCGGAGCTGCCGGAGCTGCCGGAGCTGCCGGAGCTGCCGGAGCTGCCGCCGGAGCCTGAGCCGGTGCCGGTGGGCGGGTCGGCCGGACGGGCCGCGGGGCCCGGGAGAGCCGGAGGAACCGGAGGGTTAGGAAGGGTCGGAGGGGCCAGGGGGGTCGGAGGGGCCGGGTTCCGTTCCGTGCGGTCGGGGGGGAGCAGCGTCCGTATCCAGTGGGGGTTGCCGCCCGCCCGGTCGATCCGTTCGCGGAGTTCGGGGCCGGGCGGGGCGCCGGTGAGGGCGCCGACGAGCGCGCGGGCCTCGTCGTCGGCGAGCGGGGCCAGGGTGAGCAGGGTGGTTCCCGCGTCGAGGAGGTCGCGCCGGAGGCCGGCGAATCCACCGGGGCCGCCGGGGCCGGGGAGGCGGCGTGCGGTGGCGACGAGCAGCAGGGGCAGCCGGGCGGTGCGCCGGGCGAGCCGCTGCCACAGCAGCAGGGTGGTGGGGTCGGCGCGGTGGAGGTCGTCGAGGAGAAGGGCCAGCGGTCCCTCGTCGGTGACCCGGCGGATCAGGTCGAGGACCCGTTCGGCGAGGGCGGGATCGGGTTCCCCGGCGGCGGTGGCGGGGATACGGGGCTGGGGGCCGCGGAGCAGTCCGGCCGCGAGGGCGCGCAGCACGGGGCGGACGGGTCCGGGCCGGGCGAGGGCTTCGAGGACGGGGCGCAGGGGGGTGTGCCCGTCCTCGGCCGTCGCGGCGAGGGTGGTGCGGCCGGTCCGCCGGGCCTCAAGCCGGGCCCGGTGGAGCAGCGCGGTCCTCCCGATGCCGGGTTCGCCCTCGATCAGCACGGAGTGCCCCCGGCCGCTCGCCAGTTCCGCGATGTACCGGCTCAACCGCTGTGTCTCGGGGGCTCTGCCGGTCCAGACGCCGTCGTCGCCGCGGGCCCTCCCCGTCGTCACGGCCTTCACGGTCGTCGGTCTCCTTTCCGGTGGCGGGCGCGGGGGCCGGGGCGGCCCCGCGGGGCGGGGCCGCCGGTCCGTTCAGCGGCCGTCGGCGGCCCGCTTCCCTGCCGATGTCGATACGGGTGCGGGCGCCGAGCTTGGTGAGGATGTGCGAGACATGGGTCTGGACGGTGCGCGGGGAGAGCAGCAGTTCGGCGGCGGCCTCGGGGTTGGAGCGGCCTTCGGCGACGAGGAGCGCGACCTTCAGTTCGGTGGGGGTGAGGGCGTCCCAGCCGGTGCGGGGGCGGCCCCGGGCGCCCCGGGGGCCGCGGCGGACCCCGAGGGCACGCAGCCGGGCGTCGGCGCGGGCGGTGTACCAGTGGGCGGCGAGAAGCTGGTAGAGGTCGACGGCGTGGTTGAGGCCGCGGCGGGCCCCGTCGGTGTCGCCCTGCGCGGCCAGCACGGCGGCGAGGTCCTCCTGGGTGCGGGCGAGACAGAGCCGCATGCCCTGGCGCTGGTAGTGGTCGGCGGCGGCGCGCAGCGCCCCGGGTTCGCCCTCGGCGAGGCCCCGGCAGCGCTGGGCGAGCGCGCGGGGGCCCCGTTCGCCCGGCGCGGTGTCCGCCAGGGCCCCGGCGAGGGTCACTGCGGTGGCCGCCAGCGTCCGGTCGCCGAGGGCGAGGGCGATCCTGACGGTGTCGGGGAGCCAGAAGGCCCGGTGGCTCCAGCGGCCGGGGGGCTCCTCGCACAGCGCGTCCCGGAGGGCGGCGAGCGCGCCGTGCGGGTCGCCGTCGCGTTCGGCGAGCAGGGCCTCGGCGAGCGGGAGATAGCCGGGGTCGGTCCCGGCGGGCGCGGCGGCGCGGGCGGCGGTGAGCGCGGCCCTGGCCGCGTCGCGGCGGTCCCGGCCGACGAGGATCACGGCGTCGAGCCCGTACGGCGGGGAGGGCTGCCAGGGGGCGGGCAGCGAGCGTCCGAGGTCGAGGTCGTCGAGGGCCTCGTCCCAGTGCCCGGCGCGGTAGTGGAAGCGCGCGGAGACGGTGTGCGCCCATGCCTTCCGGGCGGGCGAACCGGTGCTGTCGGCGAGCGCCCTGGCCTCCTCCAGCAGGGCGCGGGCCTCGCCGTCGCGGTCGTGCACCCCGAGGAGATGGGCGCCGAGGAGGGTCTGGACGAGCTGGATGTCGCGGGTCTCCGCGCGCCGCCGGGCGGCGGTGCGGGCGCGGACGGACTCCCGCAGCGCCGCCGGGTGGTCGCCCGCGTGGGTGAGCAACTGGGCGCGGACGGAACGGGCGTACGCCTCGGCGACGGGGGCCCGTACGGCGAGTGAGCGCTCCAGGGCCTGGTCGGCGAGGGTCCGGGCCTCGTCGAGACGGCGGCCCCCGCAGAGCAGGGCGGCGCGCAGGGCGAGGAAGCGGGCGGTCCGCGCGGGGCGGCCGGGGAGGGCGTGGACGGCGAGGGCCTCGTCCACGAGGGGGTGGGCCTGGGCGGGGCGGCCGTCCTGGAGCAGGGCGAGGGCGGTGAGGAAGCCGAGCCGGGAGCGGCGCGCGGGGTCGGCGGCGCGGTCGTACAGCTCCCGGGCCCGGGTCACGGCGTCGGGCAGGCCGAGCAGATACGCGGCGTGGGCGGCGGCGTCCTGGAGCCGGGCGTGGCCGGGGTCCTCGGGCGGCACCCGGTGGAGGTGGCGCGCGGCGAGGCCGACGACGGCCCGGGGGTGGTGGCGCAGGAGTTCGCCGAGATGGCGCAGCAGCCAGTCGGTGGCCCAGTCGTCGCCGGTCCGGTCGGCGGGCAGCAGATGGGCGGCGACGCGGTGCGCGGGGGCGCCGAGGGCGGCGAGGGAGCGGGCGGTCCGGCCGTGGAGGGCGGCGCGGACGGTGGCGGGGACCCCGGTCCACACGGCCTGGCGGGTGAGTTCGTCCCGGAAGCGCAGCCGGTGCTGCGGGGGTTCGGTCTCCTCGACGACTCCGGCGGCGAGGGCCTCGCCGAGGGCGGGGAGCGGTGCCTCGGGGGCGCGGTCGAGGGCGACGGCGAGTTCCGTGCGGGGGAAGGGGGCGTCGAGGAGGGCGGCGACGCGCACCAGGGTGCGGGCGTCCGGGGAGAGCGGGCCGAGCCGGTCGGTGAGGGCCGCGGCGAGCGCGGGCGGCAGCGGGTACGGGGGGCCGTGGGCGAGGTGCCCGTCGTCGGCCGCCCGGCCCGGGGCGGAACGGTCGGGGGCGGTACGGTCCGGGGCGCCGGGCCGTGGCTCCAGGGGGGTGGCGCCCAGCAGGCCGGGGGTGTCCGGGGCGCCCGCGGGGTCGAGTTCGGCGGTGTCGGCGGTGACTCGTACGGCCCCGGCCCCGGCGAGGGCGGCGAGGAGGGTGCCGAGGTGGCGCGCGTTGCCCCCGGTGTCGCCGAGGCGGCGCAGCAGCCGGGGTCCCGGCGGTGCGCCGAGGACGCGTTCGGCGTGGCGGGCGGTCTCGCAGAGGCCGAGCGGCGCCAGGGTGAGCCGGGCGGCACCGGCGTCGGCGGCGGCACGGGCCGCGGCGGGGGGCAGCGGGGCGCCGGGGGCGCCGCGGGTGGCGGCGACGAGCAGCAGGGGCCTGCGCGCTGCGGCCTCGGTGAGCCGCCGCCACACCAGTTGGCTGGCGTCGTCGGCCTGGTGGAGGTTGTCCAGGACCAGGACGACGGGGGCGGTACGGCAGACCTGGGCGATCAGCGCGAAGAAGCGGCGGACGGCACCGGCCGGGGGGCCGCCGCCCTGGGCGGCGCGGCGGATGTCCTCGGTGGGCAGGTCGGGTTCCAGACAGTCGAGGAGGGCGCCCAGCGGGGCGGGGCCGGTCTCCCGGGCCGCTCCGGCGAACACCCGGCAGCGCAGCCGGGTGGCCTCCTCCGCGACAAGGCCGAGCAGCGTGCTCTTGCCGGAGCCGGGCTCTCCGTCGACGAGCAGGCTCGCGCCGTGTCCCGCGGCGGCGTTCTTGAGCAGTTCGCGCACGCGCTGGAACTGGTCCTCCCGTCCGGCGCGGACGGGTTCCCCGTTGTGCTGTGCCACCGGAAGCGCTCCTCACCGCGGCGGTGTCGGACGGGGGCGGCCGTACGGCGGCGGAGCAGTGGTGTGCTGTGCCGCCGCGGCGCCGGTTCCCCTCACTGTGCAGTCGACAACGTGCCGGTGGGTGCCGGGGTTCAGCGGGTGGTCGCGGTGTGCGGCCGCGTCGCCCGGAAAACGCCGTTCCGTGGCCGGGCTCAGTCGAGTGTGCCGTACGCCCTGAGGACCCCGCGGAGCGAGCGCAGCGCGTAGTAGGTACGGGACTTCACCGTCCCGGGCGGGATACCGAGGGCGGCGGCGGCCTCGTTGACGGAGAGTCCGCGGAAGTAGACCTGCTGGAGCACGGCGCGGTGGTCGTCGGTGAGCCGGGCCAGCGCGGCGCGTATGTCGAGCGCCTGGATGGAGGGCTCGATCGGGTCGTCCGCGGGGATGAGGGTGTTCTCGGTGCCGTGCACCGCCTCCCGGGCGCGGGAGAGCCGGGCGCGGCGGGCGTCGATGGCGAGCCGGCGCGCCACGGTGAAGAGCCAGGGACGCATCGACTCGTGCCGGGTGTGCAGGGCCTCGGGGTGGCGCCAGGCCCGGATCATCGTCTCCTGCAACAGGTCCTCGGCGCGCTGGGTGTCGCCGTAGGTCAGTCCCAGCAGAAAGCCGAACACGGCCCGGCCGTGCTCGCGCTGGAGCTGGGCCAGCTCTTCCTCGGTGGCGCGGGCGGGGGCGTGGGGTGCGGCCTTGCCGGGGGCCGGTGCGGTCACGGCTGCGCTCCTCGTCTGGCGTTCGGACTGTACGGCCGGTCAGTTGCCGGTCGCTTTACTGGGTCCGGCAAGCCTGCGGCCGGGGCCGGGTACGGAATATCCGCCGGGTGGCGGAGTTGACGGGCCCCGTCGGTCAGCGGTCGAACGGTACTGAGCGACCGCTCAGCGCACGGATGAGTGGTCGAGCGGTCGGCGGTGAACCGTCCGGCCCCGCCGTACGTGTCACAACCGCAGCGAGCGCCGCGCGGAGCCGGGGCCCCTGGGGGAGCCCGGCCGTCGAAACCTGCCCGCGCGGGGTGAACGCACTGCTGGGACGGGGGGTGTACGGGGTGCTCCCGGCGGCGGTCCGCGCCGGTGCCCGACGGTTCGGCGAGCGGCCGAGCGGCACCGCGGCTGTCTGCCGGACGGCGCCTTCGGGCCGAGCGGGCCATGGTGCCGCGCTGGAGGGGCGCACGGCCGCGACCGCTGCGGCCCGGCGCCCCGCGCGGCTCCCCCCGGGCGCCGGACAGGCCCCGGAGGGGAGCGCGGGACAGCGCTCAGATGTCCTCGGACACCCGGCCGACGGAGGAGCGCACGATGAGTTCGGTCAGGAGCGAGACCGGCTCGTTCACCGTTCCGTTGCGCAGGTCGAGCAGGGCCCGCATCCCGCGGGAGCCCAGTTCCCCGAGGGGCAGCCGGACGGTGGTGAGGGGCGGCGAGGACAGGGCCGCCACGGGCAGATCGTTGAAGCCGACGACGGAGAGATCCTCGCCGATGCTCAGATCCAGCGCCCTGGCGGCGGCGTAGACCCCCATGGCCATGTTGTCGTCGTCGCAGATGACAGCCGTCGGGCGGGGGGAGGCTGACAGCACCTCGACCATCCGTTCCCGGACCTCGGCCGGGAGGAAGGAGCACACCAGATGATCCGCTCTCACCTGCGGATGGCTGAGGGTGCACTGGTCGAACACCTCCGCCCGCCGGGCGAGGGTCCAGGCGCGGCGCCGGGCCCGCAGATGCATGATGCGCCGGTGCCCCAGCTCGGTCAGATGGGCCAGCGCCTTCGCCATCCCGCCGCCGGTGTCCATGGTGACGGCCGGGGTGCCGGGGGTGGGGGCGTCGTCCAGGACGACCAGCGGGAGCCCGCCCCGCAGACCGGAGACGACCTCCGCCGACAGCGAGCAGGCGATGACTCCGTCGAGCGCCTGCCGGGGCGCGGGGAACGGGCCGAAGCCGTCCTCCGCGCTGAGGGGGAAGACCACGACACCCAGGCCGTTCTGCGCGCCGACACGGGCCGCGCCCGCGTGGACGGCGGCGAAGGCCGGGTTGACCAGGGTCGGGACGACCAGGAGCACCGTGCCCGTACTCCCGAGCCGCAGACTCCGGGCGGACTGGTTGATCCGGTACCCCAGATCGTGGGCGGTCGCCATCACACGCCGCGCGGTCTCCTCGCGAATCCTGCCCTGCCATTTGCCGTTGAGGACCAGCGAAACCGTTGATTGGGACACATCTGCCACGCGCGCTACATCATTGGACGTTATGGTGCGAAGCTGATCGTTTCCATTCATGTATCCGCCTGTCGCCCGAAATCCTTTGTGCTTTCCCTCTCCTTCGCCCGCGGCGCCATTCTGGTTCTCTGCATTTCACGGCCATCCATCTGTGTACCGTACCGGCCGGACGGAAATCGCCTCCCCCGTATCACCGGCCATTTCGCACGGGACCTGACGGAGCATCACAGGTGTCGCGGCCGGGGTCAGTCGCCCGGCCCGGACCCCGCCGGAACCGGGTCCTGGGACCCGACCGCCCGCGCCAGCAGCGGCACCACCAGGCCGGTGACGGCGAACACGGCACCGAGGGCGAGCCAGCCGGTGGCACCCGTGTCGACGACGGCGATGGTGAGCAGCGCCGGGCCCGCCACCGTCATGCCCGTGGCCCCCAGTTGATAGACGCTCAGGTAGTACGTGCGCTGCTCCTCGGGGGCGAGACCGTAGGAGATGCCCCAGCCACCGGCCGACTGCCACAGTTCACCCAGGGTGAGCGGTACGGCGGCGAGCAGGAGCAGCGCTCCGGCCGTCAGCGCGTCCGCCGGTCCGGTCACCGCCGTCAGGGCGCAGAAAAGGGCCAGCGCCAGTCCCGCGGCCCGCTGTTTGCGACCGGCGTGCGCCATGTCGTCGCCGCCCTTGCTGAGCCGCACCTGGAGCGAGACCGCGAGCACGGTGTTCACCACCAGGGCGGCGCCGACCAGGCCGCGCGGCGCCTCGGTGTGGGTGACGATCCAGAGCGGGAACGCCACCGACAGGATCGGGACATGCAGATAGAGAATTCCATTGGCCAGCGAGAGCAGCAGGAACCGCGCGTTCTTGAACGGCAGCAGCTTGGCGCCCCGGGGCCCGGACCGCCCGTCCCCGCCCGTCCCCCGGCGCGGGAGCCTGAGCCGGGTCAGCAGTGCGGCGGTCACCAGGAACGCCGCCGCGTTGGCCAGGACGAAGCCGACATAGGTACGGGAGTCGGCCATGGTGATGACCACCGTGGCAATCACGGCGGAAAGCGCGTAGGCGGAATTCCGCGCCACCGCGATGAGGGCCATGGCGCCGACGCGCGAGCCCTCCTCGGCCGTCGCTCCGGCCACCGACTGGATGATCGGCCCGACGGCCTGCTCCACCGCGCCGACGAAGCAGGCGACCACCAGGAACATCCGGAAGTCGTCCACGAAGGGGTAGACGAGGAAGGCCGCGGCGCGCCAGAGCTGGAGCGCGATCAGGACCGGGCCGTCGCCGAACCGGTCCGCCAGCCATCCGGTCGGGATGGCGCAGGCGACCCCGAAGAGCCCGGCGATCGAGAGCCCGAGGCCGACCTGCGCGGTGCTGAGCCCGATCACCTGGGTGTAGAAGAGCGTCGAACCGGCGAGGAAGAAGCCCCGGCCGAAGGCGTCCACGAACGCGATGAGGACGAAGACCCGGCCCGCCCGGGACTTCGGGAAACGTCTCAGTGCGCGCCGGAGCAGCGCCCACCCGGCCCTCGGCGGTGGGGTGGCGCTCTCCTCGCCCTGCGTCGTGCTGGGCCCTTGTCCCACGGGTGCGTCTTCTCCCTGCTCCGGCCGCGTCGGACGGCTCGCGCCGACGGGTGTGCTAACTGACGGTGATACGGACGGCTTCACGGACCGTCGCGTCGTACTGCTCCAGCCGCCGGGGGTCGGGGGCGTCGAACAGCGCGGTGACGGCCCGGCCGAAGGAGTCGGACAGCGGCCCCAGTCCGGCGCCGCGCGCCTTGAGCACGAGGACCTTCCTCAGGCCGGGCGGCGCCTCGGGACCGGCGGGCTCGACCGCGGGCCACAGGCCGTGGTCCACCACCCAGAAGGGGTCCACCCCGGCGTGGCCGTCGACGGCGACGCCGTCCAGCTTCCCCGGGGCGTGGTCGAAGTAGATCTGCCGGGCCCAGCGGCGGGGTTCCGGGTGCCGCACGGGCAGGCCGAGCGCCGCGTCCACCACGGATGCCTCGATCGAGGCGCCGGTGGCCAGTTCGTAGAGGTGGAGTATCCCGTCGCCCGGCGGGCGGGCCGCGATCTCCATCAGCGCGATCCGGCCGTCCGCGAGGACGCGGTACTCGCCGTGGGCCATGCCCGTGCCGAAGCCGAGCCGGGCCAGCACCGCCGCCTGGGCCTCCTTCAGCCGCCCGGCCTCGTCCTCGGTGAGGTTGCAGGCGGGCAGGGTGTGACCCATCTCGACGAAGAAGTCCCCCTCCTCCTCGTTGGTCGACTTCTGGGTGACCCCGGAGAAGACCGGGACACCGTCCGCGACGATGGTCTCCACGCTGAACTCGCGTCCGGACACCCGCTGTTCCAGGAGGACCGGCGATTCCGGCGCCACCTCGTCGAGGTGCGCCGCCAGGGCCTCCTGGTCCCTGATCACCCGGACCCCGATGCTGCAATAGAGGTCGAGCGGCTTGGAGATGAGGGGGTAGCGGTCGGCGAGGGCCGTCAGGACCGTCTCGCGGGAGCCGCTGGAGAGCACCGAGACGGGGCTCCACTCGGCCAGATAAAGCCGCTGGAGGTGCTTGTTCCGGCAGACGCGCGCGGCCCGGGGCCCGACACCGGGGAGCCCGAGGAGGTCGGCGGTCTGCCAGCCGGGCTCCACGAAGGTCTCGGACGAGGCGAAGACTCCTCTGATGTCGTACTCGGCGGCCCACGCGACGACCTGGCGGAGAATCCCGGCGAGGTCGCCGGCCGCGAGGAACTCCAGCCGCTCCACCGCCTCGAAGGGGTGCCCCGGCCTGCCGACATAGGAGACCGCGACCTCCTCCAGCGGCCACTGGGGCGGCCCGGTGACGACCAGGCTCCGCAGCCCGCGCGCGGCGATGGCCTCCAGATAGGCCCCGGCCTTCGGGAGGTCCGTGAAGAGGATGAAGGCGGGCGGCCCGGCCGCACCGGAGGGAGCCATGGTGATCTCCTTGAGAGGGTCGTGCGGCCCGTACGGCTGCCGCGGGTCAGTCGCGTGCGGCGGCGATACGGGCCAGGAAGGCGGTGGTGATCGCCATGACGGCGTGCCCGGTCATGCCGCCGACGTCATGGCTCGGTGCGAACTCCACGATGTCATAGGCGAGTACGGGCTCCGGAAGCCCCTCCAGCAGACCCAGCAGCTCGCCGCTGCCGATCCCGCCCGCCACCGGGGTGCCGGTGCCGGGGACGCAGGAGGCGTCCAGGACATCGATGTCGACCGTGACATAGAACGCGCCGACGCGCCCGGAGATCTCCGCGAGCTGCCGCAGATACCTCTGCCGGGCCCCGGCCGGGTCGTCCGTGAAGGCCGCCGCGGGCACCTCGTTGATGCCGTTCGCGCGGATGAAGTCGACCTCGCCCGCGTCATAGGCGCGGGTGCCGACGAGCAGCACGTTCTCCGGGGCGACGGCACCCTCCTCGACGATCCGCCGCAGCGGGGAGCCGTGGGAGATGGTGGAGCCCTGGTAGCCGTCGAGGACATCCGGGTGGGCGTCGAACCAGACCAGCCCCAGATCCCGGCCCCGGGCGGCGGAGCAGACGATCGGGTAGGTGAGCGAGTGGTCGCCGCCGAAGGTCAGCACGGGTGCGGTGACCTCGTCGAACACCGACCGGTAGACCTCCCGGACATGGTCGATCGTCCGGGGCAGGTCGAAGCGCCAGGTCTCCACGTCCCCCCGGTCGAGCAGGCGCAGCCGGGAGGCGTCCCGGCCGCGCCGGTCGGTCGTCTTCAGCCGGTTCGACAGCTCGCGCACCCGGCCGGGGCCCAGCGAGGCGCCGCCCGCGCCGCCCGCGCCGCCCTCGAAGGGCACCCCGATGACGACCACGTCCGGCTGTTCCGCCGCGCCGCGCGGAACGGCGAGGCCGTTCCAGGCCCGGGCGCCCGGCTCCGTCAGCTCCTGCACTGAGGTTCCTCTCCCCTGTGGTCCCGGCCCGGCTACGGCAGTGCCTGGACGGAGAAGTCGAACCCGGCCCCGTCCCGGACACGGGCGACCACATCGGCCATCGGGGTCACCACCGCGCAGTACGAGGCGAGCCACTCCAGCGCCCTGACCCGGTCCTCGTCCCGCGTCGAGACGACGCCGTCGGAGGGGACGACCACGTTGTAGCCGCGGAAGTGCGCGTCGGCGGCGGTGGTCTGGATGCAGACCTGGGCCTGCATCCCGGTGATGATCAGGGTGTCGATCGCGTGCTCCTCCAGGTACTCGTGGAGCTTTGTCTCGAAGAAGCCGCTGTCCTTCTTCTTCTCCATGACGACGTCCGAGGGGTGGACGAACTCCGGCAGCAGCTCCGCCCCGGGCGTGCCTCTCAGCACCGGGATGCGGCCGTCGTGGAGTTCGAGCTTCTTGTCGCCCTCGTCATAGATGAGCTGGAGGTGGATGACCGGGACCGCCAGTTCCCGCAGCTCCGAGAGGAAGCGCAGAAAGTCCGGAGTCATCCGTTCCACGTTGGCCTTGCGCTGTTCGTTCTTGTCGACCAGGTCGCGCTGGAGGTCGTTGGTCAGGACCGCGTATCGGGACATGTCACTTCCGTTGTGAAGTCCGGGGGGCGCCAGGGCGGGGCACCCGACGCCCAGGACATTAGTCATACGTATGAAGGACTGCAACGGGTCTCCCCCTGAAAGTCCTTGCAGACAAGGGACTTTGAGTGCTTGTCAGATTGTCATGCGTATAACTAGTCTCCTGGACGCCGGAGCCCGACCCGAGTCGGCTGGCCCATCCGGCGCTGAGAACGGGCCAGTTGACGCCCTGCTCCATCCTTCGTGCCAGCGAGAAAGCAGAGGTATGCCATGACCGAGCGTCTTTCGGTGCAGATCGACGAACGGAACGACGCGTTCACCAGCGCGGTGAAGAGCAAGCTCCTGAAGGAACTGCCCACCGCGAGCACGGAGTCGCTGGAGTGGCTGGTCATGGAGCACTACCAGTTCTCCTTCGCGAACTGCGGTCTGCTCCAGGCCGCCGTGGAGTGCACCAGGACGCTCGCGGAGCCCGGCGTCTCGGTGGAGCTCCAGCGGAACGTGGACGAGGAGGACGGCCACGCCCCGATGTACAAACAGGGCATGCTGAATGTCGGTACCGATATGGACCAGCGGGTGGAGTTCCCGGCCACCACCGCCTTCCTGGCGGAGGTCGAGGCGCTGTGTGCCCCGGACCCGTCGCGCGCGCTCGGCGCGCTGTACGCGACGGAGACGGCCGCCATCTTTGAACACGAGGTCCTCTTCGAGATCTGCCGCGAGATCTCCGACCGCCGGGGCTTCCCCTACGAGGGCAGCCTGATCAAGCGCTTCCACGACATCCACCTGGAGGACGGGGTGGAGCAGGGCCACAAGGACGGCCTGGCCGCGTTCGTGGACCTCGACCAGACCGGTGCCACGTTCACCGAGGGCGAGGCGATCGACCGGGAGGTGGTCCGCCAGGGCGGTCTGGACGCGATCCAGATCATGGAGGTCTGGTGGGACGCCCTGCTCGGCAAGGCCCTCGCCGAGCCCGCGGGCACCGCCGCCTGACCAGACCACAACGCCGCGAGCAGGAGAGGTTGGCACGTGACAGACAAGGTCGTCCTTGACCATGGAGCCGGTGGCGGGATGAGCCAGGAGCTCATCTCCGGGACCATCGCCGGGATACTCGGTGACACCTATATCGGTGAGATGGAGGACAGCGCGCTGCTGGAGCTTCCCGGCCCGCGCATCGCGATGACGACCGACTCGTTCGTGGTCGACCCGGTCTTCTTCGGCAACGGCGACATCGGCAAGATCGCCGTCGCCGGTACGGTCAACGACCTCGCGGTGAGCGGTGCCCGGCCGCTCTATCTCACCCTGGCCGTCGTGCTGGAGGAGGGTTTCGCGCTGGCGGACCTCCGCCGTGTCCTGCGCTCCGTCAGGGATGCCGCCATCGCCGCGGAGGTGAAGATCGTGGCCGGTGACACCAAGGTCGTCCGGCGCGGGGAGGCGGACGGGATCTTCCTCAACACCACGGGTGTGGGGGTGCTGGAGCGTCCGTTCACCCTCTCCAGCCGGGCGCTGAGGGCCGGTGACCGGGTCATCGTCACGGGCTTCCTCGGCGACCACAGCATCCATATCCTCTCGCTGCGCGAGGGGCTGGGGTTCGAGCAGCGCGTCCACAGCGACTGCGCGGTGCTCAGCCATGTCATCGCGGACGTCCTCGACATCTGCGGGGACGGGGTGCGCTGCATCCGGGACATCACCCGCGGCGGACTCGGCACGGTCGTCAACGAGTTCGCCCAGGCGTCGGCCGTCGCCATCGAGCTGGACGCATCGGTTCTGCCGATCCGGCCGGAGACGGCCATGGCGGCGGACATGCTCGGTGTGGACGTGATGTACCTGGCCAACGAGGGCAATCTCTGTCTGGTCGTCGCGGCCGAGGAGACGGAGGCCGCCCTCAAGGCCCTGCACGCCCATCCGGAGTGCGCGCGGGCCGCGGTGGTCGGGGAGGTTGTCGCCGGTGCGGACGCCGGTGGGGCCGGTACCGTCCGGATGACCGGCGCGGACGGCCGCGTCTCCACCGTCGAGCTGCTGTACGGGGCCCAGTTGCCGAGGCTCTGCTGATGACGTCCGACGCCGTCCGCAGAACCGTCGAGGTGACGGGCTTCGTGCAGGGCGTGGGCTTCCGGCCCCATGTGTACCGCCTGGCCACCCAGCATCTGCTGGGTGGCTGGGTGCGCAACGACGCCCGGGGCGTCACGATCTGCGTCGAGGGACCGCGGGAGGCGGCCGACCTGTTCGGCGAGGCGCTGCTGAAGCGGCTGCCCGGACTGGCCCGCGTCGACACCTGCGCCGTGGTCGCCGAGGAGCCGGTGCGCGACTGGACCTCCTCCTTCACCGTCCGGCACAGCACAGCGGAGAGCGGGGCCGGAGCCCTGGTCACTCCGGACAGCCATGTGTGCGCCGACTGCGCCAGGGAACTCTTCGACCCGGCCGACCGGCGCCACCGCTACCCCCTGCTCAACTGCACCGACTGCGGACCGCGGTACAGCATCATCCGCGGACTCCCCTACGACCGCCCGAAGACCACCATGGCGGACTTCGCCATGTGCCCGGAGTGCCGGGCCGAGTACGAGTCCCCCGCGGACCGGCGCTTCCACGCCCAGCCCACCGCCTGCTGGTCCTGCGGCCCGCAGGTCCGGCTGCTGCTGCCGGACGGCTCCGACGCCGGTACCGCCGACCCCGTGGCCACCGCCGCCGGCCTGCTGCGGGACGGGCACATCCTGGCGGTCAAGGCACTCGGCGGCTACCAGCTCATGGCCGATCCGCGCAGCCCCGCCGCGACAGCCGAGCTGCGGGCGCGCAAGGAGCGCAGCAGCAAGCCGTTCGCGCTGCTCGTACGGGACAGCGCGACCGCCGCGGAGTACACCGTGCTCGACGACCGGGAGCGGCGCCTCCTGGAGTCCCCCGGACGCCCGATCGTGCTGCTCCGGGCCCGGCCGGACAGCTCGCTCGCGCCCGGTGTCGCGCCGGGCTCCGCCACGCTGGGGCTCATGCTGCCGGCCACGCCCCTCCAGCATCTCCTCCTCGCCGCCGCCGGCCCGGTCCTGATCGCGACCAGCGCCAACGCGCCGGACGAGCCGATGGCCCGTACCGAGGAGGAGGCGCTGCGCGGACTGCGGGGCCTGGCCGACGCCTTCCTGGTGCACGACCGCGAGATCCATATGCGGGTGGACGACTCGATCGCCCGGGTCGTGCACAGCACGGTCGAACCGAAGGTCACCTTCGTCCGGCGGGCCCGCGGCTATGTCCCCGACCCGGTACCGGCCCCCTTCCCGGTGCCGCCCGTCCTGGCGCTCGGCGCGGAACTCAAGAACACCGTGTGTCTCGGCAGCGGCGACAACCTCTATGTCAGCCAGCACATCGGCGACCTCAAGTCCCTCGGCAACCAGCGGTTCTTCGCCGACACGATCGCGCATCTGCGCTCCGTCTTCGGTGTGACGCCGCGGTATGTCGCCCACGATCTGCATCCCGACTTCCACAGCACCCGCTACGCCGCCTCCTGCCAGGACGTGCGGCTGGTGGGAGTCCAGCACCACCATGCCCATATGGCCTCCTGCATGGCGGACAACGGACTGGACCGGCCCGTGATAGGAGTCGTCTTCGACGGCACCGGCTACGGCACCGACGGCACCATCTGGGGAGGCGAGTTCCTGATCGGCGACTACCGCGGCTTTGAGCGGAAGGCGCATCTGGCACGCTTCCGGCTGCCGGGCGGCGACAAGGCCGTACGGGAGCCCGACCGGGTCGCCATCGGCCTGCTGGCGCAGCACTTCGGCGCCGACGCCGCGACCCTGCCGCTCGACCTCCTGCGGCGGCGGGACCCGTTCGAGGTCGGCGTCCTGATGAAGATGGCCACGCGTGGGGTGAACGCGCCGGAGACCTCCAGCATGGGACGGCTGTTCGACGCCTGCTCCGCCCTGCTCGGCGTGTGCGGGCGGGTGGGGTACGAGGGACAGGCCGCCATCGAGCTGGAGCAGCTCATCGCCTGGGACCACACCCCGGTGGAGCCCTGGCCGGTGCGGCTGCGGGAGGAGGACGACCGGCTCGTCATCGACCACGGCCCCTGGCTGGAGGGGATGGTGTCGGACCTCTCCGGCCCCGGCGGCTCCGCGGCGCGGGTGAGCCGGACGTTCCACGAGAGTGTGGTGCGCGCGGTGGTGGAGGTCTGTCTGCGGCTGTCGCACTCCAGCGGGGTGACGGACACCGTCCTCAGCGGCGGTGTGTTCCTCAATCAGCATCTGCTGGTCAGGGTCGAGGAGGAGCTGACCCGGGCCGGACTCGGGGTGTACACCCACAGCCGTATCCCCACCAATGACGGCGGGCTCTCCGTGGGACAGGCCATGGTCGCCGCGGCCCGGGTCGGCGGATGACGACGGCCGGCCGATGACGGAGCCCGAGCGATGACGAGGGCCGAGCGATGACGGACCCCGAGCGATGACGAAGGCGGACATGGACGAAGAACGGATCAGGGCGAGCCTCGACGCCATCGTGGGGCAGATCCGGCGGTACGTGCCCAGCATGGCACCGTACTTCGAGATCGACAGGCCCCTGGGCGAGTACGCGGCGGGGCTCCAGCCGACCTGGGTGGACCCGGTCCACGCCGAGCGGCAGGAAGGCGTCGCGCGCGCCGTCCGGCGGGTGCTGCGGCAGGCGTTCGGGCCCGCCGCCGCGGGGCTCTCCGTGGACGCGCGTGATGTGCGCGCGATCAACATCGTGGACCACCATCAGCTCCTCAACCATCCGCTGCTGCTGGGGACCAACATCATCGCCAACGCGGACCGGCTGGTGGGGGGCGGCGACCGGCGGCCGATCGTGACGTTCTCGTGCAGCAATGTGCCACCGAGCAACCATTACATGCGCAACGGCTTCCAGTTCCGCGGGGAGACGATCCCCTACTTCCGGGCGAAGGAACACCGTGACGCGATGTACTACACGGGCGTCCGCTCCTTCGACTTCGTGGAACGGCTCCGCACGCTCCGGCGCTGGGACCGCTTCACCCCCGACGACCAGGACTTCCTGATCGAGTACCAGGGGTTCCTCAACGGTCTCGACCACCCGCACACCGACCGTCACCGCGACCAGCTCGCCGTCGCGCTGCGGCACACCTGGCCCCTGCTGTTCGCCCGGGAACTCCGCCGGGACATCCCGGAGTTGCTCTACGCCAACTCCGAGGACGTGGCCCGGGAGTGCCTTCTCGAACTGCTCACGGAGGAGAACTTCCTCTCCGCCGCGCTCTTCGACCCCGGGTTCCGGCAGCAGGTCCTGGACGCCTTCCGGGGCGTCGTGGTCGCCTGGGACGAGGCCGCCGACAAGGGCACCCACTTCTTCTGGCGCAAGTACCCCGGCCGGCCCCGGCTCCTCCGCCTCTATGCCGAGGGGTCGGAGCTGGTACCGGCGGACCCGCGCTTCCGGCACCTCACCGTGCCCCTGGAGCCCGCCGCCGTCCGGGACCACCTGGAACGCGAGGAGATCATCCCGTCGGTCGCGCTGTGTATGAGCGTCCTGCTGTACGCGGGGGTCAAGCCCCTGGTGGGGCCGGGTTCGCTCGTCTACACCACCCAGCTGAGGGACGGCTGGACCGCGCTTCTCGACCGGCATGGGCACCCCGCCGAGGCGGCCCGGGTCGCACAGGTCGACACGGCGGGCCTGATCGCGGGAACGCCGATGTTCTTCGGGCGTTCGGGGGACGCGGTACGGACGCTCTACGCGGCCGATGTCTTCAGCGGGGGCGGTATGTCCGAGAGCTATATGAAGACCGTGCTGAACGCTCCGCTCAAGGATCTGCTGTCGGTCGGTTCGAGTGGGGTCTACAGCCTGTTCTCGCACTCCTACATCCCGAAGGAGGAACGGCTCACGGAACGCATCGGCTTCGACGAGGCGGCGACCCTCATCCACGGCTGGGTGTGACCGCCCGCCCGACCGGCCGACCGTCCTGTCAGCGGTCAGCCGTCAGCCGTCAAGCCGTCAGCGACGGACGCGGGGCATGCCGAGGCCGATCCAGGCGATGATCTCCCGTTGGATCTCGTTGTTCCCGCCGCCGAAGGTGAAGATCACGGCTGAGCGGTAGCCGCGTTCCAGCTCTCCGTGGAGCACCGCTCCGGCGGAGCCCTCCTTGAGCGGGCCCGCCGCCGCGGTGATCTCCAGGAGCCAGGCGTACACATCGCGGCGGGCCTCGGAGCCGTACACCTTGACGGCGGAGGCGTCCTGCGGGGTGAGGGTGGAGTCCTGGACGGCGTGGACCATCTGCCAGTTCAGCAGCTTCATCGCGTCGAGGCGGGCATGGGCGCGGGCGAGCCTTCCGCGGACCCAGCCGAGGTCGATGACGCGGCGGCCGTCGGCGAGTTCCGTCCCGGCCGCCCAGCGCTGGACGTCCGCGAGGGCGCGGATCGCGACAGTGCCATGGGCGGCGAGGGTGACCCGTTCGTGGTTGAGCTGATTGGTGATCAGGCGCCAGCCCCTGTTCTCCTCGCCGACGCGGCGGGAGGCGGGGACCCTGATGCCGTCGTAGTAGCTCGCGGTGGTGTCGTGCGAGGCGATCGTCCTGATCAGGGTCGAGGAGTAGCCGGGGTCGGAGGTCGGCACCAGGAGCAGGGTGATCCCCTGGTGCGGCGGGGCCTTCGGGTCGGTGCGCACGGCGAGCCAGACCCAGTCGGCCGTGTCGCCGTTGGTGGTCCAGATCTTCTGTCCGTCGACGAGGTAGTGCCCGGTCTCCAGGTCTCCTTCGCGGACGGCCCGGGTGGTGAGCGCCGCCAGATCCGTGCCCGCGCCGGGCTCGCTGTAGCCGATCGCGAAGTCGATCTCCCCGGAGAGGATTCTCGGCAGGAAGTACGCCTTCTGTTCCTCGGTGCCGTAGCGCATCAGTGTGGGGCCGACGGTGTTGAGCGTCATCAGCGGCAGTGGCACACCCGCCTGGGCCGCCTCGTCGAAGAAGACGAACTGCTCCATCGGGCTCAGTCCGCGCCCCCCGTACTCCACGGGCCAGCCGACGCCGAGCCAGCCGTCGGCGCCGAGTGTGCGCAGCGTCGCCCGGTAGAAGCGCTTCTGTTCGGCGGGGTCGGCGTGGCGGGCGTAGGCGTTGTCCGGCACCAGGCCGGCGAAGTAGGCGCGCAGTTCCGCGCGCAGTCGCTGCTGTTCAGGCGTGTAGGCGAGATGCACGGCCCCTCCAGGGTCCTGCGGTCGGGCGCCCCGGCCGCGTCCCCGGCGGCGCGGCGCACACGGTAGAACGTGTTGCAAGAATCCGGAAGAGGCAGGGTCCGGGGGCGCCGGTCGGCCGATCCCGGGAGGCGCCGTCGGGCGGGGCGTGCGAGGGGGTGTGGTCAGCCGGTGGGGCGCAGCAGCAGGAGCGCGATGTCGTCGCCGCGCCGGTCGCGGGTGCCCGGTGGACCGATGAGGAGGTCGGCCAGCTCCTCCAGGGGGCCGTCGGGGTCGGCGGTGCCGAGCCTGCGGGCGAGTCCGGCGAGCGCGTCGTCGATGTCGATGCCGGGGTTCTCCACCAGGCCGTCGGTGTAGAGGGCGAGCACGGAGCCGGGGGCCAGCGGCAGCCAGGTGGTGGGGTAGACGGCGCCCGCGTCGACCCCCAGCAGCGGTCCGCCGGTCAGGTCCAGCGCCCGGACGGTGCCGTCGGGTTCGCGCAGCAGCGGCTGGGGGTGCCCGGCGCGGGCGATGTGCGCGGCGCGGCCCGCGAGGTCGAGGTGGAGGTGGACGCAGGAGGCGAGGAGGTCCGCCTTGAGATCGATCAGCAGCCGGTTGGTCGACTCCATCACCTGCCCCGGCGGCTGGCCCACCGCGACATAGGCGCGGACGGCCGTACGGACCTGGCCCATCAGGGCGGCGGCGGTGACGTTGTGGCCCTGGATGTCCCCGATGACGGCGGCGGCGCTGCGGCCCGCGGGGACGAGGTCGTAGAAGTCGCCGCCGATGTCCATGCCCTGGGTGCCCGCCAGATAGCGCGCGGCGGTCTGGAGGCCGTCGATCGCGGGAAGCGAGCTGGGCAGCAGCGCGGACTGGAGGCCGTGGGCGAGCCGGTGTTTGGTGTCGTACAGACGGGCCCGCTCCAGGGCCTGGGCGATGAGGCCGCCGAGGCTGGTGAGGACGGACCGTTCGTCGGTGGAGAACCGGTGCTCGCGGGCGAAGCCGAGGACACAGGTGCCGACGGGCCGCCCCGAGGCGATCAGCGGGAGATACGCCCAGGCGCGGAGGCCGTCGGGGGTGGTGTGGCGCTCGGGGTAGACCCGTTCCAGCTCCTCCTGGGACTCGAAGAACGAGGGCACCCCCGTGATCAGGGCCTGGGCGCCGGGGATCGGCGCGGTCAGCGGTACGCCGTCGAAGCGTTCCACCAGACCGCGGTCCACGTAGCCGCGCTGCCCCAGGACCCGGAGCCGTCCGTTCTCGGAGCCGAGGAGCACCAGGGCACTGCCGCCGAGGGAGGGCATGATCTCGTCGGCGACCAGGTCGACCACGTCGGACACGCCGACGGCCTCGGTGAGCGCGATGGCCAGATTGGCGATGTGGGCGATGGTGACGAGCCGGGCCGGGTGGCGTTCCGCGGGGTTCCCGGTGCCGGTGGCGGCGGCGGGTACGGCCGAGGCGGCGCGGGTGATGTGGGCGGTGACGCCGTCCCGGCCCGGGTGCAGCCGGAAGTCGAGCCAGTCGCGGGGCGGGCGGAGCGCGGTGAACGACGTGGTCCGCTGGCTCATCAGCGCGGCCCGGTAGCGGTCCTCGTACACGGGGTCGTTCAGCCACGGCACGGAGGTCCACAGCACCCGGCCGACGAGGTCCGCGGCGGGGATGCCGACGAGGTCGCCGGTGGCGGCGTTGGCGCAGACGACCCGGCTGTTCACATCGAGGGCGCAGACGCCCTCGGAGAACCGGTCGAGCGCGCGCTGGGCGAGGGACGCGCCGTCCGCGCCCTCCGGTCCCGCCGGGGGCGCGCCGAGGAAGTCGGGCTCGGCGACGACGACCCCGGTGGCGGCGGAGCGGCGCAGCCGGTGGGCGAGGCGTTCGCAGGCGGCGGTGAGGAGTTCGCGTTCGGTCGGGGACAGTTCGGGCGGGTGGGAGACGGGCCAGGTGAGATAGGCCGCGCCGTAGATCTTCCCGTCGGTGGCGACCGGGAGGGCGGCGAACCGGTACTGGTAGGGGAGGGCGACGGCGATCCGGGGGTAGCGGCGGGCCATCTCCTCCTCGTCGGCGACCCAGACGAGGCGCCGCTCGCGGACCGCGTCCGCGACGGGCAGCGGGGAGGCGAGCGAGATCCGTTCCCAGGGCGTGGAGAAGGCGCGGGGGAGCCCGGCCTTGACGACCATGTCGAGCACCGGAGCGGTGGCGCCTGCGGCGGGCTCGGGGGGATGTGTGGCTTCCCTGGGCGCCTGGCGTCCCGTGCCGCCGCCGGGGGGTTCCTCCGGACGGGTGCCCTCCGCAGACCCCTGGTGCCCGGTGCCGTGCCCGGGGGGCTCCTCCTCACCGGGACGCGTACCACTGGAGGTGGACTCCCCCGGACGGGTGCCCTCCGCGGGCCCTCGGCGCCCCGCGCGGGTGACGGAGCCCTCCCCCTGGACGCCGGGAGACGTTCCCCCGCCCGTGTTCCCCACAGGGCCCGCGGGTCCCGTGACCTCCCCGCAGCCGGAACGCGCAGCACCGCCGGGGCCCTTCGCACCGGAACCCCTGCCGTCGGCAAAGGGCTGCTCCGCGCGGCTGCCCTCCGCGGGCCCGCCGTGCCCCGCGCCGCCCCCGGACGACTCCTCCCCGACCCCGCTGCCCGGAGCCCCGGGCACCGCCCGGCCAGCGGTACCCGCGCGAACGGCGGAACCCTCCCCGGAAACCCCCGCACCACCACCGGAAGGCCGCTCCCCGGCGGGTTCCTCCGGGCGGGCGGCGTCCGCAAGTCCGTGGCATCCCGCGCCAGGCCCCGGGGGCTCCTCCTCACCGGAACGCACACCACCGGCGGCGGACTCCCCCGGACGGGTGCCCTCCGCAGACCGCAGCCACCCCGTACCGCCGCCGGAGGGCTCCTCCCCGACGGCATCCCCCGCCCGGCCGGCGGTACCCGCGCGGGCGGCGGGGTCCTGCCCCGAGACGCCGGGAGACGCTCCCCCGCCCGTGTTCCCCACAGGGCCCGCGGGTCCTGTGACCTCCCCGCGACCGGAACGGGCAGCACCGTCGGGGCCCTTCGCACCACAAGCCCTGCCGTCAGCGGGGGGCTCCCCCGCGGGTCCGCCGTGTCCCGGGGGCTCCCCCGGGACACAGGCCGGGACGGTCGGGGTCGGGGTCGCGGTCGGGTGGCCCCGGTCCGTGGTCAGGAGGTAGAGGGCTCCGGAGTGGGCGTGGGAGTCCTTCATCATGTCCGCCAGCGCGAGCGCGAGCAGCGGTCTCAGCGCCTCGGCCTGCTCCCCCGTCCTCCCCCCGCCGGAGGCTTGCGGCCCGCCCATCCCGTAACCACCTCCTCACCAGGGGCTCACCCCCAGGCTGCCGGGTGACGCGCCTTCTCGCACGGCGAGGGCGCCGCGGGCGGCGGGCCGTACGGCGTCCGCCCGGGGCTCGGGTGCCGGTGCCGGGACGAGGACCCGGGTGGAGCGGGCGAGGCCGCCGACCGTGACGGTGAGGGTCACGGTCCCCGGGCGCAGCGCGGTGAGGCGGCCGGTAACCGGGTCGAAGGAGGCGGTGTGGCGGGGGCGGGCGGCGGTGGGCGGCCCGATGTGGAGGCCCCGGGAACCCGTCCAGTCCGCGCTCACCGGGAACGCCACCGGAACCTCCCGTACCCCTTGGAGCACGGTGGCGCGGACGTCCTCGGACCGGCCGGGCGGCAGCGACTCCGGCGCGCGCAGGGTGAGGCCGTCGGTGTGGGCGCGGGTCTGGACGGAGATCCAGTCCGGGCCGCCGCGCCAGGGGCGGTGCCGGGCGGCGGCCCGTTCGGCGGGGCCGACCTCGTCCACGCCCACCAGGGACCAGCCGGTGAAGCCGCCCTCGTGCGCGGGGGCGGACGGGTTCTTCCCGGAGTTGCCGTTGATCAGATAGGGCACGCCGTCCACGCGTTCGGCGTGGAAGACCCCCACATGCGCGCCGATGAACGCCGCTCCCTTGCCGGTGGTCCGACGGAATTCGGTCAGCCACCGTTCGAGCAGCGCCGCCTCCTTGCGGTCGCCGAGCATGCTGCCCTGCTGCGGGGTCGGGTCGCGCGGCGGGACGTGCTGCACCACCAGCACCGAGCCGATCGCCGGGTCGGCCGCCGCCGCGTCCAGCCGCTCCCGTACCGCCGCGATCTGGGCGAGGCCGCCGCCCCGCAGGGTCAGCCGGGAGGTGTCCAGGGTGAGCACCCGGGTGCCCCGGTGGTCGAAGGCGCGGTGCGCGGGCCCGAACTCGCTGACGAAGTCGTCGATCCGCCCGCCCATGACCTCGTGGTTGCCGGGGATGTAGATCCAGGGCACCTCCGTCCCCAGTTCCTCGGTGAGCACCCGCCGGGCGAAGGCCAGGTCGGCGGGGCTGCCCTCGTCCACGAGGTCCCCGTTCACCAGCAGCAGCTCCGGGCGGGCGGCCCTGATCTCGCGCAGGGTGCGCCGTGCCTGGCGGACGATCGCGCTGTCGGGGTCGCGGGCGACGAACTGCGCGTCGGACAGCACCGCGAACCGCCAGTCCCGGTCGGCGACGGCCGCCCCCGTGGCGATGAGCCGGTCGGGGACGCGGGGCGGCGCGGGCAGTTCCACGGCGGGCGGTACCTGCGCCACCAGGGTGTCGACGGTGATACGGCCGGTGTACTGGCGGGCCGCCGCGGTCTCGGCGAGATAGAACCGGTGCACGGCGAGCGGTACGGGTGCCCCCTGCGGCACCGTGAAGGTGATCTGCCGCCACCCCGTCCAGGTGAGGTAGGGGCCGCGCAGCAGCAGGTCGGAGCCTGCCGCGTCCGTGAGGTGGAGTGTCGGCCAGGCGCCCCGTCCGTCCCCGTCGACCCAGAGCGTGAACGAGCGGGGCGCGCCCGGCACGGCGATCGGCCAGGGCGGGGCGGCGTAGGCGGCGCGGGTGGCGGTGGAGCGGGTGAAGTCGTACGTCAGCTCCAGGCCGGTGCCGGGGTGTCCGGCGGGGGTGGCGGCGACCGCGCCGTCCGCGCGCGCCTGGGAGAAGGTCCAGGTTCCGGCGTCGTCGAAGTCGGTGACGGGCCGGTGGGCGAGGCCGGTGGCGACGGCGAGCACGGTGGTCGCCCCCCGGACCCGCGCCGTGATCCGCCCGGCGCCGCCCGGGGTCCGCGCGGTGACGGTGAAGGAGCCCTTCCCGTCGTCGCGGACGTCGAGGAGTTCCGGGTCGTAGTCCAGCCGGACATCGGCGGGTTCGACCGGGGCGCTGGTGCCGTGGGCGTCGAAGCCGACGATGCCGAACCCGGCCGTGGAGCCCGCGCCCGCGAGGCCGATGTGCCGGGTGGTGGGGGCGATGCGGGCGAGGTCGTCGAGGACGGCCAGTTCGATCCGGCCCCGGGCGCGGGCCCGTTCGGCGGTGACGACGGCCGTGCCGCCGCGCCGCGCCCGGAAGACGCCGTCGGCGTCCACGCGCCCCGCCGACGGCCGCAGGGAGCGCCAGCGCGGGGCTCCGGCGGCCGGGCCCCAGGTCTCGTCGTACCCGGCGGCGGCGAGCCGCCGGGTGAGACCGGGGAAGACCCGTTCGGGCCGGCCGCCCCGGACCGGGTCGGCGGTGGGGGCGCCGGACGCGGGGGTGCGGGTGGTCACCCAGTACCCGGCCAGGCGTCCGCTGCCGTCGGGCGCGGTGAGCGCGAGCCCGTTGGGGACGGTGCGTTCGCTGCCGTCGGACGGGCTGTTCTCGACCTGGAGGGCGTCGCTGCCGGGGGTGCGGGCGACCAGGGTGGCGGAGCCGCCGCCGTCCAGGTTGAGGGCGTTGTGGGAGCCCGCGCGCCGCATCATCGCCCCCAGCTCGGTGAGGGTGACACCGCCGCTGTCGGCCTGGCGGCCGTCGACGGTGAGGATCTGCAGGGCGCGGCCGTCGCGGGAGAAGCCGACGGCGGTGCGCGGCGCGGCGGTGTTGTTGCTCTGGCCCTCGTGGTTCTGCGGTACACCGTCGACGACGAGGAGTTCGCGCCCGCCGACGGCCGTACGGGGCACCGGTCCGCCGTCGGTGCGCGGGCGGTACTCCATGGCCACCCGGTCCCCGGGGCGCAGCGCGGCGAGCCGGGCGGCTCCGGCCTCCCGCCCCACCAGCACGGTGGTGCCGTCGGGGACGGGGCCGCCGCCGGGGCGGTCCGCGACGGAGACCACGGCCCCGTCGCGGACGACCGCCTCGGCCACCGGGCGGGCGCTGTCCACGGTCAGGGCGCGGTCGGCGGTGCCCCAGGCGGGGGTGTAGGCGCCGATGCCTCCGGCGGGCACGTTGGCGGCGTTGTAGGCGGTGAGCGGGTACGGCCCGGAGGGCAGCGTCAGGGTGCCGTCGAAGTAGAGACGCAGGATGCGGCCCGCGCCCTCGGGGCCGATGCCGATGGCCCGGTGGGCGCCCGCGGCGGGCGAGTGGGTGACCTCGCCGTCCTTGATGCCGGGGCCCTGGGGCGCGCCGGTCTGGTTGATGTCGAAGAAGTCGCCGTTGAGGGCGGCGACGGTACGGCGGCCGGGTCCGGGGTCGTGCCGGGCGGCGAGCGCGGAGACGGTGTCGCGGGCGGCGACCTTGCCGGGGAAGAGATAGTCGGCCGCCGCGCCGCTGCCGTCGAGGTCGACGGAGAGGCTCGCGACACGCAGCCACTTGTCCGATTCCAGACGGTCGAACGAGGTGAGACGCACCCCGGGGGCGACGGGGCGGGAGCTGCGCGCGGTCTCGATGCCGTCGCCGTCCACGACCCCCCGGGCGCCGTCCGCCGCCGCGGGCCCGCTGCCGGGGGTGTGCTGCCGGGGTGCGCCGGGCGGCGGGGGCGCGACGGGCCGCAGCACCTCGGCGGGGTGCGCGGGGCGGGGGTCGGTCTCCTGCCCGGAGCCCGTGGCGGCGGCCGGGGGGACGAGTCCGACGAGAAGGGCGGAGAGGGCGGCGGTCAACAGGGCGGCACGGGGTCCCCAGGGGGCCCGCCATGGCGTGGGGCGGTCTCTGCGCACGGATTCTCCCGATCCTGGATGGTCGAGGGCATGACAGAACCAGAGGGCGGTGGCCCCCTCCGCCCCAGCATCCCGGCCCCGGCGCGCCCCGCACCAGAGGGCGGCCCGGACACGCGGGTACCGGCTGCGGCGGCGTTGAGCGGAGAGGGGAGGGGGCGTCCGGTGCGGGGTCCATGCCCCTGTCCTCAGGGGTACCGCGCCCGGCGCTTCCGGGGGCGGGGAGCACCGTCCGACAGCGCGGGCCGAGCGACGGGAACGAGCCATGGAGCGAGTCGGCAGAGGGACGGAGCCGTCGCGCCGGACGGGAGAACCGTCGACCGGACCGCCGGGCGGCGGCAGACGGAGCCCGGGCCGGCTCTCCACTGGGAGCCCACGGCGGCGGCTGGTCCGCCGTCTGGCCGAAACCCGGCGGACCGCGCACTTCCCGACGGCCGCCGCCGGGGACGGCGTCGATCGGTGCCCCCGGAGCCGTCGCGCCCGAAGACCGGCCCCGTGCCGGACACCGGCGCACAGCACACAGCACACCGCACACAGCACACAGCACACAGCACGACGGAACGACCGCACGACCGCACGACGGAACGACGGAACGACGGAACGACGGAACGGCGGCGGCCGCTTGTCGGCTCACCGGCGGCGGGGAGCGTGAGGGCTCAGACGGCGTCCCGCATGATCTCCTGGCGGAGCCGGTCGCAGGAGTGGCTGATCAGCCGGGAGACATGCATCTGCGAGATGCCCAGGTCCTCGGCTATCCGGCTCTGCGTCATCCCGCGGAAGAACCGCATGTACAGAATCCTGCGCTCCCGTTCGGGGAGTTCACGCAGCCGGGGCCGGACGGCCTCCCGGTCGATGACGACGTCCAGCGCGGGATCGGGCCCGCCCAGCGCGTCCGCCATGGTGCACCCGTCGCCGTCGCCGGGTGCCTCGGCGTCCAGGGAGAGGGTGCGGTACGAGCCGATCGCGGCCAGGCCCTCCCGGGTCTGGGCGGGGGTCAGCCCGGCCCGTTCGGCGATCTCCGCCTCGGTGGGTGCCCGGCCCGTCACCGTCTGCGCCAGTTCCTGTTGGGCGGCGCGCACCCGGTTGCGCTGGTCCTGCACGCGCCGGGGTACATGCAGGGTCCACATGTGGTCGCGGAAGTGGCGTTTGACCTCGCCGGTGATGGTGGGCACGGCGAAGCTGGCGAAGGCGCAGCCACGCGCCGGGTCATAGCGGTCGACCGCCTTGACCAGCCCGAGCGCGGCCACCTGCCGCAGATCCTCCAGACTCTCGCCCCGGTCCCGGAAACGGCGGGCCAGCCGCTCGGACATGGGCAGCCAGGCGTTCACCAGCTCTTGGCGCAGCGCCTCGCGCTCGGGTCCGTCGGGGAGCCGGGCCAGCCGGGCGAAGGCGGCGGCGGTGTCGGGTGCGTCGTCGTGGGGATGCCGCGCGCCGCGCGCCGGGCTCCGGACGCGGTCGGCGGTGTGTGCGGTGCTTGTCGGTGTGCGCATCTGCGCGCCACCCCTCTGCGGTGTGGACGGCTGGACAGCGCCTGCGGGCCGGTGGTCCCCCGCTCCGGTCCCCGTGTGCTCGTCTCGTCTGCCCCGGGTGCTCACCCTGTGCTCAGGGGCCTCGTTCTGTGCCTGTGCTCATGGGCCTCGTTCGCCCCACTGTGCTCCGCGTGCCGCACGGGGCCGGGGGACCCGTTCGAGGCAGCGGGGACGGAGTTCCTTCCGGGGCCGTCGCCACCGGCCGCGCTCGGGCTCGTGGCCCCGCGCCTGCCCCCGTGCCGCGAGGGCAAACCCCGCCCGGGGCCGGACGCCCCTCTCTCCATTCTGCTGGCTCCGGCACGCCCTCGCGCGGGCACCGCTCGGTACGGGCACCGCGGGGACCGGCCGACACCGGGCCGACACCGGGCCGGGACCGGCCGGCACCGGCATCAGCGGGCACCCGCCGCGGAGGTCCGGCCGCCGGGCCGGACGGGATTACTCCTGAGGGGCCCGCGCGCGGGCGCCCTCCCGGGTCCGCCCCGCCGACACGGGGCGTTCCGGATGGCGGCGCAAATACTCCTCCTCCAGCTCGGCCATCCGGGTGGTGTGCGCGGCGAGGGCGGCGGGGGAGCCGTGCAGCAGGGTGTCGTGCCGACTGCGGTGGATGTTCTCCAGCTCCTTGATCAGGTCGTGTTCGCCGAGGCGGGCGGCCTCGACGCCCCTGTGCTGGTTCTCGGGCTCCGTCATGGCGGCCGATCTCCTTCCGTCCCGTGCGCTCCCGTCCCGTGCCCTCCCCCGGCGGGTACCCACGCCGTCCGCACCATCCGGCCCTCCCCCACGGCCGTGTGCAACTCGGCCCCCGGCCCGGCGCCCCGCCCGCGGGCGCCCGGCGCGCCGGGCGTGAGTCGCGTGGAGCCCGGACCGAGGGCAGGATGCAGGACAAGGGCAGCAGCGCGGGCGCGCGTCCGGCTGCCCCCACGGCCGCGCGCACGCCGCGGGCACGGCACAGATGCACCCCCGGGTGCGGACATGGGTGCGATGCGATGAACGAGACGACCGGTCCGGCCGCGGTGCCGGGCATGACGCCGAGCGCGGAGGTGGCCGGGGCACCGTGCTGGGTCAGCCTCATGGCCCGGGACCTCACCGCGTCGCAGGACTTCTACGGCTCGGTGCTGGGGTGGGACTTCCGTCCGGGCGAGCTGGGCGAGGGATTCAGCGTGGCCCTGCTGGACGGGGCACCGGTGGCGGGCATCGGGGCACTGGCCCGCACCCTTCAGGTGGCCGTGGCCTGGACCCCGTACTTCGCCATCGCCGACGCGGACGTGGCGGCCGGCCGTATCCGCGAGCGCAGCGGCACCGTCGCGGTGGGCCCGCTCGCCTTCACCCTGGGGCGGGGCGCGCTCGCCGCCGACCGGGACGGCGCGGTCTTCGGCATCTGGGAGGGCGCGCTGATCCCCGACTGGCAGTCCGGCCACCGCGACGCGCCCGCGTGGCTGCTGCTGCGCACCCGCAACGCCTTCGACGCGGCGATCTTCTACGGCGAGGTGCTGGACTGGGCGACCGAGCGCCCCGGCGCCTGCGATGTGAGTTACGAGAACGACGAGGTCGTCCTGATCAGCCAGGGCCATGTGCTCGCCCGGCTCAGCTCCGGCGCGCGCGGCGCGGCGCCCGACCCGGTGCACCGGCCCCGCTGGGACGTGCACTTCCCCGTGGCCGACGTGGACCGCACCGTCCGCGCGGCCGAGGACCACGGCGGCACCCTGCTGGGGCGGCACACGACGGCCGACGGCCGGGACGAAGCGTCCGTCAGCGACCCCGACGGCGCGCTCTTCACTCTGATCAGCCGCTGAACGCCCCCTGTGCTCCTGTGAATCGCCCCTCCGTTCCCGATCTTCCCGGTTACCCTTTGTTGTCATGGACTGGTCGGAAGTGGCAACCGTCGGACTCCTCTACGCGCTCGTCCTGACCACGCTCTTCGTCGCCGTGGTCATCGGCGGACTGCTCGTCGCGCGGGACTCGCTGATCCATGACTATCCCGCCGCGATCCGCGATCGGCACGGACCGCAGAGCGAACGCGGCAAACGCACGGCCGGGGTGATGGGCCTGCTCAACGCGGTGTCGCTGATCGGCGTCCCGACCGCGGGGGTACTCGAACTGCATGCCCGGGACGCCGGGACGCTGGGCTTCTGGCCGCCGTTCGCGCTCGGGGCGACCGGCTTCCTGGTGCTGGCCCTCACCGATCTGGTGATTCTCGACTGGTGGTTGTTCTGCACGGTGCAGCCGCGCTTCATGGTGCCGCCGGGAACCGAGGGGATGCCGGAGTACCGCGACTACGCCTTCCACTGGCGGGTGCTCGCCCCGCGGCCCGTCCCCTGGCCGCTGCTGATGATCCCCGGGTACGGAGCGGTGGTGGGCGCGGTCTCCGTCGCCGCGGAGTCCTTCGCCACCTGGTGACCCGCTCCGGCGGACCCCGGGCCGCGCGGAGACCCGCACCACCGCGCGGAGACCCGGGCCGCGCGGAGACCCGGACCGCCGGACTCCGGACTGCCGCCGGGCGCGCGCGTCAGGCTCCCGGCCGGCCCGGGGCGGGGCGGCCCGGCGGCGGGGCCACCTCCGCCCACACCACCTTGCCCGCGCCCCGGGGTTCCGAGCCCCAGCGCAGCGACAGCCGGTCCAGCACCACCAGACCGTGGCCGCCGGGGAGCGAGACCTCCCGGGGCCGGGGCGCCGGGGGCGCGGGGTCGGCGTCGGCGACCTCGATCCGCAGCAGCCCGGGGCGGTGGCGCAGGGCCAGTTCGGTGGGGCCGCCCGCGTGCAGACAGGCGTTGGTGACCAGTTCCGAGACGATCAGCAGCACATCGTCGGTGCTCTCCCGGCCGCCCTGCGCCCAGCCCCAGTCGGCGAGGGCCCGGGCGGTGAAGTCACGGCAGCGGGCGACCACGCCACGGCCGCCGGACAGCCCCAGCCGTCGTGTCTGGCCCTGCCGTCGGAGTCCTGCGCCCATCCGCTCCTCCGCTGTACCGGTGGCTGTCGGCGCCCTCGCGCCGCGCCCCGTATCCCGTGTCCTGTGTCCTGTGTCCCGCGCCCCGTCTCCCGTGTCCCGCGCGGCGCCGGACCCGGAGCCGTCCGGGGCACCCGCTCCGGCACCCCGGGCGCCGGATGTCCCGACAGTGCCCGCCCGGACCGCGGCGAAACGCTCCGGGGGCCACCTTTTTCGTACACATGTACGGATCGCCTGCGGATCGCACCCGCCCGGTGCGGCGACGGAGTGTCAGCCCCCGGGGATACCGGACCTCTCACCAGGATCGCCGTACTCCCCCTCACCGGCCTCCCCGGGCGCCCCGGAGCCGTCTCGTCCGCCGGACCGGCCCGGCCCGGCGGGGGCGCCCGGGTCCAGCGCCGAGAGCGGGGCCGCGATGTCCTCCAGGGAGCGCCGTTCGGCGGGGACCGCGAAGACCGCGGCGACCAGCCCCGCGAGCACCATCAGCGCCGCGCCGACACAGAACGCGAGGACGGCGTCGTCCACCCGTCCGCTCGATGTGAGGTCGGCGAAGACCAGCGGCCCGGAGATGCCGCCCGCCGCCGTGCCGAGGGCGTAGAAGAAGGCGATGGACATCGCCCGGGTCTCCATCGGGAAGATCTCGCTCACGGTCAGATACGCGGAGCTGACCCCGGCGGACGCGAAGAAGAGCACCACCGCCCAGCACATGGTCATCGTGGTGGCGTCGAGCAGCCCCGCGCCGAAGACCCACGCCGTGAGGAAGAGCAGCACCCCGGAGAGGACATAGGTCCCGGCGATCATCGGGCGCCTGCCCCAGGTGTCGAACAGCGGACCGAGCAGCAGCGGACCGAGGAAGTTGCCGAACGCGACGACCGCGAACCAGTAGCCGGTGGCGCCGCTGTCGACCCCGAAGAACTCCACCAGGATGGAACCGAAGCCGAAGGTGATGGCGTTGTAGAGGAAGGCGCCGCCGATGAAGAGCGCGAAGCCGAGCACCGCCCGCCGGGGGTAGACGGTGAAGAGCGTCCGGGCGATCTCCAGGAAGCCGACGCCGGGCCGCTGACGGACCGTGATCTCCTTCGCCACCGGGGACAGGGCCCGTCCCGTCTGCCGCTCCACCCGCCGTTCGATCGCGTCCACCAGCCGCTCCGCCTCCCGTTCCCGGCCGTGGATCAGCAGCCAGCGCGGGCTCTCCGGCAGCCTGCGGCGCACCAGCAGAACGGCCAGGCCCAGCACCACACCGACGGCGAAGGTCAGCCGCCAGCCCAGATCACGGGGGAGCAGACGGGTGTCCAGCGCCACCACCGAGAGCAGCGCGCCGCCCATCGCCCCGATCCAGTAGCTGCCGTTGACGACCAGGTCGACCCGGCCCCGGTAGCGGCTGGGGATCAGCTCGTCGATGGCGGAGTTGACGGCCGCGTACTCGCCGCCGATCCCGAATCCGGCCAGGAAGCGGAAGAGGAAGAACCACCAGACGGAGACGGACGCGGCGCTGAGCGCGGTGGACATGACATAGACCGCCAGGGTGACGAGGAAGAGCCCGGTGCGGCCGTGGCGGTCGGTGAGTCTGCCGAAGAAGAGCGCCCCCAGACAGGCCCCGGCCACATAGAGGGCGGCGGCGGTCCCGGTGACCTGGGCGACCGTGATCGGCAGTCCGCTGCCCTCCTCGGCCAGACGGCTCGCGACACTGCCGACGACGGTGACCTCCAGACCGTCGAGTATCCAGACGGCCCCCAGCCCGACGACGACGGTCCAGTGCCAGCGTGACCAGGGGAGACGGTCGAGCCGGGCGGGGATCGTGGTGGTGACGGTGGAGAAGGCGACAGGATCGGGACGAGAGCTGCTCCTACGGGTCATGCAAGCCTCCTGACGGAACGGCTGACGGGCTGACGGGCTGACGGGCTGACGGGCTGACGGGCTGACGGCGGATCGTCGGTTCGGTGCCGGGCCGGGGCGACTGGACGCGGCACGGCACCGAGCACGGCACGGCGCGGCGCGGACGGCCGCTCACGGGCGGCGGCGCCACGGCGGCCGGTTTCCCGGCCGCCGGACAGCCGGTGGCCGGGAACGACGACCGGAAGCCGGTGGAACCAAGGGGCCGTGCGCCGGTGGAACGGTCGGGGTGGCGGCGGAACGGGCACGGCGGCGGGCCCGCGCCCGGCCCGGCGGGCACAGCGGCGGACCGTCACGATCCAACCGGACGGAACGGCGTGTTCCTGGTATCCGCCCCCTCAGCGCGCCACGGCGCGCCCGGAGCGGTGCCGTCAGACTGACCCACTCCGGCGTGCGCTGTCGCGGGCGCGCGGTGGCATCAGCGGTCCCGCGCCCGCGCCCGCCGTCCGTGCGGCACGCGCCGCCTGCTCCGCGCCCACTGGCGCAGACCGTCCAGATGCGGATGCTTCTCCCGCTGCTCGCGGACGCCCCGGTCCAGCTCCTCCAGCAGCCGTCGGCTGCGGTGCTCCGGGTCCAGCTCCGCCAGGACGCGATCGGCCTCCGCCAGCAGCGCGCCCTCCAACTGCCAGTGGCGCGGATCGCGGTGCACCCGGGCGAGCAGCAGCCCGGCCGCCCGCTCCCGGGCCGCCGCGGCGGCGGCGAGCCCCTCGGCCAGCCGCTGTTCCGCCTCCCGCGCGCTCTCGCTGACCTCGCTGGTGACCAGGACGGCGAAGCTCACCAGCGCGTCCGAGGTCCGGGCGAACAGCTCGTCGAGGGCGCGGGAGACCTCGTCCGGGAAGAGCCGCCCGCCCTCGCGGGCCGTGGCGAGATCGGTCAGGGTACGGGCCATCACCCGCAGCACCACCGCGCAGATCTCCAGGGTGTCCAGGCCGGTCCGCAGCACCACCCGGTTGAGCAGCGCCTCCCGTACCCGCGGATTGAGCCGGAGGCTGTCCTCGGCCTGTTGCAGGGAGGCGTCCACCTGGGCGATGTCGTTGTCGAGGCGGCGGGCCTCGTGCAGCCGTACGGCGGACCTGGTCACGGAGGCGGGGGCGCTCAGACCCTCGCCCATGTCCAGCAGCAGCCGGCGCATCCGCCGGGACAGCTCGTCGATGGATTCCTCCGCGTCGCCCACCCACACCGGCGGCAGCAGCACATTGAAGAGCAGCCCCACCGCCGCGCCGATCAGGGTCTCCAGGACCCGGTCCCAGGCGGTGTCCGCCACCCGGGTGACACCGAGGACGAGCATGGCGCTGATCGCGACCTCGGGGACGAACTCACCCACCCGCACCAGATAGCCCACGGTCAGCGAGGCCAGGATGATCAGCCCGAGGCTCCACCAGGACAGGCCCACCCAGAGGCTGAACGCGCTGGCGATGAGCACGCCCGCGACCACCGCGTTCACCCGTCGCACGCTGGTGGTGAGGGTGGAGTAGAGCGTCACCTGGACGACGAGCAGGGCGGTCAGGGGCGCGGTGAGCGGGGCGGGTTCCTCGCTCAGCCAGAGGGCGGCGGCATAGGCGAGGGTCGCGGCGGCGGTCGCGCGCAGTGTCTGGACGACGGCGGGCTCGCGGGCGTACCGCCTGATCAACCAGGCCGTCGAGCGTACGGCCTGCCGCCGTCGCGCATCGGGCACTGCCGCCCCCGTCCGTTTCCGGGCGACCCAGGGCCGGAGCGGCGGCGGGGACCACCGCGTTCCGGCCCTCCAGCGGCTTGAGTCTAAGCCCGCTCCCCCGGGGCCGCTTCCCGCGTCCGGCGGCGGGCACCCGCCGGGGTGTGCGCAGGGCGCGTGTCCGGTGCGCCTCCGATGTGCCTCCGGACCCCGACCCGGTGGCTCCGGGTGCCGCCCCCGGCGTGCCGTCCCCGGCCGGGCGGGCGACAGTGGGAGCGGCGGCCGCCGGACCCGGCACGGGCCGTCCCGGGTCGCCGGGAAGGGAGCACGGGATGGAGCCGGTGGCGGCACTGGACCGGATCGCCTTCCTGCTGGAGCGCTCCCTCGCGGAGCCCTACCGGGTACGGGCCTTCCGCACCGCGTCCGCCGCGCTCGCCGCGCTGTCCGCCGACGAGTTGGACGAGCGTGCCGCCTCCGGTGCGCTGGAGCGGATCAAGGGGGTCGGCCCGAAGACCGCGGCGGTGGTGCGGGAAGCGCTCGCCGGGCAGGTGCCGGAGTATCTGCGCCGGCTGGAGCAGGAGGCGGCGGAGTCCGGTCCGCACCCCGGGGCCGGGCAGGCGCTGCGGGCGCTGCTGCGCGGCGACTGCCATCTCCACTCGGACTGGTCGGACGGGGGCAGCCCGATCGAGGAGATGGGCCGGACGGCGATCGCCCTGGGGCACGAGTGGGCGGTGCTCACGGACCACTCGCCGCGGCTGACGGTGGCCCGGGGGCTGACGGCGAAACGGCTGCGGGAGCAGCTCGACGCGGTCGCGCGGCTCAACCGGGGGTGGGCGCCGTTCCGGCTGCTGACCGGCATCGAGTGCGACATCCTGCCGGACGGTTCGCTCGACCAGGAGCCGGAGTTGCTGGACCGGCTGGACGTGGTGGTCGCGTCGGTCCACTCCGAACTGCGGATGGAGGCGGCGGCGATGACCCGCCGGATGGTGGCGGCGGTCGCCAATCCGCTGGTCGACATCCTCGGCCACTGCACCGGTCGGCTGCTGATCGGGCGGCGGACGTCCGGCCGGGGGCGGTCCCGGACCGCCGGGCCGCGCCCGGAGTCGCGGTTCGACGCGGAGCGCGTCTTCGCGGCGTGTGCCGCGCACGGCACGGCGGTGGAGATCAACAGCAGGCCCGAGCGCCTGGACCCGCCGATGCGGCTGCTGCGGGCCGCTGTCGACGCGGGTGTCCACATCGCCGTCGACACCGACGCGCACGCGCCCGGGCAGCTCGACTGGCAGCTCCTCGGCTGCGACCGCGCGGAACGCGCCGGGGTGCCGCCGGAACGGGTCGTCAACACCTGGAGCGCGGACGACCTGCTCGCCTGGACCCGCGCCCCGGGCCCGGGCACCGCCCCCTGACGCCCCGGACACCGACCGCCACCGGGACCCGGCCCGCGCGCCCCGGACGACGGCGGCACCGCTCCGCCCGCACCGGCGCGACCGCCCCCGGCGGCATCGACATCCGGCCACCGCCCGAGGCGACACCCCTCATCGCCCCCTCCCCCGGCACGGGCACGGGCACACCGCACCGCACCGTGACACCCGAACGGCACCGGAGCCGCCGGAACGCCCCTCGGCAGGCCGGACTCCCCACACCGGTCCCACGACCCGCCAGGGCCCCGGCCCACCCGCCCCGGCACCCCGCGACGACGGCACCGGAGCCGCCGGAGCGCCCCTCGGCAGGCCGGGCCCCCTGCACCGGCCCCATGACCCGTCGGCCACCGGCCACCCCCGCACCCCGGACGACAACGGCACCACAACCACCGGAACAAACCCGTCCGCAGGCAGGAACGCCCCTGCACCGGCCCCGGGCGCGGCCCCGGAGGAACGTCCCGGCGGCGCTGGCGCCCGTTCACCATCCGCCGGGGACCCGGCCGCCCCGGGCCACCGCGCCGCCCGGACGACGGGAAACGCGCCCGCAGGACCCGGTACGGGCCCGCCCGCGCCCGCGGCCCCGATGGCCCTGCTGCGGGATCATCCGTCCCCCGTGTCACCCGATCGGGCCCAAACCGACGGTGGCGGCCGGGCGGTGGGGTGGCCGATTCACCCGGGGATCGTGGTGCGTACGGAGTCCGAGGACCGGTCGCCCCCGGCTGGAGGGCCGGGCGCAGACCTTGCCCTTGGCATGGGCCAGCGGCAAGACGGCTCCGTTCCGGCCCTTCTGGGGCTACGCTGCCGACTCATGTCGCAGAACGGCCGTCCGTACCCGCGCGACCGCGGCCCGGGGGCGGCGATCATCGTCGGCGCGTTCACCCTGCCCGAGGGCGTCTGGCAGCCCACGCGCCGCCATCCGCGCCACCTCCTGGCCCGGGTGCCCGGTGGGCTGCTCGCCGTCAGGACGGGAGCGGGGGCGTGGCTGCTGCCCCCGTCGACCGCGCTGTGGATTCCCGCCGGGGTCCCGCACGCGACCGCCGTCCTGACGACACCGGCAGCACCATCAGCACCGGCAGCACCGCCCGCGCCCACGGCGGTGGCGGCGGCCCGGATATCCGGGCCCGTCGTCGACCTCGCCGCCGACCCGCTGACGACCACCGGTCCGGGCACCTGGCGCGACCCCACGGCGGTACGGGTGGAGCCCCTGCTCAGCGCGCTGATCGACCATCTGGGGCGGCCCGGCCTCACCCCGGACGCGCGCCGCCGGGCCGAGGAGGTGGTCCTGGACGTCCTGGTTCCGCTGCCGGTCATCTCCGTCGCGGCGGCAGAGCCGCAGGACCCCCGGGCACGGGCGGTGGCCCGGGCCCTCGCGGGCGACCCCCGGGACAACCGGGGGCTGCCCGCCTGGGGCAGCCAGGTCGGCGCGAGCGCCCGTACCCTCGCCCGGCTGTTCATCGCCGAGACCGGGCTGACTTTCGGCCAATGGCGGGAGCGGCTGCGGATGCAGGCGGCGATGCCCCTGCTGGCGAGCGAGCTGCCGATCGAGGCCGTGGCCCGCCGGGTGGGCTACGGCTCGGCCAGCTCCTTCGTGGCCGCGTTCCACCGGATCGTCGGTCTGACACCGCGCCAGTACTTCCCCTGACCCGGCCCCGTACCGCGCGGCCCCCGCCGGACCGCCGGAGCACACCGGGGCGCCCCGGGCGGACGGACGGGCCGGGCTCCGCCGCACGTCCGCGCGCGCCGGTCCCGGCGCGGCTGTTCGCCGTGCGTACCGCGCCACTTCACGGCCCGGTCCCCCCGCCGCCCCTTCCACCGCGTTCGCTCCTCTCGGACACTCCATCGGCACGCTGTCCGCCCCATCCCCCTTCACCCTCCGAGGTCCGAACCCCATGGCTGATGTCAACCGCCGCCGGTTCCTCCAGATCGCGGGTGCGACCGCGGGCCACGCGGCGCTCTCCAGCAGCGTCGAACGCGCCGCGGCCCTCCCGGCGAACCGCCGGCACGGCACCATCGAGGACGTCGAGCACATCGTCGTCCTGATGCAGGAGAACCGCTCCTTCGACCATTATTTCGGGGCACTCCGGGGCGTACGGGGCTTCGGTGATCCCCGGCCGTACATCCTGGACTCCGGCATGTCCGTCTGGCACCAGTCGGACGGCGCGCGGGAGGTGCTGCCGTACCGTCCGGACCTCGACGACCTCGGGATGCAGTTCCTCGCCGGTCTCCGCCATTACTGGTCCGACGGCCACGCGGCCTGGAACAACGGGAAGTACGACCGCTGGCTCCCGGCGAAGTCGGCGGGGACGATGGCCCATCTGACCCGCGACGACATCCCGTTCCACTACGCCCTCGCGGACGCGTTCACCGTGTGCGACGCGTACCACTGCTCGTTCATCGGCGCGACCGACCCCAACCGCTACTACATGTGGACGGGGCACACCGGCAACGACGGCGCGGGCGGCGGCCCGGTGCTCGGCAACGAGGAGGTCGGGTACGACTGGACGACATACCCCGAGCGGCTGGAGCGGGCCGGGATCTCCTGGAAGATCTACCAGGACATCGGGGACGGTCTGGACGCGGCCGGGCGCTGGGGCTGGATCCGGGACGCCTACCGGGGCAACTACGGCGACAACTCGCTGCTGTACTTCAACCGCTACCGCGACGCCCGCCCCGGCGACCCCCTCCACGACAAGGCCCGCACCGGCACGGACGCGCGCCGCGGCGAGGGCTACTTCGACCGGCTCCGGGCCGATGTCGTGGGCGGCACCCTGCCGCAGATCTCCTGGATCACGGCGCCGGAGGCGTTCTCCGAGCATCCGAACTGGCCCACGAACTACGGCGCCTGGTACATCGCGCGGGTGCTGGACGCGCTCACCGCCGACCCCGCGGTCTGGGCCAGAACGGCGCTGTTCCTCACCTACGACGAGAACGACGGGTACTTCGACCACGTACCGCCGCCCTTCCCCCCGGCCTCCGCCGCGCAGGGGCGCTCGGGTGTGGACAGCTCGCTCGACCACTTCCCGGGCAACGGCGCGTACGGCGCGGGCCCCTACGGGCTGGGGCCGCGCGTGCCCACGCTGGTGGTCTCGCCGTGGAGCACCGGCGGATATGTCTGCTCGGAGACCTTCGACCACACCTCGCTGATCCGTTTCATGGAGGCGCGGTTCGGGGTGGCCGAGCCACAGATCTCACCCTGGCGGCGGGCCGTCTGCGGCGATCTGACCTCGGCGTTCGACTTCTCCCTGCGCAAGCCGCGGCCGGTGGGACTGCCCGCGACCGACGCCTATGAGCCGCCGGACGGCGAGCGGCACCCCGATGTCGTTCCGGTGCCGCCCGCGGACCCCCGGATGCCGGTGCAGGAACGGGGTTCCCGCCCGGCCCGTCCGCTGCCGTACGCGCCGCTGGTGGACGGGGCCTCCGTACCGGAGACGGGCCGCTTCACGCTGACCTTCAGCGGCGGACCGCGGGCCGGGGCCTGCTTCCTGGTGACCTCCGCGAACCGCGGCGACGGCCCATGGACCTATACGACCCCCGCCGGGGGCCGGCTGTCCGACACCTGGAACTCGGTCCACTCACAGGGCGTCTACGACCTCACCGTGTACGGGCCCAACGGCTTCCTGCGCACCTTCCGGGGGCAGAACACCGCACCCGGCCCCGAGGTGACCGCCCGTCACGCGGCGAAGCGGGGGGTCGAGCTGACCATGACCAACCCCACCGACACCACCTGTCGGCTGACGCTCACCAACGCGTACGGCGGCGGCAGGCGCACGTTCACGGTACGGCCGGGCGGGCAGCTCCGGCACACGGTGGAGCTGCGGGGGCGCAGGCGCTGGTACGACCTGACGGTGGTCTCCAGCGACGACAGCCGTTTTCTGCGGCGCTTCGCCGGTCATCTGGAGAACGGCACGCCGGGGGTGAGCGACCCCGCGACCGTCACCGGCTGACCCCGGTGGCCGGTCCGGCCCCGCCCGGCCGCACAAGGGGATGAGAAGGGGGCGGGAAGGGACGGGAAGGGACAGGAGGGGACGGGCGTCAGCGGGCGGGCTCCAGCGGGATCTGCCAGGTCAGCCGGGTGCCACCGGAGGGGCCACGGCCGGTGGCGAGGGTTCCGCCCAGCCGTTCGGCGCGTTCGGCGAGGTTCCGCAACCCGCTGCGGCGGCCTCCCGGAGCACCGTCCATGCCCACCCCGTCGTCGGTGACCTCCACGGTCAGGGTGCCCGGGCGCACCAGGAGGGCGGCCTCCGCCCGGGAGGCGCGGGCATGGCGGGCGACGTTGGTCAGCGCCTCGCCGAGGACGGCGATCACCTCGTCGGCCGCGGTGCCCGGGACATCGGTGTCGATCAGCCCCTCCATCCGCAGTCCGGGCGCGAAGCCGAGCGCGCGGGCGGCGTCCTCCAGCGCGCGCACGGCGCGTATCCGCAGTCCTGGGGCCGCCTTCGGGGTCTCCCGTTCCCGCAGCCCGAAGATGGTGGAACGGATGATCTTGATGGTGTCGTCGAGGTCGTCGATCGCGCGCACCAGGCGCTCGGTCGCCTCCGGGTGGTCCACGAAGCGGCGGGTGCTCTGGAGTGTCATCCCGGTGGCGAACAGCCGTTGGATGGCGAGGTCGTGCAGATCGCGGGCGATCCGGTCGCGGTCGGCCAGCAGCGCCATCTGCTCGGCGTCCCTGCGGCGGTCCTCCAGTTCCAGGGCGAGGGCCGCCTGGCCGGTGAAGCCGGGGAGCGGGGCGGTCTCGGCGTCCGTGAAGGGGGGTCGGCCCGCCCGGCGCGCGAGCACCAGCACCCCCCGCACCTTCCCCTTCTGGCCCACGGGGACCGCGACGGCGGGGCCGAAGCCCGCCTCGTCACCGGGCCGTCCGTCGGCGGCCAGATCCGTCACGGTGACCGGAGCGCCCCGTTCCAGGGCCGCCGCGGCGAGGCTCGCGCCCCCGGGCCGCGCCGGGCGGGAGCCGTTGTCGGCTCCCGTGCCGCCGGACCCGGACCCGGACCGGGTCGCGGCCTGGGCCTCGCCGCCGGGCCCGGCCCCGTCACCGTGACTGTCGCTGTCGCTGTCGCCGAGTGCCAGGGCTTCCCGGAGGGAGCCGTCCCGTTCCACCCGATGGACCACGCCCCGTTCGCTGGAGGTGATCCGGCGGGCCCGGTCGGTCATCATCTCCAGGATCTGGATCTCCGAGGCACCCGCGAGCAGCGCGCTGGTGAAGTCCGCGCTCGCGGTGAGCCAGCGCTCCCGCAGCCGTACGGTCTCAAAGAGCCTGGCGTTCTCGATGGCGATCCCGGCGGCCACCGCGAGAGTCGCGAGGACGGCCTCGTCCTCGGCGTCGAACTCGCCCCCGCCGCGCTTCTCGGTCAGATACAGATTGCCGAAGACCTCGTCGCGCACCCGGACCGGCACCCCGAGGAAGGAGTGCATCGGCGGGTGGTGCGCGGGGAAGCCGGACGAGGAGGGGTGGCGGGAGAGGTCGGGGAGCCGCAGCGCCTGGGGGTGGCGGATCAACTCGCCGAGCAGCCCGTGGCCCGAGGGGGGGTCGCCGATCCGCCGCCGGGTGGCGTCGTCGATCCCCACCGGCAGGAACTGGGCGAGCCGCTGCTCGTCGCCGATGACGCCGAGCGCGCCGTACTCGGCGTCGACGAGGGCGACGGCGGCCTCCACGATGCCGCGCAGCACCTGCGGGAGATCGAGTTCCCGGCCGATCGAGAGCACCGCCTCCAGCAGCCCGTTGAGCCGGTCCCGGCTGCCGCGCACCTCGTCGATGCGGGACTGGAGTTCGTCGATCAGCTCGTCGAGCCGCAACCGCGGAGCGCGACCCGCGCCCGGGGTCTGCGCGCCGCTGCCGTCCCCGTCCCCACCCATGAGCCCTCCGTGCCCTTCCGCCCGACCCGCCCCTGTCCAGGACCCGGTTCACCGTACCGCTTCCCGGAACACGGCACTCCGGCAGGGCCGTTCGGCGCGCGGTACGCCCCCGCCCGGCCCCTGGGGAAGGGACCGCGGAAGCGCCGATCCTCTTGCACACGGCCTGACACACGACCTGACCAGGGGACGGTGAGCGGTATGAGGACGCTGAACGCTCTGTCGGCGGAGCACCGGGGGCGGCTGCTGCACAGCGCGCGGGAGGTCTCCTTCGAGCAGGGGGCCAGGCTCTTCGAGGAGGGGGAGATCCCGGCGGCGTTCTGGATCATCAGAACCGGTCTGGTGACCCTCGACATCCGGATACCCGGGCGCCGCCCGCGGGTGATCGAGTCCCTCGCCCACGGGGAACTGGTGGGCTGGTCCTGGATGTTCCCGCCGTCCCCCTGCCGGACAGGGGCAGAGGCAATGACTCCGGTACGGGCGCTGGAGTTCGACGCGGCCGAGGCGCGGCGGCTGTGCGAGGCGGACCCGTGGTTCGGTCACGCGGTGAGCGGATGGGTGGGCTCCGTCCTGGCCCACCGTCTCCAGGCGTCCAGGGCCCGGCTGCTGGATCTGTACGCCTCCCCGGGCGTGACCGCGCCGCGGTAGCACGTCCGTCCATCGCGTCCGTCCCGGCGTGGGGGCCGGGACGGCGAAAGGCCCCGGGACGAGTGGACCCGGGGCACGGGGGAACCCGGGCGTGGGGGCCCGGGCGGCGCACCCGGGCGGCAGGGGACGTTCGGCCCCTGTCGCCCGGGGCGGGCGGGCGGCACCCTCGATGAGGAACCACCGAGAACCAGGGAGCCACCGACGTGACCTCGACCCCCGTCTTCAGCCCGCAGCGCCCGATCCGGGTCTTCCTGCTCGACGACCACGAGGTCGTCCGGCGGGGGGTGCGCGATCTGCTCGACTCCGAGCCGGACATCGACGTGGTCGGGGAGGCCGGCTCCGGTGAACAGGCGCTGGTACGGGGTCCCGCGCTCCGCCCCGATGTGGCCGTGCTGGACATCCGGCTGCCCGACGGGGACGGCATCACCGTCTGCCGTGAACTGCGCTCGCGGATGCCGGGGCTGGCCTGTCTGATGCTCACGTCGTTCGACGACGACGACGCCCTGCTGGACGCCATCATGGCGGGCGCCTCGGGGTACGTCCTCAAGCAGATCAAGGGGTCGGACCTGGTGGCGGCCGTGCGGACGGTGGCGTCCGGCCAGTCGATGCTGGACCCCGCCACGACCGCGCGGCTGATGAACAGTCTGCGGGCCCCGCGGACTCCGGACCCGGAGGCCGACCGGCTGGGCGGGCTGACGGAGCGGGAGCGGGAGATCCTGGAGCTGATAGGCGAGGGGCTGACGAACCGCCAGATCGGCGCGCGGCTCTACCTCGCGGAGAAGACGGTCAAGAACCACATCTCACGGCTGCTGGCGAAGCTGGGTGTGGAGCGCCGCATCCAGGCCGCGGTGCTCGCCACCCAGTTCCGGCTGCCGGGGTGACGGGCCCGGTCGCGGGGGCCGTCCGGCGGGGCCTCCCGACACCCTGCCGGGCGGCCCCGGCCGCCGGGGCGCTACCGCACCGGCGGGCGGAGAATCGTTTCACCGACAGCACCGACGATATCGACGGCTCCGGGGCTCAGTCCTGGCCGAGCCAGAGATCCGGGCCGAAGACCTCGTAGTGGATATCGGCGGCGGGCACACCCCGTTCGAGCAACTGGGTGCGCATCGCGCGCAGGAAGGGCAGCGGACCGCAGAGGTACGCGGTGGTGCCGGGCTCCAGCGGGAGTCCGGCGAGGTCCGCGTGCCCGGTGCGCACGGTGGGTCCGGTGGGCCGGTCGGCGCCGGGCCGCTCGTACCAGACATGCGCGGTCGCGGCGGGCAGCGCGGCGACCTGCCGTTCGAGGGCGTCCCGGAACGCGTGGCTGTCCGGGGAGCGGTCGGCGTGGACGACGGTGACCGGGCGCGGTGAGCCCTCGGCGGCCAGCCGGCCGAGCATGGCGGCCATGGGTGTGCAGCCGATCCCGGCCGAGGCCAGCAGCAGCGGACCGTCACCGTCCGCGAGGACGACATCCCCGAAGGGCGCGCCGACGCGCAGCACATCGCCCTCCCGCACCCGGTCGTGGAGATGGTGGGAGACCTCCCCGCCGGGGGCGCCGCCCGGGGTGCCCGGGGTCCGCTTCACACTGAACTGGAGCGCGTCGGCGGGCTCCCCGGAGAGGGTGTACTGGCGTATCTGGCGTGCCCCGTCGGGGAGTTCGACCTGGACGGAGACGTACTGGCCGGGCCGGAAGGGCGGCGGGGGCGTGCCGTCGGCGGGGCGGACGAGGAAGGTGGTGACCTCGTCGGTCTCCGCGCGGCGGGCGACGACGACATGGTCGCGCAGGGTGGTCCCGGTCCCGGCCTGGGCGCAGAGCCGTTCCTCCAGGGCGATCAGGGCGTTCGCCATCAGCCAGTAGACCTCGTCCCAGGCGGCGGCGACCTCCTCGGTGACGGCCTCGCCGAGGACGTCGGCGATGGCCGCGAAGAGGTGGGTGTGCACGACCGTGTACTGCTCACGGGTGACGCCGAGGGAGGCGTGCTTGTGCGCGATCCTGCTCAGCAGGGTGTCCGGCCGGGTGCCGGGGTGGTCGACGAGGGCTCCGGCGAACGCGGCGATGGAGCCCGCCAGGGCCCGCTGCTGCTCCCCGGTGGCCTGGTTGCCCCGGTTGAACAGGTCCCGCAGCAGCTCCGGATGGGCGGTGAAGAGCCGGTCGTAGAAGTTCGTGGTGATCGTTCCGATGGCGGCGCCCACGGCGGGCAGCGTGGCGCGGATCGTTCCGGCGGATTTCTCGGACAGCATCGTCGGACTCCCAGGTCGGGTGCGGAAGCGAGGTACGGGTGACAGTGGCGGTGGCGGGTGGCGGGGGCGGATGACGGCGTGGACGGCGGGACGGCGGGACGGGGTGACACGGGAGGGCGGGACGGGACGGCGCGGGGCGGCCGTGCGGTATCAGGAGCCCGGGCCCGGTGGCCCCAGCGGCAGACCGAGCAGCACCGGACCGGTCGGCGATGCCACCAGGTCGTCGACGGTGTACGGGTCGAGCGCCGTGTAGAACGCCTCCTGCGCGGTGCGCAGCACGGAGCGGAGCCGGCAAGCGGAGCGCAGCGGGCAGGGCGGGGCGTCCTCGCAGCCGACGACGTCGCCGGTGCCCTCCAGTTCGCGGACGAGCCGTCCGATCGACCCGGTGCGCCCGGCGGTCGTGAGCGCCAGTCCGCCCCCGCGTCCGCGCCGCGCTTCCACGACGCCGAGGTGCTGGAGCCGGGTGACGACCTTCGCCGCGTGGCTGTGGGGGACGCCGACCGCGGCGGCCACCTCGCGGGTGGTCGGGGCGGGTTCGTCGTCGTGCACCGCGAGTCGCATCGCGATCCGCAGCGCCAGGTCGGTGCCTTTGGTCAGTCGCACAACGCCACCTTAGGTTAATGCGAATCTTAGATACCACTTAAAAGTCGCGAGGCCGGACCGGCCGGGACCTTCGGCCCCACCCATTGACCCGAACGGCACCCGCGTCCGTGGAAACGGATACCCGGGCGTCACACCCGGCCCCCATCCCATGACTGAGCGGCACTTTCACCGCTGAGGAGAGAGTCGAATGTCCGTTTTACCCGTCTTTGAGCTTCCGGACGCCATCACCGGGGCGTCCGCCGATCGGGCGCTGGGCACGGCGCTGATCGACGCATGGCTCACCCATGGGGTCTTCCGCCTGGCCATCTCACCGGCCCAGCGGGTCCTCGTGGCAGCGGCCCTGCGGGAGAGCAGGCGGTTCTTCCATCACCCCCTCGCCTACAAGAAACGGCATGTCAATGACCTCACCTACAGCGGCTACATCGCGCCGGACGAGGAACCGGCACCATCGGCCCGAGGTCTGCCGGAGACCTTCGCCGTCGGCAAGGACGTACCCGCCGACGACCAGCGCGCCCTGTCCCGCTGGCCCTGCCACGGCCCGGTGCCGTGGCCGGGGGCCTCCTACCGGAGGTCCATGCGCGCCCTGCTGACGGACGTGGAGTCCCAGGGCGAACGGCTGCTGGCACTGATCGCGCTCGGGCTCGGACTTGAGGACCCCTCAGCCCTCAACGCCCTCACCCACGACGGCTGGCACCACATGCGGGTACTGCGCTTCCCTCCTGTCCACAGCGTGGCGGGTTACGGCCCCGGACCCGGCGTCGGCTCCGACTCCGGTACCGGCTTCGGCTACGGCCGCCGCTCCGCGGCGGACCCGGGCATCGGCTCCCCTCTCGACCACGGCCTGCTGACCATCACGGCCCAGGACGACGCCGGTGGTATCTGGGTACGGCCTCCGGCGGCCGGAAAACCCCCGCACACCACGGGCCCCCACGAACCCGGAAGTTCTGCCGAGTGGACTCTGACACCTCCTGTTCCCAGTGCGCTCACCGTGCTCCCCGGTCCTGTCCTCCACCTTCTGACCAGCGGTCATCTGCCGTCGACTCCCCATCGGGTCCAGCTCGCCGACCACGATCGCCATGTCATCTCCTACATCCACGAGCCCAATTTCCAGGCCCTCGTCCAGCCGCTGCGGCACACCCGCGGCGACCGTGACCCGCTCGCGACCGACGAGGATCGACGGGTCCATTACGGCACTCATGTCACCAGCATGCTCATGCGCTGTTATCCGGAGCGCCTCACCACCAGGAGGCTGCGGGAGGACGGTGGACTCGCCAGGCTCGCCAGGCTCCGCGCCGGAGCCGGTCTCGACTGACGCCCCCACCGCTGCCCGGACCCGGCCGCCGGTCCGGCGGCGGTGCCCTGCGTCGCGGTGACTCCACTTCCGGCCACTGAGGCCCCGTCGACTCCCGGGACCCTCCCCGCCGTTGGCCGACACACGCTCCGGAAGCCGCCCGGCCGCCGACGGATCACGAGTGGTGGCGCCGGTCGCGCAGCCGGTCGCGCAGCGGCATGCAGAACCAGAATCCGAAGAGCCAGCAGAGGATTCCGGCGGACAGGAGGGCGGCGAGCATCGTGTGCATCACCACGCTGAGCACCAGCAGTACCGCGCAGCTCAGCGCGAGCATCAGCAGCACCAGGCCCCACAGCGCCAGTTGCCCCGACACCTTGACCAGACGGTGCTTGCGCCGCGGGTCGGAGATCAGCCGGTGGAAAGGGGCGGGTGCGGTGAGGAGCCCGAAGGACCCCAGCGCCAGCACCAGGGAGGCCACATAGATGACCCGGTCGGAGAGGTCGAACCCGGCGAAGCGCGGGGTGACCGACACCGCCATGAGGAAGCCCAGAAGGAACTGGAGGGCGGTCTGGGCGACCCGGACCTCCTGAAGGATCTCGGCGTACGCCTGGGTGCTGGTCTCCTGCTCCGCCGGAGCCTGGACGGACGTCGGTGCCGCCTCCCGCAGTCCGGGCACCGCGACGGCTCCGGCGCCCCCGGGACGGCCCGGCACCCGCACCAGACCTCGCACTCTGAGCCGCTCGTCCCCGAGGGTTTCGACCTGCTGATGGGGGATCAGCACGGAACGGCCTGCCTGCCGCCGCGCCCCGGCGGTGTCCCAGCGCGCCACGAGCTGGGGCTTCCCTCCCTTGACCGGCACTTTCTCCCACTGGGCGACCAGCGGCTTGCGGTAGATGAACGAACCGTTCGGGAGGGCGTCCCGGATCGCTTCACGCGAGACAAAGACCCCGTCACTGTCGGACATATGCCGACCTCCGATGCTGAGGAGGGCTGAGGCTTTCTGTGCGCCTCACTATGTCTAGTAGTACGGCTATCTCTTCACCAAAGGTTCATCTTGATTCCACTTTGACTTAAACTTAATCTCGCTTTATGGAATATTCAACTACGCACAGCGACTGTGCAGTTCAGTGACGAGAACGGCTGGGCCATGGGTGCGGTTCAATCCGGCCAGCACTCTTGGGATACTCGTATGACTCCCGCGGGGCGATGTGACACAGGGCACCCGCCCCGCCGCGTTCCCGCCGGGTTCAGGGGTGCGGAACGACCGCCACCGGAACGGTGGAGTGGTGCAGGACGGCGTGGGTGACGGAGCCGATCCGTCCGCCGAAGCGCGTGGCCCGCCGGATGCGGCGGCCGACGACGAGGAGCGCCGCGTCCGTCTCCCGGGCCGCCGAGACCAGGAGGTCCGCGGCCTTGCCGGGCAGCGCGTCGGCGATCACCTCGACCGGGGGGTACTTCTGCCGCCAGGGGCGCAACGCCTCCTGGAGGACGGCGGATTCGGCGCGGCCCAGTTCCTCGTTCAGCTCCGGGTCCGGGGGCAGCCCATAGGCGAAGTACGGTGGCAGGCTCCAGCCGTGGACCACCCGCAGGGCCGTCCCACGGCGGGCGGCGGCCTCGAAGGCGAACATGATCGGCCCGTCGTCCGGGGCGTTGGCGTCGAGACCCAGCACCACGGCCCCGCCAGGGCCCGCGACGGCACCGCCACGGCCCTCGGCCGCCTCGCCCCGCCCCGCGGTGGCTCCGTCCCGCTCCGCGGGCCCGGTGCGCCCGGTGTGCCCATCGGCCGCCGCCCGCACCAGGACCACGGGGCGCCCGGCGCGGGCGACCACCTGCTGGCCCACCGAGCCGAGCAGGAAACCGCCGATACCGCTGAGCCCCCGGGAGCCGAGCACCAGCAACTCGGCCTCCGCCGCCGCCTCGGGCAGCAACTCGCCCGGACGGCCGGTCAACTGCTCCCAGACGACATCGAGGCCGGGGTGGCGGGCGCGCAGCTCGGCGGCGGTGTCCTGCGGCAGTTGCTCCGACTCCTCCCGCCGGGTCTCGGCGCCCATGAAGGGCACCTGGAGCAGCGGCACCGACTCCCAGACACTGACCAGCCTCAGCGGCAGCCCGCGCAGCCGGGCCTCCTCGGCCGCCCACGCCGCTGCGGCCAGACTCTCCGGAGAGCCGTCGAGCCCGACGGCGACGCTGCGGGACATGGCGCGCACCTCCTGGAACCGTGGGGAGCCGGTACGGTCCCCCGTCCAGCATGGGGCGCCCTCCTCCCCCGTGCGCGGGGCCACCGGGCCCGCTGCGCCGTTCGGGTGGGACACCGCCCTCCTCCCGCCGACCGCCGGACGGCCCCGGCCGACGTGGACCGTCCGGGGTGGACCGTCCGGGGCAAGTGCGCGGAACCGGTCGGCGGGGTCCACTTCCCGGGGCTCTCCTCCTGAGCCGCCGGACCGGCTCGCGGCACGCCCCCGGCGCGGGGCCCGGCGGCCGGTCCGGTGAAGGCCGCTGATCCGATCGGGTGCGGGCCGGGCGCGGCAGGTCCGCGCCCCCACCTGTCGGACATACGGTCCGATCGTCGGATCACCCGCCCCCGGACGGCCCATCCCTCTCCCCAAGGAACGACATGCGCATCCGTACCGCCCTCGCCGCGCTCGCCCTGGCCGCCGCCGGGCTGCTGCTCGGCGCCGCACCCGCCGCGTCCGCCGCGTCCACGATCGAGTTCGGCGATCTCATCATCACCACCGAGCAGAGCCCCGACGTGGTCGCGGGGTGCAACGCCGGAGGGATCTCCCTGTCGCCGTCCGCGCAGTGCGGCGTCTTCCACATCAACGCCCTCTGACACCAAGGGAATTGACTTCGGCCCGCCCCGGCGGAGCGCGGGCGGAAACGGGGTGACCGATGTCCCCGGCGGGGATACGGTCGTTCCATGTCCCTGCGTCTGCTCTTCGTCGTCCTGATCGGGCAAGGGCACATCAATCCCATGCTGCCGCTGGCCGAGGAGGCCGTCCGACGCGGCCACCGGGTGGAGTTCGCCACCTGCGCGGACCACGCCGCGGAGGTGGCCGCCACCGGCGCCCGGTGGGTGGAGCTGCCCGGTCCGCCGCCGTTCGAGGCCGCGCCGGTGAGCGGCCCGATCGGCGGACCGGCCGCCATGGGCGTCTGGGCGCGGCACTACACCGCCGCCATGGCCGCCGCCCAGGAGGCACTGCACCGGCACTGTGCCGCCGACCCGCCGGACGTGATCGTCTACGACTCCACCAACTGGCCCGGCCGGCTGACCGCCCGGTCGCTGGGGCTCCCCTCGGTGCGCTGTGTCCCGTATCTCGCGTCGAGCCGGACCTACTCGCTGAACGTACGCACGACGGACGGCCTCCGGCCGGGGCATCCCGCGCTGGAGCCGCTCGCGGCCGACTGCGCGGAGTTCACCGGGCGGACCGGGTTCCCGCTCACCCTGGCCGATGTGCTGGACGAGAACGCCGACGACCTGAACCTGATCTTCGTGCCCCGGGCCTTCCAGCCCGCCGTGGAGAGCTTCGGGCCGGAATCCCGGTTCATCGGGCCCACCCTGGGCGACAGAGAACGGGCGGAGTCGGGGACCTGGTCACCGCGGCATCCAGGGCTTCCGCTGGTGTATGTGTCCCTGGGCTCCGCGCTCACCGGAAGCTCCGGTTTCTACCGCGTCTGCGCGGATGCCTTCGCGGACGGCCGCTGGGAGGTCGCCATGACGGTCGGCGGAACGGACCCCGCCGGGCTGGGTCCGCTGCCGCCGACCGTCACCGTGCGGCAGCGCTTCCCCCAGCTCGCCGTGCTCGGCCGGGCGACCGCGTTCATCACCCACGCGGGGATGAACTCGGTGGCGGAGGCGCTGTACCAGGGGGTCGGCACGGTCGCCCTGCCGTTCACCGGTGAGCAGGCGGTCAACGCGGACCGGCTCCGGGAGCTGGGCCTCGGCGAACGGCTGTCCTGGGACGGGCTCAGCGCCGACGTCCTGCGGTCGGCGGTCGAACGGGTGGCAGCGGACCCGGCCATGCGGGCACGGCGGGCGGAGCTGCGCGCGTCGGTGCGCGACAGCGGGGGTGCCGTGCTCGGGATGGATCTCGTCGAGGCACATCTGCGCGGCGCTCCCGCCGTCGGCTGACCCTCCCCCGCTCCCGCCCGGGACTCCGGTTCTCCCGTGGCTCTCCCGGGCGGGTGGCGCGGCCGGACCGGGGCGGCGGTCAGACGGTGCCCGCGATCCTCGCCAGGAAGGCGCCCAGGTTCCCCATCGCCCGGGCGCCGCGCTCCTCCACCGTGAGCGACTCCTCCTGCCGGACGGTGCGCAGCGCGGGCTGCCGCTTGCCGCGCAGATAGAGCGAGCAGGCCAGGTCGGAGCAGATATAGAGGCCGGCGGAGTCCCCCTCACGGCCCCGGGGGCCCGCCAGCGGTGCCACGAGCAGGGTGACGCCCGACGCGGCGTGGCCGGTCAGACAGACGGAGCAGAGGCTGGAGCGCACGGCACCGACCCTGGTGACGGCCGGGGCCCGCAGCACGATCCCGGTGGGTCCGTCCGCCCCGGGCGCCACGAGCACCGCCCGCAGCGGGGCCCCGGGGTCGATCCAGCCGAGGAAGTCCAGGTCGTCCCAGTCCAGCTCGGCGAATCCGGCGGGCAGCCGCACGCGGTTCGCCTCTCCCTTGGAACAGTTGATCAGAGAGCGGCGTATCTGTTTCTCGGTAAGGGGTTCCACGTCGGGTGACCGTACACAGGACCCACCGAGTAAGTCATCCGGTTTTATCCGGGATATCCCGGACCGCTTCGGGCGACTTGGGCGAGGTCCGGCCGTCCGCCCGCACACGGCCGTCGTCAACGGCCCGGTCTGCCGCCGATGGCGCCGTCGTGCGGCCTTCCCCCCTGAGCCTGGCGGCGGTGGCCTGTCTCATGCACGCATTCGGGGACGACGCGCGGCGGCCAGGTGCCGACGGTGAGCAGACCGAGGAACTGGGCCCGGGCCACCAGGGCGGCCCGGTTGGGGGCGTCGAGGGCCCGCATCATGCCGGTGACGTGGTAGACGACGCCCTGACGGCTGAGACAGAGCCGGGAGGCGAGCTGATCGGTGGAGGCTCCGGCGGCGATGCCTTCGAGGATGCGGGCGCCCGTCGGGGAGAGATGGTGGGCCCGGCGGCGGGCGGTGCCGGGGCGCAGGACCCGGTCGGGGGTGAAGGTGACGACATAGCCGACCGGGCCGGACGGCGGGTGCACGGCGGTGCCGGTGAGCTGTCCGGGGAGGAGTTCGTCGGGGGTGCGCAGGGCGAGGACGGGCTCGGTGAAGCGGGCGCTGTGCCCTTGGGCGAGGCGGGCGAAGTGGTGGCCGAGGAGGGCGGGCGCGCCGGGGTGGAGCAGTTCGTAGAGGCTGTGGCCGCAGGTGTCCGCCGAACCGCGGTTGAACCAGGTGTAGAAATCGGCGTCGGCGGCGGTGACGGTCAGGGCGGCGTCCAGGCTCGCGGTACAGGCGCACGGCCGGTCCCCGGAGCGCCGGGGGCGCACGGGGTTCCTGCCGGCGCAGGGTGAGGAGTCGGCACGGTGGTCGACGGTCATGGGACTGCCTTCTCTCTGTCGCAGACGCGTCACTGGTGGGGTGGAGACCACGGCGCGGGTGCGCGTTCCCGCGGGGGGTGGTTTTCGGACAGGGCCACCATCCGCTGAGTGACATGTCCGCTGCACTGCCCAGGACGTCGCCCGGAGGCGGCGCGGGGCACGGACACAGGGGTGACGCTGCGGGCAGGAGAGGCGGCGCGACCGCCGCCCCCGGTGGGGACGACGGCGGGATGGGCCGCCGTCCGGCGGAACCCGGCCCCTTGCCCCGCGCGCACCCGCTGTACACCTGTACACCGACAGGGGACGCGACCCGCACGGGGCGGGCGGTCTATGCCGCGGCGGCCCGCGCCGGGGCACGCTCGGACGCCGGTACGGCCGGTCCGTACGCACAGGTGACCGACATCGGCTCGCAGGTGACTGACATCGCGACTCCCCCGCTCAAGGGAACCCTCCGGGCTCCATCGAACCAGAAGACTATTACCCGATTACCTGGTGCACAAGTAAAACGCAGGCGTTGAGGTTGCCTGATCGGAAAGGTAGCCTCGTCGGATGGGTGCGCAAGCGGAGGGCAGGGAAATGACCCCGGAGGACACACGGGAGCCGGGTGGGGAGTCCGCCTCGCTGGACGACCAACTGTGCTTCGCCCTGTACGCGGCCTCGCGCGCGGTGACGCAACGCTATCGCCCGCTGCTGGAGGAGCTGGGGCTGACCTACCCTCAGTACCTGGTCATGATGGTCCTGTGGGAGCACGGCACCGTACCGATCAAGGACATCGGCACCACGCTCCAACTCGACTACGGCACGCTCACCCCGCTGATCAAGCGTCTGGGAGCCGCCCAACTGGTGCGCAGGGAACGGTGTGCCGACGACGAGCGGACCGTGCATGTCAGCCTCACCGAGCAGGGGACGGAGCTGCGCCGGCGGGCGCTGGCGGTGCCGGGCGCCATGTCCCACGCGATGGCGCTTCCGTCCCAGGATCTGGACGAGGCCAAGAGAATCCTGCGGCAGTTGACCTCCAATGTCTCCCACCGGGCGGCGGCCGGGACCCCCGGGGCCATCGAGTGCCCCGGGAGCACCGGGAAGCCCTGCACGCCCGGCACACCCGGCACCGTCGACGGCTGCTGACCCGCCGCGCGCTCCGGCCCGCGGTACCGGGGACAGCCGTGGCTCCGTGCACCGGGCCCGTGCGGGGAGACGGGCCGGCCCCGGTCGGCCGGGTGCGACCGGAGCGGGACCGTCCGGCGTGGCACGATCCCTTCCATGACCTCTTCTTCCGGGACCTCTTCTTCCGGCAGCGCACCGCGAGGACAGCGGTACTTCACCCATCTCGACGACCTGTGCGACTCCGCGCGTCTTGTCGTGGACCGTCCCCGGGACAGCCGCCATCCCCGGGTGCCGCAGGCGGTCTATCCGGTGGACTACGGCTATCTGGACGGCACGACGAGCGGCGACGGGGAGGGCGTGGACGTGTTCCGGGGCAGCGCCCGGGGCGCGGGCGTGGTCGGTGTATTCCTCACCGCGGACCTGGTGAAGCGGGATGTCGAAGTGAAGGTCCTCCTCGATTGCACCGAGGACGAGATCGACCGCATCCGATGGCTGCTGGACGAGGTCCTGGGCATCGGCGGTCTGCTGGTGCGACGGGACGACATGCCGCCGGTCTGATCCCCGGCGGCACGGCCGTGTCCGTTCCGCGGCAGCCCGGTGGGCCGGGTCCGCCGCCGTACGCGGAGACGGGCCCGGCCCACCCGTTCCTCAGCGCACGCGCCCCGCGAGGCCCACCCGTTCCCGTGCGAAGCCCAGGAAGGCGTCCACCCAGCCGGCCGAGGGATGGCTGAACCGGTGGAAGCTCAACGAGCCCACCAGAGAGGCCAGATCACGGTCGGAGAGGGCCGGGGCAGGGGTGCCGAGCGCCGCCACCAGCTCCGGGCGGTGGCGGTCGGCCGCGGTCTCCAGACAGCGGCGGAGCAGGGCGGCCGCCTGCGCTCCGGACAGCTCCTCGTGCCAGGCCGGCCCCCCGGGCCGGTGCACCAGCTCGACGACCACATGGGCCGGGCCGGTGGCCCGGACCGCGCCCCCGAGCGCGATCACACTCTCCGGGAACAGGAACATCTTGTCGGGCCGGTTGGCCGGATATGAGCGGGCGGCGAACCGCAGCGCGGCCGGGTACAGCGACGGACGGTGCTCTTCCAGCGAGTCGGTGCGCACCCCCATGGAGCGGGGCCCGCCCACCATCCGCCAGCGGTCCCCGCTCGCGTGGAGCAGCACGTCGTCGTTGGAGACGAGGGCGGCCCCGGAGGAGCGCACCAGCGACAGGGCGGCGGTGGTCTTGCCCGCCCGTTTGCCGCCGACCAGCACCAGCCCCACCCCGGCCAGCTCGACCCCCGCCCCGTGCAGCGGCACCGCCCCGGCCGTGACGGCGAGTGCCCGTGCCACGGCCCGGGTGCACCGCAGGGCGAGCAGGGGCAGCCACCGCGGCAGCGGGGCGGTGACGGTGAGGACGCGGTCGTCCGGGTGGAACGCGATGTCGTGATCGGGTTCGCCGCCCCCGTCCTGCCTGCCGTCGGCGGGTCCGTACCCGTTCTGTCCGCCGCCCTTCCGTCCGCCGCCGGTGGGCCCACTGTCCGGAATCCGGCTCTCCGACACGAGGTTCAGCGTCCAGATCCGGCCAAGCGGTTCGTTCACCGGCTGATAGAAGGGGGCGGTGATCCGTCGCAGTATCTCGGCCACGCGGGGCTCCGCGTACACGGCGAAGGTGATGTCGGCGGAGGGAACGGCGAGCAGCAGGGGCGGTGTGGGCGTCGTCATGTCAGTCCCTCTAGGATCTTGCGCCCCTCCGACTCGAACTGTGTGTCCTGTGTGCGGCGCGCGGCGGTGAGTGTGGTGATGGCGCAGGCGAGCCGCGCGTAGTCGAGCAGGGATCGGTCCAGGGGGCCGGGGTCCTCCGCACGGGCCGCCCGGTAGGCGGCGGTGAAGAGGACCTGGCCCCCGGGGATGGCGGCCAGGTCACCGCCCCAGATGCGTTGCAGGTCGTACTCGGGCGGCCCGTGTTCCGCGCGTTCGAAGTCGAAGACCACCGGGCGCCCGGTCCGGTCCCGGGCGGTGTTGCGCAGGGAGAAGTCGCCGTGCAGCAGGACCGGCGGCGGGCCGTCGCCCGCCTTCTCCGCGGCCCGGACCAGGGCGGTGGCCTTCGGTCCTGTGAGCCGGTCGCGTACCTCGGCGAAGAGGTCGGGGGCCTGTCGGGCCAGCCCGTCGAGGAGCCGGGCGAACGCCGCCCCGCCCACCTCGGTGGTGGGCAGGGCGGCCGTCCTCCGTCCCGCGCCGTACGGGGCGGCCCCGGGGCCGTCATCGGCTTCGGGCCCCGCCTCCTGCCCCGGTCCTGGCCATGGTCCCCGCTCCCGTTCCGGTCCCCCTCCCCGTTCCGGTTCCGGTTCCGGTTCCGGTTCCGGTTCCGGCAGTACGGTGTCGTGGACGGCCGCCAGCAGCCGCCCCGCCGCCACCGCGGATTCGGGGAGCCCCACGGGGAGCCGGGTGAGCGGCTGCCAGCGGAAGACGGCGTACTCCCCCAGGCCCGCCGCCCGTCCGCCGCCCAGGAGACGGGTGGTGACCTCGGGCGGGACCGCGCGGGCGACCAGCCGTTCGGCGGCCCCCCGCGCGGCGACGGCGTACAGCTTGACGAAGACCTTCTCGTCGCGCAGTTCACCGCGGAACCAGGCGTTGCGGGAGCGCTCCTTCCGGGACGCCGCCGAAACCTGGCGCAGTCCTCCGGTGCCGGAGGCGGCGGCCAGCCGGTCGGCGACATGTCCGGGCAGGACACCGACCAGCCCCCCGTCGAGCAGGCCGTCACCCATCGGCACCGCGGCCGTCACTTGGGTTTCCCGATCCAGGTGCACAGGTAGTCCATGTGGACGAGGCGCCGGTCGGTGGGGACGGTGGGGCGCTGCGGGAACTCGAACTTGGGCGCGACATCGCGCGGGCAGTAGGGGTCGCGGACGAAGAGCGAGCGCTCCCCCGTCTCGTGCGCGTGGTGCAGATACGAGCGGCCCGCGCAGCCGCCCCGGCACTGCTGGAGCATGCCGCAGCCCTCGCAGCCCGCCAGCAGGTCGGGGTTGGCGTTGCGCCGCCGGAAGGAGCGGAACTGCGGGGACCGGATGATGTCGTACAGATCGTCCTCACGCAGATCGCCGACCTTGTAGTCGTGCAGATAGACGCAGGGCGAGACCGGTATCCGGCCGTCGGGGGTGATCGAGTGGATACGGAACGAGGTGCGTCCGCAGGGGCAGCCCTTGGCCTTCTGGTAGTCGGTGACGGCGGCGATCGGCGGCTCGCCCAGGTCCACCGGGGAGCAGTGCTCCATGAGGAAGGCGAAGCCCTCGTAGTACTGCTCGGCGGGGAGCAGGGAGTCCATGTGGGCCGGTTCAACGGGCTTGATGGGGTTGATCCTGATGTGGGCGTCGTACTCGACGGCCAGCTCAAGCAGCCGCTCCAGATGGCGGATGGTGAAGTTCCAGTTCATCCCGCACATGATGATCGTGTGGTCGAGGCCGTACTCCTTGGCCAGTTCCAGGGTGCGGATGGCCTGTTTGTAGATCTTCGCCCCGCGGTTGGCGTTGTGTTCGTCCTCGAACGGGGAGTCGAAGCTCACGTCCAGGTCGTTCAGGCGGCGCCACTGCGCGTTGTGGTCGCGCTCCAGGTGCAGCCCGGTGATGCCCGATGTGGTGAGGCCGACGATGATTCCCGCGTCGACCAGGCCGTCGATGATCCGCGGTAGGAGGGTGTCACGGGGGTTGGGGCCATTGGTGAACAGGGGTTCATTGCCGCCGAGGTTGACCGTCTCGACACCGTTGAGGGCGAGCTGGCCGACGATCCGGTCGATCATCTCCGGCGTGAAGTCCATGCCCTTCTCCCGTGCGGACATGGAGTAGCAGTGGGTGCACCGGTAGGGGCAGTCGTTGCCCAGGGTCCAGCCGATGTTCTTGATGTCGATCTCGCACTCGTCGGCGTCCTCGTGCTCGATCGGCCCGACCGGGCCTTCGAAGTGCTCCTTGGGGTTGATCACCGAGAGGGGCAGGGACTTCCGGGTCCAGGGGTAGTCGGCGGCCGGCTGATTGCTGCGGTCGGCGGTCATGGCGTCCCTTCAGCGGGGTCAGTGAGCGAAACAGGATCGGCGGAACAGGATCTGCTCGGACAGGGATCGGCTCGGATGAGCATCGGCTCGGATCGAGGGTCAGCGGTGTGAGGGCATCAGCAGAGAAACGGGTTCGCGTCCGCGTCGTAGACCAGTCCGACCTCGCGATAGCCCAGGTCCACCCGGGCGTCGAGATCGCGGTACCAGTCGGCGGTACCGGCGAGTTCGGCCCGTATCAGCTCCTGCACGGCTCCGTCGAGGGCCGCCGTGGAGCAGGGTCCGGCGGCCAGGTCCAGCAGTGAGCGGAAGAAGTCGAGGTCGGTCCCGCGCAGCTCCTTGGCGAAGCCGTGCATCAGGGCCAGCTCGCCCGCGTCCAGGGCCTTGGGCGCCGACAGCGGGTCGATGGCCTTGTCGTAGATGGCCGAGTGCGCCTTGTGCCACTGCTTCAGTCCCCGGTAGAGCGGGCGGACCCGCTCCTCCAGGACGTCGTAGCGGGTGTTCCCGAGGTGGTCCCGGTCGATCTGGAGGACGCCCTGCCGCTCCAGCCGGCGGGTGAAGTTGGTGCCGGCCGCCGCGTACATCTCGGTGAAGATCCCCTTCGAGACGGTCCAGGAGTACGCGCGCATTCCCGTGTAGTTCTCCTCCAGCTCCTCCAGCGAGGTCTTGTCGTCGAAGAGGATGTGCCCGGCCTGCACATAGATGCCGTGGGTGCGGAAGATGTCCAGGGCACGTCTGTTCTGTGCGACGTCCGCGCGCTTGGCCATGCGGCGCAGCGCCGACTGGGCGAAGTTCTCGATGCCGCAGGAGAAGGAGAAGAACCCGGCCCGTGCCAGTTCGCCGACCACCTCTTCGGTCACCCGGTCGGCGCGTATGGAGCCGCGCATCCGCGGTTTGATGCCCCGGTGGGCGATCTCGTCGGCCAGCTCGGTGCACCAGCGGGCGTCCCTCGGTGGTTCGATCAGCGAGTCGTCGATCACTTTGACGTGGGTGGCGCCCCGTCCCCACAGGGCCTCCAGTTCGTCGACCACGTCGGTGACGGAGCGCTGGCGCCAGGTCGCGCCGCCGCCCACCCGTTCGAAGGCGACGATCGAGCAGAAGGTGCAGGACGCCTGACAGCCGCGGGCGGTCTGGACATGGACCATGCTGCGGCGGGCGAGGGTGAGGTGCAGGGTGTCGCGGGAGGGGTGGGGAAGCTGGTCGAGGGCGAGCTTGGGCGCGGGGACCGGGCTGTGCCGGACGGTGCCGTCGGGGCGGCGGTGGCTGATGCCCGGGATCTCGTCGAGCGCGGGTGTCCCGTCCCGCAGATGGTCGGCCAGCATGCGCAGCGGCACCTCGCCCTCGCCCCGGACCACGGCGGAGAAGCCCGCCTCCAGGAAGTCGTTGGTGTGGAAGGTGGGGCCGTAGCCGCCCGCCACGGTCAGGATCTCCAGGCCCGCCTCGCTCAGCCGCCCCATCGTCTCGATGGCGCGCTCCATGTTGCTCCGGTAGCAGGCGAATCCCACCATCCCGGGCCGGATGTCCATGATGCGGCGGGCCAGGGTCGGTACGTCGATCCCTTCGAGCCAGCCGTCGATGACGACGACCTCATGGCCCGCCTGTCGCAGGAATGCCGCCAGATAGCCGAGTCCGAGATTCTCCTCCGCGGTGCGATGGGTGACCGGTGGAGGTGTCGCCAGGACCACCGTGGTCCCGTTTCTCCGCGGTGACTTCGTATCGATCACAATCGTGACCGTACTAGGCCCCCGAGAGGACGTCCATGTTCCCTAGAAGAAGTTATAGATACCGGCCCGTAACTCTGAGGGGAATCACGGGCCGCCGTCTACTGTTTCAAGCCGATGCCGGTTCTCTGCGGCCGTCCGGACAGAGATCGAAAAGCATCGTAATTCGAACACTTATTCCTACGAAAGCGGTTGATCCCTGCGGGCCCTGACCTTTCGCCAGGTGGGAACCGCCGGGCGGCGCCCTCGCACCGAACCGGTCACAGCCAGCGTTGACGCAGGTCATACAGGTGGTCGAGCAAGGTGCGTGAGTGTCCCTCACTCGCTGGGGAATCGGAGGAAAAACCTTGTCCGCCCAGAAACCCTCTCGTTCCATGCTGGCCCGCGGACTGTGCATCCTGCGTTGTTTCGGCCCGGGAGAATCAGAACTGCCCCTCTCCGAAATAGCGCGGAGAGCCGAGCTGCCCAAGGCGACCGCCCACCGGCTCGTCGCGGAACTCGTCACCGAAGGTCTGCTGGAACGGGGCGAGAAAGGAATCAGACTGGGCGTCGCCCTCTTTGTGCTGGGCGCCCGGGTGCCCGGACAGATCAAATTCCGCGATCTGGCATTCCCTTATGCGGAGAAACTGCACCACCTCACCCGGGGCAGCGCCTTCGTGTTCATCTCCGGCTCCCTCGGCCCCGACGCGGCGCTGGTGGACGCGGTGCGGCGCGCCCACGGCACCGGCGGCGGGCTCCGCGCCGAGGAGCGCCGGGCCTCGGCGCAGGCGGCCACGCGGGTCTTCCGCGCGTTCGGCGGGGCCGGGACCCCGCCCCACCCGGACGCCGAAGGGAACGGCGGGGAGACGGACCGGGTGCGGCAGCGGGGGATCGCGGCCGTCCGGGGCCCGGGGACCGTCGGGGTCGCCGCGCCCGTCCTCGCCGCGTCGGGCACGGCCGCCGGGGCCCTCGCGGTCGCCGCCCCGGAGGGCCGGATGCAGGTGGTCACGGCCGCCTCGTATCTGCGGGCCGCGTGCGCGGCGGTCTCCCGGGCACTGCGGAACGCCCATGGGCCCGTGCCGCGCCCATGACCCCGCGCCCATGGCCCCGCGCCGGTGGCCCGTGGTCCCCGGTGCGGTGGTCCTCGGTGCGGTGGGCCCGTGGTCCCCGGTGCGGTGGTCCTCGGTGCGGTGGGCCCGTGGTCCCCGGTGCGGTGGGCGGTGGTCCCCGGGGCAGTGGGGCGGTGGCCCGTGGTCCCCGCGGCTCTGGTCCCCGGGGCGGTGGGCCCCGGCGCGGTGGGCCCGGTGCGGTGCGGCACCGGTGGCTCAACGGCGCCGCGCCGTGATCAGGGCGGGCAGCAGCCGCCCCGCCAGATACTCCTGGCGGGCCGCCGTGAGCGTGTCGCGGATACGGTCCGCCGACGCGGTCCCGTAGATCGCGGCGACGCTGCCGCGGAAGATCCGCACCACCTTGAGCCGTTCGGCGAGCAGCGCCGGGGCCCATGCGGTCAGATCCCGCCGCACCACATCGGTGAGACCGGCCCGGTCGAGCTGGCGGAGCCGGTCGGCGAGGCGGGTGACGAAGAAGACCCCCTCCGGATGGGTCGCCCGGAACGCGGGGGACGGGGCCCCGGCGCCGGGGCTGAGGCTCACCTCCTCGGTGAGGACGAGCAGCCCGCCGGGCCGCAGCAGCCGCGCGGCCTCGCGCAGGACCGCGCCCGGTTCGGGGAAGTGCGGCATCGACCCCGTCACCGTCACCACGTCGAGCGAGGTGTCCGGGAGGGGGACGGCGGTGGCGTCGGCGCAGATCTCGGTCACGTTCCCGCGGCCCTGTGAACCGCTGATACGCCGGCTCACCGCGCAGTGCTCGGCGACGAGGTCGACGCCGTGGGCGCGGCGCACGGCGACCCCCCGGGCGGTGAGCCGGTCCACCGTATGGCGCAGGGAGCCGCCGAATCCGCTGCCCAGCTCGCACAGGTCGACCGTCGCGGCGGCAGCGCCGCCGGCCCCGCCCTCCGGGGCGCCGTCCGGGTCCGGGCGTGGCCCGCGCAGGGCGGCGGCGACGGTGTCGGCGACGAGATCGCAGCCCTGGGGCCCGAAGTGGCCCATCTGGTCCAGGCCGAGCAGTCCCTCGGGGCTGTCCTGCCCGGTGAAGCCGACGATGGCCCGTCGGGTGTTCTCCCAGTCGTGCAGCGCGGGGAACAGGTCCCGGTGGTAGCGGTACTGGGCGGTGTGCTGGTCGGGCGGGTCCTGCGGGCCCGGCCGGGCGGTGGCTCCGGCGGTCACCGGGGGCGCCCGCTCGGGAGGGCGGCGGGGACCACGACGGTTCGGAGGTTCGGCACAGCGGTGCTCCTCGGCGGGGCGGTCGGCGCTGATCGGGACAGCGCCCTGGGACATGACGGCATCGGGGCGCCGGGGAACGGCCGGCGCGGATCGGGGGCGGGGCACGACCGTGCGCGCGTCCCGGTACGGGCATACAGGCAGTACGAGCGGTACGGGCGGTCGGTGCACTCCCGGTACGGACGGCGGGTGTTCCTCGGTGCATTCACGCTCCTCGGTGCGGTGGCGATCCGGTATTGCCTCCCTATTGCCTCCCTGCATGGACTCGGTGCACTCCGGCTCATGCTCGGATATTGCTCGGTGCATGGGGCGGTGCGCTCCGCGTGCGGCAGCCCGGTGCGCGGAGGCGCGATGGCTCCCGGCCGCCGGACCGCAGCGGGAGAACGGCTCAGGGCAGCGTCATCGCCGGGTGGCGGAACGCGTCGGGCACCGCCGCGCACACGGTGTCGAGGATGTCGAGCGCCTCCGCCACGTCCGCGTCATCGGCGACCAGCGGCGGCAGCAGCCGCAGCACCTCCGGCCGCCCCAGGCAGGGGGAGACCAGCAGACCGTGCCGTCCCAGCCCGGTGAGGACGTCCCCGGCGACAGCGGGGCCGGTGAACTCGACACCCCACAGGAGCCCCCGGCCGCGTACCTCCGTGATCAGGGCGGGGTGCCGCCGGGCGAGACGCGCCAGACCGGCGCCGAGCGCGGACGCCAGCCGCTCGCCACGCGGGGCGAGTTCCTCCACCGCCGCGAGCGCCGCGAGTGCCGCCGCCGCACCCAGTGGGTATCCGGAGAAGGTCGAGGAGTGCACGAACGGGTCGGCGGACAGCGGCGCGTAGAACTCCGGGGTGGCGACCAGCGCGGAGAGCGGCTGCACTCCCCCGCCGAGGGCCTTGCCGAGGAGTACGGCGTCGGGCCGCAGGTCCAGGTCGGTGCTGAGCAGCCGGGGCCCGCAGCGGCGCAGTCCGGTCTGGATCTCGTCCGCGACCAGGAAGGCCCCGTGCTCGTGGGCGGTGCGCGCGAGCGTCCGCAGAAAGCCGGGGTCCAGCGGCCGTACTCCGCCCTCGCCCTGGACGGGTTCAACGATGACGGCCGCGAACACGCAGGCCGCGAAGGCCCCGGCGATCGCGGCGGGGTCGGCCGGGATATGCACGACACCGCCGAGCAGCGGTTCGAGCGAGCGGCGGTAGCGGGGGTTCCAGGTCGTGGCGAGCGCGCCGAGGGACTTGCCGTGGTAGGCGCCCTCGACGGCGAGGACAAGGGTGCGCCCGGTGGCGAGGCGGGCGAGTTTGAGCGCGGCCTCGACGGCGTCGCCGCCGTTCAGCCCCAGCCACACCTTCGTCAGCCGCCCGGGGTCGGCCCACTCCGTCAACGCCTCGGCGAGCCGGGCGGTGGTGGGGTTGGCGAGGACGCGGGTGGACACCGGCATCGTGTCGAGCCCGGCGCGCACCGCGTCGAGGACGGCGGGGTGGCGCTGTCCGAGCAGGGTGACGGCGTAGCTGCCGAAGTCGAGGGCGCTGCGGCCGTCGGAGAGCCGGACCCGGGCTCCCCGGCCGTCCGCCTCCACGGCACCGGAGCCGTTCATTCCGTAGACGAGCGCCAGCCGGGGCGAGAAGTGCCGGCGCAGGGCGGTGAGCGCGTCGCGGGCTGTCCCGCGTGCGGCGTCGGGCGACATCCGGAACGTCCTCTCCTGGTACGGCGGGTCGGCCCGTCCGGCCGGTGGTCATACCGAGCGACCGGGTAAAGCTGGACAAAGCCGGACGGGTCTGGGTGCGGAACGGGGCGGTCGCCCCCCGCCCCTCCCGGGCGGACCGGGCCGGGGCCGGACGGCGGGCCGGACCGGACCGCGGATCGGCCCGGCCCGGCCGTGACCCGGGCCGGTCGGGGCAAGGCCCGAGCCTCGGTTGTAACCCCCCGCGCGGAGCGCTGAGAAGCCGTGTTCCGGCTGCCGGAACAGCCATTGAGCCGGGCGCCCCGCGCTTGGGACGCTGCGCGCGGCGCCGGAGTCTCCGGCCCCGGGCCCACCCGGGCCGCCGCGGCTCCCGGAACCCCCACTCCGCCCGCGTCCACCCGTCAGTCCATCAGTCCGTCCACCCGTCCACCCGTCCACCCGTCAGTCCGTCAGTCCGTCAGTCCGCCGAAAGGTGCAGCGACCGTATGAAGACCACGTCCACCGGCGCCGTCGGGTTCCCGGACCCGGCCACGCTGAGCACGCGTCTCGATCTCTTCCTGGAGCAACGGGGAATGAACAGGGACGCGGTCCTCAAGGAGGCCGACCAGGGGGTGGGGACACCGCTGCTCGCCGTCGCCGCCGGCTCGGTGCTCACCGGCTTCGGCAACCCCCGCAGCGATCTCGACCTGCTGGTCCTCGTCGAGAGCGAGCGGCTCACCCGCTTCCCCATCCAGTCTCACGAGCACGGCACACTGATCGATGTCAGCATCCGCCGGGCGGAGTCCGTGCGGCGGAGCGCCGCCGAGCTGGCCGAGGAACCCTGGCCCCGGTTCGCCGGTGTCACGGAGGCCGCCTGGAACCACCGGCGCCGCGCCCTCAACACCACCAGCAGACTGGCGCTCGGACTGCCCCTGGTCGTCTCGCCGCCCTGGGACGACTGGTACGAGGGGCTGCGCGGGCCCTGGCTGGCCTCGGCCGTGGAGCAGTGGTGGACGGTCGAGGCGCACCGGCTCGCGCAGGCCGCCCGCTGGCTGCTCGACGTCCGCCCCCCGGCGGCGGCGGTCCGCGCCCGGGAGGCCGTGGCCGCCGCGCTCAACGCCCGGGCCACCGCCGAGGGCGAGCTGTACTTCCTGGCCAAGTGGGTGGGCGAGAAGCTCAAGGTGCTCGGGGACACGCGGGGCACGGCCCTGCTGCGGGACACGCTCTCCTCACCGTCCCCCTCCCCGGAGCAGCTCCGGCACTGGCTCGCCTCCGTCGATCTGCTGCTGGGCGACGCGGCCCCGCTCCACTCGGTCCTGCGCTGGTCCACCGGCATCGGGACGACCGCGCTGGACGATCGCACGGTCGTGGACCGGTGGCGGTTGCGCGCCCTGGAGATCCCGCCGCGAGACCTGCCGCCCGGCGACGGCGACGCGGTCGTCTGGTCGGGCCCGCTGGGCGCCCTGCCGCCCGCTGAGCTGATGTCCCTGTTCGCCCACGACATGCTGTGGCTCGGCGTCGCCGACCCGGCACCGGAGGCCGCCGTATGAGCCGCACCGTCCCGCCCCCGACCCCGACCGGACCGACGGTCTCCGCTTCGCCCGCCACCGGCCCGACGGTCTCCGTGTCGGCCCCCACCGGACCGACCGTCCCCGTGTCGGCCCCCACCGGACCGGCACCCTCCGGAACGGTGGGGGCGCCCCCGGCCGATCTGCGGCGGCTGCTCGCCTTCCGCGCGCACGGCGCGGCCCGGCTGCTGCTGATCTGCCGCTCCCGGCTGGAGGACGTCGAGGGCGCCGTCGCGGCCCGGCAGACCGAGGTCGCCGTCCTGATGGCCTACGAACTGGTGCAGCTCTCGCTGTCCGTCCGGGGGCTGCGCACCGAGGGCGAACCGGTGTACGCGCTGGGCGAGGCCGCCTTCGACCCCTTCGCCGGGGTCCCCGCCGAGGAGGCCGAGGCCGGGATGCGGCTCGCGGCCGACGGTCTGGACGCGGTCGGCGAGCGCGGCACGGCATGGCTGGACCGGCTCCGGGAGCATCTGCTCGACACCGAGGCGCTGCTGGGCTACGGCGAGCCCCTGCCCGACGTCCGCTCCGGCAGCGGACTGATGAAGGGCTTCAGACTGGTCCGTACCTGGCAGCCGGTCCTGGAGCGCGTCGGCCTGCCCGATGTGCTGCCGGACGCGTGGACCCGCCGTGCCGACTGACCCGGCCCCCGGGCCCTCCCCCGGCGGGCCGGCCCTGGCCCTGCACGCCGTCGGCAAGCGGTACGGCACCACGACCGCGCTGGACGGGGTCGACCTCACCGTCGCCGCCGGGGAGATCGTGGGCCTGCTCGGCGCCAACGGCGCGGGCAAGACCACTCTGATGTCCCTGGTGGCGGGCCTGCTACGGGCGGACAGCGGCCGGATCGAGATCTGCGGCCGACCCCTCACGGGCGATCGGAGCCACGACCGCCGCGCCCGTCTCGACCTCGGTCTGGCCCCCCAGGAGCTGGGGGTCTACCCACCGCTGACCGTCCGTCAGAATCTGCGGTTCTTCGCCGAACTGGCCGGGTTGCGCGCCCGCGAGGCGCGACGGCGGATCGAGGAGACCGCGGCCCCGCTCGGGCTGACCGCCCTGCTCGACCGCCGGGTCTCCCGGCTCTCCGGCGGCGAGCAGCGGCGGGTGCACACCGCGCTGGCCCTGCTGCACCGCCCGCCCCTCGTCCTGCTGGACGAGCCCACCGCGGGCGTGGACGTGGAGACCCGGACCCGGCTCATCGCCCATGTCCGGGAGCTGGCTGCCACCGGTACGGCGGTCTGCTACTCGACGCACTACCTCCCCGAGGTCGAGGCGCTGGACGCGAGCGTGGCCGTGCTCCACCAGGGCCGGATGGTCGCCCGCGGCACCCTCGCGGAGGTGGTGCGCGGCCATGGGGAGAGCGCCGTGGAGCTGACCTTCCCGGGCCCGCCGCCGCCACTGCGCCTGCCCTGGCCGGTGACCGTCGGCGCGGAGGTGCTGCGGGTCCAGGTCGAGGAGCCGCAGTCGGCGGTGCCCGAGGTGCTGGCGGCGCTCGGCGACACGGCCGGTTCACTGGTCGGTCTGCGGGTGGTGCGGCCCGGTCTGGAGAGTGCCTTCCTCCGGCTGACCAGGGAGCGGGCCGTGGACGGCGAAGGCCCGGTGCGGCCCGCCCGCCGGGCCGTGGGGGCGGCGCTCCATGGGTGACGGTTCGCTGCGGCGGATCGCGGCGCTGGCGCGGCAGGACGCGAGGCTGCTGGCCCGCGACCCGGCGCCGCTGATCGTCCGTACCCTGATGCCGCTGCTGGTCATGGGTTTCACCCAGCCGCTGTTCCGCGCGGCGCTGCGGGCCGGGGACGTGCCCGACGCCAACGGCGCCGAGCAGGGCGTGCCCGGCATGGCGGTCGTGTTTCTCTTCCTCCTGGTGAACGTCGTGGGCTTCGCGATGTTCCGGGAGCACGGCTGGCACACCTGGGACCGGCTGCGGGCCGGTCCCGCGCGGTCGTTCGAGCTGGTGGCCGGCCATGTGCTGGTGGCCCTGGCCGCCGCGCTGGCGCAGCTCGCGGTGGTCCTGGGGGTGGGTGGGGCGCTGTCGGGGCTGCGGGTGCGCGGCTCCTGGCCCGCGCTGGCCGTGGTGGGGGTGCCGCTGGCGCTGTGCGTGGTGATGGCGGGCATGGCGCTGGTGGCGCTGTGCCGCTCCATCTCCCAGCTCACCGTCGCCGCCAATCTGCTCGCCCTGCTCCTCGCCGGGCTCGGCGGGGCGCTGACCCCGCTGTCCGTACTGCCGGACTGGGCCCGTCCGCTCGCGCCCGGGGTGCCCAGCTACTGGGCGATGCGCGGCTTCTCCACCGTCGTCCTCGACGGCGGCGGTGTGGTGGACGTCCTGCTCCCGGCCGCCGTGCTGTGCGGCTTCGCGGCCGGTCTCACGGTCGTGACGCTGGTCTTCTTCCGCTCGGCCCACCCCAAGCTCACCTGGTCGTGAGGGTCCGAGGCCGCGCAGGGCCGTCGGACCGCGCCACTCAGGCCGCACCGGGCCCGCGCCGGGCCGTTCGGGCCACGCTGTGCCGTTCGGGCCGCACCGACGGCACCGGGCCCGCGCCGGGCCGCGCCGTCGGGCCCACCGGGTGTCACACCGTTCCACCACCGCCATCAGGACACCCACCGCCATCAGGCAGCCCACCGCCGCCAGGCCCCTCGCCACCGCCATCAGAGAGGACACTCCCATGCCCGCGCTCGTGGTCTTCGACTGCTACAAGACACTCATCACCGCCCCGCCCGTGCCGGGACCCGAGGAGTTCACCACCCACCTCTCCGCGGCCCTGGCCGTGGACGCGCACCTGGCGCGGAAGGTCGTCGACAGCGTCTACGGCGCCGTGTTCACCGCGATGACGGATCCGGCCGCGCTCCAGCCCGCGACCCTGGCCCTGCTGGACGAGGCCCTGCGGGAGCAGGGCGAGCCGCGTCCCCGCGCAGCGCTGGAGGAGGCCCTGTGGCAGGCGTTCGGCTGCGCGGACCCGGCCGGGTTCGCCCTGTGCGGGCCCGTCGCCGACGCCATGCGCCGGGTGGCCGCCGCGGGCCACACCGTCCGGCTGCTGTCGAACTGCTATCTGCCGGGCTCCCTGATGCGCCGGCTGCTGCGCCGCACCGGGGTGCCCGATGTGTACGAACGGGCGCTGTTCAGCGGGGACGGGGGCCCGAAGAAGCCGGACCCGAGGGCGTTCCGGCTGATCGGCGAGGGCGCGTTCGACCGGCGGGCGATGGTCGGCGACGACGAGGAGATCGACATCGCCCCGGCCGCCGCGCTCGGCTGGGACACCGTCCGCGTGGACACGGACGCCCTGGACCCGGTCGGGCTGCCGGCCCTGGCGCGCCGGTGAGGAGGAGCCCGTCCGGCGGTCCGCACCAGGACGGTTCCGGCGTTCCGCAGAGCGAAACAGCCACTGCTTTCCGCCGTTCCGGCGACCTAGTCTGCTGCTACCGGGGCACGCGTCCGCACCACGTATCCCCGACCGCCGGAGAGCGGGGGCTGCGGCGGAGCTGCCGGGCCCGGAAGGGGGAGGCATGAGCACCACCACCGAGGACACACAGGAATCCGGACACCCCGCGGACAGCGCGGCCCCGCGCCTGCCCCTGCTCGACAGCGGCTGGAACACGTCCTGGACGGTGCCTCCCGCCCGCGCGGGCGCCACCGGACCCGAGCGCATCCGCGACCTCGCCGACAGCGGTTACGCGGCGTTGGCCGTGCCCAGGGAGCTGGGCGGCGCGGGCGAGGGCCTGGTGGGTGTGGCCGCCGCCCAGCGCGCGCTCGGCCGGGTCGACCCCTCGGCGGCGATCGCGCTGAACATGCACGCGTTCACCGTGGGCCTGCTGGCCGACTACTGGCGGCGGCACCGCGACACGAGCTGGATGCTGCTGGAGGGGATCGCGGGCTCCGGCGCGCTGGTCGCGTCCGCGTTCGCCGAACCGGGCGGCAGCCCCAACTTCACGGCCAGCCGCTCCGAGGCCGTCCCCACCACCACGGGCTACCGGGTGACGGGGGTGAAGTTCCCCTGCTCGCTCGCCACCACGGCGACCCTGGTCTGTCTGACCGCCCGGGTCACCGGGACCGAGGAGACGATCCTCGCCCTGGTCCCCCGCTCCTCACCCGGCATGGAGGTCCGGGGCGAGTGGGCCTCCCTCGGCATGACGGACTCCGACACCGCCCGGCTGGTCCTGGACGACGTGGCGGTGGACGACCGGCTCGTCTTCCACCGCGGCCCCGCCGATGTCGTCGACGAGAACGTCATCGCGGGCATGTCCTGGTTCGCGGTGCTGCTGACGGCCACCTACCACGGAGTCCTGAGCGGACTGCTGGACACGGCGTACGAGCAGACGGCCCGGACGGGCGCGTTCGGCCCCAGGACGGCCCTGCTCGGGCGGGCCACCCGGGAGCTGCTGACGCTCGGGGGCGCCTGCCGCCAGCTCGGCACGGACATCGAGTCGGGGACGCTCGGCGGCCCGGCGGCGCTCGCCGCGGCCATGGGGCTGCGTGCCTCGCTCAGCGACACCCGCGACCGGGTGCTGAGCGCCGTCACCCCGGTCATGGGCAGCCGACTGTACGGGCGCGGCCGGCGTGCCGCCGCCCTGCTGCTGGACTCGCTCGCCGTCCATCACCATCCACCGTCCCTGCTGACCTGCGACGAGGCGGTCGGCGCCCACTGCGCGGGGCGCGGGATCAGCTTCGATCCGCCCGGCTGAGCCACCCGTCCCAGCCCGTGCCGTCCAAGCTCGTGCCGTTCCAGCCCATGCCGTCCGAGGAGAGAACAGCCATGCCCCATGTCGAAGTCCATCTGCCGATCAGCGCCCCGGCCGCCGTCGCCTGGGAGGCCGTCAGCCGACTGGAGGACTACGCCACCTATATGCGGAACGTCGAGTCGGTGGCCGTCCTCGGGGAGACGGAGGACGGCACCCGCACCAGCGCCTGGTCCGTGCTGCTCAAGGGATCGGTCCTGGAGTGGGTGGAGGAGGACGAACTCGACCACGAGCGCCGTGTCATGACGTTCACCCAGGTCTCCGGCGACCTCGACGAGTTCACCGGATACTGGCGGGTCGACGCCGAAGGGGACCGGGCCTCCGTGGTCGTCATGTCGGTCGACTTCGAGATCGGCATCCCGCTCCTGGCCGACATGCTCAACCCGGTCGCCGCCCGGGCGCTCCAGGAGAACTGCGAACACATGCTGCGCGCCATCGAACAGCGGGTCACGGTGGGCTCGTGACGGCGTCCCTCCGCATCCTGGTGACCGGTGCCACCGGCGCCGTGGGCAGCGTCGTCCTGCGCGCGCTGACCGCGGCGGGCCACCGGGTGCACGGTGTGAGCCGCCGCGGCGGAGCGGGCCCGCGGCAGCATGTGTGGTGGGCCGGGCGGGAGGAGCCGCCGCCCGCCCTGCGCATCCGGTGGGACGCGGTGGTCCACTGCGCCGCCGACACCCGCTGGAACCTGCCCGACGAGGAGGCCGAGGAGGCCACCGTCCAGCCGCTGCGCGCGGTACTCTCCCTGGCCTCCGCGCACACCCATGTCCTGCATCTGTCCTCGTCCTACGCCACGGGGCTGACGGGCGGTGTCTCCTCGCCGTCCCGGGACGACTACCGCAACTCCTACGAGTGGGCCAAGGCCGCCTCCGAACGCCTGGTGCGCACCGCTCGGGAGGGTGCGGACATCGTGCGCTTCCCCCTGGTCGCCGGTGCCAGGGCCGACGGCGCGCTCGACCGCTACAGCGGCTTCTTCTGGCTGCCCGCGGCGCTGTGCAGCGGCGCGATACCCGCCCTGGTGGCGGCGGAGAAGGGGCTGGTCGACATGGTCAGCACCGACGACGTGGCCGCGCATGTCACCCGGCTCGTCGCCGATGGCCGGCCCGCCCGGCACCGGCTGACGATCCTGGGACGCGGAGAGCGGGCCCCTCGGGTCCGGGAGATCTTCGACAGCATGCGGGACACCCTCAACTCCTGGCGCTCCGCACACGGTGTCCCGCCCCTGGACCGGCTGCCCTCCGTCACCCCCGAGCAGTGGAACCGCTTCCACCGCCCCTTCGCCGAGCAGTATCTGGACCGCGCTCAACTCCTGCGGATCGCCGCCTTCCAGGTGTACCAGGGCTATTTGTCGGTGACGGAGCCCTTCGACGTCACCCATCAGGTCCCGGACATGGAGCAGACGATCGTCCGCTCGGTGCGGCGCTGGGCCGACACCCATCGCAGAGCCGCCGCCCGGATTCCGCAGCCGTGGTACGACCGCCGCACCGCGTCGGCGGGGAGCAGCCGCGGCTCCTGACCCCTGGACGCGGATGTCTGGCGTTACCGCATCTCCGCGAAGGAAGCACCCTGAGCACAGCCCGGCGGGCCGGCAGAAGGAACGCCCGGGCGGGCCCCGCTCGCGCGGGGCCCGCTTCGGTGCACGGGTGCGGGGCATCGGCGCGGGCGGTCCCGCGTCTCCTTCGGATGTGCTCAGGAATTATCGAGAAGAATTCCGGAACGGATATTCTGGCGCCATAGTTCATAGGCGGGCAGCGAGCCGGATTCCCGGCCCGCCACGGAACTGTCGTCCGCGAGCCGTACCGCCGCCTCGACCGTGAGACCGGTCAGCGCGGCGGTCGCGGCATGGGTGTGCTCGGGCACCGTCCCGGCGTAGTCGCGCGCCTTGGCGGCGAACACCGCGCCCTGGGCGAGGTGTTCCCCGTACCCCGCCGCCGCGTCGCGCAGGGTCCGGAGCTGCTCCGGGGCGCAGCAGCCGGCGAAGGTCGCGGCGAGCCCGACACCGCTCCACAGATCCGCCCGGCGATGCGTGGAGAAACGTTCCACCGCAGGGGCGACCCGGGAGACATCGGCCCCGTGGATGAACCACAGGGCCCGCCCGATGCCCTGGTCCACGGCGCGCGGGAAGTAGTCGGGCGCCCCCTCCCAGGGGTACGGATCGGGTACCCGCTGCTCGTTCACCCAGCGCCGGGTGTGGAAGTAGGCGAGATCGAATCCGTATCCGTCCACGGCCAGCCAGCTCATGACGGGGTAGTAGTCGGAGCCCGTGAGATCGGGCAGGACCTTCTTCCACAGGACCCGCGGCAGCCGGGCCATCGCGAAGCCGATACCGATGTAGTTGAGGAAGACATGCTGCCGGGCGGGGCCGCGCAGCAGCTCGGCCGCCCGACGGCCGCGCCCGGGGCCCATGGCGTCACGGATCGTCAGGGCCATGGTGGCGCCCTCGTAGACAAAGCCGCGCAGCTCCGGCTCGACCAGCAGGGTGCGGCGCTCGGTCTCCCAGGTGCCGCGTGTGTCGATCGCCCACTCGAAGCCGCAGACCACGGCCTGCGGGATCGCTTCCAGCCGACGGGTCAGCTCCGTCGGCGGGACGCCGAACCCCCGTGCGGAGAAACCGACCTCCGCCAAGGGCGGTGCCATCAGAAGCCTGCGCAGCGATCCGAGCGCGGTCGGCATGGTCTCCCCCTGTCCTCGACATGGCGCCGCCTGGTCCGGTAGCGGCCATTCCATGGTCGGACCGCGTGGCCGAACGGGCATCCTCCCCCGTGCGCTTCTCGGGACGGAGGGCCCGGCCGGTCCGTACCCGGGCCGGGACCGGCGGTCGCGCATCCGGGCGCGGCGCGGACGGACCGGCCCGGACGGACCGGCGCGGATGCGCCCCGGCGCACCCGCCGAAGCGAACGGACGGCCGAGGATCGCGACAACACCCCGGCGCGGAGCGGCTTCCGCCCGATACTGGTCGTCCGGGTGTCCCGCCGGGACATCCGCGTCCGGCCGCAGCGGCCCGACGCTCCGGCCCCGCGCCACGCGGTGCGGGGGGGGGCAGCCTGCCGAGCCACCGAGGAGAGTCAGTTGAGGATGCTCATCAACGTCCCGGAGACCGTGGTCCCCGACGCGCTGCGGGGCATGGCCGCGGCCCACCCCGAGCTGACCGTGGACGTGGAGAACCGGGTGATCCTGCGGAGGGACGCCCCGGTGGCCGGGAAGGTGGGGCTGGTCTCCGGGGGCGGCTCGGGGCACGAGCCCCTGCACGGCGGGTTCGTGGGGCCCGGGATGCTCTCCGCCGCCTGTCCCGGGGAGGTGTTCACGAGTCCGGTGCCGACGCAGATGGTGCGGGCGGCGGCGGCCGTGGACAGCGGGCAGGGGGTGCTGTTCGTCGTCAAGAACTACACGGGCGACGTCCTCAACTTCGACATGGCCGCCGAACTCGCCGAGGAGGAGGGCGTACGGCTGGCCAAGGTGCTCGTCGACGACGATGTCGCGGTCGCCGACAGCACGTTCACCGCCGGGCGGCGGGGCACGGGCGCCACGCTCTTCGTGGAGAAGATCGCGGGGGCCGCCGCCGAGGAGGGCGCGCCGCTGGAGCAGGTGGCGGCCGTGGCACGGCGGGTGAACGAGCGCTCCCGCAGCTTCGGGGTGGCGCTCGGCGCGGTCACCACCCCGGCCCTGGGGAAGCCCACCTTCGACCTGCCGCCCGGTGAGCTGGAGTTGGGCATCGGCATCCACGGGGAACCCGGCCGGGAGCGGCGGGCGATGATGACCTCGCGGGAGATCGCGGACTACTCCGTGGACACCGTCCTGGAGGACCGGCGGCCGACCGGACCGGTGCTGCTGCTCGTCAACGGCATGGGCGCGACCCCGCTGCTCGAACTGTACGGCTTCGCCGCGGAGGTGCACCGGCGGCTGGCCGAACGCGGGGTGGCCGTCGCCCGTACCCTCGTCGGGAACTATGTGACCTCGCTCGACATGGCGGGCTGCTCCGTGACGCTCTGCCAGGCCGATGAGGAGCTGCTGCGGCTGTGGGACGCCCCCGTGCGGACCGCCGCGCTCCGCTGGGGCCGCTGAACCGCCGGGACCATCGACCGCAGGGAGTTCATGTGCTCGACACCGATTTCTTCCGCCGCTGGCTGACCCTCTGTGCCGGGTCCGTGGAACGGGAGGCACCACGGCTGACGGAGCTGGACGCGGCGATCGGCGACGCCGACCACGGCGCCAATCTCCGGCGCGGGTTCGCGGCGGTGACGGCGGCGCTGGACCGGGACGCGCCCGGCAGCCCGGGCGCGGTGCTGCTGCTCGCCGGGCGGCAGCTCATCGCGACCGTCGGCGGGGCCTCCGGGCCGCTGTACGGGACGCTGCTGCGGAGCGCCGGGAAGGCGCTCGGCGACGCGCCGGAGGTGACCCCGGCGGAGCTGGCCGCGGCGCTGCGGGAGGGGGTGACGGCGGTGGCGGGGCTCGGCGGGGCGCGCCCCGGGGACAAGACCATGCTGGACGCGCTGGAACCGGCGGTCGTGGCCCTGGCCGGGGCACCCGAGGCGTTCGGCCGTGCTGCCGCCGCCGCGGCGGAGGGCGCCCTCGCGACGGTGCCGATGCGGGCCCGCAAGGGCAGGGCGAGCTATCTCGGCGAGCGGAGCATGGGGCATCAGGACCCCGGGGCCACCTCGTCCGCCCTGCTCGTCGCCGCGCTCGCCGAGGCGGAGCGGACGGAGGGGGAAGCGCCATGAGAGAGGTGCCAGGGGTGACGGAGGCGACAGGGGTGGCAGGAATGACAGGGAACGCAGAATTCCGGCCGGTCGGCATCGTACTGGTCTCCCACAGCGGTGACGTCGCCCGCGCCGTCGCCGCGATGGCCCAGGGGCTCGCGGGCGGCGGCGCGCTCGCCCCGATCGCCGCGGCGGGCGGTACCCCGGACGGCGGCCTGGGCACCAGCGCGGAGCTGATCGCCCGCGCGGCGGCGGACGTCGACCGGGGCGCGGGGGTCGCCGTCCTGGTCGACCTGGGCAGCGCGGTCCTCACGGTCAAGGCCCTGCTCGCCGAGGGCTACGACCTCCCCTCCGGCACCCGCCTGGTGGACGCGCCCCTGGTGGAGGGCGCGGTCGGGGCCCTGGTCGCCGCGTCGGCGGGCGCGGACCTCGACGCCGTGGCCCGGGCCGCGGCGGAGGCGTACGAGTACCGGAAGACCTGACGGCCCGGCCCGGGCGGACGCCTGCGGGGGTACCGGGCCCTGGCGGCGCGAGGGGCACCCGGTCCGGCGGAGCGCATCGCCCGGCGGAGGGGCGTGGTGCGTTCGGCGGAGGGGCGTGGTGCGTTCGGCCCCCTTGGAGTGGCAGGGGTCCGCGAGCACTTCTAGCGTCGATTCCGCTGCGGGGCTTTGCCTACCACAGGGGAGTTGTCGCCATGCGTGCCGCCATATGTGCCGCGTCCCTCGCCGGGACCGCCGTGTTCGCGCTGAGCACCCCGGCGGCGGGCGCCGCCGGGGACGTCCGGGTCCCGGGCGCGGGGAGTGCCGTCACGTCCTTCGGGTTCGCCGTCACCCCGCGGTCCGCCGCGCCGGGCGGCACCGTCACCCTGACGGCCACCGAGTGCGGCGCGCCCGCCGTGACCGTGTCGTCGGCGGCGTTCGGGACGGTGACCCTCGATCTGGGGCTGCCCGCGACGGCCACGGTGCTGCCGAGCGCCAGGCCCGGCGCGCGGTACGGCGTCACGTTCGACTGCGCCGGTGAGAAGGGCACCGCCACGCTGGACGTCCGGCGGGCCGGGTCCGTTCCGGCCGTCGGGGAACGGTCGGCGGCCGACAGGACGGAGGACACCCCGGTGCCGGGCGCCGAGGACCCGGGAACGGGGCCGGGGACACTGCCGCAGGAGCCGCCGGACGAGCCGGGCGGGCCGCCTCAGGAGCAGCCGGAGCGGCAGGGGGCTGACGGCACCGAGGATCTGGACGGGCTCGGAGGACCGGACGGGCCGGACGGACTCGAAGGACTGGACGGACTGGACGGACTCGAAGAGCTCGGCGGACTCGAAGGGCTCGGTGGGCTGGAGGGCATCGGCGGACCCGCCGAGGTCCCGGAACCCGGTGGCGGAGGCCATGAAGAGCCCGGTGGCGGCCAGGAGGAGCCCGGCGGCAGTCGCGTCGGCCCCGGCGCGCGGGAGCCCGGCGCGCCCCTGAAGCCCGGCGGCGGGGTGCGGGCGGGTGACGGCGGAAGCGCCGGCGGCCCCGGCCCGGTGCGGACCGCGATCGGTTCCGCCCTGGTCGTGGGCGTCGTCGGCGGCGGCACCCTGCTGCTGTACCGCCGCCGTACCGCGAACGGCCGCTGAGGGGCATGGCCCGCCCCGTCCCCGGGCGCGGCACGGCGTTCACCCTGCTGTCCCTGCTCCTGCTCGGCGTGTTCCTGCTGCGGCCGGGCCCCGCCGGGCCACCGGCCCCGCGCCCCGAGCTCGCCCGGCCGGAACGGTCCGCCGCCGCGCTGCCTCCCGCCGCGGGACCGCTCCCCCGCTCCGTGCCCCGGCGGCTGGCGATCCCCTCGCTCGGCCTCGACACCGCGCTCGTCCCCGTCGGTCTGGACCGGAACCGCCAGATCCAGCCACCGCCGCCGGACGACAGCGGCCCTGCGGGCTGGTACGCGGGGGCGGCGGCGCCCGGGGAGCGCGGTACAGCCGTCGTCGTGGGCCATGTCGACTCCCCCACGGGCCCGGCCGTCTTCCATCTGCTGGGCTCACTGGCGCGGAACAGCCGGATCGAGATCGCCCGGGAGGACGGCGCCACGGCGGTCTTCGCCGTCGACCGCGTCGAGACCCACCCGCGGCACGGCTTTCCCGCCGAACGGGTCTACCGCGACGGGCCGCGGCCCGAGCTTCGGCTGATCACCTGCGGGGGCCGCTACACGGAGCGCGGCGGCTACGACAGCAACATCGTCGTCCGGGCCCGGCTGCTCCCGCCAGACCTGGCCGGGAACAGACGGTGATGGAGCCCTTCCGCGGGCCCGGAGCACCGTGGTCGGCACACCGCTGTCAGTGCCCACCGGCACACTGAAGGGCATGTCCGCACCTCGACGTCTGTGCCCGGTCTGCCGCCGTGAGATCGCCGTTGTCGCCGGCCGGTACGCCCGCCATGATCCGGCTCCCCGCCGCGCCGGGGCGGCCGAGCTGGTCTCCTGTCCCGGTTCACGGCGGCAGGCACCGCACGACCCCGCCCTCCGGCCGACGCTGGACGGGTCGGCGCCGACGGGGCCGCCGGGACAGCTCCCCCTGTTCTGACCGTTCCGGCCGGTCTGATCGTTCCAGCCGCCCGGGCCGTGTCCCTCCATGGGGCGGGTACGCGACAGATCGCCTGCTCACCCGGTAGATTGGTCTACACCATTGCGCTGCCCGAGACGCACCCAGAGACAGGGATCTTCGTGGAAGTTGTCATCGTTCCGGACGCCGCCGCCGGCGGCGAGCTGATCGCCGAGGCCATGGCCGACCTGCTGCGCCGCAAGCCCGATGCCCTGCTGGGGGTGGCCACGGGGTCCACCCCGCTGCCGATCTACGAAGCCCTCGCCGCCAAGGTGCGCGCCGCCGAGGTGGACGCCTCCCGGGCCCGGATATGCCAGCTCGACGAGTATGTCGGGCTGCCCTTCGGACACCCCGAGTCGTACCGTTCCGTGGTGCTGCGCGAGGTCGTCGAGCCGCTGGGGCTGCCGGAGTCCTCGTTCCTGGGCCCCGACGGCACCACCGACGACGTGGCCGCCGCCTGCGCGGCGTACGACAGCGCGCTCGCCGGGGCGGGCGGCGTCGACCTCCAGCTCCTGGGCATCGGCACCGACGGCCACATCGGCTTCAACGAGCCCTGCTCCTCGCTCGCCTCGCGCACCCGCATCAAGACGCTGACCGAGCAGACCCGCCAGGACAACGCCCGGTTCTTCGACAGCCCGGACGAGGTCCCGCACCATGTGATCACCCAGGGCATCGGCACCATCCTGGAGGCCCGCCACCTGGTGCTGCTGGCCACCGGCGCGGCCAAGGCCGAGGCCGTGGCGCTCGCCGTGGAGGGACCGCTCTCGGCGCTGGTGCCCGCCTCCGCGCTCCAGCTCCACGCGCACGCCACGGTCGTGGTCGACGAGGCCGCCGCCTCCCGGCTGAAGCTCGCCGACTACTTCCGCGCGACCTGGGCCGCCAAGCCCGACTGGCAGGGCATCTGAGCCTCAAGCCGGTAGCCGGTAGCCGGTAGCCGAAGGGCACCGGGCGGAGCGGCGGCCCCGTTCCCGCCCGGTGCCCCCGCTCCGCCCGTCCCGTCACTCCGCCCGGTCCCTGCCGTACCAGAGCGTGGTGACATTGCAGAACTCACGGATGCCCTGGCCCGCCAGCTCCCTGCCGTAGCCGGAGCGCTTGACCCCGCCGAAGGGGAAGGCGGGGTGCGAGGCGGTCATCCCGTTGAAGTAGACCCCGCCCGCCTCGATGTCCCGGGCGAACCGTTCCGTCTCGCCCGGGTCCCGGGTCCAGACGTTGGAGCTGAGCCCGAAGGGTGTGTCGTTCGCGAGGGCGACCGCCTCGTCCGCGCTGTGCACCCGGTGGACGGTGGCGACGGGCCCGAAGGTCTCCTCCCGGCGGATGCGCATCCCCGGGTCGACCCCGGTGACGACGGTGGGCTCGTAGAACCAGCCCCGGTCCCGGCCCGGTGGGCGCCGTCCCCCGGTGAGCACCCTGGCGCCCCGTTCGACGGCGTCGTCCACCAGCGCCTCCAGCTCGGTCCTGCCCTGTTCCAGGGCGAGCGGCCCGACATCGGTGGACTCCTCCAGCGGATCTCCGACGGTCAGCGCGCGCATGCCGGCCGTGAAACGCTCGCAGAAGGCGTCGTGGACATCGCTGTGGACGAGGAACCGCTTGGCGGCGATGCAGGACTGGCCGTTGTTCTGCGTCCGGGCGGTGACGGCGGTGTCGGCGGCCCGTGCCACGTCGGCGGACGGCATCACGATGTACGGGTCGCTGCCGCCCAGCTCCAGCACGGTCTTCTTGACCTCGTCGCCCGCGATGGCCGCGACCGAGCGTCCGGCGGGCTCGCTGCCGGTGAGGGTCGCGGCGGCCACCCGGGGGTCCCGCAGCACCCCCTCGACCGCGCGGGAGCCGATCAGCAGGGTCTGGAAGCACCCCTCGGGCCAGCCCGCCCGCCGGAACAGGTCCTCCAGGTACAGGGCCGTCTGCGGAACGTTGGACGCGTGCTTGAGCAGTCCGGTGTTGCCCGCCATCAGGGCGGGCGCGGCGAAGCGGACGACCTGCCAGAGGGGGAAGTTCCAGGGCATGACGGCGAGGACGACACCGAGGGGGCGGTGGCGCACCACGACCCGCGCCGCCCCCGAGTCCTCGGTGTCGGCGGGGGACGGGTACCCGTCGGCGAGGAGGTCCGGCGCGTGCTCCGCGTACCAGCGCATCGCCTTCGCGCACTTGGCGGCCTCGGCACGGGCGGCGGCCACCGGCTTGCCCATCTCCAGGGTCATGGTGCGGGCGATGTCCTCGCGGTCGTGGTCGAGGAGTTCGGCGGTGCGCGTGAGCAGCCGGGAGCGCGTGGCGAAGCCGGTGGTGCGGTGCTCCTCGAAGGCGGACCGGGCCCGTGCGATCCGCTCTTCGAGCGCCCGCGCGCCCAGCGGCTCGAAGGTCCGCAGGGTCTCCCCGGTGGCCGGGTTCACCGTGGCGATGGGCATGACGGTCCTCATCTCGCAGTCGGCGGAAACAGGGTCGGTGGCAACGCGCGGTCGGCGGCAACGCGGTCGGCGGGTACGCGGCCGATGGAGGCGCGGCCGCCGGGTGGGTACACGGCCGCCGGGAGCACGGGCGGCGGGAGCACGGGCGGCGGGCACCCGGCCGCCGGCCGCGGCTCAGCCCACCGGCGCCGATCTGCCGCTCTCCAGCCGGAGCTGTACGTCCTTCTCCTGGTCGCCCGCGGCCATTCCCTCGTCGTGGACGACGAAGGCCGCCGCCAGGGCCTCCCGCAGCCGGTCCACCGCCCAGTACCCGCCCTGGATCTCGGCCTCGACGGGCGCGGTGAGCCGCACCGGACCGGAGGTCGGGCAGTCCCCGGTGACGTCGAAGGTCGCGGTCCAGACCGTCGTCCGTCCCTCGGACGCATAGGCGGGGGCGTCGTCGTCGGCGCGGTCGGACCGGTACGTCCGGCTCAGCACATGGAAGACGGCGTCGGCGTCCTCCCGGGCACAGCCGGCGATGGTCACCACGACCGGCGAGGCGGGCTGCTGACTGCTGTTCACCGTGCGTACCTCGCTCTCCGTGCGGCGGGGGCGGCGGGGGCCGGGCGGCGGTACCCGGAGCGTGCCGCCCCTCCCAGGCTCACCCCGGGCCGGGCGGGGTGCACGTCGGCGGCGGGCCGTACGGCCCAACGGGCGCGCACGGCGCCGCCGAGTGCGGGCGGCGCTCAGCGGGCGCGTGGCCGGGGAACACGGGCGGGGCGGCGGGCCGCGTTGCGCCGGGGGGCGAAGACCCCGCCCCACACTCCGGTGCGCTGTCCGGTGCGCTTCGCCCAGTCGAGGCAGTCCTGCACCACCGGGCAGCGTTCGCACACCTTCCGCGCGCGGGCCACCTGTTCGGCGCCGGGGCCGCTGCCGCTGACCGGGAAGAACAGCTCCGGATCTTCGTCCGCACAGGCCGCGGCGCGTTGCCAGGCCATGGCGTCCCGGCCGGCCGCGGTGTCGGGGCCCGCGGTGCGGGGTCGTTCCTGGGGTCGGCGCACGGTTGCTCCTGATCGTCGAGTGGTCGTCGGGTCCGATGGGCGGCGGGTACCCACCACCCTCGGAATGAACGGATCGACACGGAGAACGGCTCAGCGGTGTGTTGTTCCGGCCATCGGTGGCGTCCGCCGCCGACGCGCGTCCCCCGCCCCGTTCCGCCGCGTCCGCCCCGGGAGGCCCTGGGGCGGCCGATGGTGGCGGCGGGGCTGTGCGCCACCCCGCTGGGCCTGACGATGCCGCCCACCGCCCCGGCGTACGCGCGGATCCCACGGCGGTACGGACCCCGGGCGGCGCTGCCGCCCGGCAGGGCGGTGCCGGCCGTGGGCCACGGCGCGGGCACCGTGCCGATGCGCGCGGTCCGCCCCACGGTGAGGGTCCCGGTGGTCATCGGCCCGGGCGTCGGATTCGCGTACTCCGCGCTGCCCGCGCCGGTCACCTCGGCGGTCGACCCACCGGGACCGGCGCCGCCCATGGGCCGAACGCGCTGACGCGCCCGGTCGGCACCCCGGTGTCGAGCGCCGTCGGCGCATGGTGCCGGGCCGGGACCGCCGGGACCCCGGACGGAGTGGCGGTGCCGGGCCTGGAGGGGCCGCGGATCTCCTTCGCGCCGACCGCAGCGGCGGTGGCCGCGGCCATGGTGTGCACGCTCTTCCTCCCCGCGCGCCATCGGGCCCGGCCCCCGGCGCCCGCCCCGGCCGGGGACCCGGGACCGGTCCGTCCGGCGGCGCGCGCCACGGGCGGCGGCCGGGCGGCACCGGGGCCGCGCCGGGCCGCCCGGGCAGGCACAGCGGCTCCGGCAGTCCGCCCCGCCGCCGGGCCGCGCGATGCCGCACCCGGCGTCCACCGGGCCCGCCCGGGTCGCTGTGCCGTGCTGCGGCTGCCGCCGGGGCCGCCACCGGGCCGGGCCGCACGGAACAGGCCGCACGGAACGGGCCGGGCCGCACGGAACAGGGCCGCCGGGCAGGCCCCGCTCCGGTACGTCCGGCGCCCTCCACCGGGCCGCCGCAGGGCCGCGCCGGGCCGCCGGGCCGGGCGCGCGTCAGAGGCGCCGGTTGGCCAGAACGGGGATCTGACGGCGTACGGACTCCACCTCGGCCGGGTCCACCTCGGCGATCAGCAGCCCGGGCGCCTCGTCCAGCCGGGCGCGTACGGTGCCGTCGGGGGCGACCAGGGCGCTGTGGCCGATTCCGGTGGGTGCCTTGGGCGGTACGGGCAGACCGGAGGCCGCCGGATCGGCCTGGCCGACGGCCGCGACCCAGAGGGTGGCGTCCAGCGCCCGGGCCCGCACCAGCAGCTCCCACTGCTCGCGCTTGCCGGGGCCCGCGCCCCAGGACGCGGGCAGCACCGTGAGGGCGCAACCGGCGTCCGCGTGTGCCCGGAACAGCTCGGGGAAGCGGACGTCGTAGCAGGTCGCGAGGCCGACCCGGACGCCGTCCACGAGAACGGTGACCACCTTCGACCCGGCGGCCACGGTCGCGGACTCCGTGAAGCCGAAGGCGTCGAACAGATGGATCTTGTCGTAGGCGGCCTCGACCCCGGGTCCGGTGGCGAGCAGCGTGTTGGTGACCTTCCCGTCGGCCGCCGGGGTGAACATCCCGGCCACCACGGTCACCGACGCCTCGGCGGCGATCCGGCGCACCTCCTCGGCCCAGGGCCCGTCGAGCGGTTCGGCCAGCGGCGCCAGCCGGGTGCCGAAGGAGGCCATGGTGGCCTCGGGGAAGACGACGAGACGGGCCCCGGCGTCCGCCGCGCGGCGGGTCCGCTCCCGGACGGCGGCGAGGTTCCGCGCGGGGTCGGGTCCGGTGGTGAGCTGGCTCAGAGCGATACGCATGGGTGTCCTCGGGGTGTGGGATCGGCGTGCCCGGCGCCTCCATGGTCGCGCCCGGCGGCGGCGGACGGACCGCCGGGGCCCGTGGGCCTCCCCCGGCGCGCCCCGGGCGGACCGCGCGGCCCCGCTCCGGCGCGTCCGGCGCCCCCCACCGGGCCGCCGCGGCGCCGCGCCGGGCCCATGACGTCCCGGGTTAGTCCAATCCTGAATGTGGATCAAGTCCCCCCATGGGTCGGTTAGCTCACAGCCTGCGCCTCTCCCGGCGCTTTACGTGGATGTCCTAGCATCCGGGCATGACGGTCCTCCCCGACGACGGGTTCCCCCTGGCCGCCGACTTCCCCGACACCTCCCACGACGAGTGGCGGCGGCTGGTCGCCGGAGTGCTGCGCAGAGCGGGCCGGGAGTTGGACGGCGCGGAGGCCGAGCAGGCGCTGTCCACGGCGCTGGAGGACGGGATCACCACCCTGCCCCTGTACACGGCGGAGCCCGCCGGGGGCGCCCCGCGCACCGGCTACCCGGGGTCCGCCCCGTTCACCCGGGGCGGCCGGGCCGAGGGCTCGGTCGTCCAGGGCTGGGACGTGCGCCAGCGCCACGACCGCCCCGATCCGCTGCGGACCCGGGACGCGGCCCTCGCCGACCTGGAGAACGGCGTCACGTCCCTCTGGCTGACCGCCGGTTCCGCCGGGCTGCCGGTGGCCTCGCTCGCCACCGCCGTCGACGGTGTCCTCCTCGACCTCGCCCCCGTGGTCCTGGACGCCGGGGAGGAGTTCGAGGAGGCGGGCCGGGAGTGGCTGCGCATCCTCGACGAACAGGGCGTCGAGGGCGCGCGCGGCAATCTGGGCGCCGATCCGCTGGGGCACGCGGCGAGGGCCGCCGTGTCCCCCGCCGTCCCCGACCGGATCGCCGCCGCCGTCGAGCTGGCCCGGATCTGCGACCGGCGCGCGGACGGGCTGCGCGCGGTCACCGTCGACGCGCTGCCCTACCACGAGGCGGGCGGCAGCGCGGCGCAGGAGCTGGGGTGCGCGCTCGCGACCGGGGTCCTCTGGCTGCGCGAGCTGACGGCGGCCGGGCTGAGCGCCCCGGCGGCCCTCGGGCAACTGGAGTTCCGGTACGCGGCCACCGCCGACCAGTTCCTGACGATCGCCAAGCTGCGGGCGGCCCGGCGGCTGTGGGCCCGGGTCGCCGGGGTCTGCGGCGCGCCCGCCGCCGGGGCGCAGCTCCAGCACGCGGTCACCTCGCCGGTGATGATGACCCGGCGCGACCCCTGGGTGAACATGCTCCGCACCACCGTGGCCTCGCTCGCCGCCGGGGTCGGCGGCGCGGACGCGGTCACGGTGCTGCCGTTCGACCACGCGATCGGGCTGCCGGACGACTTCGCCCGCAGGGTCGCGCGGAACACCTCCACGATCCTGATCGAGGAGGCCCATGTCGCCCGGGTCATGGACCCCGCGGGCGGCTCCTGGTACGTGGAACGGCTCACCGAGGAGCTGGCGCACGCCGCCTGGGAGTGGTTCCAGGAGATCGAGCGCGTGGGCGGCCAGGTCTCGGCGCTCCGCTCGGGCCTGGTCGCGGAGACGGTCGGCGCCACCTGGGAGGCGCGTTCCCAGCGGCTCGCCCGGCGCCGTGAACCGGTCACCGGGGTCAGTGAGTTCCCGCTGCTCGCGGAGGCGCCGCTGGAGCGCGACCCGGCTCCCGAGGGGCCCCGGGGCGGGCTGCCCCGGGTCCGCCGGGACGAGGCGTTCGAGGCGCTGCGGGCCCGTTCCGACGCGCATCTGGCGGCCACGGGCTCCCGGCCCCGGATCTTCCTGGCGGCGCTGGGACCGGCCTCGGCCCACACCGCGCGGGTGACGTTCGCGTCGAACCTCTTCCAGGCGGGCGGGATCGAGCCGGTCCACGACCCGGTGTCGGTGGACGCCGCGTCGGCCGCCGCCGCGTTCGCCGCGAGCGGGGCGGAGCTGGCCTGCGTCTGCTCGTCGGACGCGCTCTACGCCGAGCAGGCCGCCGCGGTCGCCGAGGCCCTGAAGGCGGCGGGCGCGCGCCGCGTCCATCTGGCGGGCCGGCGCCCCGAGGACCCGCCGGCCGCCGTCGACGCGTATGTGTTCGCGGGCGGGGACGCCGTCGCCGTCCTCGGCTCCGCGCTGGATCTGATCGGAGTGGCGCGATGAGCAGTGTTCCGGACTTCTCCGAGATCCCGCTGGACCCGGGCACGGGCGGGGCGCGCGGCGGGAACGGGGCGGACGTCCCCGGCGCGGAGGAGCAGTGGCGTACGGCGGTGAAGGAGGCCACCGGACTCGCGCCCGACGCCCTGCGGTGGGAGACCCCCGAGGGCATCGGGGTGAAGCCGCTCTACACCGGCCGCGACCTCGCCGGGCTCGACTTCCTGGACACCTTCCCGGGCACCGCCCCCTTTCTGCGCGGCCCGTATCCGACGATGTATGTGAACCAGCCGTGGACGGTCCGCCAGTACGCCGGGTTCTCCACCGCCGAGGAGTCCAACGCGTTCTACCGGCGGAATCTGGCCGCGGGCCAGAAGGGCCTGTCGGTGGCGTTCGACCTGCCGACCCACCGCGGCTACGACAGCGACCACCCCCGGGTGACGGGCGACGTCGGCATGGCCGGGGTCGCCATCGACTCGATCCTCGACATGCGGCAGCTCTTCGACGGGATTCCGCTGGACCGGATGACGGTGTCGATGACGATGAACGGCGCGGTGCTGCCGGTGCTCGCGCTGTACATCGTGGCCGCGGAGGAGCAGGGCGTACCGCCGGAGAAGCTCGCGGGGACCATCCAGAACGACATCCTCAAGGAGTTCATGGTCCGCAACACGTATATCTATCCGCCCGCGCCGTCGATGCGGATCATCTCGGACATCTTCGCCTTCACCTCGCGGCGGATGCCCCGCTACAACTCCATCTCGATCTCCGGCTACCACATACAGGAGGCCGGGGCGACGGCCGATCTGGAGCTGGCGTACACCCTCGCCGACGGTCTGGAGTATCTGCGCGCGGGCATCGGCGCGGGCCTGGACGTCGACGCGTTCGCCCCCCGGCTCTCGTTCTTCTGGGCGATCGGGATGAACTTCTTCATGGAGGTCGCCAAGTTGCGGGCGGCCCGGCTGCTGTGGGCGAAGCTGGTGCGGACCTTCGGCCCCGAGAACCCCAAGTCGCTGTCGCTGCGGACGCACAGCCAGACCTCGGGCTGGTCGCTGACCGCGCAGGACGTCTTCAACAACGTCACCCGCACCTGTGTGGAGGCGATGGCGGCGACCCAGGGCCACACCCAGTCCCTGCACACCAACGCCCTGGACGAGGCGCTGGCGCTGCCCACGGACTTCTCGGCGCGGATCGCGCGCAATACGCAGCTCCTGCTCCAGCAGGAGTCGGGCACCTGCCGGGTGATCGACCCCTGGGGCGGCAGCGCGTACGTGGAGCGGCTGACGCACGATCTGGCGCGGCGGGCCTGGCGGCACATCGAGGAGGTCGAGGCCGCCGGGGGCATGGCGAAGGCGATCGACGCGGGCATCCCCAAGCTGCGGGTCGAGGAGGCGGCGGCGCGCACCCAGGCACGCATCGACTCCGGGCGGCAGCCCGTCGTCGGGGTGAACAAGTACCGGGTGGAGTCCGACGAGCAGATCGAGGTCCTGAAGGTCGACAACTCCTCCGTCCGCGAACGGCAGATCGCCAAGTTGCGCCGGCTGCGCGCGGAGCGGGACGAGACGGCGTGTCGGGCGGCGCTGGAGGCGCTGACCTCGGCCGCCGGGCGGGGCGCGGGGCCGGACCTCGACGGCAATCTGCTGGCGCTGGCGGTGGACGCGGCCCGCGCGAAGGCCACCGTCGGCGAGATCTCGGCCGCGCTGGAGCGGGTGTACGGGCGGCACGCGGGGCAGATCCGTACGATCTCGGGTGTGTACCGGAACGAGGCGGGCGCGTCGCCCGCGGTGGAGCGGACCCGGGCCCTGGTCGCGGAGTTCGAGGAGGCGGAGGGCCGCCGTCCGAGAATCCTCGTCGCCAAGATGGGGCAGGACGGGCACGACCGGGGCCAGAAGGTGATCGCCACCGCCTTCGCGGATCTGGGGTTCGACGTCGATGTGGGCCCGCTGTTCCAGACGCCGGGCGAGGTGGCCCGGCAGGCCGTGGAGGCCGATGTGCACGTGGTCGGGGTCTCCTCGCTGGCGGCGGGGCATCTGACGCTGGTGCCCGCGCTCCGGGAGGAACTGGCCGCCGAGGGGCGCGAGGACATCATGATCGTGGTGGGCGGTGTGATCCCGCCGCAGGACGTCCCCGCGCTGCGGGAGGCGGGGGCCGCCGCGGTGTTCCCGCCGGGCACGGTGATCCCGGACGCCGCGTACGAGCTGGTGCGGACCCTGGCCGCCACGCTCGGCCACGAGCCGGGCGGCACGGTCGCCGACGGCCCCGGTGCCGCGTCCCGTCCCGGCTCCGGCACCGATCCCGACACCGGTCCCGGTGCCCCGCCCGGCTCCGGCTCCGGCTCCGGCTCCGGCTCCGGCTCCGGCGATGGTCTCGGCCAGGACACCGGCCACGACACCGGCCACGAGCGGTAGTCCATGCCGCGCACCATCGACATCGACGGCTATGTCCGCGGCGTACGGGCGGGCTCCCGGGCCCAGGTGGCGCGGGCGATCACCCTGGTGGAGTCGGTCCGGCCGGACCACCGGGCGCTGGCGCAGCGGATGCTGACCCGGCTGCTGCCCGCCTCCGGCGGCGCGGTCCGGGTGGGGATCAGCGGGGTCCCCGGGGTGGGGAAGTCCACCTTCATCGACGCGCTGGGCACCTCGCTGACCGCGCGCGGCCACCGGGTGGCGGTGCTCGCGGTGGACCCGTCCTCCAGCCGCACCGGCGGCTCCATCCTCGGCGACAAGACCCGGATGGAGCGGCTGGCGACCGATCCGGCGGCCTTCGTCCGGCCCTCCCCCACCTCCGGCACCCTGGGCGGGGTGGCCCGCGCCACCCGGGAGAGCATCGTCGTGATGGAGGCCGCCGGGTACGACGTGGTGCTGGTGGAGACGGTCGGTGTCGGCCAGTCGGAGACCGCCGTGGCCCAGATGGTCGACACCTTTCTGCTGCTGACGCTGGCGCGGACCGGGGACCAGCTCCAGGGGATCAAGAAGGGCGTCCTGGAACTGGCCGATGTGATCGCCGTCAACAAGGCCGACGGCCCGCAGGAGCGGGAGTCCCGGGCGGCGGCCCGCGAGCTGGCGGGGGCGCTGCGGCTGATGCACCCGGCGGACGCGGCGTGGACTCCCCCGGTGCTGTCGTGCAGCGCCCGTGAGTCCACCGGACTGGACGCGGTCTGGGAACGGGTGGAGCGCCACCGGGCGCTGCTGGACTCCACGGGGCGGCTGGCGGCCAAGCGCCGGGAGCAGCAGATCGACTGGACCTGGTCGATGGTCCACGACGAGTTGCGGGATCTGCTGCGGTCCCATCCGGGGGTGCGCGCGCTCGCCCCCGTCCTGGAGCGGCGGGTCCGGGACGGGGAGCTGACGGCGACGCTGGCGGCGGAGCGCATCCTCGCGGCCTTCCGCGGCGCCCCGGACCCGGACACGGCCCCGTCCGGAGGGGACGGGAACGGGACGGGCTAGCGTGCCCCCATGGATACCGCACCGCAGTCCACCTGTCTGACCTGGCAGATCCTCGACAGCCAGGGTCTGGAGACGGCCTGGGTCACCTCCGGCCCCGGGTGGCTGGCGGCCCGGGGCCGGGCCGTCGGGACCGTCCCGGAGCCGTACTGGACCACGTACGCGCTGCGCACCGGGCCCGAACCGGGACCGGGACCGGGCGGTGGAGTGTCGACGGGGTCGCGCGGCCGGATCTGGACGGTGCTCTCGACTGCGATCTGGGGCTGTGCCCGCTCACCAACAGCATGCCCGTGCTGCGGCACCGGCTGCACCGGGAGCCCGGTGAGCGGGAGTTCCTGATGGCGTGGGTCCAGGTGCCCGAGCTGACCGTGCGCCCGTCCCCGCAGCGGTACACCCGGCTGGGGCCCGCCGCGGACGGCGGTGCGCTGATCCGTTACACGTCCGGGGAGTTTCAGCGGGACATCACGGTCGACAGGGACGGATTCGTGGTCGACTATCCCGGTCTGGCCCGGCGGATCGGTCCGGCGCACGGCTGAGTCCGGGCGCCGTTTCCGGCCGGTGCCCGGGGTGCCCCACCCGTCCGGTGCGCTTCACGGCCCGTCCCCTGGGTACTGCTGGGACGTACGAGGACACACCGCACGGTGGCACGGTGCGACGGCGGGAGAGAGCGGGAGAGATGAGGCTCACCATCCTGGGCGGCGGCGGTTTCCGGCTGCCGCTGGTGTACGGGGCGCTGCTCGGCGACCGCGGGCCGGGCCGGGTCACCCGGGTGGTGCTGCACGACGTGGACCGGGGCCGGCTCTCCGCGATCGTCCGGGTCCTCGCCGACCAGGCGGCCGGTGTCCCGGACGCGCCCGAGGTCACGGCGACGACGGATCTCGACGAGGCGCTGCGCGGCGCCGACTTCGTCTTCTCGGCGATCCGGGTGGGCGGTCTCGCGGGCCGGGCGGCGGACGAGCGGGTGGCGCTGGCGGAAGGCGTCCTGGGGCAGGAGACGGTCGGCGCGGGCGGTATCGCCTACGGTCTGCGGACCGTGCCGGTCGCGGAGGAGATCGCCCGCCGGGTGGCCCGGCTGGCGCCCCGCGCCTGGGTCATCAACTTCACCAACCCGGCGGGCCTGGTCACCGAGGCGATGTCCCGGGAGCTGGGCGACCGGGTGATCGGGATCTGCGACTCGCCGGTGGGCCTGGGGCGGCGGGCGGCCCGCGCCCTCGGTGTGGACCCGGACACGGCCTGGTTCGACTACGCGGGCCTCAACCACCTCGGCTGGCTGCGGGGCGTACGGGTGGCGGGCCGGGACGAGCTGCCCCGGCTGCTCGCCGACACCGGGCGGCTGGACTCCTTCGAGGAGGGGCGGCTCTTCGGCCCGGAGTGGATTCGCGCGCTGGGCGCGATCCCCAACGAGTATCTGCACTACTACTACTTCAACCGGGAGACGGTCCGCGCCTACCGGACGGCGGAGCGGACCCGGGGGGCGTTCCTCCAGGAGCAGCAGGCCGCCTTCTACGCGGCGCTGGAGCGGCCGGACGCCCCGGCGCTCCAGACCTGGGACCGGACCCGCGCGGAGCGCGAGGCCACCTATATGGCGCACAACCGGGAGGCGGCGGGGGCGGGCGAGCGCGACGAACGGGACCTGGAGTCGGGCGGCTACGAGAAGGTGGCCCTCGCCCTGATGCGGGCGATCGCGCACGACCGGCGCACGACGCTCGTCCTCGACGTCCGCAACCGGGGCGCGCTGCCGGCGCTGGACGGGGACGCGGTGGTCGAGGTCCCCTGTCTGGTCGACGCCAACGGGGCGCACCCGGTCGCCGTGTCCCCGCTGCCGGACCACGCCACCGGTCTGGTGTGCGCGGTCAAGGCGGTGGAGCGGGAGGTGCTGGAGGCGGCGCGCGGCCGGTCGCGGGCGCGGGCGGTCACGGCCTTCGCCCTGCACCCCCTGGTGGACTCGGTGACCGTGGCCCGCAGGCTGGTCGACGCGTACACCGCCGTCCACCCCGGCCTGGGATATCTGCGCTGATCCGCACAGGGTCCACGACCGGCCCGGACGGTTTTGAGCAGGCCCCCGCGGACCTCCGTGGATTCCCGCGGGGGCCTCGGGGCCGCGGACGACACACGGAGGTGTCGATTGCACGACGAACGCCGCCGGATCGAGGACCGGGTGGATCGGGTCCTCCTCCAGCGCATCCAGCCCGCCGTCCACGCCGATTCCGTCCCGCTGGAGCTGACCTTCTGGCAGGCGCCGGGCGAGCCGGTGCCGTTCGCCCGGGCGGCGGCCCAGCCGTTCGCGCCGTTCACGACGGGCACCGCGTGGGGCCCGCCGTGGGGCACCACCTGGTTCCGGGCCCGGGGCACCGTGCCCGAGGGGTGGGCGGGCCGCCGGGTGGAGGCCGTCTTCGACCTGGGGTTCACCCGCGCGGGGCCCGGCTTCCAGGCGGAGGCCCTGGTGCACACCCCCGAGGGCGCCCCGCTGAAGGCCGTCAACCCGCTCAACCGGCACATCCCGGTGGCCCGCCCGGCGGCCGGGGGCGAACGGGTCGATCTGCTGCTGGAGGCCGCCTCCAACCCGGACATCCTCGGCCAGGGCTTCGTCCCGACCCCGCTGGGGGACCCCGGGACGGCGGGGAACGAGCCGCTCCATGTCTTCCGGAGCGCCGATCTCGCGGTCCTGGACGAGGAGGTGTGGCATCTGTCCCTCGATCTCGCGGTGCTGCGCGAACTGATGGCGGAGCTGGGCGGGCACGAGCCGCGCCACCATGAGCTGCTGCTCGCCGTGGACCGGGCGCTCGACGCCGTGGACCTGGACGACATCCCCGGTTCGGCGGCGGCGGCGCGGGCGGTGCTGCGCCCGGCGCTGGAGCGGCCCGCGCACACGGGCGCCCACACCCTGTCGGGGGTGGGCCACGCCCATATCGACAGCGCCTGGCTGTGGCCGGTCCGGGAGACCAAGCGGAAGGCGGCGCGGACCTTCGCCAATGTGACGGCGCTGGGCGAGGAGTACGGGGAGCTGGTCTTCGCCTGCTCGCAGGCCCAGCAGTACGCCTGGGTGCGGGAGGAGTACCCGGGGGTGTGGGAGCGCGTCCGGGAGGCCGTGGCGGCGGGCCGGTTCGCCCCGGTGGGCGGGATGTGGGTCGAGTCGGACGGGAACCTGCCCGGCGGGGAGGCGCTGGCCCGGCAGTTCGTCCACGGCAAGCGCTTCTTCCTGGAGCACTTCGGCATCGAGACCACGGGGGTGTGGCTGCCGGACTCCTTCGGCTACACCGCCGCCTTCCCGCAGCTCGCGAAGCTGGCCGGGAACGAGTGGTTCCTGACGCAGAAGATGTCCTGGAACCAGACCAACCGGCTGCCCCACCACACCTTCTGGTGGGAGGGCGTCGACGGCTCGCGGATCTTCACCCACTTCCCTCCCGTGGACACCTACAACGCCGAGTTCACCGGCCGCGAGGTGGCCCACGCCGTCCGCAACCACCGGGACAAGGGCGGCAGCAACCGCTCCCTGGTCCCGTTCGGGCACGGCGACGGCGGCGGCGGGCCGACCCGGGAGATGATGGAGCGGGCCCGGCGGCTGGCCGACCTGGACGGCTCCGCGCGGGTGCGGATCGAGCACCCGGACGCCTTCTTCGCCGCCGCGCGGGCCGAGTACCCCGACGCCCCGGTCTGGTCGGGCGAGATGTATCTGGAGCTGCACCGCGCCACCTACACCAGTCAGGCCCGGACCAAACAGGGCAACCGGCGCAGCGAGCATCTGCTGCGCGAGACGGAGCTGTGGGCGACGGCAGCCGCGCTGCGCTCCGGCTCGTACGCCTATCCGTACGAGGAGCTGGACCGGCTGTGGAAGACGGTGCTGCTGCACCAGTTCCACGACATCCTGCCGGGGTCGTCGATCGCCTGGGTGCACCGGGAGGCGGAGGCCGAGTACGCGCGGGTCGCGGCGGAGCTGGAGGAGCTGACGGGGCGGGCGCTGACGGCGCTGGGGCCGGGCGGGCCCCGGGTCTTCAACACCTCGCCGTACGACCGCGCCGAGGTGGTGCGCACCCCGGACGGGCCGGTGTACACGGAGGTCCCGGCGGGCGGCAGCGCCCCGCTGGGGGCGGCCCCGGCCGGTCCCCGTCCGGTGACGGCCGGTGACGGGGTCCTCGACAACGGTCTGGTGCGGGTGGAGTTCGCCCCGGACGGCACGCTCGCGTCGGTCCGCGATCTGACGGCCGGGCGGGAGGTGCTGGCCGGGCCCGGGAATCTGCTGCGGCTCCACAGCGATCTGCCCAACCGCTGGGACGCCTGGGACGTCGACCGGCACTATCAGAACCGCTGGACCGATCTGACGGCGGCGGACGCGGTCACCGTCACCGAGCGGGGGCCGCTGATCGGCGCGGTGCGCGTCGAGCGCTCGTTCGGCCGGGGCTCCCGGATCGTCCAGACCGTGACGGTCCGCGCGGGCAGCAGGCGGATCGACGTGGAGACCGAGATCGACTGGCACGAGTCGGAGAAGCTCCTCAAGGCGGCCTTCCCGGTCGATCTGCGGACCGGGCACTCCACGGCGGAGATCCAGTTCGGGCATGTGGAACGGCCCCTGCACACCAACACGAGCTGGGAGGCGGCCCGCTTCGAGGTCTTCCAGCACCGCTGGGTGCACATCGGCGAGCCGGGGCGGCCGGGGTACGGGGTCGCGGTGATCAACGACGCGACCTACGGGCACGACGTCACCCGCACCACCCGGGAGGACGGCGGGACGACGACGACCGTACGGCTGAGTCTGGTGCGCGCGCCCCGGGTGCCGGACCCGGGGGCCGACCAGGGGCGCCACCGCTTCGTCTACGCCCTGCTGCCGGGGGCGACCGTGGCCGACGCGGTGGCCGAGGGGTACGCGCTCAATCTGCCGCTGCGGGTGGCGCCCGCCGGGGACCCGGGGGAACCGGTGGTGAGCAGCGGCCACCCCGCGGTGACCGTGGAGGCGGTGAAGCTCGCCGACGACGGCTCCGGCGATGTCGTCGTCCGGCTCTACGAGAGTCTGGGCGGCCGGGCCGGGACCGTGCTGAGGACCGGTTTCCCCGTGGCCTCCGCCGTGGTCACGGATCTGCTGGAGCGCCCGCTCGGCGAGGAGCCGCCCGCCCTCGCGGAGGGCGGCGGGGTGCGGGTCGCGCTGCGGCCGTTCCAGATCCTGACCCTGCGGCTGTCCCGGGCCTGAGCCGCGCCGCCGGTACGGCCCGGGGCCACACCCCGGGCCGTACCGGCGCCGTACTCCGGTTGCGAACGGTGGCCCGCGGCGTTCCACGCCTTCGAGAGCGAGCGGGACCGGGCGGGGCGGTACGCCGTCTCCCGCTTCCACGAGCGGTACGGGGCCGGGCTGCCGCTGCGGCTCCCGGCGGTGTCCGCCGGGGTGCCGGACGGCGTCCCGGCCGCCCCGCCGCCGGAGGCGCGGAGCCGGCGCGCCCGGCCCTGGACGCCACCCACCGCCACGTCCCGGTGCACCGGGACGTCCGACCCGGCAGCGTCCTGATCGCCGAGGGCACCGACAGCGACCACCCCGAGCCTGTGTGTCCGACCGACTCCGGACGGACGCAGAAGTCGCCGTCGCCGACCGGGTTCACCACGGTGGGACCGTTCGTGGGCACGCTGGACCATGTGGCGCCGGAACAGATATCCGGAGAGCCGGTGGACGGCCGGCGCGACGTCCACGGGTTCGTGTGCGTCGTCTTCGAGACCCTGGCGGGCACACCCCCCTTTGAACGGGAGGACGACATGGCCCTGCTGTGGGCCCATCAGTCCGACGCCCCACCCGCGCCGCCCGTGCTGAGCGCGCTCCGGCCCGATCTGCCGTCCGCGGTGGACGCCGTCCTGACGAGGGCGCTCGCCAAGAGCCCGGACGGACGGTACGACTCCTGCGGACTCTTCGTGACGGCGCTGCGCGGGGCGGCGGCGGGCACGGTCGCGGACGGCCCGCCGCTCCCCGTGGCGGACCCGGGTACACCCCCGGAGCGGAGGTCGGAACGGGACCGTCCGGGACCGTCTCCCGCTCCGCCGGGATGGGCCCGGCCCGTCGTCATCGGCCCCTGGGCCCACCGGGCCCTCCCGGGCGCCCGCGGCCGTTGCCGCGCCCGCCTGCGGCCCGGCCGAGCGCCCCGCCGAGCACCCCGGTGACCAGCCCCCAGAGCGCGGCGAGCCCCAGCGCCGACCAGATCCGGGGCCGCAGGGAGACCTCGCCGAGAAGACCTCCGCCGAGATCGCCGAAGCCGGGCACGAAGAGGGCGGCCCGCACATCCACCGCGACGGTCAGACAGATCATCAGCACCGTCAGCACCAGGGCGACCGCCATGCGCAGCGCGTGCCGCCGGAGCGGGACCCCGGTGGACGAGCGCGCGGCCATGACCACGGCGGCGGCCAGGGTCACGACGGCCGCCCCCACCAGGAGCCACCAGACCCACCCGTCGTGCGCGGAGAGGGTGGAGAGGTTGACGACGCCCCCGTCGGGGGCGCGCAGCACGGAGTCGAGCGCCCGGGGCACGGGCAGCCCGAAGGGCCCCTGGACCCGGCCGTCCCAGGTGGCGCCGAGGCCGAGGGTGAAGGCGAGCCAGACGAGGTTGGGCAGACCGAGCAGCAGCACGGCGAAGGTCTCGGCGGGACGGCCCCGGGTGGCCGCGACGACGAGACCGGCGAGCAGCCCGGCCACGACGCAGACCATGAGCAGCAGGAGCATGGCGTACGCGGCGGGCCGGACCGGCTCCTGGAAGCGCAGCAGCCGCGCGGGGAGCGGGGCGCCCCGCGCGACGGCGAGGGCCAGCAGCGCCACGCCCGCCGACCAGAGCAGTCCGAAGACGAGCGTGAGCGGGACATCCGCGCGGAATCCGGCGCGGGGGACGGTGCCGAACAGCGCGCCGATCTCGGAGACGGCACCGCCGGGCGAGATCTCGAAGCTGGCGCGGGCGGCGGTCGCGAGGAGGACCAGGGCGAGTGCCCACAGCAGGGCCAGCCGGGCGGCCCAGCCGCTGAGTTCGCGGGCTCCGGTGACGGCGCGGTGGCGCAGGGGGCGCAGAAAGCCGCGGGCGAGGACGAGCGCCCCGGCGAGCGTCACGGACAGCGGCAGGACGGCGATCTCGGCCCGGGTCCCGGCGATCGGTCCGGCGTCGCCCACGGCATCGACGGTGCCGCCGACCGCGAGCACGACGACGGCGGCGACCACCCGGAGGAAGGCGCCGCCGGGGAGCTGGGCCGCCCCGGCGGCCCAGCTCCCGAGGGCGGCGGTGACGACGAGGGCCGCGAGAGCGGCGGCCACGGCCGCGAGGGCCCGGCCCCAGCCGTGCGGGGCCCGCTCGGCGGTGTCACGGCCCCGGGCCCGCTGCTGGCTCACGCCGCCACGCTAGGCAGCCCCCGGGGCGCGCGCCCGCCGGAGGGTCCGTCCGCGCGGCTCCGCCCGGCGGCCGTCGCCCTTCTGGACGCGTCCGTTTGCGGGGCACGGCGGTCCGGGGCGCACAATGATCGGACATATGCCCGGAACGCGGCGCGACAGGGCCTTTCCGCCCATGGTGCCGCCCCACGGGAGGAAGAGCCCATGAGCGCCGAGCCTCCGCCGTCCGAACACCCCACGGGGCCGCCGTCCGGCCCGCTGTCGGACGGCACCCGCGACGGTTCCATACCGCCCCCGCCCCCGCCGTCCGGCGGCGGACCCGGGGGCGGAGCCGCGGCCCCGGAGCCGGAACCGGGCGGCGGTGTTCCCTGGTGGCGGTCCGCGCCCCGGGTCGCCGCGCTCGCCGCGGCCGTCGTCGTGGCGGTCGTGCTCGTCGTCGTCCTCACCCGGCCGGGCGGCTCCGGCACCCGGCAGGAACTCCTCCTGGAGGCGGCCGGCTCCCCCGGCCCCCGCCCGTTCACCGCGACGACCGCGCGGCCGGGGGGCGGGCAGCCCACCGGGGCGCCGAGCACCGCTCCCCAGGACACCGGCACGACCCAGGGGGTGTCGGGGGCGACCCAGGGTCTGTACGGCGGCACCGTGCAGGTGTCGAGCTGCGATGTGGAACGGCAGATCAGCTATCTGGCGGCGGACCCGCCGAAGAACCGGGCCTTCGCGTCGGCCGCGGGGATCGGCCCCGGCGCGGTCCCCGACCGCCTCCGCTCGCTGACCCCCGTGCAACTGCGCCTGGACACCCGGGTGACCAACCACGGCTACGAGAACGGCGGGGCCACCGCGTATCAGGCGGTGCTCCAGGCCGGTACGGCGGTGCTGGTGGACGACCGCGGGGTGCCCCGGGTGCGCTGTGCCTGCGGCAATCCGCTCACCCCGCCGGAGGCCCAGAAGGGCGGCACGAAGGTCACGGGCGACTCCTGGCCCGCGTACAACCCCGCCCGGGTGGTGTTCGTCGAGCCCGCGCCCGTGACGCAGTTCGTCCTCTTCGACGCGGAGAACGACCGCTGGTTCGCCCGGCCCGCGGGGGACGACGGGACGACGGACCGGCCCGTGCCGCCGCCGTCGCGGCAGGCCGTGGTGGCCTGTCCGGCGCCGTATCCGGCGGGCAGCGTCTGTCCGAGCGGTGTGCCGACGCCGTCCGTGGCCCCGCCGCCGAAGTCCGCGTCACCGGAGTCACCCGGGACGCCCGCGGGCACACCGCCCCCGGCGAGCCCGCCGGGGACGGCACCGGCCTACGCGCCCGGGGACGGGACGACCGGGCCGCCCGCCCCGGCGGGCTGACGGGCCGACGGACCCGGAGCGGTCGCGGCAGCGGGCCACGGGACGGCCGCCGGGGCGGATCAGCCCAGTTCGAGCGAGGTGGCGCCGAAGATCCGGTCCGTCCGCACCTCGGGAGCGGGGCCCGTGTACATCCGGACGGTCGGGAACTGTGCTTCGAGACCCCGGTCGGCGGCGAGCGCGGCGGCGGGCGCCAGCGGTTCGGGCATGTCGACGGCGACCACGTCCTCGGGGCCGAGATGCGCGGTGAGGCTGTCGAACAGCGCCTCGGCGTCGTCCCGGCTGTCGGCGAAGAGCGGACCGATCCGGTTCCCGTCACGGCTGGGCCGGATCACCCCGTAGCCGGTGACCCGGCCCTCCCGCAGCCGCGCGTACGCGGTGTGGCCGGGCGCGGTCAGCCAGCGGGCGAGGAAGGCGGGCCGCTCGGCCGGGTGGCACCCGCTGTCGTACGCGGTGATCGCGGGCAGCCGCTCCGGGGTGACGGGCACGGTGCCCGCGGCGACCTCCCCGGTGCGCCGGGGGCGGCCCGCCCAGCGGACGTTCCCGTACGCGGGGCTGAAGCCGGAGCGCTCGTAGTTGGCCTGCTGCGCGGGGACCGCGTCCAGGCCGACGAGCCGATCGCCCGCGTGCGGGAAGGCGGCCCGCCAGGTGGCGAGGCCCAGGCCCCGGCCGCGCGCCTCGGGAACGACCAGGTAGAAGCCGAGGAAGGCGTACCGCTCGTCGTAGTTGACGACGGAGACCGCCGACACGGGCTCGCCGTCGATCCGGCCGATGAAGAAACCGGCGGGGTCGGTGGGGTGGAAGCAGGCGATGTCCCCGTCACCGGGGTTCCAGCCCTCCGCCGCGGCCCACTCGGCCATGAGGTGCCAGTCCTCCAGCGGGGCGGGGGCGACGGTGAGTCCGGTCGCGTCCTGGGTGAGGGGGTTGCTCATCGTACGGGTGTCCTTTCGGTGTGGTGCCGTGCCGCGCGCTGCGTCGTGCCCGGTCCGGTTGTGGTGGTGATCGGTCGGCCGTGTTCCGCCGGCCGTGTTCCGTCGGCTGTAATCGGTCGGCTGTGTTCCGTCGGCCGTGATCGGTCGGCCGTGTTCCGCCGGTCGTGCTCCGGTCGCCTCGTTCCTCCTCAGATCAGGTCCATGGCGGCGACCTCGTCGGGGCTGCCGTAGCTGACGGGCCCCTGGAAGCGTCTGCGCGCGGTGGCGAACCACCAGGCGGTGGCGACGGCGAGGACCGCCGCGAGCGCGATGGGCGCGTAGTTGAAGGTGGTGGGGGTGATCGGGGAAGCGTGCGGAAGCATGAAGAGCACACTGCTGGCCGCGATCCAGACCACGGCCGTCAGCGCGATCGGGACCCCCCAGCGGCCGAGGTGCCAGGGCCCCGGCCGGAACTCCTTGCCGAGGCGGAGCCGCAGCAGGATGGGCGCCCCGTAGGCGAGGTACAGACCCACGACGTTGACGCTGACGATGGCCGTGAAGGCGGTGTGCGACCACCAGGCGGGGGTGATCAGCAGCAGCGAGCAGGCGGCGGCCAGCCACACCGCCTTGACGGGGGTGCGGGTCCGGGGGGACACCGAGTGCCACAGCCGTGATCCGGGCATCGCCCCGTCGCGCGCGAAGGCGAAGATCTGACGGGTGTTGCTGGTCATGTTGGCCAGTCCGCAGAAGAGCATCGCGCCGATCACGACCAGCAGCAGGAGCTTGGCCGCGCCCGTGCCCAGCGCGTCGACGAGAATCCGCACCGGCGGCGCGGAGGCACCGGCCACGGCGGAGTAATCCCGTATCGCGTACACCAGGGCGAGCATCAGCGCGAGTCCGGTGACCGCGGAGGCGGCGATGGCCCGGGTGATGCCCTTGGGCGTGTTGACCGTGGCCCGCACGGTCTCCTCCGACATGTGGAAGCTGCCGTCGAAACCGGTGAACGTCCAGCTCGTCACCAGAAGTCCGAGCATCGCCGCGTACAGCGGGCAGTCGAAGCCGGTGCCGTTGTGGAAATGCGTGGCGAAGGAGGCGGGTTGGTGACGGGTGGGCACCAGGGCGAGGGCGGCGACGATGACCGACATTCCGATGAGCAGCCACCAGACGGAGATCCGGTTGAGGGTGGCGACGAGCTGGACGGTGTAGGTGTTGGCGAGCGCCTGCACCAGCAGGATCGCCGTGGTGATCAGCACGGTCCGCTGCCCGGTGGGCGTGTAGCCGGGCCACTGCATCGCGACGAACGCCTGGATGAAGGTGGCGGCGGCGTAGCCCGTCGCCGCGGTGCCGCCGATCTGGCCCACGAAGTTGAGCCACCCCGTGTACCAGGACCAGGCCCCGCGATGGCGCCGGGCGAGTTTCCCGGCGGAGAAATAGAGCGCCCCGCTGGTCGGATAGGCGGAGGCGATCTCCCCCATGGCCGCGCCGACGAACAGCACCATGAGGGAGACACCGATCCAGCCGAAGACCAGAATCGCGGGGCCGCCCGCCACCATGCCGAAACCGAAGGCGGAGAAAATACCCGAGATAATGTTGATGATGGTGAAGGAGATGGCGAAATTGTCGAATCCGCGGAACCGCCGGGTGAGTTTTCTCGGATATCCCATCGCATGCAGGGTCGCGTCGTCGTCGAACGTCACCTCGGCACCCGCGCGATGACGCCTTCTCGGCCTCGGGATTCCCGGCCTCCGGACAGTTGTGCGCTCGGACACAACCGTCTCCTTTCCCTATGTCTGGCCGACGGGGGCGGCTCATGTCAGTGGCTGGCTGGTACGGGGAGTCCGCAGGACCGCCGGGCCCGGGTCAGTTGCTCGCCGGGGGGGCCGAAGACGCTCCAGGGCATCCGGGCGGCATAGGGGCCCATCGCCTTCAGCACCTCCCCGGCCTGGCGCGGCCGGCCGGCCAGATGGAGGGCGTGGGCGAGATAGGAGAGATCGAGCACCGGGGTGAAGCGGTACCCGGCGACCGAGGGGAACCAGTCGCTGTAGCTCCCGTCGGCGACGGTGACCCACTGCGGCCGGTGCCAGGCACGGTAGCCGAGGAGGGAGCGCGGGTCGTGCTCCTCGGCGAGGGCGACGAAGGGCAGCAGCCGCAGCGGCGACGAGGCCGGGGCGCGGTGGCTGAGAAAGGTGACGACGTCCCAGCGGGCGCTCGCGGTGCCGCCGTTGCGGCCGAAGAAGAAGGCGAGGAAGCGGTGGTGGGCCTCGCGGTTCCAGGGGTCGAGGCCCAGGGTGCGGGTGAGCAGCCGCCAGGGCCCCGGGGGCGCGGTCAGCAGGCCCCGGGGCGCCGGGTCGAGGGGGCGCCGGATCGGGGCGAGGGCGAGCCTCGCCACCCAGGGGGTGGGGTCGTCGGGCAGCATCCGGGCGGCGCGGTCGCAGGCGGTCTCGGCGATGTCGGCGAGCAGGCCCGTGCGCGGGTCCCCGGCGTCGGCGGCGCGCAGCGCGCGGACCATCGCGACCCTGGCCCATAAGAGGGTGGACTCGGGGCCGGGGTCCTCCCCCAGCCAGCGCTCGGCGAGATCGGAGTCGGCGGCCTCGGAGGCGAGCACCAGGGAGCGGTGGGCGCGGAGGTCGTAGTCCCCGCGGGACTCCTGGAGCACGTCCCCGGCGCTGAGCACGCGCCCCGCCTTGACGTCGATGCACGCGCGGGCGAGCCGGTGGTCGTCGGCCGCCGGGTGCCAGACGTACTGTCCGTCGAATGAACCAGCAGGCACGATCCCTCCCCGATCCCCCGTACGGCACAACGCCGTCCAGAGGTTTTCACGCCAGGCCGCATCAGGCCGGACGATCCTCATGAGTCGTGGATCACCGGCAGCGGGACCACACACTACTCACGATCAAGTGAGAGAGAAAACACTCGTCCGAGTAACCCTCGGGACGCTTAATCGACGGGCCGCCGGGGAAGACGCCGTGGCATGGCATATGCCGATATCATCTGCCGCCCGAGGATTCCCCCGTGAAATTAGGAAGCACGTCACCCGTTCGCATGGGCATGCGAAACCCCGGGGCCCATGGCTCGTTGGGCGGGCATGACCAACGCACGACGCGCAACGCTCATCGCCTCGGTGTGCCTCACCGCCGCTGTCGCGGCCTGTGTGTTCCCCGGGTCCGCGAACGCGCAATACGCTCCCGACACCGTGACCATCGCCCCGGCGGCCGAGATCGCCCCGGACGGCACCCTCACCCTGAGCGGCACCTACCGGTGCTCGTCACTGCGCTCGGGCCCGGTGCTCATCGGCGCCAAGGCCCTCCAGGGCGACGCCCGCGCCGAGATCGACGGCGCGCGGGCCGTCTGCGACGACCGGACGCACACCTGGCGCGAGCAGGCCCTGCCGGACGGGACCTTCCGGCCGGGCGCGGCCCGGGGCGAGGCCGCCCTGGTGCACCTCGACAACTCGCAGGGGTTCGTCCCGTTCCCCGTGGTCCTCAACGCGGACAAGGCCCCGCTGACGCTGCGCCGGGGCTGAGCCGGGTACCGGCCCGTACGGCCCCGGACCCGCCGGGCGCGGGCAGCGGGGCCGTACGGGCCGGTCGCGGGCTTCGGCCCCGCTCCGCGCGGTACGGGCCGGGCGCGCGGCGGTCAGTCCCAGCGGGAGGCCAGCAGCAGCGCGATGTCGTCGGCGCGGTCCGCCGCCGCGCGCGCCTCGCGGATCAGCCGGTCGGCGGTCTCCGCCAGCGGCGAGGCCCCGCACGCGGCGAGCGTGGCGCGCACCCGTTCCACACCGTGGTCGATGTCGATCCCCGGCCGCTCCACCAGGCCGTCGGTGTAGAGGGCGAGCACCGCGCCGGACTCCAGGCGCAGTTCGGTGACGGGGTAGTCGGCCCCGGCGTCCACCCCGAGGACGATCCCGCCCTCCAGGTCCAGCACCCGCGCCCCGCCGCCCGGGGCGTGCAGCAGCGGCTGCGGATGTCCCGCCCGTACCGCCTGGGTCAGGCCCGTCGCCGGGTCGACGACGACATAGCAGCAGCTCGCGAACTGTCCCGGGTCGAGGTCGATCAGCAGCCGGTTGGTGCCGCTCATCACCTCCTGGGGGTCGTGGCCGCTGAGCGCGAAGGCCCGTACCGCGCTGCGGAGCTGGCCCATCGTGGCGGCGGCGGAGACCCCGTGGCCCTGGACGTCCCCGATCACGAGGGCGATGCTGTCGCCGGTCTCCACCACGTCGTACCAGTCGCCGCCGACCTCCATCCCCTGGGTGCCGGGGAGATAGCGCCCCACGGTGGCGGCCTTCGTGAGCACGGGCAGCCGGTGCGGCAGCAGGGCGTCCTGGAGTCCGCGGGCGAGGGCCGCCTCGCTGTCGTAGCGCTGGGCCCGCTCCAGCGCCTGGGCGATCAGTCCGGCGAGCGCGGTGAGCACGGTGCGTTCCTCGGGGCTGAACGAGCGCGGCTGGTCGAAGCCGAGGATGCAGGAGCCGACGGGGCGGCCGGAGGCGAGCAGCGGCAGAAAGGCCCGGGCGCCCACGGCGGCGTCGAGCGGGATGCCCGGGTAGGCGGCGGCCAGCCGGTCCATCGACTCGAAGAAGAGCGGTCTGCCGAGGGTCAGCGTCTCGACCCCGGGCAGCCGGGCGTCGAGCGCCACCCCGTCGAAGCGGTCCAGGAAGCCCTGGGGGAAGCCGGTCTCCGAGGCCAGGAAGAGATGCCGCTCGTGCAGCAGATAGATGGCGAGCTGGCCGCCGCCGAAGGCCGGGAGCAGCTCCTCGGTGACCACGCGGGAGACCTGACGGGCGGTGACCGCCTCGGTCAGGGCGATGGCGAGGGCGACCGGCCGGTAGAAGGCGGCGGCCTGGCCGTCCGGCGCGCCGGTGCCCCCGATGGGGGTCCCGGCGGGCCCCCCGGGCGGCGGGGCGCCGGTGGCGGACATCTCCCCGGGCAGCCCGGGGGGCTCCTGAGCGGGCTCGTCCGAGCGCAGCAGACTGACCGTCACCCCGTCGTGGCCGGGGTAGAGGGTGAAGGAGAGGAAGTCGTCCGGGCCGCGGCGGGCGACGAAGGTGACCGCCGCGTGCGAGATCAGGGCGGCCCGGAAGTGCTCCTCGTACACGGGCCGGCCGAGCCAGGGGAAGACGTCCCACAGCACCCGGCCCGCGAGTTCGGGGCGGCCCCGGCCGAGCAGGGTCTCCGCGCCCTGGTTGAGATGGACGATCCGGCCGAGCCGGTCGAGGGAGAGCACACCGCGCGGCACCCGGTCGGTCAGCTCGGCGATGATCGGGGCGACGCCGAGATCGAGGACGAAGCCCTCCAGCCGGCCGCCGGGCTCCTCGTTCCCGGAGAGTTCGACCAGATAGGGCCTGCCGTCGGGGCCGGGCAGCCGGATGCGGCGGGAGATGCCGCGGCCGGAGTCGGCGGTCCGCCGGGCGAGCGCCCACAGCCCGAGGACGTCCTCGCGGGCCAGCCCCTCGGTGAGGGCGTCGATGGTGCCGGGGAACTCCCCGGCCCCGACACCGAGGATCGCCCGCATGCCCGCGTCGACGGCGACGGTCCCGGAGCCGAGGTTCCAGGTGAAGCGGCCCGTGCGCACGGGGGGTGTCAGGGCCGCCGGGAGCTGGACGGCCAGCGGCTCGCCGCCCCACTCCACCCGGATCCCGCGGCGGCTGAGCGCGCCGAGGGCGATGCCGAGGCGCCGGGCGACGGAGTGGATGCGGTGCCGGTCGCCGTCGTCCACCGGGCGGCCCGGGGTGGCCCGGCGCAGCACGGCGAGGACGCCGAACCGCTCGCCGCCGCCCGCGACGGGGACGTAGAGCGAGCCGAAGGGGAACGGGAGGCCCGCCATGAGCTGGGGAAAGCGGCGGATGGAGTCCTCGGCGTCCGCCAGATGGACGGCGCGGCCCAGCCGATACGCCTCCGCGACCGGGAAGGGCCGGTTCACATGCATGCGCCACCAGGGGCGGAAGAGCCGGCCGGGCAGCCCGGCGAGGACGGCGAGCCGCAGCAGCCCCTCGGTGGGGGTGCGCAGATACACCCCGCCCGCGTAGCCGCCGACGGCCTCGATCGCGGCGACGGCCGCCTGGGAGAGGACCAGGTCCAGCTCGTGCGGCGCCCGCCCGTCGCCCGTCGCCGCCCCGGGTGGGCCCCCGAGGCCGGGCTGCCGTTCCGGCGCGGGGGGTCCGGTCACGCCGTGCCTGGTCACACAGTCAGCATGCTCCCGCGCCGCGTCACCGCGCATCTCTGCGTCGAGGGGCCGGGGCCGTCACCGCGTGCCCTGTCCCGGGACCGTCACCACGCGCCCGGCCCCGGGACCGGGCCGCTCCGGCTCAGAGGCCGAGGTCGCTCAGGCCCGGGTGGTCGTCGGGGCGGCGGCCGAGCGGCCAGTGGCAGCGGCGTTCCGACTCCTGGATGGGGGTGTCGTTGATGCAGGCGAGGCGGACCCGCATCAGACCGGAGTCGTCGAACTCCCAGTTCTCGTTGCCGTACGAGCGGAACCAGGTGCCGGAGTCGTCGTGCCACTCATAGGCGAAGCGCACCGCGATCCGGCGCTCGTCGTGTGCCCACACCTCCTTGATCAGCCGATAGTCCAGTTCCCGCGCCCACTTGCGGGTGAGGAAGGCGACGATCTCGTCCCGGCCGGTGATCCATTCGGCCCGATTGCGCCACCGGGAGTCCTCGGTGTACGCGAGGGCGACCCTGTCGGGTGTACGGCTGTTCCAGGCGTCCTCGGCGAGACGGGCCTTCTCGGCCGCCGTCTCGCGGGTGAAGGGAGGGACGGGGGGCTTGCCGGGCATGGCATCTCCTGAGGCGTGGGACGGCGGGCGGCTCCCGCCGCCGCGCTGGACGGCGGGCACCGGACCCATAGCGGAGAACGTTTATTCTCTCCGTGCTCCGCAGCGTAGAGAGAACGATGGTTCTCGCGCAAGCCGTATCGCCCGCCGGACCGCCGCGCCCCTCGGCGGTACCGCCCGCCGCCCGCGCCGTCCGGGACGGACCCCGCACCCGGCCCGTCCGCCATCCGAGACGGACGGGCGGGCGGGGGCCGACTCCCCGCCGGGCAGCGGCGGCTGGGCTATGTTGAGCGGGAGTGGCGGGACGAGAAGGAGTGACACCGGTGTCATCCGACCAGCGGGCACGGGCCCTGGCAGCCGCGATCACACCGGGCGGACCCGCCCCCGGCACCGAACCGGCCCCCACCGACCGGCTGCTCGCCCTCTTCGGCGGCCACCGGCTCTCACCGGGGCAGCGGCGGATCGCCCGCTACATCACCGACCATCTCACCGAGGCCGCCTTCCTCTCCATCACGGACCTCGCCGAACGCGTCGGGGTCAGCCAGCCCTCGGTGACCCGCTTCGCCGCGTCCGTCGGCTTCAGCGGCTATCCGGCGCTGCGGGAGGCGCTCCAGCCGATCGCGCTCTCGGCGGCGGCGCCCGCGCCGGACGCGGAGGACGGGGCGCGCCGCAACGAGCTCCAGGCCGCCGTCGACGCCGAGATCGAGAATCTGGAGGCCCTGCGGCGCACCCTCGCCGACACCGACCAGGTGCTCTGCGTCGGGCGGGAGCTGGCCCGCTCCACCCCGCTGACCGTGCTCGGCCTGCGGATCTCCGCCCCTCTCGCCGAGTACTTCGCGTACGCGGCCCGGCGCATCCACCCCGATGTCCGCACGGTGACCCGGGGCGGCAGCGTCGCCTATGACGCGCTTCTCCAGTCCCGGGAGGCCGGCGGGAGCTGGGTGCTGGCGTTCGCGATGCCCCGGCACGCCCGGGAGACCCTGGCCGCGATCCGCGCCGCCCGTTCCACCGGGCTGAAGGTCGCCCTGCTGACCGATGCCGCGCTCGGGCCGCCGGCGGACGAGGCCGACGCGACACTGACGGCGGCCACGGGGTCGCGGCTGGTCTTCGACTCGTACGCCGCCCCCGGGGTGCTCTCGGCGGCGCTGCTCCAGGCGATGGCCGACGCCGACCCCCAGCGGACCCAGGCCCGCCTCGAAGGGTACGAACACGCCGCCGAGCAGCACGGGTTCTTTCTCGACGACTGACGGAACCGCCTCACAGGGCCCCGGGGAACGGGCCGTTGGTCACGCACCGTGTTCGTATGAAATTTTTCATACCCTTGCTTACTCGACGGTATATATGTTTACTGCTCGATATCACCCGGCATCCGGGGACGGCACCACCCCGGCCGCCCCGCACCCGTAGCGCTCTCTCCTCCTTCCTCCTCTGTGGTGTGCCGGTTCTCCCTCCGGCGGTCTCCCTGCCGCGCCTTCGGGCGCGGGGACCCAGCCACCAAGGACCCCTGAACCGGAGTCCGGGGACGACGCCTCTCCTCCTCGCGTCCGATCCGCGGCGCTCCGTACGGGCGGCTCCGAATCCCCTGCGGACCGTCCACCCCGGCGGTCCCGGCCTACCCCTGGGCCGGGGCCGCCGAAAACCTTTCCGCCGGGGGCTCTTCCGTCCGCCGTGCGCGCCCGCGCCCCGCCCGCTTCCCCCGGCCGCGCGCCCCCCTCCCGTACCAGCCCGCCGACGGCCCTGTGGGCCGGTCACACCAACAGGTGTGCCCCCGCAAGTTTTCCGCAAGGACCGGGCAAGCCTTCCGCTCGGCGACCTCGGGCAATCAGGAGGCAGAGGGCCGGTCCGGCCCTTCCCGCAGCAGACCAACGGGGGGCGCCATGCAGGCGTTGAACACGATCGCACCGTCACCGTCCTTACCGTCGCCACCACCGGCGCCACCCGGGCGGGCGGCGGCCACCTCCCGACCGGCGGCCGTACCGGGGGCGTTGACGGCCCCGACGGCGGCCCCCGTGCCGTGGCAGCCGGGGCCGGGCGGCCAGTGGGTGACCCTGGCCGCCCGCAGGAAGATCCTCGCCGTGGTCCACACCGTTCCCTACGCGAAACGCCTCCTCGACGTTCTCGCCCTGCTGAAGGAGGACTTCCGGCTCCAGACCGTCTTCACCGCCCCGCCCCACGCCTTCGGCGACGGCGTACCGTCCTTCCTCGCCCGGCTCGGAAGCCCCGTGCTCCCCTGGGACGAGGCCCTGCGCACCGACTTCGACCTCGCCCTCGCCGCCGGGCCCCGGGGTGTCGAACGGCTGCGCGCACCGCTGATCACCCTGCCGCACGGCGCGAACTATGTGAAGCGCGTCATCACGGCGGCAGGCTCCCAGGTCGCCGGGTTGCGCCCGGCGGATCTCACCCCGGGCGGCAGGCTGCCCGCCGCGGTGGTCGTCCCGCACCACGCCGACCTGACCGAACTGGCCCGCAGTTGCCCGGACGTGCTGCCGCTGACGCATGTCGTCGGCGACCCGGTGCACGACCGCATCACGGCGAGTCTGCCGCTGCGCTCCGCGTACCGCGCGGCCCTCGGGGTCACCGACGCGCAGAAGCTGGTGGTCGCGATCTCCACCTGGGGCCCCTCCTCGTCCTTCGGCCGGTTCGAGACCCTGCTGCCGCGTCTGATCACCGAGCTGCCGCCCGAGGAGTACCGCACGGCCGTCCTCGTCCACCCCAACATCTGGTCCGGGCACAGCCCCTGGCAGGTCAGGACCTGGCTGGGGCGCTGGATCGAACGCGGTGTCGCGCTGCTGCCGCCCGCCGCCGACTGGCGCAGCGTGCTGATAGCGGCCGACCGCCTCATCGGCGACCACGGCTCGGTCACCCTGTACGGCACGCTCACCGGCGCCCCGATGCTGCTGGCCGCCTCGCCCGAGCACGAGATCAACCCGGCCTCGCCCGCCGCCGCGCTCGCGGTCACCGCGCCCGCGCTCTCCCCGGTGGAACCCCTCGCCGGGCAACTGGAGTACGCGGCGGCCGAGTACCGGCCCGAGGAGTACGCGGCGATCAGCTCCCGCATCACCTCGGAACCCGGGCGGTTCAACCGGAACATGCGCTTTCTGATGTACCGGCTGCTGCGGCTGGGACAGCCGGCCCACCCCCCGGCGACGGTCCCGCTGCCCGCGCCGCACCCGATGGACTCCTGGGCGGCCACCGGCTGGGAGGCGCCCGTATGACCGGTGCGCCGCGGCTCGTCACGGTGGAGCTGATCCCCACCCGGCCCACGGCACGGTGCGGCGGTCCACGGCACCGGCCGGTCCCGGCCGCGCTGCGCGCCCGCGGCGGACGGCTCTCCCGCCCCTATGTCCTGCCGGTACCGGCCGGGGGCGCACGGCCGGTACCGTTCGGCCCGCTGGACGAGCATCTGGCCGTGGACGTCGACCGCTGCCGGGAACCCTGGGCGCTGGCGTGCGCCGACGTCCTGTACGCCGGGTGCCCCCGGCCGGCGGGCGCCGCGCTCGGGCTCCTCATCGCCCTGCGCGCGGCGCATCCGGGCTGTCCGCTGGCCGCCGTTCCCCTCGTGGGCGGGGTCTGGGCGGCAGCGGCGGGGTCCGAGGGGCGGGTGCTGACCCTCCCGTGTCAGGAGGACCCCCGGGACTCGCTGCTGCCGTCCTGTCTGCACGCCTGGCTGGTGGCGGGCGGCTCCCCCGGCGCGTTCGCGCCGCCGAGGGCCGCCTCCAGCCGCTCGGCGTCGTCCGGGCTGGTCGTCCGGTAGACGGCGACCGCCCGCTCGTACCACTCCCGGGCGGCGGGCCCGTCCCCGCCGTCCCGGGCGCTGTCCGCGAGCATTTCGAGGGTACGGGCCTGCCAGTGGCGGGCGCCCGAGCCGGTGAAACGGTCGAGGGCCTCCCGCAGTTCGGCCATGCCCTCCGCGTACGCGCCCGAACACACCCGGGCGCGGCCGAGGAGCGCGAGGGCGCGGGTCGCGTCATGCGGGTCGTCCACCTCCAGCAGGGTGGCGCGGGCCCGCCGGAAGTGGCCCATCGCGGCGGCCGGGTCGCCCTCGGCGAGGGACACCTCGCCGAGGGTCGTCCGGGCGAGCGCCGTGCCCCGGCGGTAACCGCAGCCGTCCCACACCACGATGGCCCGCTCCAGCAGCGCCGCCGCCCGGTCCGGCCGGCCCGCCCGCCGGTGGCAGAAGCCGAGCCCCAGCAGCGCCTGCCCCTCGTCCCGGACATCACCCGCCGCGCGGGCCGCCCGCAGGGACTCCTCGTACCACTCGGTGGCCGTGTCGATCCGGCCCGACGCGCCGAGGCCGATGGCCCCGGAGTTGAGCATCTGCCGCTCGGCGGCGCCGTGGCCGTCCCGGCGGGCCGCGTCCCGGCCGATCTCGTGCGCCGGTATCCACAGGTCGTAGTGGCTCAGCCGGAGGAAGAGCGGCCAACAGGCGTCCACGAGCTGCCAGGCCGTGGCGTACCAGCCCCGCTCGTGGGCGGCGCGGACGGCGGCCATCAGTCCGTCCCGGTGGGAGTCGAGCCAGCCGAGGGCCCCGGTGTCGTCGTCGAACGGCAGCGGCAGCCCCGGCGAGGGGAGCTTCGGGGTCCGGGGCAGGACCGCCTGGGCGGGGGTGAGCCCGCGCTGCGCGGCGGAGGCCGTCTCCAGATACCACTCGCACACCCGTCTCAGGGTCTCCTCGCGCGCGATCGGGCCGTCCTCCCGCAGGGCGCGGCCCTGGGCGTGCACCCGGACGAGGTCGTGGAAGCGGCAGCGGTCCGGGCCGGTCTCCTCCATCAGATGCGCCTCGATCAGCTCGTCGAGACGGCGCTGCGCCCAGGCGAGGCCCTCCCCGCAGGAGGCGGCGGCGGTGCGGGCGTCGAAAGTGCGCAGCGGCAGCGCGCCGAGGGCCCGGTAGAGCAGGGCGGCGGGCTCGCTCAGGACGTCGTACGAGGCGTCGAGGGCCTTGCGCACAGTCGCCTCGCCCTCCACCTCCAGCGCGGTGAGCCGTTCGGAGTCCGGGGTGAGGGCCCGGGCCAGGGCCTCGACCGGCTGGCGGGGCCGGGAGGCCAGCCGGGCCGACGCGAGACAGACCGCCAGCGGCAGCCCGGCGCAGAGGGTGACGACCTCCCGCACGGCCGGGAACTCGCTCTCCACCCGTTCGTTGCCGATGGTGCGGCGGAGGAGTTCGATGCCGTCGTCGGTGCCCAGCGCGTCGAGGCGGTGGAACTCCGCCCCCTCCAGCCGGAGTCCGGAGAGCATCCGGCGGCTGGTGACGGTGACCAGACAGCCGGGGCCACCGGGCAGCAGCGGCCGGATCTGCGCGGCGGTGAAGGCGTTGTCGAGCATGACCACCATCCGGCGGTCGGCGGTGCTGGACCGCCACAGCGCCATCTGCTCGGTCGGGTCGTCGGGCACGGAGACGGCGCCGAGGGCCCGCAGAAAGCGGCCGAGGACCTCGCTCTGGGTGGCCGGGGTGTCGGGGTGGTGCGCGGGCGGCGGGTCCGCGGGCGCGTGGCCCCGCAGATCGGCGTAGAGCTGCCCGTCGGGAAAGTCCTCGTCGAGGGTGCGCAGCCAGCGGGAGACCAGCGTGGTCTTGCCCACCCCGGCGGGGCCGCTGACGACGATCAGCGGGCGCTCCCCGGCGCGCAGGGCGGTGAGGGCGTCGATGTCCGGCTCACGGTCGATGAAGTGGGCGGGGACGGGCGGAAGCTGGCGCGGGACCGGCCGCGCGGGGGCCTGCGGGGGCGGGTGGTGGAGGTGTATGCCGCCGTGCACCTCGCCCGCCTGGACGGTGTGGCCGAGGAACCGGGCCGATCCGCCGATGGTGTTGGGGCGAGCGGGTGCGCCGGGGTCCGCGCCGGGCCCTTCAGGGGGGCCGACCGGGGGGCCGCCGCCGGGAGTGGTGCCGTCCGTGGTGGTGCCGGTCCCCTCGTCGCGGGCATCCCACGCTGTCATCCACGAGCCCCCTCAGTCGCCTGTACGGGTCCGCTAGTTCCTACCCGGAGCGTGGTCAATCACGCGACCACGGCTGACCGAGTCGATCAATTCTTGAACGATATCCAGCCAGTACGGTGCCGAACGCGGGGTCCGCTTGCCGGGGCCGCCGGGCTCCGGTAAGGGGCGGGCGGCCCCGGTGGGGGCGGCTGCCCGACAGGGGCCGTCCAACGGGGGCGGCGGACCGACGGGGGCTAGCCGACAGGGGCGGCGGCCGGGCTGAACCAGGCCGGGCCCTCGGTCAGCGCCTGCGCGATCCGGAACCGGGCGAACTCCCTCAGCTCGGGCAGGGCGTCCAGCGCGAACCACCCCACCTCCAGCGACTCGTCGTCATTGACCCGGGCCAGGCCGCCGGTGGCGCGGCAGCGGAAGCAGATGTCCATGTACTGGCAACGGTCGCCGTTGGGGTAGGTGACCGGCCGGGGCAGCCCCTGGACCAGGACGACCCGCTCCGCCGTACAGCGCACCGCGGTCTCCTCGTACACCTCGCGCACCGCCGTCCCGGCCGGTTCCTCACCGGGCTCCGCGATCCCCCCGATGATCGACCAGAGGCCGTTGTCCGCCCGCCGGACGAGCAGCACCCGCCCCTCGTCGTCGAAGACGACCGCGCTGACACCCGGCAGCAACAGCAACCGGTGCCCCGCGGCGGCACGGATCTCACGGATGAAGTCGGGAGTGGCCATGCCGCGAGCCTAACCCGGGCAAGATCCTCTCTTCCGGTGACTCGGTCTTCCGTTTGCTCGGTCCGCCTCGGGGCGAGGCGGGCCGTTCGGCCCGGGAGCCAGGTGCGGACGTGCTCCCGGGCGGAGGCGGGGCGGGTCAGTCGGCGGCGGTGGTGGGACCGGCCGCGCGGCGGGCGCGGAGGGTGGTGGTGGCGGAGGTGCCCAGGGCGCCCGCGGCGAGCAGCAGCAGCGCGATCTCGGGCCAGACGCCGAGCCGTGTCGCCGGGGTCAGCGAGGAGCGCAGCGGCACCTCCTCGACCAGGACGTCCGGGGTGAACATCCCCGACTTGCTGATCACCTTCCCGTCGGGGGTGATCACCGCGCTGACGCCGCTGGTGACCGGCACGACCACGGTGCGGCTGTGCTCGACCGCCCGCACCCTGGACATCGCGAGCTGCTGATAGGTCATCTCGCTCCGCCCGAAGGTGGCGTTGTTGCTGGGGACGGAGATGAGCTGGGCGCCCTCGGTGACGGTGTCGCGGGCCATGTCGTCGAAGGCGGCCTCGTAGCAGGTGACGAGGCCGACCTTGGTGCCCGCCAGGTCGAAGACGCCGATCTTGTCGCCGGGGCCGAAGTCGCGCCGCACCCGGTCCACGTCGGAGCTGAAGAGGCGGACGACGGACCGCATCGGGATGTACTCGCCGAAGGGCTGCACATGGCGCTTGTCGTAGGTGTCGACGGGGCCGTGTTCGGGGTCCCACGCGATGAGGGTGTTGCGGAGCTTGCCGGTGTCGGGGCTGAGCACCGCGCCCACGACGGTGGGCACCCCGATCGCCCGTACGGCCTCGTCGATCACGGCGCGGGCGTCGGGATTGCGGTAGGGGTCGAGGTCGGAGGAGTTCTCCGGCCAGAGGACGAAGTCGGGCCGCGGGGAGCGGCCCGCCGCCACATCGGCGGCCAGCTCCTGGGTGCGCCGCGCGTGGTTGTCGAGGACCGCGCGGCGCTGGGCGTTGAAGTCGAGCCCGAGGCGGGGCACGTTGCCCTGTACGGCGGCGACGGTCGCGGTGCCGTCCTCGGCGGACGCGTCGACCAGCGGCAGTGCCGCGAACGCCGCTGTGACCGGCAGGAACAGACTGAGCAGGGCGACGGCCAGCGGCCCCCGGGGCAGCTCGCCGGTGCGCCGGAAGGCCAGGGCGCGCCGCACCAGCTCGTACAGCCCGAAGCCGCACAGGACGACGGCGAAGCCGAGCACGGGGGTGCCGCCGACGGCGGCGAGCGGGAGGAAGACCCCGTCGGCCTGGCCGAAGGCGATCTTCCCCCAGGGGAAGCCCCCGAACGGGACCCGGGCGCGCGCGGCCTCGCCGAGGATCCAGACCGCCGCCGCCCACAGCGGCCAGGCCGGGAGCCGGCCGACGACGGCGATGCCCACGGCGGTGGCGGCGATGAACAGCGCCTCCACGGCGGCGAGCGCGATCCACGGGACCGGCCCGACCTCCTCGCCGGTCCATATCAGCAGCGGCAGCAGAAAACCGAGACCGCTCAGCCAGCCGAGGCCGAACGCGGTACGGAGGCGCCGTCCGCGCAGGGTCCAGGCCAGCAGGGCGAAGGCGGGCACCGCCAGCCACCACAGCGGCCGGGGCGGAAAGCTGAGGAAGAGCAGCACCCCGGAGGCCACGGCGGCCAGGGGCCGCGTCAGCCGCCGCAGCGGCGGGACGCGCCGGGCGGTGGCGGGCTCGGGGGTGTCGACGGCGGCGATGGTGGTGCTCACCTGCCGGAGTCTACGGCGAGGGGGTATGCGCGCGTCGTCCCGGGCGCGTCCCTGTGGACAACTCCGCAGGGACGCGTCCCTGGGGACAACTCGGTCACCCGCCCGGGGCCCGGCCGGGCCGCCCGGGACGGGTGCGCGGGAGGGGAACGGGGGGATCAGATCTCCGCCGGGGTGCCCGTGGGCGGACGGAGGCGGTCCCGGATGGCGCGGACGGCGGCCTCGGCGTCATCCACGGTCACCGTGAAGGTCCGGCCGTCACCCAGGGTGACGACGATGCCCTCGCCCCGGCGCACGATCACGGCGGTGCCCTTCTCCGGCCGCCACCGGTAGCCCCAGCCGCCCCACTGGCGCGGGGTGACACTGGGGGCGAATTCGGCGGCCACCACCTGGGCGAGGGGAATCCGGCGGCGGGGCAGCCCCAGATGGCCGCAGCGGACCTCGACCGCGTCGCTGTCGACCCGTACCGCCACATGGACGAAGGCGAGCGTCCCGTAGAGCATCAGCAGTCCCACGGCGACACAGCCGATGACGGCCATCAGCAGCGGTGCGATACCGGACGACCAGGAGGACCGGACGGCCAGCTCGATACCGAGGACGACGAAGGCGGCTCCCGCCAGGGCGAGCAGCCACTGCATCCGATTGGTCGCGCGGCCGGTCCACACGGCGGGCGTCGGCTCCGCCGGGGAGGCCGCGGGATCGCGGGGGTGGTCCCTCATGTTCGCAGCGTACCCAGGGACCGGCGGGTCGGCATCGGCTCCATGAGACGCATCACCCATCGGACATGTCACACGATGCCCGACATGGATCGCCGACGGGAAGAACGCCTCCGCCACCTGCCGGAACGGGCGGCGGGGACGGTGTTCGCGCGCGTACGGAATCGTTCGCGCGTACGGGATCGTGTCGGCGCGGTCCTCGGCGGGGTCAGCCCCCGAAGTCGGCCCCGGTGGCCAGCGGCTGGAGCCCGCGGCCCTCGGCGTAGCGCAGCGCCCTGTCGGGCAGGGCGGACGCCCGCCCACTGAGCAGCACGGTCAGCGTCCCGGACGCGGTGGCCCCCGGCGCGGGCGCGGCCCCGATCCGGCGCAGCGCCTGGGCGGCGACGGCTCCGGCGGACCCGTGGAGGGCCACGGGGGTCCCGATGGCGTCCCGGATGCGCTCGGCCACGAGTTCGTAGTGGGTGCAGCCGAGGACCACGGCCCGGGTGTCCCGGGGGGTGCGGGCCGCCGCGGCGGCCACCGCCCGGTCGATGGCCTCGTCGTCGGCGTGGTCCACCGCGTCGGCGAGACCCGGGCAGGGCACCTCGGCGACATCGACGGCCCCGGCGAACCGGCCGATCAGGTCGCGCTGGTAGGGGCTGCCGGTGGTGGCCGGGGTGGCCCAGATGGCGATGGGACCTCCGGCCACGGCGGCGGGCTTGATCGCCGGTACGGTGCCGATGACCGGGATCGCGGGTTCCAGCGCCGCCCGGAGCGCGGGCAGGGCGTGCACGGTGGCGGTGTTGCAGGCGACGATCAGGGCGTCCGGGGCGTGCTCGGCGGCGGCGCGGGCCACGGCGAGCGCCCGCTCGGTCACCCCCTCCGGGGTGCGCGGACCCCAGGGCATCCCGTCGGGGTCCTGGGAGAGCACGAGATCCGCGTCGGGCCGCAGTCCGCGTACCGCGGCGGCAGCCGCGAGCAGGCCGATTCCGGAGTCCATAAGCGCGATCTTCACCCGGTCACCATAGTCGACAGGCCCCGGTGAGGCGGTCCGGTGGGGCAGACTGCGGCGCATGAGCGCCCTCGCCTGGACCGCCCTCGGTTCCCTGGCCGTCTGGGGGTGGCTGCTGCTGTGCCGGGGCTTCTTCTGGCGCACGGACCAGCGGCTGCCGCGCCCCCCGGGGCCGGGCGGCGAACCGGACGAGTGGCCGGATGTCGCCGTCCTCGTCCCCGCCCGGGACGAGGCGGCGGTGCTGCCGCTCTCCCTGCCGTCGCTGCTGGCCCAGGAGTATCCCGGCCGGGCCGGGGTCGTGCTGGTGGACGACGGCAGCACGGACGGCACAGGCGCGCTGGCGCGCTCCCTGTCCGAGCGGTACGGGGGGCTGCCGCTGCGGGTCGTCTCCCCCGGTGAGCCGCCACCGGGCTGGACGGGCAAGCTGTGGGCCGTCCGCCACGGCATCGACCGGGCCCGCGCCCCGCACGGGGAATCGGCCACCCGCCCCGAGACCCCGGGAACCCCGCACGGGGAGTCCGCCGCCGGGGCCGCCGGACCCCGAAGGCCCGTCACCGGCGCCGCCGACGCCCGGAACACCCCCGGGCACCAGCGCGGGCAAGAGGGCCCCGACGGCCCGGCGGGGTCCGGGCGGCCCGGGGGCCTGCCGACCGGCGGCACCCACCGCGCCCCGTCCCGGGAATCCGCTGCCCGGGGTACCCCGTCCCGGGAAGCCGCCGGGGCGGGCGACCCCCGCACGTCCGTCATCGGGACCGTCGCCGCCCGGGACACCCCTCCGGCCCCCGGGCACCACCGCGAGCGGGAGGCCCCGGACGGTCCGGGACGGTCCGGAGGCCGACCGCCCACCGGCACCCACCGAACCCCGCGCCGGGAATCGGCCACCCGCCCCGAGAGCCCGGGGGCCCCGGCCGGGGAGTCCGCCGCCCGGTCGCCGGGGCGCCCCGGCGGACCCGCGGCGGACGGTCCGTCACGGGGGGCCGCGGCGCCCGAGTATCTGCTCCTCACCGACGCCGACATCGCGCACGCCCCGGACAGCCTCCGCGCCCTGGTGTCCGCCGCCCGCGCGCACCGGCTGGACCTGGTGTCGCAGATGGCGCGGCTACGGGTCACCACCGGGTGGGAACGGCTCGTGGTCCCCGCGTTCGTGTACTTCTTCTGCCAGCTCTACCCGTTCCGCCGGGTCAACCGCCCGGGGTCCCGCACGGCCGCCGCGGCGGGCGGCTGTGTGCTGCTGCGGACGTCCGCGGCCGACCGGGCGGGAGTGCCCGACTCCATCCGGGGTGCCGTGATCGACGATGTGGCGCTGGCGCGGGCGGTGCGCCGGTCCGGTGGCCGGATCTGGCTGGGGCTCGCGGAGCGGGTCACCAGCGTGCGGCCCTACCCCGGACTCCCGGAGCTGTGGCGGATGGTGTCGCGCAGCGCGTACACCCAGCTCCGGCACAGCCCGGTACTGCTCGCCGGTACGGTCGCGGGGCTCATCCTGGTCTATCTGGTACCGCCCTGGGCGGTGTGCGCGGGGCTCGTGGCCGGGGACACCACGGCGCTCCGGGCGGGGGCGTGCGCGTGGGCGCTGATGGCCATGAGCTGTCTGCCGATGCTGCGGTACTACCGTCAGCCGCCGCTGCTCGCGCTCGCGCTCCCGTTCACCGCGCTGCTCTATCTGCTGATGACCGTGGACTCGGCGCTCCGGCACCACCGGGGGCTCGGCGCGTCCTGGAAGGGGCGCGCCTACACGCGTACCGGCGGTGGCGGACGGACGGGCGGATCCGGCCGGTGAGCCGTCCCGGCGACCCTGGGGCGCCGGAGGCGTTTTCCACCCCCTGAACCCATCGGTAACCCGCCGTCAACCTGCTCTTTACAGGATTCTTGCCCTGTTGCGCGACCGATTTTCCCGCATTCGCTCGCATTACTGCTCCATGTGGCCAGGCATCCACCGAAACAACCCAGATACCGGCCTCCCCAACCGGCACTCGTGGGCTTACCTTAGGTCCCATGACCTCCCCCCGCTCCACCTACGGCGGCGGTTACTACTCCGCACCGTCCTTCGCCGACACCCCTATCTACGACTCCCTTGTCGCAGAGCGAGGTACGCCCCAGATCGCCCCGATCCGGGTCCCCGCCCCGTACGACAGCGGTTCCAGTCATCTGCCGGCGCTTCCGTCGGCCCTGCCCGCGCTCCCGGCCGCCCCCGCGCACCAGCAGCCGCCGGCGTACGGCTATCAGCAGCAGGCGCCTCAGCCGCCGATGCCGCTCCAGCAGGCCGTGGCGCCGTACATACCGCAGCCGCAGCCGCCCGCCCCGCGGGCGTATCCGGCGCCTCCCGGGCAGTTCTCGCAGCAGCGCCCGGTGCCCACCGGCTATGAGGCGATGCGCCCGGCCGCGGCCCGGCCCGCGCCCGCGCCGTACCAGGACCCGTACAACCGCCCCCACCCGGGCCAGGGTTACTGATACAGCGCTCCCCTCCGCTCCCTTCCGCGCCTCCCCGCCTCCGTCGGGAGCCCTCCTCCGACCCCCCTCCGTATGTGTGTCCCCTTCCCCCGGCAGCGGGGTTTCCGCCCGACGAGGTCTGCGGGAACTCCGCGCCGTACCCCCTGCGTTGAGGCAGTGCGGGACCCCTACGGCCCGTACGGCACCCTGACGGCCGGTGCCCGCGCCCTCCTTCCGGAGCGGCCCGCCCGGCTGCGTCGCCGTCGCTCCGTACGGGGGTCGCTCCACCGGCCGACGGCCGCCTCCGCTCCCCGTCAACCACCGCCCCTCGCGCGCGCTACGGTGGGTGCGGTCCCTTCCCTGGGGCCGGGACCCTCCGCGCGGGCGGACGCGGTGTCCTGCGACGGCACGGGTCGGACGCCGTGCGCGCGGGGACGGGTCCCGAGGGGGCGTCCCCCTTCCCCGAGACGCGTGGCAACGAATCCCGAGGTGGGGGCAGAGCAGCACGATGGCACAGGGCACGGTCCAGGTGACCCACATCGGCACATCCCGGTGGCGGCGCCGCACGGGCGAGTACTCCTCCCTCACCGCCGCCCTGGAGGCGGCGGCGGACGGTGATGTCGTCACGGTGGCCCCGGGGACGTACCGCGAGAATCTGACGATCGACCGGTCGGTCGTCCTGCGCGGCCCCGACGCGTCGCTCGGCTCGGCGCGGATCGCGCCCGCCGACGGAGTACCGCTGACGGTGCGCGCGTCGGCGACGGTCCAGGGCCTCCAGGTGGAGGGCCAGGACACGACGGTGCCCGCGCTGCTGATCGAGGAGGGCACACCGGAGCTGACCGATCTGCGGATCTCCACCCGTTCCGCCGCCGGTCTCGAAGTGCGCGGCGCCGCGCGGCCCACCGTGCGCCGGTGCAGCGTCGACAATCCCGCGGGCACCGGCATCGCCGTGCTGGACGGCGCGGGCGGTGTGTTCGAGGAGTGCGAGGTGGTGTCGGCGGGACAGGCGGGGGTGTCGGTGCGCGGCGGCGGCCATCCCCGGCTCGACCGCTGCCGGGTGCACCACGCCTCGGGCGCCGGTCTCGCCATCACCGGCGACGGCAGCGCCCTGGAGGCCGTCGGCTGCGAGGTGTACGAGGTGAGGGGCGCGGGGGTGCAGATAGCGGCACGCGCGTCGGCGCACCTCACCGACTCCGTCGTCCACCGCACCTCCGCCGACGGCATCACCCTGGACACCGACGCCGTCCTCACCCTCTCCGACTGCGACATCCACGACGTGCCGGAGAACGCGATCGATCTGCGCTCCCGCTCGGTACTGACGCTCACCCGCTCCACCGTGAGCCGCTTCGGACGCAACGGCCTGTCGGTGTGGGACCCGGGCACCCGGGTGGACGCGCACCAGTGCGGCATACACGAGAGCACCGGCGACTACCCGGCGGTGTGGATCAGCGACGGGGCGACCGCCGTCCTGGAGGGGTGCCGGGTACGCGATGTCCCGGACGCGCTGTTCGTGCTCGACCGGGGGTCCCGGGTCGATGTCCTGGACAGCGATCTCTTCCAGATCCGCAATACCGCGGTGTCGGTGAGCGACGGCGCCACGGCGCAGCTCGACGACTGCCGGATCAGGGAGACGTCCACGGGGGCGTGGTTCCGTGACCACGGCAGCGGCGGCACCCTGAGCGACTGCTCGATCGACGGGGCCCAGACGGGCGTCATCGTCACCAAGGGGGCGGACCCGGTGGTCGAGCGCTGCACGGTCACCTCGCCCGCCGAGGCGGGCTTCTATGTGTCGGCCGGGGGCCGGGGCACCTTCCGGGGCTGCCGGGTCGTCGACAGCGAGGGCTACGGCTTCCATGTGATGGACGGCTGCCGCACGGCGCTGAGCCGCTGCCGCACCGAGCGCTGCGCGCGGGGCGGCTACGAGTTCGCCGAGCCCGCCCTGGTGGCCGTGGAGCACTCGACCGGGGACACGAGCACGGCCCCGGCGCCCGCCGACCGGGTGCCGCTGCCGCTCGACCCGCTGCCGCCGGGACGGACCGCGCCCCTGACGGGGGGTCTGCCCGGGGTGCCCGCCGCTCCGCCCGCCGTGCCCCCGGTCTCCCCCGGGCCGCCTCCGTTCCCGCCGTCGGCCCCCGCGGCCACGACGACGACGGCGTGGCCCGAGCCGGTGCCCGCCGCGGCGCACCGTGACACGGACGCGGTCCTCGGCGAGCTGGACGGCCTCGTCGGCCTGGAGAGCGTCAAACGGGAGGTGCGCTCGCTCATCGACATGATCGAGGTGGGCAGGCGCCGCCGGGAGGCCGGGCTGAAGGCCGCGTCGGTCCGCCGCCATCTCGTCTTCACCGGCTCCCCCGGCACCGGCAAGACGACGGTGGCACGGCTGTACGGGGAGATCCTGGCCGCGCTCGGGGTGCTGGAGCGCGGCCATCTGGTGGAGGTCTCCCGGGTGGACCTGGTGGGCGAGCACATCGGCTCCACCGCGATCCGCACCCAGGAGGCGTTCGACCGGGCGCGCGGCGGGGTGCTCTTCATCGACGAGGCGTACGCCCTCTCCCCCGAGGACTCCGGGCGGGACTTCGGCAAGGAGGCCATCGACACGCTGGTGAAGCTGATGGAGGACCACCGTGACGCGGTGGTCGTGATCGTGGCCGGGTACACCGCCGAGATGGAGCGCTTCCTGTCGGTGAACCCGGGGGTCGCCTCCCGGTTCTCCCGGACGATCACCTTCGGGGACTATCGGCCCGGGGAGCTGATCCGGATCGTGGAGCAGCAGGCGGAGGAGCACGAGTACCGGCTGGCGGACGGCACCGGCGAGGCGCTGCTGAAGTACTTCGCCGTGCTGCCCAAGGGCCCCGCCTTCGGCAATGGGCGCACGGCGCGCCAGACCTTCGAGTCGATGGTGGAGCGGCACGCGGGCCGCGTCGCCGCGCTGAGCGACGCGGACACCGACGATCTGTCGCTGCTCTATCCGGAGGATCTGCCCGAGCTGCCCGAACCGCCCGGCGGATCGCAGGCGTTCGCTCCGCCGTCACCGCCGCCGGGACCGGAGGGCTCCCCGGGGCCGCTCTGACCGTTCGGGGAGCCGCCCCGGTGCGGCGGTGGCGCGCTCTGCTGCCGGGGGACGGCGGGGCGCAGCCGGTCCAGCAGCTTCCGCCGCTCCCGGGCGAAGGCGGGGTCGGCCTGGTAGTCGCCGTGCCCCCGGATCGGCTCGGGCAGCGGGTGCGCCGGGGAACGCCCGTACACCACGGGGTCCTTGAGGGCGTCCCGGTCGACGGGCGGCTCGCCCGCGTGGGCGGGGATCAGTACCGGGCCGCCGATGGGGTCGGTGTGCCGCCACAGATTGCGCCAGCAGTCGAGTTCGCCGCTGAGCTGCTCCAGGGCGGGCGGCCCGAAGTAGGCGGGGAACCAGCGGCCGTAGAGCCGTTCCAGCGGGGAGCCGTAGGTGAGGAGCGCCACCCTGCCGCGGGTGGCGGCGGAGAGCTGCCACACGGCGGAGGCCGCGAGCACACTGCCCTGGGAGTGGCCGGAGATGACGAGCCGTCCGCCGGTGCGGGCGGTCCAGGTGGCCATCCGCCAGGTGAGGTCGGGCACGGCCCGCTCGGCGTAGCAGGGCGGGGCGAAGGGGTGGGCGGCCCGGGGCCAGTAGGTGCCGACGTCCCAGAGGATGCCGATGGTGCGCCGCGCCGAGGGGTCCTGGTAGGCCCGGCGGCCGAGGGCGACGAAGAGCAGGAAGACGACCCCGACCAGCCAGGAGCCGAGGAACTGCGCGCCTTCGGCGATGTCCTCGTCGAGTCCGCCGGCGCCGAACGCCTCGGCGGGGACCTTGCCGGTCGCCCAGGCCCCGGCGACGGCGGCGGCGCCGAGCAGCAGGGTGACGACGGCGATCAGGCCCACCAGCCACGGGGCGTCGTCGGTGAGCGCGGCGAGCGCCCGGGTGTTCGCGATCCTGCGGGTGCGGGCGCGGTCGGGGCGCCAGACGCCGGTGTCGGACCGGGGCGCCTCGGCGGCCTCGTACTCCTGCTCGATCCGGGGGGCGAGCCGCCGGGCCGCGAGCCCGGTCCGCACCGCGAGCACCGCGAGCGGGACGAGCAGCACCAGGAGGACGACCGGGATGGCGGACGCCTGCCAGCTCAGCAGGACGGGGGTGCCGGGGACATGGCCGCCGCCCCGGCCTGGCGAGCCGGGGCCGTCGAGCCAGTCGGCGACCCGCTGGGCGGTCCCGGCGGCCATCACCCCGCCGATGGCGCAGGCGAGGACGGCGACGGCGGGGCCGCCGAGGCCGTGCAGGACGGAGCGGGTGGGGCGGGCGCGCCGCTGGAGGCGATGGGCGGTGGCAGCGAGCGCGACGGCCAGCAGCCCCTGGGCGACGGCGATGACCTGGAAGGTGGTCTCGTCGGGCAGGGTGCCCGACGAGTTCCAGCCCGGCCGGGACCAGCCCGCGTACAGCAGGGAGAGGGCGAGCAGGGCGAGCGCGCAGCCGGGCAGTCCGCTGACGACGACCCGGTCGATCGTGGCGTCGAACCTGCGCTCCTTGCGGCCCCGCCGGACGACGACCCAGACGACGGAGACGGCCGCGGCGATCACGGCCAGGCGCAGCGCCCAGCCGCAGAGTGCCAGCAGGGTGTGGCCGGTCCGCTGGTCGTACTGGACCGTGGCGCCGCCGACGGCGGCGGTGACGGTGAGGAAACCGGCGGCGGTGTGGGCGGCGCGCAGCCGGGCGACATGCCGTCGGCCGTACCAGAAGCCGGGCCGGCCGAGCGCGGGCCGCAGCGGGGGCCGCCGTCCGGGACCGCCGTCCGCGGCGTCCGCGGTCGCCGGTGTGTCCGTGCCGTCGGCCGTGGCGTCGGCGACGTCCTCGCCGGTGGTGGTCGCGGCGGCGGACTCCGGCAGGTCGTCGCCGGTGGGGGGCCGCTGGGACTCGTACGCGGCCCAGGTGCGGTTGGAGAGGAACCAGAGCAGGGCCACCAGGCCGATCGGCAGCAGCGAGGCGAGGGCGAGCCTGCGGCCCGGCTGGGACCACCAGCCGCCCCCGGCCCCGGCGAAGGAGGCGAGCCAGTCGCGCTCCTGGGCGCAGGCGGGTGTGCCCGCGCACTGCCAGGCGAGCAGATCGAGGGCGACCTCGCAGGCGGCGGCGGTCATCAGCACCGTGAGGCTCAGCGCGATCAGCCGCACGAGCACCCCGTACAGCCGGGTGGTCCGCATGCGTCCCCGGGTGGGCGGGCGCATCCAGTGCGCGAGATTGACGATCATGAACGGGAGGAGCAGCAGCCACAGGGCGCGGGCACTGTTGCCGGAGGTGAGGTTGGACCAGCAGTACGCCTCGGGGACGGGGTCGTGTCCGTTGTCGGGGTCGCGGTCCGCGTACTCGTCGTCGGTGCGCCGGTGGACGGCGGCCTTCTCGTCGCCGCTGATCCTGACCGTGCGCGGATCACCCAGCATCTCCTGCGGAGTGGTTCCGCCGACGCCGTGGACGAGCAGTTCGAGGGCGGGCCCGCCCCGCGGCTGCGGCACCGGCGGGGACACCGTACGCGGGGACGGGGGTTCGGTCGCGGGCGGCATGGGTGTGGTCTCTCTCGCTTTCTCGGTGACACCGGTGGACGCGCGGCGGGCGGACGGGCACCCGGCGCGGATGAACCCGGCCCGCCGGTCCGCTCGTTCGGACCGGGGCGGTTGCGCCGACCCGGTGAACGCTCACGGTGTCATGCGGGCCGGACGGACGGGACGGGCGGGTCGGACCGGGCGGGCGCAGACAGGTGCGGACAGGGGCACAGGAGGGAACGGGACAGAGGGAACAGCGGCGGACGTGGTGGTACGGACGACCCAGGGTCGCCGATATCGCCCGCTGAGGGGAGGTTCTTGCCGAACCTTCACGCATCACGGTGGTGCGGGGGCGTGGCAGGATGTGACGCCTGCGCCCCGCGCGGCGCACAACGGTGGCACACCGTGGAGGACGGCGATGCGGAAGGACCGGCTCTGGCAGTGACCGACCATCAGAACCTGCTCGCGGAGCAGCGGCGCGCGCTCATCCTCGACGAGGTGCGCAGACGGGGCGGGGTCCGCGTCAACGAGCTGACGCGCAAGCTCCATGTGTCCGACATGACGGTCCGCAGGGACCTGGACGCGCTGGCCCGTCAGGGTGTCGTCGAGAAGGTCCACGGCGGCGCGGTGCCGGTGGCCGAGGCGAGCACCCATGAGCCGGGGTTCGAGGCCAAGTCGGCGCTGGAGCTGAGCGCCAAGGAGGACATCGCCCGGGCGGCGGCCCGGCTGGTGGCGCCCGGCAGCGCGGTGGCCCTGTCGGGCGGTACGACGACCTACGCGCTCGCCCACCATCTGCTCGATGTGCCGGATCTGACCGTGGTGACCAATTCGGTGCGGGTCGCGGACGTGTTCCACGCGGCGCAGCGCCCGGGGGTCGTGGGTGTGCCCCGGCCGGGGGCGGCGACGGTGGTGCTGACCGGCGGGGTGCGGACCCCGTCGGACTCGCTGGTGGGTCCGGTCGCCGACCAGGCGATCCGTACGCTCCACTTCGATGTGCTCTTCCTGGGGGTGCACGGGATCTCGGTGGAGGCGGGTCTCTCCACGCCGAATCTGGCGGAGGCGGAGACCAACCGGCGTTTCGTCCGGGCGGCCCGGCGGGTCGTCGTGGTGGCCGACCACACCAAGTGGGGCACGGTGGGGCTGAGTTCCTTCGCCCGGCTGGACGAGGTGGACACGCTGGTGACGGACGCGGAGCTGTCCCCGGCGGCGCGCGGGGAGATCACCGAGCATCTGCCGGGGCTGGTGGTGGCCGAGGGGCACGGCGGGTGAGCCGATGACCGTCTTCCGGGTGAGGCGGGTGGTGCCGCTGACGGCGGAGGAGACCTGGCGCCGGGCCACCGACTGGCGGGGCCATGCCGCCCGGATGCCGCTGACGGCGCTCACCGCGATGGCTGAGGGGCCGGTTCGGGAAGGGACGCTCTTCACCGTCCGCTCGGCGCTGGGCCCGTTCGGTGTGGACGACCCGATGGAGGTGGTCCGCTGGGAGCCGCCCCGGGGCGGGAGCACGGGCCGCTGCCGGTTGGAGAAGCGGGGCCGGACCGTCGTCGGCTGGGCGGAGATCGAGGTGCGCTCGGCCCCGGGGCCCGGCGCGGGCCCCGGCGCCGAGGTGGTCTGGACGGAGGAGCTGCGCTTCCTGCCGCTGCCCCGGCTCCTGGACGGGGTGACCGCCCGGGTGGGCCGGTGGATCTTCGGCCGGGCCCTGGACGGTCTGCTCCGCGAGAACGGCCCGCTCCGCCAGAACGGCCCGCTTCGGCGGGACGGGCTCCGCCGCCGGGGCGGGCGGGACGGGTGAGGCAGGCGGGAACCCGCGGGTCCATGGAACGGAGGGACGGCGCGGGTCAGACGGGGCCGTGGCCGGGCCAGGCCCCCGTGGCGAGAAAGGCGTCCAGCTCCCGTGTGTACGGCCCGATGTCCAGGCCCTGGTCCGCCAGCCAGCCGTCCGAGTAGTACTTGTCGAGATAGCGGTCGCCCGGGTCGCAGAAGAGCGTGACCACACTCCCCCGCTCGCCCGCCGCCACCATCTCCGCGACGATCTTCAGCGCGCTCCACAGCCCCGTGCCGGTGGAGCCGCCCGCCTTCCGGCCGATCGCGGTGTCCAGCGCGCGGACGGCGGCGATGCTGGCCGCGTCCGGGACCTTCATCATCCGGTCGATCGCCCCGGGGAGGAAGCTGGGCTCCATCCGCGGCCGGCCGATGCCCTCGATACGGGAGCCCCGCTCGCTGGTGACCTGCGGATCGCCGGTGGTCCAGCCGTCGAAGAAACAGGAGTTCTCCGGGTCGGGCACACAGATCAGGGTGTCGTACTGCATGTAGTGGACATAGCGGGCGATGGTCGCCGAGGTGCCGCCGGTGCCCGCGGTCGCCACGATCCAGGCGGGCTCGGGGTACCGCTCCAGCCTGAGCTGCTGGTAGATGGACTCGGCGATGTTGTTGTTGCCGCGCCAGTCGGTGGCGCGCTCCGCGTAGGTGAACTGGTCCATGTAGTGGCCGCCGGTACGGGCGGCGAGCGCCGCGGACTCGTCGTACATCGTGCGGGGGTCGTCCACGAAGTGGCACCGGCCACCGTGGAATTCGATCAGCCGGATCTTCTCGGGGCTGGTGGTCCGGGGCATCACCGCGACGAACGGGACGCCGATCAGCTTGGCGAAGTACGCCTCCGAGACGGCGGTCGAGCCGCTGGACGCCTCGATGACGGGCTTGCCGGGGCGAATCCAGCCGTTGCACAGGCCGTAGAGGAAGAGCGAACGGGCCAGCCGGTGCTTGAGGCTGCCGGTGGGGTGGGTGGACTCGTCCTTGAGATAGAGGTCGATCCCCCACTCCTCGGGCAGCGGGAACTTCAGCAGATGGGTGTCGGCCGAGCGGTTGGCGTCGGCCTGGACCTTGCGGACCGCCTCCTTCAGCCACAGCCGGTACCCGGGGTCGCTGCGGTCGGCGTCCACCGTGGGCCGGGCCCCGTCCGCCGTCCGGCGCGCGTGCCCGGCGCCCGTCCCCGATCCGGCCCCGAGGGCCCCGTCCGCGTCCATCCGTCTCTCCGTCCGTCCGTGTGTGCCGTTCATGCCCTGCTTCGTCCCACCCCCGGCGCGCTCGCCGAGCGCGGGCCGTCCACTGTGCCGTCCGTTGTGTCGTCCGCCATGCCGCCGTCGCGCCGACCCCCCGCGCCGACCGTTGTCCGCAGGGCCACAGTAAGCCCGCCACCTGCGCAAACGATGACTTGGGGAATCCATAGGAGGGACTTGTGGTTCCTTGGTGGCCGCTGTCCGGCCCCTGGTGCGCACCGCCGGAGTTGGGCAGACTGCCAGCAGACGACGCATGACGACGTCATGTTTGCCTCATGACGGAGCACGAAGGGGCGGAGAGAGCGCCATGGCGATGACCGAGCCCGAGTTCCGGGCCACCGGAGTACGGATCGAGCGGTGGCCACGCTCGCTCACCAAGGCCGGACAGGTGCTGATCAAGGACGGCAAGCTGGAGTTGCTGACCAGCTACGGCCGGGTGATCGACAGCGCGCCGGTCCGGGCGGTACGGGCGGGGAAGGCGTGGTTCACCGACGAGTCCAGCGCCGCGCTGACGGTGAACGGCAAGCGCTACCGGGTGACCCTGGGGCAGCGCAACCACCGTGCGGACCCGGAGGTTCTGACGGGCCGTTTCCTCAAGGCGGTACGGGGCGCCGGAGTGGCCGAGGACTGAGCACGGTTCCGTCCGGACCGGGAGCTGGGCCGGACGGGGGCGGACGGGCGGGGCACGCCGCGGCACGGTCCGGCGGGCCCGTCGGGTTGCGGACCGGCCCTCCCTGCGTCACGCTGATCCCATATCACTCAGGGTGCACCAGCGGTCACGCAGAGATGGGGCCGCCCGGCCTGTCCCCCCGGGGACATCATCGGGCATCACATCGGGCGCTCCGCCGGACAAGGCTCAGCAGCCGTCACCGCTGGAGCCGTTCTCCGTCTTCCTCCGGCTTCTTCCGGACCTCTTTCGGGGAGTCGCAGCCGTGATCAGCCAGTCAGGCAAGCACTGCACGGTGGAGCTTCAGGCCCTGCCGTCGCGGATCGGACAGATCCGCCGAATCGTCTCGGCCCAACTGCGCCACTGGCGCCTCGATCCGCTGGTCGACCCGGCGGCCCTCGGCCTCACGGAGCTGCTGACCAACGTTCACCGGCACGCCGAGCCGGACAAGATGTGCGTCGTGGACATCGCGTTCCGCTCCGACCGGCTCACGGTCTCGGTGCACGACCACGATCCACGGCTGCCCGACACCCCGGCGGCCGGGCGGGACGACGATCCGCTCGCCACCTCGGGCCGGGGGCTTTCGCTCATAGCGGCGGTCAGCGAGACCTGGGGCGTGGAGCCCACCGGCGACACGGGCAAGACCGTCTGGTTCACCCTCGCCACACCGCCCGGGACACCGGAGCCGGAGTCGGAGCCCTGGACGGCGGAGCCATGGGCAGTGGAGCCCTGGGCAGTGGAGCCCTGGGCAGTGGAGCCGGGGACACCGGGGCGGGCAGCGGCAGCGGGCACCGGGCCGGAGAGCCGGCCGGTGCTGAGCCACTGAGCTGCTGGGCCGCTGAACCCGGTGGTGCCCGCGGGGCGTGGCGGTACTCATGAGTGGCCCTGCCCAGGAGTGGCGGTACCCATGAGGTGTGCGTCCCGGTACGGCTCAGTCGTGCGGCGGATAGGCGCGTTCCAGCCGTCGGTGCAGCCGCGCCTCGTGGACCAACCGGCCCACCAGTCCACCCCCGTACACCACCACTCCCACGCCCACCAGCCAGGACTGGAGCACCAGCACGGTCCCGAACGGGCCGTAGGTGACCGCGTTCGAGGCGATCAGCGGGGAGAACACGAACTGGGAGAAGATCCGCAGCCCCAGCATGCACAGGGCCGTGACCACCGCGCCGGGGAACAGGGCGCGCCAGCGGACCCGGCCGCCCAGGAGCAGCCGCTGCGCGACCCAGAAGAAGAGACACGTCCCGATCAGATCGGCGACCGCCGCGCCGAGCCCGGCGGCGACCGCCCCCGACGGGCTGGGGGTGTTCACGAAGAGCAGCAGGGCGAAGACGAGGAGCGCGAGGAAGACCACATGGCGCCACATGGTGTGCCAGCGCGCGGTGGGCAGGTCCCAGACCTTCTCGTAGCCCGTCTGCACGGCGGAGCCGAAGGTCAGACCGAAGGCGGCGAGCGCGGCGAGGCCGAAGGCGGTGGTGCGCTGGAGGGCCGTACCGGGGGTGCCGAAGAGCTGTTCGACCTCGTCCTGGGAGGCGGCGGAGACGCCCAGTGCCTGGGCGAGCCAGCGGGCGAACCCCTGTCCGCTGGCCGGGTCGGCCGCGGCGACGACGACCAGCAGCGGCACCAGGGTGAGAAAGCCGAGCGCGGCGAAGCCCATGGCACGGTGCAGCAGCTCCATCTCGCGGGCCCGGTTCCAGGCCAGTCCGACGGGCGAGGAGAGGACCCGGTCGTGCAGCGCGCGGAGCCGGTGTGCGGAACGGTCCGTACCGGGGGGCGGAGCGGCGGTCATGGAGCGTCGCTACCCGCTCACCGCCCGGGAGACGTCCGACGGTGCTCCGGACGGGTGGCCGACGCCGCGGCTTCCCGCGTGCGCGGCTGTCCCACCGGGTGGGTGCCCGGCCCGTACACGTGCCCCCGGCTGGGCGCCTGACACCTGAGGGCCCCGCCCAGGCGCGCGCCTGGCCCGTGCGGACCCTGCCGGATGCGGGCTCGCCGCACACACGTGCCTCGTGCGTGCCCCGCCGGGCACCCGCCCTCCCGGTGGACGCCCGGCCCGCGCAGCCGGGTGGACACCTGCCCCATACGCAGCCCCGGGCAGGCACCTGGCCCGTGCCCTCCCCGCCGGGTGCACGCCTGCCCGGTGCATGCCCTGCCGGGTACGTGCACCGCCGGGTACACGCCCGCCGGGTGCGGGCCCCGCCAGGTACACGCGTACCGCGCACATGCCCGCCGGGAACAGATGGGCGCCCGGCCCGTACACGCGCCCCCAGGCAGGCGTCTGGCCCATGAGGGCCCTTACCCCAGGCGCCCGCCTGCACGGCGCGGGCCCAGCCGGGTGCGGGCCCCGCCGGGCACACCCCCTCCTCGGTGGGCGCCTGCCCGGTGCGGACCCCGCCGGGTACGCGCCCGCCGCACACATGCCTCGTACGGGCTCCGCCGGGTGCACGCCCTCCCGGTGGACGCCCGGCCCGTACCGGCGCAGCCCGGTGGACGCCTGCCCCATACGCAGCCCCGGGCAGGCACCTGGCCCGTGCCCTTCCCACCGGGTGCACAACTGCCCGGTACACGCCCCGTCGGGTGCGGGCCCCACCCGGGTACGGGGCGCCGTCGGGTACACACGTGTACCGCGTGGCGCCCCGCCGGGCACCCGCCCTCCCGGTCCCGACCGGCTTCGGGTCCGGCGGTGGGGCGCGCGGGGCGGGGGTCTCGCGGGGGTCAGCCGAGTGCGGTCAGCGGGTCGTCGAGGACCGGCTGCCAGGCCAGCTCCGCCGCCCCGACCAGGCTGTTGTGGTCGAGGGCGCTGGGCAGGACGGGGACCTCGCCGCCCCGGCCCCAGAGGCTGCGGTCCGCGACCACCGCGCGCAACCGCTCCGGCTCCGCGGCGAGGAGTTCGCGGTGGAGCCCGCCGAGGACGATCCGGTCCGGGTTGAGGATGTTGACCAGACCGGCCAGGCCCAGACCGAGCCGGTCCACCAGCTCCTCGGCCGCCGCGCGCACCCCCGGCTCCCCGTACTCGGAGCGGAGCAGCTCACGGGACTGCTGGAGCAGCGACCCCTCCGGGCCCGGGCGGCGGCCCGCCGCGGTGAGGAAGGCCAGCGGGTCGGCCTCGACGTCCAGACAGCCGCGGCTGCCGCAGTGGCAGGGCCGCCCCTCCGGGTTGACGGTGAGATGGCCGACTTCGAGGGCGAGCCCCGAACTGCCCGTGTGCAGCCGCCCGTCGAGCACCAGCGCACCGCCGACCCCCCGGTGACCGGTGGCGACGCAGAGCAGATGCCGGGCGCCGCGGCCCGCGCCGTGCCGGTGCTCGGCGAGGGCGGCGAGGTTGACGTCGTTGCCGGTGAAGGCGGGGCCGTCGATCCCGGCGGCGCGCACCCGTTCGGCGAAGACGGCCCGTACGGGGGAGCCCGCGGGCCAGGCGAGGTGCAGGGGGCCCCGCGCGGTGCCCTCGGGTTCGGCCACGGCGGAGGGGACGGCGAGGCCGGCGCCGACACAGCGGCGCCCGCTCTCGGCGAGCAGGGCCGCCCCGGCGTCGACCACCGCGCCCACCATCTGCACGGGGTCGGCGGTGGGGGTGAGACGGCCCGGGACGGTGGCGACCGTCCGGCCGCCCAGGCCGACCAGGGCGGCGCGGAAGCCGTCGGCGTGGATCTGGGCGGCGAGGACGACGGGGCCCGACTCGTCCAGGGAGAGCCGGTGGGAGGGGCGCCCCTGGGAACCGGCGGCGGCCGGGCGGGAGTCGACCCGGATCAGCCCGAGCGCCTCCAGTTCGGCGGCGACGGCTCCCGCCGTGGCACGGGTGACGCCGAGTTCGGCGGTGAGGACGGCCCGGGTGGGCGCGCGGCCCGTGTGCACCAGCTCCAGCGCGGGGCCGAGCGCGCCGCGGCCCCTCTCCAGCCGTCCTCTGGTGCCTGTCCCGTTGCCGCTCATGAGGGCGAGTCTCCCATGCCGCCGGGACGCCCCCTCCGGCACCTCCGTCCCCCTGCGGGAGGGCCGTTACGGACTGTCATGCACCCTTTGTACGGTCGGCAGGCTGTGCAGACCGGCGTCCCGGCCCAGCCGGGCGACCGCCTGCCCGAAGAAGGCGTCCCGGTCCTCGACCACGCCGTGGAACTGGCCGAACAGCTCGAAGGAGATCAGCCCGAAGAGCTGCGACCACGCCGCCACCAGCGCCACGACCACGGCGGCGGGCAGATCGGGAGCGAGCTGCGCCGCCAGCCGCCGGGCCTCGGGGACCAGCTCCGTGTCGAGCGGGGGCACAGCGAGCACTCCGGCGCGGCGCGCGTCCCGGGCGACGGCGATCAGCGCGCCGCCGACACGGGCGGCCGGGCCGACCGTGTCCTGGGGGGCGGTGTAGCCGGGGACCGGGGAGCCGTAGATCAGCGCGTACTCGTGGGGGTGGTCCAGCGCCCAGGAGCGCACCGCCCGGCAGACCGCGGTCCAGCGGACGAGGGGCACGTCGAGGACGTCGGTCCCGGCGCGCGGCGGCTGCCGCAGGGCGAACTCCGCGGCGGCCCCGATCTGGTCGTAGGCGTCGATGATCAGGGCCGTGAGCAGGTCGTCCCGGCTGGGGAAGTAGCGGTAGAGCGCCGAGGAGACCATGCCCAGCTCCCGGGCGACCGCGCGCAGCGAGAGCTTGGCCGCGCCCTCCTCGGCGAGCTGCCGCCGCGCCTCGTCCTTGATGGCGGCGGTGACTTCGAGACGGGCGCGGGCGCGGGCCCCTTTGATCGTGGTCATGAAGGGATTCTCCCATGGTTCGGAGCACTGACCAAGAATGAGATCGACGATTCGGAATGGGATCGCTGAACACTTTCAAGAGCAGTGCTCTTGATTTGGCGCACCGATCCATGCAGACTGATCTCAAGCGAGAGCACCGCTCTCCCAATCCATGATCCGCCCGCCCGACACCCCTCCGCAGGAGCCCGTCATGCCCCAGCAGCAGCTGCACTACATCAAGCCCAACCGGGTCGACTCCCTGATGAACGGAGCCATCGGCTGGCTCGCGCGCAAGGGCGTCAGCGTCATGGGCACCGCCGAGCTGTCGGTGCGGGGGCGCGCCAGCGGGGAGTGGCGCAGCATCCCCGTGAACCCGCTGCCGTACGAGGGCGGCCCGTATCTGATCTCGGCCCGGGGCCACTCGCACTGGGTGCGCAATCTGCGCGCGGCCGGTGGCGGCCGGCTCCGGGTCGGCCGCCGGACGCAGTACTTCACCGCCGTGGAGCTGCCGGACGCGGAGAAGCCCGCGCTGCTGCGTGAGTATCTGGAGCGCTGGGGCTGGGAGGTCGGACGCTTCTTCGGCGAGGTGAACGCCGGGTCGACGGACGAGGAGCTGCTGGCCGCGGCGCACCGGCACCCGGTGTTCCGGATCACGGTCGGCGAGTGAGCGGGTGGCAGGGACCTGTCGGCACGACGGGGACAGCACGGGGACAGCGAGGACGGCGGTGGCGTCCGCGCCGCCACCGCGACACGGACGCCACCGCCGGGATGTCCCGGGCCGCCGGGTCAGCCCTTGGCGCGCCGGTCCAGGGTCTCCAGGGCCCGGCGGGCGACCGCGCTGGTACGGACGATGCCCGCGAGGGTGGTGGAGCCCCGGGTGATGTCGGTGAAGGCCCGCCAGGCGGGCCGGAAGCCGGTGAGCGCCGCGTGGACGACGCCGGGGCGGCGCTCGAAGACGGTGAGCAGCCGCCGCCCGACGCCCATCTCCACGCCCAGCCCCGATTTGATGGCGAAGGCGTAGTTCAGCGCCTGGCGGCGGGCGTCCACCGCGTCATGGGCCTCCGAGATCCTGACCGCCCACTCCCCCGCGAGCCGACCCGAGCGCAGGGCGAAGGAGATGCCCTCACGGGTCCAGGGCTCCAGCAGTCCGGCGGCGTCGCCGCAGACGAGGACGCGGCCCCGGGAGAGCGGCGAGTCGTCGCTGCGGCAGCGCGTGAGATGGCCGGAGGAGATCGCCGGTTCGAAGCCCGCGAGGCCGAGCCGGGCGATGAAGTCCTCCAGATAGCGCTTGGTGGCGGCGCCCTCGCCGCGGGCGGAGATCACCCCGACCGTGAGCGTCCTGCCCTTGGGGAAGACCCAGCCGTAGCTGCCCGGCATCGGGCCCCAGTCGATGAGGACCCGCCCCGCCCAGTCCTCGGCCACCGGCTCCGGAACGGGGATCTCCGCCTCCAGACCGAGATCGACCTGGTCCAGCTTGACCCCGACATGGGCACCTATGCGGCTGGCGCTGCCGTCCGCGCCGACGACGGCGCGCGCGAGGACCGTCTCGCCGTCCGAGGTCACGACGGCGACGGTGCGGCGGTCCGGCACGGCGGGCCCGTGCTGCTCGACCCGGGAGACGGTGACGCCGGTGCGCAGCACAGCGCCCGCCTTCTGGGCGTGCTCGACCAGCTGGGCGTCGAACTCCGGCCGGTTGACCAGCCCGAACAGCATCTTCCTGGAACGGCGGGTGCGGCTCAGCCGTCCGTTGAGGGTAAAGGTCACCGCGTGGACGCGGTCCCGCAGCGGGAGGTCGAACCCCGGCGGGAGACTGTCCCGGGTGGGGCCGATGATGCCTCCGCCGCAGGTCTTGTAGCGCGGCAGTTCGGCCTTCTCCAGCAGCAGCACCTGACGGCCCGCCACCGCTGCCGCGTAGGCGGCCGAAGCGCCTGCCGGCCCGGCGCCGACGACCACGACGTCCCACACCGTCCCGTCGTGCCCCTGTGCCTCTGTCTCTGCCCCGGTGCCACCGTTGTCGCTGCTCACGATGTGCTTCTGCTCCCGATCCGACGCCTTGGCCATGCTCTTCACGGCATCCTACGGCGCCCTCTTCTCGCATCGCTGTGGGAGGATCGAGCACGCATTTGCCGTACCTGTCCCACACAACGCCAGAGCAACCGGGAGCGTGCCCATGAGTGCCGATGCGATCGACGCGACGATCGCCGAGTCCGTCGCGAGCCTGCTGCCGAGGGCCCGGACGGAGCTGGCCGAGCTGGTGGCGTTCCGGTCGGTCGCGGATGCCGCGCAGTTCCCGAAGAGCGAGTGCGACGCCGCGGCGGCCTGGTGCGCGGACACCCTGCGCGCCGAGGGCTTCGAGGACGTCCAGGTCTTCGACACCCCGGACGGCACGGCGTCGGTGTACGGGTATCTGCCGGGCCCGGCGGGGTCGCGGACCGTGGTGCTGTACGCGCATTACGACGTCCAGCCGCCGCTGGACGAGGACGCCTGGCTGACGCCCCCGTTCGAGCTGACGGAGCGGGAGGACGGCCGCTGGTACGCGCGCGGGGCTGCCGACTGCAAGGGCGGCTTCATCATGCATCTGCTGGCGCTGCGGGCCCTGCGGGCGAACGGCGGGGTGCCGGTCGGGATCAAGATGATCCTGGAGGGTTCGGAGGAGCAGGGCACCGGCGGTCTGGAGCGGTACGCCGAGGCGCACCCGGAGCTGCTGACGGCGGACGCGATCGTGATCGGGGACAGCGGGAACTTCCGTGAGGGCCTGCCGACGGTCACGGCGACGCTGCGCGGGATGACGATGCTCCGCATCGGGATCGAGACGCTGGAGTCGAATCTGCACTCGGGGCAGTTCGGCGGCGCCGCCCCGGACGCGCTGGCGGCGCTCATCCGGGTGCTGGACTCGCTGCGGGCCGAGGACGGTTCGACGACCGTGGACGGTCTGGAGGCGGAGCAGACCTGGGAGGGGCTGGGGTATCCGGAGGCCGACTTCCGGTCGGACGCGAAGGTGCTGGACGGGGTCGGGCTGATCGGTTCGGGGGCGGTCGCGGACCGTATCTGGGCCCGGCCCGCGGTGACGGTGGTCGGGATCGACTGTCCTCCGGTGCTGGGGGCGACGCCGTCGGTGCAGGCCGCGGCGCGGGCGCTGATCAGCCTGCGGGTGCCGCCGGGGCAGGACGCCAGGAAGGCGACCGAGCTGCTGACGGCGCATCTGCGGGCGCACACCCCCTGGGGGGCCCGGGTCACGGTGGAACAGGTCGGCGAGGGCCAGCCGTTCCGCGCGGAGCTGGGCAGCCCGGCGTACGCGGCGATGGCGGACGCGATGCGGGTGGCGTATCCGGGGCAGGAGATGCAGGCCGCGGGGATGGGCGGGTCGATTCCGCTCTGCAACACGCTGGCGACGCTCTACCCGGAGGCGGAGATCCTGCTGATCGGGCTGAGCGAGCCGAAGGCCCGGATTCACGCGGCGAACGAGTCGGTGTCGCCCGAGGAGCTGGAGCGGCTGTCCGTCACGGAGGCGCTGTTCCTGCGGAACTACGCGGCGGGCTGAGACGGCGGCCGGGCCCGGTGCCGTCTCGGTACGGGCCCTGTCCTTCCGCCCTGGGCGGAAGCGCTTCGCCCAGGGTGAAGCGCTCTCGCCGCTGCCGGGACCGCCGCCTACGGTCGGGCCCATGGAGATCATCGAGGTGCTGCCGAGGCTGAGTCTGCTGCGTTTCCCCGTGGGGCAGGCGTATCTCTGGCGTGATGACGACGTGTTGACGCTGATCGACGCGGGAACGGTCGGCGCGGGGGCGCTCATCGCGGACGCGGTGACCTCGCTGGGGTTCGCACCCCGGGACGTCCGGCGGATCGTGCTGACGCACTTCCACGAGGACCACGCGGGCGGGGCCGGGGAGTTCGCGGCGCTGAGCGGGGCGGCCGTGCTGGCGCACCACGCGGACGCACCCTTCGTCCGGGGTGACGCGGTGGGGCCGCCGCCCCTCTTCGAGGAGTGGGAGCGGCCGGTCCACGCCGCGGTGGCCGAGCTGCTGCCGGATCCGTCGGTGCCGTGGGTACGGCCCGCGGCGGTGGTGGAGGTCACCGGCGGGGACGTCCTCGGCTTCGGGGGCGGGGCCCGGGTGGTGTCCGTGCCGGGTCACACGGACGGAAGCATCGCTCTCCATCTGCCGGAGCACGGTGTGCTGTTCACCGGGGACGCCGTCGCCGCGGCTCCGGACGACGGACGGGTGATCAGGGGGGTGTTCAACCTGGACGGGGAGCGCGCTGCGGACTCGTTCGGGGAGCTGGCGTCCCTGGAGACGGACCTGGCGTGCTTCGGCCACGGCGGTCCGGTACGGCAGGACGCCGGGGCGGTGCTGCGGGCGGCGTACGAGCGCGACCGGAACTCCGACCGGTTCTAGACCGACCGCTTCCAGGCCGACTGGTTCCGGACCGACCGGTTCCGGACGGACCGGCTCGGGGCCGTCGTCGTCCGGTCCGGGGTCAGAGCGGTACACCGGCCTCCAGGTAGTGGGCGCTGCCGCGTTCCCGGGCGCGCAACGCCCAGCGGAGCCGTTCGTAGCGCTGGGGCGGCAGCATCTCCCGTGCCTCCTGTTCGCAGGCGAAGCGCCAGCCGCGCAGTTCGGCACCGGGCAGCAGGACCCGCCGGGCCCGGTCGCCGTCGAGGCGTCCGCCGTCGAAGAGCAGCCGCAGACCGCCGTACCCGGGGGGCCGGGGCGGTTCCCAGTCGACGACGAGCAGCCGGGGCACCCGGTCGAGCGCGATGCCGAGTTCCTCCGCGACCTCCCGCATCCCGGCGCGGGCGGGCGCCTCGCCGGGTTCGACGACGCCGCCGGGGAACTCCCAGCCGGGTTTGTAGGTGGGGTCGACGAGGAGGACGCGGTCCGCGTCGTCGAAGAGGAGCACCCCGGCGGCGACGGTCTCCCCGGTGGGTTCCGGTGTCTGGACGATCTCGCAGACCCCGGCTTCGCCGGTGCGGACGGCGTCGGCGATGCGCTGGGCGGTCTGCCGGGGGTCGAGCCGGGTGGTGTCGAGGACGAGGGCGTCTTCGCTGATCCAGTCGAGGGCGGCGCGATAGGCGCCGATGGGGTCGTCCTCCTCTGTCCCGTGGTTCTCGCGGCTCCCGTGGTACTCCGCGTTCCCGTGGTAATCCTGGCTCCTGTGATTCTCCCCGTTCCCGTGGCTCTCGTCGGTTCCTTGTGGCTCGTCCGTCCCTTGAGGCGCGTCGATCCCTGGAGACTCGTCCGTTCCCCGGAGCCCGCCGGAGCCGGTGCCCAGGGGTCCGGAGACGGCGCTCGCGGCGGCGGCCAGGGCGGTGCGGGCGGCCATCCGTCGGCGCAGGATCGTTTCATCCGGTCGCAGCAGCACCTGCCGTACCGGAATCCTGCGGGCGGCGAGCCCGCCGAAGATCTCGTCCCGGTACTCCTGGCGCAGCAGACTCATCGGCACCACCAGCACGCCGCCCGTCTCGGCGAGCAGGGCGGCGGCCGTGTCCACGACCAGCCGTCGCCAGATGGGCAGTTCCTGGTATCCGCAGCCGTCCGCGCGGGCGAGGTGCTCGGGCGGCAGCAGGGCGCGCAGAGCGGCGCCGGTGAGCGCGGGGTCGTACAGGGTGCTGTCGGGAATCAGGCCGATCAGTTCCCGCGCGGCGGTGGTCTTGCCCGCTCCGGACGCGCCGTTGATCCAGACGATCACGGTTCCCCCTCTTCCTCGGCCGAGTGTGGACTGCCCAAAACACCCTGCCACGGAAACCCTCGTGCGACGCGGGAGCCGTGGTGGCCGGAGAGGAGGAGCGGCTATCCCTTGCCCGCGCCGAGGGTGAGCCCGGCGATGAAGTGCCGTTGCAGCAGCAGGAAGACGACGATCGTCGGCAGGGCGACGATGACCGACCCGGCGGCGAGCAGGTTGTAGTCGGTGAAGAATTGGCCCCTGAGGTTGTTGAGGGCCGAGGTGATGGGGAGTTTGTCGCCGTCGGAGATGAAGACCAGCGCCCACAGGAAGTCGTTGTACATCCAGGTGAACTGGAGGGTGCCGAGCGCGGCGAGCGCGGGGCGGCACAGCGGCAGGGTGACGCGCCAGTAGCGGGTCCAGACCCCGGCGCCGTCCACGACGGCGGCCTCCATGATCTCCGGGGGCAGGGTGCGCATGTAGTTGGCGAGGACGAAGACGCAGAAACCGATCTGGAAGCCGACCTGGACACAGAGCACCGCCCAGTACGAGTCGAACATCGTCATCGAGTCGGACATCCAGTAGGGCAGCGGGATGCGGTTGAACAGCACATAGAGCGGGGTGACGATCACCTGCTGGGGCAGCAGGTTCCCCGCCGTGAAGAGCATCAGCAGCGCCAGGGAGCCGCGCAGGCGGAGCCGGGCGGTGCAGAAGGCGACGAACGAGGCGAAGAAGAGGGTGATCAGCACCCCGGGCACGGCGATGAGCAGGGTGTTCACCAAGTACTTCGTCATGCCCGAGTCGGTGAACGCCTGTTGGTAGTAGTCGAGGGAGAGCTTCCTCGGCAGGGAGAAGTAGCCGTGCTCGGAGGTCTCGTCGTAGGGGCGGAGCGAGGCGTAGACGGCGAGCAGCAGCGGGGCGAGGAAGGCGAGCGAGACCCCCGTCAGAAAGGCGTGGAGGCCGATCCGTCCGGGGCGTATCCGGGGGCGGCGCCGGTCGCGGGCGCCGGGTGCGGGCGCGGTGGCGGTCATCGGTTCTTCTCCCCCCGGATCTCCTGGACCAGGAAGGTGATGACGAAGCCCAGGGAGAACAGCAGCAGCACGACGGCGATGGCGGAGCCGAAGCCGATCCGGGCGGCCTCGCCGATGATGTTGTCGGTGACGAGGACGGAGAGCAGTTCCAGCCCGTTCCGGCCCTTGTTGACGGCGTAGACGATGTCGAAGGCGCGCAGGGCCTCGATGACGGTGATGACGCCGACGATGACGTTGACCGGCCGCAGGGTCGGCAGGACCACCCGGAAGAACGTCTGTGCCTCGCTCGCGCCGTCGATGGCGGCGGCTTCCTTGAGGCTGGGGTCGACGGCCTTCAGCCCGGCGAGGTAGAGGATCATCACATAGCCGGTGTGCCGCCAGGCGGCCGTCAGCAGGATCATCCAGAGGTTGAGATCGGGGTCGCCGAGCCAGTCGGTGGGGGTCTCGGTGTCGCCCAGGACGGCGTTGAGGGCGCCCTGGTCGCGGGAGAAGATCAACTGCGCGATGAAGCCGACGACGGCGAGCGAGAGCACCACCGGCATGTAGAGGGTGGACTGGTAGAAGCGGCTGAAGCGCACGCCCCGGTCGATCAGGACCGCGAGCAGCAGTCCGAACGGGGTGGCGAGCAGGCCGAGGAAGGCCAGCCAGAGCAGGTTGTGGCGGGCGGCGGGCCAGAAGGCCGGGTAGTTGGTGAAGAGGTTCTCGTAGTTCTCGGTGCCGACCCAGGTGATCTCGCCGATGCCGTCCCAGCTGGTGAAGGAGAGGGCGACGGAGGCGAGTGTCGGCCCCCAGACGACGGCGATGTCGAGCAGGACGGGGATGCCCAGCAGCACCGTGACGACAGCCAGATCGCGGCGGTTGAAGCGGCGCAGCCGCCGTGTGCCCCGGCGCGGTGGGCCCGCCCCGGACGGGCCGGTCCGTGCCGGGGCCGGGCCCGTGTGCGGCTCCGGCTGGTGGTCCGGGGGCCCGCCCCCGGGTTTCTGCGACAGCGGCACGGGCGGTGACTCCAAAGTCGGTCGCGTACGGGAGCGGGGCGGGACGTCGGGAGCTCAGGAGTCGGCGGTGAAGATGGTCTTCTTCTGCCTCTCGATGCCGTTCACCAATCCGTCCACGTCCTTCGGGTTGTTGATGAAGTCCTGAATGGCCGGAACCATAACGGTGGAGGAGAAGTCGGGCCGGGTGTCCCGGTCGAGGAACTGGGAGATCTGCCGGGCTCCGGAGACCAGTTCCACGGCCTTCTTCTGGAGCGGGGTGTACCGGGAGATGTCGGCCTGGTCGCTGACCGCGATGTTGTTGGGGTCACTGGCCAGATAGATGTCCTCGGCCTCACCGGTGGCCAGCCATCTCAGCAGGTCCTTGGCGCTCTCCATGGTCTTGTCGTTCTTGAGGCTCTTGGACTTCCCGGCCAGCAGGAAGCCGTCGACGGGGGCCTCGACCGCGTCCTGGCCGTGCTCGGGGGCGATCTCGGGAAAGGCGAAGAAGTCGAGGTCGTCGTGGTCCTCCCGGGGGAACTGGGCGCCGGGGTGCGGCAGTCCGAAGACGGCCATACCGGTCTCCCGCTTCTGGAGGCTGGTGGCGGCTTCCTGCCAGGTGCGGCCGTTGGCGCCGGGCTGGCAGTACGGCAGCAGGCTCCGCCAGGTGTCGAAGACGTTCTTGACCCGGTTGTCCGTCCACGCCTCCTCGCCCGCCATGAGGCGCTGATGGAACGCATAGCCGTTGCTGCGCATATTGATGTAGTCGAACGTGCCCATGGCGGGCCAGCCGTCCTTGTCGCAGAAGGCGATGGGGACGATGTCGTCCTTCTTCATCTGCTTCGCGAGGGCGATGTACTGGTCGAGTGTGCGGGGCGCGGTGTAGCCATGCTTCCGGAAGAGGCTCTTCCGGTGGAAGACGGCCCAGGGGTAGTAGTAGTACGGGGTGAGGTACTGTTTGCCGTCCGCGCCGGTGGACTGGGTCTTCAGCGCCTCGGAGAAGCCCTTGTAGTCACGCCACAGATCGCTGATGTCGTGCAACAGCCCTTTCTGGGCGAAGAACTGCATGCGGTAGCCCGCGAACCACATGAAGACATCGTCGGGGGTGCCCTGGAGATACCGGTTGATGTTCTCCTGGAAAGTGTTGTGGTCAACCGTGTTGACCTTGACCTTCCGCCCTTCCTCGGACTGTTTCCCATAGGCGGCGAAGGCGTCGGCGAACGCCTTCTTCGGCACCGGGTCGGAGGAGTTGGAGCCCAGGGTGACCGTCTTGCCGTCGCCCCCCGGACCACCACCGCAGGCGGTGAGCAGCGAGGGCAGGGCGACCGCCCCCGTGCCGGCCACCGCGCCGCGTAACAGGCCCCGTCGTGACATCCGATGACCTGTCACGCTTCCGGGTATTGCTGAGCCGTTGAACGATGACCGTGCCATGGTCCCTCCTCCGGGGTGCAACCCAACACAACTCAACGCAAGGATTGGATCTCACTCCGCCAGATCGGCCCCGTCAAGGGTCTCGGCAGGACATCGGCCAACCGTTACCGCATCTCTTCCAACAGACTCCAACAGGCTCTACCGTAAACGCTCGCCCCTGACACGTACACGCCTTCCCGTTCCATCCCTGCGAGTATGGAAGAAGGTTACGATGCGTCACCCTTCCCTCCCCCGGGCGCGCCGGAGAGTCATCGGAGCGCTGACGGCCGCCGTGCTCGGCGCCGGTGGACTCAGCGTCCCGGCGGCCACGGCGCTCCCCCAGGCCCCCGGGACCCCCGGCGCGGCGCCCCGGGCGGCCGTGCCGGAGCGGGCACCGGCGCTCCCCCCGGCCCCGGCGGCGGGCGCCGAGGCCCCGGCCGCGACCCCGCCGATGGGCTTCAACAACTGGAACTCCACCCACTGCCGGGCCGATTTCCATGAGGCCATGGTCAAGGGCATCGCCGATATCTTTGTGGCACGGGGACTCAAGGAAGCGGGATACACCTATGTGAACCTGGACGACTGCTGGGCGCTGCCGGAGCGGAACGCCGAGGGCAAACTCGTGCCGGACCCGGTGCGCTTCCCGAACGGCATCAAAGCGGTCGCCGACTATGTGCACGCCAAGGGGCTGAAATTCGGCATCTACACCAGTGCGGGGACCAAGACGTGCAACCGCGCCGGATTCCCCGGGGCCCTCGGTCACGAGTACAGCGACGCCCAGCAGTTCGCGGACTGGGGCGTGGACTATCTCAAGTACGACAACTGCAATAACCAGGGCGTGGACGCCAAACTCCGCTACACCACGATGCGCGACGCGCTCCGCGCGACCGGCCGCCCCATCGTCTACAGCATCTGCGAATGGGGTCAGAACAAGCCATGGGAGTGGGCGAAGGACGTCGGCCAGCTCTGGCGCACCACCGGTGACATCAGCGACAACTGGGGCTCCATGTTGTCGATCATGAAGAGGAATCTGCCGCTCGCCCCCTACGCGGGCCCCGGCCACTGGAACGACCCCGACATGCTGGAGGTCGGCAACGGCGGGATGACGGACACGGAGTACCGCTCCCACTTCTCCATGTGGTCGATCATGGCGGCACCGCTGCTGATCGGGGCCGATCTGCGCAAGGTTCCCGAGTCCACCTTCGAGATCCTGGGCAACCGCGAGGTGATCGCGGTCAACCAGGACCGGCTGGGCAAGCAGGGCACGGTCGTCTCCTCCGAGGGCGGACGCTGGGTGGTCGCCAAGGAGCTGGCGGACGGCAGCCGCGCCGTCGCGCTCTTCAACGAGAGTGCCCGGCCGCAGCGGATCGCCACCACCGCGCAGGCCGTGGGGCTGGCGCAGGCCACCGCGTACAAGGTCCGCGACCTGTGGCGGCACGGCAGCGCCCACACCGCGGGAACGCTGTCGGCGACGGTGCCCGCGCACGGCACGGTGCTGCTGAGGGTCGCCCCGGAGCGGGCCTGGGCCGTGCTGCCGCCGAGCATGGAACTGAGCGCCGAGGACAACGTCATGGCGGAGGCCACCAGCACCGGGCGGCTGACCACCGCCGTCACCGACCTGGGCCGCACCCCGGCGCTGAAGGTCGCGGCGGCGCTGACCGGCCCCCAGGGCTGGACCGTGCGGCCGACCTCCCCCACGGCACGGCGGGTGCTGAACGGTGGCCAGAAGCTCACCACGGGCTGGGAGTTCACCGTTCCGGCGGGCACCGCGCCCGGCTCCTACGGACTGACCCTGACGGTCACCCACCGTTCGATCACCGGCACCCGGCTCACCCACTCCGCGCCGGCGGCCGTGAGCGTGGTCGTCCCGCCGCCCGCCGGACGGTCCTACCTCAGCGACATCGGCTGGCTGAGCGCGGTCAACGGCTTCGGCCCGGTGGAGAAGGACCGCAGCAACGGCGAGAGCAAGGCCGGTGACGGCCGGCCCCTGACCATCGGCGGACAGGTCTTCGCCAAGGGGCTCGGGGCGCACGCGTCGAGCACGGTCGAGTACTACACGGGCGGCCGGTGCACCACCGTCAGCGCGCAGGTCGGGGTGGACGACGAGAAGGGGACCCGCGGCACGGTCGCCTTCGAGATCTGGGCCGACGGGGTCAAGGCCGCGTCCACCGGGGTGCTGACCAACGCCATGAACGCCCAGCCGCTCACGGCGGACGTCCGCGGCGCCAAGGCCGTACGGCTGGTGGTCACGGACGGCGGCGACGGCATCGACTCCGACCACGCCGACTGGGCGGATCTCGCCATCGGCTGCTGACCTCCGGCCGCACGCACCGCCCCGGACGCCGTCCCACGGGCCGTGGCCGAGGCCGCGCCGGGGAGTCGTCGGGTGTCGTCCGCCGCGCCCGCGCGGGGAGCGCCCCGGACGGCTCCCCGGCCGTCGCGCCCGCGCCCCCGGGTCGCCCCGGCCCCGGGCCACCGCGCCGCGCGGAATACGGCAGCGGCCCGGGGTGCTCAGGACGGCCGTCCGCCGACGACCGCCTCCGCCGTGCCCCTCCCGCCGAGCCGGGCGGCGGCGGCAGCGCCCACCAGCCCCGCGTCGGTGCCCGTCAGCGCGGGCACCACGGTCGTGTCCCGGACGAAGGAGAGCGTGGCGTACTCCCGCAGATGGCGCCGCAGCGGGGCGAACAGCACCTCGCCCGCCCGGGACACTCCCCCGCCGACCACCGCGGTCTCGATCTCCACCAGGGCGGCGGTCGCGGCGATCCCGGCAGCCAGCGCCTGGGCCGCCCGTTCGAACGAGGCCACCGCGACCGGGTCGCCCCGGTGGGCCGCCGCGGCCACGGCGGCGGCCGAGGTGTCGCCGTCCGGGCCCGGCCGCCAGCCGTTCGCCAGCGCCCGGCGGGCGATGCTGGGGCCGCTGGCCGTGCGCTCCACACAGCCGCGCCCCCCGCACGGACAGGGCTCGCCGTCGAGGTCGACGCTGATGTGGCCGATATGGCCCGCGTTCCCGGTGGGCCCGGCATGCACCCGGCCGTCCAGGACGAGTCCGCCGCCGACCCCCGTGGACACCACCAGACAGAGCGCGTTCCGGCAGCCGCGGGCCGCGCCCTGCCAGTGCTCGGCGGCGGCCATCGCGACCCCGTCGCCCACCAGTGTGACGGGCAGCCCGCCAACGCTCCGCGCGACCCGGGGGACGAGGGGGAAATCGCGCCACCCCGGCACGTTGACCGGGCTGACCGTGCCCGCCGACGCGTCCACCGGACCCGCGCTGCCGATGCCGACAGCGGTGACACGCGTCCACGGGAGGGACCCGGTCAGCTCGCCCAGCACCGCGTCCACGGCGGCCATCACCGTCTCGGCGTCCTCCTGGGCGGGGGTGGACCGCCGCGCACGCAGCAGGAGCCGTCCCCCGCCGTCCACCAGTGCACCCGCGATCTTGGTTCCGCCGATGTCCAGGGCGGCGACGAGGTCGTTGCGCATCGGTCTGGCATCCCCCGGTGAACTGGTCCTACCTACCTGACGGGAGAACAGTCTCCCCAGCCCTGACAACGTTGTCCAGGGCCTATGCTCATCGCTACTCCGCGCCGCTCGGCGCAGACACACCGGACCGGCGGCACCCGGATCAGCCGCACCCGGACGGGCGTCGCCCGGCCCCGGTGGCACCCGGGCCGGGACACGCGGACCGGCAGCACCTGGGACGGGCGGCACCGGACCGGCGACACCTGAGGGCAGGCGGGCGCCGGACCGGTGCACCGCCCCACCCACCCGACGAGACAGGACGACGCACTGTGGCCGACACCGTTCACCCCTCCCTCGCGTCCGGCCGGGGCTCCGGAGCACCGGAGCGCCCCTGGGGCAACCGGCCCACGATGAAGGACGTCGCCGCGCGGGCCGGGGTCGGCCTGAAGACCGTCTCCCGGGTGGTCAACGGCGAGCCCGGGGTCACCGCCGACACCGAACGCCGGGTCCAGGAGGCCATCGAGGCCCTGGGCTTCCGCCGCAACGACAGCGCGCGGGTGCTGCGCAAGGGCCGTACCGCGTCCGTCGGGCTGGTGCTCGAAGACCTCGCCGACCCGTTCTACGGCCCGCTGAGCCGCGCGGTGGAGGAGGTCGCCCGCGCGCACGGCGCCCTGCTCATCAACGGCTCCAGCGCCGAGGACCCGGAGCGGGAGCAGGAGTTGGCGCTCGCGCTGTGCGCCCGCCGCGTGGACGGGCTGATCGTGATCCCCGCCGGTCACGACCACCGCTATCTGGAGCCCGAGATACGCGCGGGGGTGGCGACCGTGTTCGTGGACCGGCCCGCCGGGCTGATCGACGCGGACACCGTCCTCTCCGACAGCTTCGGCGGGGCGCGGGCGGGCACGGCTCATCTGATCGCCCATGGCCACCGCCGGATCGGGTTCGTCGGCGACCGGCCCCGTATCCACACCGCCGCCGAGCGGCTGCGCGGCTACCGGGCGGCCATGGCCGACGCGGGGCTCCCCGTCGGCCCGTCCTGGGTCTCCCTGGGCCCGACCGCCCCGGAGCGGGTCCGGGACGCGGTCCGGGCCATGCTGACCGGCCCGGAGCCGGTGACGGCGGTCCTCGCGGGCAACAACCGTGTCACCGTGACGGCCGTACGGGTCCTCGCCGGGCCCCGGGCCGCGGCCGGGACGGGGCGTGAACACCCCGTCGCCCTGGTCGGCTTCGACGATCTGGACCTCGCCGACCTGCTGGGGATCACCGTCGTCGCCCAGGACGCGCGGGCCCTCGGGCGCACGGCGGCGGAGCAGTTGTTCCGGAGGCTCGACGGCGCGGGCGGCGAGCCGGTACGGGTGACACTGGCGACGGAACTCATCCCCCGGGGGTCGGGCGAGATCCCGCCACCGGCGGGCACCGCCTGAGCACACGGGCACAGCTCGACGCCCACCGCACGCGGCTCAGCGGGCCGGTGTGCCGCCGCGGGGTGCGGCGAAGGCACGCAGGCGGTCCGGGGCGAGACCGCACGCCACCGTGGTCTCGGCGGTGTCGAGGGCGCCGCACTCGATACCGCGCAGCAGGTGGGAGGCGAGCGCCCGGGCCGTGGCGGGCTCGTCCAGGACGGCCCCGCCCGCGCGCTCCGCGTAGCCGCCGAGCCGCCCGGCCGCCTCCGCGAACCCCGCCCGGTAGAAGGCGTAGACAGCGGCGTAACGGGTCGGGAGCTGCCCGGGGTGCATGTCCCACCCCTGGTAGTAGGCGCGGGCGAGAGCGCGGCGGACAAGTCCGTAGTGCAGCCGCCAGGCCGCGTGGACCTGCTCGGTGGTGCCGACGGGCAGGACGTTGGACGAGCCGTCGCAGACCCGGACGCCGGTGCCCGCGGCGGCCACCTGCATCACCGCCTTGGCGTGGTCGGCGGCGGGATGGTCGCTCGCCTGGTGGGCGGCGCTCACCCCGAGCGCCGCGCTGTAGTCGAAGGTGCCGTAGTGGAGCCCGGTGGCCCGGCCGTCCGCCGCGTCGATCATCCGGGCGACCGTGGCGGTGCCGTCGGCGGCGAGGATCGCCTGGCTGGTTTCGATCTGTATCTCGAAGCCGATCCGGCCCGGTTGGAGGCCGTGGGTCCGCTCGAAGGCTTCGAGCAGCCGGACGAACGCGGTGACCTGCTCGGCGTAGGAGACCTTCGGGAGGGTGAGGACGAGCCCCGGGGGCAGCGCCCCTCCGTGCTCCAACAACCCGGTGAGGAAGATGTCGAGGGTGCGGATGCCCCGGTCACGCACCGGGGCCTCCAGACAGGCCGCCCGGATGCCCGTGTACGGGGCGGCGGTGCCGTCCCGGTGCGCCCCGGCGAGCAGCCGGGCGGCCCGCGCCGCGTCGGCGTCCTCGGTGGCGCCGCCGCCGGTGTACCCGTCCTCGAAGTCGATCCGCAGATCCTCCACGGGTTCCCGGTCCAGCTTGGCCCGTACACGGGTGTACACCTGCTCGGCGAGACCGCCGGGGATGCCGAGCACGGCCGCGAAGGAGGCGGCGTCGGGGGCGTGTTCGTCGAGCGCGGCGAGTGCCCTGTCCCCCCAGGAGCGGAGGGTTCCGGCGGTGAGGGCGTCACCGGGGACGTAGACGGTGTGGACCGGGCGGCGGGTGCCGGGGTCACCCGGGTAGCGGCGGACGAGATCGGCGTCCACCGGGGCCAGCAGGGCGCCGATCTCGTCATGGACCGAGGGAGGGAGGCTGAGCGAGACCCCGGTACCGGCGTCAGCGGCCGTACCGGGGGCGGCGGCCCGTTCCCGCCCCCGTTCCCCTTTCTGCCTCTGCCTCTGGTCCTGCTCCTGCTCCTGCTCCTGCTCCGCCGGACGGGTCTTCCTCTGATGATCCGTCACCGCACCGACCTCCCGGTTTTCGCTGATCGGAATCTCAAATCCGGATGGCGAAGTTAACGGCGGCTCGGTCAGCGCGTCAACGGCGCCGAAGAGTCCGGGGCACCGGGAGGCGGTGCGGTGCGGCGACCCTGTCGCGGCTGGACGAGGTCAGTTCTTGCGGTGGTTGATGTCGTCGGTGAGTTGGGGCAGGACGGTGTGGAGGTCGCCGATGACGCCGTAGTCGACGAGGTCGAAGATCGGGGCTTCGGGGTCCTTGTTGATTGCGACGATGGTCTTCGAGGTCTGCATGCCCGCCCGGTGCTGGATCGCGCCGGAGATCCCGGACGCGATGTACAGCTGCGGTGACACGCTCTTGCCGGTCTGCCCGACCTGGTGGGAGTGCGGGTACCAGCCCGCATCGACCGCCGCCCGCGAGGCCCCCACCGCGGCGCCCAGCGCGTCCGCGAGTGCCTCGACGACCGCGAAGTTCTCCGCGCCGCCCACACCCCGCCCGCCGGAGACCACGACCGCCGCCTCCGTCAGCTCCGGACGCCCGCTCGCCTCCCGCCCCGCACACTCCACCACCCGCGCACACACCGCGGCCGGGGAGAACACCACATCCAGATTCTCCACCGCACCCGCCGCGGGAGCCGCCTCCACCGGCGCCGCGTTCGGCTTCACCACGATCACCGGCACCCCCCGCGTCACCCGCGACCGCGTCGTGAACGACGCCGCGAACACCGACTGCACCGCCACCGGCCCGCCGTCCGCGCCCACCTCCACATCCACCGCGTCCGTCACGATCCCCGAACCCGTCCGCACCGCCAGCCGCGCCGCGATCTCCCGGCCCTCACCCCCCGAGGACACCAGCACCGCCACCGGCACCCCCACCGCACCCACCGCCGCCGCCAGCGCGTCCACCTTCGGCACCACCAGGAACTCCCCGTACTCGGGCGCCTCCGACACCAGCACCCGCACCGCACCGTGCTCCCCCAGCACACCCGCCGCCCCCGCGGCACCCTCACCCGCCACCACCGCCACCGGATCACCCAGCCGCCGCGCCACCGTCAGCAGCTCCAGCGACGGCTTCGCCACCACACCACCGGCATGATCCACCCACACAACAACCTCAGCCACGACACACACTCCCAACCACGAAGAACCCGCAACACCGGACAACAACCACAGAAAAAGACCACACCGAAAACACCACCACCCACACCACCACCCACACCACCCACACCAGCACCAGCACCAGCACCGAAGACGGCACCGACGACACCACCACCGACGGGGGCGGGGACACCGGCACCGACAGGGACACCGGCAGCGGCGGAGGGGACGGAGGGCACGGAGGGGGAAGAGATAAGGGGGGTGTCAGATGAACTTGCGTCCGGCCAGGAACGCGGCCACCTTCAGCCCGCCGTCGCCCTCGTCGGTGACGATCTCGCCCTTCGTCCGCGCCGGGCGTTCCACCGCCTCCACCACCTCGGTGAACGCGCCCGCGAGCCCCACCCCGTCCGCGTCCAGGCCCAGATCGTCCAGATCCCACTCCACGACCGGCTTCTTCTTCGCCGCCATGATCCCCTTGAACGAGGGATACCGCGCCTCACCCGACTGGTCCGTCACCGACACCACCGCCGGCAGCGGCGCCTCCACCCGCTCACTGGCCCGGTCACCGTCCCGGCGCCCCGACACCGCACCACCCCCGGCGGACACCTCCGACAACAGCGTCACCTGCGGCACCCCCAGCCGCTCCGCCAGCACCGCCGGCAGCACCCCCATCGCCCCGTCCGTCGACGCCATCCCGCACAGCACCAGATCAAAACCCGCCTTCTCCACCGCAGCGGCCAGCACCAGCGACGTCCCCATCACATCCGACCCGTGCACACCCCCGTCCTCCACATGCACACCCCGGTCCGCCCCCATCCGCAGACCCTTCGACACCGCCTCCCGCGCATCCTCCGGACCCACCGTCAACACCGTGACATCCACCTCACCGTCCGAACCCTCCGCGATCCGCAGCGCCTGCTCCACCGCGTACTCGTCCAGCTCCGACAACAGACCGTCCACACCCTCCCGGTCCACCGTCCCATCCCCGGCAAACCGCCGCTCACCCGCCGCATCCGGCACATACTTCACACAGACAACAATCCTCAAGCTCACGGGGGCTCTCCTCCTCGCGGTGACCACTTCGATGTCTCCCGCCCCGGGCCCGGTCCTGTCCGGAGGCGGACAGCGGGCGGCACGGGGCCGGAAGGCGGGGTTCTCCGATCGGAACGACCGGGCTCCGAGCCGGATATTACTCGCCAGTACGTTTCCAACCTACCCCGTGAGCAAGCGCTTGGAACTGTGACCTTGCCGACGCCGGAGAACCACCGCCCACATGGCTCCACGAGCGGTCCGAGCACGCCTCGACCCCGAATCGGCGCCAGAAATGTACGACGTGACAAGAATCTCCCCCACCGGGGCCACCAGGACTGGTCAGAGCGGCGCACATGGGGCACGATCTGCGCAGTGCCGAAAACCTACGGCTGCGTAACTTCTACCGGGCGAACCCTCCCCGGGCACGACAGAAGGGTCCTCCCCTCCGATGGCAGACTTCGTCTACCGGCCGGTCGTCGGTCTTGCTCTCACCCTGTTCAAGGTGTGGGATCTGAAGATCGACACCAAGGGCTCGGAGAACATCCCGCGTACGGGCGGAGCCGTGCTCGTCAGCAACCACATCAGCTATCTGGACTTCATCTTCACCGGCCTGGCCGCTCTGCCGCAGAAGCGTCTGGTGCGCTTCATGGCCAAGGAGTCCGTCTTCCGGCACAAGATCTCCGGACCGCTGATGCGCGGGATGAAGCACATCCCGGTGGACCGCAAGCAGGGTGAGGCGGCGTACAAGCACGCGCTGGAGTCGCTGCGCGCGGGGGAGATCGTCGGCGTCTTCCCGGAGGCGACGATCTCGGAGTCGTTCACCCTGAAGTCGTTCAAGTCGGGTGCCGCCCGGCTGGCGCAGGAGGCCGGGGTGCCACTGATCCCGGTGGCCGTGTGGGGGACCCAGCGGCTGTGGACCAAGGGCCGTCCGCGCAATTTCAGCCGCAGCCACACCCCGGTGACCATCCGGGTGGGCGCGCCGGTGGAAGCGCCGAAGGACCAGTACGCGGGCGCCATCACCCGGCGGCTGCGCGAGCAGGTGCAGGGGCTCCTCGAAGACGCGCAGCGGGACTATCCGCAGCGGCCCGTGGGCGCCGGGGACTCCTGGTGGCTCCCCGCGCATCTGGGCGGTACGGCGCCCACCCCCGAGGAGCTGCGCGAACCCCGCTGACCACGGAACCAGCAGCGAACAGCGAGCGGCGGCCGACCGGGAGATCCGGTCGGCCGCCGCTCGTCCGTGTCCCTGCCCGAAGAGCAGGGCCCGGTGTCGCTGTGCCGCGGAGGGGCGCGGTGTCAGCCGCGCGCCATCTCCTCCTTCAGTGCCTGGATGAACGAGTCGACGTCGTCCTCCGTCGTGTCGAAGGAGCACATCCAGCGGACCTCACCGGCCGCCTCGTCCCAGAAGTAGAAGCGGAAGCGCTTCTGGAGCCGCACGCCGACATCGTGCGGCAGCCGTGCGAAAACGGCGTTGGCCTGGACCGGGTGCAGGATCTCGACACCGTCGACCTGGCGCACGCCCGTGGCGAGCCGCTGGGCCATGGCGTTGGCGTGCCGGGCGTTGCGCAGCCACAGGTCCTGCGCGAGCAGCGCCTCCAACTGCACCGATATGAAGCGCATCTTCGAGGCGAGCTGCATGGACAGCTTGCGCAGATGCTTCATATGGCTGACCGCGTCCGGGTTGAGGACGACGACCGCCTCGCCGAAGAGCATGCCGTTCTTGGTGCCGCCGAAGGTGATCACGTCGACCCCGACCGCGTTGGTGAAGGTGCGCATGGGGGTGTCGAGCGAGGCCGCCGCGTTGGCTATGCGGGCCCCGTCGAGATGGACCTTCATCCCCCGGGCGTGGGCGTGTTCCACGATGGCGCGGATCTCGGCCGGGGTGTAGACGGTGCCCAGCTCGGTGTTCTGGGTGATCGAGACGACCTGCGGCATCGCCCGGTGCTCGTCCTCCCAGCCCCATGCCTGCCGGTCGATCAGCTCGGGGGTGAGCTTGCCGTCGGGCGTGGGCACGGTGAGCAGCTTCAGCCCGCCCATCCGCTCGGGCGCGCCGCCCTCGTCCACGTTGATGTGGGCGGTCTCGGCGCAGACCACGGCTCCCCAGCGGTCGGTGAGCGCCTGGAGGGCGGTCACGTTGGCGCCGGTGCCGTTGAAGACGGGGAAGGCTTCGGCGGTGGGGCCGAAGTGGCTGTGGATCACCCGCTGGAGGTGGTCGGTGTACACGTCCTCGCCATAGGCGACCTGGTGGCCGTCGTTGGCGAGGGCGATGGCCGCGAGGACCTCCGGGTGTACGCCCGCGTAGTTGTCGCTGGCGAAACCGCGTACGGCGGGGTCGTGGCGGCGGCGGGCCGCCGTCGCGGCGTGCTTCACGGGTGGGGCGTCAGCCACAGGCGCTGTCCATTCACTTCCTCGGCGGGCCGGTCCCAGGCACCGGCGACGGCGTCGGCCAGGTCGGTGACATCGGTGAAGCCCGCGAACTTCGCGTTCGGGCGCTCGGCGCGCATGGCGTCGTGCACCAGAGCCTTGACCACGAGGATCGCAGCCCCGGCTCCCGGTCCGGTCTCGCCGCCCGCTTTGCGGAAGGAGTCGGCGAGGGCGAGCGTCCATGCCTCGGCCGCGGCCTTGGCGGCGGCGTAGGCGGCGTTGCCCGCGGTCGGCGAGCTGGCACCGGCGGCGCTGACCAGCAGATAGCGGCCCCGGTCGCTGCGGAGCAGCCCGTCGTGGAAGGCGAGTGAGGTGTGCTGCACGGTGCGGATCAGCAGCCGTTCCAGAACCTCCCAGTCGCCCAGTTCGGTGGTGGCGAACGAGGAGCTGCCGCGCCAGCCGCCGACGAGGTGGACCAGTCCGTCGACCCGGCCGAAGTCGCGCTCGGTCTTCTCCGCCCAGGCCCGGGTGGCGTCGAGGTCGAGCAGATCGACGGTGTCCCCGGTGACGGTGGCCCCGCCGTGCGCGTAGCGGGCGGCGTCGACCGCGGACGCCAGGCGCTCCGCGTCCGCGTCGGCCCCGACGACGGTGGCCCCGGCGTCCGCCAGGCGCAGCAGAGCCGCCTGTCCCGCCGGTCCCGCGGCGCCGGCGACCGCGATGACGGCGCCCTCCAGCGGGCCGCCCGAGTTCTTCATGGTCCCAGCCTCCTTGGTGCTTGTGTTCACGCGGCGACCCCCGCGGCGGTGCCCGTGGACACCGGACCCGCGGACACCGGACCCGCGGCGGTGATCCCCTTCGTGGAGGCGATCACGTTCTTGAGCTTCTTGGCAAGAGCCTCATAGAACATGCTGAGCGGAAACTCGTCGGGAAGCACGTCGTCCACCAGCTTGCGCGGCGGCTGGCTCAGGTCCAGGGCGTCCGGGCCCTTGGCCCAGCGGGAGCCGGGGTGCGGGGCGAGGTAGGTGGAGACCAGCTCGTACGCGGCGAACCAGTGGACCAGCTTGGGCCGGTCGATGCCGTCGCGGTAGAGCTTCTCGATCTCGGCGCAGAGCTGGTTGGTGATCTGCGGGGCCCGCTCCCAGTCGATCTTGAGGGTGTTGTCGGTCCACCGGAGCACATCGTGCCGGTGGAGGTAGGCGAACAGAAGCTGCCCACCGAGACCGTCATAGTTGCGATTCCGGTCGCCGGTGACCGGGAATCGGAACATCCGGTCGAAGAGAACCGCGTACTGGACATCGCGGCCGTGGGGGTTGCCCCCGGCCTCCAGCCGCACGGCCTCCTTGAAGGCGGTGAGATCGCAGCGCAGCTCCTCCAGGCCGTACATCCAGAACGGCTGGCGCTGCTTGATCATGAACGGGTCGAAGGGCAGGTCGCCGTGGCTGTGGGTGCGGTCGTGGACCATGTCCCAGAGGACGAACGCCTCCTGGCAGCGCTGCTGGTCCTCGATCATCTCCCGGATGTCCTCGGGGAGGTCCAGACCCAGTACGCCGACGGCGGCGGTGGTCACGGCGCGGAAGCGGGCCGCCTCGCGGTCGCAGAAGATGCCGCCCCAGGTGAAGCGCTCGGGGGCCTGCCGGACGGCTATGGTCTCCGGGAAGAGGACGGCGGAGTTGGTGTCGTACCCGGCCGTGAAGTCCTCGAAGGTGATGCCGCAGAAGAGCGGGTTGTCGTAGTGCTCGCGCTCCAGTTCGGCCAGCCACTCGGGCCAGACCATGCGCAGGACGACGGCCTCCAGATTGCGGTCCGGGTTGCCGTTCTGCGTGTACATGGGGAAGACGACGAGGTGCTGAAGGCCGTCGCGGCGGTCGGCCGCGGGCTGGAAGGCGAGCAGCGAGTCCAGGAAGTCGGGGACGTCGAACGCGGCGTCGGCCCATCCGCGCAGGTCGGCGACGAGGGCCCGGTGGTAGGCGGCGTCGTGCGGGAGCAGCGGGGACAGCTCGGTCACCGCGTCGGCCACGCGGGAGACGGCGTCCTCGGCCAGGGCGCGGGTCGGGGCTCCCTCGGCGTCGAAGTCGATGGAGCCGTCCTTGGACTGCCAGGGGCGGATCTCCTCGACGGCATTCTTGAGCCGTGTCCAGGCGGGGTGGTCGATCACCCGTTCATCGGCCTTTACCGCGGACGCGGCGTCCTGCACAAGAATTTCCGTCATGTCACGTCCTCCACGGGTGAACCTTCCGTCAAAACACCGTATCCATGGGTTGTTCTTCAGGACAAGTGCGTTCAAAGAAATTATCCTGCCCTCTCGCATGATCACCGGAAGGTTTCCGGCACAGGCGGGGGCACGAGTCACCTTCTCCCGTTACCTCCCGGTGACCCTCAGTGTCCGCCCGGCGGCACGGAGTGGATCGCCGCAGACGGGACGGGGGCGCGGAACGGGGCCGGGGGTCGCCACCGGCGCACCGGCGGACGGACACGCCCCCATGGGCCCCGCGCACGTGCTTGCCGGACCGGGAGGGGCCACTAGGCTGCGTCCTTGCCGTGCAAAACGATCGAACCGATCAGACCGGACAGGCCCGGATCAATGGGACCGGCCGGGCCGGACGACCGGCCCCGGCGCAGGGCAACCGCCGTCGACGGAAGCGAGAGAATCTTGACTTTCCTCATCATCGGTCACCGCGGGGTCATGGGTGTCGAGCCGGAGAACACCCTGCGCTCCTTCGTCCGGGCCGAACGCTGCGGCATGGACGCCATCGAACTCGACCTCCATCTGAGCAAGGACGGCGCACTCGTCGTCATGCATGACGCCGCGGTGGACCGGACGACCGACGGCACCGGCCCCATCGCGGAGAAGACCCTCGCGGAGCTGCGCGGGCTGGACGCGGGCGACGGCGAACGGGTGCCGGTCTTCGAGGAGGTGCTGGACGCGGTGGGCGCACCGCTCCAGGCGGAGATCAAGGACGTGGCCGCCGCGCGGGCGCTCGCCCGGGTGATGCTCCACCGGGACCTGGTGGACCGGGTCACCGTGTCCTCGTTCCACGACGAGGCGATCGCGGAGATCTCCGCCCTGGTGCCGGGGGTGCGGACGGTGCTCATCGCCGGCCGCTGGGGCGCGGACATCGTGGACCGCGCCCGGACCGTGGGGGCCGACACCCTGGCGCTGAACATCCGCCGCCTCACGCTGGAGACCGCCGAGCAGGCCCGGGCCCAGGGGGTCGGGATCATCGGCTGGGTGGTGAACACGCAGGAACACCTCCGGCTGGCGCGCGCCCTCGAACTCGACGGCGCCACGACGGACTTCCCGGAGATCAAACGCACCGGCCGGTTCACCGCGTGACACGGGCGCGCCCCGGCGGCCCCACGCGGGCGCGCCCACCGGCCGGGCCCTCGGCGGGGCCGCCGGTCAGCCCGCCGACAGTTGCTCGGCCGGGTTCGCCGCCAGATCCTTGACCAGCAGTTCGAAGACGAGGTCGGCCCGCACGGGCGTACCGACGGCGAGCTCGCCGTACGGGAAGGGGCTCAGCTCGCCCGTACGGCGGTAACCCCGGCGGACATACCAGGCGATCAGCTCCGCCCGCAGGGAGATCACCGTCATCCGCATCTCCCGCGCGCTCCAGTGGTCACGGGCCACGCGCTCCGCCTCGGCCAGGATGCGGCGGCCGACACCGGTGGCCTGGGCCGAGGGGTCCACGGCGAACATCCCGAAGTGGGCCGACCCGCCCCGGTCTTCGAGACGGCAGCAGCCGACCGGCGCACCGTCACGCTCCGCGACCAGCAGCCGTCCCCCGGGTGCGGCGATCAGCTCCCGCAGCGCGGGCACCGTGGTCCGCGGCCCCTTGATCAACTCCGACTCGGAGGTCCAGGAACGGTCGGCGCCCACCCGGTAGGCACGGTGGATCACCTCCGCCAGCGCGGGCACGTCCTCCCCCTGGGCGTCCCGGAAAACGAGCGCGCCGGTGTCCGGGGCGGGTGCGGTGTCGGTTCTGTTCATCGGTGGGTCACTCCCTTTCATGATCGTCGCCCCGAGCGTACGGGGTGCGACGCGGCGCTCTCCCGCCGGATCCCGCGCGCACCGGTGCGGAGCCCCCGTCCAGGCTCTAAGGTGCGCGCATGGTGCATGTGTTGAGCAGCCGGATCATGGTGCGGCCGGTCGACCCGGACCGGTCGCGGGAGTTCTACGGACAGACGCTCGGTCTCCCGGTCTACCGGGAGTTCGGCACCGGCCCCGAGCGGGGCACGGTCTACTTCCTCGGCGGCGGCCATCTGGAGCTGTCCCGCCGGGTGCCGGAACGGACCGACGAGGGCGCCATCGAACTGTGGCTCCAGGTCGAGGACGTCGCCGCCGCCCACGAGCAGTTGTCCACGGCGGGTGCGACGATCCTGCGCCCACCGGTACGGGAACCGTGGGGTCTGATCGAAATGTGGATCACCGACCCGGACGGCCACCGCATCGTCCTCGTGGAGGTCCCCGCCGACCACCCCCTGCGCTACCGGCCGTGACCGACACGCCTCCGCCCGGCTCCCGGGCCGGACGATCCCCCCGGCCCCCTGCGGCGAGTGGGCCGAAGGGGCGCGACAGCCTCCGTCCCGTGGTGTGAGTGGGTGATGGCCTTGCCACCGGGGCAAGTAAGCCGAAGGGGTGCCGCCGGGCCCCGGGGGCGAGTGGACGATGCCCTTCGCCCCGGGGGCGAGTGATCCGAGGGGGTGCCGCGAGTGCTCCGTGCAGGGGGACGATCCCCTCCTCGCCCTGCGGCGAGTGAGCCGAAAGGGCGCACCCGTACACCGCCCCTGCGCGGGCGATGGCCTGGCCCGGCTGCCCGCACCCCGGGGCGAGTGAGCCGAAGGGGCGCGTGGCTGCCGAAAGCGGAGAGCGCGCCCCCGCCCCTTGGGCCGGGCGTTTGCCTCGACCCTGCGGCGAGTGAGCCGAAGGGGTGCCGCGGGTGCCGAAAGCGGAGAGCGCGCGCAGGCCGTGAGGAACGAGCGGCCGAGCACGGTCGACCGTCGGCGCACGCTCTGGCACCCGGAGGCGAACCGAGCCACAAAAAGGCAGAGAACCGAGCCACAAAAAAGAAGGAGACGTGCCGTGCACGGACCTGTGGTGGCGGGGTGGCTGATCGCCGCGCTCTCGGCGGCGACCGGTGGTTACTGCCTGGCCCGGGTGCGGCGGTGTCCGGGCCCCGGGCGCCGGGCGGGTGTCGAGGACGGGCTGATGGGGCTGGGGATGGCGGCGATGGCGCTGCCCGCCGTCATGGACGCCGCAGGGCCGGTGTACGCGGTGGTGTTCGGCGGGGCGGCGGTGCACGCGCTGTGGTCCGCGCGGCACGGCCCGGCGGGTCATCTGCACCATCTCGTCGGCTCGCTGGCGATGGTCTACATGGCTGTGGCGATGACGCCCGCGTCCGCCTCCGGTCACGCCGTGCACACCGGACCCCCCTCGGCGGCCGGAATCCCGCTGGTGACGGGTGCGCTGCTCGTCTATTACGCGGTGTACGCGCTGCGCGCGGGCGCCCGTCTGGTGCCCTCGGTACCGGTGGTGCCGGCGGCGGGCTCCGGGGCGTGGGGGGACGGCACGGAGCCCGGGGCGGAGCTGACGTCCGCGTGCCGTCTGACCATGGCGCTCGGCATGCTGGCGATGCTGCTGGCGCTCTGACGGCCGGACCGGCTCCGGCGTACGGGGCCGCCCCGCGCGGACACCCGCGGTGAACCACCCGCCCGGCGGGGAAACGTGTCGTACGTCACTTGGCCTGCCCGTGCGTATCCGAGGGCACCGCGACGCTCATAGGGTGATCACATGTTGGTCTCCCTCGTGCTGCTGTCGCTCGGAGCCCTGGCCGCCGTGCTGGCCCCCCGTCTCGTCGCGCGCGCGAACTGGCGGGAACGCGAGCCGATCGTGGCGCTCTGGGTGTGGCAGTGCGTGGTCGCCGCCGTGCTGCTCTGCTTCGCGCTGTCGATGGTCTTCAGCGCGGCAGCCGCCTGGCAGTTCGTCCGGGGGCAGGTCTTCGCCCCGGCGCCGCACGGGGTGATGGAGGCGTACGCGCTCGGCACCGAGGGTCCGTGGGCGGCCCTGCTCGCGGCCGTGCTCGCCTGCGGCGGGCTGTGGACGGCCGCGATGCTGACCCGTGAGATCAGGGACGCGCGGGCCCGCCGCCGCAGACACCGTGCCGAGCTGCTGGTGCGCGCGCCGCTGCTGCCCGGCGAGACCCCGGGCAGCGAGCCCCTGGTGGTGCTGGAGGGGGAGCGGCCCGACGCCTGGTGGCTCCCGGGCGGCACGCCGCAGCTCGTGATCACCACGGCCGCGCTCCGGCGGCTGAAGGGCCGCCAGCTGGACGCGGTGCTCGCGCACGAGCAGGGGCACGCCCGCGCCCGGCACGACTGGCTGCTGCACTGCTCCTCCGCGCTGGCCTCGGGCTTTCCGCAGATCCCGGTGTTCGCCGCGTTCCGTGACGAGATGCACCGGCTGGTGGAGCTGGCGGCCGACGACTCCGCGTCCAAGCGGTTCGGGCGGCTCACCACCGCGCTCGCGCTGGTGGAGCTGAACGAGGACCGGGGCGTGTTCGGGCCCTGCCCCACGCACCGGGGCCAGCTTCCGCAGCGGGTCGACCGGCTGCTGTCGGCGACGCCGCGGCTCACTCCGGGCCACCGGCTGCGGCTGACCGCCGCGGCCGCGCTGGTGCCGGTCGTCCCGGTGCTGGTGGCGTTCGTCCCCGCGCTGCGCGCCCTGACCTGACCCGCCCGACCTGATCCGTCCGGCCCGCTGCCCCGACCGGGCGGATCGGCGTCCGCGCACGGCCCGGGAGGGCCGGGGCCGCGGCCTGCGCTCCGGGCGGCGGCGCACCTCGGCGGGGATCGCCGCGTTTCCCCGGCCGGACCGGGGCGTGCCGCAACCGCCGGACCCCCGCAGAGAGGAATGATCGCTGTCATGCGCTCCCCCCGACCCGCGCACCCCGCAGGATCGACGCCGCCCGACCGCCCGCAGTGGCCTGCCCGGGTCTGCGCCGTGTCGGCGGTGCTCTCGGCCGTCCTGCTGGCGCTGGTCGCCACAGCCTGGCCGCCGCTGCTGTCGTTCGACGAGTCCGTGGCCCGGGAGCTGCACCGATGGGCGGTGCGGCAGCCGACGGCGGTACACGTCAACCGGGTGCTGACCGACTGGGTGTGGGACCCGTGGACCATGCGGGCGCTGATCACGGCGGTCTGCGTCTGGCTCGCGCTGCGGCGGGAGTGGCTGCTCGCGCTGTGCGTCGCCCTGTCGACGCTCCTCGGCACCCTGTTCCAGCAGGGCGTCAAGGCGGCGGTCGACCGGCAGCGCCCGCGCTGGCCGGACCCGGTCGACTCCGCCCACTACGCGGCCTTCCCCTCGGGTCACGCCATGACCGCCACCGTCGTCTGCGGACTGCTGCTGTGGGTGGCCGCGCTGCACCGGGTGAGCGCGCGGTGGATGCGGGCGGCGGCGGTGCTCGCGGCGGTCTCGGTGATCGGTGTCGGGCTGACCCGGCTCTACCTCGGGGTGCACTGGCCCACGGACGTCCTGGCGGGCTGGCTGATGGGGATCTGCTGGGTGCTGCTCACGGTGCTGGTGTACGAGCGGGTCGCACGGCGCCGTCCGGGACGGGGCGCCGGGGCCGTGGTTGCCCGGACCGGGCGATCCCCCGCGTCGCCCGGTCCGGGCAGCACAGCCGCCGACGAGCCGGAGGGGCCTGCGGGCGGAACGCGCTGAGTATATTGGCTCGGAGCCAGTCAACGCAGGAGTCCAGCATGTCCCCGCGGAGCCCGTCGGTCAATGAAGAGATGCGCAGGCGTTCCCGTGACCGGCTGCTCCAGGCGGCCGTCGACCTGATCGGCGAGCGGGGGTACGAGGCGACCACCCTGGCCGCCATCGCCGACCGGGCGGGCTCGGCGCGCGGGCTGGTCTCGTACTACTTCCCGGGCAAGCGCCAGTTGTTGCAGTCGGCGGTGCACCGGCTGATGCACCGCACGCTGGAGGCGGCGCTCTCGCGTGAGCCGCGCACCGACGACGGGCGGGAGCTGCTGGCCCGGGCGATCGACGCGGTGCTGGGGCTGGCCGTCGAGCAGCCGGTGCTGATGCGGACCCATATGTCGGGGGTGCTCCAGGCCGAGGGGTTCATCCAGTGCCCCGAACAGCAGCGGCTGGCCGCGCTGTTGCGCGACGCGGTGGAGCGTTCGGGTTCACGACAGGTCGACACGGACTATCCGATGCTGCGCGCGCTGCTGATGGGCGCGGTTTTCGCGATCGTGCTGCCGGGTGCGCCGATGTCGCCCGCCCGGCTGCGGGGGGAGCTGTTCCAGCGTTTCGGGCTCGGCTGGGAGCTGGGCGTTCCACCGGTGGACGGGCTTCCACCGGTGGACGGGCTTCCACCGGTGGACGGGCAACCGGGGAACGAGCCGCGGACGGACGAGCGGCCGGGCGGTGCGGCGGGGCCCGGTGCCCAGGAGGGCGACGCCCGCTGACAAAACGGCCCCCGGCCGCCGGACGCGAGGTCCGCCGGACGGGGGCGGGCGACCGCCGGTGATCCGCCGCGGCGGGTCACCGGCGGATCACCGGAGCGACAACGCCTGACGGATCAGTCGTCGTCCTCGTCGTGGTCGTCGTCCTGGTCGAAGTAGTCCGGCTGGGTCTGCACGTTCAGCTCGTGCAGCCGGACCTTCTTCGCCGGGTCGGTACGCCTGTCGTTGATCTTCAGGACGTCGATGCCCTTGGCGATGTCACTGGAGTAGACATGGCCGTTGTAGTAGTACGCCGACCAGGGGCCCGCGGAGGTGACCCGTTCGAGGGTGACCGGGCCGCGCTCGAAGTAGCCGATCTCCTTCGGCTTCGACGAGTCGGTGAAGTCCCAGACCGAGATGCCGCCCTGGTACCACGCCTGGACCATCAGGTCACGGCCCTTGACCGGGATCAGCGAGCCGTTGTGCGCCACGCACACCTCGGTGGCGGCCTGGTGCCGGTCGATCTTGAAGTAGCTCCGGAAGACCAGCTTGCGCTGGTCGCCCTTGCCGACGATGTCGTAGATGCCGTTCGCGCCCCGCTCGGGGCCGACCTCGACATTGCAGGTGGCCGCGCCGCCGCCGCCCAGCTCGTCGGTGAAGACGACCTTGTTGGCCCGCTGGTTGAAGGTGGCCGAGTGCCAGAACGCGAAGTTCTCGTTGTCCTGGACCCGGTCGATGACCTTCGGGCGCTCCGGGTTCTTGATGTCGAAGAGGATGCCGTCACCCATGCAGGCTCCGGCGGCCAGGTCCTTCGAGGGCAGCACGGTGATGTCGTGGCAGCCGGAGGTCGGGGAGACCCCCGGGTTGGTCGGCGCGCCGGGGTTGCCGCCGTCCGGGAAGAGGACGGGGAAGCCCACGAGGCTCGCCTGCTCCGGGGCCTTCCGCGGCACCTTCACGATCGAGATGCCGTCGTGCGGCGGCTTGCAGTCGGGGAACGTGGCCTGCGGCGAGTACGACGAGACGTAGACGTACACGTTCCGGCCGTCCGGCACGATCGTGTTGGTGTGCGAACCGCACGCGGTCTCGACAGCGGCGACGTACTTCGGGTTGCGCTTGTCGCTGATGTCGAAGACCTTGATGCCCTCCCACGACTCCTTGACCGTCGCGGACTGCGACGTGCTGGTGCAGGAGTTGTCGCTGCGCGAGGAGTCGGTGGACAGGATCAGCAGGTTGCCGGAGACCGAGACATCGTTCTGGCCACCCGGGCACAGCACCTCCGACACCGTCTTCGGCGCCTTGGGGTTGCTGATGTCGAAGATGGTGAAGCCGTCGTAGTTGCCGGCGTAGGCGTACTTCCCCTGGAAGGAGATGTCCGTGTTGGTGTTCTTCAGCGCCCCCTTGGGGACGTTCACGAGGTGTTCGATGTTGGGGCTTTTGACGATCTCGTCGACCCCGGGTATCCGACCCTGGTCGATGGCGGAACGGGCCTTGGACACCTCGCCGGAGGTGACCTTGTCCCCGCCCAACGGCTTGTCCCCGGGGTCGGGGGTGGCCATGGCCGGGGCGGCCGTCAGCAGCGTCGCGAGCAGTCCGGCGGCGGCGGTCGCGCCGCCCAGGCGTCTGGCTCGGGTACCGGTGTTGTGCAACAGACTCACTACGTCCTCCCTGTGGTTCCGTTCGTTGTCAAACGGATGCACGGACCACGGCAGTATCTTGCCTAGCATGCACATCTCAACAGATGGCAACAGACATGTAATAAGAGTTTTTGATCGCGATCGATCAAATCCGTGCTAGGAAAGATCACAAACACTCGTCAAACACCCCAAGACACACAGGAGATCACCGTGTTCCATCGCCGCTCGGCCAGAGGTACGCGCGGACCGGTCATCGCGGTGGTCGCCGCCGCGGCCGTACTCGCGCTGGGCGCCTGCGAGTCGGACTCCGGCTCCTCCGGCAAGGCGTCGTCGGCCAAGCCGTCCGGCGGCTCCACCGGCTCGGTGGTGGCTCCCGGCAAGCCGGGCGAACCGGCGAGGACGCTCTCGGCGGACGAGGCACGGAAGGCGCTCCCGGACGACTCCCCCAACGACGCCGACATCTCCTACGCGCACCGGATGATCGAGCACCACCAGCAGGCCCTGACCATGACCGACCTGGTGCCGGGGCGGGCCGGTACCGACCGCGTCAAGCGCTTGGCGGAACGCATATCCGCCGCGCAGAAGCCCGAGATAGGCGCGATGGAGGGCTGGCTCAGCAGCCACGGCCAGAAGCCCGCCAAGGGCGGCGACGGGCACGGCGGCCATGACGGCCACGGCGGCGGGGCGATGCCGGGCATGGCGACCGACGCCCAGCTCACGCAGTTGCGGGAGGCCCGGGGGGCGTCCTTCGACAAGCTCTTCCTGAAGCTGATGATCACCCATCACCAGGGGGCGATCACCATGGCCACGGAGGCGCTGACGGACGGCAACAACGTCCGTGTGGAGGAGATGGCGAACGACGTGGTCGCCAGTCAGACGGTAGAGATCAACCGGATGCGGAGCTTCGGCAAGATCTAGGCCCTGTGCCCGGACCGGGCCGGACACACGGGCCCGGCGGGATACGGACGAGAGGGCCTAGGTCGTGTCGTCAAAATCCCGTCTGCGTCGCGACGCCTTGCACGCACATCTGCCGCGTTGTCGTCAGTCGCCGATGCTCCGCATGGACTCCCTCCTCCGCCTTGCATCTGCACGCACCATGCGCCGCACCGCCCGTCCTCCGGACGGACGAAGCTATTTCGACGACACTCCCTAGGAGCCGGTGGCCTCCCGGGGGCGGGGGCCCGGGCGGCGGTGGCGGCGCGGGGTGAGGAGGCCGTCCTCGCGGGCTCCGGCGATGAGCCGCAGCGATCTGCGGCGGTTGCGGCCGGTGGCGCTCATCACCGCGAGCACCGGATCGGTCCCGTTGCGCTGAGCGGCGCGGTAGGCGTCGGCGGCGATCCGCCGTCCCGCCCGGCCCCGCGGCACCCCGGTCCGGGCCCGGCGCCCGCCCCGGACGGCGCGGGCCCCGTCACCCTGGCGCGGCGGCCCGTCGAAAGGTCTCGCGGGCCCCGCGCCCCCGGCGGCGTCAGGGGCTTCGACACCGCCGGGGCCTTCGGGGCCGACGGGCCGCACCACGGGGTGCCCGGAATCCCCCGGAGCGTTCACCACGGGCTCCGCGTCCCCGTCCGCCGGGGCGGCGGGGACGTCCGGGGCGGCGGGGACGCACCCGGCGCCCGCCCGCGCGGACGGCGCCGGGTGCTCCACGGCGGGGACGATGTCCTCGTGTGCCTGCCGGGGGGACGCGGGGCCGGTGGGGCGTACCGTGCGCCGGGGACGGCGGGCAGCCGCCCGGCAGGCGTCCTCCAGCGGCCTGCCGATCCGCTGGGCCAGAACGGTGACCCCCAGCAGCGGCAGCGGCGGATCGGCCCGCAGTTCCTCGATCGTGAGCCGGCCGCCCGCCACCACCGCGAGGACGTCGAGCCGGGTGCCGTCCGCGAAGGTCAGCCGGACGTCGAACCACCGGGAGAGCGGGGCCGCGCCCCCGGTGGACGGGGCCGTCTCCGGTGCCCCGCCGCACTCCCGGGCCGGGTCGGCCGAGACGGTGCCGTGCCCCTGGATCTCCCAGATGGCGGGATAGGGCAGCGCGCTGCCGGGATCATACTGATCATTGGCATTAAGAAACGTCGTTTCTTGCACCATTCATATGTAACCGGTCCATCCGAACGGTGGTGCCGCGGCACGCACTCCCTCCGTGCACGGCACCCTCCCGGCTCAGCACCGCGCACCGGCCGGGGCGGCCGTGGGATGCCGGAACCGTCCCCGCGGGACGTCACCGGACGTCACGCGTGCTCGCGGGCCGTCGCGGGGAGCCCGCGGGAAGGAGAGCCGCCGTGCTGCGCGTCGCCGTCGTCGGATCGGGCCCCAGCGGGGTCTACACCGCGCAGGGCCTCGTCCGGCAGAGCCGGGTGCCGGACGTCCGGGTGCATGTGCTGGACCGGCTGCCCTGTCCGTACGGGCTGGTGCGCTACGGCGTCGCCCCGGACCACGAGAAGATCAAGTCCCTCCAGGAGCATCTGCGCACGGTGCTGGAGGACGAGCGGATCGAGTTCCTGGGCCATGTCGAGGTCGGCGCCCACGGCCTGTGCCCCCGCAGACTGCTCGGCCTCTATCACGCGGTGGTCTACTGCGTGGGGGCCGCCCGGGACCGCCGCCTCGGCATCCCCGGCGAGGATCTGCCCGGCAGCCGCTCGGCCACGGACTTCGTCTCCTGGTACAGCGCCCACCCGGACGCCCCCGGGGACGGCTTCGGGTTCCCGGTCCGTTCGGCGGTGGTGATCGGCGCGGGCAATGTGGCCGTGGACGTCACCCGGGTCCTCGCCCGCGAGCCCGGGGCGCTGCGCGCCACCGACATGCCCGAGGGGGTGCTCGCCGCGCTCGCGCGCAGCGGGGTGCGCGAGGTGCACATGGTCGGCCGGCGCGGCCCGTCCCAGGCCCGGTTCACCACCAAGGAGCTGCGGGAGCTGGGCGCGCTTCCGGCCGCGGCGGTCCGGGTCCACCCGGCCGACCTCGCGCTCGACCCGGCGTACACGGATGCCTCCGTGGCCGCGGCGCTGCCCGCGGCCGTCCGCCGCAATCTCGACGTCGTCCGGGACTGGGCGGCCCGCGGGGCGAGGGGCGCGGACGAGGGCCGGGACCCGTGCCGTGTCCGGGTGCGGTTCTTCCTCCGTCCGGTGGAACTGCTGGAGCGGGACGGCGCGGTGGGCGCGGTGCGTTTTGAACGGACCGGGCCCGACGGGGCGGGCGGGGTGCGGGGCACCGGGGCGTACGAGGAGATCGAGGCGCAGTTGGTGCTGCGGGCCGTCGGCTACCAGGGGGTGCCGCTGCCGGGGCTCCCGTTCGACACCCGGCGGGGCACCGTGCCGCACGCCGCGGGGCGGGTGGTGCGCGACGGCGCCCCGTCCCCGGGCGAGTACGTGGCCGGATGGATCAAGAGGGGTCCGACGGGGGTCATCGGGAGCAACCGGCCGTGCGCCAAGGAGACGGTCGCCTCGCTCCTCGACGACGCCGGGGCGCTCGCCCGGCGGAGCGTCGCGGACGATCCGCTGGCGGAGCTGCGGGCTGCGGGCCACCGCCCGGTGCGCTGGGCGGGGTGGGAGGCGATCGTGGCCGCCGAGGCGACGCTGGGGCACCGGCTGGGGCGGGGGACGGTCAAGATCCCCGACTGGCCGGGGTTGCTGGCGGCGGCGGGGCCGTGACGCCGGGACCCGGGACCGCCACCCCGGAGGAACGGATGGTACGGGCGGTGCCCACCGGGAGTGCCGTTGCACCAGTAGAGTGACGCCCCGTGACAGCACGACGACCTTTGAAGGACATCATCGAGCCGGGCTGGGCCGAGGCCCTGGAGCCGGTGGCCGGGCGGATCGCCGAGATGGGCGACTTCCTGCGCGCGGAGATCGCCGCGGGACGTACCTATCTCCCGGCCGGGGCTCATGTACTGCGCGCCTTCCAGCAGCCGTTCGAGGAGGTGCGCGTCCTGATCGTGGGTCAGGACCCCTATCCCACCCCGGGGCACGCGGTGGGGCTGAGCTTCTCGGTGGCGCCGGACGTCCGGCCGGTACCGGGCAGCCTGGACAACATCTTCCGCGAGATGCACGCGGATCTGGGACACCCCCGGCCGTCCAACGGCGATCTCACCCCGTGGACCCGTCAGGGGGTGCTGCTGCTCAACAGGGCGCTGACCACCGCGCCCCGCAAGCCCGCCGCCCACCGGGGCAAGGGCTGGGAGGAGGTCACCGAGCAGGCCATCCGGGCGCTGGTGGCCCGGGGCAAGCCGCTGGTGTCGGTGCTGTGGGGGCGGGACGCGCGCAATCTGCGGCCCCTGCTCGGGGAGCTGCCCGCGATCGAGTCCGCGCACCCCTCGCCGATGTCGGCGGACCGGGGCTTCTTCGGCTCGCGTCCCTTCAGCCGGGCCAATGAGCTCCTGGAGCGCCAGGGGGCGGGTCCGGTCGACTGGCGGCTGCCGTGACCGGTGCCCGGGTCCTCGGGGTGGACTCCGGGGGCTCGGGGCTGCGGGTGGCGCTGGCCGACGCCGGTGCCGCCCGCCGGGCGGGTGCGCCACCGGCTCCGGGGACGCTGCGTTCCTCGGAGCCGGTGCGGACCGGGCCCGGCGGTATCGACGCGGATCATCTGCTGGAGCAGGTGGTGCCGATGGCGCGGGCCCTGCTGGACGCGGACCCGGGGGGCGGTCCGCCCGTGGCCGTGGCGGTCGGCGCGGCCGGGATGGCGAGCCTCGGGGAGCGGCTGCGCGCCGAGGTGCCCGGGGCGCTGGCGAGGCTGCTGGGGGTGGGCCGGGTGGCGCTGGCCTCCGACGCGGTGACCGCGTACGCGGGCGCGCTGGGCCAGCGTCCGGGCGCCGTGGTGGCGGGGGGCACCGGCATGGTCGCGCTGGGCACGGATCTGACCCGCTGGCGGCGGGCCGACGGCTGGGGTCATCTGCTGGGCGACTGCGGGGGCGGCGCCTGGATCGGCCGGGCCGGTCTTGAGGCGGCGCTCCGGGCCCACGACGGACGGGAGGGCGGCTCGCCCGCGCTGCTGGCGGCGGCGGAGTCGGCCTTCGGCCCGGCCCGGGAGCTGCCGGACCGGGTGTATCCGCGGCCGGACCGTCCGGCGGTGCTGGCGTCCTTCGCGCCGGAGGTCGGCCGGTGCGCGGCGGACGGGGACGCGGTGGCGGCACGGATCCTGGCGCTGGCGGCCCGTCATGTCGCGGAGGCCGCCGGGGCGGTGTGCCCGGAAGTCCCCAGGGGCGCGCCGATGTCCGCGACAGGTCGGCGGGTTGTCGCGGGCGGGCCGCTCGCGGGGGGCGCCCCGGGGGCCGTCGCGGTGGCGGCCGTCGGACCGCCGGAGGTCGCGCTGACGGGTGGTCTGTTCCGGATGGGCGCACCTCTTCTCGTACCGCTGCGGGAGGAGTTGTCCCGGCGTCTGCCGTATGCGCGTCTCGTACCGGCGGCGGGGGACCCGCTGGACGGAGCACTGGTACTGGCCTCGGCACTCGCGTCCGGATCTCTGCTGCTTCCGCGGCATCCGACACTGCTTCATGTCCCGATGGAATCGGGAGCATAGGAGCCAGCGAGGGCACATCCCCCACAAGGGTGAATATCACCTACTGGACGCAGATCTCCTTGACCTTCTATCGGATGAAATGCGGACAGATGGCACGCGACCACCCCCTCCCCGAACAGTCCCGACCGCAAAGCCAGTAGCATGCGGCGCCATGAGCTCCCCCAATGGCCCCGCACCCGGCCTGCCTGTACGAATGCCGCGTCCCCGACAGTCAGGACGGCACCGCCGCCCGGAACCCGTGGCCGCTCCCGAGGGTGCGCCCGCGCTGGTGCTCGCCGTCCCGGGTGCCCCCTCCCCCGCGTCGCGCGCGCTCGCCGAGGAGACCGTCAGCATCGCCCGTTCCGAGCTTCCGGGGCTTGAGGTCGCCGTCGGCCACCTCGACGGCGACGAGTCCGAGTACGCGTCCGTCGCGGGCGTCCTCGCCCGGACGGCCGCCCGGCGCACCGAGCGGTACGAGATCGCGCTGGCGGCGGGCCGTGAGGTGGCGGCGCCCGAGGGCCCGGCCGCCGTGGTGGTCCCGCTGCTCGCGGGCCCGGACAAGGCGCTGATGGAGCGGATCGCCGCGGCCGTCGCGGACAGCGGCACCCAGGCCGAGCTGACCGATGTCCTCGGCCCGCACCCGCTGCTCGCGGAGGCGGTGCACGTGCGGCTCTCCGAGGCCGGTCTCGCCCGTGCCGACCGGGCCCGGCTGTTCACCGTGGCCACCGCCGCCGACGGCATCATCCTGGCGACCGTGGGCGGCGAGGAGGCCGTGCAGGCCGCGGGCATCACCGGCATGCTGCTGGCCGCGCGGCTCGCGGTGCCCGTGATGGCCGCCGCGCTCGACCAGGAGGGCTCCGTCGCCTCGGTCGCGGACCAGCTCCGCTCCTCCGGTTCGGCGCAGCTCGCCCTCGCCCCGTACCTGATCGGCCCCGAGCTGCCCGAGGGGCTGCTGGAGGCGGGGATGAAGGACGCGGGCTGCTCCACCGCGGAGGCGCTGGGCGCGTACCCGGCCATCGGCAAGCTGGTGCTGTCGCAGTACACGACGCTGCTGGGGATCACGCCCCGGCAGCAGGGTCTGCCCACGCACTGACCCCGTCGGCCGGGGCCCGATCCACCGGGCCCGGCCGCCGCTTCGCGCGCCCCGGCCCCGGCCGGACCCCGGTCCCGGCCGTTCTCCCGGAGGGCCGGGCACCGGGACGCCGGAGCGTCAGGTGAAGATCACGCAGGAGGCCGCGGGGGCGTCCAGGGAGCCCGCCCACCGCGGCACCCCCGTCTCGGGGTCGAGCGTGAACCAGCCGACCTCCCCGGAGCGCTCGTTGGCCGCGTAGAGCCGCCGCCCCGCCGGGTCCCGTGCGAGGTCCCGGGGCCAGCGCCCACCGCACGGCACGGTCGTGACCGGGTCCGCCCGTTCACCGCTCGGGTCCAGGTCCAGCACCGCGACGCTGTCGTGCCCGCGGAGCGCGACCCAGAGCCGCCGCCCGTCGGGGGCGACGACGACCTCGGACGGGTAGACGCGCCCCGCGGCGCCGTCCTCCGGCAGCAGGGGGACCTCGCCGACCGGCTCCAGGACCCCCGCGGCGGCGTCCCAGCGGCAGACGGTGAGCGTCGGCTCCAGCTCGTTCAGGACATAGGCGTGCCGGCCCGCCGGGTGGAAGGCCAGATGGCGCGGCCCCGTTCCGGGCCGGAGCGCGGTCCTGCCGTGCGGGGTCAGGGTGCCCGTCGCCCGGTCGAGCGTGTACACGAGGACCGCGTCGATGCCGAGGTCCACGGCGAGCACCCAGCGCCCGCTGGGGTCGGGCAGCACCTGGTGGGCGTGCGGACCGCGCTGGCGGTCCGGGTCGGGTCCCGAGCCCTCGTGCCGGACGACGCAGCGGACCGGGCCGATCGTCCCGTCCTCGGCCAGCGGGAGCACGCTGACGCTGCCGGAGCCGTAGTTCGCGGTCAGCAGATGGCCGTCGTGGACGGCGAGATGGGTGGGGCCCGAGCCGTCCACCGGGACCGGCCCGCCGAGCGGGGCGAGGCCCCCGTCCCTCAGGGCGAAGGCGCCCACCGCGCCCTCGTCGCCCTCGGACACCGCGTAGAGGACCGGCCCCGCCGCGCTCTGCCCCAGCGCCAGATAGGAGGGGTCGGCGAGCGCGTCGCTCACCCCGGTCGCGGTCAGCGCGCCCGTCTCCGCGTCGACGTCGGCGGCGATGATCCCCCGGCCGCCCGCCGAGGTGAACGAGCCGATGAAGGCCCGTCCGGTGGTCGTGTCGCCCACAGTGTTCCCTCGTTCCCTGACTGATCGTTCGCTGTCCGGCCGACCGTAGCAGCGGTCTAGACCAGCCCGCAGCCCCCTGGGGAGGGGAGGGAGCCCGTGGGGGGCGGCGGCTCAGAGGGACGCGAGCGGCGCGCGCGGGGAGCTGAGCAGCGGCGCGGCGAGATCGGCGAGCGCCCGTTCCAGCGCGTGCAGATGTCCGAGCGCCGCCTCGGTGCCGGTGGGCTGTGCCACGGCCGGTTCCTCGGCGGTCCGCCGCGGGGGCCGCCCGGCGGCCTGCGGGACGAGGGCGTGCACGGCGGCCTCCACCCGGCGGCAGGCGGCGGCCACCTGCCGGGCGTCGTGCGAGGCGGCCGGGTCGGCGGCGACCGAGGCCAGTCCGCGGACTTCCCGGACGCAGACATCGAGCAGCGCGAGCACCCGCAGGGCGCGGGCCTTGCGGGCGCGCAGCGGACTGAGCGGGTGCACGAGCGGCGCGAGCGAGAGCCGTACCCGGCCCAGCAGGGCCTCCAGCTCGGCGATGCCCGGGGCCGGGTCGGCGGTGGCGGAGCCGGTGAGCCGGGCGGCGGCCTCGGCGGTGCAGTGGTGCACACAGGCCACGGCCTGCCGTATCCAGGCGTCGGTGGTGGAGTGGGTGGTGATCGGCAGGATGAGGGCCACCGCGAAGGCGGCGCAGAGCGCGCCGAGCCCGGTCTCGGCCACCCGCAGGGCGAGCAGCGGGCCGTCGAGTGCGCCCAGGATTCCGTACAACAGGCTGACCAGGACGGTCACGAAGAACATCATCCAGGTGTAGGAGACGGCCGCGGTGTAGAAGACGCCGAAGACGCAGACGGCGCTCAGCACGGCGGTGGCCGGGAGGGAGCCGTGGGCGGGGACGGCGGCGAGCAGTCCGGCGGAGACGCCGATCACGGTGCCCAGCACCCGGCGCGCTCCGCGGACCAGGGTCTCGCCGCGGGAGGTCGTGTTGACGAACGACCACCAGGCGGCGCCGACCGCCCAGTACCAGCGGTCCTGGGAGAGGAGCTGGCCGAGGCCGAGCGCGAGCGCGCCCGCGACCGCCACCTGCACGGACTGCCGGGTGGCGATCCCGACCAGGCCGGGGACGGCGGGCGGGGCGGGCAGGGCGGCGGGCGGCAGCCGGCGCTCGTAGCACCAGAGGCCGAAGCGGACCGCCGAGGCGGCGGCCAGCCCGATGGCCATGGCGCCGTAGAGCCCGGGCAGGTCCCCGGGAACGGCGGCCAGGAACTGGGCCACGAAGTAGGTCATGAAGGCGAAGACCCCGAGGGTGTGGCCCCGGGCGCCCCAGCGGCGGGCGTAGACGGCGGCGACGGCGACCGTGAGGAAGGCCAGGTCACGTGCGAGCGGCTGGCCCTGGAGCAGGGTGGCGAGCGCCAGTACCGGGACACCGGCTGCGGGCAGCAGCGCCGTGGTCAGCGCCTGTGCCCGGACGGTGGCGTCGGTGACGGTGAAGAGGGCGAGCAGGGCGACGAGGCCGCCGGTGATCACATCGGGCAGGGGCAGGCCCGCGAGGGCGCATCCCAGCACGGCGAGGGCGATGCCGAGGACGGCCCGGGCGGCGGCGCGCAGCCGCAGTCGCCCCGGGTCAGGAGCCACGAACCACCGTCTGAGCACGCATGCCGTCCTTTCTGGGCCTTCCGGGGGTCTCCCGGCCGCCGTGACCCGCGCGCGACGGCGTTCGCGGGGTGTGCGGGCCGTCCGTGCGGACATGGAAAAAGCGCCGCGAGATCCGCAGCGCCTTTGACCCGTCCATGAAAACATTGGGAGGCCCGTGGACTCAACCGTCTCCTGTGCGACTCTGCCCACACCAGTGCTCTCGGCCCACTCCGGCACGCTGGGGGACTCTGTACAACGCCTGCCTCAGGGGTCCCACTGATCGTCCCGGCACCCACCGGTCACAGGGGCCTCACGGGGCTCTGTGGGCCTGCGGCTCAGCGCCGGGCGGGGAGCTGCCGGTTCTCCTCCGGGCCGGTGCCGGGCTCCCCGGCGGAGACGGTGATGTCCCGGAACTCGGCGAGCGCGTCCTCGGTGTACGCGCCCACACTGCCCTCCGTGTAGGGCCTCTCACGGTCGGTGAACGACACCACCCGGTCGCCGTTCACCGTCACCGTGATCCGGGCCCCGCTCTGCCGGACACGCACCTGCGACCACTCCCCGACGGCGAACCGGGGCAGGCCGGTGGCGAGGAAGCGCTGGCCGCCCCGGTACTCCGGGTCCCTCTTGCCCAGCTCCCAGCCGTTGGGTTTGAGGGCCAGATAGTAGAAGTGCTCGGGGTCGGTGTACGCCCAGACCAGCCAGGCCACCTCCCAGGGGTTGGGGTCGGGGGCGCGGAGCTGTTCGGCGGTGCGCATCCGGGCGCTGTAGTCGAGGCGCCCGTGGCGGGCGGTGGAGACCACGAGCCCGGCATGGGTGCGGGAGCGGTCGACGGCCCGGTAGGGGGTGAGCGTCAGCTCGTCCGCGCCGCCGGTGTTGGTGCCGTAGCCGTGGAAGACCGAGCGCCAGGGGCCGTAGACCCGGCCGTCCTTCCAGGGCTCGACGAGGAGCGTGCGCCGCTCGTCCTCCCACAGGCCGGACATCACCAGTCCGGCGGTCATCACCAGGACGACGGCGAGCAGCGCCCCGCCGACCCGCCGTCCGCCGCGCCACAGTGCGGAGGTCATGGTCGTGGATCGTAGGGGCCGGACCGCTCGTCGCGCACGGGCGCGGGGGTGGCTGCGGAGTCGTCCAGGGGGCGCCCGTCGCCGGGGGCAGCGCCCGGGCCGGGGACGAACGCGCCGTGACCGGCGGGGTCGGCCGCGCCGCGACCAGCGGGGCCGGAGAGGTCGGCGGAGACTCCGGAGCCGTGGATTCCGGCCGGGGTGCCGGGGCCGGAGAGGTCGGCGGCGAGCCGGGCCACGATGCGTCCGGCCGCGTGGCCGTCGCCGAAGGGGTTGGCCACGCGGGCCATGCGCCGGTAGGCGTCCTGGTCGTCGAGGAGCCGCACGGCCTCGGCGAGGATCGTCCCGGGGTCGGTGCCCACCAGCCGGGCGGCCCCCGCCTCCACCGCCTCGGGCCGTTCGGTGGTGGTCCGCAGGACGAGGACGGGCTTGCCGAGGCTCGGCGCCTCCTCCTGGACCCCGCCGGAGTCGGTCAGGACGAGGTCGCAGCCCGCGAGGGTGGCGGCGAAGTCGAGATAGCCGAGCGGGTCGACGACGGTCGCCCCGGGGCAGTCGGCCAGCTCCGGCAGCAGGGCGTCGCGGACCGCCGGGCTGCGGTGCAGCGGAAGGACGATCTCCACATCACCCCGGTCGGCCAGTCTGCGCAGGGCCGCGCCCATGGAACGCATCCGCTCCCCCTGGTTCTCGCGGCGGTGCAGCGTCACGAGGACCCGTCGGCGGTCGGTGCGGAACGCGTCCTTCCCCGTCCCTTCGGCGAGGACCCACAGCAGATTGTCGACCACGGTGTTGCCGGTGATCAGCACCTGTTCCCCGGCCACGCCCTCGGCCCGCAGATGGGCGGCGGCGCGGGGGGTCGGGGCGAAGTGCCAGCGGGCCACGGGGCCGATCAGCCGGCGGTTCAGCTCCTCGGGGAAGGGGTTGTCCGGCACCCCGGTGCGCAGCCCGGCCTCGACATGGGCGACGGGGACCCGTTCGTAGAAGGCGGCGAGCGCGCCGCAGAGCGCGGTGGTGGTGTCACCCTGGACGACCACCAGATCGGGCCGCTCGGCCCGGATCACCGACCCGAGGCCGTCCACGAGACGCGCGGTCAGCTCCGACAGCAGTTGCCGTTCACGCATGACCGCGAGGTCCGTCCGCACCCCGACGCCGAGCATGCCCAGCATCTGCTGGAGCATCTCCCGGTGCTGACCTGTGGTCACCACCAGCGGCTGGAACCGCGCGGACGCGGCCATCTCCCGGACCACCGGGGCCAGTTTGATGGCCTCCGGCCGGGTGCCGAGCACCAGCAGGGCGCGGATCGCACCGCCGTGCGGGACGGACGTCGTCGTGGACGGCTGGGGTCTGTCGCTTAAGGACACGGGTCTCCTCGGTACGGGCTGGGGCACGGCCCGTGCGAGGACGCGGGCGGTGCGACGGCGCGGTGGTGCACCACGGCGGTGCGGGAACGACGGTGCGGGAAGAGCGGTGCGGGAACGGTGGTGCGCGAGCGGTGACGCCTGAACGGTGGTGCACGAACGGTGGTCCGCGAGCGGCGGTGTCCGGTCGGTGGTGCTCAGCGTGGCGCAGAACGGTGCGGTCGAACGGGTACGACACGGCGGTCGCGCCGGGGGCACCGGCGCGGCGGCCCGGTGTACGGCTCAGCTGCGGGCCGTCTTCAGCCAGGTGGTCTTGCCGGTGACGGTCCGCCACACCCCCATCCACCCGGCGGCGAACCAGATGTAGCCGTAGAAGACGAAGGCGTGGCCGAGCAGTGCGGCCTGGAGGGGGCGGAGGGTGCGTTCCCGCTGGCGGTAGACGAAGCCGTAGATCCACGCCACGGTGAAGGAGAGCACATACGGCCCGGCGAACCACATCACGTCGACCATCGGCTCACCCCGGGCGACCGAACCGGCGACGGTGCCGAGGACGGCGACCAGGAAGGAGAGCGGCAGCAGCGAGGTCAGCAGGATGAGCACCGGGCTGGAGAGGTGGTAGATCAGGTCCATCGCCGCCCGCCCGGGGACATCGCGCAGGATCAGCGGCGCCAGATCGGCCGACTGGAGATGGCCCTGGAACCAGCGGGAGCGCTGGCGCACCAGCCGCCGTACATCGAGGACGGCCTGCTGGGAGACGGCCGCCGTGGGGCAGTACTGGTTGGTCCAGCCCTTGGCGATCAGCCGTACCCCGAGGTCGAGATCCTCGGTGAGGCTGTCGCTCCAGGGGTTCTCGCCGAGCGAGTCCAGGGCGGACAGCCGCATGAACTGGCCGTTGCCGCCCATGCCGACGCTCCCGATGAACCGGCGGGCGCTCTGGAAGACATCGCCGTAGACGACGAATTCCATGTCCTGGAGCCGGGCGAGCAGCCCTTTCTCACGGTTGTACATCCGGACGCCGATCTGGGTGGCGCCGGTGGACGGGTCGTTGAAGAACGGGTCGACCGCCTCGATGACATGGCGGTCCAGGCGGCCGTCGGCGTCGACGACACAGATGATCACATCCTGCGGATCACGGCCGCCGAGCAGCCCGGACGCGCGCAGCAGCCGTACGCCGTCGTTAAGGGCGGCGCCCTTGCCGCGGCGGGCGTCGGGCAGATGCCGCTGATGGAGCCAGACCCGGTCCGGGTCGGCGGCGCGGGCGATCTCGGCGGTCCGGTCGTCGGACGCGTCGTCGATGACCAGCGCGACACAGTTCTCGGCGGGGAGTTCGGTGATCCGCGCCAGGCTGTCGCCGAGCACCATCTCCTCATTGAGGCAGGCGAGGAGGAAGACGTAGAAGCGCTGCTCCCCGCTGGGGGGAGCGAGGGGCACCTTCCGGCGGGAGAGCAGGAAGAGCCCGAAGTTATAGGTTCCGGCCAGAACAATCAGAAGGATGCTGGCCCATATGAGGGGGTCGGCGTTCACGAGTGACCCACCCTGCCCCTGGCGGCTCGTCCGGCTGGGCCGGAATCCGATGGTGCGGGGGCGACGCGTAACCGGAAACGCGCCACGAAGAGGCCCAGGATCACCAGGCAGTACAGAAGAAATCCAGCCCCCGCGGTCGCCTGTAAGGCCCTGGCCACCGGGAGGCCCGGTATATCGGCCGGAGCGGCGACCACCAGACCGGCCAAGGGCAGCACTGACCCCAAAGCAGACCTACCGTACATGGTCCCCCCATTTTCCCTGGGCGCAGAAGTGGCGGGCACGTCCCCACACGGGCCAGCCTCTGCGCGCCTACGGAAAGTACCAGACACATGGGGGCGAGGTGTTCTGATGGTGAAAATTTCAAGGATCAAGCTTTACGTCAAAGTCGTCCGTCCGGCGGAGCGGGACCGGAGGCCCCATTGACACCGGGGCGGAGCGGTCAGAAGAATCCCGGGCTGTTGAGCCCAGGAATCCGATTGTGGAGTTCTGTGGAGGCTCGGACATGACTCTTCCATGACTTGTTCCGTCGTGATTCAGCCATGATCCGCAGCCTTCTCAGCGTCTTGTTTTCTCTGTACTCACACGCACTTACACCCTGCGGGACCACAAAACCGAGGAAGGCCAGAAAGTCATGAGTCAACCCCGAAGAAGAACACGGCCGGCCTGGTCGGCATTCATCGCCCTGGGCGTCGCGGCCCTGTTAGGCGGCGGTCTGCTGACGCCGGGCACAGCGGCGGCGCGGGATGGCCTCGGCGGTGTCGGCGGGTCGGCGAACCTGGCGCACACGTCAGGGATTCAGGGGCAGAACACCAAGGCCATCGCCAGTGCCGCGCTGAAGGCGGACGCCGAGCGCCGAGCGCAGAAGGCCACCCAGCGGGGCGTGCGGAGCCCGGGTGTCCAGCAGACCGTGAAGAAGCTCGAAAAGCTGCGCTCCGAGGCGGCTCCGAGGCCCCGGGCGAAGGCGCAGGCGGCGCCTCCGGGACAGGCCAAGGCCCTGGTCCTGTACGACAACGCGGGCCCGTTCGGACACCTCGGTGAGCTGTACGCCATGGGCATGGCGAACCTCGGTGGCCGGTTCGGGACCGTCACGTCCAAGCCGGTGCAGGAGTACACCTCCGGCATGATCGAGACCTTCGACACGACGGTCTACATCGGCTCCACGTACTACAACGCCAGCCTTCCGGACGCCGTGCCCCAGGACTTCTACCTGGATGTGCTGCTCTCCGACCGCCCGGTGATCTGGATGGGCCAGAACATCTGGAACATGGCGCACTCCATCAGCCTCCAGGAGTTCGAGTTCAAGTACGGCTGGGACCCGACCAACTCGTACTACGACAACGGTGCCGGCATCGGCCGGGTCAGCAAGGTCGAGTACAAGGGCCAGACCCTGACCCGCAGGATTCCGGACGGCCAGGACCCCGGCATCCTCCGGCCGCTGATCAAGCAGGGCCCCGGCTACCCGGACCCGACGGTCGTCGCCACGGCCGTCGACACCGACGGCGGTGTGGAGAAGCGCTTCCCGTGGGCACTGCGCTCCGGCAACCTGACCTACATCGGTGAGCTGCCCTTCACCTTCGTCTCCGAGGCCGACCGCGTCGTCGCCATCCACGACCTGCTCTTCGACGCGCTGGCGCCGCAGACCGCCGAGCAGCACCGGGCCCTGATCCGGATCGAGGACATCAACCCGCTCTCCGACACCACCCGGCTGCGGGCGATCGCCGACTATCTGAAGTCGCAGAACATCGCCTACGGCATCAACGTCATCCCGGTCTACAGCGACCCCAAGGGCTCCGAGAACAACGGGATACCGCGCACGGTCCGGCTCCAGCAGCGCCCGGCGCTCGTCAACACCATCAAGTACATGCTGGCCAACGGCGCCGTACTGATGAACCACGGCTACACCCACCAGTACGGCAATGTCGACAACCCGTACAACGGAGTGACCGGCGCCGACTTCGAGTTCTTCCGGGCCCATGTGAATCCGGCCAACAACCACGTCGTCTACGACGGTCCGGTCGCCGAGGACTCCACCGCCTGGGCGCAGGGCCGGGTGGACGCCGGGCTGAACGAGTTCACCCGTGCCGGTCTGCCGCGGGCCAAGCTCTGGACGACCCCGCACTACGCGGGCTCCGCCACCGACTACCGGGTCTTCTCGCAGAACTACGCCGCCCGTCTGGAGCGTTCGCTGTACTTCGCCGGGACGCTGACCGGCCAGCCGGTGGACTCCACCCGCTACCTGGGCCAGTTCTTCCCGTACCCGGTGACCGACGTCTACGGCACCAAGGTGCTCCCGGAGAACATCGGCAGCTACGAGCCGGTGGCGTCCAACCAGAACCCGCCGCGCCTGGAGGCCGACCTCATCGCCAACGCGAAGGCCAACCTGGCGGTGCGGGACGGTTTCGCCAGCTTCTACTACCACCCGTTCCACACCGTGGCCCCGCTGAAGACGATCGTCGAGGGCATCCAGGCCCTGGGGTACACCTTCGTGAGCCCGGAGAGCCTGCTCTCCTGATCCCGGACCACCGGTCCGCCGTCCTCTGACGCCGGATCACCGGTCCGTCCGAACATACGCACCACCCGGGGCCGTTCCCGGTCCGCCGTGCGGCGGACCGGGGGCGGCCCCGGCCGTTCCCCTTCGCGCACCGGGGCACCGGGGCCGCTGGTTCACTGGTTCCACCGGGGCACCGGGCTCGCCGCGGCACCGGGTCCACCAGGGAGGTTCTGGCACGATGAGAGCGCTGAGGCGGGCGACCGCCGCCGTGACCGCGGCCGTCGCCGTGTTGACGGGATGTTCCACGGGGGACGGGGGCGGCCCTGCCGCCGAGCAGCCGCCCGCGCGGATACGGGGGATCACCCTGCCCGGCTGGGACACGGGCGACTACGAACGGCGGGAGGCCGGCCGCTATCTGCGGCAGATCGCCGCCACCGGCGCCCGCTGGGTGGTGTTCACACCCACCTGGTACCAGGACGGCACCCGGCGCGCGACCCCGCGGGCCGGCCAGGAGACGGTGAGCGACCGCGGGGTGCGCCGGGTCGTGGGGCTCGCGCGCTCCGCCGGTCTCAAGGTGATGCTCAAGCCGCATGTGGACCTGGACGACGGCGGGGACCGGGCCCGGATCCGGCCGGCCGACCGGGACGCCTGGTTCACGGCGTACCGGGGGTTCATCACCCACTACGCCCGGATCGCCGCCGAGCTGGGGGTGGAACAGTTCGCGGTCGGCACCGAGCTGGCCGGGACCTCCGCCGACCGGGCCAACTGGCGCAGGGTCATCCGCGTGGTGCGCGAGGTCTACCCGGGGCCGCTGACCTATGCCGCCAACTACGACGAGTACGACCGGATAGGTTTCTGGTCCTCGCTCGATCTGATCGGGATCGACGCCTACTGGCCACTGGCGGACGCCGCCACCGCCGATCCGGCGCGGCTGGCGCGGGGCTGGGAACCCGTCGTCGGCGAACTCGCCGCGTTCGCGGCCCGGCAGCACCGCAGAATCCTCTTCACCGAGGCGGGCTACACCAGTCAGCACGGCGCCGTGACGGCCCCGTACTCCTGGACCGTCAGCGGGCGCCCCGGGTACGCGGAGCAGGCCGCCGCCTATGAGGCGCTGCTGACGGCCTTCGACGGGCGGCCCTGGTGGGCCGGGGTGTGCTGGTGGATGTGGGACGACTGGCCGGACAGCGCCGAGACGCCGCAGCGGCTGGCGTACTCGCCCCGGGGCAAGCCCGCCGAGGAGGTGCTGCGGCGCCGGTGGAAGGAGTGAGGGCCGGGCGGCCGGGGACGCGGGGCTCAGGGCGGCCGAAGAGTGGTGCCCGGGCAGAGCCCGTGGCGGGAGGCGGTGGCGGGAGGCGGTGGCTCTGTGGCGTGGCCGGAACACAACGGGGAGGCGGACGCCGGGAGGGGTGGCGATATTTAATCTGGACTTTGCGTCCGGATTGGACTTAGATTCCAGATGTGAGGAACGAGAGCGAGCACGACACGGCCTCCGGCGGCTCCCCCGACCCGAGGCTCACCCTGTGGGAGCCGGTGTGCCGGGCCATCGCCCTGCTGCTGGGGCCCTACGCCGAGGTGGTGCTGCACGACCCGGACACCGACCGGGTCATGGGCATCTGGAACGCGATGGGGCCGCGCGGGGCGGGGGACCCCTCCCTCCTGGGCGAGCTGGACGCGCTCGACCCGGCGGACCGCGATGTGTACGGGCCGTACGAGAAGCTGCTCGCCGACGGGCGCCGGCTCTCCTCGGTCAGCGCGGTGCTGCGCGCCCCGGACGGACACCCGTCGGCGGTGCTCTGCGTCAATCTGGACCGGACCCCGCTGGAGCAGGCGGCGGCGCTGCTGTCCTCGTTCGGCGCGCCCGTCGTCCGGCGGCCGGAGCCCCTCTTCGAGCAGGACTGGTCCGAGCGCATCCAGCACATCGTCGGCGGCTATGTCCGGGACCACGGGCGGCCCGTCGAGCGGCTGGGCCGCGCCGAGCGCCTGACCGTCGTCGGACTCCTCGACGAGGCCGGGGTGTTCGAGGTGCGCCGCGCGGCACCGGTCGTCGCGGGCGCCCTGAAAGCCTCACGTTCCACCGTGTACGCCCTGCTCTCCGAGCACAGAGCACGAAGGACCACCACCCCATGACCCGGCTGCCCGACTTCCGGCTGGAAACCCATCTCTCCCGCTGGGAGTTCACCGCACGGCACCATCTGACCGCCTCCGACATGCAGACGATGACCCTCTCCGAGCTGCTGACGCTCGCGGACGACGAGGACCGGGAGGCGTTCGGGGCGCTGTCCCTCGGCTATACGGACACCTTCGGCGACCCGGCGCTGCGCGAGGCCGTCGCCGGAATGTACGAGAACGCGGAGGCGGACGACGTCGTCTGCTTCGCCGGGGCCGAGGAGGGTCTGTACCTGGCGATGAACGTGCTGCTGGGGGCGGACGACCACGCGGTGGTGGTCACCCCCAACTACCAGTCGGCCGAGACCGTGCCGCTCGCGCTCTGCGAGGTCACCGGCGTGGCACTGGACGAGCGGCACGACTGGGCGCTGGACCTGGACCGGGTGGCGGCGGCGCTGCGTCCGAACACCCGGGTCGTCTCGGTGAACTTCCCCCACAACCCCACCGGCAAGGTGATCCCGGCCGCCGACTTCGCCGCGCTGACCCGGATGTGCGACGAGCGCGGCATCCGTCTCTTCAGCGACGAGGTCTACCGGGGCCTGGAGCGGGACCCCGCGAGGGCCCTGCCGCAGGCCGCCGACCTCTCCGAGCGGGCGCTGTCGCTCAACGTCACCTCCAAGTCCCTGGGGATGCCGGGGCTGCGGGTCGGCTGGATCGTCTGCCGGGACCGGGAGCTGCGCTCCCGGCTGGAGCGGGCCAAGCACTACACCAGCATCTGCAACGCCGCCCCGAGCGAGGTCCTGGCCCGGATAGCGATCAAGGCCAGGAGGAGCATCCTGGAGCGCAACCGCGCCCTGATCGCCGAGCAGCTTCCGCTGTTCGACGCGTTCTTCGCGGACTTCCCCGAGCTGTTCGAGTGGCGGGCGCCGGACGGCGGCTGCGTCGCCTTCCCCCGCTACCGCGGAGCGGACGGGGTGGAGGAGTTCTGCGCCCGGCTGGTGGCGGAGGCGGGAGTGCTGCTGCTGCCCGCGAGCGTCTACCGCTCGGAGCTGACCGCGACCCCGGACGACCGGTTCCGGATAGGTTTCGGCCGCCGGGGCGCCGAGGAGGCGCTGCGGGAGTTCGGCGACTGGCTGCGGCGGCGCGGCTGACGCGAACGGGGCGTCCGCAGTACCGGCGGGCGGCTCCGGTCACGGCCCCGCTCGCCGGGCGGGGCACCGATCCCCCATCCTCGTACTGCCCAGCCGCGCGAGGAGAGGCCCGACAACGATGTTACGCATCCACTTCACCGGCGACGATCTCCGCAGAGTCACCGTGGCGGACGGCTTCGACCCCCTGTGGGAGGTACTGCTCAGCCTGCATCTGGCGCAGGAGCCCGACCACGGCCATCTCGCGTTCAGCGAGTGGCGCCGGACCGTCCGCCCGCTGGTGCGGGAGCCGTCCCCGCTGCGGCTGCTGACCCAACTGGCCAGACCCTGGGGCTACTCCCCCGACTTCCTCACCCCCGGGCGCGGGGAGGACGGGTTCGGCGCGCAGCTCGACCGGGTGCTGTCCACGCCCCGCGCCCGGCTGAAGGCGGAGCTGTCCCAGCTCGCGGCGGAGAGCCCGCCCACGCCGTGGACCCGTGCGCTCGGCAGCGGCGATCCGGGGGCGCTGCGGCGGCTCGGCGACGCGATGACCGCGTACCACCGGCGGGCGCTGGCCCCGTACCAGGGAGCCATGCTGGCCCATGCCGAGGCCGACCGCGCCCAGCAGGCGCGGGCGCTGCTCAGTGGTGGTCTCGACCGGCTCCTGTCCCAGTTGCACCCCCGGGTCGTCTGGGAGGCGCCGGTGCTCCAGATACCGGTCTACGCGGATCAGGACGTGTATCTCGGCGGGCGCGGTCTGGTGCTGGTGCCCTCGTACTTCTGCCGTATCCAGCCGATCACCCTGATGGACGGGGAGCAGCCGCCCGTTCTGGTCTATCCGATCTCTCCGCCGCTGGGCCGGCTGATCCGCGATCCGATGCGTGCCGACGCGGACGGCACTGCGCCGGTGGTGGCGCTGCTCGGGCGGACCCGGGCCGCGCTGCTCGAAGCGGCGGCGCACACCGGGACCACCACCGAGCTGGGGCGGCGGGTCGGCGTCGCACCGCCGGTCGTCAGCCGCCACACCGCCGTGCTGCGGAAGGCGGGGCTGCTGGAGACCCGCCGGGAGGGCGGTGCGGTACGGCATCGGATCACCCGGCTGGGCATCGCCCTGCTCAACGGCGAAATGCCCGAGTGATATGGATGTGCCATCACGGTCCCTCCCCCACCCCCCTCCCGCCGCCGCCCCGCTGGTTCACCCACGAACACGGAGAACGGCGGGAACGGGCCCGGATGCTCCGGCCGCCGTACGGTGACCACCCCCGTAGGCCACCGTCCGGCACGGAGCACCCGGGCCCCGGATGCCCGGCGTCACACACCCGTCCCCCCAAGGCCGGTGCGGTCCGCCGAGGCGTTCTCACGCGTTCGTGGTGGTTCCACTCTCCCTGGTCGGGCATGTCCGTTCCAAGCGTTTGCCCTCCAGCGCAATCCTCCACGCGAGACGGTCCCCATGCTCCGGCAAAGAGCCCCGCGCACCGTGGCGGCCAGCCCTTCGGAGGCGATCCGCGCCGATCGGAGGCGACCGGAGGCGTTCGGGAGGCCGTACAGACGGTCCCGGAGGGACTTGGCATGCTGAGATCATGAGCATTCCGCGTACCACTTCGGTCATTTTCGATCTCGACGGCACTCTGGTGGACAGCGAGCCGAACTACTGGGAAGCGGGCCGCCGACTGCTCGCGGAGTACGGCGTGACGGACTACGACTGGGAGCGGCACAGCCGGTTCATCGGTATCGGCACCCGGGAGACGCTGGAGATCCTGCGCGGGGAGTACGGCATCGAGGCATCTGTCGAGACCCTGCTCGCCGGGAAGAACCGGCACTATCTGGCGCTGGCGCGGACCGCGACCGAGGTGTTCCCGCAGATGCGGGCCTTTGTCGAGCTGCTGCACGCGGCGGGTGTCCCCCTGGCCGTGGCCTCCGGTTCCTCCCGGGCGGCCATCGAAGCGGTGCTCGCCGCCACCGGCCTCGACACCCTGATCACGACGACCGTGTCCGCCGAGGAGGTCCCCCGGGGCAAGCCGGAGCCCGACGTCTTCCTGGCGGCGGCCCGGCTGCTGGGGAGCGCGCCCGCCGACTGTGTGGTCGTCGAGGACGCGGCCCCGGGCGCGGCGGCGGCGCACGCGGCCGGGATGCGCTGCATCGCCGTTCCGTATGAGGAGGCGACGGCGGCGGACCCGGCGTTCGCCCGGGCGGATCTGCTCTACGCCGGGGGTCAGAGCGCGTTCACGGCGGAGGGCGCCTACGCCTGGCTGCGCTCGCGCTGAACCCCGGGGCGGGGCACCCCGCCCATCGGCCGATCGGGGCGCGCGGGGTGGGCGCCGCGCCCCGGTCGGGGCCGGTCGCGGCGGAGCCGGGGAGCCTTGGGTAGGGTCGGGGGCGGAGGTCAGACATATGCGAGCGCGCCGGTGGACACGGGCGGCGGGTGCCTGGGGGCATCTGCTGCTGGTCGCCGTGCTCGCGCTGGGTGTCTTTGCCATGCATACGACCGGGCACCCCGAGGGCGGCTCCGGAATGTCCCATGCCGGGGCCGCGCCGGAGACGATGGCCGGGCCGACGGCCGGGTCAGGGCCCAAGAACCCGTTCGGACCCGAGCACACGGCCGGTTGGGAGAACACCGCCGCCGTGGCCTCCGTGGCCGTACCGGCCGACGCGTCCGGGACGGCCGCCGAGGGGCCGCACGGCCCCGGCGGCGGCGCCTCGGCCCTCGGTCCGGCGGTTCCGGGAACCGACGCCGATCCGGGCCCGGGCTCCGCGTCACACGATTCGGGCATGGCGATGGACATGTCCACGCTCTGTGTCGCGATCCTCGGTGCCTGGGTGGTCCTCGCCCTGGTCCGGGCCGCGCTGGGCCGCCGGGCAACCTGGCTGACCGCGCTGCGGGGCGCCCTCATCGCCGCGGTGCGCCCGCAGCCCCCGCCTCCCGGACCCCTTCTCGCCGAGCTGTCGATCCTGCGGATATAGGCCGACCACCGCCGCGGGCACTGTGTGCTGCCCGTGGAGCGGTCCGCCTTCCTTCCCTCTTCCCGCAGGACACAGCAGTGCGAGGTTTTCTCATGACCGCATCCCCCCGTCCCTCCCGCGGAGCGGTGCTCCGCCGTCGCGGCGCTCTCCTCGCCGCCGTCGTGGCCGCCGGGCTGACACTCGCCGCCTGCGGCGGTGACGACGACATGGCCGGTATGGACCACGGCGGTACGCAGTCGAGCGCGGCGGGCCCGGCGAGCCCGGACGCCGCCGCGGGCTCGGGCTCGGGTGCCAACCCGGCGCCGGGCGCGTTCAACGACACCGACGTGATGTTCGCGCAGATGATGATCCCCCACCACGAGCAGGCGCTGGAGATGTCCGCGCTGGCCGACGGGCGGGCCGAGGACACGGAGATCACGGCGCTCGCCCGGGAGATCTCCGGGGCGCAGGACCCCGAGATCCAGAAGATGACGTCCTGGCTCAGGGCCTGGGGCAAGCCCGGCACGGCCCCGATGGACCATGGCTCCGGCCATGGCTCCGAGAGCGGCGGCATGGCCAGGATGATGTCCGCGAAGGACCTGGCCGGGCTGAAGGCCGCCCAGGGCAGGGCCTTCGACCGGGCCTTCGCCCAGCTCATGATCGACCACCACAAGGGCGCGGTCGAGATGGCCGAGGACGAGCGGAAGAACGGCCGCAACGCCACCGCCCGGCAGCTCGCCGAGGACGTGATCACCACACAGTCGGCGGAGATCGCCCGGCTGGAGAAGATCCTCGCCCGGCTCTGAGCCGCGCCCGCGCCACCCCAGGGCCGGGCGGACCCGAGGCGTCGCCCTCCTGAGCCCCCGGGCTTCCGGGCTTCCCTGGGTGACCGGGTTGAACCGGTTTCCCGGAGAAGGGCCGCCCGGCCCTGTCACACCCCATCCACATCACGGGCCGCACCCGCGACCCGTACACCCACCCGATCAGGACCCTCATCCCATGACGAAGCGCCGTACCCTCATAACCGCCGGTGTCTCCGCCGTCGCACTGGCCCTCACCCTCACCGCCTGCGCCGACGACGGGGGCGACCCCGGCTCGTCCACCGCGATCAGCCATATCCACGGAGTGGAGATCGGCCCCGCCGACGGCAAGCTCTACGTCGCGACACACAACGGGATCTACACCCCGGACAAGGACGGAAAGCCCAGCCTCGTCGGCGACCGCAAGGACGACTTCATGGGCTTCACCACCGCCGGGAAGAGCCGGTTCCTCGCCAGCGGGCACCCGGCACCGGGCCGGGACGCCCCCTCGAACCTGGGGCTCATCGAAAGCACCGACACCGGCCGCACCTGGAAGGACCGCTCACTCAGCGGCGAGGTCGACTTCCACTCCCTCGTCCACGCCCACGACACGATCTACGGCTACGACAGCACCAACGGACTCCTCCGGGTCAGCAAGGACGGGGAAAACTGGGACAACCGCAGCAAGCTGGCGGCGCTGGACCTCGCCGTCAGCCCCGGCGACCCGGAGACCGTGCTCGCCACGACCGAGTCCGGAGTCTCCCGCAGCACCGACGGCGGCCGGACCTTCGCCCCCGGCGCGGGCCCGGTACTGGCCTTCATCTCCTGGACGGCCGAGGACGCGCTCTACGGAGTCGACCCGAAAGGCACGGTCAGCGTCAGCGCCGACGGCGGAAAGAGCTGGAAGAAGACCGGAACACTGCCCGGCGGCGGACCGCAGGCCCTGACAGCCGTCGACGGAAAGCGGCTGGTGGCGGCGAGCCAGGACGGCGTCTACGAGTCGACGGACGGCGGCACGGACTTCACCCGACGGCTCGACGTCACCCCGGACGACGCGCACTGATTTTTTTGGTGGCGCCTCTTTTTTTGTGGCTCGGTTCGCCTCCGGGACGCTGAAGCGTCTGCCGACGGACGCCCCTTTTTGTGGCTCGGTTCGCCTCCGGAGCGCTGAAGCGTCCGCCGACGGTCGACCGTGCTCGCCCGCTCGTTCCTCACGGGCTCCGCGCGCTCTCCACATTCGGCAGCCACGCGCCCCTTCGGCTCACTCGCCGCAGGGGCAAGGCAAACGGCCGGTGCAGGGACAGGGGCGAGGGCGCGCTCTCCGCTTTCGGCAAACGCGCGCTCGCCCACGGGGCCAGGGCAGACGTCCACGCACGGACGGGGCGCGGGGCCGTCGTCCGGCCCGGGAGACGGGCGGGCGGAGGCACGCTCTCCGCTTCGGCACCCGCGGCACCCCTTCGGCTCACTCGCCGCAGGGCCAAGGCAAACACCTGGCCCAAGAGGCGGGGGCCCGCGCTCCACTCCCGGCAGCCACGCACCCCCATGGCCCACTCGCCCCGGGCCGAGGCAAACGCCCGGCCCAAGAGACAGGCGCGCGCTCCCCGCTTTCAGCAGCCACGCGCCGACACCGCCCGCGCGGCGGCCGAGGCTGCGGCCGAGGGGCCCGCTCCCCGCTCCCGGCAGCCACGCGCCCCCACGGCCCGCTCGCCCGGGGAACCGTCCCGGGCCGAGGTGATCGTCCACGCGGGGACAGGGCGCGGGGCCATCGTCCAGCCCGGGAGAGGGGCCGAGGCACACCCCTCGGGCCCACTCGTCACGGGGCGGAGGCGCAGCCCTTGGGCCCGCTCGTGCGCGAGGCGCGGGTGGGCCCCGGGTTCGGCGCGCCGTGGGCCGGGGTGGGGTGCCCGTGGGCGGTGTCGGGATTGCGTGGTGCGGGCGGGCGGAGTTTCACTGGAGCACACAAGCCCCCTCTCCCCCGCCGGACGCGGCGGGGGACGGCCCCGGGAGGTCTCCATGGCGACACCGGGCGAACGCGCGAGCCGGGGGAAGGACCGGCGCAAGGCCGTCCCCCGGTCGTCCCTCGGCGCCTGGATTCCGCACGCCGACCGGCCCGACCCGCTGCGGATGCTCAGCGAGCAGGAAGCGGACCGGGTGCAGGAGCTGCTGCCCGTGCGCCACGGCCGGATGGCGGCCTCGCCCTTCGCCTTTCTGCGCGGCGCGGCGGCCGTCATGGCGGCCGATCTCGCCGCCCGCCCGCGCACCGGGCTGACCGTCCAGCTCTGCGGCGACGCCCACCCGTTGAACTTCGGCATGTACGCCTCCCCCGAGCGCGCCCTCCTCTTCGACCTCAACGACTTCGACGAGACCCTGCCCGGCCCCTTCGAGTGGGATGTGGAACGGCTCGCCGCCGGAGCCGCCGTCGCCGCCCTGGAGCACGGCCACAGCGCCACGGCCGCCCGGCGGGCCGCCGTCACCGCCGCCCAGGAGTACCGGCGGACCATGCGGACCCTGGCCCTCGCCGGTGAACTGGCCGTCTGGTACGCCCGGATCGACACCGCCGAGCTGCTGCCGCTGATCCGGCCCGGGAACCGCCCGATGGCGGAGGCCCAGTTCGCCAGGGCCCGGCGCCGCACCAGCCTCCAGGCCCTGGGGAAACTCACCGAGGTGGTCGACGGGAAGCGCCGGTTCCGCCCTGAGCCGCCGCTGATCTCACCGGTCGACGCGCTGGACCGGAGCACCGTCCGCGCGATCTTCGGCGAGTACCGCGCGAGCCTCCCCGAGGACCGCCGGATGCTGCTGGACGCCTTCCGGGTGGTGGACGTCGCCGCCAAGGTGGTGGGCGTCGGCAGTGTGGGGACCCGCTGCTTCGTCGCCCTGCTGACCGGCCGGGACGCCGACGATCCGCTCTTCCTCCAGGTCAAGGAGGCCGGTCCGGCGGTGCTCGAACGGTGGCTGCCGCCGAGCGCCCATGGACACCACGGGCACCGCGTCGTCGCGGGGCAGCGGCTGCTCCAGTCCGCCAGTGACATCTTCCTCGGCTGGGTCACCGGGCCGACCGGCCGCCACTTCTACTGGCGTCAGCTCCGGGACATGAAGGGCTCGGTCGATCTCGCCGGGATGTCCGCGGAGACGACGGCCCGCTACGCCGGGCTGTGCGGCACCGCGCTCGCCCAGGCGCACGCGCGCACGGGCGACCGGATCGCCATCGCCGCGTATCTCGGCGGCGGGGACGTCTTCGACCGTGCCATCGGCGAGTTCGCCGTGCGGTACGCGGACCAGAACGCCCGGGACCACACGGCCCTGGTCTCCGCCATCGCCTCCGGGGACCTGGCGGCGACCTCCGGTGTCTGAGCCGCCGCGGCCCCCCGGCCCGGCGCCCGGCGCGCCGGACGGACCACGGCCGCCGCGGGACGTCCCACCCGAACGCCCCCTGCTGCGGGCCGTGCTCGCCGACCCCCACCATCTGCCGGAGCACCTGGCCTGGTTCGCCCTGCGGCACATGGGCCCGGCCGCCGACCACGCCCTGGTCCGGCTGCGGGAGCGCCACCCCGACGCGGACACCGCCCGGCTGCGGGCCCTGGTGGCCGCGCACGGCAGACGCAGCACCGTCGCCGAGGGCTCCCTCGTCGGCGGCCCCTTCCTGCTGCTGGTGCCGCTCGCCTTCTGCGCGGCGCTGCTCAACCAGGCCCGTACCGTCCTGGAGCTGGCCGGGCTCGACGGCCGCGACCCCACGTCCCCCGAGCGCGCCGCCGAACTGCTGGTCCTCATGGGCGTGTACGAGGACACGGCACGGGCCCGGACGGCGCTCGCGACCATCGCGGACACAGCACCCGTTCCCCGGCGGGCACTGCTGCGGCCCCGGCCGCTGTGGGACGTGACCCTGCGCATGGCCCGGCTGCTCGGGCTGCTCACCCCGCCGGGGCAGGCGGAGGGAGGCCGGTCCCGGCGGCGGCTCGTCCTCCAGTCCGTCCGCTGGGCCGTCACCGGCGCGGTCTTCGCCCTGAGTCTGGTCGCCCCGCTGGTGCTGCTGCCCTATATGGCGGTGTCGTACCACCGCGCCACCGAACGGCTCACCGACCGCGCGGCGCTGTTCTACTTCAGCGAACCCCCCTCGGCGCGCGGCTCCCGGGTCCCGGGGCTGTCCGCCGCGGTGCTGCGGGCCGTGCTCTCCCTGCTGCTCCCCGCCGGTCTCGTCGTCCTCGTCCTGCTGCTGGGGCTGCGCCTCTGGGACTCCCCCTGGCCGGCGGCCGTCGTGGCCCTCTTCGGAGCGTCCGTCGCCGTGGGGGCCTTCTGGCACCTTCTCCGTCGGCTGCGCCGCTCACGGCCGGTCCTCCCCGTCGGCGATGAGGACGGTGAGTGAGGGCAGTCTGCGGCGCATCTCGCGCTCGTCCCCAAAGTCGAACGCCTCCCCCATGGTGTCCTCCTCCGGCTCGTCGGCGTCATAGCCTTCGGCGACCATGGCGTCCCAGGCTTCGGGGTCGCCGAGGGCGCGGGGATACGCCTTCGCCGCCGCGTAGTTGACCCTCTCGTCGAACAGGTTCTCCAGATGTCCCGGGTCGCCGTCGAGGGCGAGCGGGTGGCGGGCGAGGCTGTCGGGGGAGGCGAGGACCCGCTCGTACCACTCGCGCCCCTGGGATATCACCCCGGCGCGGAAGTCCATGAAGGAGTCGTCGGAGCAGCCGCCGCCTATGAGGAAGGCCGCCGCCCAGACATCCCAGCGGTAGAGCCGTTCATGGACATCGGTAAAGGTCCGCTCATAGGCGAGGATCGTCTGCGGTGGACAGTCGGCGAGAATGTCCGTGAGGGCCTGGGCGAACGGCCGCTCCTCCGTGGCACGCTCCCGGGCGGCATCGATGAGCTGCCAGAAGTCGTCGAGGGGCAGCGTCTCGTGCGCTGCCGCGATGTCCATGGTCATGACGTCACTGTGACAGACGCCACCGACAGGCGGTCCCCCCTGTGGACAAACTTCGCTCCATCGTGTCCGCCAGGCGCACGCGGGGCGCGCGTACAGGGCGACAACAGCGCGCGCCGACACAGGGGGCGCAAAGATCGGAGGTCCACACCCGCCGGACACCGGCGACAAGCCCTTGTCGAGCCGTCCGCCCCGACAGCCGTTCCGTACCCGCCCATTGACGGTTGGTCTGGACCAACTTACGGTGAGCCGACGCCCGCGTACGTCTCCAGGCCCCCCACGTCCAGGAGGTGAGCGTGTCCCCCCACCCTGCCCTCCCCCGTTCCGCCGCCCGAGGACCACAACCGCCGCCGTAGCGCGCGCGGTCCCGGCGCTCGGCGCCCTGGCACATCCCGTCCCGGTCCCCCTGGTCGTGACCGCGTATCAGCGGTACCGCCCCGGGCCGACCCGGGCCGCGCAGCACGCGCACCATCAACCGCACGTACCGGAAACGCACGGCACGAAGGGAGCACACCGCATGATCCACCGGACCTTGCGTCTGCTGGGCGCGGGGCTCGCGCTGGCCTTCCTGGCCCAGTTGCCCGCCACCGCCGCCGCCGCACCCGCGTCCCCCGTCCCGCCCCGCGCCGACCGCGCCGAGACCTGCGCGGTCAAGTCGAAGCCCGCCGGGAAGGTGCTCCAGGGCTACTGGGAGAACTGGGACGGCGCGGCCAACGGCGTCCACCCCCCGCTCGGCTGGATACCGATCACCGACCCCCGTATCCGCGCCCACGGCTACAACGTGCTCAACGCCGCCTTCCCGGTCATCCGCTCCGACGGCACCGTGCTGTGGGAGAACGGTATGGACACCACGGTGAAGGTGCCGACGCCCGCCGAGATGTGCCAGGCCAAGGCGGACGGCCAGACCATCCTGATGTCGATCGGCGGCGCCGCGGCCGGGATCGACCTCAGCTCGCGCGCCGTGGCCGACCGCTTCATCGCGACCATCGTCCCGATCCTCAAACGGTTCAACTTCGACGGCATCGACATCGACATCGAGACCGGGCTGGTCGGCACCGGGAACATCAACCAGCTCTCGGCGTCCCAGGCCAATCTGATCCACATCATCGACGGGGTGCTCGCCCAGATGCCCCCGAACTTCGGCCTGACCATGGCGCCCGAGACCGCCTATGTCACCGGTGGCAGCGTCGTGTACGGCTCCATCTGGGGCTCGTATCTGCCCATCATCAAGAAGTACGCCGACAACGGCCGGCTGTGGTGGCTGAACATGCAGTACTACAACGGCAGCATGTACGGCTGTTCCGGCGACTCCTACGCGGCCGGGACGGTCGCCGGTTTCCGGGCGCAGACCGACTGTCTGAACCGGGGGCTGGTGATCCAGGGCACCACCATCCGGGTCCCCTACGACAAGCAGGCCCCCGGCCTGCCGGCGCAGCCGGGCGCGGGCGGCGGCCATATGGCTCCGGGCCTGGTGACCCAGGCGTGGAACGGCTACGGCAACGCCCTCAAGGGGCTGATGACCTGGTCGCTGAATTGGGACGGCTCACGGAACTGGACCTTCGGCGACAACGTCCGGGCGCTCCAGGGCCGCTGACCGCCACCGTCCGCGGGGGCGCGGCCGTCGTCCGGCGCGCCCCCGTGGACGGGGCTTCAGATCGCGTACCGCCAGACCGTGAGCATATGGGCCCCGTACCAGCTCCCGAAGAGCGTGGCGGCGGCCAGCACGGCGACGGCGGTACGGGTGCGGGCGCGGGCCAGGGCCAGGGCGGGGGGCACCAGGAAGACGAGCGCGGGAACGATCAGCCGCAGCTTGGAGTGGTAGTAGTTGCTCTGTCCTAGGGTCAGGACGACGACGGTGGTGCCGTAGACCAGCAGCGGGGGCCAGACCCCGCGCCGCCAGGCGACGGCGGTGGCGCAGACGGCGGCGAGGAGCAGGAGCGCCGTGCTGAGCGCGACCCATCCGTCCGCGGCCCGGAAGGTGTCGAGGAGGAAGCGGAGGAAGGCGGCGCCGCTGTCCCAGTGGGTGCCCCAGCCCGCCTCCTGGATGACGAACCAGCCGTTGAGCTGCCCCACGCGGTTGCCCACCCACAGCAGATACGCGGGGGTTCCGGAGCAGCCGACGACGACGGCGGTGACGGGCCGCCAGTCGAGGCGGCCGGTGCGCCGGATCTCCAGCACCACGGCGGCGATCAGGGCGAGGGCGACGGCTCCGGCGGCGGGGCGGGTGAGCCCGGCGAGCAGGGTCAGCACCCCGGCGGTGAGCCAGGCCCCGCGGTGGGCGGCGAGCAGGGTGGCGGTGGCCAGCGCGAGGAACAGGGCCTCGCTGTAGCCCATGAGGAAGGTCAGGGCCATGGGCTGGGCGCCCGCCAGCAGCACACTGCCGATGACGGCGACCCGTTCCCCGTACAGGCGGGTGAGCAGCGCGTACGTGGCGAAGAGCGCGGCGAGCAGCGCGAGGTGGGAGAGGGCGATGGCGGCGGTGCCCGCGTCGGTGCCGGTGCTCCGGTGGAGCAGCCGGACGAGCTGCGGGTAGAGCGGGAAGAAGGCCAGGTTGTTGCCGGTGAGGCTGCCCTCCGGGGTGTAGGAGAGGCCCCGGGGGTAGCCGTCGGTGGCTATGGAGAGGTAGAGCAGCGCGTCCCAGGCCAGCAGCCGGTCCTTGAGCCGGGGGCCGCCGGGCGGGTTCAGCAGGGCGAGGATCAGCAGATGGACGGCGGTGCTCACGGCGTGGACGCCGACGACGGTCCACACCGTGCGGGCGAGGCGGGCGGGCCCGGGCGGCGCGGCCGTGTCCCGCCCGCCGCGGGCACCCCGGGCACCCCTGTCGCGCCCCGGGGGCGCGGTCGCCGGGGTCCCGTGCCGCCCTGCCGCCCCCGGGGCCGTCCCGCACGCCCGGGCGGTCCTGGCCGCCGCCGCGGTCGCACCGCGGCGGCGGGAGATCTCCCCGAGACGGCGGGGCAGGGGGACCGCGACCGTGGGCGGCAGGTCCTCGCGGTGTGTCTGGTGTGCCATCGGCTCCTCGCTGAATCGCTTCTCCTGGCCTTACGCCCGGCGGCGGGTCCCCGGTTGACCGCTGAGAGATGGATCACATCGCGGGGGCGGACCGCCGGGAGCGCGGCGGTGGGAGCCGGGGGCGGGCCGCCCTGAGCGCGAGGGCGGGAGCCGGGGACGGGCCGAGGGCGGGAGCCGGGAACGAGTCGCCCGGACAGCCCCGCCGGAGTGCGGCTTTCCGAGCGACCCCAACGGCGCTCCCCAACCCGACATATGCCTGAATAAGGTGTTATGACCGTTGTGCAAGCGCCTTTCCTCTGACGCATCCCTGGCATCCCTGAATCGGGGAGACACCTCATGAGCGACACCGGCACGACCACAGCGAAGGCGGAGGGCCCGCACGGGGCCGCCGACAGCGATGTGGTGCACATTCTCTGGATCAACGCGGGTCTGAGCTGCGACGGCGACTCCGTCGCCCTGACGGCCGCCATGCAGCCCAGCATCGAGGAGATCGTCACCGGCGCGCTGCCGGGGCTGCCCAAGGTGGCGGTGCACTGGCCGCTGATCGACTTCGAGTGCGGGCCCGTCCAGGGCGCCGACACGTTCATCGAGTGGTTCTTCAAGGGCGAGCGCGGTGAGCTGGACCCCTTCGTCCTCGTCGTCGAGGGCTCGATCCCCAATGAGCAGATCAAGCAGGAGGGCTACTGGTGCGGCTTCGGCGACGACCCCCGCACCGGCCAGCCCATCACCACCAGTGAGTGGCTGGACCGGCTCGCCCCCCAGGCCACCGCGATCGTCGCGATCGGCACCTGCGCCACCTACGGCGGCATCCACGCCATGGCGGGCAATCCGACCGGGGCCATGGGGGTCCCCGACTATCTCGGCTGGGACTGGACCTCGAAGGCGGGGCTGCCGATCGTCTGCGTCCCCGGCTGCCCCATCCAGCCCGACAACCTCGCCGAGACCCTGACCTATCTGCTGTACCAGCTCGCCGGTTCCGCGCCGATGATCCCGCTGGACGACAAGCTCCGCCCGGCCTGGCTGTTCGGCGCCACCGTGCACGAGGGCTGCGACCGGGGCGGCTACTACGAGCAGGGGCAGTTCGCCACCGAGTACGGCACCCCCGAGTGTCTGGTGCGGCTCGGCTGCTGGGGCCCCGTGGTCAAGTGCAATGTCACCAAGCGCGGCTGGCTGGGCGGGGTGGGCGGCTGCCCCAATGTGGGCGGCATCTGCATCGCGTGCACGATGCCCGGCTTCCCCGACAAGTTCATGCCGTTCATGGACCCGCCCCCCGGGTCGCTCGTCTCCAGCGACGCCAGCTCCGCCTATGGCTCCGTGATCCGCCGACTGCGGTCGATCACGCTGCGGACCGTCGACAAGGAACCCAAGTGGCGCCACCCGGGCGACCGGCTCACCACCGGCTACCGCACGCCCTGGTGACCCCGCGGCCCGCCGCCGCCCCCCGCGCCGCCCCGGCCGCACCGCGCGCCCCCGCAGGTCCGCGGCCCGCGCCTCCCGCCGCCTCCACCCCGTACGCAGAAGGGCACGACACACACCATGGCACCGACGACGAAGGCGGCCGGAGACGGCAGCGGCCTGATGGAGATGTCCTGGGACCCGATCACCCGGATCGTGGGCAGCCTGGGCATCCACACCAAAATCGACTTCAAGGCGAAACGGGTCGCCGAGTGCTACAGCACCTCGTCCGTCTTCCGCGGCTACAGCGTCTTCATGCGTGGCAAGGACCCCCGGGACGCCCACTTCATCACCAGCCGGATCTGCGGCATCTGCGGCGACAACCACGCCACCTGCTCGGTGTACGCGCAGAACATGGCGTACGGGGTGAAGCCTCCGCACCTCGGTGAGTGGATCATCAACCTCGGCGAGGCGGCCGAGTACATGTTCGACCACAACATCTTCCAGGAGAACCTGGTCGGGGTCGACTACTGCGAGAAGATGGTCAAGGAGACCAACCCCGGGGTGCTGGAGCAGGCCGAGCGGACCGAGGCCCCGCACGCGGGCGACCACGGCTATCGCACGATCGCCGACATCATGCGGGCGCTCAACCCCATCGAGGGCGAGTTCTACCGGGAAGCGCTCCAGGTCAGCCGGTACACACGGGAGATGTTCTGTCTCATGGAGGGCCGGCATGTCCACCCCTCCACCCTCTACCCCGGGGGCGTCGGCACCGTCGCGACCGTACAGCTGTTCACCGACTATCTCACCCGGCTGATGCGGTACGTGGAGTTCATGAAGAAAGTCGTGCCGCTCCACGACGACCTGTTCGACTTCTTCTACGAGGCGCTGCCCGGGTACGAGGAGGTCGGCCGCCGCCGGGTGCTGCTGGGGTGCTGGGGCAGCCTCAACGACCCGGACCACTGCGACTTCACCTACCGCAGGATGACGGACTGGGGCCGGAAGATGTTCGTCACCCCCGGTGTGGTGGTCGACGGCAAGCTGGTCACCAACGACCTCACCGAGATCAACCTCGGTATCCGCATCCTGCTCGGCAGCTCGTACTACGAGGACTGGGAGGGCCGGGACCTCTTCGTCGCCCGCGACCCGCTGGGCAACCCGGTCGACCCCCGGCACCCGTGGAACCAGCACACCATCCCCGCCCCGCAGAAGCGCGACTTCGACGACAAGTACAGCTGGGTGATGTCCCCGCGCTGGTTCGACGGAAAGGACCACCTCGCCCTGGACACCGGCGGCGGGCCCATCGCCCGGCTCTGGTCCACGGCGCTCTCCGGTCTCGTCGACATCGGCTACATCAAGGCCACCGGACACAGTGTGCGGATCAATCTGCCCCGTTCGATGACCAAGCCCGAGGCCACCTTCGAGTGGAAGATCCCGGCCTGGAGCAACGCCATCGAACGCAACCGGGCCCGCACCTACTTCCAGGCGTACGCCGCCGCCGCGGCCCTGCACTTCACCGAGAAGGCGCTGGAGGAGGTGCGGGCGGGCCGCCACAAGACCTGGGAGCGGTTCGAGGTGCCGGACGAGTCCATCGGCTGCGGCTTCACCGAGGCCGTGCGCGGTGTCCTCTCCCACCACATGGTGATCCGCGACGGGAAGATCGCGAACTACCACCCCTATCCCCCGACGCCCTGGAACGCCAGCGTCCGTGACAGCTACGGCACCCCGGGGCCGTACGAGGACGCCGTGCAGAACACCCCGATCTTCGAGGAGAACCCGCCGGAGAACTTCAAGGGCATCGACATCATGCGGGCCGTCCGCAGCTTCGACCCCTGTCTGCCCTGCGGCGTCCACATGTACGTCGGCGGGGGCCGCACCCTCCAGCGGATGCACGTGCCCACCGGGCTGAGCGGGCTCGGCGGATGACGGCGGAGGAGACCGGCGCACGGGTGCAGCGCGCCCTGGACCGGCTGACGGACGACACCGCGCGCGAGGCGGGCGAGGAACTGGTGCGCGCGCTGCTCGCACTGCACGGCGACGGACTGGACCGGCTGGTACGGGCGCTGCCGCAGGGGGCGCTCGGCCGGGCGCTGGACGACCCGGCGGTGGCGGGGCTGCTGACGCTGCACGACCTCCACCCGGAGCCCGTCGGCACCCGGATCGGACGGGCGCTCGACGCGACGGGGGCGGGCCGGGTGGAGCGCACCGGCTTCGACCCGGCGACCGGCACCCTCACCCTGCGGCGCGAGGGCCGGGGCTGCGGCGCCCGCCCCGAGGACGTCGAGAACGCCCTCGCCTGCCACGCCCCGGAAGTGACCGCGGTGGTGTGGGAGCGGGAGGAGTCCGAGCGGCCCCTGCTCCAGATCGGCAGCCGCCCCCCGGCGGAGGCCCGGTGACCGGCGGCCCCGGCACGAGCGGCCCGGCGGGGGTGCCCGACCCCGCCGACCCGCCCGAGCCGCCCGGCATGCCCACCGACCCCGCTGTGCCCGCTGTGCCCGCCGGGTCATGGCCGGACCGGGAGGTGCGGCCCCTCACCCGCCCCGGGACGACCCTGCTGCGCGGGCTGCGCCGGACCCCGGCCGTCCGCCCCGAACGGTGCGGACTCTGCTCCCAGCGGGTGGACGACGGCCACCGCCACCTCGCGGACACCGCCGCCCGGGCGCTCGTCTGCGTCTGTATCGCCTGCGCCCTGCTGTTCGAACGCCCCGACGGGCAGCGGGAAGGACAGCGAGAAGGACAGCCGGAGCGACAGGAGCAGGGGCGGGCCCCGGCACAGGGCCGCTACCTCCCCCTCCCGGACCGCTGTCTCACCGACCCCGGCCATGAGCCCGACGAGGCCGCGTGGACCGCCCTGCGCATCCCCGTCAGCACCGCGTTCGTCCTGGACAACACGGCCCTGGGGCGGCGCATCCTGTGCTATCCGAGCCCGGCGGGAGCCACCGAGGCCGAACGGGACGAGGACGCCTGGCGGGCGGCGTTCGGGAACAGCCGGCTCGCCGCCGTGCTGCGCCCCGACGTCGAGGCCCTGCTGCTGCGCCGGACCGGCGACCGGATCCGCTGTCTGCTCGTACCGGTCGACGTCTGCTACGAGCTGGTCGGCCGGATGCGGCTGCGCTGGCGCGGCTTCGACGGCGGCGCCGAGGCCAACGCCGACCTGGACGCCTTCTTCGCCGACCTGGCGGAGCGCGCCGAGCCGCTGCCGAAGGAGACCGTGGCATGAGGGAGGCCGTGGCATGAAGGAGCTGGGCTTTCGCTGTACGGACGTACGTGCCGACCGGTACGCCGCCGGACCGACCCTGGCGTTCCGGCTGCGGATCACCGCTCCCGCGGGCACCCGGGTGCACGCGCTCGCGCTCCGCTGCCAGCTCCGTATCGAGCCCGCGCGGCGCGGCTACGACGAGGCGGAGGGCGGGCGGCTGACCGGGCTGTTCGGGGAGCGCTCCCGCTGGGGCGGCACCCTGAACCCCATCCAGTTCGCCGAAGTGCCCCTGATGGTGCCCGGGTTCACCGGGGAGACCGAGGTCGAGCTGCCGGTGCCCTGCACCTATGACCTCGACATCGCCGCCACGCGCTACTTCCGGGCGCTGGAGAGCGGGGAGGCGCCGCTGCTGATGCTGTTCTCGGGGACGGTGTTCAGCGGGCCCGCCGGTTTCCATGTGACGCCGGTGCCCTGGGATCTGGAGGCACCCGTGCGGCTGCCGGTGAAGGTGTGGCGGGAGATGATGGAGCAGCACTTTCCCGGCTGCGGCTGGCTGCGGCTCCCCTCCGACACGATGGACGAGCTGCTGGCGTTCCGCACCCGCCGGGCGCTGCCCTCCTGGGAGGCGACGGTACGGGAACTCATCGAGGCGGCGGAGTCCGGCACGGTCCGTGCGAGCGGTGACCCCGGTGGGATCGACGGGGCGGCGGCGGGCGGGGAGGCCCGGTGAGCGCGGCGCGTCCCGCCGGGCCCGTGGGCGGTGTCACCGGCTGTGTCTTCCCGCCCGCCACGGAGGCGCGGCTCGCCCCGGCCCGGCGGATCGCGGACGCGGTGCTGTTCGAGGGCTATGTCCTCTACCCCTATCGGGCGTCCGCCGCCAAGAACCGGCTGCGCTGGCAGTTCGGCGTCCTGGTGCCGCCCGGGTACGGGCGCGACAGCGGCGAGCACTCCCACCAGCGCACCGAGTGTCTGCTCGAACCCCGGGGCCCCGGCGGGCACCTCGCCGTGGAGCTGCGTTTTCTGCGGGCCCGCCGCAGAACGGTGCAGCGGGCGGCCGCGCCCGGCCCCGACGCGTACCTCACCGTTCCCGAACTGGAGCTGTCCGACCGGGTCCTCACCCCCTGGGACGAGGGCGTGCCGGAGTCGGTACGGCTGCTGCTGCCGCTGGAGCGGCTGACCCGGCCGGAGGGGGTCGAGCACCCGTTCCTGCTGCCCGCCCGCCGGGAGACGGAACCCGTCACGGAGAAAGGCGCGCCCGTGGGGCGGCTGCGGTACGCCACCGAGGAGGTCAGCGGCGTGCTGCGGCTGCGCGCGCGGGAGCTGCCCGGCCCGTACGGGGCCCTGCGGCTCACCGCCGTCGTGGCGAACACCGGCGGCTGGACGGCCCCGCCCGCGGGCGCCGACCGGGCCGACGCCCTGCCGCACTCGCTGCTCTCGGCGCATCTGCTGCTCGCCCTCGACCGGGGCCGCTTCCTCTCCGCCACCGACCCGCCGCGGTGGGCGGCGCCCGCGGTGGCCGAGTGCGCCGGTGAGCACACCTGGCCGGTGCTGGCCGACCCCGAGGGCGGCGACGACGTCCTGCTGTCCTCGCCGATCATTCTGGAGGACCATCCGCGGATCGCCCCCGAGAGCCCGGCCGCCCTCTACGACGCCACCGAGATCGACGAGATCCTGGCGCTGCGCACGGCCTGTCTGACCGACCGGGAGATGCGGGAGGCCCGGGGCACCGACGCACGGGCGGGCGCGGTGGTGGACTTCGCGGCGTCGCTGCCGCCGGAGGTGCTGGAGCGGCTGCACGGGGCGGTGCGCTCGCTGCGGGAGGTCTCCCCCGTGCCCGGCGCGGCGGACGCGTCCGGGGAGCAGCCGTGGTGGGACCCCGGGGCCGACCGCGGCGTGGACCCCGCCCGGGACACGGTGGCGGTCGGGGGCGTCGCGGTGGGCGCGGGCAGCCGGGTGCTACTGCGGCCCGGTCGGCGCCGCACCGACGCGCAGGACCTGTTCCTGGACGGCCGCACGGCCCTCGTCGAGGCGGTGCTGCACGATGTCGACGGCTCGGTCCATCTGGCCGTCACCGTCGAGGACGACCCGGGCGCCGACCTCTGGCGGGCGCAGGGGCGGTTCCGCTACTTCCAGCCCGACGAGGTCACTCCCCTGGAGGCGTCGTGACGGACCGCCGGATGGAACGCCGGGTGCTGGTCGCGGGCGTGGGCAATGTCTTCCTCGGGGACGACGGCTTCGGGGTCGAGGTCGTGCGCGCGCTCGGGGCGCACCCGGTCCCCGCCGGGGTCGACGTGGTCGACGTCGGGGTGCGCGGGGTGCATCTGGCGTACCAACTGCTCGACGGTTACCGCACGCTGGTGCTCGTCGACGCCGTCAGCCGGGGCGAGCCGCCGGGGACGCTCCAGTTGATCGAGGTGTTCGAGGCCGGCAGCGGCCCCGTCGAGCCCTCGGCCGTGCCCGCGCTGGACGGCCATCGGATGGGCCCGGACGCGGTGCTGGCCCTGCTCGCGACCTTGAGCGCGGGCACCGGCGGCACCCCGCCGGACCGGGTGCTCGTCGTGGGCTGCGAACCGGGGTCGACGGCGGAGGGGATGGGGCTGAGCGCCCCCGTCGGGGCGGCGGTCGGCGAGGCCGTACGGATGGTGCTGCGGGTGCTCGACGAGGAGACACGGACGACGGCGGGAACGGGGTCGGCGGCGGAGGCGGCGGGGGATTCGAGGTCCGGGACATCTGGGAAAGCGGAGGCATCGTCATGCTGAAAGCAGTGGTGGGTACGGCCCTGGCGGGCGCGATCGGACTGGTGCTGTGGCGCACCATGCCCGACATCAGGCGCTATCTGGAGATCTCCCGGATGTGACCCTCCCGGGGCGGCGCTGCGCCCGGCGCTGCTGCAATGGGGTCGCCGCCGTCCGGTCGGCGGCGTGGCTCCCGGTTCCGGCCGCCCCGGCCCCGTGGAATGGACCCGCTGACGGCGGCCACCGGGCCGTGCGGCAGCGACCAGGACCGGACCGGGTGGACCGGCCGGGTGGACCGTGCGCGGCCGGCGGCCGTGGCCCCGGCCTTGGAACGAGGCGCGCCGATGCATGAGATGTCGATCGCCGCGGCCGTCGTCGAGCAGGTGGCGGACGCGGCCGTGCGGCACGGCGCGACGGCGGTGGCGACGGTGCGCCTCGAGGTCGGCGAGCTGGCCGGAGTGGTGCCGGAGGCGCTGGCGTTCTGCTTCGCCCTGGCCTGCGCGGGGACGGTCCTGGAGGGGGCCGCCCTGGAGACCCTGGGCGTGGCGGCGCTGGCCCGGTGCGGCCCGTGCGCGGTCGAGTGGCGTCCGGGGATGCCGCCCGATCTGCTCTGCCCGCGCTGCGGGGGCCCGGATGCCGTGCTGCTGACCGGGCGGGAGCTGCGCGTCCGCGAGGTCGAGTGGGCCGGAACGGTCCCGTCGGCCCCCGCCCCACCCTCCTGAGCCGGGCGCGGACGGGGCCGTTCCGGCCCGGTGCGGCGGTGTCCCGGGGACAGACCAGAGACCGATCTTCAGAAGGGGCCACAGGTTCCATGTGCCGTTCGTCCGACCTCCGGCAGGCGGTCCTGGCCCGCAACGACGACAGCGCGGCGCTGCTGCGCTCCGAGCTGGCCGCGCGGGGCACGGTGGCCGTCAACCTCCTCTCCAGTCCGGGCAGCGGGAAGACCGCCCTCCTGGAGGGGGAGCTGGCGGCGGCCAGGGAGCGCGGTGTCCCGGTCGCCGCGCTCACCGCCGACCTGGCCACCGAGAACGACGCCCGGAGGCTCGCGCGGACGGGCGTACCGGTGCAGCAGATCCTCACCGGGGGGCTGTGCCACCTGGAGGCCGTGATGCTGCGCGGCTATCTGGCGGGCTGGCTGCCTCCCGGCACCCGGGTGCTGTTCCTGGAGAACGTGGGCAATCTGGTCTGCCCGGCCGTCTACGACCTGGGCGAGTCGCTGCGGGTGACGCTGGCGTCGGTGACGGAGGGCGAGGACAAGCCGCTCAAGTACCCCACCGCCTTCGGTCTCGCGCAGGTGGTGCTCGTCACCAAGACGGACCTGGCGGCGGCGGTCGGTTTCGACGAGGAGGCGTTCCTGGAGAACGTCGCCCGCGTCAACCCCGGGGTCGAGGTCGTGTTCACCTCGGCGCGCGACGGCCGGGGCACCGGGGCCCTGCTGGAGCGGGCGCTCGCGGTGCAGGAGGGCGCCGTGCCGCACCGGCCGGTGCTGGCCCGCACCCCGGAGCCCGCACCCGCGCCCGTGCCCGTTTCCGCGGTGGGGCGGGTCCCCACCGTCCATGAGCACGCCCACGCCCACACGCACGACCACCCGGCGCACGGACACGACCACGCCCACACCCACGACCACACGCCGCACGACCACGACCACCGGCACGACCACGGGTCCGCCGCCGGTGCCCCGCATCCGCACGGCGCCCCGGTGGTGGACCCGCTGTGACCGGCCGCCCGGTGGACTCCGCCGTTCCGCTGCGGCGGCGGGTCGCCGTCCAGGGCCTGGTCCAGGGGGTGGGCTTCCGGCCCTTCGTCTTCGCGCTCGCCACCGGACTGGGACTCTCCGGCCATGTCACGAACACCGGGGACGGGGTGCTCGCGGAGGTCGAGGGGCCACCGGACGCCGTCGACGCCTTCTGCCGCCGGATCGTGTCCGACGCGCCCCCGCTGGCCGATGTGGCCGCCGTGCGGCAGGAGGAGATCCGGGCCACCGGGGCGCGCGGATTCGCGATCGCCCCCTCGTCCCGCGCGGGAACCGGACGGGGAACGGACCGGGGAACGGACCGGGGCGGCGGCCGGGACCCGGACGGGGCCGGGGGCCGGGGCGCGGGCCGGACCCTGATCCCGCCGGACACCGCGACCTGCGCCGCGTGCCTCGCCGAGCTGCGGAACCCGGCCGACCGGCGCTTCCGCCACCCCTTCATCACCTGTACCGACTGCGGGCCGCGCTTCACCATCGTCACCGCGCTCCCCTACGACCGGGCCCATACGACCATGGCCGGGTTCCCGATGTGCCGCGCCTGCGCCCGCGAGTACGCCGACCCCGCCGACCGGCGCTTCCACGCCCAGCCGGTCTCCTGCCACGACTGCGGCCCCCGGCTCACGCTCATCGCCCCGGGCGCGCCCCGGCGCACCGGGGACACCGCGCTCGTCGAGGCACGGCGGCTGCTCGCCGCCGGGGCCGTCCTCGCCGTGAAGGGCGTCGGCGGCTACCACCTGGCCTGCGACGCCGCGAACGCGGGGACGGTCGCCCTGCTGCGGCGGCGCAAGAACCGGGGCGACAAGCCGTTCGCGCTGATGGTCCGCGCGCCCGAGGACATCGCGCCCCTGGTCCGCCTCGGACCCGAGGAACGCGCGCTGCTCACCGGTCCCGCCCGGCCCATCGTGCTGCTGCGCCGCCGCCCGGAGCCGCCCGGCGGCGGCCCGGCGGCGGCCGACCTGGTGGCACCCCGCGCGCCCGATCTGGGCGTGATGCTGCCGTACACCCCGTTGCACCATCTGCTGCTGGGCCTCGACGGCGACCCGGAAGGACCCCGGGTGCTCGTGATGACCAGTGGGAACCTCGCCGGTGAGCCCATCGTCACGGAGGACGCCGAAGCGCTGGAACGGCTCGCCCCGCTCGTCGACGCCTGGCTGGCGCACGACCGGCCGATCCGGGTGCCGTGCGACGACTCGGTGGTCCGCGTGGTGGACGGGGTGCCGCTGCCGCTGCGGCGCTCCCGGGGCTTCGTGCCCGCGCCGGTGCGGCTGCCGCTGCCGGTGCCCCCGCTGCTCGCGGCGGGCGGCGATCTGAAGAACGTGTTCGCGCTGGCGCAGGACCGCTGGGCCTGGCTGTCGGGGCACATCGGCGACATGGACGACCTGGCGACGCTCCGGGCGTTCGACCGCGCCGTGGCCCATCTGAAGGCCGTGACCGGGGTGGAACGGGCGGCCCCCGTGGCCGACCGCCACCCCGGCTACCGTTCCGCGCGCCGGGTGCGGCGACTGGCGGCGGGCCGCGCCGTCACCGGTGTCCAGCACCACCACGCCCATGTCGCGGCGGCGATGGCGGAACACGGTCTGGACGGGACCCGGCCGGTGATCGGCGTCGCCTTCGACGGCACCGGCCACGGCGGGGACGGCACCGTCTGGGGCGGCGAGGTGCTGATCGCCGACTACCGCGGCTTCCGCCGCTTCGCCCATCTGGAGCCGGTGCCGCTGCCGGGCGGGGACGCGGCGGTGGTCCGCCCGTACCGCATGGCCCTGTCCCATCTGCGTGCCGCCGGGATCGCCTGGACCGGCGACCTCGCCTGTGTGCGGACCTGTCCGGAGGACGAACTCCGGGTCCTCGAACGGCAGTTGGAGACCGGGCTCAACTGTGTGGCCACCTCCAGCATGGGCCGGCTCTTCGACGCGGTCTCCTCGCTGGCCGGGGTCTGCCACCGGGCCGGGTACGAGGCCCAGGCGGCGATCGAACTGGAGGCGGCGGCGTACGCGTACGGTCCGCCCGACCCCCCGGCCCCAGGCTCCGGCTCCGGCCCGGACTCCGGTCACGGCCCCGGCTGTCGCTTCGCGCTGACGGAGCGGGACGACGGCCGCTGGACCGCCACGCCCGCCCCCGTCCTCGCGGCCGTGGTCGACGACCTGCGCTCCGGCGCGCCCGCCGGGCTGGTGGCGGCCCGTTTCCACGCCGGGGTCACCGACGCGGTGCGGCGGCTGTGCGGACTCGCCCGGGACCGGCACGGCCTGGACACGGTGGCGCTGACCGGCGGCGTCTTCGGCAACGCGCTGCTGCTGTCGTCCTGCACGCGGGCGCTCGCGGCGGACGGCTTCACCGTACTGCGGCACCGGCGGGTGCCGCCCAACGACGGAGGGCTGGCCCTCGGCCAGCTCATGGTGGCCGCACGGGCCACGACGGGAGAGGAGGCGGACCCATGTGCCTGGCGGTGCCCGGCAGAGTGATGGAGATCGAGGAACGGGACGGCACCCGGATGGCCGTCGTGGACTTCGGCGGCGTGGTCAAGGACGTGTGCCTGGAGTATCTGCCCGATCTGGCGGTGGGCGAGTACGCCATCGTCCACGTCGGCTTCGCCCTCCAGCGCCTCGACGAGGAGTCCGCCCTGCGGACGCTGGAGCTCTTCGCCGAACTGGGGCTTCTCCAGGAGGAGTTCGGCGACCCCTGGGAGGCGGCGGCGCCCCCCGGCGAGTCCCCTGAGCGCGCGCGGGAGCAGGAACAGGACCGGGAGGCGGCGCGGTGAGATATGTGACGGAGTTCCAGGACCCGGAACTGGCCCGGGGCCTGGTGGAGGACATCAGGGCCGCGGTCACCCGCCCCTGGGCGCTGATGGAGGTGTGCGGCGGGCAAACCCACACCATCATCCGCCATGGCATCGACCAACTGCTGCCGGAGGGCGTGGAGCTGATCCACGGCCCGGGGTGCCCGGTGTGCGTCACCCCGCTCGAAGTGATCGACAAGGCGCTGGCGATCGCCTCCCGGCCCGGAGTGATCTTCTGTTCCTTCGGGGACATGCTCCGGGTGCCCGGCACCGACCGCGATCTGTTCCGGGTGCGCGGCGAGGGCGGGGACGTCCGGGTGGTGTACTCGCCGCTGGACGCGCTGCGGATCGCCCGTGACCACCCGGACCGCGAGGTGGTGTTCTTCGGCATCGGTTTCGAGACCACCGCCCCGCCCAACGCGATGGCCGTGCATCAGGCCCGCCGTCAGGGCGTCCGCAACTTCAGCACGCTGATCTCGCACGTCCGGGTGCCTCCCGCCATCGAGGCGATCATGACGTCCCCGGACTGCCGGGTGCAGGGCTTCCTCGCCGCCGGGCATGTGTGCAGTGTGATGGGCACCGGGGAGTACCCGGAACTGGCCGAGAAACATAGGGTGCCGATCGTGGTCACCGGCTTCGAGCCCCTGGACATCCTGGAGGGCGTCCGCCGCACGGTGCGGCAGCTCGAACGGGGCGAGCACACCGTGGACAACGCCTATCCGCGCGCCGTGCCGCCCGGGGGGAACCCGGCGGCCCGCGCGATGCTGGAGGACGTCTTCGAGGTCACCGACCGCGCCTGGCGCGGCATCGGAGTGATCCCGCGCAGCGGCTGGCGGCTCTCGCCCCGCTACCGCGACCAGGACGCGGAGCACCGTTTCGACGTCACGGGGATCGACACCCGGGAACCCGCCGAGTGCCGCAGCGGCGAAGTGCTTCAGGGGCTGCTGAAGCCGAACGAGTGCGGCGCGTTCGGCACCGTGTGCACCCCCCGGACGCCGCTCGGGGCCACCATGGTCTCCAGCGAGGGGGCGTGCGCCGCGTACTACCTCTACCGGCGGCTGGGTGCCCCCGCGCCCGGTGCGCCCGCGCCGGCACCCGTACCCTCCGCCGTGCCGTCGTCCGCCGTCCCGACTCCTGTGGAGGCGAACCCCGTTGGCTGACACCGTCCTCCCCCAGGCAGGCCCGGTGGACCCGAGCGGCTGGACGTGTCCGCTGCCGCTGCGGGACCACCCCCGGGTGGTGATGGGCCACGGCGGCGGCGGGGCGCTCTCCGCCGAACTCGTCGAGAACGTCTTCCTGCCCGCCTTCGGCGACGGGCCCGTCCTCGCCGCCCTCGGCGACTCGGCGGTGCTCGACCCCGGCGGGGCCAGGATCGCCTTCTCCACGGACTCGTTCGTGGTCCGGCCCCTCTTCTTCCCCGGCGGCAGCATCGGCGACCTGGCCGTCAACGGCACCGTCAACGATCTGGCGATGAGCGGGGCGCGGGCCGCGTGGCTGTCCTGTGCCGCGATCCTGGAGGAGGGCGTGGAGACCGCCCTCGTCGCCCGGGTCGCCGAGGCCATGGGCACGGCGGCCCGCCGGGCGGGCGTCCAGGTGGTGACCGGCGACACCAAGGTGGTGGAGGCGGGCCACGGCGACGGCGTCTACCTCAACACCGCCGGGATCGGACTGATCCCGCCCGGCGTCGACATCCGGCCGCAGCGTGCCAGGCCCGGCGACACGGTGCTCGTCAGCGGGGAGATCGGGCTGCACGGGGTGGCGATCATGAGTGTGCGGGAGGGGCTGGAGTTCGGCGTCGAGATCGAGAGCGACTGCGCCGCGCTCGGCACGCTGGTGGACGCGATGCTGGCCGTCACCCCCGACCTCCATGTCCTGCGCGACCCCACCCGGGGCGGCCTCGCCGCGTCCCTCCACGAGATCGCCTCGGCGGCGGGCGTCGGCGTCACCCTCCAGGAGTCCGCCGTCCCGGTCCCGCCCCCCGTCGCCAACGCCTGCGCGGTGCTCGGCCTCGACCCCTTCTACGTCGCCAACGAGGGCAAACTCGTTGCGTTCGTCCCCCGCGAGCACACCGACGCGGTCCTCGCCGCGATGCGCGCGCATCCGCTGGGCGCGGCGGCGGCGGTCATCGGCGAGTGCGTCGCGGACCATCCGGGGATGGTGGTGGCGCGGACCGCGTTCGGGGGGACCCGGGTGGTGGACCTGCCGATCGGGGAGCAACTGCCGCGCATCTGCTGAACGGGGCGGCTCAGACCCGGGGGATCAGCTCCGCCAGGCGGGCCCGGGTCTCCTCGTCGGTGGAGTGGAGCACGGTGCCGTGCAGACCACGGGTGAGGAGGGTGCGGTAGAGGCGGACGACACAGCGGGCGGCCTCCTCGGGCGGCAGGGAGCGCATCCGGGGGTCGTGGGAGGCGTCGAGGTCGGTGACCCACCGCCCCTCCCGCCATACCAGATCGGGTCCCATGAGCACACCGCACCAGTCGAACGCGCAGCCGCGCACGTCCTGGACCCGTTCGACCCGTTCGAGCGGGTGCGCGGCCGAGGGGTCGGAGTCGATCAGCCGGTGCCCCCAGGGGCGCGCCCAGTCGCCGATCCGGACCTCGGACTCCGGCGCGTACCAGGGCCAGGCCGAACCCGCCGTGAGCCGCGCGGTGCCTCCCTCGGCGGTCCGGGCCCGCACCGCCTCCTCCAGCCGGCGCGGACTCTCCGCCAGCAGCAGCGCGGGGGTGCTGTCGCTCGGGTACCGGCCGACCGGCTCCGCGCGCAGCCCGAGCAGCCGGGACACCCACTGCGCATGGCCCCACCCGGCGCCCGCGCCGAAGGCGTCGAGATCGATCTCGCGGACGGTGCGGCCCTGGTCGGTGGCGGCGGAGGCGATCGAGACGAAGGAGCCGACCTCGCCGGGATGGCCCGTGTCCTCCTCGTCCAGCAGGAAGACCGGCACCCGGGCGGCCCTGATCATCCGGTCGACCTGGCCCCGGCGCAGCCGCTGGTCGAAGCGGCTGACGGGCCGGGGCGCGAACGGCCCCCGCAGACACTGGGCCTCGTCGTACAGCAGGAAGCCCGTGCCGTCGGCTTCGCCTCCGAAGCCCGCGCGCTCGGCGGGGTGTTTGCGCACCCCGTCGAGGAGTCCCACCGAGGAGAGCAGATGCTCCAGCGCGGGCGAGCCGTTGGTGTAGTACACCTCCTCGCTCCTGCGGCGCAGCTCCCGCAGGAGGGCGAGTCCGACGGCGCTCCTGCCGCTGCCCGGCCCCCCGGTCACGATGATCACCTCCTGGGGGTGCGCCTCCCGGGCCCGCTCCACCCGCCGCAGGACCGCCCCGTACCCCTCCTCCTGGTCCGGCCGGAGCACGAACTGCGCCGGGTCCTCGGGGACCGTGTCGCTGTCCAGCAGGGCGTCGACCGCCGGTGCGCCGGGGAGCGGGGCGAAGCGCTCCCGCAGGAGTTCCAGCGCCCGGTCCCGGCTGACGTCGGGGAAGAGCCTGCCGGACCCGGTCGCGGCGCGCTCGGCAGGGTCGGTGCGGTACCAGTGGACGAATCCGTCGATCAGCTCGGGGCTGTCGCGCAGCAGGGCGAGCCGCCGGGTGAGGTGGTCGACGGAGCGGCGCACCCGGGCGGTGGCGTCCCGCTCCATCCGCCGGTCGACCTCCCCGTGGCGCCATCGCCTCAGTTCCACCACCGCGTACGAGGGCTCGCGCCCGCCGGGGCGCATCCCCGCGATGACCGCGTCCACCCGGGTGCCGGTGTCCGGGAGCCGGAACTGCCGCAGCACCTGCACCTCCGGCAGCCCGGCGTCGCCGAGCAGTTCCAGCAGGGCCCGCAGTTCCTCCACCGCCCGGCGGGGCACCCCGGGCTGTGTGCCCGGGTCCAGCAGGACGAGCAGTTCCGCGACGGTCCCCCGCTCCGGGAGCGGGGCGGGGCGGGTCGGCGCCCGTTCGGGCACCAGCTCGTACACCGCGCCCGTCGGCGTCCGCAGGCGCACCGGGCCGGGGCCGGTACCGATCTCGACGGTGTGTTCCCCGTCACGCTCCACCAGGACGGTCCGCGCGGGGCCGCCGCCGGGGGACAGGATCTCGATCACCCGGGGGTCGGTGTCCGGGACGAGGATCGCGGCGCCGCCCGTGGCCGCCGGGGCTCCCAGCCGCAGCCGGGGACCGCTCAGGCTGACCGGCAGGGCGACGTGCGGGACGGCCTCGGCGAGGACGGCGACATGGCCGGGGGTCAGCCCGCCGGGCGGCTCGGGTACGGGGGGGCCGTGGTCGGGTGCCCGGTGGGCGGCGAGATTGGCGAGCTGCCAGGCCGTCACGGTGCTCCTGACGGCTTCGGGCAGCCGGGGCCAGGCTCCGGCGAGCCAGTCGGCGAGGCCGTCGCGGCCCTCGGTGAGGAGGGCGCGGAGGGCGGGCTCCAGGGCCCTCTCCAGGGTCTTCTGACGCCCGGAGCGGACCGAGACGTCGATCCAGGTGACCCGCTCCTCCAGCCGCAGCGCGGGCGGGAGCGCGCTGTGCACCTCGGCGACGAGCGCGCCCAGCGAGCGCAGCGGGTCGTCCGGGGGGCTCCGGTGGAGCCGGTCGGCCAGTTCCGCGCGGAGGGCGGGCAGCAGGTCGGGGCGGAGCGCGATGGCGGCCCGGGTCCGGGTCGCGGTCCAGGGGCCGAACCAGAGGTCGGACTCGTCGCCCACGTCCAGCCAGGGGAAGAGGCGGACGCGGACGGCGCGGATCAGCTCGGGTTCGACACGGGTGGCCACGCTGAGGGCCATGGCCAGCTCATGGGCTCCCCGGGTGGGTCCGGACGGGCGGACGGGCGCCCGCGCGGGCGGGGGAGGTGCCGCCGGTGGCCGGGCAACGGTGGGCGGGGTGTCCGGCTCCGCGCGGGACGCCGCCGGGGCGGGGGCGGACCGCGGTTCGCCGGCGGTCCCCTCCGTCGGCTCCCCGGCCGGGAGGGGCGGCCGGTCGTGCCCCGGCCCGTCGATCAGAAAGCTGATGTCCCCGTTCTCCTGCCCCTCGGTCAGCAGGCTGACCACCGGGTAGAGGTCGGCCGAGCCGACCTGCCGCACCAGGAGTTCCCGGTCGTTCCAGCGCGCGATCCGCCGGGCGAGGAGGAAGTCCCGGAAGACGGGGTGGGTGAAGGCGACCGTGTCCGCGGGGCCGGTGCTCAGGACGCCCGTGCGGTCGACCAGATGGGCGAGCAGCCGCCGGGGGTCCCCGAACGGCTCCCGCCCGTGCGGCGGGTCCTGCCCGCCCGGTGCGCCGTGCTCGTCGTGCTCCGTGAAGAGCCGCAGCACGGTACGGGTGGGGAGTTCCGGGCTGCCTTCGAGGACGGTCGCGCGGGCGACGCTCTGGGCCGCCTCGTAGCAGAGGTCCCGGCCGGGGGGCGCGCCGCCGGGGGGCCGCACCCCGCGGCGTCCGTCCCGGCCGCCGAAGAGCATGGGCAGGACACCGCTGAGGCAGTCGTGTTCGGTGAGGAGGCCGTGTTCGGCCGTCAGGGCGCAGAGCGCGGCGCAGATCAGGGGGTTGGTCGCCGCGTCGGCGAGACCGGGCCGGGAGCGGAGGAGTCCGTTCAGCGCGGCGCCGGGCCCGGCACCGCTGTCGGCACCCGTCCCGGACCCGCCGCCGTCCTCCCGGGCTCCGCCGCCGTCGCCCCTGTCGTCGGCGCACCAGCGCCGGACGAGTTCGCTCACCCCGTCGGGGGTGAGCGGGAGCAGGGTCGCCTCGGTGAAGCCGTGGCGGGCGAGCCAGCCGTCGCGTACCGCGCGGGGCCGGGTCAGGACCACGCAGCGGGTGCCGGGGTAGACGGCGAGGAGTTCGGCGAGGCGCCGCCCGACGGCGGCGCGGACGGCGGTGTGGACCTCGTCGAGCCCGTCGACGACGACCAGGCCCCGCCCCTCGGCGAGCACCCGGTCGATCCATCCGTCGTGCAGCCGCTCCAGCGGCAGGCCGGGGGCGGTGGCGAGGAACTCCTCGACGGTCTCCGGCATCGCCTCCTGCGCGCCGAGCAGCCGCAGCGGGACGAGGAACGGAATCCGGCCGGTGTCCCGGTCGGCCGCCGCACGGGCCGCGAGCCAGTGGGCCAGCACCGTCTTCCCCGCGCCGGGTCCGCCCCGCAGCAGCAGCCGCGGATGCCGCTCCGGCAGCCGGTGCGCGGGCCGGGGCGGCCCTCCGTCGCCGGTCACGGCGGCCAGCGGGACATGGACGTGTTCCAGCCATCGGGTCGCCGCGCCCGGGGAGACGTCCGCCAGGCCGAGGACGGAGACGGTCCGGTACCGCTCGCCCAGCGCACCGAGGTGGCCCAGCTCGAACTCCTGGTCGGCGTCGGCCAGTCGGACACTCTCGGCGAGGAGCCGTTCGTCGGAGCGTCCGATCAGCTCGGCGTGGGCGCGCGCCTGCCGCCGTGCCTCGCGCGCCACCAGGGGCGACCGCCGGGCGAGCCGGTCCACGACATGGACGCAGACCGCCGTCAGGAGCGCTTCCCAGACCCGCATGCCCTTGGCCGAGAGCGCGGCCCGCCCGGCCCCGCCGGTACGGCTCAGCCGCCCCATCAGGGACTGGTGCCCCTCCCGCACCACCTGGAGATCGCTCAGCCCCAGCGTCCGCAGCGCCCGTACCGACTGGTCGAGCGCGTCCGCGATGGTCTGGCGCTCCTCCGCCGTGAACCGTCTGCCGCGTCCGTGCGAGGAGTGCCGGAACAGCTCCGAGATCAGGGCGTGCGCCGCGCCCCGGCCGATCGGGCGCCCGCCCTCGGCGAAGGCGAGAACGCGTTCCAGCGGCTCGGGGCCGTCCGGCTCCGGGGCCGCGGGCAGGAAGAGCCGTGCCACCAGCGGCCCGACCGCCGGTGACGGCAGCCCCACCGTGGTCCACGCGGGCTCCATCTCCCCCTGCTTCCCTGCTCGTTCGTGCGTTCCGGCCGCCCCGACAGCTCAATGGTAGGGGCCGAACTCCCGGAAACTCTGCCGAACCCCGCGCGCGTCCGCCAGAATCGCGGTGTGGACACGTACGGGGGGAAGCACCGATACGGTCGGCACACCGGCACCACGCCACCCGGTCCCGGGCGACGGCCCGTCCCCCGTCCGCCGGCGGCGCCCGCGCCGGAGGCCCGGCGCGGTGGGGGCCGGGCGGCGCGGTGACCCAGGTATTCATCAGTCACAGCGCGAAACGGGACCCGCTCACCCTGGAGGTGCTCCAGCGGGTCGCCTCCGGCCTCACCTCGAAGAACTTCGAGGTACGGGTGGACATGGAGGCGCTCCGCCCGGGGGTCGACTGGTGCGCGACGCTCTACCAGTGGCTCGCGGAGTGCGACGCGGCGGTCGTCCTCTTCAACGAGGCGGCCCTGGAATCCTTCTGGGTCCGGCGCGAGGTCAACATCCTGTTGTGGCGGCGGGCCCTCAACCCGCGCTTCCGGGTGATCCCCGTACTGGTCGGGAAGATGTCCTCGGGGCGGCTCAAGGACGCCGGGTTCTCGGACGTCCTGCCGGTGGAGTTCGCGCGGGAACCCTGGGAGGAGAACGGCGGGGAGGGCGGGGAAGGCGCCGCCCGGCGGGGGTACGCGGAGCGGCTGGCCGCGTCCGTGCTCGGGCGCTTCCCCGAGCAGCCGGGACCGGCCGCCGACGGCGACCCCATGCGCGTCTGGGTCGCCCGGCTGGCGGAGCAGCTCCGGCAGACGGGGAACGACCGTCCGCTGCTGGCGGTGGCCCGTTCCCTCGGCATCGAGGAGGCGGAGCTGGCCGATGTCCGCGCGGACTCCGGGGCCTGCCTGCTCCTCGCCCACCGGCTGCTGGGGACGGTGGAGGGCGCGGCGCTGAAGAGCGCGCTGATGGAGCTGGCCCCGTACCTCAGCAGTGATCAGCTCCACCGGCTGGTCGCGCAGTTGCTGCCCGTCTGGGTGAACGGGGAGTCCGCGCGGCACATACTCCCGCCGCCCGGCTGCGGGCGGAGCCGGGCGGTCGTCCTCAACGCCCGTCAGCACAGCACGGCGGGTCACTATGTGGACCGGGCGATGTGTCTGCAACTGGACCGGTACCACCTCGCCGCCGCCGGGGGGCTCCCGCTCGGCGAGGACGCGGCCGGGGAGCTGGTCGAGGAGTGCGTCGACGCCGTCCGCGCGCTGCTCCACTACCCTCCGGGGGTGCCGCCCGAACGGTTCCGGCCCCGGGAGAACGTCCTGCACTGTCTGAGCGTCGACGTCTCGGCGCTCCGGCCCGCCGTGGTGGCCGAGGCCGTGGGAGAGGTCCGCCGCCGCTTCCCCTGGCTGGTGCTCATCCTGCTCACGGGCGGGACGGTGCCGGACGACCGTACGCTGCGCGACTGGCGGCTGGACGACCTGGTCATGGTGGCGCCCCAGCTCACCGAGGACGAAGAGATCCTCGGCTACCAACTCGCCGAGGACCTGCGCGAACTGCCCAGGCGGCTGAACGGCTCATGGAGGTAAACCGAATGGACGCACCGGCCGCCGTCGACCGGTCCCCGGAACCGGGCGGGCCCCGGGACCCGGACCGGCACACCGGCACCCCTACCGGCACCGGCACGGACGGGGGGTTGCCGGGGCCGCTCCACTCCCCCGACTCCCGGGACGGGCAGGTCTACATCATGCCGCCCGATGTGGCGCTGGCCGTCGAGGTGGCCCTGGCGACCGGCCGTCCGCTGCTGCTGCGCGGCGAACCCGGCTCGGGGAAGTCCTCGCTGGCCGCCTATGTGGCCCGCGAGCGGGGCTGGCGCTACTACGAACACGTGGTCACCTCCCGTTCCCAGGCGGACGATCTGCTGTGGACGTACGACCACGTCCGCAGGTTGAGCGACGCCCAGGTCCGGGCGGCGGGCACCGAACTGGACGATCAGCGCTATGTCACCCCGGGGCCGCTCTGGTGGGCCTTCGACCCCCGGTCCGCGCGCGGCGGCGGCGGGGGGCGCCCGGAGCGCCCCGACGCCTGGGCGGAGATCAACGCGGAGCGGACCGGTCCGCACTCGGTGGTCCTCGTGGACGAGATCGACAAGGCCGACCCCGATCTGCCCAACAGCCTGCTGGTCCCGCTGGGCTCGCACCGGTTCACGGTCGCCGAGACCGGGGAGACCGTCCGCAAGCAGGAGACCGCGGGGGACGCGGAGCCGCTGCGGCATCTGGTGATCATCACCACCAACGAGGAGCGGGAGCTGCCGCAGGCGTTCCTGCGCCGCTGTGTGATCGCGTCGCTGCCGGAGCCGGACGCCGGACGGCTGGTGGAGATCGCGGAGGCGCACTTCCGCAGCGACTACGGGGAGTTCTCCGCCGCCGACGAGGAGCTGGCGCGGGAGCTGGCCGCCGAGATCGAACGGGCGCGCGAGGAGGCGCGGGCGCAGGCCATCCGGCCGCCGAGCACCGCCGAGTTCCTGGACGCCCTGCGGGCCTGCCGCTCGCTGGGGATCGACGTCGCGGACGGCCGCTGGCCGCTGCTGAAGAGTCTGACGCTGCTCAAGCCGCAGCAGCCGGGGGGCTGACGGATGGCCGGCGACATCTGGCTCGGGGATCTGGCGACGGCCCTCGCGCTCGCCGCTCCCGGCGACCGGGAGCGGCGGCGGACGATCGCCGCGCTGCTCGGTTTCGCCCCCCGGGGCGGCGGGGCCTCCCGGGAACCGGGGCCGGACGCCGCCCCGGCGGGCCTGTCACCTGCGCGCGAGGAGGAGACGGTGGCGGTGCGGGAGGCACCGGCCGCCCCCGCCCCGGCCGATCCGGCGGCGGACGCCGCCGGGGGGCCCGGCGCGGCCGGTGCCGCGGGCCCGGCCGCCCCGGTGGCGGCGGCGCGGCTGCTGACGCCCGTGGCCGTGGAGCCGTTGCCCGTACGGGAGTGGCGGGCGGCGGCGCTGCCCGTCGCGGGGCCGGTGCGCCGGGGCACCCCGCCGCCGTACGAGCCGCTGCTGGCCCGCCGGTCGTCGGCGGCGATGGTGCAGACGGCGGTGGCCCGGGTGGTGGACGACGGCGAGCCGGACATCCCCCGGATCGTGCGGCGGCTGGCCCGGGGGCACGCCCTGGCCCGGCTTCCGCTGCGGCCCGTGGCCACGCTCCGGTTCGGGGCGCAGATCCTGGTGGACCTGGGGGTGGGCATGGAGCCCTTCGCCCGGGACCAGGGGGAGCTGGTGGCGCAGATCCGGGCCGTCGTGGGCCGGGAGCACACCCGGGCGCGGTACTTCGAGGACTCGCCGCTGCGGGGGGTGGGCGAGGAGGGCCGCTGGTCCTGGGGGCCGTACACCCCGCCGACGCGGGGCACGCGGGTGCTGGTCCTGAGCGATCTGGGGACCGGCGGCCCGGTGGCGCATCCGCGCCGGAGCGGGCGGGAGGAGTGGGCGGAGCTGACCCGGCGGCTGGGGCGCGCGGGGTGCCGGGTGACGGCCTTCGTGCCCTGTCCGCCGCACCGGCTGCCCGCGTGGGCGGCTGAGCTGATGGACATCGTCCCCTGGGACCGCCACACCACCGTCGGCCAGGTCACCCGGCGACTGCGGACCCCCGACCGGTACTGAGCCCACCGGCCCGGCCGCGTCCACCGGGGACGGCCGGAGAACACCACCCACCCGAAACCCCGGCCCCACGACCCACGTGCAGAGCGACATCCCCCGCACCGGCCACCCGCCCGGACGGCTGACCCGACGGACACCCTCCCCCGGCACCACCAGGTCACCCGACGACCGCGCACCCCCGACCGGTACTGAGCCCACCGCACCCACCGGCCGACCCCGTCCGCCCGGGACGGCCGGGGAGCGCCGTACCCCCGGCCCCGGCCTCACGACCCGCAGTACAGAGCCACGCCCCCCGCACCGGCCACCCGCATGGACGGGTGACCCGACGGACACCCTCCCCCTGGCACCACCGGGTCACCCGACGACCGCGCACCCCCGGCCGGTGCTGAGCCCACCGCACCCACCGGACCCACCGGCCGACCCCGTCCGCCCGGGACGGCCGCGGAGCACCGCACCCCCGGCCCCGGCCTCACGACCCGCAGTACAGAGCCACGCCCCCCGCACCGGCCACCCACATGGACGGCTGACCCGACGGACACCCTCCCCCTGGCACCACCAGGTCACCCGACGACTGCGGACCCACCGCCCGGCCCCATCCGCCCGGGAGCCCCGGTGTCGCGGCGCGGGGTACGCACGGACGCACAGCGGAGGAGAGAGTTCCCGTTGCGGGTACCGCCCGCACCGCGCCGGGGGTACCACCGGTGGCGCCAGACACAAGGGAACGACATCGCGAACGCGGACAGGACGGTGACGACACGGCCCGGGGCCACCGGGGCCGCGGGGATCACCGGGCCCGTAGCCCGCAGGAGACCGCAGGGGACCGCAGGAGCCGCACCCCGCAGGCGCGGGCGACGGCGCGTCAAGGCAGCGCCAGGGCCGCGTCAGGGCGGCATCAGGGAAGCGCGGCGACGCTGGCGCGGGCGTGCCGGACGGGGTCGGATGGTGATGTGAACAGCGCGTGGCTCCTTCTCGACCGGCCGCCTCATCAGGCGTCGCCCGTTCGTGTGCCCCGCTGCCTCCCGGAGCCCGCTGCCGGACGCTGACGAGCGTCCGCAGCCCCAGGGGCGCCGTGACCGCTCGCCGGTCCGGCGCCCCGCTCCGTTCCCGTCGCCCACCGCGACACCCTCTCCCCCTCACCCGTGCGACGTCCGCACGGGCCGACACCTTGGAACCCCGATGCCCGTATCGCCCCTTTCCGCCGCAGACTCCGCCGTGGGCCCCACCGCGGGCCCCGCCGCCGCGCGTTCCCGTACCGTGCTGGTCACCGGAGCCACCTCCGGTATCGGTCACGAGACCGCGCGACTGCTCGCCGAGGGCGGCTCCACCGTGCTGCTGCACGGGCGCACCGCCGAGGAGGCGCGGGCGGCGGCCGACCGGCTGATCGCCACTGCCGGGGTGCCCGAGAACCGGCTGCGGGTCTTCCACGCCGACTTCACCCGTCTCGACGAGGTCGCCGAGATGGCGCGCGCCGTGACCGCGAGCCACCCCCGTCTCGATGTGCTCGTCAACAACGCCGCCGTCGCCGCGCCCGAGCGCCACACGGTCACCGGCGACGGCAATGAACTGACCTTCCAGGTCAACTTTCTGGCGCACTATCTCCTCACCTGCCTCCTCGAACAGGCGCTGACCTCCGACCCGGGCGGCCGGGTGGTGCATGTGTCGTCCTCGCTGCACCGCACCGGCTCCATCCAGTGGAGCGACCCGCAGCGGGCCCGCCGCTACTCCCGGCTGGCGGCGTACGCCCAGTCCCAGCTCGCGCTGACGATCTTCGCCGCCGACCCCCGGGTCACGGCGGTCTCGGTGCACCCGGGGATCTGCGCGACCGGGCTGCTGCCGCTCTACGCCCACCGGGGCGCCACCGCGGCGGAGGGCGCCCGGCATGTCGTACGGCTGTGCGACCCGGCGGTCGAGATCGTCAACGGCGCCTACTACGACCGCGACCGGCGGATGGACCCGGCCCCCGGCGCCACCGACGAACGCACCGTGAAGCGGCTCAGCCGACTCGCGGACACGGTGGTCGGCCACACCGCCTAAAGCGCGGCCCCCTTCGGGGGGCGTCCCGCCGCCGGGCTCCTCCCTCTTTCTCCACTGGGTACTTTCCGTTCGCACACGCACGAGACGCGCCACGTTCACATTCCGCTGGTCTCCCGTGCACTCACGCCGGGCATCACTCTCAGGCCCGGACATCTCCGGCGGGGCGGGCCGGATGCCTCAAACCCAGGAACAGGACGGCGGAGGAGCCCATGCGAAGGAACGTCACAGCCCTGTTGACCTCGCTCGTCGCCACGGCGGCGGTACTGGCCGGGGCGCAGGGCGCCCGAGCCGCCGCCCCGGAACGCGCTCCGGAACGCGCGCCCCAGCCGACGGGCGGTGCGGCGGTACAGGGCAAGCACCGGCCCACCGCTCCCCCGGCCATAGACGGCGGGGCATGGGAATCCGGCCATCTCCAGGGCACGGCCCTCGACCTCCGCAAGGGGTTCATGTACTTCTCGTTCACCAATCTGCTGGTGAAGACCGATCTGCGCGGCACCCCCGTCGGCTCCGTCACCGGCTTCACCGGCCACCTCGGCGACATGGACTTCAACAGATCCGACGGCCGGGTCTACGCCTCGCTGGAGTACAAGGCGGCGCAGGCGTTCTATGTCGCGATCTTCGACGCGGACCGCATCACCCGGATGAACATGGACGCCGAGACCACCGGTGTGGTCTCCACGGTCCATCTCAAGGAGGTCGTCGAGGACTACACCGCCGACATGAACGGGGACGGCGTCTTCGACGGCAACACGGGGAACACCCCCGACCACCGCTACGGGTGCAGCGGCATCGACGGTATCGCCTTCGGTCCCGCCTTCGGCCGTCCGGGCCGGGAGCGGCTGACCGTCGCGTACGGGGTGTACTCGAACACCACCCGGGCCGACAACGACCATCAGGTGCTGCTCCAGTACGACGTGCGGCGCTGGCGCAAGTACGAGCGTCCGCTCACCGAGGCCGACCCGCACACCAGCGGCCCGTCGGTGCCCGACGGCAAGTTCTTCGTGTACACCGGGAACACCACCTACGGGGTGCAGAACCTGGAGTACGACGACGAGAGCGGCGACTGGCTGATGGCCGTCTACAAGGGGAAGAAGAAGACCTTCCCGAACTACTCGCTGTTCGTCGTGGACGGCTCCGAGCGCCCGTACTGGGGCCAGGTGCGCGGACAGGCGAAGCCCGAGTACGGGAAGCTGCTCACCCTGCTTCCGCAGGGGCTGCACCACGTGCCGTCGGGGGTGTACGGCTTCGAGTCGGCCGGTCAGTACGGTCTGATCGCGCTGGACGACGGGCGTTTCTATCTCGCCGAGGCGGGCCGGGTGGAGTCGGGCGGGATCGTCCGGCAGACCGGCCGCGTGGTGCTGCACACCTGGACGGGGCTGGCCCCCAACCCGTTCGCGCCGCTGCCGTCGCGCTGACCGGGTGCCCCGGTCCGCCGCCCGGTCCTGCCCCGCCGGTGCCGCGTCCCCCTGCGGTCTTCCCTCCGCGCGCCGCGCTTCGTACTGTCCCCCTTCTACCACCAGCGGCGGAGGGAACGGGACATGGGCGGGGAGCGCGGCAGACGGCGGGTGCTGGGGGCGGCGGCGTTCGCGGGGGCGGGGCTGGTCCTGCCGCCGGGCGCGGCACGGGCGGCGGACCCGGCCGGGACCGGGGGCCCGGCGCCCGAGGCGCCCCGGGTGCTGCCGGACGACCCGCGCTACGGCCATCTGGTGAGCCGGGGCGCGAACCGCTTCCGGGGCACCCCCGACGAGGTCCGGCCGGTGGAGTCCACGGCACAGGTGGTGCGCTGTGTCCAGGAGGCCGTCCGCCGGGGGCGGAGGATCGCCGTCCGCAGCGGCGGCCACTGCTTCGAGGACTTCGTGGACCATCCGCGGGTGCGGACGCTCATCGACATGTCCCGGATGCGGGCGGTGGGGTACGACCCGGCGCTCCACGCCTTCGCGGTGGAGCCCGGGGCCACCCTGGAGGAGGTCTACCGGCTGCTCCACCTCGGCTGGGGGGTGACGGTTCCCGGCGGCTACTGCCCGGACGTGGGCATCGGCGGCCATGTCTCCGGCGGCGGCTACGGCCCCCTGTGCCGGCTGTACGGGCTGGTGTCGGACCATCTGTACGCGGTGGAGACCGTGGTGGTGGACCGCGCGGGCCGGGCGCGGAGCGTGCTCGCGACCCGGGAGCCGGGCGACCCCCGCCGGGAGCTGTGGTGGGCGCACACCGGCGGCGGTGGCGGCACCTTCGGGGTGGCTACCCGGTACTGGTTCCGCTCGCCGGGGACCTCCCGCGCCACCCCGCCGGAGCGGCTGCTGCCGGTCCCTCCGGCGACCGTGCTGACCTTCCGCGCCGAGTGGGACCCTCGGGAGCTGGACCGGGACGCCTTCGTCCGGCTGGCCGACAACCACGGCCGGTGGGCGGAGCGCAACAGCGCCCCCGGGTCGCCCGCCGCCGCGCTCTACGCGGAGTTCTCGCTCAACCGGACCACCGGCGGGGGCGGTCCGTTCCTCTTCGGGCAGGTCACGGCGGACGGCCCGGAGGCCGAGCGGGTGCTGCGGGAGCATCTGGACGCGCTCGCCGAGGGGACGGCCCGCCCCGCGTCGGTCACCTCCCGGCGGCTGCCGTGGCTGACGGCGACCCTGCGGGGCTCGGGCGAGAACGCGGTGGGCGACTGGCGGCTGAAGGTCAAGTCCGGCTATCTGCGGAGCCGGTTCACCGGCCGTCAGCTCGCCGCCGTCCACCACCATCTCACCCGCACGGACACGGACGCCTACGGCAGCCTCACCCTCAACACCTACGGCGGGCAGGTCAACGCCGTCGCCCCGGACGCGACCGCGAGCGCCCAGCGGGACTCGGTACTCAAACTGGTCTATCTGGCCGGATGGCACACCCCGGCTCAGGACGCCGCCCACCTCGACTGGATACGGGCGTTCTACCGGGACGTGTACGCGGACACCGGCGGGGTCCCGGCACCCGGCGGCAACAGCGACGGGGCCTTCGTCAACTACCCCGACACCGATCTCGCGGACCTCTCCCTGAACACCTCAGGTGTCGACTGGCAGACGCTCTACCACGGGGTGAACGCGCCCCGGCTGCGCCGGGTGAAGGCCCGCTGGGACCCGCTCGGCGTCTTCCGGCACCCGCTCTCCGTACCGGCGGAATGACGCCGGGTCACCGCGCGGAAGCCGCCGGACGCCACCGGAAAGATCCGGGACGGGATTTTGGATGGCAATCCTCTGATCTACAGTGCCCAGGTCAGCATCCGCACTCCGGTGATCTGAGAAGGAACCAGGGACCATGTCGACTGAGACGTTCGAGTTTCAGGTGGAAGCGCGCCAGCTTCTCCAGTTGATGATCCACTCGATCTACTCGAACAAGGATGTGTTCCTGCGGGAACTCGTCTCCAACGCCTCCGACGCGCTCGACAAGCTGCGGCTGGACGCACTCCGCGACGACGCGCCCGGCGCGGACGTCTCCGATCTGCACATCGGGATCGAGCCCGACCGGGAGGCCCGTACGCTCACCGTGCGGGACAACGGGATCGGTATGTCGCACGAAGAGGTGGTGCGGCTCATCGGGACGATCGCGAACTCGGGTACGGCGGCCTTTCTGCGGGAGCTGAAGGAGGCCGAGGACAGCACGGCGGCCGAGGGGCTGATCGGCCAGTTCGGCGTCGGTTTCTACGCCAGTTTCATGGTGGCCGACGAGGTCACCCTGGTGACCCGGCGCGCCGGTGAGGAGCACGGCACCCGCTGGTCCTCGACCGGTGAGGGCACGTACACGATCGAGACCGTCGACGACGCCCCGCAGGGCACGGCCGTCACCCTCCGGCTCAAGCCGGAGGACGCCGAGGACCGGCTGTACGACTACACCTCCCCGTGGAAGATCAGGGAGATCGTCAAGCGCTACTCGGACTTCATCACCTGGCCCATCCGGATGATTCCCGAGGCGGGCGCCGCGGACGGCACCGACAGCACGGACGGCACGGACGGCGCCGAGGCGGCGGAGGGCACCGGGGCGGCCCCCGAGCCCGAGGTGCTGAACTCGATGAAGGCGCTGTGGGCCCGTCCGCGCAGCGAGGTCGGCGACGACGAGTACCACGAGCTGTACAAGCACATCAGCCATGACTGGAACGACCCGCTGGAGACGATCCGGCTCCAGGCGGAGGGCACCTTCGAGTACCAGGCGCTGCTCTTCATCCCCGCGCAGGCGCCCCGCGACCTCTTCCTCCAGGGCTACAAGCGCGGTGTCCAGCTCTATGTGAAGCGCGTCTTCATCATGGACGACTGCGAAGCGCTCATGCCGCCGTATCTGCGCTTCGTCAAGGGTGTCGTGGACGCGCAGGACCTGTCGCTGAACGTCTCGCGCGAGATCCTCCAGCAGGACCGGCAGATCCAGCTCATGCACCGCAGACTGGCGAAGAAGGTGCTGTCGACGGTCAAGGAGATGATGACCGGCGCGCCCGAGCGGTACGCCACGTTCTGGACGGAGTTCGGGCGGGTCGTCAAGGAGGGGCTGCTGAGCGACTTCGAGAACCGGGACGCGATCCTCGGGATCTGCTCGTTCGCCACCACGCGGGACGCGGAGCAGCCGACCACGCTGGCGCAGTACGCGGAGCGGATGCAGGACGGCCAGGAGCACATCTACTACCTCACCGGGGAGTCCCGGCAGGCCGTCGAGAACTCGCCGCACATGGAGGCGTTCCGGGCCAAGGGGATCGAGGTGCTGCTGCTGACCGACCCCGTGGACGAGGTGTGGGTGGACACGGTGCCCGAGTTCCAGGGCAAGCAGCTCCGGTCCGTGGCCAAGGGCGATGTCGACCTCGGCACCGAGGACGAGAAGAAGGAGTCCGGCGCGGAGCGGGAGCGGCAGCGGGAGGAGTACGCGGCGCTGCTGGAGTGGATGTCCCAGCACCTCGGTGAGCAGGTCAAGGAGGTGCGGCTGTCCTCGCGGCTGACCGTCTCGCCCGCCTGTGTCGTCTCGGACGCGGGCGATGTGACCCCGGCGCTCCAGAACATGTACCGCGCCATGGGGCAGCCGGTGCCCGAGGTCAAGCGGATTCTGGAGCTGAACCCGGACCATCCGCTGGTGGGCGGGATGCGGCGGGCGCACGCCGACGGGGCCGGGGGGACGGACGGTACCGAGGTTGCCGCCGCCGCGGAGACCACGCTCGGGGAGAACGCCGAACTGCTCTACGAGATGGCGCTGCTGGCGGAGGGCGGGGAGCTGAGCGACCCGTCGCGCTTCGTCCGGCTGGTGGCCGACCGGGTGCAGCGGACCCTCTGACCCCGGGCGGCGGGCCGGGGCCGTGCGGGGCTGTCCCGGACGGCCTTCCCGGGGCCGCCCCGACCCTGACCGGAGCCGGGACGTCCGCCGCGACAGCGGTACGTCCCGGCTCCGGCCGTCCCCGCCCCCGCGCGCGGGTCAGGGGAGGCGGGTGGCGTGGGTGACCCGGTCGACGCGGTAGTACTCGGCGACGCAACCGGCGGGCCAGGAGCCGTGTTTGCCGAAGGGCTCCCCCATTCCGCCGACCGAGGTGGGGGTGTAGGGCAGCTCCCGGGCGCCCGACGCCGCCTGCGCCCGCATCCAGCGGTCCTGGCGGTCCCACTGGCCGGCCCTGACCCGCATGGCGTCGCCCAGGGGGGCGAGGGAGAGCGCGAGCGCCGCGCAGACCGTGACCCAGACCGCCGCCGCCGCGATCACCGCCGCTCCGGCCCCGCCCGCCGGACGGAGCGCGCCCGCCGGGACCGCTCTGCGGCCGTACCGTCCCGCGGTCCTCCCGAGGAGCGCTCCGGCCGCGACCAGCAGGACGACGTAGAGCAGCAGGAAGTCGTTCCAGGCCCGGGTGACGACCACGATCCCGGTGCCGAAGACGGAGTGGGCGGCGACCGTGCACAGATAGCCCGCGACCAGGAAGACCAGCGCCCCGGAGCCCACCAGCAGGGCCGTGTGACGGCGCGGGAGGGGACGGCTGCCGGGCGGGGTGCGCACCAGCAGGCCCGCCAGGGCCCCGACGGCGACGGCCCCCAGGTACTGCCAGGTCGTCAGCAGGGTGCCCAGGATCTCCAGGAAGGCGCCCAGCGACTCCCCGAGCACCTCGGGCGCGATGACGGTCATGCCCTCGGCGTCGTACCGCTCACGGCGGTTGCGTGAGCCCGGCGAGGTGAGCAGGACGAGGATGCCGGTGCCCGTTCCCGCGATGCCCGCCAGGCACCAGGCCCGCGCGTAGGCGCGCCGCCGTCCGGTGAGCAGCCGGCGGCCGAGCAGCGCGGCGGCGGCGAGGACGACGAGGGCGACGACGGACGACTCCTCCGAGAGGGTTCCGAGGGCGGCCCCGGCGAGGAACACGGCGACGAGGGCGACGATCCGCCCGCCGCGCGACCGGGCCCGCAGCAGCGGGACGAGGGCCGCGCAGGAGAGGACGGGGGCCAGGGTGTGCGACACGGAGGAGGCGGGCCAGTAGAACGTCTTGTACGTGTTGGGGGACGCGAGGAGGAAGAGCGCGGCGACGGTCGCCGCCAGCAGCAGGGGCATCCCGCGCGGCACGGTCAGCCCCCAGTCGCGGGCCGGGACCGAGGCGGTGACGGCCCACAGGACGGCCAGCACGAGGGCGCCGCTGACGAGGGCGTACCCCTGGTGTCCGGCGAGGTCGAACTTCGCGTAGGCGCCGGTCAGCACGGCGTTGACGATCCGTCCGTTGTCCTGGAGGTAGAACTTGGCGACCAGCCCGCCGACGCCCTCCTCGCGGACGAGGGGCAGAAAGCACCAGTCGTCGGCGCCGGGGCGGACCCAGCGGCCGAGCCACATCGCGGCGGCGAGCAGCCCGAGGGGCGGGAGGGCGAGGAGGGCCGCCGGGGAGATCCGCCGCCGTGGGGGGCCGCCCGGGGCCGCGGGCCCGGCCGGGCCGGAGTCACCGGTGGTGTCCGTGGTGGCGGTGGGTTCCGGCGGCTCCGTGGCGGCGGGCGGGCGGCGCCCCGCGGTGATCGCCCAGCGGGCCAGCAGAAAGGACAGGGGCGTGGCCAGCACCCCGGCGAGGAGGGCGGCGGCGTTCTCGTCCATGCCGAACCGGCCGACGGCGAGCAGCAGCAGACAGCCCGCGGCCACCAGACCGGCCAGGCTGGAGATCGGATAGCGCATGAAGGCGTGCCAGGTGGGCTTCGTCCGGCAGGTGACGTAGGAGTTGAGGAGGAAGGAGCCGACGACGCTGACCGTGTAGCCCAGTACATGGGCGACCGGATAGGGCGTCCAGCGGTTCAGTGTGACGTAGACCGCGAAGTAGACGGCGGTGTTGACGCATCCGACGAGGACGAAGGAGAGGAACTGCCGGGCGGTGCCGCCGGGTCCGGCGCCCTCGTCCGCCGGGCGGGACGCCGCACGCGCGCCCGCCGGGACGGCGGCGGGCAACGGGCCGTGCTGCGGGAGCGGCACCGGCCGCCGGGACTCGTCCGTCTCCTGAATCAGATAGTGCGGGCGGCGTTTTGACTCGTGATAAATGCGTCCCACATATTCGCCGATGACTCCGAGGGTGATGAGCTGAATTCCGCCGAGCGCCACAATGGCGGTCAGCAGGGTGGCGAAACCGGGGACGGTCGCCCCGTTCAGAAGGACCCGCAGGGCGGTCCACAGGGCATAGGCGAGCGCGGCGAACAGAATACCGAGACCGATATGGATGGCCAGCCGCAGCGGACGGCTGTTGAAGGAGAGCACGCCGTCGATTCCCTCGTTGACGGCGCGTCTGCCCAGGGGCGGGCGCGGGTCCGCCGCGTCCGTGCTGCCGCCCGGAGCGGCTTCGCGGTAGGTGAGGCCGGCGGTCGCGAAGCCGATCCAGGAGAAGATCCCCCGGGAGAAGCGATTGCTCTCCGGCAGCGCGAGGACCCCGTCCACGGCCCGCCGGGACAGCAGCCGGACATCGCCCGCGCCGTCCCCGACGTCGACGTCCATGCAGTGGCGTACCAGCCGGTCACCGGCGTCGCGGAGGGCGGAGCGCAGCGGTCCGTGCGTGGTGCGGTCCCGTTCGGCCACGACCTGGTCGTAGCCCTCGCTGTGCAGGGCGAGCATCCGGGGGACGAGTTCGGGCGGGTGCCGGACCCCGCTGTCCATGAGGATGACCGTCTGTCCCCGGGCCATGCGCAGTCCGGCGAGGAGCGCGGCCTCCCGGCCGAAGGGGCGGCTGAAGACGGTGTAGCGGACCCGGGGGTCGGCGCGGGCGAGCGCGCCCAGCAGTTCCCGGGTGCGGTCGGCGCTGCCGTCGTCGACATAGCAGATCTCAAAAGTCCGCCGGGTCGATTCCAGCGCGGTCAGCAGCGCGGCATAACGGGATTCGATCACCTCGGAGTCATGACGGCAGGGCACGACGACAGAGAGCTGCACGGCGGTCATCTCCGTCACCCTAGGTCGTCCGCCGGTCTCCCTTTCCCGGGGACAGGCGTATGCCGTCCATCTCCGGAACGGCTTCACTCCTCTGGCGGAGAAATCCCGGCGCCCCGGGACACAGACAGGGGGCGCCCCGAGACACAGGGAGGGAGCGCCCCGGGGAACAGCGGGAGAAGGGGGAGAGCGACGGGAATGCGGCGGCTTGCCGGGGGGATTCGGCGGGCCGGGCGGTCAGCCGCCCCAGCGCCAGTACAGTTCGGGCCGTGGCGGGCCGCCGCAGTCGGCGAGGGTCAGCCCGGGGTCCTGCCGGTCCCGGTCCGCCCAGTGGGCGGGGAACTGCCGGTCGTCCTGGTACAGGCAGCGGTTCCCGGCGCCCGCGATGCGCCAGGCCGTGCGTTTCCAGGTGGTGTCGGGCCAGGGTTCACGGGTCCAGCGCTGCTCGGCGCGGCCGGTGGCGCACGGTTCGAGTCCGGCGGACGGGCCGAGGGCGGTCAGACACCGGGACCGGTCGGCGCGCGGGCGGATCGTGCCGTCGCCCCCGATGTCCCAGCGCTGGGCCGGGGAGCCGGCGCAGCGCCGGAGGCGGACGGGGCCCGCCGCCGGGGGTGTGCCGCCCGGGTCCAGACAGCGCGCCGGGTCGCGTCCGGCGGCGTGGGTGGTGCGGCCGATGTCCCCCAGCAGCTCCCCCGGCCGGGGAGCGCGGTGGACCACCTCGTACTGCCGGTGGACCCACAGGCTCCAGTCCTTGCGCAGCGTGCCCCGGTAGGGGGCCACACTGGCGCAGGTGCCATTGGCGTGGCAGGTGCGGTTGGCGAGGTACCAGCGCGCCACCTCGTCCTTCTCGGCCACCTGGCCGGGGGTGAGGTTCGGGGCGAGCGGGGACATGGTGTAGCCGAGGTAGGCGGTCACGGGGATGCCGAGCGCGTATCCCACCCTGCGGACATAGCGGGCCCCGGTGCCGTGGTCGGCGTGGTCGACCCCGCCGCCGAGTCCGAAGGCGAAGGAGGCGTTGTCGTGGTCGAGGGTGAGGATGCGGTCCGCGCGGGCCAGCCGGGCGAGGTCCGAGACCGTGTCGAGCAGGCGCTGTTCGGTGTAGCGCGCTCCGCCCTGGAACGCCTCGATCTCCCGGGTCTCCCCGGTGAGGAGTCTGCGCATGCTGTTCGGCTGCTGCCCCTCGGGCAGACCGTCGTGGAGGTCGAGGAAGGTGAGCCGGACGTCGGTGTTCCGGGCCTGGTCGGCGAGCCGGTACGAGCGGACCGTGACGCCGCCCGCCGGGACGTCGTCGCGGTCCCAGCGGTTGGCGGCCTCCGCCATCTCGGCGTAGGCGGCGCGGACCCCGTACTGTCTGCGGTCGACGTACTCCCGGGCCGCCGTCGGGTCCTTCTTGCCGCCGTCGCCCGCGGTCAGGAAGACGGTGTCGACGGGGCAGCCCGCCCGGATGGTGTCGCGGATCCGGGGGTTGAGGAAGAAGAGGTCGTCGTCGGGGTGGGCCACGGCGACCAGGGTGCGGTGGCAGCCCGGTGACTCCCGGGCCGCCGGGGTCCCGGAGCGGGGCGGCGCGGACAGGGTCCCGGGGGCGTGCCCCGGGCCGGGCGCGGGCGCGCAGCCGACGACGGCCGCGAGGGCGGCGGACACGGCGAGGGCCGCGGTGACGAGCGTCGATGCCCGGGGACGGGAGGGGGCGGAGGTGCCACCCTCGCGGCGGCCGGGGCCGCACCGGCCCGTGCGGCCCGTGCCATCGTCGGTGTCCGCGACACCGGTGCGACGGGCGGCACCCGTGTCACCGGCGGCATCGGCTGCGGCTGAACGGACGAGAGGCCGGTTCCGGCCCATGCGGACCTCCTTCCACCCACCCCGGTCCGATGATCATCGGACCGGGGTGGCCGGTTCAACCGACGCGCCGTGGCGGAGTGGGTGGAACCGGGCGTCAGCCCACCGGGGCGGCGGCGCGGGGCGCGCCGTCCCGTCCCACTGCCGCTCCGTGCGCCGCGGCAGCCCGGGGAGCGCGGTACGGCCGGTGCGCCACAGCAGGGTCGCGGCGGGCGGGTGTCCGTTGCGGCTGTGCGGCGTCCGCGAGGAGGAGGCGGGACAGCACTCGGCACCAGGGCCGGGTTCGCGCTGCGGACCCCCTACGGGCTGGACGACCTGGCCGGAGCCGACACCGTCGTCGTCCCCTCCGTTCCCGACCCCTGTGCGGAGGAGGGTCGTCCGCTCCCCTCGGGGCTGATCACGGCCCTGCGCCGGGCCCATGACGAGAGGGCCCGCGTGGTCTCCCTCTGCACGGGCGCCGTCGCGCTCGCCGAGGCCGGGCTGCTGGACGGGCGGCGGGCCGCGGCCCACCGGACGCACACCGCCCGGCTCTCCGGGCGCTACCCCCGGGTGCGGGTCGACGGCCCGGTGCTCTACGTGGACGTCCTGACGAGCGCTGGGCTGACCGCCGGGCGACTACCGGCGGGCCTTCCCCCGGGCGCTGCCGACACCGTACGGAGCGCTCGACGCGGACCCCGCCGCGGCCGGCGGCGGCGCCGTCGCCCGCCTCGCGGGCCGGGTCACCGGACCGCCGCCGGGGAGGGGCGCAGCGTCACGGGCAGGCCGTCCCGGGGGACGGGCAGGGTGCTCATGTCGAGCCGCCAGGTGTAGCCCTCGGGGACCGACCAGGCGTGCGTGCGCAGCATCTGGTGCATGACCGCTTTTATCTGGAGGTTCGCGAAGTGCATCCCGATGCACTTGTGGACGCCGCCGCCGAAGGGGAACCAGGAGTAGGGGTGGGTGATTTCGGTCCGGCGCGCGACCGCGAAGCGTTCCGGGTCGAACCGCTCCGGGTCGGGCCAGTGCTCGGGCAGCCGGTGGTTGGAGAAGGCGGTGACCCCGACGAAGGTGCCGGCGGGGATGTGGTGGCCGAGGACTTCGGTGTCGCGGACGGCGATCCTCGGGAGCAGCGGGACGGGCGGGCACAGCCGCAGCGACTCCCGCAGGACGAGGTCGAGTTCGGTCAGCGCGTCCAGGGCGGCGCTGTCGACGGGGCCGTCACCGAGGGCCAGGGACCGGTCCCGGCACCGTTCCTGCCACTCGGGGTGGCGGGCCAGATAATAGGCCATGGTGGTCAGGGCGATGGTGGAGGTGTCGTGCGCGGCCATCAGCACGAAGATCATGTGGTTGACGACATCGGTGTCGCTGAAGCGTTCGCCGTCCTCGGAACGGGCCCCGCAGAGCACCGCGAAGAGGTCGTCGCCTCCCCTGTCCCGTTTGGCCGGGATATGACCGGTGAGGAAGTCGACGAGATAGCGGCGGGCCTTCAGGCCCCGGCTCCAGCGCAGACCGGGCACCGGGAAGCGGACGAGGGCGAGTCCGGCGCGGACGGCGTCCTCGAAGGCCCGCTCGACGCGGTGGCTTCCGGCGCGGTCGAGGTCGAGCGCGAGGAAGACGTCGAGGGCCATGTCGAGGGTGAGCCGCCGGAACAGCGGGAGCAGGGTGCGCCGCCCCGGCCGCCAGGCGTCGATGCCCCGGCGCGCGCTCTGGTCGATGTACTCCAGATAGCCCGCGAGCCTCTCCCGGGTGAACGCCTGCTGCATGATGCGGCGGTGCCTGAGGTGTTCGTCGGAGTCCAGCAGCATGATCCCGCGTTCGAAGAACGGGCCGATGAAGTAGTCCCAGGCGGGCCCGGAGGCGAACGCCTTCTCCCGGTTGCCGAGGACCACTTGGGCCGCTTCCGGGCCCTGGACGGAGACGATCGGGCGGCCGAGGAAGTTCCCCCAGGAGACGGGGCCGTACTGGTCATAGCGGCGGCGGAAGTGACGAATCGGGTTCCACATCGTGTGGAGCGCGTACCCGATGTAGGGCAGACCGGGGTCCCCCATGACGGGGGCGAGAGCGCTGCCGGACGGGGCGGGGGCGAGGGACGACGATGCGGTGCGACGAGCCATGGCGGGGGTTCCTTCGGTCGGCTTCCGGTCACGGCGGCGGGCGGGTGGCTGCGGTGTTCCACGGGCGGGCGGCGAAGGGGCGAAGTCGTCACATGACAGATGTCCGACGGTACGCCGGAATCGAGTCGTCCGGTGGTCTCGCACCCGATATGACCGTGCCGGGACGGGGGGAAACCGGGGCGGCGCCCGGACCTGGCGGAAACCGTGCGGTCGGCGCCGGGCCGGGTCCGGTACCGGGTGACGCGTGGCGTGGCCGGATGATGTGTGCGGCGCCGGACGACGCGGCGGGCGGCCGGATGACGCCGCCGCCGCGGCCCGGATGTCCGAGGGCCGGGCCCCCTCCCGGACGGATTTCAACCTGGCCGATAATTGCGGGTGTGAGTGAGCTTCCTCTCCCCCTTCCACCCGAACACATACCCGCCGGGGCCGTCGCGTGGCGGTCCGCCGACGCCCGGAGATGGTCGGCCGCCGTGCCGGGGCGGTGGGCCCATCCGCTGTTCGCCACGCTCGTGCTGGCGGCCGGAGTGGCCTGGGCGATCGTCTGGGAGCCGGTCCCGGCGTGCACGGCGGCGCAGCCGTGCGGCGCCGACTGGCTGTTCCCCCTCCACTTCGGTCTGCTGCTGCTCTGCGCGTACTGGGTCTGGCGGCAGCCCCGGTACGCGCTCCTCTCGATCGCCGTCCTCGCGGCCATCAGCGTGTTCCGGCTGCTGGACGCGGGGACACCGGCGAGCGGAACGGGCGAGTCCGGCTTTCTGGCCGCCGCCGGTCTCGTCGCCGTCACGCTGGTGCACCGGCTGAGCGCCACACGCGGACAGCGGGCGCTCGCGGAGGAGGCCGCGGGGCCCGCGCGGCATCCGCTGCCCGAGTCGGCGGGCCGCTTCGCCCGTGGCCGGATGTCATCGGTCATCGGTGTACTGCTGCTCTCCGTCACGGGGTTCGCGCTCTGGCAGGCGTTCGACGTCATCGGCGCCTATGAGGAACGAGCGGATCGCGCCACCCGGATGACGGCCCGGGTCCTCACGGTCGAGGTGCGGGACGAGGATCTGTCGTCGATGGTCGTCGAACCGACCGGGACGGCGGGGACGGTCGAGACGGGGGAGCCCGCCGGGGACCGGCGGTACACACTGGAGACAGCCTTCCCCGAGGACTACCCCGTGGGCTCCGACGTGGAGATCGTCGTCGACGGCGACTGGGTCCGGCTCGTGTCCGAGCCGTACGACATCTTCGGATGGGAGACCCTGCTGCTGGGGAGCGGGGTGCTGGGCCTGGCCTTCCTCGTCAACGGGCTGACCGGGCGCCGCCGTTCCCGCGCGCTGGACAGCGGACGGGTACCGGTCCTGAGAGTCCTGCTGCGGGAGGGCCACGAGGACGGGCGCACCTGGGTGTACGCGGCCGACGACACGGTGGCCGAGACCCCGCTGCTCACCTTCCACTCGCTGTACGCGACGGACGACGACGACACCGACGATACCGCCGAGGACGAGGACGGCCGGGACGGTGCCGAGACCGGGACCGAGGGGGACGACGAGGACGAGGAGGCCGCGGCGGAGCAGTGGCGGCGGGAGAAGGAGGAGCTGAAGGCGGTGCTGAAGGGCGGGGGTTCGGTGCCTCCGCTGCGCGAGGGGCTGCTGTACGGCCCGCTGTACACGGGGGCCGAGGTCGTCTTCCTCGCCCCCGTGGCGGAGCGGGGTTCCGGCAGCGGGGCCGACGCCGAGCCCGAGGTGGAGGTCGAGCGGAGTGTCACCCCCGTACGGGCCGTGGGGCAGGAGCTGTCCGGCCTGTTCGGCTCCCGGGGCGGGGCGGGCCGCGGCGACCGTCCGCCCCGCCCCGCGGACGCGATCGCGGCGGAGATGCTGCCGTCGGCCGCACCGTTGACCTGGTCCGCCGACGGCGGATCGCGCGCCGTGGGCCTCTTCCTGCTGCTGGTGCAGGGCGGCGGCACCTGGGCCGTGCTCGACGACGGCCCGTCCTGGCAGTGGCTGCTGGCGGTGATCGTCGTCCCCGTGCTGGTGAACGCGGTCGCGACGGCGCTGAACTGGCGGCTGACCGCCGACCGGGACGGCATCTGGGTCGCCGGTCCCTGGCGGGTACGGCACATCCCCTGGGACTCCGTCATCGCTGTCCGGCACCGCCCCGACACCATCGAGATCGAGGTGTCCGGCAACGGCGCCGACGGCGATCTGTCCCCCGTCGGCGCCCACTGGTTCCAGACCAGGCTGGGCAGGACCTCGGCGGCGCTGAAGGCCGCCGAGGCGCTGCGGGCCCTTCTGCACCACCCCGAGCTGCGCCCCGAGCAGAAGGCGGGCGCCGCCGAACAGGGGGCGCCCCTGGGCCCGGTGATCGTCGTCGCGGCGGCGGTCTGGGCGGCGGTGGTCCTGCTGCTGCTCTGATCCGGCGGCCCGACCGCCACCGGCTCCGGCCCGACGGCCACCGGCTCCAGGGGCGGCGTCCCGTCCGTCACCGCCCCGGGGCACCTCGCCCGTCACCGCCCGGGCTGACGTCTCGTCCGTCACCACCCCGGGGCCGCGCCCCGTCCCCCGTCGCCGCTCGGGGGCGACGGCCGCCCACCGGCTCAGCCGCCCGCCCGCTCCCGCGTACCGGGGGCGGGCGGGCGCCCCCGCGGGCGCCCCGGATCGCACGCACAGCTCCGGGAAGTGACCCGGCTCACAGGAACCACGCGCTCCGGCGGAGCAGTACCCGGTATGAACCCTTCCTCTCCGTCCCGCCGCGGCGCCCTCGGCGCCCTGGCCCTCACGGTCGCCCTGACCGGCGGAACCCTGCCCGCCACGGGCCCGGCCTTCGCCGCGGAACCGGCGACGTACGCCCTCACGATCCAGCACATCGGCCGGTCGGGGGCCCCGACCGGCGACTACGAGACCATGGTCAGGGGCATCTCCGGGCCGGGCGCCGCGGAGTCCGTCACGCCCCACGACCCCACCGGAACGGTCACCGTACGACTGCCCCGGGGCCGGTATCTGCTGGAGTCCACGCTCACCACCGGCGCATCGGGCGCGCCCGTGGACTGGGTCGTCCAGCCCCGGCTGGACCTGGACGGCGACACCACCGTCACCGTCGACGCGCGGACCACCGCCCCCGTCGACGTCCGGCCGCCCGACCCCGCCGCCGCGTTCTACGTCGGCTCGCTGCACCTCGCGGTCACGCACGGCGGTGCCACCGAGTCCACCAATGTCTCCGTCACGAATCCGGAGCTGCGCGTCGCGCATCTGGGTCCCGACGCCGAGCCCGGTTCGGTGCGGCAGTGGTACGACAGCTACTGGCCGACCCCCGACGGCGCCTACGCGCTCGGGTACCACTTCGCGGACCGGAGCCGTGCCCTGGACGGGCTCACCCGGCACCCCGCACGTGAGGATCTGGCCACGCTGAAGGTCCGGGGCGCCGCCCTGGCCGACAGCACGGGCGCGCTCGTCGGCCTGCACCCGAGCCCCGGACCGGCCATCGGCTACGGCAACCGGCTCAGGACGCCCGGCACCGGCACCTATCTCGTGACACCGGAGCGCGGCACCTGGGGCCTGAGCTACGACGCCCGTGACGCCGCCGGGACGACCGTCGCGGACTACTCGGTCGAGGGCTTCTCCCTGCGGGCCGGTCAGACGCGGACCCTCACCTTCGACAACGGGGTCTTCGGCCCGGATCTCACCGGCCGGGCGGGCGCGGTGCGCGACGGGAACCGTATCGCCGTCGACGTGCCGCTGCTCACCGACGGGGACGGGCATCTGCCGTGGTCCTCGTCGAACGCGGTGCCCACGACCACGCTGTACCGCGACGGCGTGCCGGTGGCACCCGGGCCGGGCACGCCGAACGGCCCGCGGACGACCGCGTTCACCGTGCCGCCGGGGCGCGCCGACTACCGGCTCACCAGCACGGTGCGACGGCCCGGGGCACCCGGGCTGCGGCCCGGGGTGACCGCGGAGTGGACGTTCTCGTCGGACACGACGGGCGGTCCGGAGCCGCTGCCGCTCGGCGCGGTGCGCTTCTCCCCCGCGCTGAGCCTGCTCGGCACCGCGAAGGCGTACGCCCCGCTGCGGGTCCCGGTCTCCGTGACGGGTGCCGCGCAGGGGCGGGTCCGCTCGCTGGCGGTCTCGTACTCGGTGGACGGCGGGGCCTCCTGGAAGCGGCTCCCCGTCGAGGGCGGCGCGGTGACGGTGCCCAATCCGCGCGCGGGCACCCGGGTCGCGCTGCGGGCCGAGCTGACCGACACCGCGGGCAACACGCTGACCCAGACCGCGATCGACGCCTACCGCACCCAGTGATCTCCCGCTGAGCCCGCGGGTGGCGCCGCCCGGACCGGCAGGACCGGGCGGCGCCACCCCGTTCAGCGGGGGCCGGGTCCCTCAGCCCAGGAAGTCGGAGCAGACGTAGGACCCCTCCCGGCCACCCATCGACCACACCTCGACGCGAATGTCGTCGGTCCGTTTTGTCCCCGTGCCGTCGGCGACGACCTGCCCCCGCGCGACGCTGCACACGAGCTGCCCCATCAGATTGCGGTCGTCCACCGACGACATGAACAGGTCCGCGTGCGGGATCTGCACGGTGACCCTGCCCTTGCCGGCCGCTCCGCGAAAACCGCCTATCTCCACCAGGGTGGTGAGCCCGGCCTCGCGCTCCGCCTCCGACGGGCCGCCCAGGAGCAGCTTGATGATGGTGTCGGGGTTGCCCAGCTTCCACGGCTCTTCGCCGGACGGGCGCGACACCGCCTCCAGACGTCCCGCCGAGGAGACGAAGTAGAGCCGCATCCCGGTTGTCAGCCCGCCGGGGGCCGCGCCGCCGTCGAGGACGCCGGTGGGGTGCACCCCGACCCCGCAGCCGGTGAGCAGGACGGCCGCCGAGACGGTCAGCGCGGCGCGGATCGCTCCGGTCGCGGCCCTCATCGGTCCTCCTCCTCTCCGGCGGGCCGCAGCGGCAGCCTCAGGGTGAACACGGCGCCGCCGCCGGGCCGGTCGGCGGCGTCGACGGTGCCGCCGTGCAGTCGGGCGTTCTCCAGCGCGATGGCGGTGCCGAGGCCGCTGCCCTGCCCGGCGTCCCCGGAGCGGGTGCGCGCGGTGTCGGCCTTGTAGAAGCGGTCGAAGACATGGGCGAGCACCTCGGGCGGCAGCCCGGGGCCCCGGTCGGCGACCTCGACGGTCACCGTGCCGCCCGCCGGGTCGGCGGCGAGGGTGAGGGTCACGGGCGCCGCGCCGTGCCGCAGCGCGTTGCCGACGAGGTTGGCGACGATCACGTCCACGCGCCGCCGGTCGACGCGGGCCCGGATGCCGTCGGGCAGCTCGGCCGTGACCCGGCCGGTCCAGCCGCGCAGGGCCAGGGTGGCGCGGACGGCCTCCGCGAGGTCGGTGTCGGCCGTGTGCAGCCGGGCCGCTCCCGAGTCGAAGCGCGACATCTCCATGAGGTCGTCCACGAGCCGGGAGAGCCGGGAGATCTCCTGGCTGACCGTGCGGGCGGCGTGCGCGGTGTCCGGGGGCAGCGCCGCCGCGTCCTCGTCGAGGACGGTGGCGACCATCGTCATCGCCGCGAGCGGGGTGCGCAGCTCGTGCGAGACATCGGCGACGAAGCGTTTCGCCCGGGCGTCCTGCTCGCGCAGCTCGGCCACGGAGGTCTCCAGGGCCTCGGCGGTCTCGTTGAAGTCCCGGGCCAGGTCGGCGAGTTCGTCGCGTCCGCGCACCCGGGCACGGGAGCCGAGGTCGCCCGCGGCGTGGCGGCGGGTGGCCCGGCCCAGCTCGCGCACCGGGCGCAGAACCGTTCCGGCGGCGAGGAGCGCGAGGACGGCGGCGAGCGCCGCCACCGGGACGAGGCCGTCGCGCACCGCCTCGACCACGCCGGACGTGGCCTCCAGTTCGGCCCGCAGCGAGGTGACGGCGAAGACGTCGAGACCGGAGGGCGTCCCCGACTCGAAGGCGACGGGTGTGCCCACGGCGAGGTAGGGGGTGCCCTGCCGGTCGACCCGCTGGAAGCTCATACGGTTGCGGTCGCGGACCGCCGCGCGCAGGGCGGGGGTGATCCACGTACGGTCGGCGGACGCGTCGGACGTGGCCGTGAGGGTGCGGTACTGGACGAGCACGACGGTGTCGCTGCCGAGCCCGTCGGCGATGCCGGTGGCGAGGCGGGTGAGGGAGACCTCGTCGGCGGGGATGTCGAAGTCGGCCGCCTCCTGCTCGATCCGGTTCCTGACCTCGGTGCGCACCGCGTCCTGTTTGCGGTCCAGGACGGCGTTGCGCGACTCGCGGTAGGCGAGCGCCGTCGCGGTGGCCCCGCTGACGGCGGCGACCAGGACGAAGGCGAGGACGAGCCGGGTGCGCAGCCCGCCGAGCCGCCACAGGGCGCGCGAAGGGCGGGACCTGTTCGCGGCGGGGACCGGCTCGCGCGTACCGGTCCGGGGCCCGTCGGCGTCCGGGCGGGGGCCGCCCCCCGCGCGGCGCGGCTCGTCCCCGGCGGCCCGGGGCCCGTCCGCGTCCGGAATCGGGATCGGCCCGTGCGCACCGGCCCGGGGACCGGGGCCGGTGGGCGGGTCCGGGCGGGGCCCGGTGGGCGTGTCCCCGCCGGGGCGGCGCGTCCGGCGGGCGCGGAACACGTTCACAGCGGTCCGAAGCGGTAGCCGAAACCGCGCACCGTCTGAATCCAGCGCGGCTGCGCGGGCCGGTCCTCGACCTTGGCGCGGAGTCGGCCGACGGCCGCGTCCACCAACCGTGAGTCCCCGAGGAAGTCGTGTTCCCACACGGACTGGAGCAGTTGCTCCCGGCTGAAGACCCGGCCCGGGGAGGCCGAGAGCTCCAGCAGCAGCCGCAGCTCGGTGGGGGGCAGGGCGACGGCGGCGCCGTGTTTGGTGACGGTGAGGCCCGCCCGGTCGATGACCAGTCCCGCGTGGTTCTCGCCCCGGGCCGACCGCACCGGCTCGGCCCGCCGCAGCGCCGCGCGGATGCGGGCCTCCAGGACCGGCGCGGTCACCGGTTTGACCACGTAGTCGTCGGCGCCCGCCCCCAGTCCGTACACGATGTCGTCGTCGTCGCCGCGCGCGGTGAGCATGATCACCGGCACGGTGGAGCCGGTGGCGCGCAGCCTGCGGCAGACCTCGAAGCCGTCGATGCCGGGGAGCATGAGATCGAGCACGGCCAGTTCGACGGCCGTGCCCGCCGGTCCGGCCAGCAGGGCGAGGGCCTCCTCACCGGTGGCGGCCGTGTCGACGCCGTAGCCGTGCCTGCGCAGGACCAGCTCCATGCCGTCGCGCACGGACACGTCATCCTCGATCAGCAGTACCTGGGGCATGGGGCCGATTATGCGCGACGGTTTCCCTGCTCAGGCCGGGGAGGAGGGGAAGCGGGCCGCGCTCGCGCACATTGTTACGCGTTCATCATGCGGCGATGGGCCGTCCACCATGTGCGGGGCCGACGGTGGTCGCATGAAGATCCCCACCGTGCACCGCACCGCGCGGCTCCGGCCCGCCGCCGCCGTGGTCGTCCTCGTTCCCCTGCTCGCCCTGTCGGCCGCGTGCGGCCGTGCGGACGGCGCTCGCGAGGACGGGAGCGGCGCGATCGCGTCCGTGCCGGACGAACCGGCCGCGCAGCGCCCGTCCGGTACCCAGGACCGCGCGGGTGACGGCGGGGACAAGGGGTCCACCACCGCGGGCAAGAGCGCCTATTACGACGCGCAGCTGGAGTACGTCCGCTGCATGCGGACCAAGGCGGGGGTGAAGGACTTCCCCGATCCCCGGCTGAGCGGCTATCTGGACTGGTCGAAGATCAACGAGATCAGGGACCCGAACGGCGACGGCTCGGACACGAAGGGCGGCCGGAACGGTGTCTGCGCCGAGAAGATGCTGGCGGCGGACGAGCTGAGCCCCCCGCGCGACAAACAGAAGGACTACGAGTCGATGCTCGCGCACGCGACGTGCATGCGCGACAACGGCGTTTCCGCGTTCGCCAACCCCACCCTGTCCGGTGGCGGGGTCATGCCCGGCGGCGAGCCCGACCCCATGAATCCGAGGATCGACGAGCGGACACCCTCGTATCAGCGGGCCCGCACGGCGTGCGAGAGCAAGCTGCTCGAAGGTCTGGACGGGATGCAGTAGATGAGGCGTCGTACGGGATACGCCGTCGGCGCCGCCGCCGTCACCGCCGCCGCGCTGGGCGCGGGCGCCCTGGTGCACGGCGGTGGCGGGGCCGACGCAGGGAGCGGCCGGGCCGAGCGGCGGCCACCCGCCACCACCACGATCACCCGGGCCGACCTCGTCGTCTCCGAGACGGTCGACGGACGGATCGACTTCGCCCGGCACCGCGCGGTGAAACCGGCGGTCGCGGGCACGGTGACGGTCGCGGCGCGGGAGGGCGCCACCGTCACCCGCGGTCGGGCCCTCTACGAACTGGACGACAAGCCGGTCACGCTGCTGTATGGGCCGGTGCCCTCGTTCCGGGAGATGAAGCCGGGCGACCGGGGCAGCGACGTCCTGCAACTGGAGCGCAATCTCGTCGCGCTCGGGTACGGCGGCGGGCTGTACGTCGACCCGCGCTACGACAGGGCGACCGAGGCGGCCGTCAAACGGTGGCAGAAGTCCCTCAACCGGGTGGTGACGGGCCGGGTCGGTGAGGGGCATGTGGTCTTCCAGCCCGAGGAGGTCACCGTCGTCCGCGCGGACGCCGCCCTCGCCGACCGGGTCGGACCGGACGGGGCCGTCCTCACCGTCGCCTCGACCCGGCCGGTGGTCCGCGCGGAACTGGACCAGAGCGATGTGTCGCTCGCCGCACCGGGCACGCGCACCGAGGTGACGCTGCCCAGCGGGACGACCGCGAAGGGCCGGGTCACCGGGACGGTGCGGCCGGAGAACGGGGAGGACGCCGCGGCGTCGAACAGCATCACGGTCGAGATCGGCCTGGACGGCGGCGCGGCGGTGGTGTCCGGCGAGGACACGAGGGCCACGGTGACCGTGAAGTTCGTCAGCAGGAGCCGTGAGGACGTGCTCACCGTCCCGGTGGAGGCGGTCGTCGCGCTGCGCGGCGCGGACGGCGGCTACGGACTGGAGGTCGTCCAGGGCGGCGCCTCCCGGATGGTGCGGGTGGAGACGGGGCTGACGGCCGACGGACGGATCGAGGTCAGCGGTGCGCGGATCAGGGAGGGGCTGACGGTGGGGGTGGCAACGGAATGACACTCTCCGCCCCTTCCTCCGGCGCCGGAGCGGACGCGTCCGCCGCCGCCGGGGATGCCACCCTCAGGGGTGCCGCCCTCAGGGGTGCCTCCGCCGAGGATGCAGCCCTCAGGGATGCCCTGCTCGGGGGTGCCTCCGCCGAGGGTGTCGGCACCGGAGGTGCCGCCGCCGTGTCCACGGCCGTCGGTACGGCCTCCGGAGCCTTCGCGTCCGCCGCCGGAACCACCCCTCTCGCCCCGGTCCCCGTCGTCGAACTGCGGGACGTCGTCAAGTCGTACCCCGGCGGGGTACGGGCCCTGCGCGGGGTGGACCTCACCGTCGACAGCGGCGAACTCCTCGCGATCGTCGGCCCGTCGGGCTCCGGCAAGTCGACGATGCTCCATGTCGTGGGCACGCTCGACGCCCCCACGGCGGGCACGGTCCGTGTGGCCGGACACGACGTGGGCCGGCTCTCGGACGCCCAGCTGTCCGCGCTGCGGGCCCGCCACATCGGCTTTGTGTTCCAGCACTTCCATCTGGCGGCGGGCCGTGACGCCGTCGACAACGTCGCGGACGGACTGCTGTACGCGGGTGTCCCCCGCCGGGAGCGCCGGGAGCGGGCCCGGGCCGCCCTGGAGCGCGTCCGGCTCGGCCACCGTCTCGGCCACCGGCCCGCCGAGCTGTCCGGCGGCGAGAAACAGCGCGTCGCCATCGCCCGCGCGCTGGTCGGCGCGCCCGATCTGCTGCTCGCCGACGAGCCGACGGGCGCGCTGGACAGCGCGTCCGGCGCGGTGGTGATGGAGCTGCTGCACGAGCTGAACGCGGCGGGCACCACGATCTGTGTGATCACCCATGACGACGGGATCGCCCGGTCGCTGCCGCGCCGGGTCCGGTTCCGGGACGGCACGATCGTCTCCGACTCCGGTGCGCGGGAGGTGGGTCCACGATGAGCGCCCCGCGACGGGGACGGCGGCGCGGGCCCTCCGGGGCTCCGTCGCCATCACCGGCATCGGCACCGGCGGCAACCGCGCCGCCGTCATCACCGGCACCGGCACCGGCTTCGCCGTCCCGGCACGGTTCACGCGGGGCGGCGCGGCGGCTCGGCCCCGCGCGGCTGTCGGTCCGCGATGTCCTCGGCCTCGGCGCGGTCGGGCTGCGGGCCCGCCGCGCCCGGGTCGCCCTGTCCGCGCTCGGCATCGCGATCGGGATCGCCACGATGGTGGCCGTGGTGGGACTCTCCGAGTCCAGCAGGTCGGATCTGATGGCCCGGCTCGACCGCCTCGGCACCAATCTGCTCACCGTGGAGGGGGCCGACGACGCGGCAGGCGCCCCGGCGAAGCTGCCCCGGGCGGCGGTGGCCATGGTCGAGCGCGTCGGCCCCGTCCAGCACGCCACCGCGACCGGGGAGGTCCAGGCCAGAATCCGCCGCAGCGACGTGGTGCCCGAGGAGCGCGCGGCGGGGGTCACCGCCCAGGCGGCCCGCACCGATCTGCTGACGGCCCTGAACGCCCGGGTGGCGAAGGGGGTCTGGCTCGACGCGGCGGGCGAGCGCCTGCCGGTCACCGTCCTCGGCCCGGTCGCCGCCCAGCGCCTGGGGATCACCGGACCGGGCCAGAAGATCATGATGAACGACACCCATGTCGTCGTGGTCGGCATCCTCGCACCCGTGGAGCTGGTTCCCACCCTGGACCGGGTGGCGCTGGTCGGCTTCCCCACCGCCGAGCGGTACTTCGGCTTCGACGGACATCCGACGACGGTCTTCGAGCGCTCCCCGGACGCGACGGTCGAGGACGTACGCGCCGTGCTGGCCCGTACCGTCAGCCCCGGAGCGCCGGGCTCGGTGAAGGTCTCGCGCCCCTCGGACGCGCTGGCGGCGAAGGCGGCGACCGACCGGGGCCTGACGGCCCTGATGCTCGGACTGGGCGCGGTGGCGCTCCTGGTCGGCGGGGTCGGCGTGGCCAACACCATGGTCGTCTCGGTGCTGGAGCGGCGCCAGGAGATCGGTCTCCGCCGTGCGCTCGGCGCCACCAGGGGCGCGGTACGGCTCCAGTTCCTCACCGAGTCGCTGCTGCTGTCCGCCCTCGGCGGCGCGGCCGGTGCCCTCCTCGGCACGGCGGCCACGTTCGGCTTCGCCCGGGTGCAGGGCTGGACCCCCGTGGTCCCCCCGTGGTCGGTGGCCGCCGGGTTCGCGGCGACGCTGCTCATCGGGGTCCTGGCAGGGCTCTACCCGGCGGTGCGGGCGGCGCGGCTGCACCCCACGGTCGCCCTGAACACCTCCTGAGCGGGCTGCGCCGGCCGGCTGCTCCGACGCCGGGCTACAGCAGCGCCGGCGCGTGGAACGCGCCGAGGCCGGAGGCCAGATCGCGGTCCAGCCAGTAGCGGCGCGGTTCGACGAGCATCACGTCGACGCCGACGGCGAGGACACCGGGGATTCCGGCGAGTTCGTCGTCGACGAAGAGCGCGAGGGCGGAGCGGTCGGTGACCAGGCCGGTGGCGAGGACGGACAGATCGCTGGCGACGTGGGCGACGAGCCGGGTCTGGGGGAGCCGGTCGATACGGCGCATGACCTCGGGGGTCTCCCCCGGGGCCACCCGCAGCCGGAGCATGAAGGGGGTCTGGAAGCCGAGCCACTCGGACACGATCTCCAGCCGGGGCCTGACCCACCCCTCGTCGAGCACCCTGCGGACAACCCGGTGCGCGGTGGACGTGGCCAGTCCGGCCGTCCGGGCGATGCGCGCCGCGGACGCGCGGCCGTCCTGGATCAGCTCGGCGACGACGGAGCGCTCGGCCTCGCTGAGGGGTTTGGCGGGGGGTGTCGCCGTCGCGGTCGCCGTGGACCCGGGCCGGGCGCCGCCGAGCCGGAGCAGGTCGTCGCGTTCGGCGTCGGTGAGGAACTGCGGGTCCCAGCTGATGCCCCGGCGCAGCGTGCTGAGGGCGGGCAGGGCGTTGACCCGGCGGACGCCCGGGACGGAGAACATCCGGTCGACGGCCCGGCTGGTGGCGGCCTCGGAGGGGGCGTGGACAACGGCGTAGAGGGGGTAGTCGCCGGAGATCTGCGCCAGCAGGCTGAGGTGAGGCAGGTCCCGGAGCCGCTGGAGGACGGCGAGCGGGCTCTCGCCGGTGATGTCCAGGAGGACATGGACCGGCATCGCCGCGGAGTGCATGCCCCAGTCCGCCTGCCCGATCACCCGGACCATCCGGGCCTCGCGCAGCCGGTCGTAACGGCGCTTGAGCGTGCTGGCGTCGGCGGCCAGGATTCCGCCGATGTCGTCCCAGGTGCCCCGGGGTGCCAGGTGCAGCGCGCCGATGAGGCGCCGGTCGAGCTCGTCGAGGAGAGGGCGGGTCATGGTGCCCTACCTTAGACCGCTGATTAATCCCACTGTTATCTACCAAGTCTAGAGAATCTCCCACTCAGGTGCCATTGTTCGCAGGAACATCCTCCCCTTGCACAAAGAGGTACCGATGAGCGTCACCTCCGCCCCCACTCCGCCCGCCGAGCCGCAGTCGAGAGCCCTGCGCACCGCGTTCCGGGGCTTCGCGGCGATCGAGAAGGTCGGCAACAAGCTCCCCCACCCGTTCTGGCTGTTCTGGATTCTGGCGGGGGTCGTCGCCGTCCTCAGCGCCGTGCTGGCGTGGGCCGGTGTGAGCGCCGAGCACCCCGGCACCCACAAGACGATCACGGTGGAGAGCCTGCTCAGCAAGGACGGCCTGACCATGGCCGTCGAGGGCGCCGTCGACAACTTCGCGGCCTTCCCGCCGCTGGCCACCATCCTCACCGTGATGTTCGGCATCGTCGTCGCCGAGAAGAGCGGACTGTTCTCCGCGCTGCTGCGCCGCATGGTCGCGCGGGTGCCGGGCAAGTACCTCACCTTCGCCCTGTCGATGACGGCCATGGTCAGCCATGTGGCGGGCGACGCGGCCTACTTCACCCTCATCCCGATCGGCGCGCTGATCTTCCGCGCGGCGGGCCGCAGCCCGGTGCTCGGCTGCATCGTCGCCTATGTCTCGATCTCCGCCGGTTACAACGCCTCGCCGTCGCTCACCACCACCGATGTCCTGCTGTCGTCCATCACCACCGCCGCCGCGCACACCATCGACGCCGAGTACGTCGTCACCCCCGTGTCCAACTACTTCTTCGGGGTCGGATCGTCGGTCCTGGTGGCTCTGGTGATCACCCTCGTCGTCGACAAGGTCCTGGTCCGCCGTGCGGACCTGGAGCCCGACGAGCCGATCAGCGCGCCGGACGCGGCGGAGCGGGAGGCCATCGAGGTCACCGAGGAGCAGAGCCGCGCGCTGCGCGTGACCGGGCTGTGCGCCCTCGGCTTCGTCGGATTCCTGGTGGCGGCCATGGTCCCCGCGTCCTCCCCGCTGCGGGGCGAGGGCGGCGGCATCGTCAACTCCCCCCTGATCGGCGGGATGGCGCTCGTCCTGGGGCTGTTCTTCGCCGTGCTCGGCACCGTCTACGGGCGGGTCTCCGGCACCTTCTCCGCTCCCCGCGACATCATCGACGCGATGGTCGACGGCACCCGGTCGATGGCGCCGATCCTCGTCCTGTTCTTCGCGATCTCCCAGTTCCTCGCCTACTTCAAATGGACGAACATCGGCGACATCCTCGCCGTGAAGGGCGCCGAGACACTGCGCGCCCTGGACATGGAGGGGTGGACCGTGCTGGTCGGCATCGCGGTGCTGATCACGTTCATGAATCTCGTCATCACCAGCGGATCGGCGCTGTGGGCGCTGGCCGCGCCGGTGCTCGTGCCCATGCTGATGCTCATCGGCATCGAGCCCGAGACCACCCAGGCCGTCTACCGTGTCGCCGACTCCGTCACCAACTGTGTCACGCCGATGAGTCCGTACTTCGTGATGGCCCTGGGCTTCATCCAGCAGTACCGCAAGTCCGCCGGGATCGGCACCCTCGCCTCGTTCACGATCCCGATCGCCGCCGTGGTGTGGGTCGCCTGGATGGCGTTCTTCGTGGTCTGGTACCTGCTCGGCATCCCCTTCGGCATCAACTGACCCTTCCGTACCCGTACCCGTACCCGTCCCTGCCCCCGTACGAGAAAGCAGATCATGACCGCATCGCCCGCAGCCGCACTCACCGCCCGCGCCCACGAGGTGTCACCGGAGACCGTGGCCGACATCCTGCGCCTGGTCGACCACGAGACCAGCAGCTACGACCTGCCCCGGCTCGCGGCGGGGCTGGACTTCCTGCGCGAGCTGACCGTCCACCGGCTCGGCCGGCCGGACCACGAGCGGCGCCACCCCGGCGGTGCGTGCGGTGACACCCTCGTCCTCACCTACACCGGCACCGGGCCCGGACATATCGGGCTCATCGGCCACTACGACACCGTCTGGCCGACGGGAACCCTCGCCGGATGGGAGCAGCCGGGGACGTCCGACGACGGCCGGGAGCGGATCAGCGGGCCGGGGGTCTTCGATATGAAGGCCGGTCTGGCCCAGGGCATCTGGGCGCTGCGGCTGGCCCGGGAGAGCGGCGGGCCCGTGCCGACGGTGACCTTCCTCTTCAACGGTGACGAGGAGATCGGCTCCCTGTCCTCACGGCCGGTGATCGAGGAGGTCGCGCGGGGCGTCGACGCCACGCTGGTGCTGGAGCCGTCCGCGCGGGGTGCGGTCAAGACCGCCCGCAAGGGCTCGGGCATCTTCCAGGTCACAGCCATCGGCGTCGAGGCGCACGCGGGGCTCGCGCCGCAGGACGGGGCGAGCGCGATCACCGCGCTGTCCGAGTTCGTGCTCGCCGCCGCGGCCGTCGCCGCCCCCGACCGGGGCACCACGGTCAACACCGGGCTCGTCAGGGGCGGATCGGCCACCAACGTCGTCGCGGGGCGGGCCACCGCCAGTATCGACATCCGCATCAGCGACATGGCCGAACAGGCCCGGGTGGACGAGGAGATGGACGCGATCAGGGTCAGCGACCCGCGTGTCCGCATCGAGATCGAGCACGCCTGGAACCGCCCGCCGATGACCCTCGGCACCGCCTCGGCCGGACTGCTCGACCTCGTCCGCGAGGTCGCCCGCGAGCAGGGCCGCGGCCATCTGCCGGACGCCGCCGTCGGCGGCGCCAGCGACGCCAACTTCGTCGCCGCCCTCGGTCTGCCCGTCCTGTGCGGCATGGGCGCGGTCGGCGACGGCGCCCACGCCCAGGGCGAGTTCGTCTATCCGGACACCGTGGCCGCGCAGACCGCCCTGGTCGCGGGGGTGCTGGGACGGCTGGCGGGGCCGCTGCGCGGCTGAGCGGTGCGGGACATATCGCGGTCGGGGCCGCCCGGAGCCTCCGGGCGGCCCGAGCCCGGCGGGGGCTTTCCCCGAGAGGCGGGACCAGGCCGGTAGACGGACTCGGGGCCATTGCCGGCCAGGAGGCGAGTGGGCATCGCCGGGCCGGTGATCCGGAGCCTCGGCGCGGCCGACGAGACGCCACCGTTCGAAGACGGCAAGGGCAGGCCGGATCCGCTGCGGACGTCCGGCGGCCTACGGGTCGGCCGTCTTCGAACCCGGTTGGCGCCGGTCGGAGCATGTAAGGCCGCCGCCGGAGAACCTACGGGGGCTTCCCCGGGCACACGGTGAGCGGCCGGATGAAGATCGTCACGGCGGACGGAGAGGGCGTCGAGGGCGGACCGGGCGGCCAGGGGGAGATCTCGCCCGGGCACGACGCCTGAGTGATGGGGGGACGAACCCTGTGCGGTGGCCGACCGGACGGGTACGGCGACCGCGCCGGGCCCGCGTGAGGGGTCAGGGCTTGCGGGCGACCAGGACTCCGTTGGCGCCCGGGCCTTCGAAGGGGGTGACACCCTCGGGTTCGAGGCCGGCCGCGCGCAGCCAGGTGGAGTACTCGGCGGCGGTGTAGTTCCTGCCCCATGCCTCCACCAGCATGTTCAGACTCATCAGCGCCGCGGGGGGCGGTCCCGTCCTGTCGTCGGCGACGAAGGACTCGCAGATCAGCAGCAGCCCGCCCGGCGGGAGCGCCTCTGCGCAGGCGGCGAGGATGCGCCGGGCGTCGTGCTCATCCCAGTCGTGCAGGATGTTCGCCAGCAGTACGGCGTCGTGCCCCGTCGGCAGCGGGTCGGCGAAGAAGTCCCCCGCCGCGAAGGAGATACGGTCCGCCAGCCCGGCCGCGGCGACCCGCGGGCGGGTCAGATCGCAGACGAAGCCCAGATCGAAGACGGTCGCCCGCAGCTTTGGCCAGCGGCGGCACAGTTCGATGTCGAACCCGGCGCCCCCGCCCCCGACGTCGAGCAGACGGCCGACAGCGCCGAAGTCGAGGGTGTCGGCGAGCAGCCGGCCGGTGTAGGCGGACAAGGAGTGCATGCCCTCCCAGAAGTGCTCGGTCACCACCGGGTCGTCCGGCGAGAACAGCGACTCCTGGCGCTCGGGGTCCCAGGAGGCGGGATGGTTGCCGCGCAGGGAGTCCGCCAGCCGTGTGTAGGCGGAGTACACATGGCGGTCCACGAGGGTGATCCAGCCACCGAAGTAGTACGGCGCCCCCTTGACCAGGAACTCCTCGGACATGGCGGTGTTCCGGTAGGCTCCGTCGGCGTCCAGTCGCAGCAGGCCCAGCGATGTGCACGCGGTGAGCAGCAGCTCGGCCGGGCGCGGCTGGAGGCCGTGGCGCTCCGCGAGAGCCGCGGCTGTCGTCGAGCGCCCCCCGGCCAGCTCGGTGAACAGCTCCAGCTCGGTCGCCAGGGCCAGGGCCTTGAAGGCGGGGATCCCCAAGGTGAGTTCCATCAGCGGCAACGGGGTGACCTGCTCGTCCATGACGTGCCTCCGATCGTGGCGGGGAGTCCGCTGAACAGGGTGACGCTGCCGGAACCGAGCGGCCTCCTGAATCATTCAGCACGTGCGCCCCACGAGAAAGCGCATGCCCCGCCATGGCGGGGCATGGAGGGGGCGCACAGGAGCACCGCCCGAAGCGACCGGCCCCACCGGTGGGACACGGCCCCGGTGACCCCGGTGGCGCGGCAGGCGGGAGGTCGCGCCCCACCGCCGCGGAGGCGACCTCAGGGTGTGCTAAAATATCAATGTTGCAGTTGTGGTACCCATGAACCTATGTGCGCCTGACGGAAATGTTTTCCCCTCAGGCGCATTATTTGTTTCCGGCATCTCCGGATGGGGCCTCTGCTCTACAGAAGGAGAATGTCATGGCACAGGGCACCGTGAAGTGGTTCAACTCTGAAAAGGGTTTCGGCTTCATCGAGCAGGACGGCGGCGGCCCCGACGTCTTCGCCCACTACTCGAACATCGCGACGCAGGGCTTCCGTGAGCTCCGTGAGGGCCAGCGGGTGAGCTTCGACGTCACGCAGGGCCAGAAGGGCCCGCAGGCGGAGAACATCGTCCCCGCCTGATCGCCGGACGCTTGTCGACCACACCGGGGTCCGCACCATTACGGTGCGGACCCCGGTGTGCGCTGTTTCCAGGAAGGCAAACACACCGCATGTCCCGCAGGCCCCAGAAAACGTCCCGACGCGCCTCGTCAACGCGGCCGACCGCGTCACCGCCCAAGGAATTCCGGCTGCCGGAAAACACGACACCCGCGCTTCCCGCCGTCGCGGACTTCGCCGACCTGGACATGCCCACGGGACTGCTGGCGACCCTCACCTCACAGGGCGTGACCACCCCGTTCCCCATCCAGGCCGCCACCCTGCCCAACGCGCTGGCCGGGCGTGACGTGCTCGGACGCGGACGGACCGGTTCCGGCAAGACCCTCGCGTTCGGGCTGGCGGTCCTCGCCCGGACGGCCGGGCTCCGCGCCGAGTCCCGGGCGCCTCTCGCCCTTGTCCTGGTGCCGACGCGTGAACTCGCGCAGCAGGTGACGGACGCGATGGCCCCGTACGCGACGGCCGTGAACCTCCGGCTGGCCACCGCCGTCGGCGGTCTGTCGATCACCAAGCAGGCCGGTGCGCTGCGCCGCGGCACCGAGGTCCTCGTGGCGACCCCCGGTCGCCTCAACGACCTCGTGGACCGCGGGGACTGCGTGCTCGACCAGGTGCGGATCACCGTGCTGGACGAGGCCGACCAGATGACCGACATGGGCTTCCTCCCGCAGATCACCAAGGTGATCCAGCAGGTGCGGCCGGACGGACAGCGGCTGCTCTTCTCGGCCACCCTGGACCACAACATCGACCGTCTGGTACAGCGCTTCCTGACCGATCCCGTGGTGCACTCCGTGGACCCGTCGGCGGGAGCGGTGTCCACGATGGAACACCATGTGCTCCACATCCTGGACGAGACGGACAAGAAGGCGGTCACGGTGCGCATCGCCGCGCGGGACGGCCGGGTCATCCTCTTCCTCGACACCAAGCGGTCCGCCGACCGGCTGGCCAAGCGGCTCCTCGCGTCGGGCGTCCGCGCGGCGGCACTCCACGGCGGCCGTACCCAGCCGCAGCGGAACCGGACCCTGGAGCAGTTCAAGAACGGCCAGGTCACCGCGTTGGTGGCGACGAACGTCGCGGCGCGCGGCATACATGTCGACGATCTCGACCTGGTCGTGAACGTCGACCCGCCGAGCGACCACAAGGACTACCTCCACCGGGGCGGGCGCACCGCCCGGGCCGGCGGCTCCGGCAGTGTGGTCACGCTGGTCCTGCCCGAACAGAAGCGTGAGGTCACCCGGCTCATGTCGGACGCGGGCATCCGCCCCCGGACGGCGCGGGTCACCTCCAGCGACCCGGAGCTGTCCACCATCACCGGCGCCCGTGAGCCGTCCGGCGTGGCCGTCACCATCGAGGTGCCGCAGCCCACCGCGCCGAAGGCGGACCGTCCGGAACGGAAGGCCGGGTCCGGGTCCGGCAGGCGCTCCGGCCGCAGGCGCCGCGGCGCCGAGGGCACCGGAGCCCCGGGCGGGACCGCCGCGACCGGGACGGCGGGCCGGTCCGCGGACCGCCGCGGCCAGGCCGGGGTGTCGGGCGACGCCTCCGGTTCCGGCGGGCGCGGGTCCGCCCGGACCGCGAAGCCCCGCGGAACCGCCGGGAGCACCGCTGGCGGGACCGCTCGCGAATCCGGCCGCCGGGGCGCGCAGGGCTCCGCGACCGGCGCCCCGTCCGGCGATTCCGGTCGTCGGCGCGGTGGCCGCCGTACCGGCACCGGCCGTCCCGCCACCGGTGGCGGGGCTTCCCGTTCCGGGTCGCGCGGCGGCGGCACCCCGCCCCGGACCGCCTGACACACCGGACCCGGACCCCGGACCCCGGACCCCGGGCGGAAGCCCGTCCGGGCCGGCGGCCCCGGGTCCGGCCCCGGCGGCCGTCCTCGAAGAGGCGCGGAGGAACAGGGTCCGGACGAACGCCCATGCCCGGCCGTGGCGCACGCGGCGACACGGCCGGACGGGCCTGTCCGCCCGGCCGCCGACCCGTCCGGGCACGGGCCGGACCCCTTCACCGATGGTGGACATCCCCGCGGAGCGCCGGCGTCCGCCACCGTCGTGGTGCGGCCCCGGCGCCCCGGGCGGGCAGGCCGGCGGACCGTCCGGTCAGCACGGAACCGCCCTCCCACCAGCGGATACGCCGTCTCTTGCGGCGCCCCTCCCGGCCCATGGCCGCCATGGTCAGAGCGGCTCGGTGAGGTGCGCCGTTCCGCGCCCCCCGCCCGGCGGGACCCACGGTCCGGTCCATGACGATCCGGCCACCGGACGGAGACAGCAGCGGGGGAGAACGTCCGTCGTTCCCGGTCCGGCCGCCGGACGGAGCCCGCCCCCGACCCCGACCGTGCACGGCGGCGATCGGCACCCCGTGACATGTCACCCCACCGGGCACGGCCGCCCACCCCCGTTCACCCCCGACACACGCGTCCCCCGCGAGCGACGACCCCGGCGCGGTGACGGCGGTCCGGCGCGAAAGCGCCGAGGGCGCGCCCCGGTCGGCACAGCGGCGAGAAACGGCGCGCGGGCCTCGTGTCACAGTTCTGTACCCATCGGTAGCCGGTACGGGCCGGAACGGAAGCGCCACTCGCCGATACGGGCACGGCGGGCGGATGTGATGACCGTTCGGACATCGCCGGGACACGCGTGTCACGGGACGGTCCCAACCGCGCCGCGCCATGCCTTTCTTGATCCGGGCGCCGGTGCGCGGATGCCGTACGCTGCCGGAGCGAGACGGACAGTGACGGGAGTCCCCTACCGCGTAACTCCCGTGTGTGCGGCGCGTCTTGCCCTGGACGGCGCAGCAGGAGGTGGTCCGGATTTCCATGGGCACCGTGGACACCCAGGACAGCTCGCTCATGTGGTTCAGCCTCCTCGGCCCCGTCGAAGTGTCGCGCGGTGCCACCACGCTCGACCTGGGGCCCCGGCAGCGACGGGTGCTGCTGACCCGGCTGTTGATCCAGGACGGCCGGCCGGTCTCGCTCGGCGAGATCTGCCGCGACCTGTGGGAGAGCGACCAGCCGACGGCCGCCGCGTCATCGGTGCGCGCCCATGTCAGCCGTCTCCGTTCGGCACTCGACCCGGGCCGTCAGGGCCGCTCGGCCGTGCTGGTCAGCAGCCGGGCCGGGTACGCCCTGCACGTCCCCCGGGAGGCACGGGACACCGCCGTCTTCGAGGAGTCCGTGGTCGCGGCCCGCGCCGCGCTGCACGAGGGACGTCTGGACCGGGCTCGGCGGCGGATCGACCGGGCCCTCGGACTGTGGCGGGGCCCGGCCCTCGGGGAGGCCGCGGACCACGCCTTCGCCCTGCGGGAGAAGACACGGCTGAACGCCGCCCTCCAGGACGCCCGGGAACTCCAGGTCACCATCCTCATCAAACAGGCCGACACGGACCGGGCGGTGCCCGTCGCCACCCGGCTCACCGTCGACGCCCCGCTGCGCGAGACGTCCTGGGCGCTGCTGATGCGCGCGCTGTACGCGGCCGGACGGCCGGTGGAGTCGCTGCGCCAGTACGAGCGGTTCCGCTCCATGCTCGCGCGCGAACTGGGCCTGGACCCCAGCCCGGGGCTGCGGGACCTGCACACCGCCGTCCTGCGGCACGACACCGGGATCCTGGGTCCCGTGCTCGGCGCGCCGGGCCCGCACCGGCTGGCCACCGCCGCCGCGTCACCGCAGGCGTCCGCCGAACTCCCCCTGGTGGGACGGGCCGAGGAGACCGCGCAGCTCGACGGGGTGCTCCGGACGGTCGCCGCGGGCGGCTCCCAGTGGGCGGTGGTCCTTGGTGAGGCGGGCTCCGGCAAGACCCGGCTGCTGACCGAACTGGCGGCGCGGGCGGCCGACTCCGGGCTGTCCGTGGTCCGCGTACCCGGCGGCCGTCCGGGCTCCGCAGGCCACGGCGCGGTGCCGTCGTGCCCGGTGGTCCGGCTGCTGGACGCGCTGAGGGGACGGGAGTCCGGGGGAAACGGCCGCCCCGGCGCACCAGCAGCGGCGTACGACGCCCGAGCGGCCCCGGACCCGGACCCGGTGGAAGCGCTCGCCCGTGAACTGGGCCGGGCACCCGTGCTGTGTCTCCTGGACGACCTGGACGGGGTCGCCCCGGAGGGCTGCGCACGGCTGCAACGGCTCGCCGGGCTGCTGCGGGACACCCCGGCGGCCCTGGTGTGCGCGCTGCGCGACAGCGGGGCACCGCAGGTCAGCGGGTTGCTCGCCGATCTCGCCCGGCGCGGCACCATCTGGCTGCACCTGGAGCCGCTGGCCGCCGACGACGTGGCCGGGCTGCTCACGGCACGCGGGGAGGACCCCGCCGAGGCCGAGGCCCTGCACCGGCGCGCGGCGGGCAATCCGTTCGTGCTCGCGGAGTTGCTGAGGCTGGCGCCGGGCCGGCGCACCGGGCCCGGTGCCCGCGTGCCGACGGCGGTGGGCACCATCGTCCACGACCGGCTGGCCGGGCTGCCGCCGGAGGCCCGTTCCGTCCTCACCCATACCGCCGTCGACGGCGGGCGGCTGGACCTCGGGCTGCTCGCCGGGGTCCCGGGGATGGTTCCCGAGCGGCTGCCCGCGCTGGTCGACGACGCCGTCACCGCCGGACTGCTGGTCTGGCACCCGGACCGCGGCGATCCGCTCGCCGGGCACTACCGGCTCCCGGAACTGGTGCACGAGGTGGTGCTCGGCACCCTCACACCCTCCGGGCGGCAGCTTCTGCACGCCGCGCTGGCCCGCGCGTTGAACGGCCGCGACGGCGCCGACCGGGCCCGGCTCGCCGGGCATCTGCGGGCGGCGGGGCCGCTGGCGCCGGTACCGGTGCCCGTGCCGATGCCGGTGCAGTCGACCGTCCCGGCCGCGACCGCACCGGACTCCGTGCCCGCACCGACCGGCCCTCCGCAGCCGCGGGACACGGACCGGAACGAGCACTGACCGAACGACCAGCACGGAACCCGAGCACGGATCCGATCCCTCAGATCCCCGTACCCGTATCGCCCGGGGGCAGCGCCTCCGGGACCAGAGGAGACGTACATGTCCGACCAGCACAAGGCATCGGGCGAGCCCTCCGCCCGGCAGGCCGGATCTGCTGCCGCGCCCGGGACCGAGACCGTCACCGCCGGTCCCGTGGGCGGTACCGGCTCGGCCCCGGGCACGGGCGGGCAGGTCCCGGCGGCCGGGGCCGGGGAAACGGCCGGGGCCGCCGGGACCACCCGGAGTCCGGCGTCCCGGGACACCGGGTCCGGTGCCGTCGGGGGCGCCGGGGCGCAGAGCGGGAGCGCCGGGGCGTCCGAGGCCGAGGACGCCGGAACGGGAAGCGCGGAGGCGGGTGACGCGGCGACCGCGGACGCGCAAGCCGCGGATGCGAAGCCCGGTGACACCCGGGCCGAGGGCACGAGGTCCGACGGTGTGAACGGCGCCGCTGGAAAGGCCGACGGAGTGCGGGCGGCGGGTGGCGCGCGGGCGTGGAAGGGCCGCCGGGGTATCGCCGCGGCTGCCGGGCCCGGCGGCGACGGGGCCGCACCCGACGACGACGCGCCGGGCCGCCCCGGCAAACCGGTACTGGCCGGTGCCGCCATGGTGGGCGCCATCCTGGTGGCTATCCCGCTGCTGGTCATGGCGGTCGGCAGGGACGAGGAGAAGAAGGCCGTCAGCACCGGGGCAGCCGAGAACATCCTGCGGGACGAGGACGACCCCGCGGGCGCCTTCGTCGCCGAGGCGGCGCCCTCGGCCTCCTCCTCACGGGCCAGGGCGACGAAGGAAGCGGAGGCCGCGGAGGAGAGGGCCCGGTCGCAGCGGACGGAGCAGGCCGCGCCGAAGCCGCAGGCGGACCCGGGGAAGACGGGCTCAGGGAAGACGGACCCGGGCACGGCGGCAGCTGAGCCCCGGGACGACAAGCCGACCGCGGCCCGGCCCCGCACCGGGGCCGACCCGCAGAAGAAGCGCGCGGGGCGGCGGGTGGCACAGTCCGCGCCGGTGCGCACCCCGCCGCTCACCCGGGTGCTGATCAAGAACAACACCAACGGCACCTGCGTGGACATCCCCGGCTACTCCAGCGGCCGGCCGGACACCGAGGTCCACCACTTCACCTGCAACAACACCAGCGGCGACAACCAGCTCTGGAATGTGGAGAAGCGCTACAACAGCGCCGGGCCCGGCGGGGCGCCGCTGTACCAGATCCGCAACGTCATGGACAGCATGTGCCTGGACCTGCCCGGCAACCACGGCGTCGGCGAGGCGACCATGGTCACGGAGTACCCCTGCAACGGCACCACCGGGGACAACCAGCTCTGGTGGCTCGACAAGCAGGCGGACGGGAAGTACTGGATTCGCAACTTCGCCAGCAACAACCAGTGCCTGGACTCCTACAGCAACAGCGAGACGGAGCGTCAGCTCCTCATCTGGCCCTGCGCGCCGGAGAGCCAGAACAACCACGAGTGGATCTTCACCCGCTCCTGAGCGGCGGGCCCGGTGCCCGGCGGGCCCTGGGACGACGGTGTGTGCCGCCGGGTCCGGGGCCCGCGACCCGGTCAGCGGGGGCCGGCGCCCCGGCGGTCACTCCCCCCCGGCACCGGGGTCGAGCGTCAGCCGGGACATCTCGTCCGGCAGATCGATGTCGTGATCGTCGAGCACATCCTCGGCCTCCTCCACCGCGAGGGTCGCCCGCCGCGCCCGCTCCAGGGCCTGCTGGTACAGCACCGACTCCGTGGAGCCGCTCGCCCGCGAGGAGCCGCCGACGGGCGGCCGTTCCAGACGGCCCAGCGCGGCGAGCGCCGAGGTCAGCTCGGAGCAGGCTTCGTAGTAGCGGTCCAGCGCCGTGACTCCGAGGGGCACCGGGTCGTACTCCCCGGACGGGACGGCGGGCCGGGATGGTCCGGCGCCGGTGTCGCTCATGTCGCGGGCCTTGCCGGTGTCCCTCCGCTTGCCCGTGTCCCTCCCCTTGCCGGTGTCCTTCCCCTTGCCGGCGTCTCTCCGCTTCTCCGTTTCCTTCCCCTTGCCCGTGTCCCTCCGCTTGCCGGTTTCCCGCTGCTTGCCGGTGTCCTTCCGCTTGCCGGTGCCCCGGCGGCCCGGGCCGCCGTCCTCGGTGCCACCGCCCTGGTCGGCGGAGGCCAACCGCACCTCCCAGCCGGGCTGCTCGCCGTGGGGGTTCCAGGTGACCTCCAGGGGGAGCTGGGAGCCGCGCCCCCTGTCGGGCCTCACCTCATGGGTCACCCCGTCGGTGGCAGTCACCCGGATACTCCTGTCCAGGGCGGTGGCGTAGGAGCCGAGCAGCAGCAGCACCCCGGGGCCTATCCCGAACGTCACCGGCGACTCGGCGGTCCGCAACCCCGAGAGCGTCTGCCCCGGGGGGTGAATCCTGCCGTAGGCCAGCCGGAGGAAGAAGTCGTCGACCGTCATCCCCGCGGCGTGCATCAGGTCGATACGCCCCTGGAGATGCCTCAGCTCGGTGGCCGCCCTGCGCGGGGCCCTGCTGCCCTGGCCGGGGTCGAGCGACCGGACGAGGTCGTTCATCATCCGGGTCGAGGCATCCACCCCGTTGACCGGCGGCAGCGCGTTGTCGAGTGCCGCGAAGAAGGAGCCCGGGGAGCGGTCCAGCGACTCCCGCGCCAGATGCTCATGGCTCAGGTACCGCAGATTCCACAGGAAGCAGGTGGTGTCGACGCTGAGCACGATCTGGTGCGAGAGCAGCCGTCTCACCGAGGGGTCGACCCCGGCGAAGAGGGACGAGCCCGCCCCGCCGACCCGCGCGGACACCGCCATGCCCACCGGGTTGGCGGCGGTGCCCAGCCGGGGATCGAGCCCGGCGGAGAGATCCGTACCCGTCCGTGCCGACGCCGGGTCCCCCGGGCCGTGGTGGACCGGCCGGAAGGGGTCCGTGTGGCCGAAGCCCGCGCCGGAGGGGTCCGGACGGGCGACGACCCACTCGTCGCGGTAGTCGGCCCACCTCAGCCCCTCCCTCGGATCCTGGTCGTTGTCCATGGACTCGTCACGGCGGAAGATCCGGCTCATCGCCTGTTTCAGATAGAAGTGGGCCTGGGGCAGCCTTCCGCCCGCCCACAGGCCCTTGAACAGCCGTGAGACATCGGTGGGAACGGCGGCGCCCTGGAAGTCGGTGTGGAAGGCGGCCCCGCGCTCGGGCAGGACACCGTTCGCGGCGTCGATCCGGCGCAGGGTGATCCGCGCCTCGTACCCCTCGCTGAGGCGCCACAGGCCCTGCCGCAGCTCCAGGACCTCCGCAGGGGTGAGGGCGTCCGGCCCGCCGGGGAGGCTGTCCGCCAGGGTGTCGAGCAGCCGCGGCAGGTTGACGGTGTCCATCCCCGCGAGCAGGGGGTCGCCGTCGCGGATCGCGGTGGCGAGCCCCCGCAGCACGTCGACGGTCCGAGGAGCCACCCCGCCGGGGCGGACGAACAGGTCGTCGGCCCCCCGCAGCAGCCCCGGTATCCGGTCCCCGCCGACCCCGGCGATGCTCCCGATCGGCAGCCTCCGGTCCAGTTCCCAGGCGTTGAGGAGGTTCAGCCGCTCACCGAGGACCTGGAACTCGGCCGCGTTGTCGCCGAAACGCACGGCCTCCAGCCCGTCGGTGTTCAGCATCGTCGCCGCCGCGTCGACGAAGAAGTTGGGCTCGGGCGCGTACGGGGCCTGCGGATGCATACGGGCCATCCGGTCACGGAACCGCATGTCGTACTGGATCATCTGATCGAGCCGGTTCAGCTCGCTCGGCGGCACATCGCCCTTGGAATCCTTGAGCCCGGCCGTCTCCAGGCGGTCGTTGGTGTCCTTCACCAACTTCCCGGCCGCCTCGGGCACCGTCAGATCGGGCGTCCGGTAGCCGCCCGCCATCGACAGCGGCCGGATCGGCGGGAGGCCGTCCCCGGGCATCAGGGACTCCTCGAAGTGGCGGAAGACGTGGTCACCGCCGGGCACGATGCGCGGGTTGGCGTCGAAGTCCATGATCGAGATGTACGGATGCGTTCCGCCGTCCATCATCGCGCGGGACAGATGGACGGTCACGGGGCTGGTGAGGGTGGCGTTCCGGGCGGTTCCATAGGCGAACCCGGTCGCACGGGACGGGACGAGGGTGGCGACCAGCGCCAGCGGATGCGGGAAGGACACGCCGCCGAGGGCGCCCTGCATCGCCTGCCCGATCTCCGCCAGCTCACGCCGGGAGCCGTTGACGCCGATGACGACGGCGACCCGGCCGTCGAAACCGTCCAGCCCGCCGGTGACGGAGTCCAGGAAGCCCTGGAGCCCGTCCTGCAACTCCCCGTAGTTCACGATCGTGTTGACGACATAGGAGATCGGGCGGGAGTCGTCCACGCTCTCCCGGACCCAGGTCAGATAGCCGGACGCGGTGAACGGGCCGACCCCGCCCCCGGGAACGGCCTGGAAGGCGTCGTTGACCATGGCGAACAGGGGCGCCCCGGTGGCACCCGCCGGGGTCCACGGATGGGCTCCGCCGATGTCGCCGGACTCCGAGGAGCTGGAGGAGAAGGACTCGTCCGTGTCCATCGCGTCGTCGGCCGGGTGACCGGGTCCGGTGGTGGACCGCGACGCCCCCGGGCCGACGGGTGCGCCGGGCTGGTAGCGGGGTTCGCGGGCGCCGCCGAGGAGCCCGCCGCCCCGTTCGGTCCAGATCCGGCCGGTGACGGTACGGATCTCCTGACGGGTCGCCACCGGGTCGATGCCCAGGGCCCGGAGGTCGGCGAAGGTCCGGTCCGCCTCGGCCCGGGCGGTCAGCAGACTCTCCAGGGACTGCCGATAGGCCCGCGTGGGGCCGGTGGACGCCCCGGTGCCGGGAGCCGGGGTGACCAGGTCCATCTGCTCCTCGGCCTTGGCCAGCTCGGTGAGGGAACGCTCGTACGCGACCCAGGCGTCGAGCCGTTCGGCGGCCCGGACACCGGTGGCGTCACCGATCACGATCCGGTGCGTGGCCTCGCTGCGCTGGTCGATGAGGAACGCGGCGGCCCGCCCGCCCCAGGGGCTGCCGGACGGGGCGTCCGGACCCTTCCCCTTCTCCTCCACCACCGACGACGGCGGCGGCGACAGCACATCGAGGACCTGCTGAGAAACCGGGACCCACCCCTCCGGCAGGCCCCGCGCCCCGTCCACCACCTCGTCCACGGCCTCCGGGAGGTCGACGGCGCGCCCCTTCCCCTTGTCGGGCGCGGACGGCGACAGCGGATCGGGAGCACCGTCCGGAACAGACGTACGGCCCCCGGGTGCGCGGGCCTCAGGCACCGCCGGGGCGGTGACGGGCGGAGTCAGACCGTCCGATGAGGCCGTCTCCTCCTGTTCGAACGGCCCGGACCGCCCGGACCGCTCGGACGGCTCCGACCGCTCGGACCGCTCTGACGGCTCGGAGACGGAGACGGTCGAACGCGGCCGAATCGGCCCGAGATCGGGGCCGCCGGACTCCAGGGGCGGTCGGACCATGGGGGGCACGGTGTCCGCCGTGGTCACTGTGGGGATGGTGGGGATGGTGGGGTCGTCGGTGACGGACTCGGCGGTCCGCAGCGCCTCCGCCGTGACCAGCGGGCCGGTGCCCGGGTCGGCGGTGGGGGTGAGCCCCGCGTGGCGCAGCAGTTGACGCAGGACGGTGACGGCGTTGTCGGCGCGGCGCCGCTCGCGCTCAGCGGGGGTGAGCCCGGGGTCGTCCCCGTACAGCCGGATGTGGAGCTGGTCGGAGGCGGTCGGGTGGTCCGTCGGGTCCGTCGCGGAGATCTCGACCGCCTCGGCGGCGTTCGGGTCGATCAGTACGGAGAGGTCGACATGGAGCTGGTCACTGGAGCGCGGCAGCGACAGACCATGGTTGACCTCGGTGTCCAGCAGGACGCGCACCCGCTCCCGGAGGTCGTCCAGGTCGACCCCGTCGAGACCGGGCCCCGGGCGGATCGGGATGTCCAGGGTGAGGGAGCGCACCCAGCGGCCGTCGTCGGCCCGGACGCGCCGTACCTCGGTGTCGACGGTGGTGGGCTCGCCGCTCCGGGCCGGGGCGGTGGTGCCGTCGTGCCCCGGCGCCCCCGGGATCTCGGCGCGCACGGTGGTGACGGGTGCTGTCTCCTGGCGGGGCCGCCACTGTTCGGGCCGGACCGGGTCGGCGACCGGTGCGGGAGGGGGCAGGGGCGCGGTGGCCGGTGGGGTGACGCCGGTGCCGTCGGCTTCCGGGGTCTCCTCCGGGGTGCCCTCCGGCATCCGGTGCCCGTCGGGGCCGGTGCGCCGGGTGGTGTCCGGTGTCTCCCCCGTCGTCGAACGGTCGGGGGTGGCCGTGGGGGTGGTGGTGCCGGTGGGGCGCCCTTCGGGGCGGTGCTCCGGGTCCGTCCCCGGGTCGGGCGCGTCGGTGAACTCCACGCCGTCCGGGAGCGGCGTCCGCGACTCCAGGACGTCCGGGCGTCCACTGCCGGTGCCGGTGGGCGGGAGGGCGGACGGGGTGGTGCGCTCGGCCCCGGGGGTGGTCAGCGGGTCCGTGACGGGCAGCGGGCCGGTGACGGTCAGCGGGTTCGGTACGGGGGCGGAGGTGGACAGCGGCGGCGGGACCGGGGTGCCGGACAGGGGCGGGTTCAGGTTCAGCGGGTTGGTGACCACCGCCGGCGAGCCGACCGGCGTGGTGCGGATGCCGTCGGCTCCGACCAGGGTGTACGGGGAGTTGCCGCCCGGCAGGGGGCTGTCCGTCCGGAACGGGTCGAGCCCGCCGGTCAGCGGCTCGGACGTGACGGTGTTCAGCGGCGGCGGTGTGCTGGAGACGAGCGGCGGGACGACCACCGGCGGCACCGGGGTGCGCACCGGCACGGGCGGCGGCAGAGCGCGGTCGGTGGTGGTCCTCGACCCGGGACCGTCGGACGACGTGAGGGTCGTGGTGTCCGGCAGGGGCGTTGGGGGCTGTTCGGCAGTGCCGCCGCCGAGGAGGGTGTCCGGGCCCGGCGGCGGGTTGTAGGTGCTGAACACGTTGCGGCCGTCGAAGAACTTGAGGTTGAGGCTCTTCGCGAGGTGGTCCAGGGAGCCGCTGAGGATCATCTCGGTGACGGCGCTGATGCTGCCGCCCGCCATCGACATGACGTCGAACTTCCAGCGGTTGTCGAAGAGTCCGTTGACAAGGAACTCGGCGAACCCCTCGCTGGGGCCCTCGCCGGCCGCGTTGCGGAAGACGTCTCCTCCGAAGGTGACCCACTTGTTGTCGCCGTAGTTGCGGAACATGTTCTTGAAGATGTTGCCGAGGCCCTTGGAGATGAAGGAGCCGAGGAATCCGGCGATGGCGCCCACCACGAAGGACTTGAGGATGTCCCTGCCGTCGATGCCGTCCGGGCGGCGCTTGCCGTCGTTGAGGGTGAGCATCGCCAGCCGTACGGCCAGGGTGGTCAGCGCCTCCTGCACGGCCTCGCTCAGCGCGGGCAGCAGATGGGCCTGGTTGAGCAGGCGCTGCATGATGGTGAGGACCGTCACCGTGGTGCGCGCCTTGGCCAGGGCGGTCTCGGTGAACGACAGACCGCCGGTGAAGACCGAGAGCGCCGCGATGATCGCCAGTTCGGCCAGGAGGATCAGGGCCTCGGCGATGATCTCGTACTTCGACTCCATGATCTTCTGGGACTGCTTGACCCGGTTGTCGGAGACCTGGGTGATCTGCCCCGCCAGATCACCGAGCAGATCCCCGCCGCCGCCCGCGCCGGTGAGGGGGGCCAGCGCCTCCTTGAAGCTGGCCGCGACCTGTGGAGGCAGCGCACCGTCGACCTGGTTGAGCAGGTTGGCGATGTTGCCGCGCATGTCGATGACCTGTCCCGCCGCATCGTCGTACGGCAGGGAGTTGGAGAACGCCATGTCGGAGGAGGCCTGCAAGGGGAGTTCACCGAGCAGGACGAAGAGGATGTACCGGGCCTCCTCGGGGAACTCGATGCTGTCGGGGATCAACGGATCAGTGCTTTCCGCCGCCTGTGCCGCCGCCCTCGCCCACCGAGTCGATCCGGCCCTTCAGCAGATTGATGTCGTCGAGGTTCTGGGACTGGGTGGCCGAGACCTTCCGCAGCGCCGCGAAGTGGCCTTCGATGGAGGCGCCGAAGCCGTCGGCGACCAGGTTGAGGCCGCTCTGGACATATCCCCGCTCACGGTGTGCCTGCGGTCCCATCTCCTTGGCGTAGTCGTCGTCCACGCCGTACCACATCGAGGTTGGCGCCACGAGCGCCGCGAAGTTGTCCGCGACATGCCTGAGCTGCTTGCACAGCGTGTGGGCGTCGGTGATGAACGCCGAGAGCCGGGCGGGGTCAGCCTCAAAACTCGGCCCGTGTCCACTGCTCATCGCTGTCCCCTCGTCCGGTGCTCGGGACGGGCGGCGGGCAGGTGCTCCTCGCCGTCCTCGTCGGTGATCTCGTCGCGCAGCCAGTCGCTCGCCCCGCCCCGTCCCTCGCCCCGCTCCACGGTCTCCAGCAACGGGCCGAAGACATCGCCCCAGTCCACCCCGGAGCCCTCGATGTGCGGCCGGTCGCCGACCGTCTCGGAGAGCGGCTGGAAGGTGTGCAGCACCGTACGGGCCATCTCCGCCTGCCCCCGCCGCGCCGACTCCAGCACCGCCGCCGCGAGCTGCGAGGCGCCCATGGTGCGGTACTTGCCGTCGAGGAAGCGCACATCGGCGAGCCGGCCCCGGGCGTCGACGGTGACCTCCACACTCCGGTCCCGGGACCGTACGGTGACGCTGGAGTCGCGCAGCCGCCGCTCGGCGTCGGCGACGGCCCGCCGGGTCTCTTCCAGTCGGGCCACCGCCTTGGCCAGCCGCTCCTGGATCGGTTCGCTCATCTCTGCCGTCCCCTGGTGATCTCTGGTGTTTCCGGTGCTCAGCGGCCGATGACAGCGGGGGCGCCGCCCTCGTCCGTGCCCCACACGTCCTCGTCCTCCTCCATCCAGGAGGAGCGGTCGCGGTCGGCGCTCTCGGTCTGCCGGTCCCCGGCGCCCCCCATCGGCGGCATGAACGGCATGCCGCCGGAGGACGTGGCCAGCGAGCCGCCGCGCTGGGTCATCACGACATCCTCCTGGCCCCGGCCGCCCGGGGAACGGCGAGTGACGGGCTGACCGTCGTCCATCGCGCCACGCATGCGTTCGCCCTCCGCGCCACCGGCGCCCGCGCCGCTCATCCGGCCCATGGGGAGCATCGGCATCCCTCCGGCGCCGTTGCCCGTGCCCATGCCGTAGTCGGCGCCGCCCCCGCGCCGGTCGAGGATCTGGTCGTACAGCTCTTCCTCATAGCCGGGCCCCGCGTGGTCGGGCGCGTACACGGAGCCGCCGCCGGACCCGTTCGCGCCCCCGGGCGTCCCGCCGCCGACCCCGGTGGGGACGGTCTCGCCCGGGTCGACGGGAGTGGTGATCCTGGTGCCGTCGGGCAGGTTGTTGGTGAGCGTGGACCGATCCGGGTCGAGGACGCTGCGGGAGCCGTCGGGCAGGGAGGTGGTGAGACGGCCGTCCTCGCCGAGCCGGGTGACGCTGCCGTCGGGGTTGGTGATCGACTCACCCGGACGCAGAGTGCCGGTGACGGTGGAGCCGTCGGGCCGGGTGGTCACGACCTCGCCGCCGGGCAGATCGAAGGTGCGGGACGACCCGTCCGGGTAGTCCATGGTGACCGAGCCGTCCGGATTGAGCGTGGTGGTACCGGAGTCGCCCCCCGGAAGCCGCGGACCATCGGTTCCCCGGGAGCCCGAGCCGGAGTCCATGCCGAGTTCCCGCATCTGCCGCTCGGCCCGCTTCTCGGCCTCCGCCTGCTTGCGCTCCTGCTCCGCCTGCTGCTGCTCCCGCCGCGCCTCGGCCTCCGCCTGGCGCTGGTCGGCCTCCGCCTGGAGGCGGTCCTGGCGGGCCTCCTGCTCGGCCTGGAGCCGCTCCTGCCGGGCCTCCTGCTCGGCCTGCTTCTCCTCCTGCTTGCGCTCGGCCTCGGCCTGCTTGGCCTCGTACTCGGCCTCGGTCCGGATGCGCTTCTGCTCGGCCTCTTTCTCCTTCTGCTCCTGCTTGGCCTCCTGCTCGGCCTGTTTCTCGTCCCGCTCGCGCTCGGCCTCGGCCTGCTTGGCCTCGGCCTCCTTCTCCTTCTCCGCCTGCTTGCGCTCCTGCTCGGCTTCCTTCTCCTCCTGCTTGCGCTCCGCCTCCGCCTGCTTGGCATCGGCCTCGCGCTCCTTCTCCCCCTGCTTGGCCTCCTGCTCGGCCTGCTTGCGCTCCTGCTCCCTGCGCTGCCGCTCCTGATCGATGCGGGCCTGGTTCATCAGCAGCGTCTGCCGCTCCTCGGCCTCGCGTTCCTTCTGTTCCTGCTTGGCTTCCTGCTCGGCCTGCTTGCGCTCGGCCTCCGCCTGGAGGCGGTCCTGTTTGGCCTCCTGCTCGGCCTGGAGCCGCTCCTGCCGGGCCTCCTGCTCGGCCTGCTTCTCCTCCTGCTTGCGCTCGGCCTCGGCCTGTTTGGTTCCAGCCTCGCGCTCCTTCTCATCCCGCTTACGCTCCGCCTCGGCCTGCTTCTCCTCCTGCTTGCGCTCCGCCTCCGCCTGCTTGGCTTCAGCCTCGCGCTCCTTCTCATCCCGCTTGCGCTCGGCCTCGGCCTGTTTGGCCTCGGCCTCCTTCTCCTTCTGCTCCTGCTTGCGTTCCGCCTCGGCCTGCTTGGCATCGGCCTCGGCCTGCCTGCGCCGGGCTTCCGCCTCGGCTTCTTCCTGCTTGCGCCGGAATTCCTCTTCCAGCGCCTTGACCTTGTTGTCGTTTTCGATCTTCGCCTTGTTCGCGTCGTCCTTCGCTTTGTTCGCGTCGTCCCGCGCCTTGTCGGCTATGTCCTTGGCGAGCTGGTTGTCCAGGTTGACCGAGACGGTGTCGATCTTCTTGGGGAACCGCTGGTCCATGAAGGCGTTCTCGACGGCCATGAGGGCCTTCTTGCCTGCGGGGGAGAGGATTTCCTGTACTTTCTGCTGCCAGCGGCCGATGGCCTCCTCGCCGATCTTCTTCCAGGTGTCCTTCTCCTCCAGCTTCCCGTAGCTGACGGCACCGGAGAAGCGCTCGAACTTGACCTCATGGCTACCGCTGACCACATCACCCATGACGATGGGCTCCCAGCGGACCTTGGTGAGGTTGTACTTCCAGACGTCCTTGGTGACCTCCTTGAGCACCTCGATGAGCCAGACCAGCGGATTGCCGTGGTCGTCGCGCCAGTCATCCCTCCAGGTCCGGAAGAGACCATCGGCGGCCGTCCGGACATCGGCGCGGAAGCGCCGCAGGTCGTTGCCGTAGACGGAGCGGACGTTCCCCTCGACGGGGAACTGCTCGCTGTAGGACCTGTAGATCCGCGCCAGGCCGTGGATGAGGTCCTTGAAGACCCCGGCGGCCTGCCCCTTCCAGACGGCCTCCTGCTTGCCGAGGTCGAACTCCCAGTCCTTCAGCTCCTGGGAGCGCCTCGCGAAGAACTGCGCCACCCGGTCGAACGCCTGGGCGTTGTACTCGAAGGATTCCAGGTCGACCGCGTTCGCGTCGTCCACCTTGAGGTCGTTCCAGGCGAAGAACTGGGTGCTCCCGGAGGTGACGAGCCGCTCCAGGGCCAGGCCGCCGCCGTAGCTGTACTGGGCCAGCGCCTGATTGGACCAGACCACGTCCTTGCTCTGCCCCTCGAAGTCCTTGCCGAGGCCGCTCTTGAACTCCGAGCCGAGCGCCACGCCGTGGGCGGGCTGAAGTACCTTGTCTCCGCTGCTCGTGGTGCCGAGAAGAGTGATGCGGGCCCTCTTCATCCTGACCGTGGTGCCCGGCGGCGCCCCCGCGATCGCCCCGTCCAGACCCGAGTAGAACGGGATGACGAAGTCGGTTTCCTCAATACGCCAGCCGGAGTTCTTCTCCAGCCAGCTCAGATCGTCCACCGCGTCGACCACCGCGTCGGACGGCTCACCGTTGTGATCGGAGATCTCCACCCGCATCAGCGGGATCTTGTCATTGCCCAGCAAATTGTTGAACAGAAGCTTGCGCTCGGGCATGACGAAACCCGTCAGCACCTTCACGGCTCTGTGCCAGTCGTCTGCGTCCGAGTTGGCGGGGTGTACGGAGGAAACGGATCCAGTTTCGGCCACGAGGGGACTCTCCGGGCATCGGGTCGGGACAGCGTGAACGGGTGGGACCGCGGGGACCGGCTTCGGTGCCGACGGCGGTCAGTCCTTCTTGCCGCCCCCGCCGCCCTGACCGCCGGCCAGACGCTCGTTCACGTCCTCGAACATGTCCAGGAAATCCTGGCCGCTGATGCCGACCAGATTGCCCGACTGGGTGTCGAACAGTTCGTCGATACTGCTCTGGAGGTTGTCGACAAGGTCCTTGAAGAGCTTGGACTGCTCGTCGTAGATTCCGGTGAGCTGCTCCGCGGATGTGCGGATGGCCCCGTTGAGATTCACCCCGTGCTCGTGCAGGTGACCGCTCTTGACCATATGTCCGAGCATCAGGGGGAACTCGCCGTTGAAACGGTCCTGGTCGCTTCTGCTGCCGGTGTCGTACCCCTTGCGCCTGATGAGCTTGCCCATGGAGGGACCGAACACCGCGTCGTCCTCGGCGATGGCGCGTACGTCCCTCTGGAACAGCTCCACACGGTCGCGCAGGAAGGCCTGGAGGCCCGCCTTGTCCATGCTGAGCCTGCCGGTCTTCTCGTTCGGGTCCTTCGCCGTCATGGCACATCTCCTGCGGGTCGGGGCGGTGCGCGGTGGACCGCCCGGCGGCGGCCCCCGGACGGTTCAGCGGCCGATCTTCACCGAGTCCCACATCTGCGTCAGGGACTGCTCGCTGTACTGGTAGTTCTCCGAGACGCTGGTCAGCAGCATGGAGTGCTTGGTGAGCAGCTCCTCCATGGCCTGGACCGCGTTGTTCCAGACCTGCTGCTTCTGGGTGTACACGTCCTTGTCGTCACCGATCCAGGAGTTCCTCAGCTCGTTCAGCTCCGCGTCCAGGTTGGTGAGGATGCTGTCGATCGCCTTGGTCTGGCTGATCATGTCGTCGGCGGCGTTGCTCATGTGGGAGTAGTCGACGTAGATGTAGCCGTCGGAGAAGTCGGTCATGTCCTGTCCTCGTCTCGTGGGTGGCGGGGCGGCGAACGGCGGTGGCGCGGTCGCGGGGTGCGCGGGCCGGGGTCAGCCGCGCAGCGCGTCGAAGACGGCGTCGGACTGGGCGTACTCCCGGTTGATCGAGTCGACGGCGGCGCCCTGCTGCTTGCCGTGCTCGGAGAGGGTCTGATTGAGCGTCTCGATCATGTCCTGGACATTGACGAGGATGACGTCGGCCTTCTCCTCCCAGGCGGTGACGAGGTCCATGAACGCCTTGCCGTCGCTGCCCTTGTAGTGGGACATGAGGTTGTTCTTGGTGTTCTCCACGTCCTGGCGGCACTTGGTGATGCCGGAGAAGGCCATCTCCAGCGCCTGGACACCGTTCCGGGTGGCGGACTCCTCAGACTGCTGCATTCCGTTGATGGCCATGCCTGACCCTCTCCATCGTTCGGTCCGGGGCTGCCGATGCTAGGGAGCCCGCGTTGCAGCCCGGCCTTGCTTTCTTGTCGTCACCTTGTTTTCCCGTTGTCGCCGGAGGTCCGCCAGGCGCACCGCGGGGCGGTGACCGAGGCCCGGCCCGCCCTGGCGGCCTCGGGGTGCAGGTCGGGTCCGGAGGGCAGCATGGCCAGCATCAGCGCGGGCATCTCGCCGGGGGTGACGCCCTGGTACCCGAGGGCCCGCACGGCCGCCGCACCGGCCAGGCGGTACTTCACCCCGGTCTCGGTGACCAGGTAGAGCGTGCCGCCGAGTTCGCCTCCGCCCGCGCCCACCAGCCGTACCAGAAAGCCGCGTCCCGGCGGCACGGCGACCCGGTCGACGGGCAGACAGGCGGGTGCCGCGACGCCGGACGCGTGCTGGGCGAGCGGGCCGAGGGCCGCGGTGGGGGCCAGGGCGACGCCGAACCGGGTGCCCCGGCCGTCGGGGGTGACCCGTGCGCACGGGGTGCGGTCGCGGGGGACAGCCACCGCCTTCGGCGGGGTCTCCGGTGTCCGGCCGGGCCGGGCACCCCGCCCGGCGGAGGGCGCCAGACGGCCCTGGAGGGCGTCGGAGGTCAGCACGGCGGGGGTGGGCGTGGCGCCGCCGTACGCCGTGGCGCGGGTGCGCGGATCGGCCAGCAGCAGGGCGAGTTCGGTGGCGGTGAGGGGGGCGAGGCCGTCGGGGCGCAGCACGTAGTGACGCTCGTCGGCGCCCGGTACGGCCAGGGTGAAGAGCTGTCCGACCCGGGTGGGACGGCCGCCCAGCTCCGGTCCGGCGCTCCCGGCGCGCTCGACGGCGGGGGCCACGAGGTCGGGTCCGGCGGGCAGGGCGTTGAGGAAGGCAGCGGAGACCGGTACGGGCCGTACGGAGGCGTAGCCCAGGGCCTCACCGGCGGCGGATTCGCGGTCGATCCGCAGACGGCTGCCCTGCCAGATCAGATAGTCGCTGCCGTCGGGTCCGGCGGCCAGCAGCCCCTGGTCGCGGCCCAGGCGGTCGCCCCCGCCGTCCAGGCCGACGGCGAGCGTGGTCACCGTCGCGGTGCCGCCGGAGCCCGGGGTCTCGGTGACGCACACCTGCCAGGGGGCCTGGGAGAGGTCTTTCGGGGCGGGCAGTTCGTCGGGGGCGCCCTCGATGCCGACGGGGGTGCCGCGCGGGGTGCCCTTGAGCGAGGAGGTGCTGACGGTGGTGGTGGCGAGCCCGGCACCGCCGAGCAGCTTGGCGGAGGTGTAGTTGCGCACCGGGCGCAGGCGGCCGTCCAGGTAGAGGTAGCGGGCGCCGGTGTCCTTGTCGACGACGAGGTCGCCGGAGGTCTGCCAGGAGGTCTGTCTGCCGGGGCTGACCAGTCCGACGACGAAGGCGCCGACCGCCACCAGGATCGCGACGATGATGCCGATGGCGATGCCCCGGTTGGTGCGGCCCTGGGGGCTCTCCGGGGCGTCCGGGTCGGAGCGGAGCATGCTGGAGGTGAGGCGGCCCATCAGGAACATATGGGCCTGGACCTGGTCACGCTTGTTCTGCATGAGGGCTGTTCGGTCCTTCGGTTCGGCGGTCCGTCGGTCGGCGGAGGTCGGCCGGGGCCGACCGGGCGTTCACAGGCGGGGGCACGGAGCACAGGCAGGGGCGCGGGGCGCGGCGGTCAGCCGTCGGCGGCCGGTCCGCGCCTCGGCGGCCGTTCCCCGGCCGTGGCCTCAGCTGTTCATGGTCCGCAGCCAGCCGTAGACGCCGAGCACCCACAGGGCCAGCGGGAGCAGGCTGATGGCCATGGCGGACTGGAGGATCTCGGCGGCCCGGCCCCAGTACGGCACGAGCCGCCTGCCGGGGACGGTCCACGAGGCGATGGCGAGGGCGGCGGCGACCGCGGCGAGCCCGGCGACCAGCAGCAGCCGCTGGGTCGGCGCGGCGTCCGCGGCCGTCGCGTGGATCAGCAGCGCCCCGCCCCAGACTCCGGCCGTGACCAGCGAGAGCCGCTGGAGGATGTTGCCGAGGGCACGGCTGTGCAGGAACAGCAGCAGCGACAGGGCGAGGGCCATGGTCACGGTCGGCGGGGTGAGCCGGTGCGCCAGGCCGTACAGGCAGACCGCGCAGACGGCGGCGGTGGCGGCGTACAGGCCGGTCATCCAGCCGTCGGCGACCACGGTACGGGCGGCCACCGAGGACGGGGAGTGCGGCTCGATGCCCTCCTGGAGCTGTTCGGCGTTGGACGGCAGCGGCGGCATCCGCAGCCCGGAGAGCCGGAACGACATCGACGGCACGAACGCCCCGAACACCACGGCGGCCAGGGCGATCAGTCCGGACGTCTGGCCGGGTCCGAGGTCCCTGGTCATCATCAGGGCCCCGGCGAGCACCCCGGCGGTGGCCACCACCACCAGGGCCAGGAAGAGCGCGGCGAACGCGGCGACGGCGGCGACGGCGAGCATCGCGCCACCGGCCGCCGCGGCCGCCGCCGCCAGCACCCGGGCCCCCAGCACCTCCCACCGGTCCGGCCCGCCGAGGCTCCCGCCGGGCAGCAGCCAGCCGGCCAGCGCGAAGTACGGGACGGCGGCGAGGCCGAGGGCGGCGCCCGCCTCCGCGTCGCCGACCGCGCGGCTGGCGGACCCCGCGCCGCCCAGGAGGAGCAGCCCGGTGGCCGCGGCGGCCAGGGCGCGCAGCCCGGTGGCGGGGCCGGGCCAGGCCAGGACGGCGAGCCCGGCGGCCAGGGTGAGCACCACCAGGCTCAGCAGAACCCGGCGGGAGGCCGGGGCGCTCCAGGCGAACGGCTGGGTCTCCATGGTCTGGGCGACGCCTTCGACCAGGTCGTCCAGGACGACCTCGGGCAGGGCGTCGGTGTGCGGGCGCAGATGGAGGGTCTCGCCGTCGAGCACCCCGAGCGACTCCAGGCTGGCGCTCCCGTCGAACGGGGGGTCGCCGAGCCGCTGGAGTACCCAGCCGCCGTGCTCCAGGCCCTGTTCCGCCAGGTCGTCACCGGCGTACCGGACCAGCGTCGGCAGCAGATCGGCGACCGGGACGTCGGGGGGAACCGCGAGATCGATGGACTTGGCCGGAGCGCGTACGGTGACACGGCACAGTGCGGACGTGGTGCTGTCGGTCATGAGGAGAACTCACGCTTCGTCGGAAGACCCCGCCGGGTCTCCGGCGGGTCGGTCGATCGTGGGACGTGCGCGGGGTCGGACCGCACACCGCTCCAGGAGAATCACGCCGGTTCCTCTTCTCGTGTACGTCCGTCACCGGGGAACCGTGAGAGGGATCGTAGACTGCCCTCGTCCGCCGGGTCCCACCCCCTGGGGTCGGCCGCGGCGGTGCGCACGGCTTCGCGACGACCGGCCCAACTCGCCCTCTCTGCAAGCTTTTCCGCTGTCCCAGTGCTTCACTGTCCCGCCGTTCGTCTGTTCGCCGCTTCACCGCTCCGTCCCGGACGGCGTCACTCCCGCCCGGAAGCCATGCCCGTGCCGTCCCCGCGGCGCCCGGAAGGAGAGCGCTCGTTGAGTACCGTCCTTTTCCGCCGGCCCGCCCGCAGACGCGGACCCGACATGCCGGAAGGGGAGTTGCGCCTCCAGGAGCCGCCCGGGCTGCCGGAGGTCACCCCGGACAGCTCGGCGGTGTGGAACTACCTCCCGATGGCGCTGATGTCGGTGTCCATGGTGCTGATGTACATGCGTCCGGGCGGGTCCCGCAGCGGGGTGTTCATCTATCTGGCGCTGGTGGTGATGGTGATCTCCGCCGCCGCGATGGTCCTGGGCCAGTACGTACGCCGCAGCAGTGAGCGCAAACAGCAGTTGAACGGTGAACGGCGGGACTACCTGCGGTATCTGCGCCAGGTGCGGCGCAAGGTGCGCAAAGCGGTCGCGGAGCAGCAGCGGGCGCTGGCCTGGCGGCACCCGGCGCCGGACACGCTGTGGTCGCTGGTGGGCACGAGCCGCCTGTGGGAACGGCGCCCCGGCGACGAGGACTTCGGCGAGGCGCGGGTGGCGGTCGGCGAACAGAAACTGAGCCTGCGGCTCGCACCGCTCTCCACCAAACCCGTGGAGGACCTGGAGCCCTTGAGCGCCCACGCGCTGCGCAGCTTCACCCGCGCCTACTCCACGGTGCCGGGCCAGCCGATCGCGGTGTATCTGCGGACCTGGGCCCGGGTGCTGTTCCGGGGCGACCGGGAGCGCGCCCGCGCGCTGGCGCGCGCGATGGTGGCACAGCTCGCCGTGGCGCACTCCCCGCAGGACCTGTGGATCGCGGTGTGCGCGGCCGACGAGCGGCGCGCGGAGTGGGACTGGGCGAAGTGGCTGCCGCACAATCTGCACGGGGCCGACTCGGACGGCGCGGGCCCGGTGCGCATGGTGGTCTCCTCGGTGGACGAGCTGGACGAGCTGCTCGGCCCGGAGTTCGGCGAGCGGCATCCGTTTGAACCGCACGCGGAGGCCGGCCGGGAGGAGCCGTATGTGGTGATCGTGCTCGACGGGGTGACGGTCCCGGGCGGGCACCGGGCCGACGGGCCGGGTTTCCGCAACGCGGTCCTGCTCGACCTGGACGGCGCGCTGACCTGGCGGCCGGGCCGGGCGACGCTCCGCCTCGACCTCGACGAGGAGGAGACACTGCGTCTGGTGCGCACGGACCGGGAGCGCAAGGAGCAACTGGTGGTGCTGGGGCGGCCGGACGCGATGAGTGTGGCGAGTGCGGCCTCGTTCGCGAAGCGGCTGGCACCGTTCCGGATGGGGGTGGGCCGGGAGACGAGCGAGCCGATGGCCGCCGACACGGAGCTGACCACCCTGCTGGGCATCGCCGATCTGCACCGCCATGAACCGGCGTCGCTGTGGGGGCGGCCCGCCCGCTCCGAGCGGCTGCGGGTGCCGATCGCGGTGGGCCCCGGCGGGACGCCGGTGGAGCTGGACATCAAGGAGTCGGCGCAGGGCGGCACCGGGCCGCACGGGATGCTCATCGGCGCCACCGGCTCGGGCAAGAGCGAGCTGCTGCGCACCCTGGTGCTGGCGCTGGCGCTGACGAACTCCTCCGAGACGCTGAACTTTGTCCTCGTCGACTTCAAGGGCGGCGCGACCTTCCTCGGTCTGGACGAACTCCCGCACACCTCCGCGGTGATCACCAATCTGGCGGACGAGGTGGAGCTGGTCGCCCGGATGCAGGACGCGCTCCACGGCGAGCTGATCCGCCGCCAGGAGCTGCTGCGGGCCGCGGGCAACCACACCTCGGCGCTGGAGTACGAGAAGGCGCGGGCGGACGGGGCGCCGCTGGCCCCGCTGCCCAGCCTGTTCGTGGTGGTCGACGAGTTCAGCGAGCTGCTGGCGGCGCACCGTGAGTTCATGGAGCTGTTCGTGATGATCGGACGGCTCGGGCGCAGCCTCGGGGTGCATCTGCTGCTCGCCTCGCAGCGGCTGGACGAGGGCCGGATGCACCAGTTGGAGTCGCATCTGTCGTACCGGATCGGTCTGCGGACGTTCTCCGCGATGGAGAGCCGCGGTGTCCTGGGGGTCCCGGACGCCTATGAGCTGCCGCCGACGCCGGGCAGCGGTTTCATCAAGTCGGGTGTCGAGGCGCTGACGCGGTTCCGTGCCGCGTATGTGTCCGGGCCCTACCGGCGGCGCAGCGGCACGGCGCACCAGGCGCGGGTGGCGAGCCAGGTGGTGCCGTGGACCTCGGGGTGGGTGGTGCCCCGGCAGCTCCCCGACCCGCCGCCCGGGGAGGCCGCGGCCGAGCAGCCAGCGGACGAGGGGCAGTCGCTGCTGGCGGTGGCCGTGGAGCGGATGCGGGACGCCGGGCCGCCCGCCCACCAGGTGTGGCTGCCGCCGCTGGGCGAGCCGTCCACCCTGGACGGACTGCTGGGCCCGCTGACCCCGCACCCGGAGTACGGGCTGACCGCCCTGTCGCTGCGCGGGCGGCTCAGCGCGCCGGTGGGCATCGTGGACCGGCCGTTCGAACAGCGCCGTGACCCGCTGATCGTGGATCTGTCGGCCGCCGGGGGCCATCTGGGCATCGCGGGCGGCCCCCAGAGCGGCAAGTCGACGCTGCTGCGCACCCTGATCGGCGCCCTGGCCCTCACCCACACGCCGCGCGAGGCGCAGTTCTACTGCCTGGACTTCGGCGGCGGCACCCTGGCCGGGCTGGCCGGGCTGCCGCATGTCGGCGGGGTCGCCGCGCGGATGGACAAGGAACGGGTGGGCCGGGTGATCGCCGAGGTCACGGCGGTGCTGGCGCACCGTGAGCGGTTCTTCCTGGACCAGGGCATCGACTCGATGGCCTCCTACCGGCGCCGCCGGGCGGCCGGGGAGTTCCCCGAGGAGGCGCACGGTGATGTGTTCCTGGCGGTCGACGGCTGGTCCACGGTCCGGCAGGACTACGACGGATACCTCAGCACCTTCAACGCACTGGCCGCGCGGGGCCTGAACTACGGCGTCCATCTGCTGATCACCACCTCCCGCTGGGTGGAGCTGACCGCGGCGGTGCGCGACCAGACCGGGACCCGGCTGGAGCTGCGGATGGGCGATCCGATGGACTCGACGATCGATGTCCGCAAGGCGGCCTCGGTGCCACGGGTCCCGGGCCGGGGCCTGACCCGCGACTCCAAGCTGCACTATCTGGCGGCGCTGCCCCGGGTGGACGGCCGCACCGGCTCGGGGGACCTCTCCGAGGGCGTGGCCGACCTGGTGGCCCGGGTGGACGAGCACTGGTCGGGCCCGCCCGCGCCGCCGGTGCGGACGCTGCCCACGCTGCTGCCCGCCGCCGAACTGCCTCCCGTCGCCGCGGACGGTGACGGGCTGCGGATTCCGCTGGGCGTCGAGGAGGAGACCATGGGCACGCTGTGGCACGACTTCTCGGCGACCCCGCATCTGATCGTCGTCGGCGACGCCGAGAGCGGCAAGACCAATCTGCTGCGGCTGGCCGCGAAAGCGATCATCGAGCGCCATACCCCCGCCGAGGCGCGGATCATGGTGGTCGACTACCGGCGTGAGCTGGTGGAGGCCGTGCCGGACGCCTACCGCCTCGGGCACGCGGTGTCGCTGGACGCCCTCAAGGAGCTGGTGGACGGCGCGGCGCGGGCGGTGCGGACCCGGGTGCCGGGCGCGGACATCGCGCCCGCCCGGATGCGGCTGTGCGACTGGTGGACCGGGCCGCGGCTCTTCGTCCTGGTCGACGACTACGACATGGTCGGGGGCGGCGGACCGCTGAACCAGCCGTTCGGCGCGCTGATGGACCATCTGGCGCTGGGTTACGAGGTGGGCATGCACCTGGTGGTGGCCCGTTCGGCGGCGGGCGCGGGGCGCGGTCTGAACGATCCGCTGCTGCGCCGGATGCTGGAGGTCAACACCCCCGGCATCCTGCTGTCCTGCCCGCCGACGGAGGGCTATGTGTTCGGCAACCTCAAGGGCCGCAATCTGATCCCCGGCCGGGGGACGCGGATCACGCGCCGCAAGAACGTCGACATCCAGACGGCACTGGTCGAGCAGGGGTCCCCGTGACACCTCCCGTCCCTCGTGCCACTCCGCTGCCGGAACGGTCCCCGAAGAGGGCTGTTCCGGCAGGTGAACGGGGCGTTCCGCCGGTACGGCGCTCCGGGGACCGGGACCGGCACGGCGCGACGGGCCGGGGCGTCGCCAGCACCACGTTCCGCTTCCGTCCCGGCCACGGCGGCTGTGCCCCGACGGCCTGCCGGAAGCCGGGCGGGCTCGCGGCGCGGGGCACCCGCCCGGTACCCGCCCCCGCCACGGCATGCCTGTCGGGCGGCCCGGACCCTGCTGTCCGGATCGGGCCGGACCGGGGAGCGGGGTCCGGCGGCCGGTGTCTCCCGCGCGTGGAGGAGGACCGCGCGGCGAGGAAGGCGGCCCCGGCGACGGGGCCCTTCCACCGGGCGTCCCCGCCCGGGCCGCCCGGCACGGCACGGGCGCACTCCCATCCGGGCCGCCGGGCCCGGCACGGGAGTACTCCCCCCTGTCCCGCCGGGCCCCGGGCGGGTACCTCGTCGACGGACACGGCCCCGGCCGGGGCCGGACGGCGGGCCCTAGCCCGCCGGGCGCCAGCCGCGTGCCTTGCCCCGGGGGACGACGACCATCGCGGTGCCCACCAGCAGCACCAGCGCCAGGGCGCCGCCGCCGATCAGCAGGGCGCGGCCGCGGGGTTCGCCGGAGGCGGAGGGCACGACCACCGCGGGCTCGGGGCTCTTCTCGGCCGGTGCCGGTCCGTCCGCGAGCAGCGCGGTCAGTCCGGCGTAGATGTCGAGCCGGGGCGTGTGGTCGGGGTACGCGGCCTCGGTCAGACGGCGTGCGGTCGCGGCGGCGTCCAGGTCCGGGCGGTAGGCGCGCAGCAGCGCGGCGGCCCCGGCGACGTGCGCGGCGGCCAGCGAGGCTCCCGAGCCGATGAAGTGGCCCGAGCCGCGCGCGCCGATGCCGACCACGGCGCCGCCGGGGGCGGACAGATCGGGAGCGAGCGCGGCGGGGGCGTTCTTGGACCGGCCGCCGTCGGGCCCGTGGTCGACGACCGACAGCACCTGGGGCAGCCGGGCCGGCCAGTAGGGGCGGGTCCGGGTGTCGGGCCTGCCGCCGGCGCCCCTGGGGGCGACGTCCGGCACGGCGGGCGCCACGACGAGGACGTCCTTCTCGGCCGCGTGCGCCACCGCGGCGGTGAGTTCCGTGCTGCCGGAGCCGAGTACCTGGCCGACGTAGACGACCTCGGCGCCCCCGTCCACGGCGGTGCGGATGCCGCCCGCGACCAGCCCGGCGTCCGGGACGCCCCGGGAGTCGGTGCCGGTCACGGCGAGAATCCGGGCCGCGGGGGCGACGCCGGTGACGGTGCCTTGCCCGGTGGGCGCGGCGGCGATCAGCCCGGCGGCGAAGCTGCCGTGCCCCACACAGTCCGTACCGGCCCCGCCGACCGCGGTGACCCGCCCGGCCAGCGCGGGCGCCCCGGCTCCGACCCCGGTGTCCACGACGGCCACCGTGACACCGGCGCCCCGGGTGAGCTGCCAGGAACGGGAGAGCTGGAGCGCCCGATGGGTCCAGGGGCTCAGCGGCGCGGTCCTGGCCGACGCGGTCGCACAGGCGTCCTCGGCGGCCATCCGCAGCCGCAGCGGGGGCAGGCTCACCGGCTCGCCGCCGTCGGCCCGGGCGGGCGGGGCCAGCACCAGGGCGGGTACCGCGGCGACCGCCGCGAGAGTCATGGCACGACGGCAACGGTCATACGGCATGGGGCACATGCTAGGGGACGTGCGGACGGGACCGGACGGTTCCCGGGCCCGCGCGGCACACAGGAGGGGCAGGCGTGTCACGGCAAGTACTGACGGTGGGTCAGGGAGAGACGGACGGGTTCCGGACCCTGGGGGAGGCGCTGGCGGTGGCCCGGACGGGCGCGGTCGTCCGGGTCGGGCCGGGCCGGTACGCGGAGAATCTCACCGTGCGCACCCGGGTCACGATCGTGGGCGAGGGCGATCCGGGGTCGGTGGAGATCTGCCCGCGCCGCGGCACGGCGGTGACGCTGGTCGCGGACGCGGTGCTCCTCACCGATCTGGTGCTGCGGGGCGGCAGTGAGGACGTCGCGGTGGTGGACGCGCCGCGCGGCCAGATCGCGCTGGACCGCTGCACCGTGGTCGGCTCGGGCTGGACGGCCCTGCTCGCCCGGCAGACCGGGTCGCTGGCGATGCGCGGCTGCCGGATCACCAACCGGGAGGGCGCCGGGATCGTGGACACCTCGACGACCCCGAGCGTCATCGAGGACTGTGTGCTGGAGAACCTCGGCTCCTCGGCCGTCGTCCTCAGTGAGCAGGCCCGTTCCACGGTGCGCGACTGCCGGGTCCGCGACGCCCGCGGCAACGGCGTGCTGGCCAACGGCGAGGCGCAGGGCACCGTCGAGTCCTGCGACATCAGCGGCACCGGCAAACCGGCCCTGGCGCTGGAGGGCAGCAGCACCACCCGGGTGCTGCGCACCACCGTCCGGGACAGCGCCGTCGGCATCCATCTCACCAGCGCCGCCCGCCCGGTCCTGGAGGACGTCACGGTGTCCGGCACCTCGGGTCCGGGCATCGCCCTGTCGGCGGGCGCCGACCCGCTGCTGCGGCGGTGCGCCACCACCCGTACCAAGGGGCAGGGCCTGCTGGTCACCGATCGGTCCCGGGGCACCTTCGAGGACTGCGCGTTCGACACGGCGGCCGGGGCGGCGATCCGGGTCACGGACGCCAGCTCGCCGGCGTTCCTGCGGACGGCCGTGCGGGACTGCGCCGACCCGGAGGCGGCGGTGCAGCTCACCGAGGACTCCACCGCCGAGTTCGACCGGCTGGAGGTGGTCACGCCGCAGGGCAGCGGCGTCTCCGTGCGCGCCCGGGCCAAGCCGCTGCTGCGCCGGGTGCTGGTCACCGGGGCGGGGCGGCACGGCGTGGAGGTGGGCGAGGACGGCCGCGGGCGGCTGGAGTTCTGTGTCGTGGAGCGGGCCGGGCAGGCCGGGGTGCGCGTCGCCGACGGGGCGCAGGTCCAGTTCGACGACTGCGCGCTGCGCGACTGCGGGGACGCCGCCGTCTCCGTGGGCCGGGAGGGCCTGGCCACGGTCCGCGACACCGAGGTGGAGGGCTGTGCCTCCTCCGGGGTGCTGGTGGAGGACGGCGGCGAGGCCGCGCTGACCCGGGTGCGGATCTCGGGGGCCGGTGCGCACGGCGTGCTGCTGGCCGCGGGCGCCCGTGCGGAGCTGCGGTCCTGCGAGATGTCCGGCAGTGTCGGCGACGGCGTCCGGGTGGACACGGCGGAGCCGGTGACGGTCCACGGCTGCACGGTCCGCGACAACCGGGGCGCCGGTCTGACCCGGACCCGGGCCGGGGACCGGCTCGACGTGCTGGAGCTGACCAGCGCGGACAACGGGGCCCCGGACGCCTGGGGCGTGGACGCGGCGACCGCCGGGAGCCCCGGCGCGCCGGGCCGGGCGGACGGCGGCCCGAAGGGCCCGCTGGCGGCGCTGGAGGCGCTGATCGGCCTGGAGAACGTCAAGCACCAGGTGCGCACGCTGGTCAACCTCAACCAACTGGCGCAGCGCCGCAAGCGGTTGGGCATGCCGGTGCCGTCGATGAGCCGCCATCTGGTCTTCGCGGGCCCGCCCGGTACCGGCAAGACCACCGTGGCGCGGCTCTACGGCTCGATCCTGGCGGAGCTGGGTGTGCTGCCGCAGGGCCATCTGGTGGAGGTCTCCCGCGCCGACCTGGTGGCGCAGGTGATCGGCGGTACGGCGATCAAGACCACGGAGGCGTTCAGGACGGCGATCGGCGGTGTCCTCTTCATCGACGAGGCGTACACCCTCACCTCGGGCGGCTCCTCGAACGACTTCGGCAGGGAGGCGGTCGACACCCTGCTGAAGCTGATGGAGGACCACCGGGACGAGGTCGCGGTCATCGCCGCGGGCTACTCGTCCGAGATGGACGGCTTCCTGTCCTCCAACCCGGGCCTGGCCTCCCGTTTCACCCGCACCATCGAGTTCGGCAACTACTCGGTCGACGAGCTGGTGACGATCACCGAGAGCATGTGCGGCTCCCATCAGTACGAGCTGGGCCCCGGCACCTCCCAGGTGCTCGCCGCGCACTACGAGGCCATGGACCGCGGCGCCTCCTTCGGCAACGGCCGGGCCGCGCGCGGGGTGTTCCAGGAGATGGTCGACCGCCAGGCGTCCCGGCTGGCCACGATGGACGAACCGGCCGAACGGGATCTGACGCTGCTGCTGCCGGAGGATGTCGGCGAGTCCGCTGCGGCCCCGGGGACGGCGGCGGAGGACCGGGACTCGATGCTGGCGGAGCTGGACGGGATGGTGGGGCTGCGCGCCGTGAAACGCGAGGTCACCGATCTGGTGAGTCTGCTCACCACCGCGAGGCGGCGCGAGGCGGCGGGTCTGCCGGTGCCCCGTATCAGCCGGCATCTGGTGTTCTCCGGCTCCCCCGGCACCGGCAAGACCACGGTGGCCCGGCTCTACGCCCGTCTGCTGGCCTCGCTGGGCGTCCTGTCCCGCGGCCAACTGGTGGAGGTGGCCCGCGCGGACCTGGTCGGCCGGTATGTCGGCCATACCGCGCAGCTCACCAAGGAGGTGTTCCAGAGCGCGTTGGGCGGTGTCCTCTTCATCGACGAGGCGTACACCCTCACACCCGAGGGGGCGGGCTCCGACTTCGGCAGGGAAGCGGTGGACACCCTGCTGAAGCTGATGGAGGACCACCGGGACGAGGTGGTGGTGATCGTCGCGGGCTATACCGGGGAGATGCGCGGCTTCCTGTCCTCCAACCCGGGTCTGGCCTCCCGCTTCTCCCGTTTCGTGGAGTTCGAGGACTACTCCACCGACGAGCTGCTCACCATCCTGGACCGGCAGGCCGAGGAGAGTGGCTACACCTGCGCCGCCCCCACCCTGGAGGCGCTGCGCGCCCTGGTCGACGCGGCCCCGCGCGGCCGGACGTTCGGCAACGCCCGGCTGGCCCGCCGGCTTCTGGAGACGATGGTCACCCAGCAGGCCCGCCGTCTCAGCGCCGTCCCCCGGCCCACCGTGGACGATCTGCGCACCCTGCTGCCGGAGGACCTGCCGGCGGCGGGGCCGGGCGGCCCGGTGGGCTGACTCCGCGCCGGTGCGGGGCCGGCCGGGGAGGGCCGCTCCGGGACCGGATCGCGCCACCCGACCCGGCCGAATGCCCCCTACCGGCCCCGGAGGTGGCCGGACACCGTAACCCATCATGTCCCTTCACTCCCCACCGGGGTGGATATGAGGCAGACCGGAGCTTAGGTTAGGCTCACTTAAGTCATGAGCTCACCGCAGTTCCGCCGCCATGCGGTGTCGGCTGCCTGTCGGCCCTAGGAGTCATCAGCCGTGCGTTCCGCCCGTTTCCGCAAGATCTCTGTCGTGACCGGTACGGTCCTCTCCGCGAGCCTGGTGCTCAGCGCCTGTGGCACGTCCGACGAAGGCTCGGACTCCGCCACCAGCGAGGGCGAGGTCACCGTCACGACGGCCAAGGGCGAACTCTCCGTGCCCCGGAAGCCCTCGCGGGTCGCCGCGCTCGACAACACCTCGTTCCTGACGCTCAAGGCGTTCGGCGTCAAGCCCGTCGCGGTGCCGAAGCAGCTCCTGCCGAAGGAGGGCTTCGACGACTGGAAGAACGACGCGTCCATCAAGGACGTGGGCACCCACCGCGAGCCCAAGTTCGAGGCGCTCAACGCCGCCGAGCCGAACCTGATCGTCGGCGGCTACCGGTTCGCCGACCACCACGACAAGCTCTCCAAGATCGCCAAGACGGTCGACATCGCCCCGGCCGACGAGGCCGAGGGCGGCTATGTCCAGTCGCTGAAGACGCAGACCGAGTCACTCGGAAAGATCTTCGGCCAGGAGACGAAGGCCAAGGAGATCGTCGCCGCGCTCGACCGGGCCGAGAAGTCGGCCGCGGGCGCCACCAAGGGCGAGAGCGTCTTCCTCGCGGTCGCCAGCGCCGGCAAGGTCGACAACGGCGCCAGCCGCATCGGGCGCCTCGCCGAGCCGCTGAACCTGAAGAACGTGCTCAGCGCCGAGGGCGAGGAGAGCACCTCCGTCCACGACAACTCGGGGCTCGCCCCGGAGACGATCGCCAAGCTGAACCCCGACTGGGTGATCATGCTGGACCGGGACGCGGCCGTGGGCGCCGAGACCGGCGAGGCCATCGCCGCGAAGACGGTCGTGGACGGCATGGAGGCATGGGAGAAGACCACGTTCCGCAAGCAGGACCAGGTCATCTATCTGGCGAGCGACTTCTATCTGACCGAGGGCATCCAGGCGTACACCGACGCGTTCAACCAGGTCGCCACCGCGTTCACCAAGGCCGGCTGACCCTTCGCGCCGAAGGCCGTCCGACATCACCGCGATCGGCCGACGCCACCGCGGTCCGGTACCGCCACCGCGATCGGGTGCCGCCCGTCCCCCACCGGGCGGCACCCGGCCGTACGGGCCCGTGTGCCCCGGCCGCCGCGCCCGCCCGGCGGCCCCCGGCCTCCGTGCCCACCGCATCCGTCCCGGCCGTCGCACCTGCCCCGGCCGCCACCCGGCCCCTCCCCCAGCCCGCTCCGGAAGCCCCATGCGCCGACTCCCCCTCCCGCTGGCCACGCTCGGTGTGCTGGCCCTGGTCACCGCCTCGCTCTTCGTCGGCGGCTATGACATCGACCCGCACGCGCTGCTCACCGACCCCGAGGCCCGGCGGATGTTCCTCATCTCCCGGGTGCCGCGCACCCTCGCGCTGATCCTCGCCGCGGCCGCGATGGCCGTCTCCGGCGTGATCATGCAGATGCTCGTACAGAACCGGTTCGTCGAGCCGACCACCACGGGCACCAGTGAATGGGCGGCGCTCGGCGTCCTGCTGCTGACCCTCCTCGTCCCGGCCGCGTCCCCGATGGTGAAAATGGGCGCCGCCAGTGCCTTCGCCTTCGCGGGCGCGCTCGTCTTCCTGTTCGTCCTCGGGCGGATCGCCCTCACCTCGCAGGTGATCGTGCCGATCGTGGGGATCATGCTGGGCGCCCTGATCAGCTCGGTCACGCTGTACATCGCCTCGTCCACGAATCTGCTCCAGATGCTGGCCACCTGGCGCTCGGGCGGGTTCAGCTCGGTGGTGCGCGGCAGCTATGAGCCGCTGTGGGTGGTGGGTGTCATCGTCGTCGGCCTGTACGCCGCGGCCGACCGCTTCACCATCGCCGGACTCGGCCGGTCCACCGCCACCAGCCTGGGGCTGCCCTACCGCCGGGTCATGTTCATCGGCCTGAGCATGGTCGCCCTGGCCACCGGCGTGACCACCGTCGTCGTCGGCTTCATCCCCTTCCTCGGGCTGATCGTGCCGAACCTGGTCTCGATGGCACGCGGCGACAACGTCCGGAGCAATCTGCCGTGGGTGGTGCTCAGCAGTGTGGCCCTGATGATCGCCTGCGATCTCGTCGGGCGGCTCGTCGTCCGTCCGATGGAGATCCCGGCGACCGTGGTGCTCGGCGCCGTCGGCGCGGTCGTGTTCGTCGTGATGATCCTGCGTCAGCGAGGGAAGGCCCATGTCTGAGATCCCTGTGCAGACGCCCGCCCCGGCGAAGGCCCCCGTCCGCCGGGCGCTTCCCGCCGCCGCGCGGCTCACCGCCGCCACCGTGCTCGCCGCCGTCTGCGCGGCCTGCTTTCTCTTCCTCTTCGTCGAAGGCTCCTTCGCGTTCGCCTTCGAACGCCGTCTGAGCATGTTCGGGACGATGCTGATCGTCGCGTTCGCCCAGGCGGTGGGGACGGTGGTGTTCCAGACCATCACCCACAACCGCATCCTCACCCCGTCGATCATGGGGTTCGACTCCGTCTACATCCTGATGCAGACCCTGCTGGTGTCCGTGTTCGGCGGCAGTGTGCTCGTCGCGACGGACGGGATGCCGAAGCTGGTCACCCAGACCCTGCTGATGGTCGGCTTCACGATGCTGCTGTTCGGCTGGCTGTTCTCCGGGCGCGGCGGCAGTCTGCATGTGCTGCTCCTCGTCGGGGTGGTGCTGGGCCTCGCCTTCCGCAGCCTGTCCGACTTCCTTCAGCGGCTGCTCTCCCCCGCCGAGTACGACGTGCTGTCGACCCGGCTGTACGGGCGGCTCAGCAGCGCCGAGGCGGAGTATCTGCCGCTGGCCGGCGCCGTCTGCCTGATCACCGGCGCCATCGTCTGGCAGCGCCGCCACCGGCTCGACGCCCTTCTCCTCGGCCGGGACACCGCCACCAATCTGGGCATCTCCTACCGGCGCGAGCTGTCCCTGCTGCTGCTGCTGTTGATCTCCCTGCTGATCGCCATGTCGACCGCCCTCGCGGGCCCCATGACCTTCTTCGGCTTCGTCACCGCGCTGCTCGCCCACCAGCTGGCGGGCACCCACCGGCACGCCGTCGTCCTCCCGCTGGCCTTCCTCATCGGACTGATCACCCTGGTCGGCGGCCAGTTCGTGATGGAGCACGTCTTCTACGCCTCCGGCATGCTCACCGTCGTCATCGAATTCGTCGGCGGAACGGTCTTCCTCGTCCATCTGCTCCGGAAGGGCACCCTGTGATCGAGTTCACCGACATCCGCAAGGCGTACGGCGACGACGTCGTGCTCGGCCCGGTCTCCGGACGCATCCCGGCGGGCGGCGTCACCTCGCTCGTCGGCCCCAACGGCGCGGGCAAGTCCACCCTGCTGACCATCATCGGCCGCCTCGCCGAGCCCACCTCGGGCACCGTGACCGTCGACGGCCTCGACGTCCACCGGGCCCCGTCCCGGGATGTCGCCCGGACGCTGTCCATCCTCCGTCAGGAGAACCACTTCACCGCCCGGGTGACCGTACGCGAACTGGTCTCCTTCGGCCGGTTCCCGCACTGCCGGGGGCGGCTGACCCAGCGGGACATCGCCCATGTCGACGACGCCCTGGACTTCCTCCACCTCGGCGACCTCCAGCACCGCTATCTCGACCAGCTCTCCGGCGGCCAGCGCCAGCGCGCCTATGTCGCGATGGTCCTCGCCCAGGACACCCGCTACGTCCTGCTGGACGAGCCCCTCAACAACCTCGACATGAAGCACTCCGTCCGGATGATGTCGCAGCTCCGCCGTGCCGCCGACGAACTCGGCAAGACCGTCGTCCTGATCGTCCACGACATCAACTTCGCCGCCACCTACTCCGACCGGATCATCGCCCTCCGCGACGGCCGTGTCGCCGCCTCCGACACGGTCGACGCGATGATGCGCGCCGAGGTCCTCAGCGAGGTGTTCGACACCCCGGTCCAGGTCCACGAGGTCGACGGACGGCGGACGGCGGTCTACTACCGCTGAGCCCGGGGGCCGAGGCCGGATCCGCACCGGTCCGCACCGGTCCGCCCACCGGTCCGCACCGGTCCTCCTGCGGGCGGGGGCTTCCGACGGCGGCCTAGCAGATGGGCCACTCCGACAGCCGGAACGAGGAGATCTGGTCGTTGAGTGCGGTGGGCACTCCGGCCGAGATACCGCTGGGCGGAATGGAGTTCATCAGACAGCCGCCCTGGTAGTTGGCGTCGCGGTAGATCGTCACATAGTAGTTCGTGCGGTTGCGGTAGGACGTGGCCTTGTCGTTCATCGCGGCGCCGACATAGGCCATGCTCTGCTCCGACGCCAGCATGTGGCCGTCGAAGTTGTGGTGCTCCCAGAGGCAGAACCGAAGCGGCAGACAGTTGTTCGGGTCCCCGGCTGCGGCCTGGGGCGCGGTGGCGAATCCGGCCGCCAGGGCACCGGTGAGCGCGGTCGCGAGGGCCGCGAGCCGGAGCCCGACCCCGCTCCGCCGCGTCCCGCGTACCTCATGTGTCTCACGCGCCTTGGACAACTCGTACGGCATCGGTGCCCATGCCTCTCGTCGGTCGTGCGCGAACAACGGAGCGGTGCGGTGGACATCGTAGGTGCCGCAGGGACGGCCAAGGCCCCCCTCCGGCAGGTCTCCCGGGGTTGGCGGAAAGGGATCGACGCCGGGGCCGGTGCGTCACGCCGTGGGCGGGGAGGCGTTCCCCCGGAGGGTGATGACCACCGTGGCGTCCCAGTCGGCGGTGTCCCGGTGGGTGACCGCGATGACCGTTCCGGGCCGTTGCCGCAGCGCCCTCAGGATGTGTCGTTCCGTTGTCGCGTCCAGCGCCGCCGTCGCTTCGTCGAGGACGAGGACGGGCGCGTTCTTCAGCAGGGCGCGCGCCAGGGCGACGCGTTGGCGTTCCCCGCCGGAGAGTGCGTTCCCCTGGTGTCCGACCTGCTGATGGATGCCGTGCGGGGACCGGGTGACGACGGTGTCCAGGTGCGCCGTTCGGCAGACTTCGAGGACTTCGTCGTCGGTGGCGGCGGGGTTGCCGAGCCGGATGTTCCCGGCGAGGGTGCCGTCGAAGACGATCGGGTCCTGAGGGACGTAGGCGAAGTGCGCGGCGAGATCCTCGTACCGCAGGTCCGTCAGGGCGGCCCCGCCCAGGGTCACCCGCCCCTGCTCGGGGTCGTCGAAGCGCATGAGCAGATTGAGCAGGGTGCTTTTGCCGCTTCCCGTCGGGCCGGTGATGAGCACCCGTGACCCTTCGGGGACGAGGGCGGAGACATCGCGGAGCACGGGCGGGTGCGCGATGCCCGCGAGTTCCAGTCCGTAACCCTTCCCCGGGGCGCTCCGCGGGGGCTCCGGCAGAGCGGGCGCGGTGGCGACGGTGCGGTACTGCCGGACCGTGGTGCGCAGGTCGTTCACGGTCAGGCCCGCGAGAGCGAGGGCGTCCAGCGGTGCCGCGGCCCGTCCGGTCAGGACGACGAGGGCGAGCGCCGCCGCGGGGTCGTCGGTCCCCGTGGCCGCGAGGAGCACGACGACCCCGGCGAGCGGCAGGGCGGCGGCGAGGCCGGAGACGAGGGTGGCCGGTGCGGAGGCGTTATTGGTACGGGCGAACGCGGCTTCCTGCGCCTGCCAGGTGGCCATGAGGCGGGCGACGGCCCGCTCGGGGCCCGCGGCCGTCCGGAGCAGTTCGAGGTGATCGACGAATTCCAGCGCCGCCGCGGCGGCGGCCTGTTCGGCGTCGCCCCGGTCGGCGTCCGCGCGGGCCAGGGCCCGTTGCGCGAGGCTCTGTGCGACGAAGGCGACGGCCAGGAGCGCGCCCACGAACAGCATCGCGGACGGTCCGCCGACGATCCCGACGCCCGCGAGCAGCAGCAGGGGGATCAGCGGCGGGAGGATGAACGTCTGAAGCTGATGGGCGGGCACGCTCATCAGCGTCGGGATGGCGCGTCCGGCGACGGTTCTGACCAGTGCGCGGTTGGTCTCGGTGAACCAGGAGAGCCTGGCGCGCGCGAACGTGGTGCCGAGCGTGTCGTAGAGGTCGCCCGCGAGCCGGGCGCCGGTGAGGTAACCGGCGCGTGAGACGAGCACGGTCGTCGCGACGGCCGCTCCCGCCGCGCCGAGCACCGGTCCGGGCGGCTGTCCGTCCGCGATCGCCCAGGTGAGCGTCGTGTACGCGGCGGCTTCGGCGACGGCGACGAGTGCCCAGCCGAAGGCGATCCGGGTCAGTCGCCGCCGGGCCGCGCCGGGAAGCGTCCGCGCCGCGCCCGGAAGCAGGCGGGACACGGCGGGAAGCAGGCGCGCCGCAGTGGTGGGCGTCCGGGACGCGGGTGTGGTCATCGGCTGCCTCCGGCCGTCGTGAGGTGTGTCCCGGTGAGCGTGAGCTGTTCGTCCGCGGTCGCGGCGAGCCGGAGGTCGTGCGTGACGACGATCAGCGTCTTCCCCGCGTCGGCGAGGAGACGCAGCTCCGCCATGACCCGGTCGGCTGTCCGCGCGTCGAGTGCGCTGGTGGGTTCGTCGAGGAGGATCACGGGCGCGTCGGTGAGGAAGGCCCGCGCCAGGGCGACGCGCTGTCTCTCGCCGCCGGAGAGGTCCGCCGTCCCCGTCCCGGGCGGAATACGGAGCTGGGCCCGCCGGAGCCCCTCGGCGAGGTCCCCGTCGTCCGCGTCCGGGGCGGAGAGGCGCAGGGTGTCGCGGACCGTCCCGGGCAGGAGGTCGCCGCCTTGCGGGAGGAGGAGGACCGGTCCCGATGCCTGGCACGGGGTGGCGGCGGGCGGGAGGACGACGTTCCCCGCCATGGCGGATTCCAGTCCGGCGATGACCCGGAGAAGTGTCGTCTTGCCGCTTCCGCTGGGTCCGGTGACGGCGGTGATCGCCGACGGCGTGAACGTGTGCGTCACCTCGTGGACGAGGACGCGCCCGGCGTTCTTGACCGTGAGGCGGACCAGGGCCGTTCCCGTGGCGCCCGCCCCGTCACCGGCCCGGCGCGCAAAGGGCGTGACGGCGGGCTCCCGGAACACCTCGGCGATACGGCCCGCGGCGGCGCGGCCCGCCCGGACGTGGTCGAGCCCATGGCCGAGGCGCAGCGCCGGGGTGACGGTGGCCAGGCCGAACAGCAGCATCACGGCGAGGGTCCCGGGTTCCCGCCCATGGCCGGCGGCGTAGGCGATCGCATAGGTCGCGGCCGCTTGGAGCAGGGCTCCCGCGACGGCGGCGAGGGTCGCGACCCGTCCCACCCAGCGGACCGTCCCGGTGGTGAAGCGCCGGGTCGCCGCCGCGTAGGCGGCCGCCGCGCCGCCCTGGGCCCCGTACACACGGCAGATCCGCGCTCCGCGGGCGTGGTCGTCGACGGCGGCGGCGATGTCGCTCATCACCCGGGCGCTCTCGGCTCCGTGGCGTGCCGAGGTCCGGGGGACGACGAGGAGGTGGTAGCAGGCGGCGAGCAGCCCCGGGACCAGGGCGAGCAGCGCGGCGGGGCCCGCGACGGCGAGCAGGACGGCCGTGCTCGCCAGGGGGACGACCGCGAGCGTCGCGGTCTCGGCGGGCAGATGGGCGACGGTGTGGTGCAGTGCGGCGATGTCGTCGGAGACCAGGCGGCGCAGCGCGTCACCGCCGCGTGCGGCCAGGGCGCTCGCCGGCATGCGGACCAGGTGTTCCGCGATGTCGCGGCGGAGTCGTTCCGCGAACCGCGCCTCGCCCCGGTGGGCGGTCCATGAGGACAGGGCCGACAGCAGAGCGCCGGTGAGCCACGCGGTACAGGCCCACACCGCGTGCGCGGGCGCCGGGTCGGTGAGGAGCCGTACCGTGAACCAGAGCGCGCCGAGGCGGCAGAGCCCGCAGGCGGCGGCGGTGAGCGAGGCGAGGGCGAGCGCCGGGAGGCCGGGGAGCAGCGCACGGATGAGGGGTGAGGGTCCGGCCGGACGCGGCGGGGGCTCGTGTTCAGACGTCATCGGCGGCCTCCCGGCGGGTCGTGCGGTCGCGTCCGACCGGAACGACCTGGGGGGGTACCGGCGACAGGGTCGGCGGCGACGAGGCACCGCAGCTCGAAGACGTCCTCGACCCGTTCCGCGGTGACGACGTCGGACGGCGGGCCCTCGGCCACGACGGCGCCGTCCTTCATCACGATCATGTGGGTCGCGTACCGCGCGGCCTGGTTGAGGTCGTGGAGCACCGCGACGAGGGTTCGCCCGGCCAGGTGCAGATCGGTGAAGAGTTCGAGCAGTTCGATCTGGTGGGTCAGGTCGAGGAAGGTCGTCGGCTCGTCGAGGAGGAGGATGTCCGTCTGCTGGGCGAGTGCCATCGCCACCCACACGCGCTGGCGCTGTCCGCCGGAGAGTTCGTCGACCGGGCGCGCGGACAGGTCCTCGACGCCGGTCGCGGCCATCGCTTCCGCGACGTGCCGCTGGTCGGCGTCGGTCCATTGGCGGACGAGGGTCTGATACGGGTAGCGGCCGCGGGCGACGAGGTCGGCGACGCGGATGCCGTCGGGGGCGAGCGAGGACTGCGGGAGGAGTCCGAGTCTGCGGGCGACGTCCTTGGCCTTGCGGGTGTGGATGTCCTGGCCGTCGAGGACGATCCGTCCGGCCGCGGGCCGCAGGAGTCTGGAGAGTCCGCGCAGCAGCGTGGACTTCCCGCACGCGTTCGGGCCGACGACGACCGTGAACGAGCCGTCCGGGATCGCCACGGAGAGCCGTGCGGTGACGGGGCGGTCGTCGTATCCGATGGTCACGTTCTCGGCGCGGAGCCGGGAAGGGCCCGATGGGCTCATGGGTGCTTCGGTGTTGTGGGATTTCATATGCTTCGCCTTGTTTCGCGGATCAGTAGCTGGATCAGGTAGAGCCCGCCGACGCAGACGGTGATCAGACCGACGGGCACCGGCCGGTACGCCTGCGCGACCGCCAGCGAGGCCGTATGGGCGAGGGAGACGAGGGCGGCGCCCAGGAACGCGGCGGAGGCGACCGTCACCCCCGGGGTGCGGGTCAGTCGGCGGGCGAGCTGCGGCGCGGCGAGTGCGACGAACGCGATCGGTCCGGCCGCCGCGGTCACCAGCGCGGTCGCGGCGACCCCCACGATCAGGAGCACCGGTCGGGCGCGGGCGGTGTCGACCCCCTGGGCGGTGGCCGCGTCGTCACCCAGCTCCAGTTGGCGTAGCGCAGGGGCGAGGACGCTGACGCATGCGAGGACGAGCGCCCCGCCGATCAGGGAGGGGACGAGGGCGTCCCATCCCACCCGGTTCAGCGAGCCCGCCGCCCAGAAGCCGACGCTCATGGCGTCGTCGATGTCGGCCCGGGTGATGAGGTAGGAGGTGATCGACTGGAGCATGGCCGAGACGGCGATACCGACGACGATCAGCCGGAACCCGTGCGCACCCCGACGGGAGGAGGAGAGCAGTTGGACCACGCCCGCGGTGAGCAGACCTCCGGCGATCGCCGCCGTGGCCACCGACCCGTGGTGGTGGGAGCCGATGAGCACCGTCGTGAGGACGACGCCCGTGTAGGCCCCGGCGTCGAAGCCGATCACATCCGGTGATCCGAGGGGATTGCGGGTGAGGGACTGGAAGATCGCCCCGCCGATCCCCAGCAGCGCGCCGAACAGGATCGCGCCGATCGCCATCGGCAGCCGCCATTCGGCCACGATCAGCCGGTGGAAGTCGTCGCCCTGCCCGGCGAGCGCCCGCACGACCTGGAGGGGGGTGAGCGGATAGTCGCCGAAGCCGAGGGAGAGCACCGCGGCGCCGAGGGCGACCGCCGTGAGGGCCAGGGCGACGGCGAGGCTTCGCAGGCTGACGCGTGCCGCGAAGAGGCCGCCGACGCGGAGGCGGGCCTGCCGGTGGCCGAAGTCGATCGGTTCGGGGCGGGAGGTGGAGCGGTTCACAGTCCGGCCGCCTTTCCACGACGGACGAGGGCGATGAGCACGGGGGCGCCGATCAGGGCTGTCAGCACTCCTGCCTCGATCTCTCCGGGGCGGGCGACGAGCCGCCCGATCACATCGGCGGTGAGGACGACGGCAGGCGAGGCCAGGACGGTGCAGGCGATGATCCACCGCTGGTCGGGTCCGGTGAACCAGCGCACGATGTGCGGGACCATCAGCCCGATGAACGCGATTCCTCCGGTGAGGGCCGTGGCCCCGCCCGCGAGCAGGGTGACCGCGGCGATCCCGGCGACGCGGGTGCGGACGACGCTCACACCCAGCGACGCCGCCTGATCGTCGCCCAGGGCGACGGCGTTCAGGGCTCCGCCCAGGCAGAGGGCGATCGCCAGCCCGACGGCGAGGAACGGCAGCACGGAGAGCGCGTCGGGAATCGAGGCGCGGGCGAGCGAACCGAGGCCCCAGTTCTTGAAGGCCCGGAAGGTCTCCTCGTCCATGAGCATGATGAACGTCGAGAACGCCGTGAGGACCGCGGCCAGGGCCACACCGGCGAGCAGGAGTGCGACGGGGGAGGCGGCACCGCGTCCGAGGGAGCCGATCGTGTGGACGGCCGCCGTGGCGACGATCGCGCCGAGGAAGGCGAACCACACATATCCGGTGATGCCCGTCACCCCGAACAGGCCCACACCGATCGTGACCGCGAACCCCGCTCCCGCGTTCACGCCCAGGATTCCCGGGTCGGCGAGCGGGTTGCGGGTGATCGCCTGGATCAGCGCTCCCGCGACTCCGAAGGCGACGCCCGAGACGACGCCGACGACGGTGCGGGGCACCCGCAGGGTCCAGACGATCGACGCCGCCTCGGACCCGTCGGGCTGGAACACGTTCCGCCACACGTCCCGGAGCGGGAGGGGATTGGCGCCCAGGCTCACGCTCAGCGCCAGCACACAGAGGAGGACGAGCACCAGCGCCACCAGCCCCGACAGCCGTCGGGCGGGCGGGAGTCGTTCCGTGCGTCTCTTCTCCGGCGGGCCGGATCGCGCCGCGTCCCTGGTCATGGTTCTCCTCGGTCGGACAGGTGCGGGGGCGCGGCGACGCTCACGCCCCGCCCGCGCGGGGGTTGATCAGAGGGCGTCGGCGATGAGCGGGACGAGATGCTCGGCCGCCCAGGTGTTCCCGATCGGCCCGCCGCTGCTGATCGCCCACAGCAGGTCCCCGCCGTCGTCGGTCTTCGGCGGGAGCTGGACGAAGTTCCCCGAGGACACGGCGCCGAGGTTCCGGAAGAGTCCGCGACCGGTCAGCTCCCGCATCTCCCTGTCGTGCGCCGCCGCGCTCTGCCCGAGCAGCAGCACATCGGCGTCGATCTTCGACAGCAGTTCGTCGCTCACCGTGGCCTCCCGGGCGAACTCCCGTGCTCCCGGGTTCCTGGCGAAGCCCAGCTCGCCCAGGAACGCCTCCGGCGCGGAGCCGGGCCGGGACAGGTACTGGAGCCCGTTGGCGGCGCCGTAGTTGATCGCCCAGGTCGCCGTGAGCCCTGCGAACTCCGGGTGCTGCTCGCGTATCCGCGCGAAACGCTTCTCGTGTTCGTCGACGACGCGCCGCGCGGCATCGGCCAGATCGAGCACCTCTCCGAGCACACGGACCGAGTCCTGCCAGGGGATGAGCAGTTGCGACGCGGTGTCCGGGCTGGTCACGACCGGGGCGATGGCCGCCAGCCGGTCGTAGTGGTCGGCGAGCCTCACCCCGCCGAGGCCGTCCGTCCATCCGACGGCGACGATGAGGTCCGGGTCGCTCGCGGCGACCGCTTCCACCGGGACCTTCTCGCCCATCGCGAACGCGTAGGTCGCGATGGAGCCGGCACCGTGCTCGCGGAGGTATCCGCCCTCCCCGACGAAGCTGGAGCTGAGGACAGGCGTCACACCGAGCGAGAGAAGCAGTTCCGTGTCGATCGCGTTCGGTACGACCGCCGCGATCCGTTCGGGCCGCTTCTTCAGCACGGTCTCGCCGAAGGGAGATGCCAAGGTCAGCGGGTAGGAGGTGCGGCCTTCGGCGGCGGGCAGCCGACTCGATGTGTCACCGGCCGGCGCCTTCCGGGGCGATGTCGACGTGGTGGACGAGCATCCGGTCAGGGCGAGGGCGGCGGCCAGCGCCGCGCCGGTCAGGGCGGTGACGCCGTTGCGTCGGGTGATGTTCATGGGGGCCGTTCCTGTGTTTCTCGGGGCGGGGCGGGGCGAGGCGCGTGGACAGGGTGGGGCGGCCCGGCCACCGGCGGGGGTGCGGGGCTGACGGGACCGGGCGCAGGGGGTGGTGGGACCGGGCGGCGGGGCAGCGGGCCGGGCGGATCGTTTCCGCTGTGGCGGGCGTCAGGGCCGTTGGACGCGGGGACCGTTCGCGGCCTCGCGTTTCCAGTAGCCGGTGAAATCGATCGCGGACACGGCCATACGGCGATCGCCGACGAGATGCCTGCGGATCGTTCGGACCTCCGACCGCTCACCGGCCAGCCAGGCGAACCACGCGCCGTCCGCCCAGGCCATCGCGCGGACGGCCGCCGACAGCGCACCGGGGCGCGACGGAGCGGACACGTCCCGTGGGAGCCAGGTGATGTCGACCCCCGCGGGACCGCGCAGTCGCTGGATGTGCGTCACGTGCTCGACGTCGATGAACACCCGCCCGCGGGCGCCGCCGGGCAGCTCCTCCAGCAGACGCGCGATCGCGGGGACCGCCGTGTCGTCGCCCGCGATCAGCAGCCGATCGGCGCCCACGGGGATCGGCCCCCGCGTCTTCCCGGGACCGGCGATGTGCATCCGGTCTCCCGGCTCCACCGTCCGGGCCCAGTTCGACGCGACCCCGTCCCCGTGGAGCACGATCTCGACATCCAGCTCCTGTCCGCGCGGGTCATGGCGGCGCACCGTATAGGCGCGGGCGATCGGGCGGCGCCCTTCCGCGAAGGTCACCCGTCCGTCCTCGACGAGGGGCAGGACGGGCTCGCTCTCCCCCGGGTACGGGAACAGCAGCCGGATGTCGTCGTCGAAGCCCGGCGATCCGAACGCGGGCCATCGCGTCCCGTCCACGGCGGTGAACGCCCCCAGTCGGTCACCGGTCAGGGTCACCCGCCGCATTCCCGCCGTGATGTCGACGATCCGGGCGACGGCCAGTTCCCGCAGGGCCACAGGGATCAGGGTCAGCGGGCGCGCGGGAACGGACACGGGGAAACTCCTCGGAAGAACGGGACAGGGCCGGGGAATCAGGGCGTCAGATCGCCACAGGGGCCACTTATGTAAGGCTAACCTTGCTTTTTGGTCGGTAGTTATCCTGAGGCGCAGGTTTCATGGACTGATGACTAACGGCTGACGGCTGACGGCTGACGGCTGACGAACCTTGGACGACATGTGGCCGCACACCAGCGACTCCCGGCCGCGCCGCGCCCGGAGATCCCCGCCGCCCGGGCGGTCTCACCGGGAAACGCCCGCGAGCCCGCCCTGCTCTGGATGCGCACAGGAACGGCCCGCGTACGGACGGCGTCGGAACAACATCGCCTCACCGCGGGCCAGGGCCTCTGGGTGCCCGCCGGTCTCCCCTACGAGATCGATGTCGAGGCGGGTTCCGTCGCGGTTCCGATCTTCCCGGCCGCGCGCTCGCGCCCGACCGCGATCGACCGCCCTCTGCGCGTCGACTTCCCGGACAGCTGGTCCGACTGGCTCATCCATCAGTTCGCCCGCAGCCTCGGCCATCTCCGCGGCGCCGCGGACGACAGCGGCCTGCTCGACCTCGTCGCCGACGCGCGCCCCGCGGACCCGGCGGACGGCCACCGCGGCCCGCTGCCCACCCCGCCGCTGCCCGTGTCGCCCGAGGCCCTCACCGTCGCACGGACACTGCTCCAGAATCCGAGCCACAGCGCGGGAGTCGATGAGCTGGCGCGGTCCGTCAGCGTCGGCGTCCGCACCTTCCAGCAGCAGTTCCTCAGGGAGACCGGGCTCCCCTTCACCCGGTGGCGCACGGCCGCCCGGGTCGCCGCCGCGGCGAGCTACCTCGGTCTCGGGCACGACATCGGCTGGACCGGCCGACAGGTCGGGTTCGCCACGCCCGCGGGATTCACCAAGGCGTTCCGCGCGTACACCGGAGTCACCCCCAGCACGTACAAGGAGCAGCGTCGCGACGGACCGACCGGCACCAGGCCGCGCCCGAGCCCTCTCGAAGCACAGCTCGACGCCCGCGCGCACAGCGGAGCGGACGGCTGGGCGAGCGGGGGGCCGCCGCCGATACCGGCGTCGCGGACCTGGAACCGGATCAACGATTTCCATGTGCTCGTCTGGGCCTGCCGCGGGACCGCGCAGCTCGTCGTCGGCGGACGGAGGCGCCGGCTGCGGCAGGGCGATGTCGCCTGGCTGCCGGCGGGAGTGCGCAACAGCGTGACGCTCCCGCGCGGCGCGCTCCTGCTCCCGCTCGGCTCCCGTCCGGGCCCTTCGGCGACCCTGCCGGGGGAGGTCCTCGTCCAGAGCTTCCCGCCGCAGGCCGAGGACGGCCTCCTGCACACGGCCGTCGCGAACTACAGCTTCGTCCGCCCCGAGGGACACGACCCCAACGGCATCACCCGGCGCTTCCTCGAACTCTCCTCCGCTGCGGCTCTCCCCACGGCCGCCGACGGACCGTCCGCCTCCGCCGTCAGCCGGATCATCGAGGAACTCCGCCGCGCACCCGCGAGCCCGCGCACCCTGGTCCAGTGGGCCACCGCACTCGCGGTGGACGCCCGCGCCCTCGGCCACGACTTCCTCGACGCCACCGGTCAGACCTACCCCCAGTGGCGGGCCCAGCTCCGCATGACCCTGGCCCGGCAGTACCTCGAAGAAGGCATGACCGTCACACGCGCCGCCCGCACCCTCGGCTACGCGGACGCCTCCGCCCTCAGCCGTGTCTTCACCCGTGCCCACGGGATGCCACCGAGCGCGTACCGGCGAAACGGCTGGCAGCACACCGGCGAAGAACTCATCCTCCGTTAGCCGACGAAGCCGGGCACGGTAGGACTTCCGCTCCACCGCGCCACGGCGGCAGCTCATCGGCCGAGGAAGCTCAGCCGTACCTGTCGCTCGACACACGAGGCCAGTGTCTGGGACCGGCTGCACCAGGTACTTCTCACCGAGCTGCACCATGCTCGGAAACTGGGCTGGTCCCGGGCAGTGATCGACGGCTCGCACCGCCAGGCCCGTCGGGGCGGCCCAAAACCGGGCCGGGCACGGTCGACCGTGCCCGGCCCGGCTCGAAGCACCACGTCATCACCGACGTCGGCGGCACGCCGCTCGCCATCACCCTGACCGGGGGCAACCGCCACGACATCACCCATTTGCTGCCCCTGCTCGACGCAACCCCTGCATCCGCGGCAGGACCGGCCGACCACGTCACCGGCCCCGGCAGTTGTTCGCCGACTGCTCTGGAAGCACGGCATCAAACCGGTCATCGCCCGCAGGGGAAGTACCTCACGGATCCGGCTGGGTACTCTCCTATGGGTCGTCGAACGCACAAACACCTGATCCACGGCCTCCGACGCCTGCGCATCCGCTGGGACATCCGCGACGACCTTCACGAAGCCTTCCTGAAAGCCCCCTGCTGCGTGATCACCTACAGACGAACTCAAGCATTGGATTAGGCCCCCATAGGGGACAGTGCTGCTCTCGGTCGACGTGGGATGGGCACAGCATTGGGTACAGCACTGCTGGACTCGATCGCGACGGCATACTCGACATCGGCAGAACAGGCCCCGCCACCACAGTTCATGGCCGGGCGGCGTCGCCGTGGATGGGTGAGGCATACCGGTGAGCAGGAGCGGTGGTGGTCGTGACGCTGCCCCACTGAGGGCAGCTCAAATGTCACCCGCCGACCGAAAACCTGACAGAAGCCGGACAGTAAGGAAAAAACCTGTTGGGACGTTTCAGGCTGCGTCTACCGTGACCTCACCCCATCAGCGACTCGGAAGGTGCACGTGAGCTCGGAGAATACGGTCACCGTCGGCCTTACCCTCATCGACGAGGGCAGCCGCCAGATCGACACCGCCCCAGACGGCATCCGGATCGGGGCCGTGTCCCTCGGGATGTGGCAGGAGGATGCCGTCAGCACCCCGGCGGATATGCGCGACGACTGGGACACCTATCTGATCAGGATCAACTACGAACTGGAGCTGATGCCGGGGCTTCCCCCGCTGACCTGGTTCGAGATCGGGGTGGACTTCGCTTCCGACGCACCTGATCCGGCGTTCGTCGTCGACGCCCTACCTCACGCGGCACCATCACCGCAGCCACGGATGTCGTACACGCTCAACCGCTACTTGGCCTTGGTCCCGACGGACTTCGCCTCCTCGGCCGTCGCCCATCTTCCCAGCACGACGGACGTCATCAACGTCTTCGGTATCGGCCGCGGTACCATCCGGTGGCAGCACAGTTCTTCCTCGGGCGGAGTCCCGGAGGGTGCGCGCTCCGCCTGGGCCGTGCTGGCGGTGCCGAAGGGCCGCATGAAGCAGCGGGTCGACTTCTCCGTACGCTATGCCGTCCATTCGGACAAGGCCATGGACTACCGGCCGACCCAGCAGCCGGTCTCCTTCACCCTGACCCTCTCCGCACCCCCGCAGAGCCGCGACGAAGCCGAGCTGCCGACTCCGAACGAATCCGCCGAGAGGCCACCGGCCAGCCCCCCGTACGTGTTCATCTCCTACGCTCACGACGACGCGAGGCGCAAGGAGAACGCCCTGCGTTTCGGTGAACTGCTGCGCCAGTGCGGCATCGACGCACACATGGACCAATGGGACTGTGACGAGCGGGGGGATTGGAGTCTCTGGGCGATCCGGCACATTCTCGCAGCCGACTTCACCATCGTTCTCGCGTCACCCATGTGCAAGGCCGTGGGCAACGGGAACGTGGACCACCGGACCCACCGGGGCCTGCAGTCGGAGCTGGGCCAACTACGGGAACTCCTGCATACCGACGGCGAGACATGGGTGCCGAAGATCCTGCCGGTCGTCCTTCCCGGTGAACGGGTGGAAGATCTTCCTCTCTTCCTCCGGCCCTACACGATGGACCACTATCGCGTCGACGAGTTCGCTTGTGAGGAGATCGAGGACCTCCTGAGTGTGCTGACGCGACGGCCCCGGCGTACCCGGCCACCTCTCGGACCGGGGACGTGAGAACTTCCAGACTGCCGGACACCGTCGAGTCCTGGACCGGGCGACGAGGGCCGATCAGACCTCGTCGCCCTCGTCCTCCGTGGAAGCGCGGTACTCGGGGTGGTCCTCGTCGATGACCGTGGCCAGGTGCAGCGGTCCGGGCAGTGTCGTCCGGTCGTCCCAGGAGACGGATTGGTCACAGAGCCTCGCGGTGAGCGCGGCCAGTGACTCCGGCGACCACGTTCCGCTGCGGACGACGAGGATCTCGCGGGCTGTGTAGGCATGCCAGGGCACACGCAACTCCGACCTCAGTTCCGTTGGCAGTGTCCACCGCGTGTAGCGGGCACCCCGGTCACCGCCCTTGGACTTGATCGTCACCGATCTCCCCGCTAGCAGCCAGGAGTTCACCCCACTTTCCGCCAAACGGTAAACCTTGCGATCGGGGGCGGCGGGCTGGAGTGGGTCCTTCGGCATGTTGGCCTTCTCCCGGCGCGTGACCGGTCTGCCGATCTCCTTGATATCGGTGCTCAAACGGACCACGGCCACGTCCGCGCCCCGCTCGTGCAGTCCGTCTCCCGGCAACGGTCCCAAACCCAGCTTGCTGTCCTGCAACCCAGGCCACACCGTCCTGGTTGAGCGGGTGTCGGCGAAGATCACCACGGGGATGTCGACGTGGGTCACGGTGCACAGGGCCCGGAGCCTGTCCTCGACCTCCTCGCGTGTGCGTTCTGCCTTCTCCTGGGAACGGCCGAGACGGGTCGTGCCGATGGGTCCGGCATAGAAGTCTGCGGTGCCCTCGGCGGCGCGGACCCATGCCCGACGGCGGTCGCTGTACACGAGGGCCCGCCACGGCTCCAGGGCGTCCGGGTCCACATACATGGCCACCATGATCAGAACGAGTGGCGAGCTACTCTCTCCGGTCTGCTGACGCCGCATGTGGATGCCGACGAGAAGGGCTCTGCGGTCGAGCCGGTTGGGCAGCCGCTCCCCAGTCAGTGCGGTCAGCAGCCGATCGTCCAGCACGCCCGAGGACCGGAGCAGATCGCGCAGGGCCGCGCGGGCGGCATGCTTCTTTGTCTCGGCGCTGCGGTGGCTTGCTTCGTCGGGCAGTTCCAGCGGATCGGTGGCGAGGAACTGGGTGGGTATACCCAGGTGTCCCAGCAGCCGTCGCAGATGTGGCTTGGCATCGAGTGCGGGCCGCTCGGCGGCGGGATGATACTCAGTTTCCAGCCAGGCGGCGACCAGGTGCCCGGGTCCACTGGACAGGCGCAGGGAATCCAGAAGGGCCGCACGGTTCGCCGTCTCGTGAGCGAGTAGATCTGGGCAGTGCCGGGCGAGGATGTCGAGCCGGTCGTTGATCGCCACCGGGGTGGATGAGTCCGGGTCCGGCGACACTGGACGACCTGCCAGTTCCCCGAGTTCGTCGAGCATGCGCTGTCTGGCCTCAGGCGTGCTGTAGACGCAGACCAGCGTCACTCTTTCGTAGCCGGTGGACCCCACTCCGGCGGCCGGTGGGCCGCCTACCGGATAGCGCTTCACCGGGTTGAGCAGCTTGATGCGTCTGTCTGTCTCGTAGGTCAGCGGCACGAGCCCCGGCAGCATACGCACGATGTGCTCGTGCAACCGGAGCATGAACCTCGGGCCCGGCCCGCTACCGAGGGCGTGGAAGCGGCTGCCTGCCATGTGGGGCCGGATCAGATCGGGCACATCCGGGAGTGTGTCGGGAATGCTCAGCGGCAAGAGCTGGCAGGCTTCAAGGATTTTCACGATGGCCGGGTTGAGGTCACTGCGCCACCGCTCTGTCTGCTTATCCAGACTGCGCAGCAGCGGGAGCCGAAGAACCGTCTTACCGGCGTCACCCCGATCGATCCAGACATGCTTGGCCCAGTGCCCCTGGGGGGAGACCCGGGACAGATGGGCGTCAAAGCACACCACCGCGTCATCCACGCCCGCACGTGTGATCAGCCGGGCGCTCACCCTGGCCATGCTGAACGCCGAGCCGCTTCGGTTGACGATCAGATCGCGCCGGTCCCACGCCAGCAGGGACCCGTCCGTGTCCATCCTCAGGGCCAGAGGCGAACGGCGCCCGTCCACCCGGAGGGGTTCGCCGGCCAACTGCCGCGTAATCTGCCAGGCCGCTGTGCGGAAGACCCAGTTCGGGGCGGTCGGGACCATTCCCGGCCGGAACGTCATGAACTCGGCGAACGAACGCTCGATGTCCGGCTCTGGCAAAAAGTCGGCCAGTTCCGCAGTGCCCTCTCCCTTCCGGATATGACGTTCCCACGCACGTACCGCCACCCTCAGTCGGTAGTCGAGGGCGTTGTCCGTGGTCAAAAGCAGCATCCGGCTACCGGTTGCACGTTCGCCGTCGTCGAGATCTTCTTCGCCGAAGAGGCGTACGGGCTGTCCCGTGGCAGTGACAAGCCCGGTGGACAGGGCCGAGTACGGCTGGCGTGAACGTCGTCCCGTCCGGGGCAGGTCGCCCCACACCGCGGCGAACTCCTTGGTCAAAGGGTACGCGGTCACGGTGCCGAGCAGGTCCGCCAGGTTTTCTCTGGGAATGCGATAGGCAAGGGTAATCAGCACGAGGAGGCTCCGGAGCTCTGTTCTTCGGCGTAGGTGAGAAACGCTTCCAGCGTCGTTCCGTAGTACGCACGCATGTCGTTGAGAACGCCGTCCCTGCGCCACTTCTCCCGAAGCTGGAGGATCAACGTGGCGAAATCGGTTCCGCCATGTCCGTCGTGGAAGGCTCCGTCCACCAGATGGAGGACGGCGGGGGTGCCGCCTCGGCGCGCACGGCCGATGAGCTGGACCGCTCCATTGATGATCTCGGCGACCACCCCCAGTTTGACCTCGTCCGGCTGTGCCTGGAAATAGGGGGGCCTGCGGACAATCTCGTCCAGATAGGTGCCGGCAGTTCTCCTGCGTTCGGCGAGTAGGGCCAACGGATCACTGGACGGGCCGCTGTGCTCAGCCAACGCCTTGGCCTGGATGTGTGCCAGCAGTTCGGGAGGCTCGTCGATCAGCGGGATGGGCCGGACGATGAGCCATACGGAGCCCAGGGCGGACCGGTCGTCCCTACCGATGATGTTCACTCCACGCTGCACTCGGCCCAGCGGGGCGATGAGGATGTCCGCACCTTCCAGCTGCGGGAAAGTCTCCAGTCGGTCGGCGGGCAGTTCCCGCCAGCGTCCATTGCCCATACCCATGAAGGCACCGGGTTCATCCTCAGAGGGGCGGACCGCCAGACAGATCCGTGACGCGTCAACACCTGCCGAGAACAGCCCTTCGGCAACCTGACGGGCCGCCAGATATGACGTGGTGGCGAGCAGGACACGTGCCCGGTCCCGGTCTTCGGCTCGCAACCGTTCCAGTTCCGCGCGGAGGTATGTACCCCAGAGCGATCCGGCGATGGTGGTGATCGCTTCATCTCGCGCACTGCCCTCCAGGCCGGAAATCCGACGCGGTCTGATCTCCTCGTCCAGGATCGGGGCAGGAAGAATGCGCACCATGCCGGGGGTGTCGTCGGCGACCCACCAGTTGGGCCTAGTATGCACATGGTGATGCGGGGCGCCGGGGAAGTACGAGGTGGCGGAGAGGCCCAGGACGATCCTGCGGACCCCGGAGTGGGCGAGGGCTGTCGTGTCACCGAGCCCGACGACGTAGGAGTGCGGGTCGCCACCGAACGCCGTAGTCATCAGCTGCGCGGGGTCGGCCCCTGTGTCGTCGAAGTACTCAGTGAAGGCGAAAACGAGCCTGCCAAGCGGTCCGGTCGGGGTCAGCTGCCAGCGGTTGTAGCTCCCGAGGGCTTCAGCGATCTCCTGGGCAGACTCCACTCCCACATCGACGAGCTGCGCGTTGTTGGCCATGAGGCTGTGCAGGGAGATTCGGATGCGTTCAAGGATGGCCCGGCGGAGAATCCGGTTGACCGCCTGAGCACGGTCTCCCTCGGGCACCGCCGTGGTCAGGCGTTCGAGGGCCGCGCGGGCCGTCGCCACCGCAGGTCCTCCGGCACCGGGAGTGACCACGAGGGTGAGCTGCCGGCGGGCCTCGGCGAAACCCCTCGGCGCGTCGGGGGCAAGGTTGGGCGCATCGGGGAACAGGGAGCAGAAGACGTTCATCTGGTCAGCACTCACGTCGTCGGGTTCGACGCCGAACAGTCTTCCGGCAAGCCAGTTGTCCCACCGTCTGGGCACCATCCAGAAGCGGCCGGGGCCGCGTGGGCGGCGGCGTGCGGGACGGCCGGTGGCTCCGAGCCGCGCATAGGTCAGATGACTGACGTAGATCTCCGACAGATAGCGCAGATTGACGAAGGCGTCCCGCACACTCGCGTCGGTCTCTTCGCGGAGCCGCCCGAACGCCTCGCCGAAGTCCCGGTCGAAGTTCCGCAGCGGTGTGTTCGTCCGCCCTGCCTGGTCCAGTACGAGTCCCCGCGCCGCCCGGTCGATGGCGAACTGCTGGAAGAGGTCGACCTCGTCGATGACGACGATCTGGCAGCGGCGCAGCACCAGTTCCTCGACGGTGAGCCGATCACTCTCGCCGTGTCCGTCGTTCACCGGTGTCTGAACTCGGCCGAGCAACAGATTGGCATGCGTGGTGACGACGATGTCCGCCGTGCACGCCTCCCGAGCCTGTCGAGCACGGTCACAGGTCTTCCGCCAGGGACAGGCGACCTTTCTGTCCCTGCCGCGTGGACGCGGACTGCGCAGCTTGGCACACGGTTCGCGGCCCGGCTGCCAGTTGTCGGTGCCACCACTCGCTTCGGCCACTGCGGCGAGTGCGCAGCCGTACCCGAAGCGCCGCCAGATCCAGTCGGCGTCGGGACCTTGCGCCGAGGCTCGGGCGGACGAGGCCTCCGCCACCTTGATCAGCGCGCGCGGGGACATGAGCGGGATCACGCTCTTATCCATGTCTTCATCCAGCAGACGCAGCGCGCGCTCCACTGCGTAGGCAGCCTTGACGACATCCGCGTTGGTAGGCAGTACGAAGGCCACGACGATGCCTTGGGTCACGGCCCAGCAGGCGAAGGTCTCGACGAGGACCACCGATTTTCCGAAACCTGTGTAGGCGAGAAGCTGGTTGAGGGTACCGGCAGTGAGCCGTAGCCCGGTCACGGATGTTCCCTCCCGTGACCGGATCTGCTCGGCGAACTGGTCCACCGCCTTCTGCCGGAAGGTGATGCCGCCGGTGCCGTCCAGGCCGTGGTCGATCCGCGCGGCGATGTCCCGCAGCTCGGAGAAGGGCGCCCAACAGTCGAGCAGGGCGGGGGCGTCCATGAGGGTCGGTGCCGAGACAGTCCGGGCCACATGGTGCGGTCGGATCTCGTAGCGGAAGTCAACGTACTTCTGGCTGCTGCCGTCGAGTCCCGGGATCATCGTGGTGGTGGTATGCGGCCCTGCCTCTGCCGAGGGGAGGCTGCGCTGGCGCCCGGCGTAGAGCACATCGAGGTCGCGCAGGAAGCCGTCGACGAACGCGGGCAGAGGCATCCCGGGCTCTACCAGGAGCCTGCTGTTGCCGTCTCCCGTGTAGTCGTCGGCTGCTCGGCAGCCGGGGATCTCCCCACCTGCCAGCAGGCGGTCCAGGACTCTGCCCGCCGCCTCGGCGTTAGCCAGTTGGTTCGGGCGGCGGCGGAGCAGTTTCGTGAACCGCCTCGCGTCGGCGGCGGACAGAGCAGACCAGCCGGACCAGTCCGCGATGTGGCCGTCGAGGACGAACAGGGCGTCGGCGCGTGTGGTCGTACGTGTGTGGCCCGTACCGACATCGACGGGAAAGAAGCTCGCGGCCAGTCCAATCGCAGCCCCCATCAGCTTCGGGAAGGATCGTGTCCCAGGCGCATCGCTCACGCTGTCCGGCCTTTCCTCAGTGCTCGCCGGACCTCGGCACGGAAGCGTGTCTCCGTCGTGACAGCGAGGAAGGGCAAGGCCGCCCTGACAGCGTCCCACTGGTGCTCATGGGTCTGCGGCAGCAGGACACGTGCCTGCGGCGGCTTCGTACGGAGGTCGGCGATCAACCGGTGCACGGAGCGGTACTCCTTCACGTCGATCCGGAACTCGTGCGGGCCCGCCGAAACATGCAGGTCGTAACTGTCGAGTTCGGGCCACATACGGACCTGAGCCCCCTGTTTCTCCAACGCGCGGCTCAGTCTCAACTCGCTGGCTCCGGGAACCACGACGAACCGCCATACGCCCGCGTCCAGACAGACAGCGTCGTTCACCGGCCGGGCCTCGGGCCTGGCCACCCGTGGTCCCTCGTCGAGGGCGATCAGGCCGGGACGGGAGCGGTGCGCCCTGCCCGGGACGATCCGGAAGACAGACGCGTGCGGACGATAGCGGCAGCGCACGGTCGCGCCCGTAACCTCCATGGGCCAGGCGCAGACCGGACACGGCCACCACCATGCCGTGTCGGGGCCCGCGTGGTATCGCCGCTCAGCGGGGATCTCGGTGTATCCCCGGGACACCACGCGGGCCCCGGTCGTGCTGACGAGTTCGGCGAGTTCCTCGCGGCTTCCGGCCGGGTGGTCGATCAGGAACTTCCTGGACACGACGTAATCCCCCTGGCTCCGCGTCTCAATCAGTGAGGCGAAGGCCTGATGACGGATATGGTCTGCGTTCATGCGTGTCCAGGTCGGGAGCCAAACCTCCGCTTCGAAGGTACCGGCCAGGGGCAGGGCGTATTCGCACACCAGGTCATGTACATCCGGAGTCAGCTGGTCGCGGGAGTCGAGCAGAACCGCGTCGGCGACCACCGAGTCCTCCGTCTCGCCCAATTCTGCGAATGCCAGCAGCTCACCGAGAGGGGCACGGAGACGGTCGACGAGGGCACTCGGCGACGCCGGGCCGCGACAAGGCCCGTGCGCCTCCATGACGACACCGGTCATCATGGCGACCTCACGCAGGGCCGTGGGATACCGCCGCCGTACCGACCAGGCGTAGGCAGCCCGCAACGCCGCGGCGACCACACGACGCCATCGCTCGCCCGCGTCATCCCGCGGCTTCGTGATCCATTCGTTCACGCGGCGCTCCCCTGTGCCCGGTCCGGGCACCACCGGATGACGGGGCAGGTTCCACAGTGCTTGCCCGGGTTGGCCGGGTACTCCTCATCAACGTGCCACGGGCTGGCGTGGTCGGTAACGATCTGGCGTGCCTGCGCCAGCAGCTCATCGTCGTCGCTGTCAATACCGGTCAGCACTGGCCCACTGCCGGTCAAACGCTCCAATTCCACACGGCACCGGGAGCTCCCGTCCTCCGTCGTGCCAGGCACCGCGCCCGCATGGGCAAGCAACAGCGCGAGAGCGAGCTGAGGGTAGGTGACGAGCGGGTCGCTCTCGTCCAGGGAACGCGTGGTCTTGGTCTCCCGGAGGAACCATGTGTCCATCCGCCGATAGAGGAGATCGGTCTTGGCGACGACGACCACGTCGGCCTCCGGGTCATGGACGACGAGCGATCGTTCCGGGTACACCTGCGCGTCGTCGGGCAGCCCGTGCAGCGGACAGACGAGGGAGTGGTCGCCGATCATCTGTGTCCCGAGCCTCGCCTGGAAACCGCTCACTTCCCAGCCGCCGGCCCTCCAGCGCTCCGGTGTGGCCGGCGCGTCGCTCGCTGTGCAGCTTCGGACCGGTTCCCGGCTGTGCAGTTCCTCGATCGCCGTGTGTACTGCCTGACCTCGTACCGTCGCCGGTGTGTTCTCGGCCGCATCGGCTCTGGGCAGAAACAGATCCAGAAGGTACGCGCGCGCCGGGCAGGTCCGATAAACCCGCGCCGTTGTCATGGACCAGGAACGGCGCTGTTTGGGCGTGGAGTCGACGCCCAGGAAGCCGGGGCGGGACGGGACCGCAGGACAGACGTCGACGAGTTGACAGGTGCCGCACTCCGTTCCCGGGAGGTAACCACCGCCCGCCTTCACCGCCCGCACACGTTCGTCTGCTGTGTGGGCATAGTGCTGGTGCGCCTCCTCCGGGGTGCCTTCGAACAGGACGTTACGGGAGGCGTCGACACAGCCGATCTCAACGATCCGGACGTGGACCGCGGGGGTGAACCGCCCCAGCGTGAGCTGCTGCTGAGGTTTCCACGGAGAGCTGAGAACCGGTCTGGCGCCCGCCAGGACCGCAGCAGCGAGCGCGGTCTCCGCCCGTTCACCGTCCGTGGGGTCCCCTGTGCCCTTGTCGACGGACTTGAGCCGTGGAATGCGCAGTTCGCGTACTCCATCGCCCTCATAGCGCCGACCGCTCACTGTCTCTTCGTATACAACGGCGATGCCGTCCTCCACGTCGGTACGCTGCCTGGCCCACCGGCGCGATACCGGCGCCAGCGGCACGCACTCCGCCACGGCCGCCAGATAACCGCGCACGGCGTGCTCCGTCCACTGGACCAGGCCGGGGTGCGGCGGTCGGCGGTGGGGACCATGCAGCCACTTCGCCAGGGCCTCTTCCAGCGAGAGCTGATCGAACTCGATCAGGTCGAGAACCTTGTGCAAGGGGCCCAGGGCCGAGGTCTTGGCAGGGCGCCGGGATACCGGCCCATCGACCGTCCGGGAGACTCCTGGACGGACTTTCATCGCAAGACGCTGAGCGCACTTGCCGCTTTTTGCCCCGATATCAGACGGTCGAATCCGGACCAGATTCCCATCGCCCCTGACACCGCTCGGGATCCCCCAAACAGTCATTCCCTCGCCTTTCTCTGTACGCAGAACGACACCGAAGCGCCTCAATTCCCCCGGAGTGCGCAGTCAGATCGGCCGGCCGTGCCATACTCTTCTTCCCTCTACGACAGGACTTCTGGGGATCGGATGACATTCCGCGGCTTGTTCATTGGAGTAGACAACTACCAGAATCCCGGTTTCCGGGCACTGGGTTTTGCCAAACGGGACGCCATCGCACTGCACGCCCTGCTCTCGGACAACTACCCGGGGCCGACCAGCCTAGTTCTGGACAGCGACGCCACCAAGGACAGATTGCTGACAGAAATGCGACAACTCGGGCGCGACAGCGAACCGGACGACTTCGTCATGATCACTTTCTCCGGTCACGGCACGCGTACCGCCGAGCTGGCCACCCATGACGCTGACCCGGCAAGACTGGCTGACACGGCGGTGCGTCTTGATGAGTTCACGGAGCTGATCGACGCGATCCCGTCGAAGAGGCTACTGGTGGCACTGGACTGCTGCTTCTCAGGTTCGGCACTGGCCAAGGTGCTGCCGGAACCGCAGGGCGGCTGCATGAGCCGCTCTTCAGAGCCCTCACCCCAGGACGTCCTGAGCAGAATCACCGGAAGCGGCCGACTCATCTTCACTGCAACCGGAAAGGACCAAGAGGCACAGGAGAGCCGGACGTTGCGCCACGGCCTCCTGAGCTACTACCTCATTCGCGCTCTCCTGGGGGACAAAAACCTGCCCAGTGATGGGAAGATCCGCCTGGGCAAGCTGACCGATTACCTATTCACGAAAATCAGTTCCCATAGACTTGAGCTGAAGAATGAATTCCAAGAACCGCGCTTCGGCGGTTGGGCCGGAGACCTGAGCTTCCCTGTCCTTAGGGCGGGTCCGCGCTACCACGCAACCGGCGACTCATGGAAACCCCCACGCATCACTCACGCCTTTTCAAGTCTTGGCACATACGGAATCCACGAGGACATCATCGCCGCCTGGCGCCAGAAGTTCGGTAAGCTCAATGACTTGCAGGTCCGTGCCGTCAATGAGGCAGTTCTGCTGGACGGAAACAGCGCTCTGGTGAGTGCGCCCACGTCAGCGGGGAAGACGATGATCGGCGAGATTGCCTCCCTGCGTGCCGTTGCCCAAGGCAGGAAGGCCGTCTTTCTACTGCCCACCCGTGCCCTTGTCAACGACCAGTACGACCGGTTCGTCGACCTGTACAGCGCCGCGGGAGTCAGAACGATCCGCGTCACGGGCGAGTTGCGGGACGACATCTCCAGACTCTTCAAGGGCTCCTACGAGCTGGCGATCCTCACCTACGAGAAGTACATCGGCCTCCTCTCCGGACATCCCGAACTCCTGGACCATGTCGGGGTCCTGGTGGTGGATGAGATCCACGCGCTGGCGCTGCCTGAGCGCGGACCGCTATTGGAGATGCTGTTCACTTGGATCAAGATGCGCAAGCGCCGCGGGCATGCCCTCCAGATCGTCGGTCTGTCCGCCGTGCTCGACGATGCCGACGGACTCGCGGATTGGCTCGACGCCACGCCCGTCCGGCATGAGAAACGAGAGACGGTCCTCAGGGAAGGCGTCATCGGAATGGACGGACGACTCGTCTCCCGGGCGGGTCCCGGAGGCGACCGGCCAGAAGACGGGGAAGAACGGGTCGAACAGTTCCTGCCGCACGCTGTCTCCTCCTTCGACCAGTTGCCAGTAGAACTCACGGCGCGACTGGTCGAGGAGGGAGACCAGGTCATCGTCTTCCGGGCCACTCGGCACGACGTCCGGACCACCGCACGAAGCCTCGCCCGACGCCTTGGCCTCCCGTCGGCCAAAACCGTGATCAGCGAACTACCCCAGGGGGACGACGGTCAGGTCAATGACCTGTTGCGCGAATGCCTGGCCAGAGGCGTCGCCTTCCATGTGTCCGACCTCAGCGACGAGGAGCGACGCCTGCTGGAGCAGTCGTTCAAGCAGCCTGAAAGCGGGCTGCGGGTACTCGTCTCGACGACGACGCTCGCCCAGGGAGTTAACCTGCCGGCGGACTCCGTCGTGATCTGTGAACTTGAGCACCCTGGCACGGGCGAACGCAAATACTCTGTACCCGAGTACAAGAACATGGCGGGTCGCGCCGGCCGCAAGGGACTCACCGAGCGAGGTCGCTCCTTCGTCCTGGCCGAGAGCCCACTGGAGGTCCAGAGGATCCGACAGGAGTACGTTCTCGCCGCGCCCGGCCCCATCCGGTCCGCTCTGCGCCACACGGCGACGGATCTACGATCGTCTGTGCTGTCCGCCTTCACCGGACCTGTCGCGCACCTGGGACGGTTGACCGACGAAGGCATCGAGGAGTTCTTCACCTGGACCTTCGCGGCGTACCAGCATCGCTGTGCGCCCTCGACGGCGCCTTTTCCAGGCCCGAGCCTGAGCACTGCCGTAGCGCAGCTGATCGAGAGCGGATTCCTGGAGAAGTCGGACTCCGGGCTCGCCCTGACCCGGCTGGGAGAGATCAGCATCCGGAGCGGCCTGAGTGTCGACTCGATCGATGCCGTTGTCCAGGCATTGAAGGCAGTACCCGACAATGGGATCAATCGGATGACTCTCATCTGCGCTGCGCATCTCACCGCGGAACTGCATGACGTCCGCTTCGAACAGCGCAGCCCCAGGCCGGACGCCGAGCGCAAGTCCTTCGAATCCGAGCTCAAGCGGCAGGGCGTTCCTGAGGCGCTGGTCGCCCGAGTACTCGGCACCCGGCAGCGGAACGGCTCTGGGCACGGTTGCGCCCGCAGTGCCCTCGCCTGTCTGATGTGGACGCGAGGCATGGCTCTGTCGCAGATCGAGAGGGCGATCACTTTGATGCTGCCCCCCACTGCAAGGAGCACCGGCCCAGTCCGCCAGGCAGCCCGCCGGGCAGCGGACGTCATGGGAGCGGTCCTGGACATCGCGGCGCATGTTTGCCCGTCCGCAGATCTCGGTGACCTGCCGGATCTCCTGCCGGTCCAGCTCGAGCTGGGCATCCCCAAGGAGTTCGTGCCGCTCGCCCGGCACACGGAACGAAGGATCCCCCGCCCGGTGTATCTGAGCCTTCTCCGTGAAGGGTTCGAGACCATCGATGCGATCGTCGCCGGTCATCAGCCCCTGCTGCTGGACGTGGCCGGCGGCGACAACCTCTTGTTGCGTAACTTGCTGGACGCGGCCACCGCTGCCCGGGCTGAGGCCGACCGGCCTGATCTCAGTGACCTGCTTCCGCTGCCAGTGGACTGATCACTGAACGACTCGCTCCCGTCCTTCCAGGCACGAGGACCGGCTCAATTCAAAAAGGTGTCAACGTCCAGCCGAGCCCGTACGAGCGGTTCGGTTCCAGATCGGTAAATGCAGCACTGGCCTCTCCCGCCGCGTCGACTTCCACCCCACCACGGCAGAGCGAGGTATCTCCCGCCTCCAGCGGGAGTTCGTCGTCGAGACGCCATACCCGATGCGGCGGACATCCGCCGAACCGGACTGTGAGATCGAACCGCTCACACGGGAACCTGGGGGTGCACACGTAGTACGGTGCGAGTGCCTCCCCCTCAGGCACCAAAGTGCGGAACGTCAATACATGGCTGTGCCCTGCATTGAGTGGACGAGGGAGTTGCACCCGAAGTCCCAGCCTGGTGGCTGACAGCCACGCGGATCCGGACGACGTACCACCCTGGAGCAGAATGATGTCGAAGCCCCCGGAGTCGACCGCGTGCCTCTCCCCGCCCATTGTCGCAAAAGTGGATGAGTGGAAAATGTCCGTCAAGCCATCGCGATGACTCACGATGCGTCGTTCTTCGATGACCTCGGTCCCCTGGGAACCGAGAAGAACAAGTGTCTTCAAGCTTCTGAGATGCCACGGGGTGCCAGGATGTCGGAGTCGTGGAGGAACCACGGCGGCCAGCGCCTCCTCGGCGAGGCGCTTGAACGCCTCATCGACCCGTCGGCGCGCCGTGCGTGTGTCACGGTCAAGTTCCATCGCGATCCTGCGCAGCCTGTGCTCGAACCGCTCGGTGCATGAGCCATCGAGCGCGAGGGCGACCCTGCTGTAGGAGGACAGATCGAGGGGGAGGGCGCAGGTCCGCTCCAGCAGGCAGGATTTAATCCTCTCGCGTTGTCTGGCCGGATCGTCCTCCGCGGCCACGCCCGCGATGTATCGCAGTGCGCTACCGACTCGCGAAAGCGCCTGAGGGTCTTCCATGCCGAATCCCTTACGCAGGTTCTTAAGCTCTGAAAGAACCTCCGACGCACTGAATTCCATATTGATCCCTTGTCTCTTTTCCCCACCAGGTGCCTAGCCCTACGTGGAAGCGGTGGTCCACTCCAGACGTAGCCGCGCTTCCCCTACCATGACAGGTGACAGCGGGGAAAGGATTTTATCGGCACGCGCCCATTGCTCGGCGGCTTCGGAATGCCGACCCGATGCGGCATACACATTACCCAGACCGACCAGCGCCCGAGCCCTCTCATAACTGCTCCCGAACCGTTCGGCCTGGACGGCGCCCAAGTCGTAGTAGAAGGCAGCGGCCTCGTGGTTGCCGGCTCTGAAGTAAGCCCAGGCAATGCAATTGGTCGACATCACTACATCCAGGCAGAGATCCAGGGTACGAAACACTTCACGGGCCTGCTTCGCATGGTGGACCGCATCCACGTACAGATCGAGCTCTGACTCCGTCAGCGCGATACCACGGAGCGTGATGGCCACGTTTCTGGCGTTCCCCAGGCGTCGGTAGTGGCTCAGCGCCACATGTAAGCCGCGCAGCGCTTCCTCGGGACTTCCCCGGTAGAGTTCCACCCACGCAAGGTTGCACAGAGTATCGATGATGCCACGCTCATCGTTCAGTTCTCGGAAAATCTGCATCGCCTCTTGATACCGCTCGACGGCAGCAGTCAGATTCCCTCGGTCCACGTATCCGATGCCCAGGTTGTTTAGCGATATCGCCAACCCTTGCCGATGTTTCGAAACCCGGGCCGCGTCAACCGCGACCAGATGGGTCTCGATCCAGGGATCCCACAATTTGTTGAGAAAGAAGTACTCACGCAGTGCAAACGCCAACTGCCAACACCGACTGTGCAACCCGCGCACAGCCGCCAGATGGCACATCCTCACCAGTCCGGTCCACTCCACGGCGATCCAGTCGAGCGCGAACTGACGGCCAGCGAACTTCTGATGGGCCAGAGGTTCCGCCGCCGAGTGCGGCAGCCGGTAGCGCTGCGGGGTGAGAAGCGCGTTGCTTTCCCCGATCCACAGCAACGCGTGATCGAGCAGCCGTTGGACGGAGGCGTCCTGGGCGGGCTGCGACACCCCGGGAAGAACCCTGCTACGGGCGAACTCACGGACGAGATCATGGAGGCTGATCCGATCAGCCGTGACATACGTCACCAGATGAGCGTCACTCAAGCGGTCGATCAGACTCCGCGCCGACAGCGGATCGACACCCGCCAGAGCGGTTACACTGCCGACCGACATCTCCAGCCCTGGATACAGGGTCAACAGGGCGAAGAGACGCCGTTGCTCACCGGTAAGCGCACGGCAGGAAACCGTCAGGGCCGCCGCGACACTGCGCTCGCCGTCGTCGAGCACCCCGAGCCGGGTCCTCTCATCGGCGAGCAGGCCCTCAAGCTCCCTGGGCGTCCAGGCCAAGTTGCCCCGGAACCTGGCCGCCGCGATGCGGATCGCCAGCGGCAGCCCACCACAATGCGCCACGATACGGGTGGCTGTGTCACGGTCAGCACAGTCGGCACGGTGGCCGCCGACAGAACGGAAGAGCGTGATCGCCTCTTCCTCTGCAAGCACATCCATCGGCAGATGCATCGCGTCGTCGAGGGCATGAAGTCGATTTCGACTGGTGACAATCACCCTGCACTTCTGTTCCGCTGGAAGCAACGGAATTACCTGCGCAGCATTGTAAGCATTGTCGAGAAATATCATTATTTTCTTTCCCTGCACAACACTCCGATACAGGTTTGCCCGAGCGTCGAAACCTGGAGGAATGCACTCGCCCGCAACTCCGAGCAGCCGGAGCAGCGCATCGAGCGCTGCATGGGGTGTGACACCCCTGCCGTCACGGGCGTCCCCACCGAGGTTGAGAAACAGGCAGCCGTCGGGGAACGACTCCGCCGCGTTCCAGATTCCACGCAACGCCAGGGCAGTCTTACCGACTCCAGCCATACCGTTGATCAGGCAAACATTTCCGCCTACATACTCATTGACGAATGCAGCTATATAATTCAGCTCCTTCGACCGCCCGATGAAGTGGCCTGTCACCGGCGGCAGCCCATTGAGTGCATCAGGAGCCAGCAAGGCAGACGTCTCATCCTGCTCTCCAGGTACCAACTCGGCCAACTCTCCGTCAGCGCACAACTCCCTGTCACACGCTTGAGCAAGAGCAGGACTTCCAGATGCCTTGCCGGTCTCCACTCTGCTCAGGTACCCCTTGCTGTAGTGGACACGCCGAGCCATTTCAGAGATTGACATCTGAGCCTCTTTGCGCCTACGCCGGAGCTCACTGCCAAAATTTATCGGATCGTCCATCGCGAACAATTCAACCTTTCTCTTCAGATTGAAAGACATATGCATTTCTATTTCAAATTACGAAACGACTGCCGCGACGATGGGTGTGCATGGAACCCTCCCTTCACTCCCGCCAGATCGAACAGATATGCGAGTAAGTGCATCGCGCACTCGCCGGCACGGAAGTAGCATCCCCGCATTCGACCGCCGATGGAATGGGTTTCCTGTTTCCAGAGGCAAAAGGAAACAGCAGAAAATGCGCGAGTTGCACTTTTTATGTAAAAAGTGCAAAGTGCCCTAATTTGCATGTTGGTCGGGACGGCGCGACAGTCCCTCACCCGGACGCGAAGAAGTCGAGTTCGTGCCGCCAGTCGACACGGTCGGCACAGTCGAGGGCGGGCGGTGGCAGCGGACGAAGAGCTGTTCGCTGGGGCGGTGGTCGCTGCAGTCCAGCGACTGGTCGGGGGTGCTCGTGTAGGGGGCCAGGGCCTCGGGTCACCCTCCGGCACGTCGTGCCACCGCTGTAAAGGACGATGTGGTGTGGCCGATCGGCATACGCAGCAGTGTGTTTTTGTTTGCGCCCTGCTCGATGAAGGCAGTGCGGGTGCTGGCCCAGTGGGTCGCCAGGCGGCTGAACGTGGGCAGTACGTGAAGGGCGAACAGGGGCTCGCCGGGCTGGGTAACGACACGGAAGTCCAGTTTATGCACGGCGTATCCGGTGCACTTGGGCTTCAGGGTCGTCCTCTTCGTGAGGTCGTCCCAACTGATGAGACTGCCCTGGGTGTCCATGCGCCAACGGATTCGGCGTATCCGGGGGCCGTCGGGGACTGGCAGGAATCTGTGGGCCAGGCGCTGCGTGAAGTTCCAGGCCGCGATACGGTCGAACCAGCCCGGGGCGTGCGGGGTGCCGTCCTCGGCGCCGCGGATGTAAGAGGCTAGATTGGGGTGTTCGACTTCGGCGGCAGCCAGCAGGGAGCAAGCGTGTTGGTGCCCTCGCCCTTGCCACTCTCTGACCGCAGTGGACAAGACCCAGGGGTCGAAGGGCGGTGTCCCAGTCGACGTCGGAGATGTAGTTGTTCGCGGCGACGGTAGGGTACCGGTCGCGCTGCCCTCCACGTCAGCCCCGTACGCAACAACGCGAACTGCAGGAACCCATTCCAGGCCAGGAAATTGGGCCCCATCAGCGGGCGCTGCCGCGCCAGCAGGGTGGCTGCCCAGGGATGCCACAGCATCGCCTGGCGCCACGTGTTAGCCAGGGCCACGATGTCGTCCCGCGGGTTCTCGGCCCGCTGATCCGGCAGCGAGGTCTCGCGGAAGATCGCGTCAACCGCCAGATCGATGACGTCGGCCTTGGTCGCCATATGCCAGTACAGGGTAGTGGCATATGGCTGAAGCCGCTCGGCCAGGTGGCGCATCGTCCGGGCCCCATCCCCTGCTCGTCGAGCAGGGGATGGGGCCCGGACGATGCGCTCCCGCGTCAGTGGCGGCTCTTCCTTCCAAGAAGCACTGGTGGACCCTGCCGTCGTGAGCCTTGCCCAGTTACTGACCTTGTGGGCGTGGTGTCGTCTGGGTAGTCCGGTTCCGGTGAGGCATCCGTTGATGAGTTCGGGCCGGTACTGGATCTGGCGCAGTCCTCGCCGGAGGGTGCTCATCAGGTGGGCTGGGTCCGTGAAGGCGGTGCTGGCCTGGCAGCGTCTGCGGAGTACGGACCAGATGCCTTCGACCGGGTTGAGCTGGGGCGCGTACGGTGGCAGGTAGTGAGCTCTGAGCCATTTTTGGCTGTTGATGAACGCGTGCAGTCGGCGGTCGCGGTGGACGGTGAAGTCGATCCAGGGCGCGGTTCCGGTCTTGTCGACCGGTCCGTTTCCCCGGGCCGCTTCCCGCGCCCGGCGTGCCCGTTTCCGAGCACCGGGCGCTCCACAAGTCCTGTTCAGAACACGTGTGCTGTCCTCATTCCAGGCCGGGCCATGGAGTCGGGATGACTGTTCCCCGGTAGCGGTAACGCGTGGTGGTTACCTTCGCGGGGTTGAACAGTGGCCTTTCCTCTGAGGCCGGCCACCATCCGACGTCGCAGTAGCGGCGGCGGAGGTCCTTCCATGTGGACCGGCGGTGTTTGCGGCGCAACCAGCTCCCGACCTGATGCCACGTGTAGTAGCTCAGGTAGGAGAAGGTCGCGCTGGACACGCCGGGCCGGAAGTAGACGCACCAACCCTTGAGCGCCGGGTTGAGCTGACGCAACAGGGCATCGAGCGGCTGGCTCGTGTCCGTTGTCCGGCACATCGTCCTGACCTTGCCCGTCATGGCCTTGACAGCCTTGCCGGACGGATAGGTGTAGATGTAGTGCCGGGTGCTGCCTCGTTTTCGGTGGCGTTGGATGCGCCAGCCGAGAAAGTCGAGGCCCTTGTCGATGTGGGTGATCAGAGTCTTCTCCGGTGACAGGCGCAGCCCCATACCGGACAGGACTTCTGCGATCTCTTCCCGGAGGGCTTCGGCATCGTCGTTCGTGCCCGACACCATCAAGCACCAGTCGTCCGCGTAGCGGACGAGCCGGTAGTTGGGCAGGCGGTGACAACGGCGCTTGGCTCTCTCCGTCTGGCTTGAGGCGGGTCCGCCAGGGCCTTGGGCAATGTGCTCGTCCAGGACCGTCAGGGCCACGTTGCTCAGCAGCGGTGGAAGGATCGAACCCTGCGGGGTTCCGGCGCTGCTGTCTCGCAGCATGCGGTCCTCGCCGAGGATGCCTGCTTTGAGGAACGCCTTCACCAGTGCCAGGACGCGCTTGTCTCCGATTCGTTCCCGCATCCGGTCCATCAGGGTCGGATGGGAGATCTCGTCGAAGCATGCCGTGATGTCGCCCTCGACGACCCACTCGTAGGAGCGGGACGCGAAGTAGCGCACCTCAGCCACGGCGTCGTGAGCACGACGATTCGGGCGAAACCCGTAGGAGCACGGGTAGAAATCCGCTTCGAAGATCGGCTCCAGCACCAGCTTCAAGGAAGCCTGCACAACCCGGTCGGCAATGGTGGCGATCCCCAGGCGGCGCAATTTACCGCCCGACTTCGGGATCATCCGTTCCCGCACCGGCAGCGGGCAGAAACTGCGGTCCTTCACCTGCGATCGCAGCCCGTCGAGGAAGTCCACGACGCCCTGCCCGGCCTCGATGGAACGGGCCGTGCGCCCATCCACTCCGGCTGTGCGCGCTCCCTTGTTTGCCCGCACCCGGTCCCACGCGACCAGAAGGAACGCGGGATCGGCAACGAGGTTGAACAGATCATTGAACCTGCGATGAGGGTCATCACGGGCCCAACAGTGCAGCTTGGTCTGGATTTTCAGTACCCTGCGCTCCGCTCCGAACAGAACGGAGTCAAGTTCGTCGGTATTCACCGGCGACAGCCTCCTGACTTTCCAGTACGTCCACTGCTGACTTGCTGGTCTCCTTCGCCATGTACGCGCCTCTCGCGCGCTCGGACTACTACGAGACCTCCGCCCCGCCCAACGGCCCTCAGTTGGCAACGGACCTGCCCGCCTCCGAACTGGCTGTCCGGCGGGAAGGGCGACCGCAGGCGGTTCCCACGTTCACTACAGAATCGATCAAGGAGGGAGGTGCCCGCCTCTACCCCGACAGCCTCGCCATGCCTACGCCGCAGACTTTCGGCATGGCCTCCCCACCGGGCCTCAAAACCGGCTTCGGAGTTGAACTTCACCCAGAAGAATGACAGTTCACGCGCTGCAACCCGGCCCGTATCCGTCAGGTTTGAGCCGAGCGGGACACTTACGGGGCGTCAGACGGCGGTTCCTCTCGTACACCTTCTCCTCGCTGCTTGCCGGACCCGGACCGTCTGACAGTGCCGACCCGTCCCGTCGTTGTCGGGGCTGCTTCCCGCCGCCACCTGCGTTCCCACGTGGCGACTGCCCCCAGCTTCACCGAGCGGCTGCGACCGCCCGGCGGTGGAGTCCTTTCACCCCCACTCGATTCCGTAGCGCCTCGTGGCGCACTTGAGGTGGTCCCAGACGAGCACGATCGGGCCGCCGGGCTGTCGGTGTGCCGCGATGAGGAGGTCGCGGTAGCCGGTCCACGCGAAGCTGCGGCGTCCGGCGGCTTCATGGTTCGGGTGGAGCATGGGCCGGTAGATGAGCCGTGAACGCTCGCCGGCTTTGCAGCAGGCCAGGGCCGCGATCGAGATCCGGCGCCGGGAGCGGCCTCTCACGGTGATGACCGGGGTGGTCCCGCGGCGGGACCAGGTGCGTGTGGTGGGCGGCGTTATCGGGAACCCGGCTTCGTCCTCGAAGACGAGGCAGGCGTCGAGCGCCGCCGCGGTGGTTCCACTCGGGGCCACATGTCCTTCACCCAGCCGGCCACCGCCGCCTCGTTCCGCTCGACCGCACGGCGGGCGGGGACCTGGTGGCTCCAGCCGTGCCGCCGCAGCATCTGGGAGATACCCGACAGCGTCATGGTCTTGTGGAAGCGTCTGCCGATCAGTGTTCTGATCCGGGCCAGGGTCCAGGTCTGGTCCGGCCAGCCGTGCGCGGCCGGACCCCTGGCGAGCTCTTCCTCCAGGGCGGCAAGCAGGTGCTCGTCCAGCTTCGGCCGGGACACCGGCCCACGGGACCGCAGCCCGGTGTCTCCCCGCTCCGTCCATGACCGCCGCCAGCGCTGGACCGACCGGACACCGACCCGTAACTCACGGGCGACCGAGGCGTTGTCCCGCCCCGCCGCGAACATCCCGGCCGCCTCCAGCAGGATGTACTCACGAAACACCTGCCGCTCAGGCGACAGACCCCCACCCTGCGGACACCTCATACACCCGGCCCACCGCAACGATCACAACCTGTCACCCCCGAACGACACCACACCTACAAGGTCAGTAATGGTTGTGCTGGACGTGACCATCGTGAACATCGCCCTGCCCTCGGCCCAGGCCAGCCTGGGCATGACGGACACCGACCACCACTGGGTGATCACGGCCTACGCCCTCGCGTTCGGCGGCCTCCTGCTCGTGGGCAGGCGGATCCGCGGTCCGATCGGCCACCGAAGGTCCTTCGTCATCGGCCTCGTCGGCTTCGCGCTGGCCCCCGCGCCCGGCGGTGCGGCGGGCAGCACGGGCACGCTCTTCGCCGCACGTGCCGGACAGGGCGTCTTCGCCCCACTCCTGGCCCCGGCAGCCCTGTCCCTCCTGCTCCTGACTTTCACCGACGGGCGTGAGCGCGGGACAGTCTTCGGCGTCTTCGCCGGCGGCGGTGCGGGCGGAGCAGCACTCGGCGTCGTGGTGGGGGCTGCTCACCGAGTACGCCGACCGACGCTGGTGCCCCTACATCAGCATCCCCATGACCGTAATCACCCTGATCGGCGTCCCGCTCCTTCTGCGTGACCGCCCCAGCGGCGATCTGCGCGGCCTGGACCTTCCCGGTGCGCGGCTCAGTACAGCGCGCCTCGTCGCACTCGTCTACGGCTTCGTCCAAGCGGAACCGCACGGCTGGGGCGACCCGGTGGTGCTCGCCCTGCTGGTCGTCGGAGTGCTTCTGTTGGGTCTGTTCGTCCTGGTCGAGGCCGGATCACAGCGCCCTCTGCTGCCCTTGCGCATCCTGGTCCACCAGGCCCGCGGCACCACGTTCGTCTCCGTGTGGCCGATGTTCGGCTTCTACCTCTTCGTGAGTTACTGCGCGCAGATGGTCCTCGGCTACTCGTCAGCCAAGGCGGGAATGACGCTGCTGGTGAACGCCGTGAGCACCACTGTCGGCGCGGTGCTCATCGCCGGAAGACCACGCCGTCGGGTCGCCCCGAACGTCCTGATCACGGGGAGCCTGCTGTCGTCCGCCGTCGGCATGCTGATCCTCACACGGCTGGAAGTGGACAGCTCCCACATGTTCCCGCTGGCGACGGCGACGAACAGGGCGGCAGTCGAGCTCGACCCGGCCGATGCGGGTGGCGCGGCGGCGGCCTACACCACGGTCCAGCAGGTGGGTACCGTGTTCGGCACCGCGCTGCTCAACCCCATCGCCACCAGCGTCACCGTGTCGTATCTGAACGATCACGGAACCGCCCGGAAGCCGTCGACACCGCCACGGTCCACGGCTGCACCGTGGCGCTCCGGGCGGCCTTCGGCATCCTCGTGTGCGGCGCGCTGATCGTCGCCCTGCTGTCCCCGGGCACCCACCGGACCCACGTCTGGAAGGGGCAGTCGGAGCGTCCGGCTGAAACCGTGCGGCCACTGAAGGGGGAGGAAAGAGGTTAAGGGACCAGTCCTGCACGGGTGACCGGACGGCCTCCGCTGTCGCCGATGGTTCCGTGTCTGTCATCGACCTGCCGTCGAGGGGTACCGCGCAGAGTCGCGCGGAGGTCGCCCACAACATCGACCAGGCGTGCACAGGCTCCGGGTTCTTCGTCAAAGACTCGGCGACGAGTGGGCGACACGGACCCTGGCCAACATCTGGCCGGAGAACCATCCGGAGTCCAGGCGGGCCTGGCAGGAGTACGTGTCCGCCGTGGGAGGCCGCCGCCCGGCTCCCCATGGGGTTCGCTCACGCCGTGCCGCGCCCGCCTGGCTCCGGTTCCCCGCCCAGTGCCGGGTAGTCGGTATAGCCATCCGCTCCGCCGCCGTAGAACCCGGTCGGACGGGGTTCGTTGAGCGAGGCGCCGATCCGGCAGCGGTGGACGAGGTCGGGGTTGGCGAGGTAGTCGCGGCCGAAGGAGACCAGGTCGGCGCCGCGGGCGAGGGCTCCGGCGGCGGCGTCCTCCTTGCCCGTTCCGGCGGGCGGCGGTGTGACGACCAGGGCGGTCGGCCAGGACGCGCGTATCACCGCGTCGAGTTCGGTGCCGGTCTCGCTGTGGTGGAGGTAGGCGAGGCCGAGCGGGGCCAGGTCGCGGACGAGGGTGGTGTAGGTGGTGCAGGGGTCGGCTTCGGTCAGGTCTCCATAGGGGTTCGAGGGCGAGATGCGCAGGCCGGTGCGGTGGGGGCCGATGGTGGCGGCGACGGCGCGGGTGATCTCGGTGGTGAGGCGGATACGGCCGTGGGCGTCGCCGCCCCAGCGGTCGGTGCGGGTGTTGGCGTCGTCGGCGAGGAACTGGTGGAGGAGGTAGCCGTTGGCGGCGTGGATCTCCACGCCGTCGAGCCCGGCGGCGACGGCCCGGCAGGCGGCGTTCACGAAGTCGGCGACCAGACCGGTGATCTCCGCTTCGGCGAGGGCACGGGGGACCACCGCCGGGGCCCGGCCCGAGGGGGTGAAGATCTCGGTACGGGCCGCCACGGCGGAAGGGGCGACGGGCCGGGCGCCGTCGGGGAGGAAGTCCGGGTGGGCGAGGCGTCCGGCGTGCATGAGCTGGAGGAAGACACGTCCGCCCGCCGCGTGGACCGCGTCGGCGACCGCCGCCCAGCCGTCCTGGTGGGCGTCGGTGAACAGGCCCGGCGCATGGGGGCCGATCGCGCCGAGGGCGGCGGGGTGGGTTCCCTCGGCGACGATCAGACCGGCCGTGGCGCGCTGGCCGTAGTACTCGGCCATGAGCGCGCTCGGCGTGCCGTCCTCGTGGGCCCGGGCCCGGGTCATGGGGGCCATGACCATGCGGTTGGCGAGGGTGAGGGCGCCGAGGCGGACGGGCTGGAAGAGGGCGGCGGGGGCGGACATGGCGAAGTGCCTTTCTCGGTGGGGGCGGAGTGCCTTCTCGGCGGGGACGGTCAGAGGTTCCAGGTCCTGGCGAGGAGTTCGTAGGACCTCAGCCGGGTGGCGAAGTCCCACGCCTCAGAGACGATCATGAGTTCGTCGGCCCCGGTGCGCTCGGCGAGGTCTTCCAGCCCCGCGCGGACGGTGTCGGGGGTGCCGACGAAGGACTCGCGGAGCATGGCGTTCACCATCTGTGCCTCCTGCGGTGCCCAGACACGGTCGATGTCGTCGACCGGGGGCAGTATCCGCATCTCTCCCCGGAAGTGGGTGAGGAACTTCTGCCGCAGGGTGGAGAACGTACGGACGGCCTCCTTCTCGGTGTCGGCGACGACGGCGTTGGCCGCGACGATCGCGTACGGCTCCGGGTGCGCGGCCGAAGGCCGGTACTCGGCGCGGTACCGCTCCAGGGCCTCGTCGAGCCGGTCGGGCGAGAAGTGCGACGCGTGGACGAAGGGCAGGCCCTCGCGGGCGGCGAGTGCCGCGCCGAAGGTACTGGACCCGAGGATGTACACGGGGACGTCGGAGCCCTCGCCGGGGATGGCGCGGACCTTGCCCTTCCCGTCTCCGGGCGCGAGGTAGCCGCGGAGTTCGGCGACCTGCTCCGGGAAGTCGAGACCGCCCTTGTGGTCGCGGCGCAGGGCCCGGGTGGTCCAGGGGTCGGTGCCGGGGGCACGGCCGAGGCCGAGGTCGATCCGGCCGGGGTGGTAGGCCGCGAGGGTGCCGAACTGTTCGGCCACGACATACGGGGCGTGGTTGGGCAGCATGACGCCGCCCGCGCCGACCCGTATCCGCTCGGTGGCGGCGGCGACCCGGCCGATCATGATGGAGGTCGCGGAGCTGGCCATGGCGGTGGTGTTGTGGTGCTCGGAGATCCAGAAACGGTGGTAGCCGTACGCCTCAATGGCGCGGGCCAGTTCGACGGTGTTGGCGAGGGCTTCGGCCGGGCCGTGGCCGTGGCGGATCGGGGAGAGGTCGAGAACGGACAGCGGGATGTTCGTGGTGCGGGTGCGCATCGGGGATTCTTTCGGGAGCGGCGGGCCGGGCGGCCCGCCGGGGTCGGCTTCAGGAGAGGGTGAGGACGGCCTTGCCGGGGAGCCGGCTGCCGGCCACAGCGGCGATGGTGTCGACGGTGTCAGTGGCGGCCCAGTCGCCGCGCCGGGCGATGTGCGGGCGCAGCCGTCCGGCGGCGGTCTCGGCGGCGAGCCAGGTCAGGTCCTGGTCGATACCGCCCTCCGCCATCAGGAAGAAGGTGTGGACGGCGCGGTGGTGGCGGGCCGGGTCCGCGAGCAGCGTTCCCGGTCCGAAGACCGTGTCCTGGCCGGAGGCGGCTCCGGCCAGGACGAGCACTCCGCCCTCGCCGAGGGCCTGGTAGGCGGCGGGGAGGACGGACCCGCCGACGGTGTCGAGGACACCGTGCACGGGTGCGGTGACGGCGGCGGGGCCGGCGACGACCTCGTGCGCGCCGAGCGCGAGCAGTTCCTCCGTGCGGGAGGTGTCGCGGGAGACGGCCGTGACATGGGCCCCGGCGCGTACGGCGAGCTGGATCGCGAAGCGTCCCACCGCGCCCGTCGCGCCGGTGATCATCACCCGGCGGCCCAGGACCGGACCGAGGCGGCGCAGCCCGCGCAGCGCGGTTCCGGCGGCGACGGGCAGGGTGCTCATCACCGCCGGGTCGGCGCCGTCGGGGACGGTACCGATCAGCGCGGTGTCCACGGCCTGGAGCTCCGCCCACGCGCCGGAGAGGCCGAGGGTGATCACCGGGGTGCCCGCGGCCGGCCCGGAGCCGTCGGCCGCCGCGCGTTCCACGACCCCGGCGGCGTCCCAGCCGATCACCGCCCCGTCGGGCGCCTGCGGCAGGACATACCGGAACTCGGCCGGATTGAGCGAGACCGCCCGTACCCGCACCAGTGCCTGATGGGCGGCGGGTACCGGGTCGGTCGTCCCGGCGAGCCGGAGCCCGCCCGGGGCGGAACGGTCGACGATCAGGGCACGCACAGGGTTCTCCTCACGATCACGGTTCAATATGCCACTCAGTGGCACTTGCCTACAGATGCCAAACAGCAGAGGGAGGCTTCTGTATTCCGGGAGCGTTTTCCCTAGACTCGAAGACATGACCACGACAGCCGAGGACCGACGCACCGCCGGGGATTCCCGCACCGCCGAGGAGCACCGGCTCCGGGAGCTGCCGCTGCGGGAACGCAAGCGGCTCCGCACCCGCCGGGCGCTGATCGAGACCGCCCTCGCCCGTTACACCCGCGACGGCTTCGAGCACACCACCCTGGACGACCTCACCGACGCCGTGGAGGTCTCCAAGCGGACCTTCTTCCGCTACTTCTCCTCGAAGGAAGACGTCGCGCTCGCGCCGGAGAAGGAGTTCTGGGCCGCCTGCCTGGACGTCCTGGGCGACTGCGATCTGTCCGGGCCCGTCCTGGACGTCTTCCGCCGCGCGCTGATCACCACTCTGGAGCGGATGGACGAGACGTGGGAGCACCAGTTCGCGCGGAGTCGGCACCTCGTGGAGACCACCCCCGCGCTGACCGCCGCGAGCCTTCAGTACTGCGCCGAGACCTCCACCGCCATCCTCGGCCTCCTCGCCCGCAGGCTGCCCCCCGGCGACGCGGATGACGTACGGCTGCGCATCGCCCTGGAGATCACCGTCGCGGCCTGGCGGTGCGCGCTGCACGACTGGGCCGCCCCCGCCGCGACCGCCGACCGCGCGCACCTGATCGCGCTCACCGACCGGGCCTTCGCCGCCGTGCCCGAGGCCGTCGGCCACACCGCGGCGGGCCACGGCGCCTCCCCCGGCCCCCGCCACGCCTGACCGGATCTCCGGCGTACGGGTTCATCACCCCGGGGCGTGCACGTCGACTCCGGAATGCCACCGGACCTCAGCCGATGGCCGCCTGCGGGGCGCCGGCCGGGCGTGCCCCCGCGGGCTCCGGTTCCGCGCCCCCGGTCGGGGCGCCGGTGAACTGGGGCAGGGTCGGGGCGCCGACGGGCAGGGCGCGGGCGGCGGCGGGGCGGAGTCCGTCGAGGATCACGCCGAGGTAGCGGTCCCACAGCTCGGGCGAGCCGTCGGCGATGCTGAGGACGGCCTGGGAGGCGGCGGTCTGGAGCAGCACGATGTCGACGCCGGTGACGTCGTCGCGGACGGTGCCGGTGCGCTGGGCGCGGGTGACGAGGATGTCGGCGACCTCGGCGAGGCGTTCGCGGGAGGCGCGGACGCTGGCCTCGCTCGGTGAGAGCGCGGTGGCGGCCTGGCAGAACGAGCGGTCGCGGGCCTGGAGCTCCACCCCGGCGCGCATGAACGCGGCCAGCGCCGCCTCGGGGTCGGCGGAGAGGGAGAGTCGCAGGCCGGTCATCACCAGCTCCTCCAGCCGGTCACTGAAGATCTCGGCGAGGAGCTGTTCCTTGGTGTCGAAGTGGCGGAAGACCGTGCCCTTGCCGATCCCGGCGCGCTGGGCGATCCGGGTGATGGACACATCCATGCCGTGCTCGGCGAACTCGGCGGCGGCGGCGTCGATCAGCAGGCTCCTGTTGCGCACGGCGTCGGCTCTCTTCATGCCCTCATCATACCTAACCGGACCATGCGGTCACATTTCTTCCACGAAGCGGACCGTACGGTCACTTTCTCTGGTACGGTTCACAACGTGACCGGGTGGTCCGGTTACCGGAGTGGTGCTCCGCGCCCCTCCCACCCCCGTGCTGTACGCAGGAAAGGGACAACCGTCATGACCGACGTCCGCGGCTACGCGACCGGCCCGATCAAGGCCGAAGCCGCCTTCACCTCCGACTTCCCCCTGGACGACCGCTACTCCACCCAGGACATCGCCGACATGCTGGAGCGCGAGCGCCCCAACATGGACATCCGCCCCGGCATGCGCCACAAGTACACGCCGCTCCGCTTCGACCCGGCCACCGGCGTGAAGTACATCGGCGGGCGCTACCTCTTCGACACCTGGGAGAACGTCCTCGACTACAACCACTTCACCAACGAGGAGCTGTACCCCGAGCCGGGCGTCAAGTTCTGGTCCCGCTTCCCGGGCGTGGACAAGCACTACTGGCGGGTCACCGGCGCCCACGACTTCAAGCCGATGGCCACCGCCCACCACGTCAACCGCTTCGAGCGCTACTCCTACACCAACGAGAACGTGGCCGAACTGCTGGAGTCGGTGTGGGAGACCATGCGCGACGACGCCGAGGCCCGCGGCCTGTCCAGCATCTGGCTGATGTTCCAGCCGGAGGAGAAGCAGATCGGCATCCTGACCGTCGCCGAGAAGTCCGGCGACACCGACCCGGCGGTCGCCGTCTCCCAGGGCCTGGAGTACCTGGAGCGGCTCAACGCCTTCGGCCGCTTCCTCCCCAAGGAGCTGGACACCACCGCGCTGATGGACCGCACCAGCCTCATCATCTCCTCCTGGCTCCCCGAGTCCCGGGCCCTGGGCGGCGCCCACTCGTCCTTCGACGTCTCCCCGCCCCACCCGTCCCCGCAGATCTGACCCCGGCAACGGAACAGACGGCACAGACGGCACAACCGAACAGCGACACGGCCGGTACCCGGCCCGGAACCACCGTGTTCCGGGCCGGGTACCGGCCGTTCAGGGGAGCCGTGGCCGCGATGCAGGTCAGCCGAGGAAGCTCAGCCGTACCTGCCGCTCGGCATTGTCGACGTTGGTGTCCGCCAACCTCCGTTAAGGCAACCACAAGGGTAGCTGCCGCCCTTGACCTAACCTGTCACCCGAACCTGCGCCAGACCCCCGTCGGCCGCGAGCGTTCGCCCAAACATGTCACCTCCGCTGAGCAGGCGCCGCAGGATTGGGTACGCGCCGGTTAAAGACCCATACGCCCTGTGAGTGAGTCGCTCCCATGACCCTCCCCGCGCCCCGCAGCCACGGATTCGCCCGTTGGAACGGTGCGAAGTTGTCGTTGGAGACAATGAGCCCGCCGACCTCGTGAGCGATGCTGATCACCAGCGCGTCGCCGCGGCCCTCGGTTCCGGCCGGGGGCTGCACCACACTGCCGTCGGCGATGGCCGCCTCCACGAGAGGCCGTTCCTCGGTCGACACGTCGTGACGGAGGGTGGCGTCGACCACGACGTGGATGTCGCTGTCGGGGTGCTTGAAGCGCAGCGACCGCACGGCGGCTTGCAGTGCCGCGAAACTCGGCTTGCCGCCCATCGTGCGCGGAGGCCGCCCGTTCCACGCGAGGTTGGATCCGTCGATGACGAGCGGCGGCGCGACAGCCGGCGCTGCGGCCGTCGGGGCTGCGGAACGAGGCGGGGCGGGCTTGGCCACACCGTTGCTCCGGCCGTCGGCGCCCGCCCTCTGGGGGTGAGTCGGCGTGGTCACGGCTCGGGCGGCCGGGGCAAGGGCGAGCAACCGGTCGAGTTCCTTCCTCACCTCCGGCAGCACGTTCCCGTCCCCGAACACCTTCACCTCGCCGTCGAGGACCACCTCACCGGTCTTCTGCAGAGTCGCCCGGACCGTCAGCAGCCCTTCCTTGCTGTAGGCGTACTCCAAGTCGAAGACACCGTCCTCGGCTCTGCACTGCCGGGGATAGGTCAGGATCAGGTCGGTCAGTTTGACATTGTCCGGGTGGTCGACCTCGCGGTCCGGGTCTCCTTCCCACACCTCCACGGTCAACCTCTTGAGGTTGTCCTTCGTCGGCTCGTACGACTTCACACGCTGCTGCGGCAGGCGCTGGTTTCGGCCGATGAGTGCGCTGAACTTCCGTCTGCCCTCACGGTCCTTGGTGATGGTGCCCAGGGCATGTGTGTTCACCACACGGATGGTGCTCTTCAGCTCCTCGTCCATGGCTGCGGCGCAGATGGCCGCTCCCTCGGCCACCGCAGTCATCGGGTCGCACATGATTGTGTCCACGAGCTCGCAGTCGAGCGCCTCCGAGACTGCGGCGCGCACCGCCGGGATCTGGCTGCTGCCGCCGATCATCAGTACCGCGGTGAGGCCCCGCGGGTCGATCCGGGCCTGCTCCAGGCATTCCTCCACCGGGTCCAAGGCCCGGTCAATGAGGTCCTGGATCGCCTCGGAGAACTCGTCCTGCCCGATCTCGACGGTGATGTCGTCGGGCGTCAGGACGCGGACCGACTCCTGATGGGAGAGGAGGATCTTGGCCCGCTCGATCTCCAAGGCGAACATCCGATTCTGGGAATCGCTCCAACGCCCCCGCACCGGCGCCCGGTCCAGGACCATGCGGCGGAGCCGAGCGTCGATCTCCAGGCCGCCTAGGCGGTTGACTCCCCTGCTCGCCTTCTCGTCGAAGAACCCGTCGTCGTGCAGGAGGAGGGTGGAGTCCATCGTGCCGCCACCCCAGTCGAAGACCAGGAACTCGCCGTCGACCTCCATCTCGTGGGCATACGTGATCGCCGCCGCCGTCGGCTCGTTCAACAGCATGCGGACCGTGAGCCCCGCGGCACGCGCGGCTTCGCGGGTCCGGTAACGGGCCGCACCGGTCGCGTTGGCGGGCACGGTGATGACGGCGTCGTGGATCTCGGTGGCGGCCTCTTCCTGTGCCGCGCCCGCGATGGCGTGGAAGACGCCGGCCGCCGCAGTGGTCGCGGCGAACCGCTCACCGCCCAGCTGGACGAAGGGCTCCTCTCGCAGCATCCGCTTGCACGCCTCGACTGCCTGCTCGGAGCGGAGTTTCGCCTCCCAGCCGAACAGGGTGCCCGGCCGTAGGGAACTTGTACCGACGACCGACGGGTAGAGCAGCTCGAACCCCTCGCGCCTCCAGTTCGCGTCCAGACCCTGCCCGCCGATCTCCAGGATCTCGACGTACTCGCCGTTCCACTGAGCCACGACCGAGTTGGTGGTCCCGAAGTCGATTCCGGTGGCCGTCATGCTTCCTCCCCCGCCTTCGCGCCCGCAGGTCCGGTGATGCGCCGGAGCTGCCCCGCGAGAATGACCTTCCCCGTCAACTCGTCCACGTACGCAGGGCTCAGCAGCTCGAAGGCGTCCCCCTCTCCCTCGGTCACCACGAACCGGTCGCTCTCCTCCGGCTCCGTGACCCGCAGCAGTCGCAGTTCCCGCAGGTGAGCCGCCATCGCACCCCCGACGGTCTCGCGGCTGTCCCCGGCCCGGGACCAGAGCAGCGCGTCGATCTCGGCAAGCCGTCCGGCGAACTGAGCGCGTGTGCGGAACTCGTCCAGGACCGCCCGGCGCACCGCTGCGGTGAGCGCACCGGCCGGGGGTGTCCCCTCGGCTCCGGCAGCCTCCAGTGCCTCCGAAACGCAGGCCGCCACACCTTGGATGACTGTCATCGCGTCGATCGGAGCAGGATGCGGCGGAGCTTTGACGACACTGGTCTCGGCGGGCTCGGCCGGGGCGCCCATGTGCCGCTCCCGCCGACGCTTCAGACCTCCCGGCTTGTTCGGTGACGGCGAGACCCGTGCCCCGGGCTGCATCTGCCCGCACGCGGGGCACGAGCGGTGTGCCCGCTTTTTCTTGGGAGTCTTCTTCTTGGAAGGCATCAGGGCTGCTCTGCTTCGTTCGGCTCGGACGGTGGATCAGGGCGACTACGCCGAAGCGATCATCGTGGGGAGCTGTGGCGGTCGAGGCGCGGCGCGGTGGTCCGGAAGTCGTCGAGGAGCTCCACGGCTGCACGGGCGCGTATGGCCTCCAGCTCGCCGCCGCTCGTCAGTGCGGTCCGGCGCGGCAGGGCCTCCACGGGGGGCACCAGATGGTTCGGCACCTGAGAGGGCACGACGTACCGTGACCGGTCGAGCGGCAATTGGTAGAAGACGTCCCAGCCCACCTCGCCGCGCAGTGCGTCACGAATGCGTTCCTCGGCCATGTTCAGCTCCGACTGGGCCCTGGCGTCCCCCTCGCGCTCCCGGAAGATGTCCCGGCAGCGCTCCTCCCACCCTCCGGCCCCGTGATCCAAGCCGATGTCGAGGAAGGGATTACCGAACGGGCCACGGTCATTCCTCCTCGTCCCTCTCCAGGCACGAAGGAGCCGAAGGTTGCGTTCGGCGGCGGCCCCTCCCCGCGCGGCGGCTCTACTGGCGTACTCCTCGGCGGAATCGAGGAGCCTGTCCCGTTCCGTGCGCGACTCGAGCCGCTCGCTCTGTCTCGCGGCCACGTATGCCGCGAGGGCGTTGGCCTCCTCGGCCAGCTCCGCGGGAACCCTGCGGTTGCTCACGCTGTCCCTGGTGAGGGACCGGGCCTGCTGGGCCGCCGCCTCCAGGTCACCGGCCTTCACGAGGTCGTAGGCGCGGTTCAGTGCGACAAGGGCGTAGAACGGGCTCCGTCCGGCGTCGACAAGGCCCTGCGGGCGCCACAGAGCGGCCATCAGCAACCAGAGTCCCCTATCCTCGGTCATGCGCGGCGGCCACTGCCCCGACAGCGCACCCGACTTGAGGTCGCGAAGCTCGATCTGCTGCGGCCGCGGCAGTGCCGCGTCGAGCGCGTCCACGGCCGTCACGTCGCCGTCCATGACGACGTCGTACAGCAGGTCCCACACGTCGTCCGGCTCCTGTCGGGCGAGATCGTCGTCACCGAGGAAGGACTGCCGTCGCAGGTACGTCTGCCAGGCGAGGCATTCGGCCTGCTCACCGCTGACCGTCGAGGGGGCGAGACGGGCGCGCAGGTACAGGCCCTCCTGCTCATCCCGTCTGGTCCAGGGCGCGTCCTCAGGCATGAGGCCGCCGTGGTCGACCAGATCGTCGATGACGGACAGGGGCGCCCGTTCGAGGAGCTCGTCGAGGAACCGGTTCGGCACGGGTATCGCGCCGCGTGTGCAGGCGGTGGCGAAGAGGCTGAAGGCGGGTCCGCCCGAGAGCGCGTGGGACCGCTTGCCGACCAGTTCCAGGGCGGGCGCCGTTGAACACAGCACCCTGCACCGCTCCAGGCCCGATTCGTTGAGCCATCGCACACCACCGGCCCAGAGGCTCCGCAGATGACCGAGGACCGACTCCGGCGACAGGAGGCCCAACCCCATGCGCACGGCGGGCAGCAGGCTGTCGCGGTCCGGATCGCCGCCGATGGCCTGCGTGAGGATCGCCCGCTCAGCCTCGGGCAGGCCGGTGGCCGCCACTGCCTCCGTGAGCATGGCCAGGACGGCTTCGACCGCCTCGCCGTCCCCGACGCCGAGCCAACGCCACTTGCGCTGAACGAAGCTGCTCACGCTGGATGAGCCCTGGTTCTCCCTGCGTTCACGCGCACGTTTCAGGCGCTCTCGCTCAGCCGCTTTCGCCGCCTGCCGAGCGGCCACCGGGTCCGTCATCTCGTACACCCCGACAGGCTATCCGCACGATCTGACAATCCATACGGGCTCATGCGATTTGTGGCCATCGACGATGAGCGGCCTCAGCGGGCACGGCCCGCGCCTTGGCCCTTACGCAGAAACCCGAATAGGCTCCCGTAACTCCAACCGCCGTCCCCTCGTGTTCCGACGACCCACCAGCAGGTTCGGGTACGCGGCTCGATCGTCCAGTTGGCGCAGCCGGACTTCGCGACTGTGGTGCAGCCGACTCGGCTCACCCACCGAAGAAGCTCAACCGAACCTTGCGGTGGGATTTGCCCTTGCTGGTGTCCGCCAACTCCGTTAGGACGACTCCCAAAGCCACCTGGTGCCACGCTCCATGTGATGCGTCATAGAAACTGGGCCACGCAAAACAACAGTCGACATCACCACGGTCCAACACCGGCCTACGGCCCGTCAATCGTCTGGAGTGAAGGGTCAGCCGGAGGGGTGTCGCTGACGAGTCGTAGCAGTGAGATCTTCCAACAGCACATCGGCTACCAGCTCCTCGACCACGGCGATGTCGTGCCCCGCCATGGCTTCGGCCAACTCGGGATCCCACGGTGCTCCGGTGATGCGCCCAGGTCGAGGACCGTGCGCGTTGCGGACGATCGCGGATCGGTAGTCTGCCGCCGTCATGCGCCAGGGGTGCGCCCCTGCTTTCTCCATGACGTATGCGGCAATGCGGATGCCTTCGCCGTCGAAGTCACCGTGGTAACGGAGAGCAGCGCCTTGGTCCGCGAGTAGGCGCAGGAGCTGGATAGCTGCGCTGTTGGGCCAGCCGGACGTGCAGACAAGCGGTGGGCAGTTGGAGCCGAAGCGACGGAGGGCCAGAGCCAAGATGCTGGGGTTCTCCACTACGTGGACGACGAGTGAGGCAGGGGTGGCGGGCAGGGTGAGCTCGCCCGGGTTCCTGACGTGGGCGAGAGTCAGGCTGGCGGCCTGGCCGGCCTCGGTACACAGGCGGGCCACACGGGCGAGAAGGCCGTCGCCGACAGGGCGCAGTCCGCCGGCGATGACGGTGGCGGACAGCTCGTCGTCGGCGACACCGGCGCGGGACCACAGGGCGCGCCGTTCCGCCGCGGACTGCGGCGGTGCAATGTCGTACAGAGTCGCCAGGGCACGCAGGACGAGGGTGGAGACGGGTGTGCCGTCGTCGAGAGCGTGCGCGTGACCGTTCAGGACTCGGGCGGCGAAGACTGGTAGAGGTTCGGCCTGGCCGGGTAGCTCGGCGAGCACCTTGAGCGCGTCGATGAGCAGCGTACGGGTGCGCTCCGTCGAACCACCGACCAGTCCTGCGGCTCGACATGACGCAGCCCAGTCGGTGAGCACCGGCTGCGCCCGTACCGTGTCGTGACCAGCCAGCCAGGCCCACAGACCGGCGCGTTCGTCCTCCTGGCGACGGCGTTCACCGGCTCTGTCGCCGAGTGGGCCGATGAGTTCGGCGACGACTTCTCGTACGGTGCGGCCGGAGAGCTCGGTGACGGCCTCCTCCAGGCACGCCAGGGCAACGGAGGGCCGGGGGTCCGGCAGGCGGTCCAGGCCCAGGAGGTCTGCGAGGGCTTCGCGCTGGGTCTCGTCCAGAGGTCCGAGGCGTACGCGTGTGACGGGGCGGCCGGAGGAGAGACGGTCGTGGACCGTCTGCCAGACGGCAAGGAGTTCGGGGCGGCGAAGGGGCGCGTCGCCCAAGGCAAGATGCTCCCGAGAGGTCAGCCCGCCGGACACGGGGTGGTCTTGCAAGGTCATCCTTCCTCCATTCCCGTGCCGTTCCAGACGAAGCGCGCGCTGGTGACGGCGTCGTCTCCGTCGGTCAGGAGTTGGTGGACGGCGATGCCGGGCAGCTCCCTGTAGTTTCCCCACTCGTGGTCGGAGGTGATCATGAGGTCCAGGTCGAGTGCGGTGAGCAGCGCGAAGACCTGTCCGCGGTTGACGGTGTCGACGCCGACGAAGACCTCGTCGAGGAGGATCGGGCGGGGTGCCAGGGGCACGTCCTCGTAGTGGGCGGCCACGGCGGCGAACAGGGGCAGGTGCAGTGCGATGGCTTTCTCCCCGCCGGAGAGCGCGCCGTGCAGCCGCTTTGTCAGGGGCTGCCAGCCGCTCCCGTCGGCCCGGTCGAGGCGGACGGTGAAGGTGTGCCAGGCGGTGTAGTCGAGCACCTCGCCGAGGTGCTCCTCCCAGCTCGCGGCCGTGTCGCTGCCCTTGGTCTCCTCGATGCGGGCACGGAAGAAGGCGTGCAGGGCCTCCCGGTCGGACTCGGTGACCCGGCCTGGGTCCTTCAGGAGCAGTTGGCGGGCGGTGCGGGTGCTGTCGGGGAGGTCGGGGCGGACGTCCCAGACTAGCTGGACGGCAACGTTGGAGGCGGTACGGACCCGCTCCAGGTGCCCGTTCATGTGCGCGACGAGTTCGCCGGCCCGGCGGATGCGGGCGGCGAGGTGGCGGCGGATGTCACCGGTGAGGATCTGGTCGAAGAGGCGCCGTTCGGCGGTGCTGATGTCGTCGCCGCTGCGGTCGCGCTCCTGGGTAAGCACGGCGAGCAGACCGGTCGCCCCCACGCGGACGCCCTCCAGGGTGGCAGTGAAGAGCTGGATGTCGTCGTCGGGCTCCAGCTCCAGGTCGGCTCGGACGCCGAGGTGGCGGCGGGCCTCGTGGACGGCTTCGGAGAGGCGGGTGGCGGCGTCGCCGAGGTGGCGCGGGGCATGCGGGACCTGGGGCCACCGTGCCGCCATGGCGCGCGCCACCTCCAGAGTGGCCTTGGTACCGTCCCCGGCGTCGAGTTCGGGTACGACGCCCGCGTCCTCGGCCAGACCCACCAGGCACAGGTGCCGGAACCGCCGCGCCGCGCCGTCGCGGGCCTCGACTGCCTTCTCCTGCCGGTCGGCGTCCTGGCCACTGGTGGCCCTCAGCTCTCCGATGCGGCCTTCCAGGCCCAAGAGGAGCTCGGCTGCCTGGCGGGCTTCCTTGCCGCAGCGGACCCGTTCGGCACGGGTCTCCGCAACGCGCGCGACGATCTGCCGGTAGTCCGCGCCGACCGTCTCCTCCACCGCCTTCAGACGTGCCGTCATCCCAGCCGCCTTCGCTTCCGCAGCGGCCGCGTCGGCGGCCTGCTTCTCGGCGAGAAGGCGTGACCGGTCCGCCCGTGCGGCCGTCTCCTCAGCCCTTTCAGCGGCCGCGATCGCGTCGATACGGGCGTCCGTCCAGGTATCGGCGAGGTCGCGGAACCTCTCCATGTCGCGGCCGAGTTCGCGCAGCCGGTCGCGGTCCGTGGGCAGTCCGTTTTCGGCCGCCCTGCGGCTCAGTGTGCGCAGCGCGCCGGCCACGTCACCCTCGCGTGCGGCCAGATGCTCGGTCGCGTAGCGCACGGCGTCGTCCCGGGCGGCCACCTTCTCCTCTGCCTGGTCCCAGTCCCGTCGGCAGGCGTCGAGTTCGCGGTGGTCGGGCCGGGCGGACCGGTCGTCCGCCAGCCGGGCGGCGCGGGCGCCGAGTTCCCGCAGCCGGTCGGCGAGAGTGGCCAGGGAGGCGTCCTTCTCGGCGATCAGCTCAGCCAGTTCGGTGCTCTCACGCTGCTTGGCCCGCTGCCGGGCGAGGGCTCCGATATGGGCGGGCTCCGGCTTGCTCCAGGAACCCGTGGCCGGCGCGAGGCGCCAGGTGCCGTCGGAGGAGACTGCCACAGGGTGCCCGCCGGGCAGGGGGGTGCCATACGCGATACCGGCGAGGATGCGGGTCACCGTGCCGGCCAGTACGGGGATGTGCTCCTCGGGCCTCAGCACGTCCAGCAGGCTGGAGCCGGGGGCGGTCGTGGCGAGGCCGACCTCGACACGGGTGTCGTGCCCAGGAAGGGTGAACCCCTCGGATGCGCTCACCCATGCGTCCAGGAGGCCCGACGCCTCCAGTGCCGCTTCCACTCCGGCCTGTACGGGGAGCGGGACGTTCTCGTGGAAGGCGATCAGCCGCCACAGTGGCGCGCCCGCCGCAGCCGTGCGGACGGTGGTGCGGGTGGGTGGAGCGACGGGCTGGAGATCGGTCTCGCCACTGAGCTTGCTCCTCCGCGCATCGAGCAGGTCCCGTTCCTGCTCCAACCCCTGTTGCGCGGTGCGGAATGCGGCCCGTTCAGTGGTGATCTCCTCCTCCAGCGGTCGTGCGACCGTTTCGACCAGCTCACGCACGTCTGCCTCGACGGCCGCCCTGGCGGCCAGTTCATCGAGGTCGGCGATGCGCATCTCCGTCCAGTTCCGGGCCCAGGCAAGCAGCCGTTCCGCCTGGGCGGCAAGGGCGTTGTCTCCGGCGGTGGCGGCCGTGTCGCGGTGGGCGATCGCGTCCGCGAGCCGGGTGCGGGCCTCGTCCAGCAGGCCCTCGGCGGTTCCCCGGTCGCGTACCGCCCGGTCGTGGGCGTCGATCGCGTCGGTGATGTCGGCGACCTGCTCCCGTCGGGCGGTGACCGCGCCCCGGAGCAGCCGACGGGCGGCGGCGCCAGGAGCATCGGACCGCCTGCTCCCTGTCCTGACCGGGGTGCTCGCCGTCCCATTGCCGAGGGACTTCACCTCCCCTTCCGCGTCCAGAATCGTCTTCACCTCGTGGTGAATGGACTCCATGCCTGCGGCCCGGGCCGAGCGGTTGGTCTCGTCCGCTGTCGCGCGGGCGTGCTCGACGCACGAGCGGGCGTGTCCCGCGACGTCGTCGGCGTGCTTCCGGTCCTCCTCCGCGTCGGACTCGGCGGACCGGGCGGCGGTACGCAGCTCGGCGGCGGCGGCGACCTGTTCCTCGGTACCGCGGCGGAGCCGGTCGAGTTCTTCCCCCTTCTGGTAGGCGTCGCTCTCCCTAAGCCCCTCGATGATCTCGTCCAAGGCGTGCGCCCGTAGATCCAGCTCCTCTCGCAGGGCGAGGGTGGAGCCGCGCTCCTCGCACGCCTTCTCGTATTCCTGGGCGCTGACGCGGGCGTCCCGGGTGAGGTCGTCCATCTCGGTGGTCGCAGAGATCAGTGCTGCCGCACCGGCCCGCAGGACCCGGCGGGCGTAGGCGCGCTGGCGGGAGGCGACGTTCTCGGCGGCCGTCACCTCGGCGTCGAGCCGGTCGAGGTGGTCCCGCTGCCGGTCCAGGCGCTCGAAGCCCTCAGCGAGCTCGGTGATCTCTCCTTCGCCGAGCGGGGGCAGCGCCCGGGACAGCAGGGTGGACAGGAGGGAGGGGTCGAGCCGCTCGGACAGCTTGGGCTGGCGAAGCTGGAGCAAGGCGGAGAGCAGGGACTCGTACCGCTGCTCACCCATGCCCGCGAAAAGTTCGCGCCGCACGGTGGTGCGGTAGTCGGTGGCTGACGGATGCACCTCGCCGCGGTCGCGCAGGGCTTCGGTGAGGGCCGCCTTGGTCAGGGGCTGTCCGGTGTCGTTGACGAGGTGGACCCCGTCGGGGTGGGCGATCCGGGCGATGGTGGTGAAGTAGTCGGCGTGCGCCGTGGTGGTGTGCCCGCTCGCGTGCAAGCGGGCTCCGCAGCCGAACCAGTGCTCAGCGCCGTCGTCTCCGACGCGGCGGAACTCCATCCACACGTACCCCACACGGGTCTTGCCGGATGCTCCCTGGCCGAGCAGGTTCCAGTGCATCGTGCGCTCCGAACCGCCGAACGTGGAGAGACGGTTGGGGCGGAGGCTGGCGTCGAAGAGGAAGGGAAGCAGCAGTTCCAGGGCCTTGGACTTGCCGGTGCCGTTCTGACCGCGCAGCAGCAGGCGACCCTGGTGGAAGGTGAAGGTCTCGTCGTAGTAGCGCCAGACGTTGAGGATGCCCGCACGATGGGGCCGCCATCGTCCGCGACCGGTGTCCGCGTCATGAACGGGTGACGGATCGATGGTCTCTTCGGGCCGTCGCTGGAGGGGGAGTTCCGTCACGCTCACTGCTTGTCTCCTTCTCCGGCGCTGCCGGTGGCGGCCACGGCTGGCGGATCGTTCTTCGGAGCTGGGCCGGTGGTCTCCGTCAGGCGGTAGCGGTGCGCGGCCGGTCGCGCGATGACACGGTCTCGGGCCCTGCAGGCCAAGCCGACGTCGAGCAGGATCCGTACGGCGTCGTCGGCAAGGCGGGCCGGGCCTTCCTCCGACTGGTACGCCTTGGCCCAACCCGGAAAGCGGCGCAGCAACTCCGCTCCGGCCTCGGCCAGCTGCTCGGGCAACAGGCCCACGGGCGTGGCGCAGAGCGGTGAGAGAAGGAGTAGCGCGGCGACTCGGGCGGTGGAGGTGTCATCGGGAAAACGGACGTCGGTAGCGATAGCGTCCGGGTCGACGAGTAGAAAGCCCTCCGCCCGTTCCTCTAGGAGGAAACCGGCCTGTTCGACAGAGCGGCGCAGGATCTGGCGTCCGGTCAAAGAGGTGACGTAAGCGAGCTCGTCATTGGCGAGGTCGGCTCGGTAGAGCACGGGGTCGTCGAAGAGGCGGCGCAGCACCGAGTGCCGCAACTGCAGATTGCGCTGGGCATCCGTGGTCGCGGCGGTCTCGGCATGCGTGTCGTCGGCCGTCCCGTCGGCAGAAGCGCCTCCGTAGCGGCGCTCCGTTACCAGGCCGGCAAGGAGGTCCTCGAACCGCGCGGGCACCTCTTCCTGGGGCACGGCGAGCCGGGAGGCGCCGACCGGTGCGGCGGGCAGCCGCATGAGCAGTGTGTTGTCCACGCGATAGAGGACCTTCGCCTCCGCGGAGTCGACGTACGTCTCGGTCGTGCCATCCACCACACGCAGTACGTCGTACGACTCCAGCAGCTTCAGGACGTCGACGAACGCCATGCGCTCCGGCCGGCGGACCGGGTCGAACCCCGCCAGCGCGCGGTCGGCCGCCATGGCCTGGACGACACGGTCGGCGAGCATGCCGATGGTCGTCATCGGCATCGACAGCAGCTCCGCGGCGGTCACGCACAGCAGGACGTACCGTCGGCGGTCGAACGGGGCCCGGCCGGAACGCGCGCGGCGAGCGGGGCGGGAGCCGTCGGGGCTGACGCGGACCTTGGTGAGGCGGGCGTAGCCTCGGCGGGGTTCCACAACCAGACTCCAGCCGCAGGTGTAGTCGAACCAACGAGCCAGCGGGTCACGGCGGCGGCGCACCAAATCGAAACCGGTCGGGTCGGCTGCCTCGGTGAGCAGCGGGCGGGCCAGCAGGAGGCGGATGGCACGGGCGACCTCCTCCCGTTCGGCGGAGGCCAGTTGGTTGGCGAGGGTGCTCATCCTGCGGCTTCCTGTCCCGTGGCGGAGCGGACTGCCGGGAAGGAGATAGCCCCGCCCACGGCCGTGATGTGGATGACGTAGTCCGGTCCTGTCATCGTCCCCTGCGCGGTACGTAGTACTGCGGTGCGCCCGTCGGGGGGCGGCGACAGCACCACCTCCGCCCGGCCGTCCCCGGTCGTGGCCCGTCGTCGGCCGTCCGCGTCCCGTCGGGCGGCCAGCGCCCGCCCCAGCAGGTCGAGGAGACGGTCGAAGACCATGGGATCGAGGGCTCTGAAGGAGGAGAGCCGCACGGGGCCGTCCGTCTCCAGCGCCTGCCAGGCGCGTGCCAGCTCCGCCCGTTCAGCCCTGGCCCGCTCGGCGCGTTCCGCCCTGACCTCCGTGACGTCCCGCACCTTGGCCGTACGAGTGAAGCGTTCGGTCCGTCCGCTGGTCCTCAGCAGGGCCGACACCTTTACGGGCGGCGCGTCGGACCAGGAGTGGGACGAGGGGATCAGCTCCGGGTCCGGGTGGGCGAGGTGGGCATGGCGGGCCGGGCCGAGGCCGAAGGCGGCTGACCACAGCCGGTGCAGGTCCTCCTCGTCGGGAGCCGCAGCGAACCAGCGCGCGAGCTCCCGGAAGTCCTGTACGACGCTGGAGGGGCGGCGCCGGGACTCATTGATCCTCTCGAGCACCTGCAGGAGGGAGACGATGGCGCGCCGGGCGATGTCGTGCAGCTGCTCGATCCGGGGGCGCGCCCCGCCGTCCGGCAGGAACCAGGCCCTCAGCCCCGCCCAGCGCGCCCGTCGGCTCTCCAGCCAGCCGGCTGCCGGGTCCTCTCCCGGGGTCGGAGGCAGCTCGGCACCGCGCAAGGCCCGCTCACGCAGCACCGCGATGCCCCGCTCCTCCACGCGGGCCACAGCGGCGGCCACCGTCTCGCCGCGCCGGTCGAGATTGACCAGGAACTCCTGGATATACGCGACGGTGGCGGCCTTCACCTCACGGAACACGTCCAGATCCACTCCTTCGGCGCGAAGGAGCCTCTGCAACTGGCCGTTGAAGGCCTTGGTGTTCTCCACCAGGCTCTCCAGATGGCCCTCCAGCTCCCGCAGGGTGCTGAAGATCCGCCGGTCGGCCGCGGAATGTTCGCCGGACAGCACGGTCAGCTCGTCGAGCCGGTCGGCGATCGCCTCCAGCACCGCGGTCTGCAGCGCCCCTGTGGAAGCCAGCACCTCCAGGGCGTGTCGCACCCCGGCGAGCGCGGCCTCCCCCCGGCGGGTCAGCGAGTAGTGCAGGTTGCGCCGCTCGTACTCCTCAGCCGTGCGGTAGTTCTGGGCGTGGTTGTGAACCACGTCGAGGAGTTCCCACTTCACCAGCCGTTTCAGCGCCTCGTGCAGTTCCTCGTCTTGGAGGTCCGAGACCCAGCCCACCGCACGCAGCCGCTCCCGTACGCCGTCGAGCCCGAGCTCGGTCTCCAAATGCTCGCCGGCCACCCCGAAGGCCTCAAGCACGGCCCCGTTCAAGTCGGCCGTCTCCCCCGTAATGAACCGGAACATCTCCGGCGGAACCCTGCACATGCTGGTACGTCCCCTCCTCCGCCACCCCTGCGGTACTTCGCCACCCACGTTAAGGGGCGGTCCGAAATCACGTTCTCGCGTCGCTGCCATCATTCTCATGGCAGTGAGGGCCGAGGATTACTCCGTGCTCTCGAACGAGTAGACAAGGCTCTGCGCGCCCCGGATGCCGGAGGCGAGTACGTTGCTGCCCGGGCGGTAGGGCAGGCCCGCACCGCGACCGCACATCGGTGACGAAGCCGCAGGGAGCGTGAGTACCCGACGCGGCCACGCACCACGGCCCGGGCAGTTGGTGCGGCCGGACATGGCCCGTACAGTCAGGCGTCGCCGATGCCACCCAGGAACGACAACCTGACCTGACGGTTGGTATTGCTCCTGTTCGTGTCCGCCAACCTCCGTTAGGGCAACTGCCAGCCTATCCGGATGGCAACGCACGCCGACCAGCAGTGGCCGTCACCTCGCGGGGTGGCCAGCACGGCAAGCATCCGCTCGGCATGCAGTGGCTGGCCGTCCCCAGCCCATCACACCAGCGGCACGGCACGGCTTCTTGCCGACCCGGATCACAAGTCGTAGCGTTCGGTCACCACCATCGCCGTCCCTGAGAGTGCTGTTCCCGCGGGTGTCTCAGCCCACTCGGCGAGCAGCAGCGGGTTCTCGTCCGCGCACTTCAGCAAGTGGGCGATCTCCTCGGCGGTCGGCGGGACCGGAAGGGTGCAGCCGACCACGGTGTGGCCTGTCGCGCTGGTGTGGTTCCCGGGCTCCTCCTCGGGATCGTCCGGCGTCCAACGGCTGACCTCGATCTCCCACGAGGTCTCGTCGTCGTCTGGTTCTGGCGCTTCGATCGTCAGGTAGAAGCCGTCGGAGTCGTACGGCTCCGTGAAGAGGCGGCAGCTGGGGTCGTCGAGTGAAGCCCACTCGTCGCCGCCCTGGGAGTGGGCGGTGACCAGTACCCGGAGGGCGGCGACCGCCTTCTCCCGTTCCTCCGAGGTGAGTCCCGACTCACGTCGGTCGAGTTGTTCGCGCGTCTTGTCGCTTAGCGTGTCCAGCCCGTCGTCGTACTTCACGAAGGGGTGCCCGAACTCCCAGCAGCGCTCGGTCTCCGGATCACCCTCCGAGGAAGTTCCCGAGAATTCCGCGAGTCCTGCCTGCAACCCGTGCTTCTCTGACTCCAGTTCGGATCGGATCGCCCTGCTGACCGTGTCGGGGAGAACCGACACGGCACTTTCCAGGTCGACGAGCGCCTGGTGAAGCCGCAGGCAGACGTACTCGTACCACAGACTGTGGGCGCCGCCGAGAAGAGCTGCGCGGGCGGCGGGGTCGGTCAGCGCGGCGAGGTGTGTGCGTGGGTAGCGGCCCACACGCCGTTCCCGGCGGTCGTGGATGCTGACAGGGACGGTGGCGAAGGCGGAGATCCGGTTGAGGGCGTCGACGACCGGAACCGCGAGGCGAGGCTCCGCAAGACTCGTCACGGTCTTGGACACGACGCCGTCCGGACCTTGGTAGGTCGCCAGGATCTGCGTCTTCCCACGGGCGGCGTGCTGAGAGTAGATGGTCAAGGAAAAGCCTTTCGGCTGTTCGGCACACTACGGCCGGACAGAACAGGTGCACAGAAGCGGGAAAGAGGTGGTGGCGAGGGCGCGTTCCGACGCTCCGTACCTCAAGATGACCGGGGGTGGCCCAGGTACCGTCCCAGGCTCCATTCCTGCCCGCAGGCTAGACGGATGCCCTGCGCACCGCAAGCGGGTTGTCGCCCATGCGCGGCCAGGAAGGACGGCGACGCACTGGAAGTGAACCGCACTCCCAGAGGACGTCGGAGCCCCAGGTCTACCGAGCCGCGGCTCCGACGTCTTTCCGGTTCCCGGACAGCGCTGCGCAGCCGGCGACCCCGCGCTACGGTCTGCCTGAGATCATCATGGAAGCAGGGGGACATGGCCGGTAAGACGGACGAGGACGGCCCAAGCGGTACGTGGGCGCGCGAGCTCTGGGACTACGCGCAGACCGTGCTCAAGGAGTGGCAGTCCACGCAGGTATGGCAACCCGCCCAGCAGTTGCGCGCAGCATCGCACAGCAACGCGCGCGACTACGCCGGCCGCTTCCTCCTGGAGCTGCTCCAGAACGGCCACGATGCTCACCGCGGAGGCCGGAACGACGGAAGTGTGCACGTCCTGCTCGACGAGGACGAAGGGACGCACGGCACGCTCTATGTGGCCAACGGTGGCACGCCCTTCACCTGGGCCAGCATCCAGGCCGTCTGCAAGCTCGCCCGGAGCGAGAAGACCGTCGGCGAAGGCATCGGGAACAAGGGTGTCGGCTTCCGCAGCATCCTGGAAATCACGGATGCCCCGGAGGTCTACAGCGCCAGCACGGCCGGAGAGGGCCTGGCTGTGTTGGATGGGTACTGCTTCCGGTTCGCGGTACGGGACGACCTGCGCGTGCTGCTTGGTGACGAGGACCTCGTACATAAAGCGGAGGAGGAACTCCCGCCCTTCCAGGTCCCCTTCCCTCTCTCGGACGTACCCCCGACTTGCAAGAAGCTGGCCGCCGACGGTCATGTGACGGTCATCAGGATCCCACTGCGCAACGAGGCCTCCCGACGCGCGGCCGTTCGGCGCCTCGACGAGCTCGGTGCCGCGAAGGCCCCGGTAATGCTGTTCCTGGACCGGCTCAACCGACTGCTCATCGAACGGCGAGGTGGCAAAAGTCCCCAGCGTACGGAGCTCACCCGGCATGAAGTGCCCTTGGGGACCGCCGGTGTCCGGCCCCAGGCACACGTCGCACATGCCGGTGCCGCGCGGACCGTCCCGACCGTCTCCCTTGCCCGTGTCGAACTCGGCTCACTGGGCGCATACCTCGTGGCTAGAGGCCGCGTCCCCGTAGCACGGCTGCGCGGCACGATCGAGGCGGCCACCGAGCTCGGGCAGCTAGATGATTCGTGGGGTGACTGGAAGGAACCGGCTGTGGTAGAGGTGGCGTTGCCCCTCGACGGCACCGAGTCGCTGCGCGGTGGCCGGATCTACACCTTCCTCCCGCTGGGCGAGGACGCCGCCGCCCCCCTGCGCGGGCACCTCAACGCACCGTTCTTCACGAAGGTGGACCGTACGGCCCTCGACCGGGAGCACCCGCTAAACAGCATGCTGTTCGCGGCGGCCGCCGAGACCTCTCTGGCGGCAGCCGCCGCGCTGCGGGAGCGAGACCGGCCTTCAGACCGCAGGCTGGCGGTCGACCTTGTGACCTGGGAGCACGAGCCGCGCTCCCACAACCTGTTGCGCGAAGCGGCGCATCAGGTGCACGGGGCTGAGTTCGCGGACGTTTCCGTCGTACCACTCCTGAACCGGGACGCCCCACACGGTTCCTGGGGCACGCCCCGCGATTCCGTGCTCTGGCCTGACCTCGGGCTGTCGGTACTCACGGCCGAGGCGGCCGGGGCGGTCGGCATCGCCGTGGCGGATCCGGCCGTCGGGGCCAAGCTCCTGAAGCGTCTCGCGAGGTTGTGCGAGGCGCTCAAGTGCCCCTTGGAGCCCTCGGCACAGCAGCGGGCGGACCACGCCGAGCAGATCGTGGGGACCCTGCCGCTGCCCGCCCCCGATGCGCCCGTCGACAACTGGAACAGCGTTTACGCCGATCTCGCCCTGCTGTTCAAGGACGAGGGCGGAGTACTGCAGGGCAGGAAGCTGTTGCTGGCGGACGACGGGAAGCTCCGGCCCGCCAACGGCGGCTCTGCCACGGGCACAAAGGACGGGTCGCGGCGCAAGGCGGCCAGGCGGGAAGCCTTTTTCCAGCCGGCTCGCGGCGAGACAGCGGGCGACGAGGGCCTGGCCGTGCCCGACGCCTTGAAAAAGCGCATGTTCTATCTACACCCGGGGCTGAACTGGGTGGAGGAGGAAGGCCACGTACGGCGCCAGGAAGCCCGGTTGTTTCTGGAACGCTTCAGGCTCGTCCGGCGTTTCGACGCCGCCGGCCTGCTCGACCACGTCCGCCGCGCGCTCACCGAAAGCAACTCGACGCGGCTGCGCGAGCAGGCCCTCCGCTTCGTGTTCCGCCTCTACCGGTCGAGGCAATCCGCACAGTCTCTGCAACTGCGTCCGCTGGGGCTATACGTTCCCTCTGCCGAGGGCCCCACCATCAAGGCGGCCGGCGCCGCTTTCGGGGCCGGATGGACCGGGACCCACGGCGACGATCTCGCCTCCGTCGTGGCCGAGGGCCGGGAGTCCTCGGCCGGCCTCCGCTTCATGGCAGAGCGACTCGTGGCGCCACCCGAGGACTTCCTAAGGCGGGGCGAAACCCGGGAGGAGTGGCGGGAGTTCCTCAGCGATCTCGGCGTCACCGACGGACTGCTCCCCCTGGTGTCCTCCGGCGCGGAGACGCAGGCCGAGGGCGGCACACTCACCACGAGCAAACTGATCAGCATGGCGAAGGTGTCTGACGAGGTCGCCGATCAGTGGCGGCCGTTCATCGACCGCGCGAGGAGCCGTGTCGCACATCCGTACACCCCGTACGTCGGAACCCCCGCGTTCCGGCTACCGGGCCAGGACGTCGCCGGGCGGCTGAGCAAACCGGGCAGGATCGCCTATGCACGACTGGTCCTGCACGGCCTGGCCCGGTGGAACAACACTCACCTCACCAGCGTCTGGAACCGGGACCGGACGGGCAACAAGGATACGCAGTACGTCCCGACCCCTCTGTCCGCCTTCATCCGCGGCCAGCGCTGGCTCCCGGTGCGAGGCCGTGGCGGCACCATCCGCTTCGTCCGGCCGGACGAAGCGTGGCATGCCCCCTCGACCCTTGAGCAGGAGCCGGCCTTCGCCCCGACCGTCCTGCGGGAGCTCCGCTCCCTGCTGGAGGACGATCAGGTCCTGCGACGGCTGCGCGATGCCGGGTTGCCGACCTGGGGCGACCACAGGGACAGCGCCCGGCTCATCGCCACCCTGGGCGAGCTGGTGAAGTCGGATGCCGTGGACGACGGGGACCGGCCCGCCCTTCAGCGGGCTAACGAGCGCGCCTGGCAGAACCTGGCCGCGCAGACGGCCTCGATCGAGCCGCTCATCGGCTCGGCCCTGCTCGCAGAGCGGGGTAAGAAGCTCATCGCGGTCGACTTCGCTACGCTCCTCGACGGCTCAGTACGGCTGTACGTCACCGGGGATCGGAACCATCTGAAGGCACGCCTGGCCAGGGAGCTCAAGCTTCCGCTGCTCGTGGTTCCGGGGGCGGCGGCTGAAGTCGCCGGCATCCTCCGCCACCGCTGCCCGGACGCGATACGGCACGCCGACGACGCTGACCTGTCGGTCGAAATCGTCAGCACCTCCGGCACTACCGTCGTCGGAACCTCCGGCACTACCGAAGGGCTCGGAACACCGCTCGTCGACGAGCTACCCTGGCTTCCACTCGCGGTGGGCGTCCTGGCCGACCATCCGCCCCGTGGCAGCCGCCCGACCGACGCCGAGCTCACCGATTTCGTCGCCGCCGTCCGCCGAGTCCGTATCCACCGCTACGTCTCGCTGAAGATCACCCTCGACGGAGCCGCCGTGGAACTCCCGGAACGGCAGGACGGCATGCTCCCTCTACCCGACCCCGCCCACCCTCTGATCCTCACCCCGGACCTGCCCCTTTCCTGGGACTTCGTGGCCCGGATCGGCTACGCAGTCAGCCAGGTCCTGGACCGTCCGGAGTACACCGTCCCGCTCAAGCTCGCCGCCCGCGAGCTGGAGCGGGGGCACGCATCCCTCGAAGAGCCGACCGAGCGGCAGCTCGCGGCGGTGCTCGATCTCTCCGTCCACCAGGTCAGAGAGACCGCTCACCGCCTGGACGGGTCCCTCACGGGCGTACTGGAGCGCTGCCACCCCTTCCTCGTACACGCCCTCGGCGCCGACAAGGCGAGGGAGCTCACGGACCCGGCTCCGGCCGACGCCCGGGAGTTCCTGGCCCGCCTCACACCGTACGCGGACGCCCTTCCCCTGCCCGCCGCGCAGCTCATCGAGGCCGCGCGCAACGCGCGAGATATCGACGGCCTCCGGGCCCTGGCCAAAGTCGACTTCGCGGACCTGAACCGCACTCTGGCAGGGCTTGCGCCCCAGTACCGCCCGATCAGCCACGCGGAGGCCCACAACGAGGCCGTACGTCGGCACGTGGATTTCGGTCGCGGCGTCCTCATCGACCGGCTGCGCTGGGCCCGTCGGGAAGAGTTCGATGCCCGTAGACTCATCGCCGACTGGCCCGCTACCCGCTCCCTGAAATGGATCACGGCTCCGGAAGAATGGGCATTCACCGTCGACACCGCCGACGACGGCCTCCTGCGGGCCCTCGTCGAGCAGGCACTCACCGCCCGTCTAAGTGCGCGCGCCCCGACCAAGGGCGAACGGCTTGCCGCCATGGACAGGTTGCGCAGCCACAACCACGCGATCGTAGCCAAGACAACACCCGACCTGGTCGCCCTGGTCAAGGCCGCGAAAAGGCCGCTACCCGCAGCGCTGGCGAAGGCGGCCGCCGTAGAGGAGATCACCGCCCTGCTGGACGAGGCGGGCGCGCTCGACTTCCGCGAGCTCTCGGCCGACGATGTCGTCGGCTGGCTCGCGGCCCTGGGCCAGTGGCCGGCCGGCATGGCTGCCTCCTCAGAGCCCCAGGCGCACGGGCTCACTCCCGCCGAGCTGGACCGAGTACGGAACGCCACCGAGCAGGCCCGCGCCGAACGGGCCAAGCGCAAGCGGATCATCTCTATTGGTGAGCGGGACTTCGACATCGAGTCAGGCGACTTCACCGAGCTGGCGTCGGAGCTGCACCGCGCTCTGCAACCCGACCTGCCCCCCAGCGGCAGTGCCCGCAGGCGCTGGGCCGCGCTGAGGCCGATCCCGCCCCGGAGGGCGACCGGCTCCTCGGGTGGCCGGCCCGGCATGCGCGTCGACGGGGAACGCGGGCTGTCGTCGGCCCAGCGCTCGGCGATCGGATTCGTGGGCGAGTGGTACGCGTACCAATGGCTTCGCGAGCAGGACCGGGCGACCGACGAGACGAGTTGGGTCTCCGGCAACCGGGCCCACATCTTCCCCGGGCCCGCCGGAGACGACAGCCTCGGCTACGACTTCAAGGTCGGCTCCGGCAGGAGTCCGCGGTTGTACGAGGTCAAGGCCACCCAGGGGCCGGGCGGGCAGATCGAGCTCGGCGAAACCGAGGTACGGGCGGCGCAGAAGTACAGCGGCAGTGACCGCTGGCGGATCCTGGTAGTGACCTCGGTACTGAACGCGGAGCACCGGCAGGTGCGAATGCTGCCGAATCCGTTCAGCGAGCGCGGTCGGGGGCTCTACCGCGAGGAGGGTGGCGCGCTCCGCTTCGCCTACCGGCTGTGAGGTGCAACCGATCCATCCCCCACAGCCACTACACGCCTGGGCCCACCGCATCCCTGCGCCAGCCGACACCGCCCGGATCCGAAGCCGATGGCTCTCGACAACTGGTCGCGTGCATCCGTCTTCGCCTGACACACCCGGCCGTGGCGATGCCCTGGCCGAATATGGCCGGCAGAACGGCACCAGCCTTACGTGCGACATGCCGTACGGGTTGTCTCAGTTGCTACCCCTTGACTCCACGAGGCACACCGACTGCCACATCCCCAGCTCAAGACGCCCCCCGAGGACAGGAAGCGTGGCATGCGGCGGCACCAGGGCCGGGAGGACGTGGTCGCGGCCGTGGCCCGGGGTGCCGTGGCGGTGTTGCCAGCGGTCGTCGGCCGGGAGGAGGGTGTGGAGCGCGGTGAGGAGGTCGTGGTCGCTGCCGGCGCCGGTTTCGATCAGGGCGATGCCGGTGGTGGCGTGCGGGGTGAAGACGTTGAGGAGGCCGTCGCGGGCCTCGGCCGTGGAGCGGAGGAAGTCCTCGCAGGCGGCGGTGAGGTCGATGACCGTTTCCTCGGTGCCGGTGGTGAGGGTGAGCAGTCGGGTGGTGAAGGGTGCCATGCGGGCATCCTCCCCCGAGCGGGAGGCCGTGCGACACGGGCGCACGGCGGGCAGGAAGACCGGACGGACAGGACGGGCGGCGCGCATGGGGCAGGGTGGTCCGGGGGCGGCGGGCGCGGATGTCGTGGTGGTCGGTGGGGGTGTGGTCGGCGCGTCGGTCGCGTTCCATCTGGTCGAGGCCGGGGCGGGGGACGTTCTGGTGGTGGAGCGCGACGAGCCGGGCTCCGGGTCGTCGGGGAAACCGATCGGGGGCATCCGGGCACAGTTCTCGGACCCCCTGAACATCGCGCTGGGGCAGCGGAGTCTGGAGGCGTGGCGGGAGTTCGCCGCCCGGCCCGGGGCCGAGGTCGGGGTGGACAGCACCGGCTATCTCTTTCTGCTCGGCACCGAGGAGGAGGTGGAGCTGTGCGAGCGCGCGGTGGGTGTGCAGCGCGCGCTCGGGGTGGACAGCAGGATCGTGGGGCCGCGGGAGGCGCGGGAGCTGTGTCCCTATGCGGGGCCGGACGGCCTGCTGGCCGCCGCGTACTCCCCTGCGGACGGTCAGGCCCTGCCACCCGCGGCGGTCCGGGGCTATCTGGAGGCCGCGCGGCGGCTGGGCGCGCGGGTGTGGACCCGGTGCGCGGTGACCGGGATCGAGGTGGCGGACGGGGCCGTACGGGCGGTGCGCACGGAGCGCGGAGCGGTCCGCACGGGTGCGGTGGTCTGCGCCGCCGGGGCCTGGTCGGCGGCGGTCGGGGCGTTCGCGGGTGTGGAGCTGCCGGTGACCCCGTTGCGGCGGCAGATCGGTTTCACCGGGCCCCTCTCCCCCGCGCCGCCGAGAATCCCGTTCACCCTCGACCTCGGTTCGACGCTGTACTTCCACGGCGACGGGGCCAGGGGCCTCGCCCTCGGCTTCTCCGACCCCCGGCAGGAGGCGGGCTTCGGACGGGGGTTCAGCAGGGAGTGGCTGGAGCCGTTCCGGGCGGCGGCCCGGCGCAGGGCGCCCGCGCTGGCCGCGCTGGAGGTGCGCCACGGCTGGGCGGGGCTGTACGAGATGACCCCCGACCGCAATGCCCTGATCGGCCGCTCGCCGGAGGTCGACGGCTTCTGGTACGCCACGGGCTTCTCCGGGCACGGCTTCCTCCAGGCGCCCGCGGTCGGTGAGATCATGCGCGATCTGCTGCTGGGGCACCGGCCGTTCGTGGACGTCGGCCCGCTGTCGGCGGACCGGTTCCGGGCGGGCGGCGGCACCCCGCGTCCGGAGGCCCACATCATCTGAGACAGGAGTCATCATGAAGGCGACTTGGGAGCTGCGGGCGGCGTTCGCCCTCCGGCTCTCCGCGATGTACGGAGCCGAGGTCCCCGCGTACACCACCCTCGTGGAGGTGGCGCACGGGATCAACCGCGAGGTGGCCGCCCGGGACGGGCACAGCGGGCGGCTCGGCGGGATCGAACGGGTGACCGCGGAGCGGCACGGGGCCATCCGGGTGGGCACCCCGCACGAGCTGCGGCAGGCCGCGCAGATCTTCGCCGCGCTCGGGATGCGGCCGGTGGGCTTCTACGATCTGCGGGAGGCGGCGGCCAGTTCCGTACCGGTGGTGTCCACGGCCTTCCGCCCGCTGGACGCCGACGAGCTGGAGCGCAACCCGTTCCGGGTCTTCACCTCGATGCTGACGACGGCGGACCGCCGTTTCTTCGACGCGGACCTGGAACGGCGGCTCGGGACGTTCCTCGGGCGGCGTGAGCTGTTCCCGCCGGAGCTGCTGGAGCTGGCCGGGCGGGCGGAGCGGGACGGCGGGCTGGAGGACGGGCCCGCCGAACGGTTCCTCACGCTGGCGGTCGCGGCGTTCGAGCTGTCCCCGGAGCCGGTGGACCGGGCCTGGTACGGCGAGCTGGAGCGGGTCTCCTCCGTCGCCGCCGACATCGGCGGTGTCTCCCGTACCCATGTCAACCATCTGACCCCCCGGGTTCTGGACATCGACGAGCTGTACCGCCGGATGACCGAGCGGGGCGTCACCATGATCGACCGGATTCAGGGGCCGCCGCGGTGGGCGGGGCCCGATGTCCTGCTGCGGCAGACCTCGTTCCGCGCCCTGGCCGAACCCCGGCGGTTCCGGGAGGCCGACGGAAGCGTCCGCGCGGGCACCCTGCGGGTGCGGTTCGGCGAGGTGGAGGCCCGGGGCATCGCCCTGACCCGGGCGGGACGGGCGCGCTACGACGAGCTGATCGGCGAGCCCGCCACGGTGTGGGAGGGGCGTTTCCCCGCCACCGAGCGGGACCTCGCCCTGGAGGGGTTCGGCTTCTTCCGCTTCCAGGCCGCGGAGCCGCGCGTGGGCACAGGGCCGTGTGCGGACGGAGCCCCCCGCGATCTGCGCGGGCTGCTCGACAGCGGCCTGCTGACCACCCACCCCATCGTCTACGAGGACTTCCTGCCCCGTTCCGCCGCCGGGATCTTCCAGTCGAACCTCACCGACGAGGGCACCCGCGACACCTCCGCCGACGGCACCCCCCACGACCTCGACTGGCTCTCCGGCGTGCTGGAGCGCCCGGTGTACGACCCCTTCGCGCTGTACGAGGAGGAGCAGCGCCGTTCGCTGCGGGACGCCTGCGCGGCCATCGGACGACAGGATCTCGGACAGCAGGACCTCGTACGACAGGACCGGGAAGATCTCGACCCCTCCCCGAGTTAGTAGAAGCGTGAACGAATCTGGGGTGCGCGCGGTGGACGTGGTCGTCGTCGGGGCCGGGCAGGCGGGGCTGTCCGCCGCCTACCATCTGCGGCGGGCGGGCCTGGTCCCCGGCCATGACTTCGTCGTGCTCGACCACGCGCCCCGCGCCGGGGGCGCCTGGCAGTTCCGCTGGCCCTCGCTGACCTTCGGCCGGGTGCACGGGCTGTACACACTGCCCGGCATGGAGCTGACCGGCGCGGACGCCTCCCGGCCCGCGTCCGAGGTGATCGGGGAGTACTTCCGGGCGTACGAGGAACGCTTCGCCCTGCGCGTGCGCCGCCCGGTCGACGTGCGGTCGGTGCGATCCGCGCAGTCCGCGCGGTCCGTGCAGTCCGTGCGGCAGGACCGCCGGGACGGGAACGGGGACGGGGACGGGCGGCTGCTCGTCGCCACCTCCGACGGCGACTGGTCGGCCCGCGCCCTGATCAACGCCACCGGCACCTGGGACCGGCCCTTCTGGCCCCGCTACCCCGGGCAGGAGACCTTCCGCGGGCGGCAGCTCCACACCGCCGACTACCGGGGGCCCGAGGAGTTCGCCGGTCAGCGGGTGATCGTGGTGGGCGGCGGCGCCTCCGGGACCCAGCATCTGATGGAGATCGCGCCGCTGGCCGCCGGGACCACCTGGGTCACCCGCAGGCCCCCGGTCTTCGTCGAGGGCCCCTTCGACGAGGGCGCGGGGCGCGCGGCCGTGGCCCTGGTGGCGGAGCGGGTGCGGCAGGGGCTGCCGCCGCGCAGTGTGGTCTCGGTGACCGGCCTGCCGCTCAACGACGCCGTGCGGCAGGCGCGGGCCGACGGTGTCCTGGACCGGCTGCCGATGTTCGAACGGATCACCCCCACCGGCGCGGTGTGGGCCGACGGCCGGACGGTCGAGGCCGATGTGATCCTCTGGGCCACGGGCTTCCGGGCCGTGATCGACCATCTCGCACCGCTCGGGCTGCGGGAGCCCGGCGGCGGCATCCGGATGGAGGGCACGCGTGCGGCGCGCGACGAGCGGATACATCTCGTGGGGTACGGGCCCTCCGCCTCCACCGTCGGCGCCAACCGGGCCGGGCGCGCCGCCGTCCGGGAGATCCGGCGGCTGCTCGCCCGCGAGCCCTCGCCCCCGCCGGTGCCCGCACCCGCACCCGCACCCGTAAGGGTGTCCGTGTCCGACCCGGTCCCGGCGGTCTGATCCCTCACGGGAAAGCCCCGAAAGCGCCGGAAGCCCCGGAACCCCGGGAGGCCCAGAAACCCTGGAGGCCCGGGAGGCCCCGGCTCACACCGACCCCTGCGGCTCCTCCGCCCTCGCGTCCGCCCTGGTCAGCGCCGCGTACCGGCCGTCGAGCGCCAGCAGCTCGGCATGGGTGCCCCGTTCGGCCACCCGGCCCGCGTCCAGGACGACGATCTCGTCCGCGTCCCGGATCGTGGAGAGCCGATGGGCGATCGTGAGGGTGGTCCGGCCCGCCGACAGGGCGTCGATCGCCTCCTGGACGGCGTGCTCGGTACGGGTGTCCAGTGCGCTGGTCGCCTCGTCCAGGATGAGGACGGGCGGGTCACGCAGTATGGTCCGCGCCAGGGCGATGCGCTGTTTCTCGCCGCCGGAGAAGCGGTGGCCCCGCTCCCCCACCAGGGTGTCGTAGCCGTCCGGCAGCCCGGCGATGTGGTCGTGTATCTGGGCGGCGCGCGCCGCCGCCACGATCTCCTCGTCACTGGCGCCGGGGCGGGCGAAACGGAGGTTGTCGGCCACGGAGGCGTGGAAGAGACAGGTCTCCTGGGTGACCACGCCCACCGCGCCCGCGAGGGTGGCGAAGTCGAGGTCGCGCACGTCCACGCCGTCGAGTGCGACCCTGCCGCCCGTCACGTCGTACAGCCTCGGTACGAGATGGCCGAGGGTGGACTTGCCCGAGCCGGTCGCGCCGACGATCGCGAGGCTCGCGCCCGCCGGGACGGTGAGGTCGATGCCGTCGAGGGTGGGCCGGGGCTGCCCGGGGCCGTAGGCGAAGGAGACGTTCTCGAAGCGGACCTCGCCCCGTACCCGTTCCAGCGGCACCGGCACGGCGGGCTCGGTGATGTCCACGGGCAGGTCCAGATACTCGAAGATGCGGCGGAAGAGCGCCAGTGAGGTCTGGAGGTCCACGCCGGTGGACAGCAGACTCACGGTGGGCCGGAACAGACCCTGCTGAAGGGTGATGAAAGCCACCAGTGTGCCCAGGGACAGGGGCGCCCCTCCCTGGTGGAGGGCGAGACCCGCCGCCCAGTAGAGGAGCGCGGGCATCGCCGCCATCACGATCCCGATGACGGACATCCGCCAGCGGCCCGCCGTACCGGCGCGCACCTCCAGCTCCACCAGTCGTTCCGACTCCTCGGTGAACGAGCGGGTGAGCGCGTCCGTGCGGCCCATGGTGCGGCCGAGCAGGATGCCGCTCACGGACAGGGACTCGGTGACGGTGGCCGCCATCACGGCGAGCTGCCGCTGCCGCTGGGACGTGATCCTCTCGCGCTCGCGGCCCACCCGGCGGCTGATGGCGACGAACAGCGGCAGCAACAGCAGGGAGACGAGCGTCAGCCGCCAGTCCAGGGCGACCATGGCGACGACGGTGGCGATCACCGCCGTCAGATTGGCGACCAGGGAGGTCACCGTCGAGGTCACGGTCGACTGCATCCCGCCGATGTCGTGGGCGATCCGCGCCTGGACCTCGCCGGTGCGGGTCCTGGTGAAGAAGGCGAGCGACATGCGCTGGAGCCGGGCGTGGACCGCGGTCCGCAGATCGTGCATCACCCGCTGGCCGACGGTGGTGGAGATCAGGGTCTGGAGCACCCCGAGGACACCGGTGAGCACCGCGATGAGGATCATGCCGAGGGCGAGCAGCCCCAGCAGCCCGGTGCGGCCCTCGGGGATCGCGGTGTCCAGGATCTCCCGCAGCAGGAACGGGGAGGCGACCGAGACCAGCGCGGAGGCGACGACCAGCAGGGCGACGAGCGCGAGCCGGCCCCGGTAGGGGGTGAAGAGCCGCAGAATCCGCCCCAGCTCGACCGGGGGCTGGTCGGGGGAGGCGGGCGGTGGTGTCCAGGAGATCCGTTCGGGGCGCATGGGCTCCTTCGCTCGGTGTGGGGGGTCGGTCGGGCGCCGGGTGCCGGCGGTCCGCGAGGGCCGCGGCCGCCGGGCCGCGGTCCTCGCCCGGGGCACGGGCCGCCGGGTCCGTGCCGCTTCGAGCGTACGGGCACCCAGGGGCACGAGCGTACGAATATCGGATCAGGTACCGGGCACCGGGCTGCGCGGCCCCGCGCGCACCCCGTCCCCCTCCCCGGACCGTCCCCGTCCCCGACCCCTCCCCCGTTCCGCAAGAGCCCCTTAAGCCGCGCCCGCCAGGATCGTGCCGACGGCCCCCGGGTCCGGCGGCCCCCGGCCCGTACGGCGGCCCCGGACCGGGCGGCGGACCGGCGGGCCGGGCGGCTTCCGGAACGCGTCGGTGAAGCGAATGTCGGTGAACGGAGACACCATGGCCACGGTTGCGAGCACCACCGTGGGCGAGCGGACCGGTCCCCTGGACCGGTTGCGCGCCCTCCATCGCGAAGGACGCCTCGTCGCGGCCTACCCCGAGGTGCCCGGCCTGCTGGCCGAGCTGGCGGCGGCGGGCGACCCCGCCGGGCCGCCCGCGCCCGATCTGGTGCGGGCGGGTCAGCTGCTCGCCCGGCTCGACCCCGCCGCGGTGCGCGCGGCCCACCCCGCCGTCGACACGTTCGCCGCGGTGGTCACCGGCCACTCCACCCTGGGGGGCCTGACCGCCCCGCTGACGGCCGAACTCGCCCGCCACGGGATGCTGCTGAGGCTGCGTCCGGGCGACTTCGGCTCCTGGTTCCGCGACCTCCAGGACACCGGGAGCGAGCTGTACACGGCCCGCGCCGACGCGGTGCTCTGCGTCCTGGACGCGCAGATCGTCTTCGACGAGCTGCCGCACCCCTGGCTCGTGGAGGACCTGGAGCGGATCGCGGCGGCGAAGCTGGCCCTGATCGGCTCGCTCGCCGAGCGCTATGTCGCCCACGGCACGGGCACCCTGGTGCTCAACACCCTGCCGCTGCTGCGCGGCCACACCCGACGGCTGGTGGACGCCCGCTCCCGCGCCCGGCTCGGCGTGGTCTGGCGGGAGTTCAACGCCGGTCTGCTGCGGCTGTCCGCCGCCCACGACCGGGTCCATGTCGTCGACCTCGATCCGCTGGTGGCCTGTGGGCCCCCGGTGCAGGACCCCCGGCTCGCCGCCTACGCCAAGGTGCTCCTCGGCGACGAGCTGCTCGCGGGGTACGCCCGGGAGGTCGGGCACCTCGCCCGGGGGCTGCGCGGGCGCACCAGGAAGGTGCTGGTGGTCGACCTCGACAACACCCTGTGGGACGGCATCCTGGGCGACGACGGCCCGGAGGGCATCGCCGCGGCCACCACCTACCGCGGTGAGGCGTTCGGCCGTTTCCAGAAGGCGGTGGGCCAGATCGGCGCGCAGGGCGTCCTGCTCGCCGTGTGCAGCAAGAACGACCGCGAACCGGTGCTGGGGGTGTTGCGCGACCACCCCGACATGGTGCTGCGGGAGCAGGACTTCGTCCGGGTCAACGCCAACTGGGAGCCCAAGGACGGCAACCTCCTCGACATCGCCCGGCGGCTCAACCTCGGGGTGGACAGCCTGGTCTTCGCCGACGACTCGCCCTTCGAGTGCGGTCTGGTGGCGGGCAGTCTGCCGGGCGTGGCCGTGATCCGGCTGGACGAGGAGCCCGCGCTCCATGTCGAACGGCTGCTGGCCGACGGCTGGTTCGACGTGCCGGAGCTGACCGCGGAGGACCGGGCGCGCGCCGCGCAGTACCGTACGGACGCGGCCCGCCAGGATCTCCAGGAGAGCGCGGGCTCGATGGAGGAGTACCTCGCGGGCCTGGGGGTCGAGGTCTCGTTCTCGCCGGTGCGGGAGCACGAGATCGCCCGGGTCTCCCAGGTCACACTGCGCACCAATCAGTTCAACCTCACCACCGAGCGCTTGCAGCAGGCGGAGGTCCGGGCGCTGCTCGGCTCCCCGGACCACCGGGTCCTCGCGATCCGCTCCCGCGACAGGTTCGGTGACAACGGGCTGGTCGGGGCGGTGTTCGTCGACACGGCCCGGGAGGGCGGCGGCTGGCACATCGACAACATGCTGCTGAGCTGCCGGGTGTTCGCCCGGGGGATCGAGCAGTCCTGCCTGGCGGCGGTGGTCCGCGCGGCCAGGGACGCGGGCGCGGGCGCGGTGTACGCGCGCTACCGGCCCACGGCCAAGAACCACAAGGTGCGCGGGTTGTACCCGTCCGCGGGCTTCGCGGAGCTGGCCGAGGACGGGGCGGGCGCGGTCACCTTCCGCCACGACCTGGCCGATGAGACCCTGCCGGTGGTGCCGGGGCATGTCCGTCTGACGGCGGACCTCGCCGGGACCCTGTCCTGAGGAGCGGGCCCATGACCACGATTCCCGGCGCGGGGTTCGGGCCCCGCGCCGTCCGCCGGGCCGGACGGTTCCTGGTACGGGGTCTCGCCTCGCTGGCGGCGATGTTCGGCGTCCTCCCGGCGGAGCACTTCAGGGCGGCGGCCCGGGAGTGGTCGGGGCGCTCCACGCCGCCGGTGCGCCCGGCCCCGGACCCGGCTCCGGCCCCGCGTTCCGAGCCCTGGGCGGTGCCCCGGGGCGGTCCGTGGGACGACGACGGGGGCGGGCTGCTGTTCCCGTGGGGGCTGCCGCGCGTCGGCGGTGCCGTGCTCCCGCTGGACGAGCCTCCGCCCGCCCACCCGGAGCGGCTTGTTCCGCACCATCCGCCCGCGCCGGGGGAACGGGAGCTGTGGGCGCAGTTGGAGGACCCCTTCCCGCCGCCGCCCTGAGCCCCCCGCTCCCTTCTCCCGGGCCCTCGACTCCCTCGTCCTGAGCCCCCGCCCCTTCTCCTGGGCCTCCGTCCCCTCGTCCCGATCCCTCGATCCCCTTGTCCTGAGCCCCCGTCCCGAGCCCCCGCCTCTTTCTTCTGAGCCTCCGCCCCCTTGCTCTCCCCGAGCCCCCGTCCGTACGGCGGGCCGCAGATCCCCGCACAGCCCCGCCCGGCCCTGGCCGGAGCGGACGCGAGCCCTCTCCCCGGGGGCCGTACCGGCACGGTCCCCCCGGTACGGCCCCCTTCTCGCGCTTCCCCCCTCCGTGCTTCCTCTCCGTGCTTCCTCCCGGCGCCTCCCCTCGGCGCGTTCCCTCCCCGTCGGTGCCCCGTCCATGCCCCGTCCGTGCCCCGTCCGTGCGCTCGTGGTGCGCCGACGGCCTGTCAAGACCCCGCCGGGGACGGGCCGGACCCGGCTCGGGTCCAGCGCAAGACCGGCTTTAGAGCCGGAGCCGACCATCGGCACGAGTCGGCAGAACAGTCGGTCCAAAGAAATGCACATCGCTTCAAATAGGCGAGGGGATGACGGTGGCGGAATTCGGTTCATTCGCGGAGCTTGTGCTGACGCGGTCGGACGAACGGGGTGACGCGGACGCTTTTGTGTTCCTCGCGGAGGGCAGGGGCGGCACCCAGGCCGAGCACCTGCCCTATGCGGAGCTGGACCGTGCCGCCAAGGACCTGGCGTCCTGGCTCCAGGAACGGGGGCTTCAGGGACGTCAGGTGCTGCTGCTGTACCCCTCGGGCCTGGAGTTCATCAAGGCGTTCGTGGGCTGCCTGTACGCGGGCGCGGTCGCGGTGCCCGCGCCGCTCCCCAGCGAGCAGGGCCAGCACTTCCAGCGGGTGTCCGGAATCGTGCGGGACGCCCGGGTGGGCGCGGTGCTCACCCTCGGCGCCCATGTGCCCGACGTCGAGGCGTGGCTCGCGGCGGAGAACTTCTCCGACGTGGCCTGCCTGGCCACGGACCGGGGGCCGGTCGCCGACGCCGGGGCCTGGAGCGACCCCCGGCTCCGCCCGGACGACCTGGCCTTCCTCCAGTACACCTCGGGTTCGACCAACGCCCCCAAGGGGGTGATGGTCTCGCACGGCAATCTGCTCGCCAACGAGGCGGCGATCGCGCGGGCCACCGGCAACACCCCCGACACGGTCGTCGGCGGCTGGCTGCCCTTCTACCACGACATGGGACTCATCGGACATGTGCTCCAGCCGCTGTGGCTGGGGACCGTGAGCGTGCTGATGTCCCCGGTCTCGTTCCTGCGCAAACCGGCCCGCTGGCTCCAGATGGTGAGCGAGTACGGCGTGCACGGCAGCGGCGGTCCCAACTTCGCCTACGACCTCTGTGTCCGCAGGATCACCGACGCCCAGTTGGAGGGCGTGGACCTGTCCACCTGGCGGACGGCCTGCAACGGTGCCGAGCCGGTCAGGGCCGAGACCCTGAAGGCGTTCACCGAGCGCTTCGGGCCGTACGGCTTCCGGGCCGAGACCATGTTCCCCTGCTACGGCATGGCCGAGACCACCCTGCTGGTGACGGGCACCCCGCGGGGCCGGGGCGCGCTGGTGCGCGAGGTGGACGCGGCCGGTCTGGAGCGCGGCGCGGTGCAGGGCCCGTATCTGGGCGCGCCCCGGCGCTCCCTGGTCAGCAGCGGGGTGGCGGACGGCGAGGACTTCGAGGTGCGGGTGGTGGACCCGGACACCCGGGCGGAGCGGCCCGCCGGCCGGGTTGGGGAGATCTGGGTGCGCGGGGCCAGCGTGGCCTCGGGCTACTGGGAGCGACCCGAGGTGAACGCCGAGGTCTTCGGTGCGCGGATCAGCGGTCTGGAAGGGCTCGGCACCTGGCTGCGCACCGGTGACCTCGGGGTCCTGGACGGTGCCGAGCTGTTCGTCACGGGGCGGCTGAAGGAGATGGTCCTCATCAACGGCCGCAATGTGTATCCGTACGACGTCGAGAGCGCGGTGCGGACCCTCGACCCGGCGATCGGGACCGGGGCGGTCTTCGGGATCGACGCCGAAGGCCAGGAGCAGTTGGTGGTGATCCACGAGATCAAGGCCGCCGCCGCGCACACGGATCTCGCGGGGGTCGCGGCCGGAATCCAGCGGCTGATCGCCAAGGAGTTCGCCGTACCGGCCGGGAACGTCCTGCTGGTGCGGCCGGGCACGATCCGCCGGACGACGAGCGGCAAGATCCAGCGGACGCTGATGCGGCGCCTGTTCGCCTCGGGGGCGGTGGTCCCGCTGCACGCGGTGCTCGACCCGGCGGTGCGCGCGCTCGTCGCGGCGGCGGAGACAGCGGCCGGGGCAGCGGCCGGCGCAGGAACGGCGGGGGCGAAGAGCGACCCGACGGCGGCGCCCGCGGGCACCGCCCCGGCCCTCACCCCGGTGGGCTGACCCATGGACCACCGCCCCTACCGCGTCGCCCAGGAGCTGGAACTGCTGCTGGGTGACCCCGAGGACCCCGAGTCCGCCTTCCCGCACGCGCTCAGTCTGGAGCTGGACGAGCGGGAGGAGTTCCCCGCCCCGATCTGCCGGGCCCTGGAGAGCTGGGGGCTCCAGGAGTACTACATCCCGGCGGAGTACGGCGGCCGGCTCACCGACTACGAGACCGTGATGCAGGTGATGCGGGTCGTGGCCCGCCGCGATCTGACGGTCGCCATCGGGCACGGCAAGACCTATCTGGGCGGGGTGTGCGTCTGGGTCTCCGGCTCCGAGAGCCAGGCCCGGCGGCTCGCCGAGGACATCCGGTCCGGGGTGCCGGTCTCGCTCGCCCTCACCGAGCGCGCGCACGGCAGCGATCTGCTCGCCGGGGATGTGCTCGGTGAGCCGGACGGCAGCGGCGGCTGGCGGCTCACCGGTGAGAAGTGGCTGATCAACAATGCCACCCGGGGGAGTCTGCTCTCCGTGCTCACCCGTACCCACCCCGAGGGCGGGCCGCGCGGCTTCACCGTTCTCCTGGTGGACAAGCGGACCCTGACCCAGGGTGAGCACTACCGCTGTGTGCCGAAGATCCCGACCCATGGCATCCGGGGCGCCGACATCAGCGGGATCGCCTTCGACGGGGCCCCGGTCCCGGCGGGCGCCGCCGTCGGCGCGGAGGGCACCGGTCTGGAGACCGTGCTCAAGGCGCTCCAGCTCACCCGGACGATGTGTTCCTCGCTGTCGCTGGGCGCCGCGGACCACGCGCTGCGCATCGCCCTGGACTTCGCCGAGCGGCGCGAGCTGTACGGGCGGCGGCTGGTGGAGCTGCCGCAGGCCCGCCATGTGCTGGCGTCGGCGGCGGCGGACGTGCTGGCCGGGGAGGCGCTGGCGACGGTGGCGGCCCGGTCCGTGCACACGGCGACGGACGAGCTGAGCGTGGCCGCCGCCGTGACCAAGTACCTGCTGCCGACGGGCACCGAGGCCGTGATCGCGGAGCTGACCCGGCTGCTGGGCGCGCGGGCCTTCCTCAAGGGGGTGCACGCGCGGGGCATGTTCCAGAAGGTGGACCGGGACCACCGGATCGTCGGTCTCTTCGACGGCAACACCCTGGTCAATCTGAACGCGCTGGTGAACCAGTTCCGCACGCTGGCCAGGGGCTGGCAGCGGGGCACCGGCGACACGGCGGGCGCGGCCCGCGCCTTCGACCTCCGTACGGAGCTGGAGCCGCTGGAGCCGGAGCGCCTCAGCCTGGTCGCCCGGCGCGGCAGCGGCATCATGGCGACGCTGCCGGAGTCGGTGGCGGCGCTGCGGGAGGAGGCCGCGCGGCGGCCGGAGCTGAAGGGCGCGCTCGGCCCGGCCGAGCGGCTGCTGACGGCGGCCGGCCGGATTCACGAGGAGATGGACACCTACCGGTCGGTGGTCGGCGATGTGCCGCCGCAGGCGTTCGACGTCGCCCGCCGGTACAGCCTGGTGCTGGCCGGGGCCGCGGCGCTCGGGCTGTGGGCACACAACCACCGCACGGGCAGCGCGGGCCGTACGGCCGGGCTGTGGCAGGACGCGGTCTGGCTGTGGCCGGTCCTCGACCGGCTGCTGGTCCGGCTGGGCGAGCAGCACACGGGCGAGCCGGAGGCGTATCCGCGGCTGCTGGAGCATCTGCGGGCGGCCACGGCCGCCGGGGAGCTGTTCTCCCTGCTGCCGCTGCGGCTGCACAGCGCCCCGGCCGCCGGCACCGTACCGGCCGGGGCCCCCGCGCCCGCCCGGGGGAGCGCCGGACCGGCCACCGCGGGCACGCACAGCACACCCGTACACACCGACACCGGAACACCGCCCGACAGCGGGTCCGGACACCCGAGGGGACGCCATGCTGAGTGATCCCGCCGTCCCGGGGCTCCGCGACGAGGCCGCCCCGACCGGCATCGAGAACGGCACGGGGCACGGCCCCGGCACCGACAGCACCGACAGCACCGACAGCACCGACGGGGTGCTCGCCCACGAGGCCCAGGAGAGTGTGGTCCAGGCCCGGATCGCCGATCTGGAGAAACGGTTCGGGGACCTCGACGACGAGGGCAACCCGCTGTCCGCCGGGCATATCCTCGCCGCCGACGAGGCGGGTGAGCTGCCGCCCGCCGGGGAACGCCTCCTGGACGAGCTGGTCTTCAACGCCGAGTTCGTGCCCACGGCGCTGGGCGGGCGGCTGGACCGGCTGGACACCCTGGTCCGGGTGATGCGGCAGCTCTTCCGGCGCGATGTGGCGCTGGGCCTCGGCTACGGCATCACCTCGTTCATGGCGGCGGCCAATGTGTGGACGGCGGGCAGCCCCGAGCAGCGGCGCAGACTGGCCGGGCTGCTCCTGGACAACCAGAAGGTCTCCGTCGCCTACCACGAGCTGCCGCACGGGAACGACTTCGTCCGCAACGAGTTCCGGGCCGACCCGGTCCCCGGTGGCTACCGGCTGCACGGCCGCAAGGAGGTCATCAACAACGCCGACCGGGCCGCCGCCTTCTCCCTCTTCTCCCGGACGGACGGGACGCCGGGCAGCCGCAGCCACTCGGTGCTCTTCGTCGAACGGGACCGGCTCGACGCGGAGCGGTTCTCGGTGCTGCCCCGCTACGCCGCCGTCGGGGTCCGCGGCTGCCGGCTGTCCGGGCTGGAGTTCGACGGCTGCCCGGTGGACGACGGCACGCTCGTGGGCCGGGTGGGGCAGGGCGTCGAACTGGCGCTGCGGTCCTTCCAGATCACCCGCAGCGCGATCCCCGGCATGGCGATCGGGGCGCTGGACACCAGTCTGCGCACGGTGGTGCGGTTCGCCCTGGGGCGGCAGCTCTACCGGCGGACGGTGATGGAGATACCGCACGCCGCCGAGACCCTCACCGGCGCCTTTCTCGACCTGCTGATCTGCGACAGCATGGCGCTCGTCGGCACCCGGGCGGTGCATCTGCTGCCGGACGAGACCAGTGTGTACGCGGCGGCGGTGAAGTACCTGGTCCCGAAGATGCTCACCGACACCATGTACGACCTGTCGATCGTGCTCGGGGCGCGGTTCTACGTCCGCGAGGGCGCGTTCGGACTCTTCCAGAAACACGTCCGCGACCTGCCGGTGCTGAGCCTCGGCCACGCGGGCTCCGCCGCCTGCCAGGCGACGATCATTCCGCAGCTCTCCCGGCTCGCCCGGCGGGCTTGGTTCGCGGGGGACGAGGCACCGGAGGCGCTGTTCCGGCCCCGGGAGGGGCTGCCGGGGCTGCCGTTCGACCGGCTCGCGCTGGCCAGCGGGCGGGACAGTCTCAGCGCCTCCCTGGTCGCCGCCGTCGACGGACTGCCCAGCGGCTCCCCGGAGGAACTGGCCGTGCAGGCGCTGGTGATGCGGCTCCTCGACCAGTTGCGCCAGCTCCAGGAGGACAGCCTCAGCCTGACCCCGCAGGACCGGACCGCGCTCGCGTCGCCCGCCAGCTTCGCCCTCGCCGACCGCTACGCCGTCTTCCTGGCCGCCGCGTCCGTCCTGGGTGTCTGGCGGGCCGCCCGGGACGACGGCGACCCCTTCCTGGCCGACCCCGCCTGGGCCGCCGCCGCGCTGCACCGGCTGTGCCGGCGGCTGGGGCTGCGCCCCGCCGGGCTGCCGCCCTCGTGCGAGGGCCGGGTGCACGAGGAAGTGCTCCGCCGCTTCCACGAACGCCGCAGCTACGACCTCTACGACACCCCGCTGGCCGGTTGAGAGACCGGCGCGCCCGATCTAGGAGTACCCCATGTCTGTTCCCGCGTCCGTTCCCGCGTCCGTCCCGTCGGCCGGTCCCGCCGCCGCCCAGCACACCGAGCACAGTGTCGAGTCGCTGAGCGGCTGGCTCGCCGACCGGATCGCGCTGTACCTCAAGCGCTCGCCCGCCGAGATCGTCCCCTCGGTGCCGCTGGCCGAGTACGGGCTCGACTCGGTCGCCGCGCTCAGCCTGTGCGGAGACATCGAGGAGGACTTCGATCTCGTCCTGGAGCCCACCGTGGCCTGGGACTACCCCACCGTGGACGCCCTCGCCGGGCATCTGGTCGAGGAACTGCGGGCCCTCGCGCGTGATGCACGATGAGGCCGGTCGCCATCGTCGGACTGGACTGCCGTTTCCCGGGGGCGCCGGACGCCGGCGCCTACTGGGAGATGCTGATGCGCTCCGGTGAGGGGGTGGGCAAGGTCCCGGGACAGCGCTGGAGCGCCCGGGACTTCCACTCCGCCACCGGGGCGGAGGGCCACTCCAACACCACCGAGGGCGGGTTCATCTCCGACCCGGACGCCTTCGACAACGAGTTCTTCACGGTCTCGCCGCGCGAGGCGCAGGCGATGGACCCGCAGCAGCGGCTGCTGCTCCAGTGCGCCTGGCGGGCCGTGGAGGACTCCGGTATCGCCCCGGCGCGGCTGGCGGGCAGCTCCACTGGCGTCTTCGTCGGGATCATGGGCAACGAGTGGGCACAGCTCCATCTGACGGACTACGCACGGGTCACGGCCCAGGTGGGCTCCGGCAACGGCTACTGCATGACGGCCAACCGGATCTCTTACCACCTGGATCTGAAGGGGCCGAGTCTCGCCGTGGACACGGCCTGCTCGTCCTCGCTGGTCGCGGTGCATCTGGCGTGCAACTCGCTGCTGTCGGGCGAGTGCGACACGGCCATCGCGGGCGGGGTGAACGTCGCGCTCACCCCGGCACTGGGGATCTTCTACACCCAGGCGGGGCTGTCCGCGCCCGACGGCCGCTGCAAGCCGTTCAGCGCCGACGCCGACGGCATCGGCCGCGGCGAGGGCGTGGGCGCCGTGGTGCTGCGGCGGCTGGAGGACGCGCTCGCGGACGGCCAGCCGGTGTACGCGGTGATCCGCGGCACGGCCGTCAACCAGGACGGGCGGAGCAACGGCATCACCGCGCCCAACCGCTGGTCGCAGCAGGAGGTGCTGTCGGCGGCGTACCGGCGGGCCGGGGTCGAGCCCTCGGACGTGACGTTCATGGAGGCGCACGGCACCGGCACGGTGCTGGGCGACATGATCGAGGCGAAGGCGCTGGGCGGGCTGCACGCGACGCGTTCGGGGCGCCCGCTGGCGCTCGGCTCGGTCAAGGGCAGCATCGGGCACACCGAGGGCGCGGCGGGCATCGCCGGGCTGATCAAGGTGGCGCTGTCGCTGCACCACCGGGTGGTCCCGGCGAGCCGTTACGCGACGAAGGAGAACCCGGCGCTCAAGCTGGGCGCCCAGGGGCTGCGGCTGCTGAAGACCCCGCTGCGGCTCCAGAACCGGACCGTGGTCGGAGGGCTGAGCAGCTTCGGCATGGGCGGCACCAACGCCCACGCGGTGCTGGAGTCCGCCCCCGCGTACGCGGCGCGGCCCGGGGAGGCGGCGGAGGGCCCGGCCGCGGCGGCGGACGGCGGCCCGACGGGGGTGGGCGCCGGGGTGTTCACGCTGAGCGCGCCGAACCCGGCGGCGCTGCGGCGCAATCTGCTGGCGCAGGCGGACGCGGTCCGGCGGCGCCGGGTACCGGCGGGGCCGCTGTGCTGGAGCAGCAATCTCGTCAAGACGGGCCACCGCTTCCGGTTCGCGCTGCCCGCCGGGGACAGCGCGGAGCTGGCCGGTGCGCTGCGCCGGGCCGCGGGGGACGAGGACCTGCTGGCCCGGCTGACCGGCAACCCCGCCGGGAAGCCGCTGGTGGCGCTGTTGTTCACCGGCCAGGGTTCGCAGTATCCGGCGATGACGGCCCGGCTCTACCAGGAGTCGCCGCTGTACCGGCGGTTCCTGGACGAGGCGGACGCGGCGCTCGCGCCGCACACCCGGGACTCGGTCCGGGATCTGCTGCTGGCGGGGGACGCGGCCGTGCACGGCACCGGCCGGACCCAGCCCGCGCTGTTCGCCGTGGGCTACGCCCTGGCCTCCTGTCTGCGGGAGCTGGGGGTGCCCCCGGCGCTGCTGCTCGGGCACAGCGTCGGCGAGTACGCGGCGGCGGTGGTCGCCGAGGTCTTCCCGCTGGAGCAGGCCGCCCGGCTGGTCGCCGCGCGCGGCGCGCTGATGGAGGAGCTGCCCGGCGGCGGCGGGATGCTGGCGGTCCGCGCCGACGCGGCGGACCTGGCGGAGCTGGTGGACGGGGAGCCGCTCGTGGGCGTGGCCGCCGTCAACGGCCCGCGGGCGAGCGTGCTCTCGGGCGATCTGGCGGCGCTGGCGCGGATCGAGGAGGCGCTGCTGGAGCGGGGGGTGCGGGCCCGGCGGCTCGATGTGTCGCACGCGTTCCACTCGCCGCTGATGGAGCCGGTGCTGGAGCGGTTCGCGCGGATCGCGGAGGAGGCCGGGGGCGGGGTGCCCAAGCTGCCGGTGTACTCGACGGTACGGGGCCGGCTGCTGGAGGCCGAACCGATGGACGCCGCGTACTGGACCGAGCACATCAGCGCCCCGGTGCTGTTCGCGGACGCGGCGGCGGGGCTGCTGGAGGCCGGTCCGTCCCATCTGGTGGAGGTGGGGCCGCAGCCGGTGCTCACCCGGATGGCGCGCAAGCTCCGTCCCGCCGCCGGGACACAGGGCCACACGGTGGCCCTGGTGCCCGGGGCGGAGGCGGACGGCCGGGAGCTGGCACGGGCCGTGGCCGAGCTGTACCGCACCGGTCTCGACCCGCGCTGGGACGCGGTGTACGCGGAGGAGGACCGGCAGCGGCAGCGGCTCACGCCGTACGTGTTCTCCGACGCGCACCGGTTCTGGACCCGCGGGCCGATCCGGAAGTCCGCCGGGAGCGACGCGGTGGTGCTGCCGTCGGTGCCGCCGACGACGCAGCTCAGGACCGCGGAGCCGGGTGCGGGGACCGGGCCGGGCGAGGCGGTGGCGGTGCTGTCCCCGGCCCGTGAGCCCATCGGCGACCCGGTGGAGCGCGCGGTGGTCGAGGCGGTGGCGGAGGTCGGCGGCTACGCCGTGGACGAGGTCTCGCCGCTGTCGCTGCTCTACGAGGACCTGGGCTTCGACTCGGTGATGGTGATGGAGCTGAAGGACCGCATCCAGGACCGGCTGCCGGGGATGGAGGCGATCAGCGTGCAGGATCTGCTGCCGCAGCTCTCGTCGGTCGGCGATCTCATCGGCTATCTCCGCGGCCGGACGGGTTCCGCCGTCGCCTGAGCGCCGCCCGGCCCCGCCGCCGGGCCGGGTGTCCGCCTCCTCCCCCCCGGGGGGCGGCCCCGGCCCCCGCCCCGCCCCACCCGGCTCTCTGCCCGTACGAAAGGACCGCACGATGCAGTCACCCCAGTCCCCCGCCGGCACGGTGGCGTATCTCGCCGCCGTCGGCACGGCCCTGCCCGGCGACCCCGTCGACAACGCCAGGCTGGCCAAGACGCTCGGCGTCAACGACGAGTGGATCGACGTGTTCATCGGGACGAGGACCCGGCACTTCGCCCGGGACCTGGAGAGCGGCGAGGTGCGCTGGTCGCTCGCCGACATCTGCGCCCAGGCCGGTGAGCGGGCGCTCGCCGCGTCCGGGGTGGCGCCCGAGGAGATCGAGTTCGTGGTCATGGGCACCGCGACCCCGGACCATCTGATGCCCGCCACCGTCAACACGGTCGCCGATCTGCTCGGGCTCGACCAACTGCCGACCTATCAGCTCCAGTCGGGCTGCGCGGGCGCGGTCCAGGCCCTGGATCTCGGCCGCACCCTGATCACGGGCGGCGGCTACCGCGCGGGCCTGGTGATCGGCGGCGATGTGTGCAGCAAGCACCTGGACCTCGACCGGGATCTGTCCGGCGCCGCCCCCAGCGACCTCGTCAACTACGTCCTGTTCGGGGACGGCGCGGGCGCCGCGGTCCTCACCTCCGAGCCGCGCGGCCACGCGGTCGCCGTCCGCCGGGTCCTCAACCGTTTCACCGGTCTGGGCCGGGAGCCCGGCCAGGTCATCGACTGGTTCGGCCTGGCCGACCGGCACGAGGACCGGCAGGCGATCAGGGAGGACTACAAGGCGATCGAGGAGTCCGTCCCGGTGATCGCCGAGGAGATCCTCTGGGAGCTGCTGGAGGAGCTGGAGTGGTCGGCGGAGGATGTGGATTTCCTGCTTCCGCCGCAGCTTTCCGGTCATATGACCCGGCGGATCACCCAGCAGTTGAACCTTCCGGGCTCCGTGGAGGTGTCCTGCGTGGCCGACACCGGAAACAATGGAAATGCCCTTCCTTTCCTTCAACTGGACGCTCTTCTCAGCAAAATGACGCAGGGACAGAGAGCGCTTGCCGTCGCCGTCGAGTCCAGCAAATGGATCAAATCCGGTTTCGCACTGGAGAAAAGCTGACGGCCCACGGCCCCGTCGTACACCGTGGCACTGGACACGTCCCACCGCCCGTCGTGGGGGCAGGCCCCAAGGCCCCTCATCCGCACCGCAGTTCACCATTGGCTCCGCGCCCGGGAAGGCATCACCGATGCAGACCATCGACGACTTCGTCCGCCTCGTCAGGGACGAGCTGGGCATGCCCCTTCAGGACCACGAGGTCGAGGCCGATCTCGACCAGCTCCCCGAGTGGGACTCGCTGTATCTGCTGAAGCTGGTCACCGTTCTGGAGCAGACCACCGGACGGCAGCTCCCGATCGGACGGCTGCTGGAGGCCCGCAGCCTCCAGGAGATCTATCAGCTGGCGGTACGGGCATGACGGGGTCCGCCGGGCCCGGCCGGGGCCCGGCGCGCACGCGCTCCGAGCGACGCCGCCGCCATACGCTCTACTTCCTGGAGCACGCGGCGCGACAGCGGCCCGTGCATCTCGACACGGACATCGACATGACCCGCGTCGAGGCGCACCGGGCCGCCGCCCGTGCGGCGGGGCGGCGCTCGTCGGTGGTGGCGTATGTGCTGTACGCGGCGGGCCGGGTGCTGCACCGGCACCCGGAGGCCAACGCCGCCCTGGACCCGGGCCGCCTGCTCGGGCTGCGCGGGCCGCGCACCGTCCGCTTCGACGGGGTGACCGCGAAGCTGGCCCTCGACCGCACGGTCGACGGGGAGCGCACGGTGCTCTCGGCGCTGCTCCCGGGTCTGGAGAGCGCCGGTCTCGACGAGATCCAGCGGCGGATCGAGCGCTACCGGGGCCCGGACACCGCCGGGCTGCCGGAGTTCCGGGGGGTGCGGCTGCTCGGCCGCCTCCCGGTGCCGCTGGGCCGGCTCGCCTTCGCCGCCGCGCTGCGCGATCCGCGCCGCAGGCCCGCCGTCCTCGGCACGGTCTCGGTGAGTTCGCTCGGCCACCGGCCGGTCGACGGCTTCCACTCCAGCGGCGGCACCGCCGTCACCCTGTGCGCGGGCCGGGTGGCCGAGCGGCCCGTGGCCCGGGACGGACGGCTCACGATCGCCCCCGTGATGCGGCTCGGACTCACCTTCGACCACCGGATCATCGACGGCGCGGCGGCGGCGGATGTGCTCGGCGACCTCAAGACCACCTTGGAGGAGTTCGATGACGGCGCGGAGGGGGACGGCTTCCAGACCCTCGTTCGGGGAGCCGGTCAAGATCTCCGGACGTGACGGCGCCTGGGACCGGGTGCGCGCCGACCTGGAGCAGCACTCGGTCGCGGTCCTGCACGCCCGGCTCGCCGACTGGCAGCCCGACCAGACCGGCGGGCCCCGGCTGCGGGCGCTGCTGGGGCGGGACTGGGAACGCTATCTGGAGATGACGCACCCGGATGTGCGGACGCGGTTCGCCGCGTCACGGGTGCTGCTGAAGTTCGCCGCCGCGGTGGCGCTCCGGGTGCCGCCCCAGGTCATCGAGTTGGGGTACGGGCCCACGGGCCGCCCCTATCTGCGCGGTTGCGACGCCGTCGACATCAGCCTCAGCCACACCGAGGATCTGCTGCTGATCGGGCTGACCACGCGCGGGCTGATCGGGGTGGACGCGGAACGGGCGGACCGCCCGCTGTACACCCGCGGTCTGCACCGTCATGTGTGTACACCCCATGAACTGGGGGCGCTGTCCCGGCTGGCGCCCGAGGAGCGCGGTCCCGCGCTGGTCCGGCTGTGGACGCTCAAGGAGGCGTACAGCAAGGCGATCGGGCAGGGGCTGCGCTTCCGTTTCACGGACTTCGGCTTCGGGCCCGACGGCCGTCTCGACCGGGTGCTGACGCCCGACGGGGCGCCCGGCACCGGGGTGGAGTGGGAGTTCCGCACCTTCTCGGTGGACGGCGGCTACGCCGTCAGCGTCGCGGTGAGCGACACCGGTCTCGGCGGGGTCGAGGACACGGCCGCCGGGACCATGCTCGATCCCCATGTGGTGGCGCTGCTGACCGAGACCCTGGCGGAGGAACCTCCGGACACGGCGGACTCCCCGGCGGGAGCGGGCGGACCGGATCTCCCGGGGTCGTGGGGCCCGCCCGGGGCCTGGGACCCGCCATCGGCACCGGGGCCGGTACGGCCGTCGGCACCGCCGGTGCCGGTGGGGTCGCGGGCCGCCGCGGAGGCCGCCCCGGTCCCGATGGCTCCCGCGGCGCCGGTGGGCACCGCGGGTGAACGGGGCGGCTGGGCGCGGGACGCGTTCGCGGTCTGAGGCACGGGCACCCGGCGCGGCCCGGTGCGGCACAGGAGGAACCGTCAGGCAGGGTCCGCGAGGGCCGTCCGGCGGCGGCCGGGGCACCGGCCGGCAGAAGGGCGCCGTGACCCAAGGGGGGTGCTGTCCCTTGGGTCACGGCGCCCTTCGGGCTGCCCGCGTACGGACTCCGCTCCGGCGGGCGCCAAGCGTGCCTTAAGGGACGTCCGCCACCGTGGTGTCCAGGGCGGGCGCTCCGCCGGGGCACATTCCCCCACCCCGGCAGACGGCGCCCGCCCACACTCCCGCGGACCGATGGCTCCCCGCGTCCGTCCGCACGGCGCGGCCCGAGCGCGGCCCCCGCGCATCCGCGTTCCGCATCCGCATCGACATCCGTATCCGCGTTCGTATCCGCGTTTCGCCCGCCCGGGACGGCCCCGGGCCGAGTCACCTGGCACGGGCCCTCGGTGGTGAGGGAGACGGAGGAAGTCATGGACCATCTCGACGAGCTGAAGGAGTTCGCCCGGCTGCACGCCCGCGGCCAGGGCATCACCGAACGCCAGGTGGCGGCGGTCCTGCCCCGGATCACCAACGACGAGCCGGGTCACCCCGCCTCCTGGGCCCGCGTCTGGACGGCCGAGGCCGACCGGCTGGCCACGGCGGGCCGTCCGCTCGACGCCTGCCGCCGCTACGCGCTGGCCCGTTTCCCCCACCACGGCGACGAGGTCCGGGCCAGGGCCCAGGCCAACTGCGTACGGACCTTCGACGACTGGCGCCGCCGCCGGGGCATCGGACGGCTGCTCCTCGACCACCCGGACGGCGTCGTCGTCTGCTGGACGGCCGGACTCGACGTCCGCCGCCGCAGACCGCTGGTCGTCGTCTCGGGCGGCATCGTCAGCGTGAAGGAGCAGTGGGCCCCGCTGCTGCCGAAGCTGGCCCGGCTCGGCTACGCGGCCGTCGCGACCGAGATGCCCGGCGTCGGCGAGAACACCCTGCGCTACGGGCCCGACTCCTGGCGGCTGCTGCCGTTTCTGCTGAACCGGCTGGAGCGGCGGGCCGACGTCCGCCGCACCAGCGTCCTCGGGCTCAGCTTCAGCGGCCACATGGCGCTGCGGGCGGCGGCGGACGACCCCCGTATCCGCGGGGTCCACACCGTCGGGGCGCCGGTCGCGGGGTTCTTCACCGACCCGCTGTGGTGGCCCCGGGTCCCCGGCATCACCGTGGAGACGCTGCGCAGGCTCACCGGGTCGGCGGACGAGGAGGCGCTGCGGCTGCTGCTCCGGCGCTTTCCGCTCGGCCCCGACACCCTGGGCGCGGTGCGCGTCCCCGTCGGATATGTCGTCAGCTCCCGGGACGAGATCATCCCGGCGGGCGACCCGCGGCTGCTGGCGGCGGCGCTCCCCCGGGCCCGGTTCAAGGAGTTCGACGACGTCCACGGCTCCCCCGCGCATCTCACGGCGGTACGGGCCTGGCTGGTCCGCTCGCTGCTGCGGACGCGGTTCGCCGCCGCGGCGGAGCCGGGCCCGGTGCGGCCCGTCGCGGTACGGGCGGTGGAGTCCGCGGTGGCGGTGCCCGCGAACGGTTCGCCCGACGGGCCGCTGCCGCCGGTCTGACCGATCGGCCCGGCCACCGCTCCGCCCCACCGCTCTCCGGGCCGCTCGCGGCCCGTCCACGGCCCGTGAGGGCCGGCGGCGCCCGTCCGGGCGCACCCCTGCACAGCGACCGAGAGGCGGTTGCCATGTCCCCTACGACCACTCGTCCCCGCGCCCGGCTCCGTGCCGGGGCGCACGGCACCGTCCTTCCCTGGCGCTCCCTCGCGTCGCTGGGCATCGACCCCGGGGTCCTCTCCGTCCCGGCCGCCGGTCCGCCGGAGGCCGCCGATTCCGTTTCCGTTTCCGTTTCCGTTTCTGATTCCGGCTCCGGGGGCGTCCCGGCGGGCTCCGGTGCGGACCCCGGCCCCGCAGCGCACGTTCCGGACCCGCACCGCACCGACGACCCGGACCGCCAGGAGGTCTGATCCGTGACCGGCACCAGCAGCGGCGGCCGAGCCCGGCCGCCCCGGCCCCGGCCCCGCGCGGTGGGCGGGAACGAGGTCCGGCTGCGCAGCCGTGAGCTGCACGGCTACCGCCAGGCGTACCGGATGGCGGGCAGGGGCGACGCGGTCGTCCTCATCCACGGCATCGGGGACTCGTCGTCCACCTGGGCCGAGGTCATGCCCTCGCTGGCCGGGAGGTACCGGGTCATCGCCCCGGACCTCCAGGGCCACGGGGCGTCCGCGAAGCCCCGGGGCGACTACTCGCCGGGCGCGTACGCGAACGGGATACGGGATCTGCTGAGCGCCCTCGGGGTGGAGCGGGCGACCCTCGTGGGGCACTCGCTCGGCGGGGCGGTCGCCGCGCAGTTCGCGTATCAGTTCCCCGAACGCACCGAGCGTCTGGTGCTGGTGGCCAGCGGGGGCATCGGGCGTCAGCTCACCCCGCTGCTGCGGGCGGCGACACTGCCGGGGGCCGGTCTGGTGCTGGCGGCGCTGCGGCTGCCGACCGTGCGCTGGCAGTTGGAGCAGTATCTGCGGCTGCTGCGGGCCTTCGACACGGACCTCGGGGTCGACGCGACGGATCTGATGCGCGCGATCGACGCCCTGCCGGACGCGGGCTCCCGCAGCGCCTTCGTCCGCACCCTGCGCGCCGGTGTGGACTGGCGGGGGCAGGTCGCGACGCTGCTGGACCGCAGCTATCTGACCCAGGGCATGCCGACGATGATCGTCTGGGGCGGCCGGGACGTGGTGATCCCGGCGGTGCACGCGTCGCTGGGGCATGTGTCCATGCCGGGGAGCAGGCTGGAGATGTTCACGGAGGCCGGGCACTTCCCGTTCCGGACCGACCCCGAACGATTCCTCTCCGTGCTGCACGACTTCATCAGCACCACCGAGCCCGCCCCGTTCAGCGCGGAGGAGTGGCGCAGACTGCTCCGCAACCGCCGCCCCCGGCCCCGCCGACCGGCCCCGCCGCCCCGGCCCCGGGCCGCGGGCTGACCCTGCCGAACCTCGCCCGGCCCGGCCCGCGCCCCCGCGTGGGGGGAGACCGCCGGGCCGGGACCGGCCACCCAGCGGGAACGCCCGCGAACAACCAGTGGCACGGCCAGGCACCCAGAACGGCCCACGGCGACCCGCCTCCACACCGAACACGCCCGGCCCACGCGCACATCCGTCCCACGGGACGAACCAGCCGCCCACCGATCCGGACCGCGCCCGGCTCGTCGGAAGAGACCCGCCGGGACAGGACCAGCCACCCAGCGGGAACGCCCGGAAGAACCGGCCCCCGGAGGACCGGTGACACGGCCAGGCACCCGGAACACCCCACGGCGACCCGCCTCCACACCGAACACACCGGGCCCACGCCCGCGTTCGCCCCACGGGACGAACCAGCGGTATCGGCCCCCAACACCGCAGGCCGCCCTACGACCCCGCCCGGCCCGACCCCCGCCGGGTCCGGGCCTCCGGGCTGTCCAGGACGCTCCCCCGTGCCGGGGACGATCCGCGCGGACGGGACGGGCCGCCCCGCGAACGGCTCCTACCGGCCACCGGACCAGGCTCGTGGAGGTCCGCCCCGACGCCGGTCCAGACCAAGCTCCCGCCCGTCAGGGGAGATCCGCCGGGACGGGACCCCGCACAGCGGGAACAACCGGAGCAGCCGCCGCGTACGACGAGTGGCGCGCCCAGGCACCCGGAACGGCCCACGGCGGCCCGCCTCCGCACCGCCTGCACCGGGCTCGCGCCCAGGTCCGCCCCGGGACGAACCAGCCGTATCGTCCCCCAGCACCGCGGGCTGACCCAGCGTCCGCCGGGCCGGGCCACGCCCGCACGGCAGGGAAGACCCGCCGGGACGGGACCGGTCACCCAGCGGGAACGACCACAAGAGCCACCCGCGGACAACCGGCTGCGCGACCCGCCTCCGCACCGAACACACCGGGCCCACGCCCGCGTTCGCCCCACGGGACGAACCGACGGTATCGGCCCTCGACGCCGCAGGCTGACCCGGCCACCCGCCCATCCGGACCACCGGACCGCTCCCCACGCGTCGGGGAAGATCCCCGCGAACCGGCCCCGCGCCGCGGGCTGGCCTCCACGGCCCCGCGCGTCGGGGAAGACCCGGCCGGGACAGGACCGGCCGCCCAGCGGGAACGACCGCAAGAGCCACCCGCGGACAACCGGTGGCACGGCCGGGCACCCGGAACAGCGCACGGCGACCCGCCTCCGCACCGGAGTGGAGCGGGCCCACGCCCGCGTTCGCCCGTCCCCCGCGCCGCGGGTGGCGGCCCGTCAGGCGAAGTCCGCGTAGGCCAGGTGGGTCGCGCAGTGGCGGCAGCGGAAGAGGTAGGCCGTCGGGTCGCCGTCGCGGTGGAGGCTTGCGAGGTGGTGCTCCACCTGGTCGTCCGGCCAGCCCCAGGCGTCGGCCTGGGCACGCAGGAGCCGCAGGGCGTCGGGGAAGGCGGCCAGTTCGGCGGCGCCCGCCGCGCCGAGGAAGGCCGCCGCGTCGCCGCAGTGGGCGTACCAGACGGTCTGCTGCCAGGCGGTGAAGGACGGGGTCCGGGTGTCCACGGCGAGCAGGACGTCGAACGGGATCTCGTCGCCGAGGACTTCTCCGCTCGTGAAGTGGGCCTCGTACGCCGCCGCGGCGCTGCCGTCCGCGACGCACCACGGGCACAGCCGTCCGCTCAGGCCGGGCGTCCCTGCGTACACCGGGCCGGCGTACACATGGCCGCGCGCGCGTCCGCAGTGGGCGCAGACGGCGTCGGAGGGTACGACCGCGCCGGTGGCGACGGGGTCGGGGTGGTACGGGAAGGGGGGCAGCGGTTCGGACATGTCGGCCACTGTAGGTATCAGCACTGACAAAGGCCGATGACCTGCCGGTGGTCCCGGGCCGCCGGAGTGTGTCCGGCGGCCCGGGGCACGGTCAGCCCGCCAGCGCGGGCGCGGGTCCCGGGAGCGGGCGGGCCGCCGGGGGCGGCGGGCCGATCAGCCACATCCCGGGGCGGACCTCGACCGCCTGGGCCGGCGGACGCCGTACGGACGGCGCCGCCACCCGGGCCTCCGTACGGCGGGTGTACTCCGCCCAGCGGCGGTCCCCCAGCCGCTCCGCCGCCCGGCGGCACTGGGCGAGCTGGCCGATCGCGGTCTCCCTCCGGCCGAGCCGCAGATTGACGAGAGCGAGGCCGTTGAGCGCGGCGACGCCGCCCCAGAGGTCCCGCCCGGCGGTGCACAGCGCGAGTGCCCGGCCGTAGCGGCGGGCGGCGGGCCCCAGCCGCCCCTGGCCGAGCAGGATGTCGGCCACCCCGATCCGGCAGCGGGCCGAGCCGATGCGGTCCTTGACCCGGTCGAAGCAGGCCTGCGCGGCCATGAAGTGGGCCAGCGCGCGACGGGCCTCGCGGCGCTGCCAGGCGAGGCCGCCCAGGGAGTGGCGCACCACCGCCTCCGCCGCCGTGTTCCGGGCGCGCAGCGAGGCGTCCAGCGCCAGCCGGTGGGTCTCCTCCCAGTCGTCCCAGGCGGCGCAGGCGTGGAAGTAGCCGGTGGCGCTGTCGGCGAGTTCCCACACCAGCGGCCAGAGCCCGGCCGCGTGGGCCTGGCGGACGGCCTCGACGAGTCCGGCGGCCTCGTCCTGGAACCATCTCAGGGTCCCCTCGCCGATGACCGTGGGCCCGTCGGGGCCGTCCCGCCGGTCCCCGTGGGTGCCGTCCGGCCCGGTGCGGGTGCGCCAGTCGCGGCCGGGGGCGAGCCGGGCGTCGGCGTAGCGGGCGAGGGTCAGATAGGCGCGGCAGAGCCGTTCCACGGCGCGGCGGGTGGTCTCGCCGTCGGGCTCCGTCGCCGACTCGGCCTCGCGCAGCTCCACGGCGAGCACCCGCAGCAGCGAGTGGAAGCCGTAGCGCTGGGTGCGGACCCCCGGCCGGGCCTCCAGGAGATGGGCGCGGACGAGTTCCTCGGTCAGTTCCTCGGCGACGCCCGCCCCGCTGCCGAGGAGGGCGGCGGCGGTCCATCCGGCGAAGTCCGGCGCGGGGGCGAGGGTCAGCATCCTGAACGCCCGCCGCTGTGCGGGACCGGCCTCCTGATAGCCGGTCAGCAGGGTGGAGCGGAGGTCGAGATCGCCCTCGCGGAGCACCCCGAGCCGGGTGCGCTCGTCGCGCAGCCGCTCCGCGAAGGCGTCGGCGGTGGTGTGCGGCCGTGCGGTCAGCGCCGCGGCGGCGACGCGCAGCGCCAGCGGGAGGTAGCCGCAGAGCCGGGCGATCTCCGCCGCGGCGGCGGTGTCGTCGGCGATCCGCTCCCCCGCCGCCGTCATCAGCAGTTCGACGGCCTCGTCGGGGCGTACGGCGTCGAGGACGAGGTGCTCGGCCCCGTCCAGCGCGGCGGGGGTGCGGCGGCCGGTGAGGATGACCGCGCTGCCCTCGGTGGGCGGCAGCAGTGGCCGGATCTGCTCCTCGCTCCCCACATCGTCGAGGACGAGCAGAATCCGACGGCCGTGGAGGGCCTGCCGAATCCGTTCGGCCAGTTCGGCCGGGTCTGTGGGGGTGGTGCCCCGGTCGCCGGAGTCATCGCCGGAGAGCCGGCGCAGGACCGCGGCCCCCACCTGGGCGGTGGTCAGCGGACGGCCGTGCGGTCCGCGCAACCGCACCAGGGCCCGGCCGTCGGGAAAGGATTCCGCCATGCGGTGGGCGAGCCGCAGCGCCAGTGCCGACTTCCCGGCCCCGGCGCGTCCGGAGACGGCGAGGACGCGGACGGGCGGCTGTCCGTTCCGGCCGCGCAGCACCCGTTCCCCATGGGCGAGTTCCTCGTGCCGCCCGACGAATCCGGGGGCTTCGGCGGGGAGCACCGGCGGGGTGGGGACCGGGCGGCGGGCCTCCTCGGGCGCGGGTGCGGACGGGCCGCGCCCGGGGCGGTCGGTGGCGGTGGTTCCGGCCGGGGGCCGCGGGGGCCGCCAGTCCAGGGCGGGGTCGCGGCGCAGGACGCGCTCGTGGAGCCGGGCGAGGCCGGGGCCGGGTTCGACCCCCAGCTCCTCGACGAGGGAGTGCCGGAGCCTGCCGTAGACCCGCAGGGCGTCGGAGCCCCGGCCGGTGCGGTAGAGGGCCACCATGAGATGCCCGTGCAGGGTCTCCCGCAGCGGATGCTCGTTGGCGAGGGCCAGCAGTTCCCCGGCGAGTTCCTGGTGGTGGCCGAGGCGGAGATCGGCGACGATCCGCTGTTCCAGGACCTCCATGCGCAGCTCGTCCAGGCGGATCGCGGCGGATTCGAGGCGCACGCCGTGCGGGATGCCGGAGAGCGCGGGGCCGGACCAGAGCGCCAGTGCCTCGTGCAGCAGCCGGGACGCCCGGGCGAAGTCGCGTTCCTGGTGGGCGGCGCGGCCGTCGTTCCGCAGCCGTTCGAAGCACGGCAGGTCGAACGCGTTCTCCTGGTCGGGGATCTGGAGCAGATACCCGGGCGCGCGGGTCAGCAGCAGCCCGCCGGCGGGTTCGGCGCCCTCGGGGGGTCTGTCGGCGCCGTGCTCGTCCTCGGCGAGGATCTTCCGTAGCTGGGAGACATAGACCTGGAGCGTGGTGGTGGCGGTGCGCGGCGGCTCGGTGCCCCAGAGTTCGTCGATGAGGCTGTGCGCGGGGACGACCTCACCGGCCCGGACCAGCAGGGTGGCGAGCAGTGCGCGGGGTTTGGCGGCGGACGGGGTGCGGGGAGACATGCTCACCGGCCCCAGTACCCGGAAGCGCATGGGCGGGCTCCTCTCGATGACGACGGGGAGTGGGGGGTGGGGTGGGGGCCCGTGAGTGTTCAGCAGTCCTGGAGCAGGGTGGCCGACGTGGTGGCCAGGACACGGCTGCCCTGGCTGAAGGTGATCCGCAGTCGGACGGTGGGGCGGCCCGCTCGGTCCCTGAGGGGTTCGCGGGAGGTGACGGTGCAGGTCAGGGGCAGATCCGTTTCGCCGAAGCCACGGAAGGACGCCCACCAGTGGGTGAGGACGGCATGGGCGGGGCGGAAGCCGTGGAGTTCGGCGGCGACGACCGTGGCGGCCTGCCGCGACGCCTCCAGGAAGACGGGGCCGGGGATGTGTCCCTCGCTCCCCCCGTCGAACAGCTCGTTCCCGGGTGCCGCCGCGACCGGCAGGACGAACTCCCCGTCGATGGCCCGCAGGGGCGGTCCGACCAGGACGTTGCGGGGGTCGAGACGGGCGACCCGCTCGGGGGCGACCGCGGAGCGGACGGCGGGCCGGAACGGAGCGGACACCTGTCCCTGAAGGCTTTCGCGGCGCCCCAGCGCACGGTGGGCCCGGTAGACCCCCGGCATCAGGAAGAGCAGCCGCGCGGTGCCGCTGCCGCACTGCTCGCCGTCGATGGCGACGGCGCCCCGGCAGTCGAGCCCGCGGGGGATGCCGTTGACGACGTCGACGGGGGTGAGCGTGATGTCGAGGGCCATATGGGCGGGCCGTCCGGTGCGCCGCCAGGGGCCGAGGTCCTGGATGTCCATCCCGCTGGAGACGAAGACGGCGGGGCGCTCGGCCGGCACCCGGAAGTACTGGTGGGCGACGAACTGGGTGGCCTGCCGGAGGGACTCGGCCGCGAAGAGCAGATCGTGGAACGTGCCGGGGCCGTCGTTGAAGACCCCGTGGGTGTCGGGGAGTTCGGCGGAGAGCGCGAAGCGCTGTTCGACGGGTGCTGTCGCGTCCAGCAGGAACCCCTCGGGAGTGGCCGGTCTGTGCACCAGATGGAGGGGGGAGCCCGCGGGCGGGCCGTACGGCGCCGAGGACGCCGGCGGATTCGGCGACGGAGTCCCGCGGGAGGCCGACCGGGGGGACGGTGGCCGGGACGGCGGGCCGGGCGTCGGGCGCGGTCCCGGGCCGGGGCCCCGGCGGGCGGCGCGGGAGACGGACCCCGCCGGGGAGCCGGACGCGGCGGCCGGGGCGCGGGCGACGGTCGGGGCGGGAGAGGCGGCGGCCCCCGTCGGTGCGCGGGGTGCGGTGGCGGCGGCATCGAACACGATGTCCATACCAGCTCCTTCGATGGGTCCGCCGGTCCTGCCGGGGACGGGAACGATCGTCGATCGTGCGGCGCGGGCTCCCCGCGAACCGCTGTCCGCCCACGCCCGGCGCTGTGGGGAACGCGGTCCCCCGGCAAGGCCCGGGGCTCGGGCGGGCGATGGCCCGAACGGTGCGTGCCGCCGGGACGGAAAGAGCAACAGCGGTGGCGGGAATCCGCCACCGCCACCACACTCTCTCGAACCGCTGCATTCGCTCTGGACCGATTCTGGACCGCTACTGGACCCGACCGGATGCCGGACCGGACCCTCTCGACAGGACCTTCCTCCCCCTGGGTCCCAGGGGCCCCGGGACCCGCCGTCCGCGCGCCGGAACGCGCGAAGGGGCCCGGGACGGCCGCGCGCAGGCGGTCGTCCCGGGCCCCCGGTCGTCACCGTGCGCACCGGGCCCCGGCCTCTCGGGTCCGGGTCCGGTGCTTCGGCCCTCGGTGCTTGGGCCCTCGATGCTCAGGTGCGGTGCTGAGGTGCTGTGCTGTGCTGTGCTGAGGTGCGGTGCGGTGCTCAGGTCTGGGGCTCCAGGGCCGGGCGCGCCGCCACCAGGGGGTGGTCCTCGGCGAGCGGCCCGGTCGCCCCGGCCCCGGCGGGCGAGCCGAGCGGGGCGAAGATCTCGGTGTCCGCCGTGCGGTACCCGCTCCACTCCACCGGTACCTCGTCCTCGTAGAAGATGGCCTCCACCGGGCAGACCGGTTCACAGGCTCCGCAGTCCACGCACTCGTCGGGGTGGATGTAGAGCTTGCGGGGCCCCTCGTAGATGCAGTCGACGGGGCACTCCTCGATACAGGCCCGGTCCTTGACGTCGACGCAGGGCTGGGCGATCACATACGCCATGGGGTTCTCCTGGGGCGCTCGCGGGGTGGCGGAACGGCGGGACGGAGCGGGATCGGGTGGACGCGGGTCAGGCCCGTGCGGGGACGGTCCAGGTGTCGGAGCCGGTGAGCAGGGCGGTCAGATCCCCCGCGCCCAGACGCTCCCGCGCCTCCTGGAGCTGCTGACTCATCCCGGTGTCGTAGACGGGGCGCTGGACGTCGCGGAAGACACCGATGGGGGTAGGGGCCTCCCCGCCGAAGGCAGGGGAAGGGTGGGATGTGTCGGGGTTGGCGAGGCGGGAGAGGGCGAAGGCGGTGGTGGGGGAGGGGGTGTGGGTGTTGTGGGTGAGGATGTGGTGTTCGTTGTCGGGTGTGACGGTGACGGCCTGGAGGTCTCCGGTATGGGGGTCGCGGATGACGCCTTTGGTGTTGTCGGTGCCGAAGCGGATGGGCTGTCCGTGTTCCAGGCGGATGACGGCTTCTTGGGCCTGTTCTTTGTCTTTGAGGGTGTCGAAGGCGCCGTCGTTGAAGATGTTGCAGTTCTGGTAGATCTCGACGAGGGCGGTGCCGGGGTGGGCGGCGGCGGCGCGCAGGACGTCGGTGAGGTGTTTGCGGTCGGAGTCGATGGTGCGGGCCACGAAGCTGGCTTCGGCGCCGATGGCGAGGGAGACGGGGTTGAAGGGGGCGTCGAGGGAGCCCATGGGGGTGGACTTGGTGATTTTCCCGGTCTCGCTGGTGGGGGAGTACTGGCCCTTGGTCAGTCCGTAGATCCGGTTGTTGAAGAGGAGGATCTTGAGGTTGACGTTGCGGCGCAGGGCGTGGATGAGGTGGTTGCCGCCGATGGACAGGGCGTCGCCGTCGCCGGTGACGACCCAGACGGACAGGTCCTGGCGGGAGGTGGACAGGCCGGTGGCGATGGCGGGGGCGCGGCCGTGGATGGAGTGCATCCCGTAGGTGTTCATGTAGTACGGGAAGCGGGAGGAGCAGCCGATGCCGGAGATGAAGACGGTGTTCTCGCGGGGGATGCCGAGTTCGGGCATGAAGCTCTGGACGGCGGCGAGGACGGCGTAGTCGCCGCAGCCGGGGCACCAGCGGACTTCCTGGTCGGACTTGAAGTCCTTCATGGTCTGGCGGCCGGTGGCGCGGGGGACCAGGGACAGGGCGTCGGCGATGCTCAGTACCGGTCTGCCCTCCGCCTGCGGAACACCCGCCCGCGGAACACCGGCCGAAGCCGTACCGGTGCTGCCCGCGCCGGCACCGGCCGAAGCCGCGCCGGTTCCGGCAGCCGCCGGAACCGCACCGTCCGCCGGAGTCGCACCCTCCGCCGTGGTGCCCGCACCGGCACCGGCGGTGGCCGCCGTGCCTGCCGTCGCGGCGGCCGTGGTGCCTGCTGTGGCACCGGCGCTGTCTGCCGCGTTGTCTGTGGTGGTGGGGTCAGGCATCGGTGGCCTCCTTCAGGGCGTCGGCGAGCTGGGCTGCTTTGAAGGGCATGCCGTTGATCTGGGTGTGGGCGTGGACGGGGGTGAGGTAGCGGGCGCGCAGGAGGAGGCTGAGCTGGCCGAGGTTCATCTCGGGCACGATGACCTTGTCGTAGGAGGCCAGGACGGTGCCGAGGTTGGCGGGGAAGGGGTTGAGGTGGCGCAGGTGGGCCTGGGCGATGGCGCGGCCGTCCTTGCGCAGGCGGCGGACGGCGGCGGTGATGGGGCCGTAGGTGGAGCCCCAGCCCAGGACCAGGACCCGTGCGGTCCCGCCGGGGTCGTCGACGGTCAGGTCGGGAACGGTGATGCTGTCGGTCTTGGCCTGGCGGGTGCGGACCATGTGTTCGTGGTTGGCGGGGTCGTAGGAGATGTTGCCCGTGCCGTCCTGTTTCTCGATCCCGCCGATGCGGTGTTCCAGCCCGGGTGTCCCCGGCACCGCCCACGGCCGCGCCAGCGTCTCGGGGTCGCGCTTGTAGGGCCAGAACACCTCGCTGCCGTCCGCCAGCGTGTGGTTCGGGCCGGTCGCGAACGGGGTCCGCAGATCGGGCAGCTCACCCGTCTCCGGGACCCGCCAGGGCTCCGACCCGTTGGCGAGGTACCCGTCGGAGAGGAGGAAGACGGGGGTGCGGTAGGTGAGGGCGATCCGCGCCGCCTCCAGCGCCGCGTCGAAACAGTCCCCCGGCGTGCGCGGCGCGATCACCGGCACCGGCGCCTCACCGTTGCGGCCGAACATCGCCTGGAGCAGATCCGCCTGCTCCGTCTTGGTCGGCAGCCCTGTGGAGGGGCCCCCGCGCTGGATGTCCACGACCACCAAAGGCAGCTCCAGCGACACCGCGAGACCGATCGTCTCCGACTTCAGCGCCACACCCGGCCCCGACGTCGTCGTCACCGCCAAAGACCCCCCGAACGCCGCACCCAGCGCCGCCCCGATCCCCGCGATCTCGTCCTCCGCCTGGAACGTCCGCACACCGAAATTCTTGTGCTTCGACAGCTCATGCAGAATGTCCGAGGCCGGAGTGATCGGATACGACCCCAGATACAACGGCAGACCCGCCCGCTCCCCCGCAGCCACCAGCCCCAGCGACAACGCCAGATTCCCCGAAATATTGCGGTACGTACCCGCCGGGAACGCCGACACCGCCGGAGCCACCTCATAGGAGACCGCGAAATCCTCCGTCGTCTCCCCGAAATTCCACCCCGCACGGAACGCCGCGACATTCGCCTCCGCGATCACCGGCCGCTTCGCGAACTTCCGCCGCAAAAACGACTCCGTCCCCTCCGTCGGACGGTGATACATCCACGACAGCAGACCCAGCGCAAACATATTCTTGCTGCGCTCGGCCTCCTTCCGGGTCAGACCGAACTCCTTCAGCGCCTCCAGCGTCAGCGTCGTCAGCGGCACCGGATGGACCCGGTACCCCTCCAGGGTCCCGTCCTCCAGCGGCGACACATCCCAGCCGACCTTCGCCATCGCCCGCTTCGCGAACTCGTCCGTGTTCACGATGATCTCCCCGCCCCGGGGCACATCCGCGAGATTCGCCCGCAACGCCGCCGGGTTCATCGCCACCAGCACATCCGGCGCGTCCCCCGGCGTGAGAATGTCATGATCCGCGAAATGCAGCTGGAACGACGACACCCCCGGCAGCGTCCCGGCAGGCGCCCGGATCTCCGCCGGAAAATTCGGCAGCGTCGACAGATCATTCCCGAACGACGCCGTCTCCGAGGTGAACCGGTCACCCGTGAGCTGCATACCATCACCCGAATCACCAGCGAACCGGATCACCACCCGATCCAACCGGCGAACCTCCCCCACACCGGTCCCGGCCGGCACCGGCTCGGCCACGTCGATGTCCAGCGTGTCTACCGTGTCCACCGTCACGCTCTTCGTCCCCTCTGGGTGCCGGTCCAGCGGCGCGGGTCTGCGGCGCGCTGACGGCAGGACGGTAGGCACCCGGCCTTGAGGCGAACCAAAGGGCCGGTGCGGATCGCGCCCCGGGAGCCCCGGGCAGCCCCACCAGGAACCGTCGTCAACAGCTCTGTACAGCCGTGATCCAGCCTTGCTCCAGAGCGGCTGGCGACGCTGGGCACGGTCGGCGGAGGACGGCCCGGACCCGGCGCACCCGCCACGGCGGTGCCGGACGGGCCCGTGCACCCGGCCCGGCCGGGTGCCGCCCCGCGCAGCCCCGCCGACGCAGCCCCGCTCGCGCCCGCACCGCCCGAAGGAGCAGCCCCGTGGACCCCTCCCCCTACGCCCAGACATCCCGCCGGACCCTGCTGCGCCTCGCGGCGGTGGCCGGAACCGGTGGGGCGCTCGCCGCCGTGCACACCCCAGCCCGGGCCGCCGGACGGACCGCGGCGGGCGAGCGCCGCCCGCTGCCCCGGACCCTCACCGTCCACGCCCCGGGCCTCTATCCCGAAGGTGTGGGCTGGGACCGCGGCCGACGGGCGTTCCTCGTCTCGTCCAGCGTCCAGGGCACGATCTCGGTGGTCCGGGCGGACGGCTCGGTCACCCCCCTCGTGACCCCCTTCGCCCGGGTCTCCGTCCTCGGACTCCACACCGACCACCGCCGCGGCCGGATCGTCGCCGCCTACAGCGACTACTTCCACCGCCGTCTCGGCATGGTGGACATCACCAAGCCGCCCGTGAACGGCGTCGGCGTCTTCGACCTGGCCACCGGCGCGGTACGGACGCTGGTGCCGGTCTCCACCGGGGCCACGATCGAGCCGCGGACCAACGACGTCACCGTGGACCACCACGGCGACATCTATGTCACCGACACCGAGGTCGACACCGTGACCCGGGTGGGCGGGAACGGCGAAGTCCGCAACGTCATCCGCGACGAGCGCTTCGGCACCCCGGAGACCGGGCCCAACGGCATCGTCCACCACCCCTGCGGCTTCCTCCTCGTGGGCCGCTACTCCGGCGGCCGGCTCTTCCGGATCGACCGCCCCCGCTCGGCGCGCCCGCAGGTCCGCGAGGTCCGGCTGGACCGGGCCCCGAACTCCATCGACGGTCTCGCGCTGCGCCCCGACGGGTCGCTGCTCGTCGTCTCCAACGATCTGTCGACCGCGCCCGGCCGGGACGCCGTCCTGGTGCTGCGCTCCACCGACGGCTGGCGCACCGCGCGCACCGTGGAGGACCGCGCCTGGCCCGTCGACGACCCCACGACGGTCGCCGTGACCCCGTACGGCGACTACGTCCTCAGCGGTGGGCTCCGGGAGATCCTGACCGGGGTCCCCTCGCCCACTCCCGGCCGGTTCCAGCTCCGCAGGCGCTGACGGGGTCCGGGCCCACCGCCCTCCGGACGCCCACCGGACCGTACGCACCCCCTCCGCATCTCAGGTGGCGGCGCCCCGCGAGCACCTCTCCCGGCACGTACGCCACCCCGACCCCTCCGGGAGTACCGCCATGCACCATCCGCACGCCACCGGCCCGCCGTCCGCGGCGGCACCGCAGCGCGGCCTGTTCGGCGCGCTGGCCCGGCTGACCGGGCGCCGCCCCAAGGCCCTGCTCGCCCTCACCCTGTTACTGCTGGCCGGGGCCGTCGTCCTCGGCGGCGGCGTGGCCGACCGGCTGCGCAGCGGCGGCAGCGGCGGGGTGGTCGACCCCGGCTCGGAGTCCTCGTTCGCGGCCCGGGCCCTGGAGCGCGAGTTCCCCGGCGCCCGCCCCAATCTGGTGCTGCTGGCCGAGGCCGACGGCTCCGTGGACGACACGGCGGCGGCCCGCCAGGGCCGTGAACTGACCGCGCGCCTCGCCGCTGTGCCCGGCATCACCGGGGTGACCTCCTACTGGGACGGCCGGGCCGCGACCCTGCGCTCCGAGGACGGCGGCCAGGCCCTGATCGTCGCCCGGATCAACGGGGACGAACTGGCGGCCGAACGCACCCTGGAGGAGCGGGTGATCCCCGCGTTCGACGGGGAGCGGGGCGCGCTCGGCATCCGGATCGGCGGCACCGTCGCCACCCAGCAGGAGCAGCAGACCTTCATCAGCGAGGATCTGCTGCGGGCCGAGCTGATCGCGCTGCCGATCACCCTGGTGGTGCTGATGGTGGTGTTCGGCAGCGCCGTCGCCGCGCTGCTCCCCATCGGCATCGGGGTGATCGCGATCCTCGGCACCAACGCGGTGCTGCGGGTCATCACCGAGTTCACCGATGTGTCGGTCTTCGCGAGCAACCTCACCACGGCGCTCGGTCTGGGGCTCGCGATCGACTACGCGCTGCTGATCGTGCGCCGCTACCGGGAGGAGCTGAGCGGCGGCAAGGACGGCCCGGCGGCCCTCGCGGCGACGCTCGGCACGGCGGGGCGCACGGTGCTGTTCTCGGCGGCGACGGTCGCCGTCTCGCTGGCCGCGATGATGGTCTTCCCGCTCTACTTCCTGCGGTCGCTGGCGTACGCGGGCATCAGTGTGGTGGTCCTCGCCGCGGTGGCGGCGCTGGTGGTGCTGCCCGCGCTGCTCGCCCTGCTCGGCCCCCGGATCGACGCGTGGGACATCCGGCGGCTGGTGCGGCGCGCGCCCCGGGCCGGGCGGGCGCCGAAGCCGGAGGGCGAGGGGTGGGCCCGGCTGGCCCGGGGGGTCATGCGGCGCGCCCCGCTGGTCGCGACCGGCACCCTCGCCGTGCTGCTGCTGCTCGGAGCGCCCTTCCTCAACGTCGACTTCGGCACCGCCGACTACCGCCAGCTCCCCACGTCGGCCGAGTCGCGGGTGGTGCAGGAACGGATCCGGGACGACTTCCCGGGCAGCCCCACGGGCACCGTCGACGTCGTCGCCGAGACCACTGAGAACACTGAGAACACTGAGACCACCGGGACCGCGGTGAGCACGGGCGCGGCCGGGACCGGGGCGCTGGACGCGTACGCCCAGCGGCTGTCCGGTCTGCCGGGCGTGATCCGGGTGGACGGCCCCGGCGGCCGGTACACCGAGGGGAAGCGCTCGGGCCCGGCCCAGCCCGCCCGTGCCTCCGGGGGGATCGCCCATCTCGCTGTCGTCCCGTCCCTGGAGCCCATCTCCGAGGAGGCCAAGGACCTCGTCCGGGACATCCGGGAGCTGGCGGCCCCGTTCCCCGTGCGGGTCTCCGGGACGACGGCGGCGCTGATCGACACCCAGTCGGCGATCGGGCGCGGGCTGCCCTGGGCGGTCGGTGCGATCGTCCTGGCCACGCTGGTGCTGGTCTTCCTGCTCACCGGGAGTGTGCTCGTCCCCGTGCAGGCGGTGCTGCTCAACGCGCTCAGTCTGACGGCGATGCTGGGCGCGGTGGTGTGGATCTTCCAGGACGGCCATCTCTCCGGGGTGCTCGGCTTCACCCCCACCGGCAGTATCGAGACCGCGCTGCCGGTGCTGATGTTCTGCCTCGCCTTCGGACTCTCCATGGACTACGGGGTGTTCCTGCTCTCCCGGATCAAGGAGGAGCGGGAGCGGCAGCCCGACCACCGGTCGGCCGTGGTCGAGGGGATTCGGGGCACCGGCGGGGTGATCACCGCGGCGGCCGTGGTGCTCGCCGTGGTGATGGTGGCGATCGGCAGTTCCCGGATCACCAACACCAAGATGCTGGGGCTCGGGGTCGCGCTCGCCATCCTCATGGACGCGATGGTGATCCGTACCCTGCTGGTGCCCGCGGTGCTCCGGCTCACCGGGGAGGCGACCTGGTGGGCGCCGGGGCCGCTGCGCCGGCTCCACGCCCGCTTCGGGATCAGCGAGGGCGCTCCCGCGCCCGCGGCGCCGGCCTCCCCCGTGCCGACCGGGGCCGCGCCGCCGCACCGGGGCCCGGCCGCCGGGGAGGTACGGGACGAGCCCCGGGTGACGGCGGGGACGGGTACGCCGGGCTGACGGGCCGTCCCCTCCGGGGCGGGCGCCGGGACCGGCGGGCGGGTGCGCGGTGGGCCGGGGGCCCCGCGCACCCGTCGCCGTTCCCCGGCGCGGGCGCACGGGGTCCGGCGCGGGCCGGACGCGGCACCGCGAGACCCCGGGGGCCGCGACGGACCCGGGGCGGACCCGGACCGAGGGGACCGACCGGACACCCCGGACCCTCCCCGCGAAGACCGGCGATTTTGCCCATGCGCAAGGGCGCGGTTCTACCGTCCGTTGCACCGCACCACAGCGGACGCCGGGAGAGGACAGGTCGACCGTCCCTCGCACGGGGCGGCCCGGCGCCGTCCGTGGACACCAGCAACCGGTACGAGAAGGAGGCACCATGACCGTCGACACGGTCGTCGTCGACTACGGGGGGGTGCTGACCAACCCGCTCGCCGAGACCTTCGCGGCCTTCGCCGAACTGGCCGGTCTCACCGTCCCGGCGCTCGCCGGAGCCTTCGCCGCCGCGACCGCACGGCACGGGATCACCCCCATGGCCGCGCTGGAGACCGGCGAGATCACCGAACGCCGGATGGCCGAGCGGGTCCTCGCCCATCTGCCCGAGGGCACGGGCCGGGTCCTGGAGAACGGGCGGGGCTTCGGGGAGCTGTGGTTCCGCGGCCGGCGCGCCAACGCGCCCTTCCTGGCCGAGCTGCGCGCGCTGCGCGCACGCGGGTACCGGCTGGCGCTGCTCACCAACAACGTCCGGGAGTGGGAGCCGCTGTGGCGCGCCCAGCTCCCGGTGGACGAGTTGTTCGAGGTCGTCGTCGACTCGCACCGCGAGGGTGTGCGCAAGCCCGACCCGGCGATCTACCGGATACTGCTCGACCGGCTCGGGACGGCGCCCGAGCGGGTCCTGTTCGTCGACGACACCGAGGAGAACTGCGCGGCGGCGACGGCGCTCGGTATCCGCTCGGTCCTCTTCACCGACACCGCGTCGGCCGTCGCCGCGATCACCGGGGCCCTGGCGGCCCCTCCCCCGCCGCCGCCCGCCGCCCCCGCCGCCCTCGTCCCGTCGGGAGGCGCGCGATGACCCCGCCCGTCCTGATCGTCGGCGCCGGACCCACCGGGCTCACCGCCGCCTGCGCCCTCAGGGGCCTCGGGGTGCCCTGCCGGATCGTGGACCGCCGCCGCGGGCCGGGCGTCGCCCCCAAGGGCCTGGTGCTCTGGAGCGGCGCCCTGGAGTGCCTGCACCGGCTGGGCGTGGCCCGGACCCTCGCCGCCGAGGCGCTGCCGCTGGCCGGAGCCTCGTACTGGTCCCGGGGCCGACGGATCGGCGGGGTCCGCTTCGGCGGGCTGCGCGGCACCGCGTTCCCCGGGCCGCTCTGCGTCCCCCAGCCGGTCACCGAACAGGCCCTGCACACCCGGCTGGAGGAGCTGGGCGGCACGGTCGAGTGGGAGACGGAGGCCACGGACCTCACCGTGCACGGCGCGGGGGACGGCGCCGCGGTCTCCGTCGTGCTGCGCTCCTCCGGCGGCACGGAGGAGGTGACGGTCCCCTGGCTGATCGGCGCCGACGGGGCCCGCAGCACGGTGCGCGAGAGCGTCGGCATCCCCTTCGACGGCCACACCTTCGACCGGACGTTCCTCATCGGGGACGGTGTGCTGTCGGGCGCGCCCGACGAGGCCGAGGTCCAGCACCACATCGCGCCCGACGGCGTCCTGGTGATCGTGCCCCAGCCGGGCGGCCACCGCGTCTTCTTCGACCTGGAGAGCGACGGGCGGAGCGACCCGCCCTCCAGCGCGCTGCTGCAACGGCTCCTCGACCAACGCGGACCCGGCGGACTGCGGTTCCACGACGCCTGGTGGACCAGCCGGTTCCAGGTGCACGCCAAGGTCGCGCCGCGCTTCCGGGCGGGCCCCGTGCTGCTCGCGGGCGACGCGGTGCACGCCCACACCACCGCCGGGGGGCAGGGCCTCAACACCGGGGTCCAGGACGGCTACGACATCGGCTGGAAACTGGCGGCCGTGGTGCGCGGCCAGGACCCGGCCCTGCTGGACAGCTTCGAGGCGGAGCGCCGCCCGGCCTCCGTCCGCGCGGTCCGCAACGGCGATCAGCAGATCCGGCTCTGGCTGCTGCGCCGTCCGCTGGCGCGCGCCGCGCGGGACACCGCGCTGCGGGCGCTGTCCGGGGCGGGACTCCTGGAGAGCCGGGTGATCCCTCTCCTCGCCCAGCTCGACCTGGACCACTCCGGCAGTCCGGCGGTCGCCGACCTGGCGGGCGCGGCGGACGCCCCGCGCGCCGTGCGCACCGGCCGCAGGGCGCCGGACGCCGCGCTGGTCCCGGTGCACGGCCCGGCGGCGCTGACGCTCCACGCCCATCTCGCCGAGGGGCGGCACACCCTGCTCGCGTACGGCGGGCAGGCCGCAGGCGAGCGGGCCGCGCACGCCGCCGGAGTGCTGCACCGGCGGGGGGCCGACGACGCCGTGACGGTGCTGTGGATACAGCCGCCGGGCACGGCTGCCGACCCGGGGCGCGCCATCGCCGCCGGGGCCCGCGTCGCCCGCGAGCCGGGGCACGGCGCGCTGCGCGGCGGCTGCGCGGGCTGGCTCGCCCTCGTCCGGCCGGACGGTGTGCTCGCGGCCCGCGCCGGGCTCACCGGGCTGGACGCGCTGCTGGACCGGCTGCCCCGGGAGCGGGCGCTCCCCGCCCCGGCGCGGGCCGGGCGCTCCTGACGCCTCCCCCGCCTCCCCACCGCGGACCGGCGCGCTCCGCGGACCCGGGCGGCCGTGGGCCGCTCCCCCACCGACCCGGGCGGGCACCGCCGCGGGTACTCCTTCCGGCCCCGCGCGCCCACTTCCGTAACGGCGCGGAGGCGCACCGCCCCGGTTCTCCCACCGCCCCGCGAGGGCCCGTCCGAGGGCCAGTCCGAGGGCCCGGCCGCTGACGGCCGCCGAGGTCCCGGGTCCGCCCCCGCGCCCCCACCCGAATCCGAATCCCGTTCCGCCGCGCCCGGCCCTGCCGCCGACAGGGCGGCGGCGCACACCCTCCAGTGAAGGGAACACCCTCACCATGTCCGTACCCACGTCCGTCCCCGCGTCCCACGAGGTCACCACCGCGACCGCGGAGGGTCTCGCGGCACCCCGCCCGGAGCTCGGCTCCGCGGTGCCGGTCGTCCCCCGGGTCACCGATCAGCCGGTCGCTCCCGAGGGGCTGAGTTACGAGTCGACCGTGCCGCGCGCGCTGGTCCACCGGTCGTCGGTCTCGGAGGTGTTCGTCACCGACTCCCGGCAGACCGGTGAGGACTCCTTCGCCGTCGCGGCGCAGCTCCCCCGGGGCCATCTGATCGGCGAGGGCCCGCTGTACGACTTCACCCTGCTCCTCGAAGTGGTCCGGCAGGCCGGTGTCCTGGCCGCGCACCGCCATCTGGACGTGCCGCTCGCGTCCGCCTTCATCCTGAGCGACCTCTCGTTGCGGACGATGGGTTTCGGCCCGCTCCGGATCGGGGCCCGGCCCGCGAACGTGGCGGTGACGCTGGACGCCCGGCCCAAGCGGAACCGCGCGGGCCGGGTCCAGGGGTTCAGCTTCACCGGGGACATCCATGTCGACGGGGAGCCCGCGCTCATCGGGCAGGGCGGGCTGCTGATCGTCTCCAAGGCGGCCTACCGGGTGCTGCGGAGCAAGCGGCTGGTGCCGGACCACCCCGGCTGGCTGCTGCCGCGCTTCACGGCCGCCGCACCGGCCGCGGTGGGCCGCAGGGACGAGCGGAACGTGTTCATCACGGACCCGGTCTCGGAGTCCGACCACCGGGAGTTCTTCGCCCAACTGGTGGTGGACACCAGCCACCCGCACATGTTCGACCACCCGCTGGACCATGTGCCGGGGCATCTCCAGGTGGAGGCCGCCCGGCAGCTCGCGATCGCCTCCGTGGCCCGGCTCCACGGGCTCGACCCGTACTCGCTCGCCATCGCCTCCATCACCACCAGCTTCACGGACTACACGGAACTGGACCAGATCACCCGGCTGCGGGCGACCGTGGACGGCCTCCAGTGGGACGAGCAACTGGGCATCTTCACCGTCCCGGTGGCCGTCGAGGCGCTCCAGGAAGGCCGGACGACCACAGCGCTCCGCCTGGAAGTGGCACAATGGAGGTGAGTTCTCAACTCATGTGAGAACTCGGCGTGTTGGGGCCTGCGAGAATCTTCATGGAATCCCCACACAAGCGTTCTATCCAGTACCATTCCCGCCCAAAAGGTGTCGGCCAATCGACCGTGCCCGACGGGGGACCGCATTTGATACGCATCCTGCTCGCCGAAGACATGCACATGGTCCGCGGGGCGCTCGTCGCACTACTGGCTCTGGAAAGCGACCTGGAAGTCGTCGCCGAGGTCGAACGGGGAGACACCATTGTCAGCAAGGTGCTGGAGTGCCGGCCCGACATCGCCATCATCGATGTCGACCTGCCCGGCATGGACGGGCTGAGTGCCGCGTCGCTGCTCGCGGAGCAGACGCCGTGGTGCCGGACCCTGATTCTGACGAGCCTGGGGCGGCCGGGCACACTGCGCAAGGCGTTGGCGGCCCGGGTCGGCGGCTTCCTCCTCAAGGAGGCCCCACCGGCCCGGCTGGCCGACGCGGTCAGGGAGGTGTCCGCCGGGAAGCGGGTGATCGACCCGCAGCTCGCCCTGGCGGCGTTCGACAACGGAGAGAATCCGCTGACGCCCCGCGAGGTCGAGGTGTTACGGATGGCCGCGGACGGGGCGGAGGCCGCGGAGATCGCCGTCCGGCTGTTCCTCTCGGTGGGAACGGTGCGGAACTATCTGACGACCATCGTCACCAAGCTCAACGCCCGTAACCGGGTGGACGCGATCCGCGTCGCCCGGGAGAGCGGCTGGCTGATGTGACGGGGGGCCGGCCGCCGCCACGGCGGCCGGCCCCCGGTCACGGGTACGGACCGCGGAACGGAGCCGACGGCCGCGCGGCCGTACCGGCCGGGTGGCTCCGGGTGGCTCTGTACGGCCGTCCGGAGGCGGCGGACGACGCGGTCACGGGCGCGCTCCGGCCGTACGGTCTAGGCGGCGTCGCCGTGCTCCACGGAGATCGGGGCCTCCGCCGTGAGCACGAACCACCCCTTGTCGTCGACGTGGGAGGAGAGCCGTCCGCCGATCGCCGCCAGCCGGAACTGAAGGTTGTGCAGCCCGCTGCCGTCCCGCCCGGACGGCGACCGGGCGGGGTCGGCGAGCTGTTCCCGTTCCACCCCGTCGTTGGCGATGGTCAGCACGAGCCGTCCGGTGGCGGTGGTCCAGCTCTCGATCCGGCAGTGCTCGGCCTTGCTGTGGCGCAGCAGATTGGTGACGGCCTCCCGCAGGACGGTCGCCATGATGGTGCTGGTCTCCCCCTCGGGGAGCTTGCCGCGGATCTCGACGGTCGCCTGGATGCCCCCGGCCTCCAGCACCGCACGGGCCGAGACGGCCTCCGTGGCCAGGGACATGTCGCGATAGCCGCGGGCGACCGTGCGGACGTCGGAGAGGGCCTGGCGGGAGATCTCCAGGATGTTCTCCAGCTCCTCCAGGGCGCGGTCGGCCTCGCAGTGCACCAGCCTGCGGGCGAGTTCGCTCTTGAGGGTGATCGCGGAGAGGCTGTAGCCGAGGAGGTCGTGGAGATCGCGGGCGAAGCGCAGCCGTTCCTGGCTGACGGCGAGCCGGGCGAGGGCCTGTTGGGCCTCCTGGACCTCGATCACCAGATTGGCCAGCCGGCTCAGCCCGTACACGATCAGCCCGGTGAGGATGGTGGAGACACCGATGTAGACGGAGGTGACGATGTCCCGGTCGAGCATGGGGCCGGTGACACAGGCGATCACGCCGACCGCGCCGAAGAGCGGCCAGGCGAGCCGGGAGGGGAGCACGAGCAGCACGGAGGCCCCCAGGAACCCGGCCATGCCGCCCCACACGAACCCGAAGGCGAAGAGCGGCAGATAGGTCAGGAGAGCCTGGAGGGCGAGGGTCCAGCGGCCCCAGCGCAGCCGCAGGGCGCGGGTGCGGTGGGCGGAGTGGATGAGCTGGAGGGTGAAGATGCCGAGGAAACCGGCCCCGGCCGCGGCCAGGGTGAAGGGCCCGGGCCGGGCCTCCAGGATGTTGAGGAAGCCGACGATGCCGAAGCCGGTCATCACCACCAGCAGGATGCTCAGGGCGACCTGGGGCGGTGGTGCGTCGACACCGAGGGTGCGTACCGCGGAGGAGAGTGGGATGCCTCCCGTCCCCGCGTCGGCGTCGTCCGCTGTGCTGCTGCCGGCCTTCGCTCTGCCCGAGCTCGCCGTGGCTTCCATGCATTCCCCCGCGAACGGCATCAGGGAGGTCAGTTTATGTAGAGACTGCGGACTTCACTGCCCGTTCGTGAATTGGCCTGGTGGATTTCACGAGCGGACGCAGCCGTATGTTCAGGTTTGTCGGGGTAGGTCCCGAGGACGAATCCGCCGACGCTCGGCTCGATCCGCCAGTCGAGTCCGGTGGCCCGCGCGGCGAGGTCGATGTCCCCGCTGCCGAGCGCACAGGACGCGAGCCCCATCGCGGTGCCGATCAGATAGAGGTTCTGGGTCACCGCGCCGACGTGCTTGAGCGTCAGCGCGTAGGCCAGACCGCTGTACTTCCAGGTGAGCCGGTGGATCCTGGAGGTGATCGTCATGACCACGGAGGGCGGGTCGGTGAGACCGGCGGCGACGCGTGCCTCGTCGAACAGCTCCTCCATGGCGGCACCGGAGTCGGCGTCGTCCATCCGGACCAGGCAGTGCTCCAGCGGCGCGTAGTAGTGGACGCCGGACGGGATGCCCGCGCAGTCCCGGACCGCGAGATAGAACTCCAGCTCGTAGGCGCGTCCCCCACTGGGGTAGGGCCGGTCGGTGAAGGGGCCCTCGTGGCCGTTGCCCGGGTTCTCGTGGAGCGAGCGGACCCGCAGCGCGCGGTAGAGGAACTCGCCCAGGGTGGCCGCGGTGAGCCTGCTGGAGCCGAAGCTCCGCATCGACCGGCGCTCCTCCAGCACCGTCGTCAGCGGCGGGTCGGCGGCGGGGACGTCGGTCAGCGAGGGCCGGTCGAGGAAGATCCGGGGCCCGTCGGGCAGCGGCTTGACCGCCGGGGCGGGCGCCATCCGGTCCGCGAGCGGATAGGTGGCCCCGAAGTCGGCGTCGTGGCGGCCCAGGGTGGAACGGGTGTGGAAGAGCAGGTCGATGGCGGACCAGGAGGCGAGGGCGGGGTCCCGGTCCTCGGCGAAGTCCGGCGCCGGGGCCTCGGGCAGCTCGCACCGGTGGGGACGGTCCGAGCCGCCGGCGGCGTCCAGTTCGGCGCGGCCGCCGGACGGCGGCTCGGCCGGGACGGCCATGCCCGTCGCCACCAGATGGGCGATGATCTCCATGGTCGCCTCGACCGGGAGGGGCACCGCTTCCGCGATCTCCGCGCTGGTGACCGGCCTGCCGAGCATGCCGATCACCCATGCGGCCTCGGGACAGTGCAGCACCACCCGGTGCAGCGAGGTCGGCGACTCCAGCACAAAGCCCTTGCCCTCGCTGCGCAGAAAGGCGAAGTGCGACAGCCGGATGGGGTGGGCCGCACTCACCGCGGCGGGGGCGAAGCGGGCCGACTGCGAGATCGGGACCACGGACATCAGCAGGTGGTCGGGGCTGTCCAGGCTCAGCGAGCGCACCACGAGGTGCTGGAGCCGCTGGAGGACCATCAGGATCTCGGAGAGCGAGTCCTCGATGGGCGCTCCGTCGGGTTCCCGTTCCACGGGGGAGACGGAGGCCATGGTGTCGGCCACCACGTTCGCCAGCGAGATGGGGCCGAGGCTCATCCGCCGCAGCGCCTCCCGGACCGTCGGCAGCGCATGGCGCAGCCTGACCTCTCCCCAGCGACCGGAGAGCACGATGGAGCCGCTCGGGCAACCCGTCTCGACCAGGACGTCTTCGCGGAGCGCCCAGAGGGAAAGACTGCGCCGCCCGCCGCGGCGTACGGTCGGGGGGGCCTCGGACGACCTCTCGACTGGCATGAGAACTCCTGAGCAGGACACGGGTGGGCCGGTGGGGACGGCTCATTGAGGGTGGGCCGTACAGAGACGGACGGTCGGACGAACAGCCGGACGGACGGTCGGTCGGACGAACACCGTCGGACGAACACGCGCGAGAAGACGATCGGAAGAACGCGGTCGGAAGAAAGCGGTCGGGCGGGCGGTCAGACGAACAGCGGGACGGGGTTCAGATCGTCGTACCGGGTCGGCGCGGCCAGTCGTCCCAGCCGCACCGGGACGTCGTAGAGCCTGCCGGGGGCGAACCGGGCCCAGAAGTGGCGCAGTCCGGGGACGATCACCTTCACCACGGGGATGCCCAGGTCGGGCCGGGTCTGGTCCAGGACCAGCAGCTCCATGCCGCGCTCCCGCAGCAGCTCGACGGCCGCGTCCACGTCCTCCCGCAGATCGGGCCGGGGACGGTGGCCGGGGACGGCCGGGCCGCGGGCGGGGACGGACGGGTCGGGCAGCAGATAGGGCTGGTTGCGCACGGTCGCCCCCCACCACCAGCCGAGCGGTTCGGGGGCGACCGAGCCGTATCCCGACCCATCGGCGCGGGCGTCGACGACGGCGGGCAGGAACTGGTTCATCTCGGTCAGCGCCCGGCGCAGGGCCACAGCGGGGTCGAAGTGGGCGCCGAAGCCGAACATGATGTCCTCGGCGGCCTTGTCGGTGCGCCGGGAGAGCGCGGCGAAGACGGGGATGCCGAGGTCGGCGGTGAGGTCGAGGGCCCACACCTCGCGGTTGAGGTCCCGGTAGACGCCGGTCAGCTCCTCGGTCCAGGCGTCGCCGAACCCGCCGCGGCCGTCGAGCCGCACGCCCGGCTGCCGGGTGCGGTTGTACCACCACAGGGCGACGGCGTCCCGTTCCACCAGCTCCAGGAAGCCGTGGAGGATCGCGTCCTCGGGGCTGCTGCCCGCGGCGTTGCCGTTGGAGTCGGCGCGCAGCGAGCGGCGGCCCGCGAGTTGCGGAACGGTGCCGTCGGGCGGGCCGGTGAAGTAGAGCATCCCGGTGGGCAGCAGCCGCTGCCGCTGCTCGGTGAGGGACCAGACCGGGGTCCAGTCCACCGGGGCGCGCTCGTCGAAGGGTTCGGGGATGTGCTGGAACGAGGAGTGCAGGGCGTTCCAGCGTTCGCGCTCGCGGAACTGCTGCGGGGCGAAGAGCTGGCAGCGGTCGGGGGAGACGGCGCTGTCGCCGAGGGCGCGCAGGCTGTCGCGGACGCGCGGCTCGTCGCCCTGGAGGGTGCCGCTGTATCGTTCCAGCGCTTCGCAGAGCGCGCTGACCTCGGCGTCCAGCGGGGTGGCGCCCTTGCCGCCGCTGACCTGGCGCAGCCCCATCCGCAGTTGGGCGAGGTCGGTGGCGCCGACGGCGGGGTTGCGGCCGGAGAGGTAGCAGTGCAGCCCGGTGGGGGCGCGCGGGTCGCGGCGGATGGTGTCGACGACGCCGGTGATCGGGCTGACCAGATGTCCGTAGGCGTCCTTGACCTGCTGGGCGGAGCGGGAGCGGTGACCGCCCCCGCCGCTGTGGCTCTTGGGCCGCGGGACGAGATGCACGGGGCGGCGCACCTGTTCGGCGACGAGTCCGGGGTCTCCGCAGGCGGGGCACTGCGGGCGGCGGCGCAGCTCGTGGTGGCGGGTGGCGAGCGAGAGCGTCTCCAGGGTCAGGACGGCGGACTGACCCGGATAACGGTATCCCGCAAGCCACTTGGCCGCTTCCAGGACGGTGAGCTGGGCCGCGCCCGCGGTGGACACGGGGATCCGGGCGGCGGGCCTGGGCACGGGGCCGGTGAGGCCGAGGGCGCGCCGGACCGGGGCCTCGGAGAGGCGGTGGCCGCGCAGCCGGTGGGCCAGACAGGTCCAGCAGGCGCCGACCCCGGGGGTGAAGACGGGGCCGATCCAGGCGGTGGAGCCGCCGGTCCTGGCGGGCAGCCAGGGCCTGCCGCTGACGCGGTGCACGGCGTCGATGTCGCCCAGTTCGGGGTCGAGGTAGTCCTCGCAGACGACGAGGGACAGCTCGCCCGCGGCGACGGCGGCGCCGTAGTCGCGGGCGTCGGCGGCCACGGCGGTCAGACCGGCGTCGGCGCAGGCGGCGAGGATGGGCCCGGCGTCGGCGGTGCCCACGGACAGGACCTGGACCCGGGCGGCGGCGAGCCGGGACAGGGCCTCGGCGCCGTCGATTCCGGCGAGTTCCCAGTAGGCGCGGGCGGGGTCGCGCACGGTGTCGGCGGGGGTCGCGGCGGAGTAGCCGACGAGACCGGCCTGGGCCAGTCGTCCGATGAGCCGTCCCGCCTGCTCGGCGGGGATCGTACGGGCCGCTTCGCGCAGCACCGAGGGGAGGTCCCGGGTGCCGTCGAGCAGGGGGACGAGCGCTTCGATCTGGTCGCCCTGGAGGGCGGTGACCCCCCGGTCGGAGAGCAGATAGGCCGCGTCTCCGGCGACGACCTCGGCGCGGAGATGGCTGCGGAATCCCACGCGGCGGCCCCGTGTCGACTCCGCGGCTCTGGCGGGGCGTTCCCCGTGGACGGCGGTCATCGCAGGATCGTCCGGTTCGCGGCCGAGAGTGACACGGAGTCCATCTGGATGCAGTAGGTCCCCGTGGAGTGGACGATGACCGGCAGGTTCAGCTCCTCGATGGACAGCTCCGACACCGGGGTGTCCGGCAGTGCGGGGGCCTGCGCGCCGACGGGGAGGGTGTAGCCGTACTCGTCGAGCACGGAGCGGGCGTCGGTGCGGTAGCGGTCCGCGAGGGCGGGTTCCAGCCAGGTACGGGCCATCAGCTCCACCAGCCACTCCTGGGCGAGCGCCTGATCCCGTACGGCACCGGCCGCGGGGGGATTCGTGCTGGTCAGGTCGGTGACGGGCTCGGACGCGAGAAGAAGGGCGTCGTTCACGAGGTCCTCCACGGTCGACTGGTCGGGTGCGAAGCCGAGGGTCTGAGCGCTGCGCGCTGAGTGCTGTGCTGGGCGGTGCCGAGGTGCCAAAGGATCGCGACAAGATTCTGCGATCTCGGCGGTGCGCGGGGACAGTGTTCGGCTCACGCCTGCCGCATGAGTTCTTCATAGGGCTCACCCATGAGTTCCTCATGGTCGGGACCGTCGTGGATTCATGCCGGGCCAATGATCCGATCACTGGGGCAGAACGGGTCCGCGGTGCCATCGTGAAGACCCCGGAGACGAAACCGGGCGGTGTGGTTGGAAGGAGAACCAGATGGAGATCCGGGTCCTGGGGCCGCTCGTCGCTCAGCTCGAGCACCGGTCGGTGGTACCGAGCGCGGCCAAGCCGCGTCAGGTGCTCGCGCTGCTGGCGCTGCACCCCGGACGGGTGGTGACGGTGTCCACGCTGCTGGACGAGTTGTGGGGGGACGCTCCCCCGCGAACCGCGCCGGCCACCCTCCAGACCTATATCCGCCAGCTCCGCCGCATGCTGGCGGACGCCTTGGACCCGGCGGGTGTCCGCGGTCCCAAGGACGTGCTGTGCACGCGGTACGGGGGGTACGCGCTGGACGTGACGTCCGCCGTGGACGCGACGGAGTTCCAGCGGCTGTGCGTGGCCGGGCAGACGGCGCTGCGGGAGGGTCGTGACCTCGACGCCTCCCAGCTCCTCCACCGGGCACTGGGGCTGTGGCGCGGGCCCGCGCTGGCGGACGTGCAGATCGGCCGGGCGCTGGAGGTGGAGACCCTGCGGCTGGAGGAGACCCGGCTGTGCGCGCTGGACGGCAGGATCGAGGCCGATCTGCGGCTGGGCCGGCACGCGGCCCTGCTGGGGGAGCTGACCGCGCTGGCCGCGCAGCATCCGCTGCACGAGACCGTGCACGCGCAGCTCATGCTCGCGCTGTACCGGTGCGGCAGGCCCTCGCACGCGCTGAGCGCCTATCACCGGCTGCGCCGCTCGCTCATCCGTGAGCTGGCGCTGGAGCCCTCACCCCGGCTCCAGCGGCTGCACCAGGCGATCCTGGAGGCGGACCCGTCGCTGGAGCCCCCGTACCCGGTGGGGCACGGCGGGCGGCCGGCGCGCGCCGATTGGCTGGTGACCGCCTCGGCATAGACGAACCGTCCCGCAGACACGTCAAGGAGCACCCACGACGGGCACCCGTCACCGAAGGGGGTTCCCGGCCGCCGGTACCCCGCCGTCCGTGGAGCACATCGGCCCCTTCCGCACCACCGCGCAGGCCATGGTCCCGGGCAACCCGCCCGCGGTCCCTGGCCTCGCGGTGTTGGCCGCCCCGGCTCCGGGCCGCCGTCCACCGGCTGTCGCCCGCGGGGCTCAAGGCACCGTTACCGGTCGTTTGGCCGCCCTTAAGCACCGGTGCCGAATCTGGACGGGTGTCGGCCGGCTCCCTCTTCGCACAGGCGTACGGGGCGGGCCGGTGGGCGGTCACGCCGCTCCCCCGCTCTCCGCGTGCCGGGCCTGTGCCCCGGCCCGGCCGACCGCACCACCGGGCGCGCCCCTGGGCACCGCTCACCTGCGCCCAGGGCCGCCCGGTGGACATCGCGCACCGAGAGGAGACCCGGGCATCATGACGCGTTATCTGAGGCGTGGCGGTCCCGCCGCCGACGGGGACCGCCTCCGTATCTTCTGCTTCCCCTACGCGGGCGGGGGTGCCTCCGCCTACGCCGGGTGGCAGCGCCGGCTCGGACCGACCGTGGATGTGCAGCCGGTGCAGCTCCCGGGGCGGGAGGGCCGGATGGCAGATCCGCGCTTCACCGATCTGCGGGCGCTCGTGGCCGACCTGGACGAGCAGTTGGGCCCGGCCCTGGACGGTCCTCATGTGCTGTACGGACACAGCATGGGCGCCCTGGTCGCCTTCGCCCTGACCCAGCGGCGCCACGCCCTGGGCCGCCCGCTGCCGCAGGCGCTGCTGCTGAGCGCGCACCGGGCCCCGCATCTGCCGCCGCCGGTGATCATCAGCGGGCGGGTCGAGAACGACGACGAACTCGTCCACGGCCTGGCCACGCTGGGCGGTCTGCCCGCGGCCCTGCTCGAACGCCCGGACTGGCTGGCGGCGCTGCTGCCCGTGGTCCGGGGGGACCTCAAGATCTGCGCCAGCTCGGGTGAGGTGGAACGGCTCCCGGTGCCGGTGCCGATCCACACCTTCGCGGGTGTGGACGACCAGTTGGTGACCCCTCGGGAGATCCGCGAGTGGGGCGCGTACACGACGGCGTCGAGCGAGAGCCGTGTCCTGCCGGGCGGCCACTTCTTCATCCGGGAGCAGGAGGCCGTCTTCCTGGAGCACCTGGCGGGGGTGCTGCGGCCCTACGAGGACGCCTCAGGCCACCGCCCACCGGCCCTGGTGGGAGCGGCGGACTGACACACCGCCGGCACCGGGCGCGGGCCGGGCCGCCGCCTCCCCGTGGCAGGGAGGACGGCGGCCGTCCGCGTGCGCCCGGCGGGACGCCTGTGCGGCCGGTGCGCGCGGCGCCGACCGGGGCGGGTGCCCACGGGCGGCACCCCGCGCGGGAAACCCAGCGGCGGATGCGTACGGGCGTCGCCCCCGCCGGGACACCGCACCGGTCTGCGGGACCGCCCGCCGCCGGACGCGCCGCAGGGCCGGGAGGGGCCGCCGCCGGGCAGCCCGCGTACAGAGCCGACGCGTCCGGCGGCAGCCCCGGAGCGATGAACGGCCGCCGGACGCACCGGGTACCGAGGCCCCGTCGGTCATCGGATGTCTCGGGCGGTCCAGTACCGGACCGCCCGAGAGCGATGCGCGGTCGCGGAGTACCGGCACGGACCGGTACACGCGTACACCGGCCGCCCCACCGGGGCACCGGGTCGGCCCCCTGAACGGACTCCCCCACCCGCCCCCTTCCCGCGCGCGAGGACCGTACCGGGGCGGCGGCCGGGGAGGCGGTACCGGAGCGAAGCGCCCCCTTTGGGCGTTCATCGGGCGCGGCGATGAGCGAGGGGGCGAAAACCCGCCACCGCCGCGTACGGCATGCGCCCACACGGCGCCCCATCGCGTCGACGCACACGGGCGGGAACGAACCCACCGGGGTGGGGCCGCGCGGCCCCGTACGCGTACGGAGAGCCGATCTCCTTCGGCACGGACCGCGCGGCGGCGCACACCACAGGACGCGGCGTCCGAGGCACGGGGCTCCGCCGCCGGGGCCGGGCGCACGGCGGACGGGCCCGCGCGGCGGGGGCGTTCCGGGACGTGGGAGACAGGGCACCCGGCCCCGCCACCGGCCCGCGCGAACGGGGCGGACGGGGCGGACGGCGGGCGGGCCGGTACGGAGCCGACGGACCGCCTCGGGCTGCTCCCGCGCCCGCCTCCACGAAGGCGCGGCACGCGGGCGGGGGTCCCCGCCAGGAAGCGTCACTGGACGCGCGGAACGGGGCACCCGGCCCCGTGGCCGGGGCCAGACTGCGGCGGGCCGTCGCTTCGCCCACGCAACCGCAGCCGGACCCCGGCGGGCCGTACCCGGCGGCTCGTCCGGAGGCGCACAGCACGGGGCACGGGCCATCGAGCAGGAGCTTCCCCCACAGGGGGCGTTCCACGGCGCCGGAAACAGGGGGGTGTGACGCGGAGGGGCACAGCACGGCACTCCGCCGCCCGGCCCACGCGAACGGGGGCGGACAGCGGACAGCGGACGGCCCGTGCGGAGCCGACGGACCGCCTCGGAGTGGTCCACCGCCCGTCCCCACGGCGGGGCGTTCCCCCAGGGGCGTGCCGGGACGTGGGAGACAGGGCACCCGGCCCCGCCACCGGCCCACGCGGCCCAGCCCGGACCCCTGCGGGCCGTCGCCGCGTCCGCGCGGTGTGGCGTTGAGGGGCGGCGCGGGCGCGGGTCATCGAGGGTGGGTCAGGGGGCGGGGGTCTCCGCCAGGGGGCGTGTCGGGGCCCGGGGAGCGGAGGGCGGGGAGGGTGGTGTGCGGTCGCGGCCGGGGAGCAGGACGGCGGCGACGAGGACTCCGAGCGCCGCGCCCGCCGCGCCCACGGTGAGCCCGGCGGCGGCGGCGCCGTCGAAGGCGTCCCGCGCGGCATCGGCCACCGCCGCGCCCGCCGGGCCGCCGGTGCTCTCGGCGAACCGGAGCGCGGTGTCGAGGGTGGTGCCCGCCGCGTCGGGGAGCGCCGCGGAGTCCGCCGCGGCGGCGTAGTCGTGGGCGAGCACGCTGCCGACGACGGCGACACCCAGCGCGTTCCCCAGCTCCTGCATGGTCATGTCGAGCGAGCCGGTGGCCCCGGAGCGCTCGGGCGGCACCAGCGACATCACCACGTCGGTCGTGGGGCCGATGGCGAGCCCCATACCGGCGCCCGCGAGCAGCAGCCCGCCGAGCACGGCCGGGTAGCCGCCGCCGACGTGGGCGACGACGAGGATGCCCGCGGCGCCGGTCCCGAGCCCCGCGGCGACACAGCCGCCCGGCCCGGCCCGGCGGACCAGCGCGGGCGTGGCCAGCGTCCCGAGCAGGACCGCGAACGCGACCGGCATCACGGCGAGCCCGGCCGTGAGGGCCCCGTACCCGAGGACGAACTGGAGCCGCTGGGTGAGCACGAACAACGTGCCCGCCAGGCCGAACATCAGCAGCAGGATGCTGACGCTCGCGCCGATGAACGGGGCTCTGCGCAGCAGTTCGAAGTCGATCATCGGGCTGGGGTGCGCGCGCTCCCACAGGACGAACGCGGTCCCGGCGACGGCGGCGAGCGTGAACCCGGTCAGCGGCCCGGCCGCCGTCCAGCCGTCCTTCGAGACCCGGATGACGGCGAAGACCAGCGCGACCATGGCGACGGTGCCGAGCAGCGCGCCGACCGGGTCGGGGCGGCGCGGTTCGGCCGCGGCGGACTCCGGCAGCAGCAGCGCCCCCGCGATCAGGACCACGGCCACGGGCACCAGGTTCACCACGAAGACCGACCCCCACCAGAAGTGGGCGACGAGGAAGCCGCCGATGACGGGCCCGGCGGCGACACCCAGCGCGGACGCCCCGCTCCAGAGCCCGATCGCGCGGGCCCGTTCCCCGGCGGGGAAGACATGCACCAGCACGGCGAGGGTCCCCGGCATGATGAAGGCGGCGCCGAGGCCCATCAGGGCACGGGCGCAGACCAGTTGTCCGGTGCTGTCGGCGACGGCCCCCACCACGGAGCCCGCGCCGAAGACGGCGGCGCCCAGCAGCGTGGCACGTTTGTGCCCGTACCGGTCGGAGAGGGTCCCGGCGGTGAGCAGCGCCCCGGCGAGCACCAGGGCGTAGCCGTCCACGATGAACTGGAGTTCGCCGATGTCGGCGTCGAGGCCGCGCATCATCCCGGGGATCGCCACGTTGAGCAGGCCGTTGTTGAGCACGATCGAGAACAGCGCGACGGAGAGCACGCCGAGGATCCACCAGCGGCGCGGATGCCCGGCCGCGGGTCCGTCCGTACCGGTGCCGTGCCGTGTACCGGTGCTCTGCATGGGGGGCCTTTCGTCGGAGCGGGAGCGGCGGCCCCGGCGGGTCCCCCCGGAGCGGAACGGGACGGGCCGGGCCGTCCCACCCTCCCGGGCCGCCCTGTAGGGCGCCTTGCGCCAGGTCCCGGGCGCTGCCGACCGCGGCCCCGCCCACCGGGCGCTCTAGCGGGACTTCAGCGCCGCTCCCTACGGTGCCGGGGCCGTGCTCGGCCGAGACGGCGACCGACCGAAGGGGGTGTGCCATGGAGGTCCCGGCACGGCTGAGGCAGGCCCGCTCGGCACTGCTGCTGATCTTCCTCGTCCACGGCGCGTTCTTCGCGCTGCTGGTGACCCGAATCCCCGCGATCCAGGACCGTTACGGCCTCAGCGACGCCGCGCTCCCGGCCTTCCTGGCCGCGGTTCCGCTGCTCGCGGGGGCCGGCAGTCTGGCCGCCGTGCGCGTGGTGCGCGCGCTGCCCGCCACGACCGTGGTCCGTACGGTGCAGCCGGTGCTCTGTCTGACGCTGATCACGGCGGGGGCGGGGGACGAGGTCTGGCAGCTCGCCCTGGCGCTCGCGGTGTTCGGGCTGCTGACCGGGGCGATGGAGGCCACGCTGAACATGACGGCGGTGGCGATCGAGCGTTCCTACGGCCGCAGCGTCATCCTGCGCTTCCACGGCGCCGCCAGCCTCGGTGGCATCGTGGGCTCGGTGCTGGCCTGGGCCGGGGCGCACTGGGACGTCCCGCTGGGGGTGCTCTACACGACGGCGGCGCTGGTGCTGATGCCGCTCGCCGCCGGGGTCGGTCCACGGCTGAGCCGGGGCGTTGGACAGCCGGGCGGCACGGCCGGTGCGACAGGCACGGCCGACGCTGCCGGCACGGCCGGTGCGGCACGGAAGTCCGCCGGGAGCGGAACGGGGCGGTCCGCGAAGGAGCGGGGCGTGCCCTGGAAACCGCTGCTGCCGCTCTGTCTGATCATGACCGTGGCGGTCGTCGCCGATTCGACCGCCACCAACTGGAGCGCCAAGTTCCTTGAGGACACGCTGCACAGCTCCGAGGCGACGGCGACCGTCCCGTACACCCTCTACATGGTCGCGACGCTGGTGGGACGCGGCCTGGGCGACGGGTGGGTGCGCCGCTTCGGCGCGGCGGCGGTGCTCCGGGCGGGAGCGCTGCTCTCGGCGGCGGGCTTCGCGGTGGTCGCGGTGGCGCCGGGGCCCTGGGCCGGTGTGCTCGGCTTCGGTGTCCTGGGCGCCGGGCTCTCCGTGATGATCCCTCAGCTCTTCTCGCTGGGCGCGCGGACCCTGCCCGGGGCACAGGATTCGGCCATCGCGCGGGTGAACCTCTTCAACTATGTGGGGTTCCTGATCGGGCCGCCGCTGATCGGCGCGGTCGGCGCGGGGGTCTCCTACCGGGTGGCGATGGCGGTGCCGATGGTCCTGGTGCTGGCGGTGCTGGTCGCCGCCCGTGCGGCGGGGCGCGCGGCGGACTCCGGGACACCGCTCCCGAGCGCCCAGGAGGGCCCGCCGGGCCCGGCCCCCGACCCGCCGGCCGGGACGCCGCCGGCCGGGACGCCGCCGACCGATGGGCCGCCGACCGGTGGGCGGACCGCCACGGGGGCCGCGGCGCCGTGAGCCGCCCCGGTGCGCCCCGGCCCCGGACCACCACCCGGTCCGGGGCCTTCGCCATGCCCGCCGACCCCGGGTGCCGTCCCGCCGTCCTGCGGTCACCTCGTCTTTTAGCCAGGCCAAAGCAGGTGGGCGGAGCATCCACGCGAGGGCGGATTCCGGGGAGCCGCCGCACGCCCCGGCGTGCGGCGGCCACCGCGGACCGGCCCACCGACGATGGGAGAACCATGCGCTGGGAAAGCGTTTACGTGGCGGGAACGGGTGCCTGGCTCCCCGAACCGTATCCCGCCCGCGCCGCCGTGGAGGCGGGTGAGTACGACCCGGAGCAGTGGGAGGCCGACGGCCTGCTGTCGGTCCGGGTGGCCGGGGACGACGTCGCACCGCCCGACATGGCCGTCCACGCGGCCACCACCGCCCTCAAGCGGTCCGGAGTCGACCCCGGGGACGTGCGGCTGCTGCTGCACCACTACGTCTGGTTCCAGGGGCAGACCATGTGGCCGGTGGCCTCGTACGTCGCCGACCACGCCGTCCACTGGTCCGTGCCCGCCTTCGAGGTCAAGCAGGAGTGCAACGCGGCCGTCGCCTCGCTGGAGCAGGCGGCGCTGCGGCTCGGCGCCGAGCCCGGCCCGGCCGCCGCGGTGCTCACCACCGCCGACCGCTTCGCCGAGCCGCTGATCAACCGCTGGAGCGCCGAGGCCGGTCTGGTCTACGGCGACGGCGGCACCGCGCTGGTGCTGTCCAACCGGGGCGGCTTCGCCCGGGTGCTGTCGACCGTCACCCGCGCCGACAACCGGATGGAGGCCCTCGCCCGGGGCGCCGGACTCACCCCGCTGCCCACCGCCGAACCCTATGACCACGCGGCCCGGTTCGGGCACTATCTGCGCACCCGGGGCGGCCATGTCCGCGAGGCCACCGACCGGCTGATCGCCATGGTCAAGGGCGCCGTCGACACGGCGCTCGCCGAGGCGGACACCCAGGCGTCGGACCTCGCGTGGGCGGTGCTCCCGACCGGTGGCCGGAACAAGATGGAGCGGCAGGCCGAACAGCTCCTCGGAGTGCCGGGCGAGCGCACCACCTGGGAGTTCGGCAGCCACGCCGGACACCTGGGCGCGGGCGACCAGTTCGCCGCCCTCAACGACCTCGCCGAGCGGGGCAGGCTCGCACCGAGTGACCGGGTGCTGATGCTCTCCGCCGGCCCCGGCGCCGCGAGCTGCGCCGTACTGGAGATCACCGCCGCACCCGGCTGGGCCGCACCGGCCGGCGGCGGACCGAGCCCGGAGGCAGCGTCATGACCGCTCCCACGTCCGACACCTGGCCCGCGACGGCTCTGATCGACGACGCCGTCGGCACCCCCGGGGCCCCGCGGGTCGAGAACGCCGCCGAGGCGTTCCTGACCGCCGCCGTCGCCAAGGGCCCCGACGCCCCGGCCGTGCGGGACCGCTACGGCGTATGGACGTACGCCGATCTCGACGCCGCCGCCGACTCGTTCGCCCGGGTCCTCGACGGATACGGCATCCAGCCCGGCGACCGGGTGCTGGCCCGGGTGGGCAGTGTGCGGGAGTTCACCGCGCTGCTGTACGGGACCTGGCGGCGCGGGGCCGTGCTGGTGCCGATCAACCCGGGGATGAAGGCGTTCCACCTCCGGGCCGTGCTCGCGGACTCCGAGCCCTCCCTGATCGTCGCGGAGGACGCGGAGCGCTCCGTCGCCGACGGGCTGCACTGGCCCGCCGGGGTGCCCGTCACCACGGTCGGCGAGCTGGATCTGAGCGGACCGGCCGAGGCGCCGGACGCCCGGGTCGAGCGGGACGTCCCCGCCGACCGGCTGGCGCTGCTGATCTACACCTCGGGCAGCACCTCGGCGCCGAAGGCGGTGGCCTGTCCGCACGCCCCGGTGACGTTCGCGGCGCGCGCCATCGCCGCCCGGCTCGGCTACACCCCCGAGGACGTCGTCCTCACGGCGGTGCCGCTCTCCTTCGACTACGGCCTCTTCCAGATCCTGCTGTCCGCGCTGGCCGGGGCCGAGCTGCTGCTGTCGGGCCCCGCCGACCACGCCCGCCTCCTCGGCTTCGCCCGCGACCACGGCGCGACCGTGGTGCCGCTGGTGCCGTCCCTGGGCGAACTGCTGGTGCGGCTCGGCGGCCGGGACCCGAGGCCCACCCGCGTCCGGCTGTTCACCAACACCGGGGCCGCGCTCAACGCCCCGCTGATCGCCTCGCTGCGGGAGGCGTTCCCGGGAGCGGCGGTCGCCCCCATGTACGGCACGACCGAGTGCAAACGGATCACCATCCTGGAGCCCGACGGCGACCTGGCCCGCCCCGGCTCGGTCGGCACGGCGCTGGACGGCACCGAGGTGCTGGCGCTGGACGACGACGGACGGCCGGTGCCGCCCCGCGAGATCGGCGAACTCTGCGTCCGCGGCCCGCATGTGATGGCGGGGTACTGGCGGGCGCCGGAGCAGACGGCGCTGCGCTTCCGGCACGATCCCGGGTCGGGTGCGGTCACCCTGCACACCGGGGACTACGGCTGGCTGGACGAGGACGGCCATGTGCACTTCCAGGGCCGCCGGGACGATCTGTTCAAGCGGCGCGGCTCCCGGATGAGCAGCGTCGAGATCGAGGCGGCGGCGCTGGACATCGACGGGGTGCGCGAGGCGGCGCTGCTGGTGCCCGAGGAGGACCGGGACATGGTCCTGTTCGTCACCGGTCCGCTCGGCGCCGAACAGGTGCTGGCCCGGCTGGGCGAGCGCCTTGAGGCGGCCAAGGTCCCGGACGACTGCCGGGTGCTGGACGCGCTCCCGCTCACCCCCAACGGCAAGACGGACCGCAAGGAGCTGCGCAGGCGGCTGGTGGAGGGAACCGATGACGACTGAGAGGACCGCGGCCGAACGGCTGCTGGTCGAGCGGTACGGCAGTCCGCTGTACATCTACGACCTGGCGCGGGTACGGGCCGCCCTGGAGGATCTGCGGGCGGCGCTGCCCCAGCCCAGCCGGATCTACTACTCGCTCAAGGCCAATCCGCACCCGGGGCTCGTCGCCGAGCTGCGCCGGGGCGGCGCCCGCGCCGAGGTCACCTCGCGCGGGGAGCTGGCCGCCGCCCTGGAGGCGGGCCACCCGGCGGCCGAGCTGATGTACTCGGGCCCCGGCAAGGTACGGGCCGAACTGGACGAGGCCGTCGCGGCGGGGATGCGGACCTTCTCCGCCGAGTCCTTCGGCGATCTGGAGCGCATCGGGGCCGCGGCGGCGGCGCAGGGCGTCACCGCCGACTGTGTGCTGCGGATCAACGCGGCGGGGGCACCGGGCCAGGCGGGGCTGCGGATGACCGGCGGGCCCTCGCAGTTCGGCTTCGACCTCGACGGGCTGACGGAGCAGCGGGCGCGGCTGCTGGTGCAGGGCACCCGGATCGTCGGGATGCACTTCTTCCCGCTCACCAACGCCCGTGACGAGGCGGGTCTCCTGGCCGAGCTGGCACAGAGCGTGCGCACGGCGGCGCAGCTCCGGGAGGAGCTGGGCATCCCGCTGCACCTGCTGGACCTGGGCGGGGGCTTCTCGGCCCCGTACGCGACACCGGGCGAGCGGCCCGTCTACCGGGGGCTGCGGACCGCGCTGAGCACCGTGCTGGACGAGCATCTGCCGGGCTGGCGGGACGGTGAGCCGGTGGTCGCGTTCGAGTCCGGCCGCTATCTGGTGGGCGACAGCGGACGACTGGTGGTCACCGTCACCGACGTCAAGCACAGCCGGGGCAGCGACTACGCGGTCCTGGACTCCGGGATCAACCATCTGGGCGGCCTCTCGGGCCTGGGGCGGCTGCTGCCGCTCTCCGCGCAGCCGCTCGTTCCGCCGGTGCTTCCCGACCAGGGCGCGGGGGCCGCGGAGACGGACGGGAAGACGGACGGGGAGACGGACGGGGAACCGGGCACGGTGACCCTGGCCGGTCCGCTGTGCACCCCGGCGGACATCCTGGCGCGCGCGGCCGAGCTGCCCGGGGTGGCGGCGGGCGATCTGCTCGTCTTCCCCAACGTGGGGGCGTACGGACTCTCGGCCAGCCTGCTGGGCTTCCTCGGCCACCCGGCCCCCGCCGAAGTCCTCGTGGACGGGGGCGAGACCGTCTCCGCGACCCGGCTCGCGCTGCGGCGCCAGCACATCCAACCCGCACCGGTACACCGTACGGAGGAGTTCACCGCCATGACCGAGATCACCGCCGAGGCGGGCGCCGACACCGCCGCGACCCCGCCGTGGGACGAGGAGTACGAGGCGCTGCTGCACGAGGTGCTGCCGCGGCTGCGGGCCAAGGGTCCGCTGACCTCTCAGACCAGTCTCAAGGCCGCCGGGCTCGACTCGCTGGCGATGGTCGAGGTGCTGGTGCGGGTGGAGTCGGCGTACGGGATCGCGATCCCGGACTCCGAGCTGGTGGCGGCCACGTTCGCCACCCCCGCCTCGCTGTGGCGCGTGGTGTCGGCGCTGCGCGAACAGGCCGTCGGCCCCGCCTGAGCAACGGACCGGCCCGGCGGGCCGGGCGAAGGAGAGGAGGAGACCCATGCGCTGGGAGAACGTGTTCGTCGCGGGGACCGGGGTGTGGCTCGGCGAGCCCGAGTACGCGAGCGCGGCCGTGGAGTCGGGGGCGTACGACCGGGAGCAGTGGGAGGCCGACGCGATCGAGTCCGTCTCGGTCGCCGACGCGTCGGTGTCCCCGCCCGACATGGCCGTCCACGCGGCCACCGCCGCGCTGAAGCGCTCGGGTCTGGACGCCGCGGACGTGGGGCTGCTGATCCACAGCTCCATCTGGTTCCAGGGGGTGCCGATGTGGCCGTCGGCGTCCTATGTGGCGGGCCACGCGCTGAGCCGGGCCACGACCGCGTTCGGTCTGGAGCAGGAGTGCAACGGCGGGCTGGGCGCGCTGGAGGTGGCGGCGCGTCAGATCGCGGGCGGCACCCGGGCGGCCATGGTCACCACGGCGGACCGGTTCGGTGCCCCGCTGGTCGAGCGGTGGTCGAGCGAGCCCGGCTTCGTCTACGGCGACGGCGGTACGGCGGTGCTGCTGTCCGGCACGGGCGGTGTGGCCCGGCTGCTGGCGACGGCGAGCGGTTCGGACAACGCGCTGGAGGCGGTGGTGCGCGGACCGGGGTTCCAGCCGCTGCCGACGGCGGAGCCGCTCGATCTGCTGGGCCGGGTCGGGCACTACGTCCGCGCCCGGGGCAGTGTCCGGGAGGCCACCGAGCGGGTCGGCGCCGTGGTGCGGTCCGTGGTGGACACGGTCCTCGCCGACGCGGGCACCGACCGGGAGTCCATCGCCCGGGTGGTGGCCCTGGCCAGTGGCCGCAGCCGGCTCGCCTGGCAGCTCCCGCAGCTGCTCGGGCTGCCCGTGGAGCGCTCCACCTGGGAGTTCGCCCGCCGGGTCGGACATCTGGGCGCCGGGGACCAGTTCGCCGCGCTCAACGATCTGCTGGAGCGGCGGGCGGTGGGCCGGGGCGAGCGGGTGCTGCTGGTCGGCGGCGGCTCGGGCTTCAGCTGCACCTGCGCGGTGCTGGAGATCCTGGATGTGCCGGAGTGGGAGACCTCCGGTACGGCGGGGTGACCCGCCGGGGCCCGGGACGGCCGTACGGCTCCCCCATGTCCCGGGCCCCGTACCGGCCCCGGCGGCGGCCAATGCCCCGGCGGCCGGTCCGGTGCGCCGGGCGGACGCTCCAGCGGCGCTCCAGCGCGGTGCCGGATACTCCACTGGTCGACGGGTGACCGCCCGGGTTCCGCGGTCCGGGCGGCGGGCCCGGGGCGTGGCGCCCCGACCGCGAGGGGAAGAGATACATGGTGATGACCGAAGAGAGTGGCGCCGTCCGGAGTTCGGCCTCCCCGGGGGTGCGTTTCGCCTGGGGCACGCTCGGCGCCCTCCTGCTGGCCTGGGACATCTTCGAGGTGCTGAAGCACCAGGGCTGGGTGATCCCGTCCGCCCTCGTGGGGGCCGCGCTGCCGCTGCTGCCCCGGCTGCTGGGGCGGGCCGGGGAGCACGGGCCCGGTCAGCTCCCGGCGGCGGCCGTGCCGCTGCACAATCTGCTCAACCGCGCCCCGATCCCGTTCGCCGTCATGGTCGTCTTCTCCTTCCTGGGGGACAAACCCGAGGACATCGCGGCCCCCTTCACCTTCGGGATGGCCTGGCTGACCACCATCGCGCTCGGCCGCGCCGCGGGCTTCGGACTGCGGACACGGGAGGGCTGGCAGCGCTGAGCCGCGCCCCGTACAGCGGTACCCGCAGGCCCGCCGCCCCGGTCCGGGGGCGGCGGGCCTGTCCGTGTGCGCCCCGGTGCGGGGCACGGGCGCTCTCCACCGCTGCTTCACCCCTGCGCTAGCCGGTCCTGGGACGCTCGGCGGAACGTACCCCGTCCCACCGAAATCCCCTGTACCGGGAGGCCATACGATGGACACCGCCTCGTCCGAGACCGCGACCGCCACCGACGCGGCAGCCGAACTCCAGTACCCCTTCCCCCGTCCCTCCGCGGTGCAGGTGCCACCCGTCTACGACCGGCTGCGCGGCGAGTGCCCCGTCGCCAAGGTCCGGCTGCCCAGCGGGGACGACGGCTATGTGGTCAGCCGATACGACGACGTCCGTACCGTCCTGGCCGATCCGCGCTTCAGCCGGGCGGCGATGCTGGCGGAGGGCGCTCCCCGGCTGACCGCGGCCCCGCCGATGGGCGGCAGCCTCTTCACCATGGACCCGCCGGAGCACACCCGGCTGCGCAGGCTGGTCTCGCGCGAGTTCACCGCCCGCCGGGTGCAGAACCTCCGGCCGCGCATCCAGGAGATGACCGATGAACTGCTGGACGGCATGGAGAAGCTGTCCCCGCCGGTGGACCTCAACCCGGCCTTCGCCTTCCCGCTCCCCGTCATGGTCATCTGCGAGCTGCTGGGCGTGCCCTTCGAGGACCGGGACCGCTTCCGCGGCTGGTCCGACGCCTTCGTCTCGCTCACCTCGCACACCCCCGAGGAGGTGATGGAGCAGCGGATGTCGATGGTGCAGTACCTCGGGGAGCTGGTGCAGCGCAAACGCGCGGAGCCCACCGACGACCTGATGGGCGCGCTGGTCCAGGTGCACGACGAGGACGGCGGCCGGCTCAGCGAGATCGAGCTGATCACCATGGGGATCACCCTGCTGGTGGCGGGCCACGAGACGACCGTCAGCATGATCGGCACCTGTGCGCTGACGCTGCTGCGCCACCCCGAGCACCTGGCGGCGCTGAAGGCGGACCCCGGCTCGATCGACAAGGTGGTCGAGGAGCTGCTGCGGATCAACCCCATCGGCGACGGCGGCCCGTTCCGGGTCACGCTGGAGGACGTGGAGGTGGCGGACTCCGTCATCCCCCAGGGCAGCGGGGTGATCGCCGCGGTCTGCTCCGCCAACCAGGACTCCGCGCGCTTCGGCGCCGACCCGGGGGTCTTCGACCCGTCGCGTCCGACGGCCTCCGCGCATCTCGCGTTCGGCCATGGCCCGCACTTCTGCCTGGGTGCGGCGCTGGCCCGCGCGGAGCTCCAGATAGCCCTCTCCTCGCTGTTCCGCCGGTTCCCGGGGCTCGCGCTCGCGGACGAGGTGCGGAATCTGCGGATGACGAGCGGGATGATGGTGCACGCGCTCAGCCGGCTGCCCGTCACCTGGTAGCCGCCGTCCGGCCCACGGCCGGTACGGCGCCGCGACAGACCGCTGCCCGGGTCCCTGGAGGGGGACCCGGGCAGCGGTCTGTGGGGGTACGGGAGGTCAGGCGCGGGAGACCGGCCGGGCGGACACCTTCCGCGCGACGATCGGACCGGGCCGCTGGACCTGGAAGTAGGCACGGGCCAGCACCCGCCGCTGGAGCGCGTGGCTGCTGCCGACGACCCGGTACAGGGAGCGGCGGAAGGCCCCGCCGGCCGGGCCGTCGAGGGCGAACAGCCGCTCCTGGCGGAGCTGGAGGGCGCGGGAGAGGCGCACCGCGCCCTCGCGGACCCGCTGGAACTCCTCGCCCGCGCCGAGCAGCCGCTCCCCGCCGCCCGCGGCGAGCGCGTCGCCGACGAGGGGGGCGAGGGTGACCGCGTCGATGATGGCGTGGTTGACGCCCTGTCCGAGGATCGGGGTGAGGGTGTGGGCGGCGTCGCCCATCAGCACCAGGCCGGGCCGGGACCACCGGGGCACGACGGTGGTGAAGATGTCCAGCATGGAGGTCTCGGACCAACTGTCCACGACGGTGCGCACGGAGTCGGACAGCTCGGGCGCCAGCCGGTCGAGCCGCTGGTGGAGGGCGGTCAGGCCCTGGGCGCGCAGATCGCGCAGCCCGCCCTTGGGGATGTTGAGGCCCACCCGGACGCTGTCGGGGTGGGTGGGGATGAAGAGGCCGTGCTCGCCGCCCCGGATGCGGATGCGGTAGGTGTTGAAGTCCCACTCGGGCGGGAACGGCAGCCGCAGCCAGATGACGTCGCGGTCCAGCGGCAGTTTCTCGTAGGGGAGTCCGGACATCTCACGGATCTTGCTGAAGCGCCCGTCGGCGGCGACGGTCAGCTCGGCGCGCACGGTCAGCTCGCCCTCGGGGGTGCGGGCGCGCACCCCGGTCACGGGGCCGTTCTCGCCGCCCTCCCGCAGCAGGCCGATCGCCGTCGCGCCCTGGCGCAGGGTGAAGCCGGGGTACTCCCCCGCCGCGGCGGCGAGCGCGGAGAGCAGCGCGGGCTGCGGCAGTTCCACCGGGTAGGGCTGCGGATAGTCGAAGTCGGAGAAGTCGGTGCGCAGCACCGTGCGACCGGCGTCGACGATCTCCATCCGGTGCATCTGGGCGTACTCGCCCTCCAGCCGGTCGAGGAGACCGAGCCGGTCCAGGAGCCACACCGAGTCGGGGGAGACCGACTCGCCGCGGAACGACCGGTTGAAGTGCCCGCTCTGCTCCAGGACCACCACCGACACGGAGCGTTTGGCCAGCTCCAGGGCGAGCGTGAGCCCGGCAGGCCCTCCTCCGACCACGCAAACCTGTGCGGTCAGCTCTGCTGTCATCGTTTGCTGCCTCTCCAGCGGAGTCACGGTCGGTCGATCGTCCGGCCCCGGCCTAAAGCTGCCCTTGCAGGCGGCGGGCGGCCCGGTGGACGGGTGCGGCGCTGGTCACCGGGGCAGACGGGTGCTCTCCGCCCGTGTCTTCAGGGCGTCGGTGAGCGCGGTGAACCCGGCCCGGGTCCCCTGGAGCAGCGTGCCGGTGAACGGGACGAGGGCGCCGCTGAAGACCTCGTACTGCTCGACCCGGGTGCCGCCGTGCTCCGGGTGGAGTTCAAAGGTGTGCACCCCGTCGAAGATCCCGGGCAGGAGGAGCCGTCCGCGCCAGCGGAGCAGCCGTCCGGGGTCGCTGTCCAGCACCCGGACGCGGAAGGAGGTCTCCCGGACGTTCCGGCCGGAGGGGGCCCGGTCGGAAGGAGTCCTGCCGGAGGGGGTCCTGCCGGAGGGAGGGCGCATCCGCAGCTCGACGCGGGCGCCGGGGACGGCCTCGCCGTCGCCGTGAACGAGGAAGGGGTTCCACTCGTGGTACCGGTCGAAGGCGGCGAGGTGGGACCAGACCTCCGCGGGGTCCGCGTCGATGTGCACGGTGGACGAGATCCGGCGCATGGGTGCTCCTGAAGGGCGCGGGTGACGGGGTGTGCCCCGACGCTACCGGCGGCCGGGCGCGGCGGGCAGGGTCCGGGGATCCGGCTCAAGCGGGGCTTTGGCCGCGGGGATCACGCCCGGCGGCCCCACGCTCCCTCCAGCGGGGCTTCAGCGCGCGGGCCGACCATGAAGGCCACGCGGCCCGTACGCGCGCTGCCCGACGACGGGCACGGATGCCCCTGTGGCGGGGCACGGACGCGGGCCCGCACGCGCCCCTACCGCCCTCACCCTCCTCGTGTCCGCCGCCCGGCGGCGGGCCCGGTGGAAGGAAGGAAGCCATGTTCTCCGCTCTGGGCTCGGCCCTCCACCGCCGACGAATCGCCGTCCTGTTACTGGCGCTCGTGGTCACCGTGCTGGCCACGGCCTACGGCGGGAGTGTGTCGGGGAAGCTCACCAACGGACTCTCCGACTACGACGATCCGGCGGGCGGCAATGTCGCCGCGCGGGAGACCATCTCCCGTGCCACCGGGATCGACTCCCAGCAGGGCTATGTGCTGCTGGTGCGCACCGATGAGAAGGTCACTGCGGGCGAGGCCGTCCCGGACGAGGTCGCGGCGGCCCGGGATCTGCTGCGCTCGCGCCCCGAGGTCAAGCAGGTCGTCGACGCCTCCTCGCCGGAGGCCGGGGCCGCGCTGGTCTCCCGCGACGGCCGCAGCACCATCGTGGTCGGCGCCGTGACCAGCATCTCCGACAAGCAGGCCACCGACGCCGAGGAGGCGTTGCAGAAGGCGATCGAGGACAGCCCGCTGCTGCGGGAGAGCACCTCGCTCGGTGGCTCGACGCCGGGGCATGTGCAGGTCGCGCAGATCTCCGACGAGGACGTCAGCAACGCGGAGATGATCGCGTTCCCGATCGTCCTGGTGGTGCTGTTCCTGGTCTTCCGGGGGCTGGTGGCGGCGTTCGTGCCGCTGATCGGCGGCATCGTCTCGCTGCTGCTGACGATGGCGGGGCTGCGGCTGACCACCGAGTTCATGACGGTGTCCGCGGGGGCGATGAGCCTGGCGTTCGCGCTGGGGCTGGGGCTCTCCATCGACTTCGGGCTGCTGATCGTCTCCCGGTTCCGGGAGGAGGTCGCGGCGGGCCGCGGCCGGGGTGAGGCGGTGCGCCAGACGGTCGCGACGGCGGGCCGTACGGTGCTGTTCAGCGCGCTCACGGTGGCCGCCGCGCTGGCGGCGCTGACCGCGTTCCCGCATCCGTATCTGCGTTCCATGGGCATCGCCGGTGTGATCACCGTGCTCTCCGCGGCGCTGTTCGCCCTGGTGGGGCTGCCCGCCCTGCTGGCGGTGCTGGGGAATAAAATCAACGCGCTGGCGCCGCGGCGCTGGCAGCGCGCCACGGGCACCTCGGCGGCGACCGAGGGCCGCTGGCGCCGGATGGCCTCCGGGGTGATGCGCCGTCCCGGCCTGTTCGCGGTGATCGCGACGGGTGTGCTGCTGCTCATCGCCTCCCCGCTGGCCGGGGTGCGCTTCACCGGTGTCGACCCGTCCCTGCTGCCGCAGGAGACCAGCGCGGGCCGGGTGGCCGCCGATCTGGCCAGGGACTTCGAGGACCCCGGGACCGCGCCGCTCCAGATCGTGCTCACCACCGACGGCACGCCGGACGCCGCCCGGCTGGCCGACTACGCGCGGAAGATCGAGGACGTGCCCGGCATCGAGTCCGTGGGCGCGCCGTTCGAACTGGACGGGCGGCACTGGGAGATCGACGCCGTTCCCGCGGGCAACCCGCTGGACGACCCCGCGCAGGACGCCGTGGAGAAGGTGCGGGAGCTGACCGCCCCGTACACCGCGAACTTCACCGGGACGACGGCGGACTATCTGGCGCAGGAGGAGAGCATCGGCGACAAGCTGCCGCTCGCGGCGGCCATCCTGGCCGGTGTCACCCTGCTGCTGCTGTTCGCGTTCTCCGGCGCGATCGTGCTGCCGCTGATGGCGCTGGTGATGAACACGCTCTCCACGGGTGCCGCGTTCGGCTTCCTGGTCTGGGTCTTCCAGGACGGCAACCTCGGTTTCAGCGCGCAGAGCGGTCTGGAGGCCACCACTCCGCTGCTGGTCTTCGCGCTCGCCTTCGGTCTGTCGACGGACTACAACGTGTTCCTGCTCAGCCGGATCAAGGAGGCGCGCGCGCAGGGGCTGAGCGAGCGGGAGGCCGTCGCGCAGGGGCTGTCCCGCACCGGTTCCATCGTGACCTCGGCGGCGGTGCTGTTCTGTGTGCCGGTGGGCGCGCTGGCGGCCTCGCGGCTGGTGTTCATCCAGGAGCTGGGGCTCGGCGCGGCGTTCGCGGTGCTGGTCGACGCGACGATCGTCCGGGCGCTGCTGGTGCCCTCGCTGATGGCGCTGCTCGGCGCGGCCAACTGGTGGGCCCCCGCCCCGCTGCGCAGGCTGCACCGGGCGGTCTTCCCCGAGCGGAAGGAGGAGGCCGCGCCGGTCCTGGCGGCCGTCCCCGCCGGGAACACCGGGAACACCGGAAACGACGGGAACACGGACACGCGTGAGCGGACCCCGGCCTCTCTGTAGCCGCCCGCTCCGCGCCACCGCCCCCGTCTCCACGGACCGTTCGCCTTCCCCCGGGGTGAACGGGTCCGGGGAGGCGGGGGCCTTCCGCGTCCCCGGCCCGACGAGTCACCGGCCCGGCGGGTCACCGGCCCCCGGGGCGCGGTGCAAGAATCCAAAGACTCGTACGCAAGAGTCCAAACACGCCTCTTGCGCACCAGGTGTCGCAACGATCAGGGTTCCACGAGGTCATGACAACCGGCAGGCGCACACCATCAGCTGCTCTCGTGGGAGGCTCGATGAACGACGCAGTGACACCCGGCTCCGACCCGTCCGGTCCCCCCGGCCGCTCCGCCGGCCCCGGCCCCGGCCCCGGTGGCGACTCCCCGGCGCCGAGCCGCCGTACGGTGCTGCGGACCACGACCGGGGTGGCCGGTGCGTCGCTCGCGCTCGGCGCCCTGGGGACCGGGCCCGCCGCGGCGGCGCCCGCGGGGACGACGGAGGCCCAGGCCACGGCCGCCGCCCCGCCCCGCAAGGGCCGCACCATGGCGGGCGTCCCCTTCCAGCGCCGTTCCACCGTCCGGGTCGGGATCATCGGCCTGGGCAACCGGGGCGGCAGCATGATCGATCTCTTTCTCGTCCAGCCCGGGGTGCGGGTGGTCGCCCTCTGCGACCCGGTCCGGGCCAAGGCCGAGAGCGCCGCCGCCAAGGTGGTCGCCGCCGGGCAGCCCGCGCCCGCGCTCTACACCAAGGACGAGGACGACTACGAGAATCTGTGCGCCCGGGGCGATCTGGACTTCGTCTATGTGGCCACCCCCTGGGAGCAGCATTTCGCCCAGGCACGGGCGGCGATGCTGAACGGCAAGCACGTCGGCGTGGAGTGCCCGGTCGCGATGCGCCTGGACGAGCTGTGGGCGCTGGTCGACCTCTCGGAGCGCACCCGGCGGCACTGCATGCAGTTGGAGAACTGCTGTTACGGCCGGAACGAGATGCGGGTGCTGCGGATGGCGCACGCCGGGCTCTTCGGCGAACTGCTGCACGGGGCGGGCGCGTACAACCACGATCTGCGCGAGCTGATGTTCTCGCCGGACTACTACGAGGGCCCGTGGCGGCGGCTGTGGCACACCCGGCTCCGCGGCGACCTCTACCCCAACCACGGCTTCGGGCCGGTCGCCAACTACATGGACGTGAACCGGGGCGACCGGGTGGTGTCGATCGCCAGCTTCGGCACCCCGGCGCTGGGGCTGGCCGAGTACCGGGAGGCCCATATGCCGCCCGGCGACCCGAGCTGGAAGGAGACGTACATCGGGGCGGACCGGACGGTGAGCATGCTCCGTACCGAGAAGGGGCGGATCATCCGGCTGGAGCACGATGTGTCCACGCCCCACCCCTACAGCCGGATCAACAGCCTCGGCGGTACGAAGGGCGTGTTCGAGGACTACCCGGCGCGGATCTATGTCGAGCCCGACCACACCGACCACCGCTGGGGCGACTTCTCCCGCTACGCGCAGTGGGACCACTGGCTGTGGAAGGAGCACGCCAACCCGCCCGGCGGCCACGGCGGCATGGACTACATCATGGTCTTCCGGCTGATGCAGTCGATGCGGCTGGGCCTGGTCCCGGACTTCGACGTGTACGACGCCGCCACCTGGACCGCGCCGGTACCGCTGAGCCACGCCTCGCTACGGGCCCAGGGGGCGCCGCTGCCGGTGCCCGACTTCACCCGGGGCGAATGGCGCAAGCCCCGTGCAGGTATGGATTCGGACAAACCTTCGGAGTAAGAAAACCCCTGCGGGCCCGGGTACCGGGCCCGCAGGGGCCCCGCCCGAGGTGGCGGAATCTCTCATGCCGCCTGGCGTGATCTACGTCTTTTCCCTGAGACGGAATTGCCTAAACCTTCCTCCAGCCGCGAATCTTGACGTTCTCGCGCTTCCCTCCTTCCGCACAGGGACGTCATGCACCTTCGCGACCTTCCGTATCCCGACCCGGGCGACCCGGACATCCGTTCAGGCACCCGCTTCATGCTCTGGCTCGGCCGCCGCCAGCTCGGCGGCCAGCTCAAGGCGCTGCTGTGGGGCCTGGTCAACCAACTCTCCATCGCCGCGCTGCCGTTGGGCGTCGGCCTCGCCGTCCAGGCCGTCGCGGACGGCTCCGGCTCCGGGCTCGCCCGCGCGGCCGGGCTGATCCTCCTCCTCGGCGCGGCCGTCGCCCTCGGCGAGACCCTGCTGCACCGGGCGACCACCACCAACTGGACCACCGCCGCCACCCGTATCCAACAGCTCCTCGCCCGGAAGACCGCCGAACTCGGCGCGGTGCTCACCCGCCGGGTGGCGGCGGGCGAGGTGATGGCCGTCTCCTCGGCCGACGTCGAGAAGGTGGGCTGGTTCGTCGAGGTCCTCTCCCGCTTCACCGCCGCCGCCACCGCGCTCGTCGCCGTCTGTACCGGTCTGGTGCTCTACCAGCCCGAGCTGGGGACCCTGGTCGCGGTCGGCGTGCCCGTGATCGCCCTGGCCTCCCTGCCGCTGCTGCCCGCCGCCTCCCGGCGCGCCGACCGCCAGCGCGAACGGGCCGGTTACGCCACCGAACTCGCCTCCGACACGGTCGCCGGGCTGCGCGTGCTGCGCGGCATCGGCGGCGAGCGGCTCTTCCTCGCCCGCTACCGCGCCGCCTCCCAGGAGGTGCGCTCCGCCGCCGTCCGCAGCGCCCGGGTGTGGGCCCTGATCGGCATGGTGCAGGTGATCCTGCCGGGGCTGCTGATGCTGGCCGTGGTCGGCCAGGGCGCCGCGCTCGCCCTCGACGGCCGGATCGCGGTCGGCGAGCTGGTCACCGTCTACAGCGCCGTCCTCCTCACGCAGTACCCCCTGCGCGGCTTCGCCGAACTGGCCCTGGCCTACGCCTACGCCCGGCCCTCCGCCCGGCGCACCGCGCGGGTACTGGCGCTGAGCCGCACGGACACGGGGGCCGGGACGGCGACCGCGGCCGACCCGTGGGACGGGCCGGAAGACCCCGAAGGACCGGAGCCCGCCACGCCGCCCCGGGGCGATCTGTACGACCCCCTCACCGGTGTCCTCGCCCCCGGGGGCCGGCTCACGGCCGTGGTCTGCGGCGATCCCGACACCGCCGGTGAGCTGGCCGATCGGCTGGGCGGCCACCCTGTTGACGGGGCCGGGGCCGGGACCGGGGACCGGCCCTCCGTGCTGCTCGGCGGCGTGCCGCTGGACGCGCTCCCGCTGGAGTGCGCCCGCGCCGCCGTCCTCGTCCAGGACACCGAACCCGTCCTGCTCTCCGGCACCCTGCGCGAACTGCTCGACGTGCCCTCCTCCGGGCGGATACCCGTCGCCGCCGCGCTGAGCGCCGCCCAGTGCGGGGACGTCCTGGACACCCTGGGCCGCGCCGCCGACGGCGGCGACGCGATGGCCGCCCGGATCACCGAGCGCGGACGCTCCCTCTCCGGCGGCCAGCGCCAGCGGCTGGCCCTGGCCCGCTCCCTGGTCGCCGACCCCCCGGTCCTCGTCCTGGACGAGCCCACGTCCGCCGTCGACGCGCACACCGAGGCCAGGATCGCCGAGGGGCTCGGCCGGCTGCGCCGGGACCGCACCACCGTGGTGTTCACCTCCTCGCCGCTGCTGCTGACGGCGGCCGACCGGGTGGTCCTCGTCGACGGGGACGCCGTCGTCGCCACGGGCACCCACCGCGAACTCCTGCGGGACGAGCCGCGCTACCGCTCCGTCGTCGCCCGCGACCCCGGCGACGGGGGCCCGGACGGCGGGGACGGGACCCCCTGCGGCCCGGGGTGGACGACGACCTGCGTGACCACCGAGGAGCGCCGATGAGCAGCGCCGCCACCGTCCCGCCGAGCCGTTTCGGCGTGGCGCCCCCCGAGCACGACCCGGCCGCCCAGGAGGACGCCCCGACGCTGCCCGTGGCCGGACGGGCGACCGTCCGTGCCTACGCCCGCGGGCTGCTGACCCGGCACCGGCTCGCGTTCGCCGCCCTGACCGGGGCCAACGCCGTCGCCGTGCTCGCGTCCATGGCGGGCCCGCACCTGCTCGGCTCCCTGGTGCAGCGGATCGACGACGGCGCCCGGGACCTCCCGCTGGGGCGCACCGTGGCCCTGTTCGCGCTCGCGCTCCTCGTCCAGGCGGTGGCCGTCGGGGTGATGCAGCTCCGCGCCGCCGTCCTCGGCGAACGGATGCTGGCGGATCTGCGCGAGGACTTCCTCGTCCGCTCGGTCGCGCTGCCGCCGGGGGTGCTGGAACGGGCCGGGACCGGGGATCTGCTCTCCCGGGTGACCACCGACCTGGACCGGCTCGCCAACTCGATGCGGGAGGCCGTCCCCCAGCTCGCCATCGGAACCGTGTGGGCGGCGCTGCTCGTCGGCGGCATCGCGGTGACCTCTCCCCCGCTGGCCCTGGCCGTGGTGGTCGCCGTGCCGCTGCTGGTCGTCACCTGCCGCTGGTACTTCCGCCGCGCGCCCGCCGCGTACCGCTCCCAGGCCGCCGGGTACGGGGCGGTGGCCGGGGCGCTCGCCGAGACCGTCGACGCCGGGCGGACCGTGGAGGCCCACCGGCTGGCCGCCCGCCGGGTCGCCCTCTCCGATCAGCGGCTGCGCCGCTGGGCGGGGTGGGAGCGCTACACCCTCTTCCTCCGCTCGGTGCTCTTCCCGGTGATCTCCCTCACCCATGTCACGGTGCTGCTCGGCGTGCTGCTGCTCGGCGGCGTCCTGGTGCTGGAGGGCAGGCTCACCGTCGGCGAGCTGACCACGGGGGCGCTGCTGGCACAGATGCTGGTGGACCCGGTGGGGATCGTGCTGCGCTGGTACGACGAGCTCCAGATCGCCCAGGTGTCCCTGGCCCGGCTGGTGGGCGTGCAGGAGATCGGGACGGCCGACGGCGACGACACCGTACGGCCGGAGGGGCGCGCGATCGAGGTCGACGAGGTGCGCTTCGGCTACCGGGAGGGCGTGGACGTCCTGCACCGGATCTCCCTGGAGGTGGCGCCGGGCACCCGGCTCGCCCTCGTCGGCCCCTCCGGCGCGGGCAAGTCGACCCTGGGGCGGCTGCTCGCGGGGATCTACGCGCCCCGGGCCGGGCGGGTCGCGCTCGGCGGCGCCGAGCTGTCCCGGATGACGGCCGAGCGGGTGCGCCGCCAGGTGGCGCTGGTCAACCAGGAACACCATGTCTTCGTGGGCACGCTGCGGGACAATCTGCTGCTCGCGCGGGACGGCGCCGGGGACGCGGAGCTGTGGGACGCGCTGGCCGCGGTGGACGCCGACGGCTGGGCCCGGGCGCTCCCGGACGGCCTCGGCACCGAGGTCGGCTCCGGTGGTCTGCCGCTCTCCCCGGCGCAGGCGCAGCAGCTCGCGCTGGCCCGGCTGGTGCTCGCCGATCCGCACACCCTGGTGCTGGACGAGGCGACCTCGCTGCTCGATCCGCGCGCGGCCCGGGAGCTGGAGCGTTCGCTCTCCCGGGTGCTTGAGGGCCGTACCGTGATCGCGATCGCCCATCGGCTGCACACGGCGCACGACGCCGATCTGATCGCGGTGGTGGAACGGGGCCGGATCAGCGAGCTGGGCAGCCATGAGGAACTGGTCGCGAAGGACGGCGCGTACGCGGCGCTGTGGCGGTCCTGGCACGGCTGAGCCGAAGGTCCCTCGCGCTGCCCGGGGCCCCGGGCAGCGCGAGAGCCCCAGGGCACCGCGAGGCTGTGCCGGTCTTCCTAGGCCGGGGTCGTCCGGGGCGGGGCGGTCCGCGCGAGCCGATCGGCGGCGCCGATCAGAAAGCCGCCGATGAGGACGGGAGCGACCTCACCGGCCCGCTGCTGGCCCGCCCGCGCGGTGGACTCCGGGGTGATCATCTTGGCGAGCTGCCCGGCGGCGCCGATGAGAAAGGCGCTCAGGGCGATCGCGGTGAGGACGGCGGTGAGACGGCGGGGCATGGTCACTCCCTGGTGCAGGCGGCCGGAACGGCCCGGCCGTGACACTGATGCCCTCGGATGCTAGGTCCGCCCACCGGTGGACGACAGCCTTCCGGCAGACCGGGGCGGACGGCGGCGACAGGCCCGAGCGGGCGGCGAGCCCGAACAGGCGGCAGGCCCGAGCGGGTGGCGGGCCCGCGGGCGGCGGCCCCGCACCCGGGGCCCGTTCCGCGCCCCGTCAGATGATCTCCAGGGCCGCCGCCCCGCCCACCGACCCGAGCAGGGTGAAGACCGGCATGAGCACCTTCAGCTCCACCCAGCTCCCCGCGCGGAAGCGCAGCGCCTTCGGCGGGCCCACCGGATACCAGCGCCTGCCCGCGATCGGGATCGGCCACAGCACCGGGCACCCGGAGACGGTGAGCGCGTCCCCGATGTCATGGACGAGGGCCCCGAGCACGATGGGCAGCCCGAGCCACAGATACTCCTGCCCGGGGGCCGTGAACAGCCAGTCGGAGCCGCCGTCCGGACCGTCCAGCACCCCGGCCAGAATCCAGGCGCTCGTGGCCCCGAGCAGCCAGACCAGGATGTCGCTGGAGACCCGCGCGGCACGCCAGAGCAGCCCCTCGACGGCGAGGACGAGATGGACGAAGAGGATGGCGAGCACCGCCCAGCGGCCCCCGGCGACCGCGAGCGCGGAGGCGCCCGCGCCGATCATCACCGCCCACACCCAGGTGTGGGTCAGGGTGCGGTGCCCGCCGGTCCGGCGCTTGTCGCCGGGTGCGCGCGTCGCCCGGTAGACCGCCAGGGAGAGTTTGTCGACGATCTCGCACAGCAGCCGGGAGACCGGCCCGAAGGCCCGGGATATCGTCGCCGCCTTGTGGTCGAGATCGGGGGCGAGGGCCGCGCCCGCGCAGATCAGCGCCCCGGCGAGCAGCACCGGCCAGGGCATCGGATGCCCGGCCGCCTCGGCCGCCGCGCCCACCCCCAGCCAGGCCGCCGCTCCGGACAGCGAGTGCGCCGGTCCCATCATCTGTACTGCCCCCGCCTGTCGTTCCCGGCCGTCCGGCGCCCGTCGCCGTACGGTGTGCACCCGGTCAGACGGGCCAGCGTAGCGTTTACGATCTTCCTTCTCCCCCTCCGGTTCCCTGCTCCGGGCGGAAGCCAGGCAAGATGGGGGGTGTGACCCTCATTGATCAGCTCCCGCCGGACACCGACCCCGACGCCCTCTTCGAGGCTTTCTCCACCTGGGCCGAGGGCCAGGGCATCTCGCTCTATCCGGCTCAGGAGGAGGCGCTGATCGAGGTGGTCTCCGGCGCCAATGTGATCCTCTCCACCCCCACCGGCTCGGGAAAGAGCCTGGTGGCGGCGGGCGCCCACTTCACCGCGCTCGCCCATGACCAGGTGACCTTCTACACCGCGCCGATCAAGGCGCTGGTCTCGGAGAAGTTCTTCGACCTGTGCAAGATCTTCGGCACGGAGAACGTCGGCATGCTGACGGGCGACGCGTCCGTGAACGCGGACGCCCCCGTGATCTGCTGCACCGCCGAGGTGCTGGCCTCCATCGCGCTGCGCGACGGCAAGGACGCCGACATCGGCCAGGTCGTGATGGACGAGTTCCACTTCTACGCGGAGGCGGACCGGGGGTGGGCCTGGCAGATCCCGCTGCTGGAGCTGCCGCAGGCGCAGTTCGTGCTGATGTCGGCGACCCTCGGCGACGTCTCCCGGTTCGAGAAGGATCTGACCCGGCGCACCGGGCGGCCCACCACCGTGGTCCGCTCGGCCACCCGTCCGGTGCCGCTGTCGTACGAGTACCGGCGCACCCCCATCACGGAGACGCTGACGGAACTGCTGGAGACCCGGCAGGCGCCCGTCTACATCGTGCACTTCACCCAGGCGGCGGCCGTGGAGCGGGCCCAGTCGCTGATGAGCATCAACATGTGCTCGCGGGAGGAGAAGGAGCAGATCGCCGAGATGATCGGCAGCTTCCGGTTCACCACGAAGTTCGGCCGGAACCTCTCCCGCTATGTCCGCCACGGCATCGGGGTCCACCACGCGGGCATGCTCCCGAAGTACCGGCGGCTGGTGGAGAAGCTGGCGCAGGCGGGTCTGCTCAAGGTGATCTGCGGTACGGACACGCTCGGCGTGGGGGTGAACGTCCCGATCCGTACGGTGCTGTTCACGGCGCTCACCAAGTACGACGGCAGCCGGGTGCGCACCCTGCGGGCGCGGGAGTTCCACCAGATCGCGGGCCGGGCGGGCCGGGCCGGGTTCGACACGGCGGGGCTGGTGGTGGCGCAGGCGCCCGAGCATGTCATCGAGAACGAGAAGGCGCTCGCGAAGGCGGGCGACGACCCGAAGAAGCGGCGGAAGGTCGTCCGCAAGAAGGCCCCGGAGGGCTTCGTGGCCTGGTCGGACACCACGTTCGAGAAGCTGATCGAGTCCGAGCCCGAGCCGCTGACCTCGCGGTTCAAGGTCACCCACGCCATGCTGCTGTCGGTGATCGCCCGTCCGGGCAACGCCTTCGACGCGATGCGCAGCCTGCTGGAGGACAACCACGAGCCGCGCAGGGCGCAGCTCCGCCATATCCGGCGGGCGATCGCGATCTACCGTTCGCTGCTGGCCGGCGGGGTGGTGGAGCAGCTCGACGAGCCGGACGCGCAGGGCAGGATCGCCCGGCTCACCGTCGATCTCCAGCAGGACTTCGCGCTCAACCAGCCGCTGTCCACCTTCGCGCTGGCCTCCTTCGAGCTGCTGGACCCGGAATCCCCCTCGTACGCGCTGGACATGGTCTCGGTGGTGGAGTCCACGCTCGACGACCCGCGCCAGATCCTGGCCGCCCAGCAGAACAAGGCGCGGGGCGAGGCCGTCGCGCTGATGAAGGCGGACGGGGTCGAGTACGAGGAGCGGATGGAGCGGCTCCAGGAGGTGACGTATCCGAAGCCGCTGGAGGAGACGCTGTGGCACGCGTACAACGTGTACCGCACGAGCCATCCGTGGGTCGGGGACCATCCGGTGTCGCCGAAGTCCGTGATCCGGGACATGTACGAGCGGGCGCTGTCGTTCACGGAGTTCACGTCGTTCTATGAGCTGGCCCGGACCGAGGGCATCGTGCTGCGCTATCTGGCGAGCGCGTACAAGGCCCTGGAGCACACCATCCCGGACGATCTGAAGTCGGAGGACCTCCAGGACCTGATCGCCTGGCTCGGTGAGATGGTGCGCCAGGTGGACTCCAGCCTGCTGGACGAGTGGGAGCAGCTCGCCAATCCGGAGGTGGAGACCGCCGAGCAGGCCCAGGAGAAGGCCGACCAGGTCAAGCCGGTCACGGCGAACGCGCGGGCCTTCCGGGTGCTGGTCCGCAACGCCCTGTTCCGGCGGGTGGAGCTGGCGGCGCTGGACCGGATCGACGAGCTGGGCGAGCTGGACGCGGAGTCCGGGTGGGACGCGGACGCCTGGGGCGAGGCCATGGACAAGTACTGGGACGAGTACGAGGAGCTGGGCACCGGCCCGGACGCGCGCGGGCCCCGGCTGCTGGTGATCGAGGAGGACGAGCCGCACGGTCTGTGGCGGGTGCGGCAGATCTTCGCCGACCCGGACAAGGACCACGACTGGGGCATCAGCGCGGAGGTCGACCTCGCCGCGTCCGACGAGGAGGGCCGGGCGGTGGTCCGGGTGACCTCCGTCGGCCAGCTCTGAGACCCGGGACCTGCCCGCCGTCCATCCGTCCGCGCAGCGCATGCCGCATGCCGCACGGGGAAACACAGGAAGCACAGGAAGCACAGGGAGAACGGCACCATGACCAACCCGGCCGAGCGTCTGGTCGATCTGCTCGATCTGGAGCAGATCGAGGTGAACATCTTCCGGGGCGCGAGTCCGAACGAGTCCCTGCAACGGGTCTTCGGCGGGCAGGTCGCGGGCCAGGCGCTGGTCGCGGCGGGGCGCACCACGGACGGGGAGCGCCCGGTGCACTCCCTGCACGCGTACTTCCTGCGGCCGGGACGGCCCGGGGTGCCCATCGTCTACCAGGTGGAACGGCTGCGGGACGGCCGCTCGTTCACCACCCGCCGGGTGACGGCGGTCCAGCAGGGCCGGACGATCTTCACCCTGACGGCCTCGTTCCACCGGCCGGAGGAGGGCGGCATCGAGCACCAGTTGCCGCCCCGGCTGGACTTCCCCGACCCGGAGACCCTGCCGACGGTCACGGAGGAGATCCGGGAGCACCTGGGCGCGCTGCCGGAGGCGCTGGAGCGGATGGCGCGGCGGCAGCCGTTCGACATCCGGTACACGGAGCGGCTGCGCTGGAGCCCGGGTGAGATCAAGGAGAAGGAGTCCGATCCGCGGAGCGCGGTGTGGATGCGGGCGACGGGACCGCTCGGCGACGATCCGCTGGTGCACACCTGCGCGCTGACGTACGCGAGCGACATGACCCTGCTGGACGCGGTGCGCATCCCGGTGGAGCCGCTGTGGGGCCGCCGCGGCTGGGACCTGGCCTCGCTGGACCACGCGATGTGGTTCCACCGGCCGTTCCGGGCCGACGAGTGGTTCCTCTACGACCAGGAGTCGCCGATCTCCCACGGCGGGCGGGGACTGGCGCGTGGCCGGATCTACGACCGGGCAGGATCTCTGCTGGTATCGGTGGTCCAGGAGGGTCTGTTCCGCCCGCTGAACTGGGCGGGCGGCTCTTCCTGAGAAACGAGGAGCAAGGCATGGCAACGCTGTACGACATTCCGCTGCGCACCCTGACCGGTGAGCCGACCACGCTCGGCGCCTGGCGGGGCAAGGCGGTCCTGCTGGTGAATGTGGCGTCGCAGTGCGGTCTGACCCCGCAGTACACGGGTCTGGAGCGGCTTCAGCAGGAGTACGGGGAGCGCGGTTTCACCGTTGTCGGCGTCCCGTGCAACCAGTTCGCGGGCCAGGAGCCGGGCTCCGCGGAGGAGATCGCCGCGTTCTGCTCGAAGAGCTACGGGGTGACCTTCCCGCTGTTGGAGAAGACGGACGTCAACGGGGAGTCGCGGCATCCGCTGTACGCGGAGCTGACGAGGACGGCGGACGCCGCGGGCGAGGCGGGCGATGTGCAGTGGAACTTCGAGAAGTTCCTGATCGGCCCGGACGGCACGGTCAGGGCCCGCATCCGCCCGGGCACGGAGCCCGGGGCCCCCGAGGTGGTGGCGGCGATCGAGGCGCTGCTCTGAGCCGCGGCGGTCACTGAGCGGTGACGGCTCCGTCCGCCCCGTCCGGGGCGAGGACCCGGGCGTAGTCGACGGGTGCCTGGAACAGGACGGCGGGCGGAGCCAGGCAGAACAGCACGAGCAGCGCCCGCGCGGCGCCGCCGCCGGGTTTCGGCCGCCGTCGTCGCCGTCGGCGTCCGGCGTTCACGGGTGGTGCTTCGGGGCGGCGGGGCTCGCTCATGGGGCTTTCCGGTACGGAGGTGCGGTCGGGGCCATGGGGTGCACGTCCCGCTCGGGCCGGTGGCAGCGGCAGCCGCACGGCGGAGGCTCCGCACCGGTCCGGCCGGACGGCGGCGGGGCGATCCCGCAGAGTTCGCAGGCGTCCATCCGGCACTCCAGCGTGACGTGCACCCGTTCGGCGAGAGCCTTCACAGGACGCCCGCGCCGCCGGGCCCCGCGTGCAGCAGCTCGGTCGTGACCTGCTGAAAGGTGTGATGCCCCGTCACCGCCGCGTGCCCGAGGGCCCATCCGGCGACGTCCGCGCCCGGCGGCCCGAGCGGCGACCGCCCCTCGCAGTCGGCGCATTCGACCACCCGGGTGGTGGGGGCGCCTGTGACCGGGACGAGTGTCGCTCCCCTGTCGGCTGCGGCGGGCTCGGGCTCGGCGCCCTGACTGTTCACGATGGTCATCGAGGTTCCTTGGTCTGGTGCGGGACGACATCGTGACGCCTGATGAGGCATCACTCTCCGTGCACGATCAGACTCACACAGCAGCAAGGGGCCAGTGTTCCCGAAAAAGGAACACTGGCCCCCGGGCCCTGTACCTCACATACCGACCCATCGGGCGAGGGCCGCCAGCCCGTCGGGCGCCCGGCGCCGACGGCGCACCAGGACGGCGATGGTCTCGCGTACCAGAGGGTGGTAGCGGGCCTGCTGAGGAGCGACCCGCCGGGCCTGGTGGAGGGCGTTCTCCGCGGCTTCGGCCTTTCCCATCCGGGCATACGCCTGCGCCATCTCGATGTGGTAGCGGCCCACCCGCATCCTGGGGTGGTCCGCGGGGAACACCAGCGTCCTGGCGGCCTTCATCGCCTGCCCGAGGTGCCCCAACTGCACGGAGGACGCCACCGAGAAGTGCTGGACGTTGGTCTCGCCGAAGCTCGCCCAGTACACCGTGGGCACGTCCCGCCCGATCGCCTCCGACGTCCGCCGGGCGAGGCCCAGATATCCGTCGACGGCGCTGTCGTCGGCGGCTTGCGCGGCGGCGATGGCACCGGCGAGGTGCAGCGTCCCGGACACGGCGAGCGCTTCGACGGACCGCGGTGCCTCGTGCTGGCCCACCAGGTGGTGCGCGCGGTCGAGCACCCGGAGGGCCAGTTCGCTCTTGCCCCGGCGCAGGAGCATCGCGCTGCGGTGACGGTGCCGCAGCGCCAGCAGGAGCGGGTCCTGGGCCTGCTCGGCCATCCAGCCCATCCGCTCCAGGGCGATCGTGGCGAGGTCGTGGTAGCCGAGCCGGTAGGCGAACTCGTAGGCGGTCCAGTAGGCCCAGCCGAGCGTGGCCGCCGTCCGTTGCCGGTCGGCGGCGGGGAGCACAGCGAACGCGGTGGTCAGCTCACCGAGCAGCGCCGGCAGCCGGGTGCCGATGTACCGGTACTCCGTGGCGCACGCCTGCGCGCACAGCCGGTCGACGTCGGCGGCGATCCTGTGCATCGGCCTGGGGGTGATGTCGGGGTCCGGTCCGAGGTCGTACAGATCCAGCGCGTCGGACAGCGGGGCGATCATCCGGTCCAGGTGGTCCGCCTGTAGTTCGCTGAGGTAGGGCTGCCCGTTGAGGACGGCCACGTCCACTTCGAGAACGCGCGCGACGGCGGCGACTATGGGGGGCGTGGCGGGCGAGAGACCCGCCTCGATCTTCGCGACCGTCGTCCGGGAGACACCGGCCCGCTGAGCCAGCCCCGCCTGGGTCAGGTGCCGCAGTTTGCGGTAATCGGCGATACGGGCACCGATGTGGTCGTCCTGGGAGTGGGGCATTCGGTGCTCCGTTCTGACCCTCGACAGATCAGAACGTACACCCGCGCCAGGGGGGCGGATACGCCCCGGCGGTGCCGGGGGCGGTCCTCCCCGAGGGGGCATGCGCCTACGCGGCGTCGACGCCCCACTCCCGTGCCAGCGCGGTCGCCTGGGGCCGGATGGCCGCCGGGCCGAAGGACGCGAGGTCGCTGACCGCCGACCGGGCGAAGAGGTTGAAGCTCGTCGTCTCCGGACTGATCCGCTGTGCCTGGGACAGGAAGTGGACGGTCGCGATCGGCTCCCCGGCGAGGCTGTACGCGCGCGCCTGCTCGATCACGTGGTAGGCGCGGCGGGTCGCCGACGGCACGGTCTGGGTGCGGAGGTCGGCGGCGATCCGTACCGCCGCCCGGGTCTGCACCAGGTCCGTGCGGATCGTGAGCGCGTATCCGTCGACCACGCCCCGGCCGAAGACGAGCCACGGATGCGCGTACGACTCCCCGAGCGCGGAGGCTGCGCGATCGGCGATGTCCCAGTGGTGCTCCGCCTTTCCGGCGCCCGCGGTCTTCGCGTGCGACAGGGCCACGGCCAGGTGGAGCAGGCCGTGCAGGGCGAGATCCTCCTGGTGGGCCTCCGGGCGGAGGAGGGAGGCCGCTTGCAGCGCCAGGTCGACGCGGGCGGCTGCGGCCTCTCCGCTGTCCCGGTGGATATGCCCCATGTACCAGGCGGCAGCGGCGATGGCGCGCGGATCGTCGGCGTCCTGAGCCGCGGCCATGGCCCGGTCCCCGGCGAGTATCACCAGCTCGGGCGTGGGCTGGAAGGAGAGGTACAGCTGTGTCAGGTGGTAAGCCTGGGCAAGAAGGGCCAATGCCTTCCGCCGGTCGGCTCCGTCGAGGGCACGGGCCGCGTGCTGGGCGTCGGCCAGGAGCGCGGGCAGGAGTTCGGCGACGCTGCTGCGGTGGTGGCCGATGCCGTGCCAGACGAGCCACGCGTGCCGGATTCTCGCCGTGAGGGCGGCGACGGTGGGCGGGGCGGCGGCGGGCGGGGCGAGCCGGTAGGTCGCCAGCGCCGATCTGATGTGCGGCAGGGCCGGATGCGCCGGGTTCCGGTAGCTGGTGGACGCGAGCCGCGCGTCGCCGGTGAGGTCGGCCAGGTCGTCGAGGGCGAGGACGTCCGCCATGCGCAGCAGCATCGGAAGGCGGGGCATCCGGAGGCGTCCGGTCTCGATGGCCTTCCACCACTCGGACGACTTGCCCACGCGTCCGGCGGCGGCGGCCCGCGTCAGACCGCGTCGTTCTCGGGCCCGCCGGACCCGGCGGGCGAAAGTGGACTCCTGCGGTGCGCTCGATCCGGGCATGCTGGTGCTCCGTTCTGAAGTCGGCACTCCGAACGTACTCCCTCCCCAGGGGCGGAAAACGGCGAAGCGCCTCCGTCGGCACAGGGGGCGCTTCCGTCGCTCCCGCCGCGTGGGGTTCAGCGGATCGGAACCCCCGCCAACGTGCGGGCGATGACCAGCCGCTGGATCTCGCTCGTCCCCTCGAAGATCGTATAAATCGCGGCGTCCCGGTGCATCCGCTCGACCGGGTACTCACGGGTGTAGCCGTTGCCGCCCAGGATCTGGATGGCCCGCGCCGTGACGTCCTTCGCCGTCTCGCTCGCGTACAGCTTGGACATCGAGCCCTCGGCGGCGGTGAACGGCTTGCCCGTGGCGGCCATCCAGGAGGCCCGCCACACCAGCAGCCGCGCGGCGTCGATGCGGGTGCGCATGTCGGCGAGTTGGAAGGCGACGCCCTGGTTGTCGACGATCGGGCGGCCGAACTGGGTGCGGGTGCGGGCGTAGTCGAGCGCGGTCTCATAGGCGGCGCGGGCGGTGCCGACGGCCATCGCGCCGACCACGTGACGGGATGCCTCGAAGGTCGCCATGGCGGCGTTCCTGACCCGTTCGCCGGAGGTGCCCGAGGCGCGGGCGGCGCGGGCGCGGGCGAGCCGTTCGTCCAGCTTCTCCTTGCCGCCGAGGAGGCAGTGGCCGGGGACGCGGACCCCGTCGAGGACGACCTCGGCGGTGTGGGAGGCGCGGATGCCGTGCTTCCGGAACTTCTGTCCCTGGCTCAGCCCCGGGGTGCCGGGCGGGACGACGAAGGAGGCGTGGCCCTTGACGCCCAGCTCCGGGTCGACGACGGCGACCACCACATGGACCTGGGCGATGCCGCCGTTGGTCGCCCAGGTCTTGGTGCCGTCGATGACCCATTCGTCCGTGGCCTCCCGGTAGACCGCACGGGTGCGCATCGCCCCCACGTCCGATCCGGCGTCGGGCTCGGAGGAGCAGAAGGCGGCGACCTTCACATCGCCGGGCTCCCCGTACATCTGCGGAATCCAGGTGCCGATCTGCTCCTCGGTGCCGTTGGCCAGCACGCCGACGGCGGCGAGTCCGGTACCGACGATGGAGAGGGCGATCCCCGCGTCACCCCAGAAGAGTTCCTCCATCGCCAGGGGGATGCCCAGGCCCGTGGGGTCGAAGAACTGCTGGGCGTAGAAGTCGAGCGAGTAGATGCCCGCCTTGGCCGCCTCCTGGATGACCGGCCAGGGCGTCTCCTCGCGCTCGTCCCACTCGGCGGCGGCCGGGCGGATCACCTCGGCGGCGAAGCCGTGCAGCCAGTCCCGGATCTGCTTCTGGTCGTCGGTGAGTTCGAGTGTGAACCCGGACATGTCCCCTCCAGCGCGTTGTCGGCCGTCCAACGGGTTACTTGCGGTAACACAGTAGGCGAGGGGAGTCTGTTACCGCTTGGTAGGACATGTCAACCACCCCACGCCGATACCCCCGCCCAGCCGACGGGGTGTTAGTTTGCGCAGGCGTCACGCAATCGCTCGGGCGGGGAGAAAGCACCTATGGCGACCAGACAGCAGTCCTTCGATCAGGACCGGCCGGCCGATCAGAGACGGAGGGAACTGCTCGAAGCGGCGGATCGGGTGGTGCTCCGGGACGGTCCGAAGGCGTCCATGAACGCCATCGCGGCGGAGGCCGGGATCACCAAACCGATCCTCTACCGGCACTTCGGGGACAAAGGGGGGCTCTACCGCGCGCTGGCCAAGCGGCACACGGACGCGCTGCTCGACTCGTTGCGGGCCGCGCTGGACGCGCCCGCCGGGCGCAGGGAGCGGGTCGAGGCGACGCTCGACACCTATCTCGCGGCCATCGAGACCCGGCCCCAGGTGTACCGCTTTCTGATGCATCCGGCGGAGAACTCGGACCGGCCCGATCCCGGCGGCCCGGAGACCGGCTTCGACGTGGGGCGGCACTCGGCCCCGCTGCTGCGGCGCCTCGGCGAGGAGCTGGCGCGCGTGATCCACGACCGGGTGGAGCTGGGGCCGGACGGGGAGCGGCTGGCCCGGGTCTGGGGCCATGGCATCGTCGGCATGATGCACGCCGCCGGCGACTGGTGGCTCGGCGAGCGCCCCTGCTCCCGCGCCGAGCTGGTGAACAGCCTCGCCGATCTGCTCTGGGGGCGGCTCGCGGCCGTCGCGGACCGGGCGGGCGGCCCCGGCTTCTGAGCCTCCCGCCCCCGGGCACCCGCGTCCGGGTTCCCACGTCCGGGCACCGGCCTCAGGATCAGGAGCGGCCCGCACCCCGGGACGGCGACCAGGGGGCGCGACGAATCCTCCGGTCCAGCCGGGACCGGCGCCACCCAGGGAGCCGGTCGGCGTAGACGGAGCCGTCGAGGTGGTCGGTCTCGTGCTGGAGGCAGCGGGCGAAGAAGCCCGTGCCCTCCACCCGGACGGGGCCGCCGTCGCTGTCCTGCCCCTCGACGACGGCGCGGTCGTACCGTTCCACCGGCGCCTCCAGACCGGGCAGCGAGAGACACCCCTCGGGCCCCCGCACCTCCACCCCGTCCGCCGCCACCAGCCGGGGGTTGACGATGTGTCCGAGATGCCGGACCTCGTCGTCGTCGGGGCAGTCGTACACGAACACCCTCAGTCCCACGCCCATCTGGTTCGCCGCGAGCCCCACCCCGTTCCGCGCGTACATCGTCGCGAACAGGTCCTCCACGAGTTTCCCGAGCGCGGGCCCGAAGTCCGTGACAGTCTCGCAGGGCGTGTGCAGCACCGGATTCCCGTACAGGCTCAGGGGCCGCACGAGTCCGGAACTGCCGGGGATCTGCCGGTTTCGCATGCCCGTAAGCCTACGGCCGGCGCGGGACTTCTCCCTCCGGCAGGTGCCGAGGTTCGGGGCGCGTGCCGGACCTGGATAGGCTGGGGCCGACCGATGCAAGGAGGATCAAGGACGATGTCAGGCAACTCGGAGCTGTCGCCCCGCGCCAAGCTCGCCGTGACGGCAGGCAGAGCCGCGGCGGCGGTCTCCCGCGCGGCCGGACGCGGCAGCGGCTCGGTGATCGGTGGCCGGGTCGCGCTCAAGCTCGACCCCGATCTGCTCGGACGGCTCGCGCAGCACCTGGACGTGGTCCTCGTGTCGGCGACCAACGGCAAGACCACCACCACCCGGCTGATCGCCGAGGCGCTGCGCGCGGCCGGACCGGTCGTGTCCAACGCGCTCGGCGCCAATATGCCGGCCGGGATCACCTCGGCGCTGGCGGGCGGCTCGGACGCCCGCTTCGGTGTGATCGAGGTGGACGAGAAGTACCTCGCCGGGGTGGCCCGCGATGTCGAGCCCAAGGCCATCGCGCTGCTCAACCTCTCGCGCGACCAGCTCGACCGTGCCGCCGAGACCCGGATGCTCGCGGAGAAGTGGCGGGAGGGCCTGGCGGGCTCCAAGGCGATCGTGATCGCCAACGCCGACGACCCCCTGGTCGTCTGGGCCGCCTCCTCCTCCCCCCAGGTGGTGTGGGTCGCGGCGGGCCAGGAGTGGAAGGACGACGCCTGGTCCTGCCCCGCCTGCGGCGGTGTGATGCAGCGCCCCGGCGACGACTGGTTCTGCGGGGAGTGCGGCTTCCGCCGTCCCACGCCGAGCTGGGTGCTCAACGGGGACTACGTCCTCGACCCGCACGGGCAGGCGTGGCCGATCCGGCTCCAGCTCCCGGGCCGGGCCAACAAGGCCAACGCCGCCAGCTCCGCCGCCGTCGCCGCCTGCTTCGGGGTCCCCCCGCAGGTCGCGCTGGAGCGGATGTACTCCGTCCAGGCCGTGGCCGGGCGCTACGACGTCGTCACCTTCCAGAACCGCGAGCTGCGGCTGCTGCTCGCCAAGAACCCCGCGGGCTGGCTGGAGACCTTCTCACTGATCGATCCGCCGCCCACCCCGGTGATCCTCTCCGTCAACGCGCGCGGCGCCGACGGCACCGACACCTCCTGGCTCTGGGACGTCGACTACCCGCGGCTCGCCGGTCACCCGATCATCGTGATCGGCGACCGCCGGCTGGACCTGGCCGTGCGTCTTGAGGTCGCCGGTCTGGACTTCCGGGTCTGCGACACCGTGGACGAGGCCGTCACCATGTGCCCGCCCGGAAGGATCGAGCTGATCGCCAACTACACGGCCTTCCAGGACGTGCGCCGGCGGGTCGGGAACTGAGGCACCCGATGAGACGTGAGGGACGTAACAGAATGAGTGACAGCAGTCTGCGTCTGGTCTGGGTCTACCCGGACCTGCTCAGCACCTACGGCGACCAGGGCAACGCGCTCGTCGTGGAGCGCCGGGCCCGTCAGCGGGGCCTCGATGTGATGCGCGTCGACGTCCGCAGCGACCAGCCGATTCCCACCTCCGGCGACATCTATCTGATCGGCGGCGGCGAGGACCGGCCGCAGCGGCTCGCGGCGGAGCGGCTGCGCCGCGACGGCGGGCTGAACCGGGCCGCCGAGAACGGCGCGATCATCTTCTCGGTCTGCGCGGGCTACCAGATCCTCGGCCATGAGTTCATCAACGACCTCGGTGAGCGCGAGCCCGGCCTCGGGCTGATCGACGTGGTCTCCACCCGGGGCGAGGGCGAGCGCTGCGTCGGCGACGTCCTGGCCGACTGCGACCCCGCGCTGGGGCTGCCGCAGCTCACCGGGTTCGAGAACCACCAGGGCGTGACCCACCTCGGCCCGACGGCCCGGCCGCTGGCCCGTACCGTGGTCGGCCGGGGCAACGGCACCGGCGACGGCACCGAGGGCGCCTTCCACGACACCGTCTTCGGCACCTATCTGCACGGCCCGGTCATGGCCCGCAATCCGCAGTTCGCGGATCTGCTGCTGAAGCTGGCGCTCGACGTCAACGCGCTGCCGCCGACCGACGACCGCTGGTACGAGGCGCTGCGCGACGAGCGGATCGCCGCCGCCACCCAGCCCGCCTGACCGCACGGCCGCCGCGCGCCGGGGGTCCGGCGCCGGTGGCCGTGGGGCTGTCCGCGATCGGAGCGGGGGCGTCCCACCTGGTGGGACGCCTCATTCGGTGACCGCCCCCGGGCGCCGGTAGGGTGTGGCCGATCCAACCGGACGACGTGGTCCGGGTGTCGGCCCACGTTGCAAAGGTTTCCGGGCAATGCGTATTGGTGTGCTCACCTCCGGCGGGGACTGCCCCGGTCTGAACGCCGTCATCCGTTCCGTCGTGCACCGCGCGGTCGTCGACCACGGTGACGAGGTCATCGGTTTCCACGACGGCTGGCGCGGACTGCTGGAGTGCGACTACCGCAAGCTCGACCTGGACGCGGTGGGCGGCATCCTCGCCCGGGGCGGCACCGTTCTCGGCTCCTCCCGGGTGCGCCCCGGGGATCTGCGGGACGGTGTGGAGCGGGCCCGCAGCCATGTCGCGGAGCTGGGGCTCGACGCGATCATCCCGATCGGCGGCGAGGGCACCCTGAAGGCGGCCCACCTGCTCTCGGAGGCGGGGCTGCCGATCATCGGGGTCCCCAAGACCATCGACAACGACATCGCCGCGACCGATGTGACCTTCGGTTTCGACACCGCCGTCGGAGTGGCGACGGAGGCCCTGGACCGGCTGAAGACCACCGCCGAGTCCCATCAGCGGGTGCTGATCGTGGAGGTCATGGGCCGCCACACGGGCTGGATCGCCCTGCACTCCGGCATGGCGGCCGGGGCCCACGCCATCGTGGTCCCCGAGCGGCCCTTCGACATCCTGGAGCTGACCCGCAGGGTCGGCGAGCGCTTCGAGGCGGGCAAGCGGTTCGCGATCGTCGTGGTCGCCGAGGGCGCCAAGCCGCGCGAGAACACCATGGCCTGGGACGAGGGCGGCAAGGACATCTACGGCCATGAGCGCTTCGCCGGTGTCGCCCGGCAGCTCTCCGTCGAGCTGGAGCAGCGCCTCGGCAAGGAGGCCCGTCCGGTGATCCTCGGCCATGTGCAGCGCGGCGGCACCCCGACCGCGTACGACAGGGTCCTGGCCACCCGTTTCGGCTGGCACGCGGTGGAGGCGGCGCACCGGGGCGAGTTCGGCATGCTGACCTCGCTGCGCGGCACGGAGATCACCACGGTGCCGCTGGCCCATGCCGTGGAGACGCTGAAGACCGTCCCGGCCGAGCGCTACGCCGAGGCGGAGTGCGTGCTCTGAGCCGCACCGGCTCCGACGGCTGACGCCAGGGTGCCCCCGGTCGCGTGCGCGGTCGGGGGCCGCTCTACGCTGGTCCCCGGCAAGCGCACAATCCCGTACGAATCAGGAGCCGGCGGATGGATCACAGCGGCCACGGCAGTTCGATGGAGCTGCCGCCGTTCACGCTGGGGCGGGGGCTGGAGTTCGCGCCGGACCCATTCTTCCTGACCGGCTGTCTACTGGCCCTCGCGCTCTACGGCTGGGGGGTGCTGCGGCTGCGTCGGCGCGGTGACTCCTGGCAGCTCGGCCGCACCCTGTTCTTCGTCTCCGGGGTGCTGACCGTACTGCTGGCGATGTGCACCGGGCTGAACGAGTACGGCATGGTCATGTTTAGCGTGCACATGGTGCAGCACATGATCATCAGCATGGTCTCGCCGATCCTGCTGCTGCTCGGCGCGCCGGTGACCCTGGCGCTGCGGGCGCTGCCGGTGGCGGGCCGGGGCCGCACGGGCCCCCGTGAGCTGCTGCTCGCGCTGCTGCACAGCCGCTATATGCGGATCGTGACGCACCCCGCGTTCACCATTCCGCTGTTCATCGCGAGCCTGTACGGGCTCTACTTCACCCCGCTCTTCGACTTCCTGATGGAGTCGAGGGCCGGGCATGTCGCGATGATGATCCACTTCCTCGCCACCGGTCTGGTCTTCTTCTGGCCGATCATGGGGGTGGACCCGGGTCCGCACCGGCCCGGCTATGTGATGCGGATGCTGGAGCTGTTCGCGGGCATGCCGTTCCACGCCTTCTTCGGTATCGCGCTGATGATGGCGAGCGAACCGATGGTCGGCTCGTACGCCTCCCCCCCGGCCTCGCTCGGCATCGACGCGCTGTCCGACCAGCACGCCGCGGGCGGGATCGCCTGGGCGTTCAGTGAGATCCCCTCGGTGCTGGTGCTGCTCGCGCTGGTCTTCCAGTGGTACCGCTCCGAGGAGCGGCAGGCCCGGCGCAAGGACCGCGCCGCCGACCGGGACGGGGACAAGGAGCTGGAGGCGTACAACGCGTATCTGGCCTCGCTCCACACCCGCCGCCCGTAGCCGCCCGCCCGGCGCGGTCACCCCGGGCGGTCCGTGCCGCCCGGCGGTGGCGCGGAACCCGGCCGCCGGGTGACGATGACCTCCGAGGGCCGTGGTCGTGTCGTCCCGAGGAGGGCGGATGTCGGGTTCCACGAAGGCGATGGGTGTGCTGACGGTGGCGAGTCTGGTGGTCGTCACCGGGTACACCGTGGCACTCGGCAGCAATGGCTGGCTCTGGTTCGGCTGGGTGATCCTCGGCCTGGTGACGCTGGGAGTGATGGCCTCCCGGGGCGCCTGACCCCGTACCGGGCGACCCGGCCCCGGACGGGCGGTACGAGCCGTTCCGCGGGCGGGCGCGGCGCCGGCCGGGTCAGCCGGTGGCGGCGGTGGACAGCTCCCGGCCCCCGCTCACGTCGGACGGCCGTCGGCCCTCCCCCGCGGCGGGCAGCGGGTCCCGGCCGGTCAGCGGGTCCCGGCCGGTCAGCGGGGCATGTCCGGCCCGGCTCACCCGGCGGCTGAACCAGATCACCTTGCCGTCCGCCGTGGCGCACGTCCCCCAGCTCTCACTGAGCAGGGCGACGGCCGCGAGGCCGCCCCGGGCCGGTCCCGCGCTGGTGAGCCGGGGCAGCCGGGGATCGCCGTCGGCGACCGACACGGTCAGCCGGCGCCCGTCCCAGCGCAGCTCCACCCGGGCGGTCTTGTCGCCCTCGGCGTGCTCGACCACATTGCCGAGCAGTTCGCCGACGGCCCGGCAGACGGGCTCGACATGGCCGTCGAGCTTCCAGTACCGCAGATGCGCCGCGAGAATGCGCCCGATGCGGGGGATGCGCTCGCTGCTCGCCCGTACCTCCATGGTGTACCGGCAGGCGGTCCGAATGTGCATGACCGTGGCTCCTCACCGCGACCGCTCCGGTCCTTCGGGTGCGGGTTCAGATCACGAAGAGTCACCGTCGATCGCTTCTGGGTCACCGTCAGCGTAGCCCGATCCCCCGAACGCCGCCCGGGCGGCCCGGACGGCGGCGGCCGGGCGGGTGACAGCGGGGCCGCCGCGCGGACACGCCGGAGGCGGGGTCCGCGCGGCGGGACATCCCGGCCCGGATCTCCGGGGTTCCGCCCCGGTTCCCGCTCCGGCCGCCGCCCTGTCCCGACCGCCTCACCGTCCCGGCCGCCGCGCGGACATTTCCGTACGTTCCCGGTCGTGTCCTCGGGGCAGGGGGATCGTTCACCCTGCGTGGGCGCCCGGTGTGCGGCCCGTACCAGCCGGTCGCCGGACCGGACGCGGGCGTCCACGACCCGGTTCCCCGGGCGGCCGACACCCGCCGTGCCCCGGGCCCGCACTGGAAGGTGACCGCCATGACCGCTCTCGTCCACACCGCCGAGCCGATCGATCTGACCGTCGTGCGCGATCAGGTGGAACAGGTGGTGGAGGAGTTCCTCGCCGCCAAGGCCGCCGCCGCGTCGGGGGCGGGCCATCCGCCGGAAGTCGTCAGAATCCTGCGGGACTTCCTGGCCTCCGGGGGCAAGCGGCTGCGCCCGCTGCTGTGCGTGGTCGGCTGGCACGCGGCCGGGGGCGACGAGGACCCGGCGGCCGTGCTGCCGGTGGCGGCCTCCCTGGAGCTGTACCAGACCTTCGTCCTGATCCACGACGACATCATCGACGACTCCGCGCTGCGCCGGGGCCGTCCGGCGGTGCACCGGGCGCTGGCCGCCCGCCATGTGGGGCACGACAGCGCGGCCCGGCTGGGCGCGGGCGAGGCCCTGCTCGCCGGGAACCTGGCGCTGATCTGGTGCCAGGAACTGCTGCACACGGCGGAGCTGGACACCCCGCGCCGGGCCGCGGTGCACCGGGTGAACGACACCATGCTGGCCGAGGTGATGTTCGGGCAGTACCGGGATCTGCTCGGCACCGAACGGCTCGACGACGACATCGAGGCGGCGCTGGGCATCATCCGCTACAAGACCGCGGCGGGCACGATCCAGCGCCCGCTCCAGCTCGGGGTGGCGGCGGGCGGCGGGGACGAGGAGACGCACCGTTTCTGCACGGAGTTCGGGGTGCCGCTGGGCGAGGCGTTCCAGCTCCGGGACGATCTGCTGGACGTCTTCGGCTCCCCCGACGGCCGCAGCGCCCCGGGGCTGAACGATCTGCGGGAGGGCAAGCACACCGTGCTGCTGGCGCTGGCCATGGCGGGCGCGGGACCCGGGCAGCGGGTCCGGCTGCGCTCACTGGTGGGCCGGGCCCGGCTGGACGAGACCGGGGCGGCGGAGATCCGCGCCATCCTGGAGGCCACCGGGGCACGGGACGGCGTCGAACGGATGATCTCGGCCCGCTACGATCGATGTCTGGAGGTCCTGGCCGGGGCGGCGCTGCCGGAGCGGGCGACCGAGGCCCTGCGCCGACTGGCCGTCACCGCGACCCAGTACACCGCCTAGGCCCGCTCCTCCCCGCGCCTCACCCGCTGCCGCCGCTGCCCCAGAAAGGTCCGCCGTGCACGAGACCACCGTGGCCGCCGCCGGAGCACGGGAGCGGATCGCCGCCCACCGGCGGCGGTTCGACCCGCTCTTCGCGGCGTACTTCGACCGGCTCGCCGCCGCCCCCGGCCCGTTCACGGCGGGACGGTTCCCCGCGCGCTGTGTGGAACTGCTGCGGGACCAGTCGCTGCGCGGCGGAAAGCGGCTGCGGGTCGCCCTGCTCCACGAGGCGGCCCGGCTGGTGACCGACGCGGAGGTGCCGGGGCTCGACGAGGCGGCGCTGAGCGTCGAACTGCTGCACACCCACGGCCTGGTGCACGACGACATCGTGGACGACGCGCCGCTGCGCCGCGGCGCCCCGTCGGTGTACTACGCCTACCGGGCCGAATTCCCCGGCCAGGAGCGGACGGCGGTGGGGCTCGCCGTGCTCGCGGGGGACCTCGCCGCCTTTCTCTCCGTCCAGGTCCTGCTGGAGGCACCGCTCCCCGACGGGCTGCGGCTGGCCCTGGCGCAGGAGCAGACGCGGGCCTCGGCCGAGACCGTGCTCGGCCAGTTCCTCGATCTGGAACGGGATGTTCCGCCGCTGCCGGGCGACGACTTCCTGCACACCGTCACGGAGTTCAAGTCCGCGCGCTACTCGATCCTCGCACCGCTGCGTCTCGGACTGCTGGCCGCGGGCGAGGACCCGGAGCCGTACGCGGGCGAGCTGCGCCGGTACGCGGTCCTCGTGGGGATCTACGAGCAGATGCGGGACGACTATCTCGACCTCTTCGGCGACCCGGCGGTCACCGGGAAGCCCGTGGGCACGGATCTGCGCGACGGCCGTCGCACCTATGCCGTGAACGCGCTGCTGGCCGGGGTCGACGGGGCCGACAGAAAGCGGGTGGAGTCGGCGCTCGGCGACCCCGGGTGCGACGACGCCACGATCGCGGAGATCGGCGCCCTGGCCCGGCGCGCGGGCGTCGACGAACGGCTGCGCGCGACCATGCTGCGGTACGCGCGGGAGGCGTCCGACGAGGCGGCCGGCTGGCGGCCCCGATGGCGGGAGGAGGCCGTCTCCTTCTTCTCCGCCCTGCCGCTGTGGAGCGTGCGGCGCACCTTCTGAGCAGCGGACCGGGCCGGGGCCGGGCCGACTCCGGACCCGGCCGACGGCTCGGACAGCGACTCGGGCGACGGCTCGGACAGCGACCCGGGCGGCGCGCTCAGCGCAGCAGCGTGAAGACGGTGCCCGCGACCGCCGCTCCCACGGTGACGCCCACCACCACCTGTGCGGGGGTGTGCCGCCCCAGCCGGAGCCGGGACCACGCGGTCGCCCCGACCACCGCCGTCAGCGGCAGCAGCCAGGAGCCGTAGGTCAGGACGAGCACGGCGCTCGCGCCCGCCGCGACCGCCGAGTGGGCCGACACCTTCCATACGGTGGTGATGGCGGCGAGCGCGAGCAGGACGGCGGTCATCGCCACCACCAGGGCGGTCAGTTCACGGGGCGCGCCCAGTACCGGCAGCGCCACCGCCCCGGCGACGAGCGGGGCGAGGATCCAGGGGGCGGCGGCGAGCCGGTCCCTGCGTTCGGTGAGCCCTCCGCCCCAGCGCCTGCGGCGGACCCCGATCGTGATGCACAGCGGCGGGACGACACCGGTGAGGACGGCGGCCAGCAGCCCCCAGACCCCGCCGCGGACCCCGTCGGCGTGCCAGCCGACGAGCGGAGCCGCCGCCAGCATCCACCGCCGGGGCTCGCACCAGGCGCTGATCCGGGCCGCGACCCGGGGGGCGGACGCGGCGGCGAGACCGGTCATCCGGGCGCCCCGACCGGGTCGGCCAGTTCCTCGACCGCGCAGGCCCAGCGCGCGGGCAGACTCTCGGCGCCGGGGAGCGCCCGGTCGATCCGGAAGCAGACGGACGCGGTTCCGGCGTAGGCGATCAGACTCACCGTCAGGGGGGTGTGCTCCGGGCAGAACATCAGCGGCCGGACCGCCGTGACCCGGGACCCGTCGACGGTCAGCCGGTGGCGCATCAGGAGGAAGGAGCTGCCGATCGAGGTCAGACCGGGGCGCTGGACCCGCCGGGCCAGCCGGAGCTGGAGCCAGGTGGGCAGCGCGTCGGCGCAGCGGCGCAGGACGGCCCGGTGGGACACGGACTTGAGCGGGGCCGTGGCACGGGCGGTGTCCGCGAGCCGCCGGGCGGCGGGGGCGGGGCCGCCGGGCAGGTCGACCCGGACGGGGAAGAGCCGGTTGCCGGGGAGCACCGCCTCCTCGGGGGTGCGCAGGCTGACGGGGACGAACACGGGCAGCGGGGCCCGGGCCGCCGGGGGCCACTCCTCGGCCGCCCAGGCGGCGACCGCGTGGGCGAGCGCGGCGAGATGGACGTCGTTGGCGCCGCAGTCGCCGTGCCGTCCGGCCTGCCGCAGCCGGGCCAGCGGCAGTTCGGCCCAGAGCAGGCGGCGGCTGCCGGAGAGGGGCCGGCCGGGTGCGTTCCACACCCGGTGCGGGCGGGCGCCGCCGAGGAGGGAGGGGAGGCCGCGCCGGATGTCCCCGGGGCGCAGCCGGGGCAGCCGGGCGGGGACGGAGAGCTGGGAGGGGCGGAGCGGGGGACCGAACAGGGTCTCCAGGACGGAGATCAGGGCGCCGCCGTCCTGGAGGGCGTGGTGGGTGAGGTAGACGAGAACGGGCCGGGCGCCGTCGTCCGGGGCGGTGCGGACGACCCTGGATCCGGCAGCCCCGGCAGCCCCGGTGGGCCCGGCGGCTCCCGGGGCCTCGGGGGCTTCGGGCGCCTCGGGGGCTTCGGGCCGCAGCAGCACCAGCCGCCAGGGCGGCGCGTCGTCGGGCAGGGGTTCCCGGAGCAGTTCCGCCAGCCTCTCGTCGAGCCGTCCGGGCCCCTCGGGCAGGCGCTCCACGCCGATGTGGCACTCCAGGTCGGGGGCGGCGGGCACCCAGGCCGGGGGGTGGTGCTCCAGCCGGTGGGTGAGGGCGGGCAGCGCGGGCAGCAGCGCGGCGACCCGTTCCCGGAGCCGGTCCGGGTCGGGGGCCGGTCCTTCGAGGACGAGCGCGACCCCGATGGTGAATCCGGCGTCGGGGTGGGGAGCTGCCCCGTGCAGCCGGTCGAAGAGGAGGTCCGTGAAGGCGGGCGCGGGCGGCGGCCCGCAGGCCGGGGCGGGGCCCGTGCCTCCGCTTCGGGTCCCCTCGGTCAGATCACGGACGGTGTCCCTGGTCATGCGCTCTCTTTCTGGGCCGGGGCGCGAGGCCGGGCCGGTACCGGGGCACGGCCGGGCCCCTGCCCCGTACAACTCCACCGGCCACCGCCAGGGCACGCACCCCGTGGCACGGGCTCCGGGGCCGCCGCCCGTCCGCCACCGGTCCGCCGCGCCGAATCGCGCCATTGCCACGCCCCCGGCGCGGGCGGCGCACGTCCGGGGGTGTGCGGCGGTCATAGACTGAACTGCCCGCGTACTGTCCGTCCGTCCGTCGTCCGTCTGGTGGGAATCGTCTCCGGCACGCCCGCCGGGGCAGGGAGCGCACCGTGTTCTACTACCTGCTCAAGTACGTCGTTCTCGGTCCGCTGCTGCGGCTGCTGTTCCGGCCCCGGATCGAGGGGCTTGAGCACATCCCCGAACACGGGGCGGCCATCGTCGCCGGGAACCATCTGTCGTTCTCGGACCACTTTCTGATGCCCGCGATCCTGCGCCGCCGGATCACCTTCCTGGCGAAGGCGGAGTACTTCACCGGGCCGGGGCTGCGGGGGCGGCTGACGGCCGCGTTCTTCCGCAGCGCGGGACAGATCCCGGTGGACCGCTCGGGCAAGGAGGCCGGTCAGGCGGCGATCCGGGAGGGGCTGGGGGTGCTGGCCAAGGGCGAGTTGCTGGGCATCTATCCGGAGGGGACGCGCTCCCACGACGGACGGCTCTACAAGGGCAAGGTCGGTGTGGGCGTGATGGCGCTGCGGGCGGGGGTTCCGGTCATTCCCTGCGCCATGGTGGGGACCTTCGAGATCCAGCCGCCGGGTCAGGTGGTGCCCCGGATCAAGCGGGTGACGGTGCGGTTCGGCGCGCCCCTGGACTTCTCCCGTTTCGCCGGTCTGGAGCGGGAGCGGGCGGTGGTGCGCGCGGTCACCGACGAGATCATGACCGCGATCCTCGATCTGTCCGGCCAGGAGTACGTGGACCGGTACGCGGCGGAGGTCAAGGCGGAGGCGGCGGAAGAGGCGCGCGCGAGCCGGGCGCTGCGGGGCCGCGTGTCCTGAGGGCCCGAAGGGGCGGCCGTACGGAACGGCCGCCCCCCGCTTCCCGTGGATCGGTGGGTGCTACGGCTTGGGCACCGGGTGCGGCGCGCACTCCACCGTACGGCGGTCCAGCTCACCGCGGAGGAGATAGGCGTCCACCTTCTCGTTGACACAGGAGTTGGTGATTCCGGTGACTCCGTGCGAACCGGCGTCCTTCTCCAGGATCAGGCCCGAGCCCTTGAGCCGCCGCTGGAGTTCGTAGGCGCCTTCGACGGGGGTCGCGGCGTCCCGCTCGGCCTGGACGATGAGTACGCCCGGCAGGCCCTTCTTCGACCGGACGTCGACCGGGGTGTGCTGCTTGCCCTGCCAGGTGGCGCAGGGCAGGTTGAGCCAGGCGTTCGACCAGGTCAGAAACGGGTAGTCACGGTGCAGCCGGGTGTTGTCCCGGTCCCAGGTGCGCCAGTTCGTGGGCCACTTGGCGTCGGCGCACTCGACGGCGTTGTAGACGGCGTTGCCGTTCTCGGAACGGATGTTGCCCGCGATGTCGCTCATGTCCGGACCGGCGGCGTCGACCAGCGCCTGGGTGTTACCGGCGCGGTAGTCGCGCCAGACCCGGGCGACCGGCGCCCAGGAGGAGTCGTAGTACGGGGCGCCCTGGAAGAAGCCACCCAGCTCGGCCGGGCCGACGACCCCGCCGATGGGGGCCTTCTTGGCGGCGGCGCGCAGCTTCTGCCACTCGGCCTCGACCTTCGCGGGGGTGTCGCCGATGCCGTAGGTGGCGTGGTTCCGGGCGACCCAGTCCTTCCAGTCGTTCCAGCGCATCTCGAAGGCGACGTTCTGGTCGAGGTTGGCCTCGTACCAGATCTTCTCCCGCGAGGGGTTGACCACGCTGTCGACGACCATCCGGCGCACCTTGCCGGGGAAGAGGGTCGCGTACACGGCGCCGAGGTAGGTGCCGTAGGAGACGCCCAGGAAGTTGAGCTTGCTCTCGCCCAGCGCGGCCCGGATGACATCGAGGTCACGGGCGGTGTTGGGGGTGGTCATGTGCGACAGCATCCAGCCGCTGCGCTCGCCGCAGCCCTCCGCGTACTCACGGGCCAGCTTGCGCTGGGCGCGCTTGTCCGCCTCGCTGTCGGGGACGGGGTCGGCCTTCGGGGCCTTGACGAACTCCTGCGGGTCCGCGCAGGAGATGGGGGTGGAACGGCCGACTCCGCGCGGGTCGAAGCCCACGAAGTCGTATGCCTTGGCGACGTTCGCCCAGAGCGGGTTCTTGTTGGTGACCCGGGTGGGGAAGCGCAGCCCGGAGCCGCCGGGGCCACCGGGGTTGTAGAGCAGCGCGCCCTGGCGCTCACCGGCGGTGCCGGTGTGGCCGATACGGTCGACCGCGAGGGTGATCTGCTTGCCGTCGGGGCGGGCGTAGTCGAGCGGTACGGTCACGAATCCGCACTGGATCGGCTTGGCGAGGCCCCAGTCGGCCGGGCAGTCGGCCCAGTCGACGCCCTTCGCCGCGGCACGTTCGGCCGCGATCTGGACGCCCCGTGCCTCGGCCCAGCCGCCGTGGCGGGTCTCGGCGGTGGCCGCCGGGGCCGCGAGCGCGCCCGCGATGAGCGTTCCGGCTATCAGCGTTCCGGCCGAGCCCAGCGCCGCTGTGCGTCTCACCTGTTACTCCTTGGGTGGTCGTCGGTTTCTGGGGCCGATCCTCGCTGTTGGGAGGCCGGGAGCGACAGGTCGTACACATGTTTCTTTACCGAACCCATAACCGGTGCGAGGTTTCCGCTGAGCGGTACACGGACGGGAGCGGGGCCCGGTTGTGCCCCGATTGATCCCTACCCGTTCCGGGGTATCCACCGAACACCCCGTCTCAGTCGGCGGGTTCGGCGTCCCGGAGGATCGCGCGCAGCTCCCGTGCGTCCCGGGCCAGGGCGGTGACCAGGTAGGCCGGTCCGGCGAGCGGGGTGAGGACGGCGGTGCCGCCGAGGAGGCGGGGTTCGGGGGGCCGGGCCGTCGGCGCCGGTTCGACCACGAGGAGTTGACCGGCGGCCCGGTGGCCGCCGAGGACCGCGCCGCCGTCCCAGCCGGGCGGCGCCCCGGGGCCCACGGCCAGTTCCTGGTCGAGCAGCGGACGGCCCGCCCGGTGCACGGTGAGCCTGCTGACGGCGGTGCCGGACTCCTCCCCGTACCGGCCGAGCACCAACTCCTCGCGCAGGACCAGCCGGGCGCCGGGGGCGAGGTGGACCAGGGTGCGGGCGCGGAGGTCGCTGCCGCGCGCCAGGACGGTCTGCTCGGGCAGCCAGCGCAGTTCGGCGCCGTCGGCGACGGTCAGCCGGAGGTCGTAGTGGGCGGGGGCGCCGTCCCGGCCCGGGAGGGAGATCGTCGCGGCGGCGGAGTCCACGTCGAGCCGGGCCCCGGCGCGGGCCTCCGCCTCCAGCGCGAGCCGGTCGCCGCCGAGGGGCGCGCTCATGGCGCCGACGACGGTGACCCGGGTGTGCGCCCGGCCGGACCCGGCCCCGGGCCGCCGGGGGCGGGTGCGGCGCAGGGCGAAGGGGCCGCCGCTCCGCAGTACGGGGGTGCCCTCCCGGGTGGCGACGACGCGTGCGGTGGCGGCGACGGAGTGGGCGGTGGCGTCGGCGCTCATACGGACCGCAGGGCTCCGGCGGTCCACTCGGCGAGCCGGGCGTCCACCCAGGCCACCACCGGATCGATGCCCCCGGGGCTGGTCAACGAGGTGAAGGCGACGGGCAGCTCGCCGCGCTGGGCCCGGGCGTCGCGGGCCATCCGGTCCAGGTCGGAGCCGACATGGGGGGCCAGGTCGGTCTTGTTGACGACGAGCAGATCCGCGGTGGTGACGCCGGGGCCGCCCTTGCGGGGGATGTCGTCCCCGCCCGCCACGTCGATGACGAAGATCTGCCGGTCCACCAGCCCCCGGGAGAACGTCGCGGTGAGGTTGTCGCCCCCGGACTCGACGAGGATCAGATCCAGCGGGCCGACGCACTCCTCCAGTTCCTCGACCGCTTCGAGGTTGGCGGAGATGTCGTCCCGGATCGCCGTGTGGGGGCAGGCCCCCGTCTCGACGGCCCGGATGCGCTCGGGCGGCAGGACGGCGGCGCGGAGCAGGAACTCGGCGTCCTCCCGGGTGTAGATGTCATTGGTGACCACGGCGAGCGAGAGCCGGTCGCGCAGCCGCCGGCAGAGCGCGGCGACGGTCGCGGTCTTCCCGGACCCGACGGGCCCGCCGAGCCCGACACGCAGGGCTCGTCTGGTGCCGTCGGGACGGGTGGCGTCGGCGCTGACCGCCGGGGCGTGGGTGTGGTGCGCGGCGTCGAGGTGCATGGCTCTCCTGTGTGCGTGAGGCGAGGTGGGCGGACGGAGTGGTGGGCGGCCTTCCGCCGGTGGGGACGGGCCTTCGGGGCTGGGGGGGGGACGGCCTTCCGGTGGCCGGGCAGTGGGCGGCTTCCGACCGTGGGCCGGGCCTCGGCCGGCGGACGGCCCCAGCGGTCGGACGAAGCCTCGGACGGCGGACAGCCTTCGGACCACGGGACGCGACTCCGGACGATGGGCAGCCCCCGGCGACTGGGCGGAGCCCCGGACCGTGGACAACCCTTCGGCGGTCAGGCACGGCTTCGTACAGAGGACAGCCCTCCAGCAGCCGGACGGGACTTCGGACGGCGGACGCCCCGGCAGTCGGGCAGAGCACCGGACGGCGGACGGCAGTCCCACCGGGGGACGGGCAGGGCTCCGCACAGTGGCCGCCTTCCAGCAGTCGGACGAAACCTCGGACGGCGGGCGGCTTCCCACCATGGAACGGGACTTCGGACAGCGGACGGCCCTCGGACGACGGGCAGCCCCCCGGCAACCGGGCGGAGCCCCGGACCGTGCACAACCCTTCGGCGGTGAAGCGCGGCTTCGTACAGAGGACAGCCCTCCAGCAGTCGGACAGGACTTCGGACAGCGGACGGCCCTCGGACGACGGGCAGCCCCCCGGCAACCGGGCGGAGCCCCGGACCGTGCACAACCCTTCGGCGGTGAAGCGCGGCTTCGTACAGAGGACAGCCCTCCAGCAGTCGGACAGGACTTCGGACAGCGGACGGCCCTCGGACGACGGGCAGCCCCCCGGCGACTGGGCGGAGCCCCGGACCGTGCACAACCCTTCGGCGGTGAAGCGCGGCTTCGTACAGAGGACAGCCCTCCAGCAGTCGGACAGGACTTCGGACAGCGGACGGCCCTCGGACGACGGGCAGCCCCCCGGCGACTGGACGGAGCCCCGGACCGTGCACAACCCTTCGGCGGTGAAGCGCGGCTTCGTACAGAGGACAGCCCTCCAGCAGTCGGACGGGACTGCGGACGGCGGACGGCGCTCCCGCCATGGGGCGGGCCTTCGGACGGTAGAGCCGCCCCCCCCGGGGTCGGACGAAGCCTCGGGTAGTGGACAGACCTCCAGCGGTGAGGCGAAGCCTCGGACGGTGGACACCCCCGGGGCGGTTCAGGACGCGAAGAGCCGCAGCGGCCTGGCCGCGTGCTGCTCGGCGGTGATGTCCAGCAGGGGCGCGGACGCGGCGGGCAGTGCGGCGGGGCCGCCGCCCTCCCGTACGGCGGCTGTGGCGCGGGCGGCGACGCGGTCCAGGTCGGGGGCGAGACGGGCGAGTACGGCGGTGGCGGCGAAGGGGTCGAGGCCGAGCAGGCGTACGGCGGCGCTCACGGGGGCGCCGACCGTCTCGTACCCGGCGCAGTACGCGGCGTCCCCGGGTCCGAGCCCGGCGACGCGCGCGGTCAGTCCGAGGACGACGGGCTGATGCGCCCCGCGCGGCGCGGCGGCGGCGAGCGCGTCGAGGCGGGGATCGGGCCAGACCGTCCGGGCCGCGCGGATGAGCTGCCGGCCGAGCCTGCGGGCGACGGCCCGCAGCGCGGGCGAGGGCGTCCGGGCGTCGGCCGCCTCGTCGAGTTCCCGGAGGTCCCAGCCGTCGGCGGCGGCTGCGGCGAGCCCCGCGGCGGTGAGCCCGGCGGTGTGGAGCCGCCCCCGGCAGAACTCCGCGAGATCGTCCGTGTCCCGGAGCCGCCCCGACGCGATCGCCTCCTCGGCCCCGCCGGAGTGCGCGTGCCCTCCGGCGGGGAACCGCCCGTCGGCCAGGATCAGCAGCGCCGCGCGCGCCCCGCCCGCGCCGGAGGGCGGCGGCGCCGCGGGACAAGGGGTCGAGGGGTGCGAGGGGTGCGAGGTCATCTGTCGAGGCCCGTCAGAAGAGGAAGTACCGCTGGGCCAGCGGAAGTTCCGCGGCGGGCGCGGGGTCGACCGGTTCCCCGTCGATGGTCACGGTGAAGGTGTCGGGGTCCACCTCGACCCGGGGCAGCGCGTCGTTCTCCCGCATGTCCGCCTTGGTCAGCCCGCGTGTCCCCGCGATGGGGACGAAGGGCTTGTCCAGGCCGAGCCGCTCGGGCAGCCCGTCCTCGATCGCGGCCCCGGCCGTGAAGTTGAGGGAACCGGCCGCCGCCGCGCGCCCCAGCGCGCCGAACATCGGCCGGGGCAGCACCGGCTGCGGGGTGGGGATCGAGGCGTTCGCGTCGCCCATCTGCGCGTACACGATCTGCCCGCCCTTGATCACCAGCAGTGGCCGCACCCCGAAGAACGCGGGCTCCCAGAGCACGAGATCCGCGAGTTTCCCGCTCTCGACGGAGCCGATCTCCCGGTCGAGCCCCTGCGCCACCGCCGGGTTGATGGTGTATTTGGCGACATAGCGCCGCGCCCGCCGGTTGTCCGCGCGGCCGTCCCCCGGCAGCGCGCCCCGGCGCCGCTTCATCACATGCGCGGTCTGCCAGGTCCGCAGCACCACCTCCCCGATCCGGCCCATGGCCTGGGAGTCGGAGGAGATGATCGAGATCGCGCCGAGGTCGTGCAAAACGTCCTCCGCGGCGATGGTCCCGGGCCGAATCCTGGACTCGGCGAAGGCCAGGTCCTCGGGGACGGCCGGGTTGAGGTGGTGGCACACCATCAGCATGTCGAGGTGCTCGTCGACCGTGTTGACGGTGTGCGGCCGGGTCGGATTGGTGGAGCTGGGCAGCACATGGGGCTCACCGACCACAGTGATGATGTCGGGCGCGTGGCCGCCGCCCGCCCCCTCCGTGTGGTACGCGTGGATGGTGCGCCCGGCGATGGCCGCCAGGGTGTCCTGGACGAACCCCGCCTCGTTCAGGGTGTCGGTGTGGATGGCGAGCTGGGCGCCGGTCTCCTCGCAGACGCGCAGACACGCGTCGATGACGGCGGGCGTGGCCCCCCAGTCCTCATGGATCTTGAACCCGAGCGCCCCGCCGCGCAGTTGGGAGCGGAGCGCGTCCGCTGCCATGGTGTTGCCCTTGCCCAGCAGTCCGATGTTGACGGGCAGCGTGTCCAGCGCCTGGAACATCCGGGCGAGGTGCCAGGGCCCCGGGGTGACGGTGGTCGCCTTGGTGCCCTCGGCGGGCCCGGTGCCCCCGCCGACCAGGGTGGTGATCCCGGTGGCGAGCGCCTGCCCGATCAGGGTGGGCGAGATGAAGTGGACATGGGCGTCGACCGCCCCGGCGGTGAGGATTCTGCCCTGGCCCGCGATGATCTCCGTCTCGGGGCCGATCACCAGCTCGGGGTGGACCCCGTCCATGGTGTCGGGGTTGCCCGCCTTGCCGATGCCGGTGATCCGCCCGTCGCGGATGCCGACATCGGCCTTGACGACCCCCCAGTGGTCGAGGATCACGGCACCGGTGATCACGGTGTCCGGCGCGCCTTCGGCCCGGGTCGTCCGGGCCTGTCCCATGGACTCCCGGATCACCTTCCCGCCGCCGAAGACCGCCTCGTCGCCCGCGCGCCCGGGGCCGCCCGCGCGGTCCTCCTCGATCTCGACGAAGAGATCCGTGTCGGCGAGCCGGATCAGATCGCCGGTGGTGGGGCCGTAGAGGTCGGCGTAGACGGCCCGGTCCAGCTCAGACATGGCCGTCTCCGCACACGTCCGCGCCGTCCGGTCCGGCCGTGCGGCGCTCCCCCGGCGGCCGGGGGCCGTCCAGCGGCCCGGCGGTCCCGCCCCGCAGCCCGGGGACGACCCGGGCGCCGCCGATCGGCACCAGCTCCACGTCCACCGGGATTCCGGGTTCGAAGCGGACGGCGGTGCCCGCCGCGATGTGCAGCCGCCGTCCGTGCGCGGCGGCGCGGTCGAAGGAGAGACCGGGGTTGGTCTCGGCGAAGTGGTAGTGGGAGCCGACCTGGACGGGCCGGTCGGCGGTGTTGACGACGGTGAGACGGACGACGTCGCGGCCCTCGTTGAGGGGGACGGGCCCGGCGGCGAAGCGGAACTCCCCGGGGATCATCGGCCCGCCCTCAGACGATCGGGTCATGGACGGTGACCAGCTTGGTGCCGTCCGGGAAGGTGGCCTCCACCTGGACGTCGTGGATCATCTCCGGGATGCCCTCCATCACCTCGGCACGGGTGAGGACCCGGCGACCCGAATCCATCAGCTCGGCCACGGTCCGGCCGTCGCGGGCGCCTTCGAGGAGGTGACAGGTGATCAGGGCGACCGCCTCGGGGTGGTTGAGCCGCACCCCCCGGGCACGCCGCCGGGCGGCGACGTCGGCGGCCACATGGATCAGCAGTCTTTCCTGCTCGTGCGGGGAGAGTCGCATCCGTGCCCACCTCACTGTCGTCCGGCCGGGTTCGAGCGCGCTGAGCGTCACCGAATGGAGCTGAACGTTAGAGCGGGAGTTTTTCCACCGCGTTAACTCACGCGTCGACCGGCGCGCTCACCGGCGGGTCGGGCCGACGCGCCGACCGACGTGCCGCGGTGGGCCGGACGGAACGGAACGGCGTACGGGACGGAACGGCGTAGGGGACGGAACGGCGTACGGGTCGGAACGGCCGCCCGCGGCGGGGCACGAGGCCACCGGAGCACTGGCGGGCGCCGGAGCATACGGCCGCGGGGACGGCCGGACAACGGCGTACGCGGCGCGCGGCGGCGGACCGCGTCCCGCGCGGACCGGCACGCGCACGACCCGGACGCGGGGAAACCGGGGCGCCCGGTCCGGCGGTGGCGGTGGCGTCAGCCCCGGCCCTCCGGCCCGCGGTACTCGGCGGTGAGACCGAAACGGCCCCGCTCTGCCGGTGCGGCGGTGGGGGCGCCCAGGGTCGAGACAGAGCCGACCACCGGGTCGCCCGCGCCCTCGTGGCCCCGCGCCGACTGCCGGTCCAGCTCCTCCAGCCGGTCGAGGTCGGCGGCGGACACCAGGGCCACGAGCGGCTTGCCGTGGCGGGTCACCGTCACCCGCTCGCCGCCGTAGACCACACGGTTGATCAGTTCCGCCAGCTCCGCCCTGGCCTGCGTCACCGGAATCTCATACGCCATGTCTCCATCATAACGCCCTGTACATCCTGTACATTTTTTACAGAGCCCGGTCCATCAGGACCGGGACACCGCCGCGCCGTGAGGAGACAGCAGCTCCGATGACGAACCCCGCGCACTCCCCCGCCCCACCGACCCTCGGCCGCGCTCCGGCGGCGGCCCGCCACACCCTGCCCGAGTTCCACGAGCGGACCCCGTACGGGCCGCGCACCCTCGATCCGTACGCCAAGCTCCTGGAGGGGCGGATCGTCTTCCTCGGCACCCCCGTGGACGACATCGCCGTCGGCGATGTGATCGCGCAGTTCCTCCACCTGGAGTACGCGCAGCCGGACGGGGAGATCTCGCTCTACATCAACTCCCCCGGGGGGTCGCTCGACGCGGTGCTCGCGATCCACGACACCGTCCAGCTCATCCGCTGCACGGTGGAGACGGTGTGCGTCGGACAGGCCGCGGGCCCGGCCGCGCTGCTGCTCGCCGCCGGGAGCCCGGGCAGGCGGCTGACGCTGCCCGGGGCGCGGATCGCCCTGAGCGGGCCCGCCCTGGAGAAGACGGTGGGGCAGCCGTCCGATCTGGAGCTGCACGCGGCGGAACTGCTGCGACAGCGGACACAGTTCACCGGGCTGCTGGCCCGTCACACCGGCCGGGACGAGCGGCGCGTGGCGGCCGATCTGGAGCGGACGACCGTGCTCGACGCCGCCGGAGCCCTGGAGTACGGCCTGGTGGACCAGATCCTCAGCCGCCGCGCGGCGACCCCGGCGGGATGAGCGGCGTGCCGGTGCCGGAACCGCCGCTGCCCGCGCTGACCCGCGCGGAAGGCGATCTGGTGGACAGCTATCTCGCCGTGGTGGATCTGCTGGGGCGGATCAACCCGGGGCGCGCCACCCATACCTACGGTGCGCTGCGCGCGGCGCAGGCTCTGGTCGGCTCGGCGACCGCACTGCGGGACGCGCTGACCCTCATGCACGACCGGGGTGAGAACGAGGTGTACTCCGCGACCCTCACGCGGGCGCTCAGGGCGCTCGACGGGGAGCGCAGAGCACAACGCGTCTCCCTACCACCCCCACAGGCTTCCTGACCATCCGTCCGCAGCCTTGCGACCGCCATTCGTGTACCACATCGCATCCCCCGAATGATGTACTCGCGAATAACGGTCGGGATACGGTCGAGTTGCGCGAACGTCGACCGGATAAGCGGAACATCTTATTCCGGTGCTGGTGCGGGCATGCTCAGGTGTCGACAACGGAACCACCCGAAGGCCGTGTCCACCCGAACAGACCAATGGTGGTAAAACTCACATATCGCAGTTTCCGCTCGGAATTTGATCGGGTTGTGGGTCAAGATCCCTGGGACGACAAGCCCCCGTCACCTCGGCGGGGCGGTCCGGGCGGACGCCGAGTCCTGCCGCCGCTGCGGACATTGGTCGACAGGAGTGCTTCGGCAGGAGTGGAGGACCCAAGCAGTACGGGACAGCCGGCAGGTCCGGTCGTTCCTCGGGGTGAAGCCGCACGGCGGCCGGGAAACTTCGTCCACCCGAACCCGACAGGTCATCCTTCACAGGCGGCTGACGAAGGGTTGCGCATGACTGCGCAGAACACTGTCCCGTTCCTGATGAGCCGCGCGGGGGCCGTCTCGGCCCTCACCCTCGCGGCGGTCGGCGGATCGCTCCTGGTGCCCGGAGGCACCGCGGAGGCACACGCCGCGACCGCCCACGCGACCAAGGCGCTCAAGGTGGCGGCCTCCAAGAAGGGCGCGCCCTACCGGTACGGCGCGACCGGGCCGAGCCGATTCGACTGCTCGGGGCTGACTCTCTACTCGTACAAGAAGGCCGGCAAGAAGCTGCCGCGGACCGCGCAGCAGCAGTTCAACAAGACCAAGCGGGTGACCGCGTCCAAGCGCAAGGCCGGGGACCTGGTCTTCTTCCACTCCCGCGGCTACGTCTACCACGTCGGGATCTACGCCGGTAAGGGAAAGATCTGGCACTCCCCGAAGAGGGGTTCCTGGGTGAAGCTGGACAAGATCTGGACCAAGAACGTCCGATACGGCCGCGTGGGGTGAGCGACGCGGCCACCGGCCCGGACGGGTCCACGGGGCCGGGGCCGCGCGCCCCGCGGTCCGGGGCGCGCTGACGGGCCGTCGGCCGGGCTCCCCGGGGCGCCGGCGTCACCGCCGTGCCGCCGCCGTCGCGCCACCACCGTGCCGCCGTCGTCGATCCCCGGCGGGGTGCCCTCGGGCGCTCAGCCGGGGACGACGGCCGTCCGGGCCGACACGGCCCCCGCAGCCGCGGCCGTCCCCCGCGCCCCGCCCGGAGCGGTCGCGTCCACCGTGGCCACCGCGCGGGCGATCTGCCGCTCGGTCAGATCCGCACGGGCCGTCAGCCGCAGCCGGGAGACGCCGTCCGGCACCGACGGGGGACGGAAGCACCCCACGGCGAGCCCCTCCGCACGGCAGCGGGCGGCCCACTCGACGGCGGCCGTGGGCGACGGAGCCCGTACGGACACCACGGCGGCATCGGGGCGGCAGGCCGCGTACCCCCGTTCCGTCAGCCCCCCGTACAGAGCCAGAGCGGCCGTCCGCACCCGCTCCGCGAGCCCGGGGCGCTCCCGCAGCAGCCGCAGCGCGGCGAGGGCGGCCCCGGTGGCCGCCGGGGCCAGCCCCGTGTCGAAGACGAAGGAGCGCGCCGTGTTCACCAGATGGTCGATGACGCGGGCGGGCCCGAGGACGGCGCCGCCCTGGCTGCCCAGGGCCTTGGAGAGCGTCACCGTCGCGACCACGTCCGGGGCGCCCGCGAGCCCCGCCGCGTGCAGCGCCCCCCGGCCGCCCGCGCCGAGGACGCCGAGCCCGTGGGCGTCGTCCACGAGCAGCGCGGCGCCGTGGGCCCGGCACACCCCGGCCAGTTCGGACAGCGGGGCCGCGTCCCCGTCCACCGAGAAGACGGCGTCGCTGACCACGAGCGCGCGCCCGGCACCGTGCCCGGCGAGCGCGGCGCGCACGGCGCCCGGGTCGCGGTGCGGAACGACCTCCGTCCGGCCGCGCGCGAGCCGGCAGCCGTCCACGATCGACGCGTGGTTGGCCGCGTCGGAGACGAGGAGGGTCTCCCGCGGGGCGAGCGCGGTGACCGCGGCGAGATTGGCCGCGTAGCCGGAGGACAGCACGAGGGCGGACTCGAAGCCGCAGAACGCGGCGAGTTCCCGCTCCAGTTCGGCGTGGAGCGCGGTGCTTCCGGTGACCAGCCGGGAGCCGGTGGCGCCCGCGCCCCAGCGGCGGGCCGCCCCGGCCGCCGCCTCCATGACGGCGGGGTGCCGGGAGAGTCCCAGATAGTCGTTGCCCGCCAGATCCAGCGGCCCGGTCCCGGCGGTACGGGGGCGCAGCGTCCGGACGAGACCCGCGTCCCGGCGGCGGCGGGCCTCGTGCTCGATCCAGTCGAAGGGGTCCCGGGCGGAGGGCTCCCCGGCGGAGGGGTCCCGGGTGAAGGGGTCCTGCGTCATGGTCCTCAGATCCTCTTCTCCGGTGATCCGGTGATGCGGTGATTCAGGCGGCTCTGGTGATTCAGGCGGCTCTGGTTCATTCCGACGGTTCCGGCGACTCTGGTCATTCCGTCGGAATAAACCATTCCGCACCGAGGGGCGACAGGGGCCCCGGGGTGGCGGTTTTGTTCATGGTCCACAGACCATAGCCGTGGCGCCCCCTGGCGGGGATGTGTCCATACGCACACCTCGCCGCGGGGTCTGTTGTCGAGTTCCGCCTTTCCCACGGCGTGTGCGGTGCGTCAGGATCAACCCCATGGACCTGCTGAACACGCTGGTGGAGAAGGGGCTGCGGCGGGAGCTGCCGACCCGTGAAGAGGCGCTCGCCGTGCTGGCGACCTCCGACGACGAACTGCTCGACGTGGTCGCGGCGGCGGGCAGGGTGCGCCGCCACTGGTTCGGACGGCGGGTGAAACTCAACTATCTCGTCAATCTCAAGTCCGGCCTGTGCCCCGAGGACTGCAACTACTGCTCCCAGCGGCTCGGGTCCACGGCGGAGATCCTGAAGTACACCTGGCTGAAGCCGGACGAGGCGTCGAAGGCGGCGGCGGCCGGGGTCGCGGGCGGCGCGAAGCGCGTCTGCCTCGTCGCCAGCGGACGCGGGCCCACCGACCGCGACGTCGACCGTGTCTCGCGGACCATCGAGGCCATCAAGGAGGGGAACGAGGGCGTCGAGGTCTGCGCCTGTCTCGGGCTGCTGTCGGCCGGTCAGGCCGAACGGCTGCGGGAGGCGGGGGCCGACGCGTACAACCACAATCTGAACACCTCCGAGGCCACCTACGGCGCCATCACCACCACCCACACCTACGCGGACCGGGTGGACACCGTGCGGCAGGCGCAGGCGGCGGGGCTCTCCGCCTGCTCCGGTCTGATCGCGGGCATGGGCGAGAGCGACGCCGACCTCGTCGACGTCGTCCTCTCGCTGCGCGAGCTGGACCCGGACTCGGTGCCGGTGAACTTCCTCATCCCGTTCGAGGGCACCCCGCTCGCCAAGGAGTGGAACCTGACGCCGCAGCACTGTCTGCGCATCCTCGCGATGACCCGGTTCGTCTGCCCGGACGTGGAGGTACGGCTGTCGGGCGGACGCGAGGTGCATCTGCGCACCCTCCAGCCGCTGGCGCTGCACCTGGTGAACTCGATCTTCCTGGGCGACTATCTGACCAGCGAGGGCCAGGCGGGTCAGGCCGATCTGGACATGATCGCCGACGCGGGCTTCGAGGTGGAGGGCACGGAGACCACCACGCTCCCGGCACACCGGAGGGACACGGCGGGCGGTGGCTGCGGCCCGGTCTGCGGCGCGCGGGACGACGAGGGCACGGCGTCCCACGGCACCGGCGGGCACCCGGGCGGGTGCTCCCCCTGCGGCGGCACCGGCCGGGACGGCGGGGAGGAGCCGCGGGACGGCGCGGAGGCCGCGCGGAGCGCCGGGGCGCCGGGGCAGGACGGCGGGAATCACATGCCGGGCGCGCGTCCGGGCGCGCGCACCGACCTGGTGACCGTGCGACGCCGGGGCGCGGGCACGGATCTGGCGCCCAATGCCTGAGACCCCGGCACTGTCCACCACGGACACCTCCCCTACCCCGACGGAGGAGCTGCTCGCCCTCGACCGGGCCCATGTCTGGCATCCGTACGGGCCCATGCCGGGCCGGGTCGACCCGCTGGTGGTCGACTCGGCCTCCGGGGTGCGGCTGCGGCTGGCCGAACCCGCCCACGGGCGGTCCGAGCTGATCGACGGCATGTCCTCCTGGTGGTCGGCGATCCACGGCTACAACCACCCCGTCCTCAACGACGCGGCCAGGGCCCAGCTCGACCGGATGAGCCATGTGATGTTCGGCGGGCTGACCCATGAGCCCGCCGTCCGGCTGGCGGCCCGGCTGGTGGAGATCACCCCCGAGCCGCTGCGCCATGTCTTCCTCTGCGACTCGGGGTCGGTCTCCGTCGAGGTCGCGGTGAAGATGTGCCTCCAGTACTGGCGCTCCACCGGTCGCCCGGCCAAGCGCCGGCTGCTGACCTGGCGCGGCGGCTACCACGGCGACACCTGGCAGCCCATGGCGGTCTGCGACCCCGACGGCGGGATGCACCAGCTCTGGGCGGGGGTGCTGCCCCGGCAGCTCTTCGCGGACGCGCCCCCGGCGGAGTTCGACGAGGTGTACGCGCGGCGGCTGCGGGACATGATCGCCCGGCACGCCGATGAGCTGGCCGCGGTGATCGTGGAGCCGGTGGTGCAGGGCGCGGGCGGGATGCGGTTCCACTCCCCCGCGTATCTGCGGGTGCTGCGGGAGGCGTGCGACGCCCATGACGTGTTGCTGGTCTTCGACGAGATCGCGACCGGCTTCGGCCGCACCGGGACGCTCTTCGCGGCGGACGCGGCCGGGGTCTCGCCCGATGTGATGTGTCTGGGCAAGGCGCTGACCGGCGGTTATCTCACGATGGCGGCGGCCCTGTGCACCTCGGCCGTCGCGGACGGCATCTCCCGGGGCGAGGTCCCGGTCCTGGCGCACGGACCGACCTTCATGGCCAACCCGCTGGCCGCCGCGGTGGCGAACGCCTCGATCGATCTGCTGCTCGGCCAGGACTGGGCCGGGGAGGTCAAGCGGCTCGAAGCGGGGCTGCGGGACGGGCTCGCGGGCGCGGCGGAGCTGCCCGGGGTGCGGGACGTACGCGTCCTCGGCGGGATCGGCGTCGTCGAACTGGACCATCCGGTGGACATGGCGGCGGCCACCGGGGCGGCGGTCCGCGCGGGGGTGTGGCTGCGGCCGTTCCGGAACCTGATCTACACGATGCCGCCCTATGTGACGGAGGACGAGGATCTGGCGCGGGTGTGCACGGCGCTGCGCGCGGCGGCGGCAGCGGGCTGAGCGGCGCGCGCCGGAGCGGGTCCGGAGGGGGGCCTGAACGGGTTCGGGAGGAGCCCGGGGCAGATCCGGAACGGGCCCGGAACAGGTTCGGGAGGAGCCGGGGGCCGGAACGGGTCACGGGCTCGGAGCGGGTGATTCCAGGGGCTGGCACGGCCCCTGGGGAAGAAGCGGGAGAAAGGCAGAACAGCGCGATGTCCGTCATCGTGGTCTCGGGCACCGGGACCGACATCGGGAAGACCGTCGTCACCGCGGGGCTCGTCGCCCTCGCCCAGGGGCGGCGGGTCGCCGTGGTGAAACCGGCCCAGACGGGCGTGGCCGAGGGGGAGCCCGGGGACCTGGCCGAGGTGGTGCGGCTCGGCGGCCCGGCGCACACCCTGGAGCTGGTGCGCTTCCCCGAGCCGCTGGCCCCGGCGACGGCGGCGCGGCGGGCGGGGGTCCCCGGCCCCGGCGCCGAGGAGGTCGCCGACCGGATCGCCGCGCTGTCCGGCGCGTACGACCTGGTCCTGGTGGAGGGCGCGGGCGGGCTGCTCGTCCGCTTCGACGCGGGGGGCTCGACGCTCGCGGACACCGCCCGGCTGCTGGCCGCGCCCGTCCTCGTCGTCGCGTCCGCCGGACTCGGCACCCTCAATTCCGTGGCGCTGACCGGTGAGGCGCTGCGGGCGCGCGGTGTGGCACAGCTCGGGGTGGTCGTCGGGAGCTGGCCCGCCGTGCCGGGGCTGGCCGACCGCTGCAATCTGCTGGACCTCCCGGAGGCCGCGGGGGCGCCCCTGCTCGGGGCCGTGCCGGAGGGCGCGGGCCGGCTCTCCCCGGCCGATTTCCGGGCCCGGGCGGCGGACTGGTTCGCGCCGTCCCTGGGCGGGCGCCGGCCCACCGCGAGCGCTCCACCGGCACCGGCGGCGGCACCGGTCCGACGGCCCGTGGCCGCCGCCGCGGCCCTACGCTGACACCCATGCGCGCACGGCTGAACGAGATCGTCCTCGACTGTCACGACCCGGCCCGGCTGGTCCGCTTCTGGGCGGCGCTGCTGGGCGGGGAACCGGTGGACCGCGGTCCCGACTGGTCGTACGTGGACCCGCCGGACGGCGGGGTGCGTGTCGCGTTCCAGCGGGTGCCGGAGGGGAAGTCCGGAAAGAACCGGCTCCATCTGGACCTCGACGCCGAGGGCGGGGAGGTGGAGCGGGCCTCCGACGGGGCCGTGGCGCTCGGCGCCACCCGGGTGGGTCCGGTGGTGAGCGACCCGCAGGGCCGCTTCCAGGTGCTGCGGGACCCCGAGGGGAACGAGTTCTGCTTCGTCGCCGGGGGCTGAGCCCGGCCCCGTGAGCCGATACGGGAGCCACCCGGGCAGCGGCCCCCTTGCCGGTACGGGAGCCGCCCGGCGGCGGCTCCGGCGAGCCCGCAGGGAGCCTCCCGGGTGGCGGCCCCCGCCCGCCTGCCGCGAAAACCCGCTGGTCGGCGCGGCCCGTCCATGTTTGGCTCGGCCCATGAACGATCAGCTCAGACATGATGCGCCCAGCGACGACGTGCGGATACGGACCGCCACACCCGACGAGGCGGAGACCGTTCTCGCCTTCTGGGCCGAGGCGGCCGAGGGCACGAGCATCACCGACGACGTCGACGGGGTCACCCGGCTGATCCGCCGCGACCCCGACGCGCTCATCCTGGCCGAGGCGGACGGTCTGCTGGTGGGCTCGGTGATCGCGGGCTGGGACGGCTGGCGGTGCTCGCTCTACCGGCTCGCCGTGCTCCCCCCGTACCGGCGGCGCGGTATCGCCACCGTGCTCCTGGCGGCGGCGGAGGCCCGTTTCGCCGCGGTCGGGGGACGGCGCGGGGACGCGATGGTCCTGGAGGCCAACGACCGGGCGCAGCGGGCCTGGGCGTCCGCGGGGTACCGGCGGGAGGAGCGCTGGCGGCGCTGGGTGAAGCCGTACGCCGAGCCCGCCGCCGGTCACTGAGCGCGACCGGACCCGATCGTCCGTCCCGGCTCCCCGGCTCCGGCCGGTGGGGCCGGGACGGTCCGCCGGCGCACGGCCGGTGCGCTCCGGGAGGCTGCGGATAGTCTGGTACGACCCTTCCCATCCAGGAACTTTGCCCGTCCTTTACGATGGGAACTCCCCGTACCCCATGAAAGGTGTGAGCGTCCGTCCATGGACGAGCCTCCCAGTAGCAGACATCGAGCCCTCCTTCCGCCCGTGACGCGCCGTGGGACGGAGGTGGCCCGATGACCGAAGTGCTCCTCCTGTTCGTGGCACTGCTGCTCGCCCTCGCCTGCGGTGTGTTCGTCGCGGCCGAGTTCTCCCTCACCACCGTCGAACGCGGTGACCTCGAACGTGCCGTCGAACGCGGCGAACGCGGGGCCGCCAGTGCTCTCAAGGCGGTCCGCGGGCTCACCTTCCAGCTCTCCGGTGCCCAGCTCGGCATCACCGTGACCAATCTGGTCATCGGCATGCTCTCCGAGCCCTCGATCTCCAAGCTGATCCGGGGCCCCATGGAGGATCTGGGCCTGTCCCCCTCCATCGCCTCGTCCGTGGCGCTGGTGCTCGGCACCGCGCTCTCCACCGTCGTGGTCATGGTCGTCGGCGAGCTGGTCCCCAAGAACTGGGCCATCTCCTCGCCGCTGGCCGTCGCGAAGGTGACGGCGACCCCGCAGCGGCTGTTCACCAGCGCCTTCAGGCCGCTGATCAGCCATCTCAACAACACCGCCAACCGCATTCTGCGGCGCCTCGGCATGGAGCCCACCGAGGAGCTGGCCTCCGCCCGCAGCCCGCAGGAGCTGGTGGCGCTCGCCCGGCACTCGGCCAAGGAGGGAGCGCTGGAGGCGGACACCGCCGAGCTGTTCGTGCGCACCCTGAGCCTCGCCGAGCTGACCGCCGAGAATGTGATGACCCCCCGGGTCCAGGTCACGGCGCTGGAGGCGTCGGCCACCGCGGAGGACGTCGCCAACGCCACCCGCGCCACCGGCCTCTCCCGCTTCCCCGTCTACCGGGGCAACCTGGACACTGTCGTCGGTATCGCCCATGTCAAGGACGTCCTGGCGATCCCCGCCGAGGACCGGCTCCGCACCGGCGTGGCCGGGGTGCTGCGCGAGCCCGTGCTCGTCCCCGAGTCGCTGACCGTGGACCGGCTGATGGACCGGCTCGGCGGGCGCTCCACGATGGCCGTCGTCATCGACGAGTACGGCGGCACCGCCGGTGTCGTCACGATGGAGGACATCGTCGAGGAGGTCGTCGGTGAGGTGCGGGACGAGCACGACCCGCACGAGACCCCGGACCTCGCCCCGGCGGGCGAGGACGCCGACGGACGGCCGCTCTGGTCGGCGGACGGCGCGGCCCGGACGGACCAGCTGGAACAGGTGGGTCTGAAGGTGCCCGAGGGGCCGTACGAGACCCTGGCCGGGCTGGTCGCCACCGAGCTGGGACGCATCCCGGCCGAGGGCGACCACATCGACCTCGACGGCTGGCGCCTCGATGTCGTGGACGCCTCCGGGCGGCGCGCCGCCCGGGTGCTGATGCACGCCCCGACCGGTTCCGGCGGGGAGACCGAGCAGGGTGACGACGCCGGTCACGGCGGCGCCGCCGACCGGACCGGGGAGGCCGGACGATGATCGCGGTCCAACTTCTGATCGGTCTGCTGACCCTCGTGGTCAACGCCTTCTTCGTCGGCGCCGAGTTCGCGATGATCTCGGTGCGCCGCAGCCAGATCGAGCCGGAGGCCGAGGCGGGCAACCGGCGGGCCCGGAGCGTGCTGTGGGGTCTGGAGCATGTGTCGGCGCTGCTGGCGGTGGCGCAGCTCGGTATCACGCTGTGCACCCTGGTGCTCGGTATCGTCGCCGAGCCCGCGATCGCCCATCTGCTGGAGCCGGTGTTCCACTCGCTGGGTGTGCCCGAGGGCGCGATCCATCCGATCTCGTTCGTGATCGCGCTGTCTCTCGCCACCTATCTGCACATGCTGCTGGGCGAGATGGTGCCCAAGAACATCTCGCTCGCCGAGCCGACGCGCAGCGCGCTGCTGCTGGGGCCGCCGCTGGTGGCGCTCGCCCGGGCGCTGCGGCCGGTGATCTTCGCGATCAACGCCTTCGCCAACACGCTGCTGCGGCTGCTGCGGGTGGAGACCAAGGACGAGGTGTCCGCGACCTTCTCGGACGACGAGCTGGCCCGGCTGGTGGCGGACGCGGGTGACGCGGGGCTGCTGGACGACCGCTCGGCGGAACGGCTCCGCGACGCGCTGGAGCTGGGCCGCCGCCCGGTGCGCGATGTCGTGGTGCCGGTCGAGCGGGTGGTGTACGCGCAGGTGAGCATCACGCCGGAGCAGTTGGAGCGGCTGTCGGCCGAGTCCGGCTTCTCCCGCTTCCCGGTCCGGGACACCCGTCGGGGCATCGTCGGCTACCTCCATGTGAAGGACGCCCTGGACGCGGCTCCGCGCGATGTGCCCTTCCCGGTGTCGGCCCTGCGGCCGATCGCCCGGGTCCGGGCCGCGACGCCGCTGGACGACGTCCTCACCGCGATGCGCCGCAGCCGCACCCATCTGGCGGCGGTGGTCGACGAGGACGGGGCCCCGGTGGGCCTGGTGGCGATGGAGGACGTGCTCCGCGAGCTGGTCGGCAGAACCGACTGACCCCTCTCCCGGCACCTTCCGGGGCGGTGGCCCGTGTCCCTCCGGGGGCACGGGCCGCCGTGCGTTCCGGTCCCGCCCGGCGCGGGGCCGGGGGCTTCTCAGCGGGCGGTCGCGGCCAGCCAGCGGTCCAGGAACCCGCGGTCGCCGCTGATCCGGAGCTTCGGGTGGCCGGGCCGGTGGCGGCCCCGGACAAACAGCAGCAGATCCCCGGCCGAGCCCTGGACCCGGACCCGTGCCGCGGTGGCGGTGCCCGTGGCGGTGGCGGTGGCGGTCCAGCCGGGCGCGCCGTCCGTCACGGTGACCGTCCAGACCGCCCCGGAGTCGACCGCGTCCAGCCGCAGGACCCCGTCCGGCAGCCCACCGATCCGCCCGGCGGCGGCGGTGTCGTACGGCAGGTTCTCCAGATACTCCTCGATCCCGTCCGCCCCGGTCTCCGGCGGGATGCGCGGCTCCTGGCCGAGGGCCAGCTCGGCGTCGGCGAGCCCGACCACCGTCTCCAGGAAGAGCCGCCGGGAGTGGAACCGTGTCCGCCGCACCGGCCCCGGACCTGGAACTGGTGCCTCCGGGTCGGCCCCGCGCAGCGCCGCCAGGGCCGCCGCCGCGCCCCGGGCCAGCCAGTCGGGGCGGTCCGCCGGGTCGTCCGGCGGCGTGTCGCACCCGTCGCACCGCGCACCGCGCGGCGCGGCGCACGGCCCGGTGTCCGCTCCGCACGGGACGCCGCCAGGGACTCCGGGGCCGAGCAGCCGCTCCGTGCGGCGGTGCAGGGCGCCGTGCTCGCGGACGAGGTCGGCGAGCACCCGGCCGGGCCTGCCGGGCAGCTCCGTCGCCGGGTCGCTCCCCCGTACCGCCTTCACCAGGCGGCGGACCAGATCGGCGGCGGCGTCGCAGTACAGCTCGTGCGGGTCGTCGTCGAGCCCGAACTCCTCGGGAATCCGCAGCAGGTCGTCGCGCCACTCCCCCACCGGCCGCCGCCGGGCGGTGTCGCGCAGCAGCCCCGACAGGGTCCGGCGGTCCGCCGGGGAGAGCCGGTTCAGCAGCAGACTGGTCGTCTCCAGCCACTGATCCGCGATGTCCCGGTCGAGCACTCTGTCGTCGCAGACGGAAACAGAGGTCATCAGCTCCGCCAGTGCCTCGGTCACCGTGCTCAGCAGCGCGTCACTCACAGGCATTCCACCTCCGGATCGGGACCGGGAAACGGAACCGGGGAACGGGACCGTACCGCGCGGTACGATCGCATCGCCATGCAGATGAATGCCGACTACACAAGCTTTGTCGCGGTGGGCGATTCCTTTACCGAAGGCATGTCCGACCTTTTGCCGGACGGTACCTACCGGGGCTGGGCGGACCTTCTCGCCGCCCGGCTCGCGGCGCGTACCCCGGGCTTCCGTTATGCGAATCTCGCCGTGCGCGGAAAGCTCATCGGTCAGATCGTCGCGGAGCAGACCGGCCCCGCCGCCGCGATGCGCGCGGACGTGGTGACGCTGGTGGGCGGGCTCAACGACACCCTGCGCCCCCGCTGTGACATGGGCCGGGTGAAGGGGCTGCTGGACGAGGCGGCGGAGCGTCTCGCCCCGTCGTGCCGACGGCTCGTCCTCATGCGCAGCCCCGGGCGGAACGGCCCGGTCATGGACCGGTTCCGCCCCCGGATGGAGGAGCTGTTCGCGCATGTGGACACGGTGGCGGCCCGGCACGGCGCGCTGGTCGTGGATCTCTACGGCTCCGGCGCGCTCGGCGATCCCCGGCTGTGGGACGCGGACCGGCTGCATCTGACGGCCGAGGGGCACCGCCGGGTCGCCGAGGCCGTCTGGCAGACCCTCGGGCTCCCGGCCCGGGAGGACTGGCGGGCTCCGCTGCCTCCGGCGGCGGTCCCGGGGTGGACCGCGCGGCGGGCGGGCGATCTGCGGTTCGCCCGGCGCCATCTGGGACCCTGGATCGGGCGTCGGCTCACGGGCCGCTCCTCCGGGGACGACCTGCCGCCCAAGCGGCCCGAGCTGCTGCCGTACGAGCCGCCCCCGGGCAGCTGAAACGGACCGTGCGCCGGGCCCGGCGCGCGGTCCGCACCGGCCCGTCGCACCCGCGCCCGTGGCACCTGTCCCGGGCGCGGGTGCCCTCGTAGCAACGTACAACCGGGACCAGCGCTCTGGCCTGCACGAATCACCAGTAGAATCTGGCTACGTGACTGCTGTGTCTGCGAAGCCTCGCATCCCCAATGTCCTGGCCGGCCGCTATGCCTCCGTGGAGCTGGCCGCCCTGTGGTCCCCCGAGGAGAAGGTACGGCTGGAGCGGCGGCTCTGGCTCGCCGTGCTGCGTGCCCAGAAGGACCTCGGCATCGAGGTGCCCGAGGCCGCCCTGGCGGACTACGAGCGCGTGCTCGACCAGGTGGACCTGGCCTCGATCGCCGAGCGGGAGCGCGTCACCCGCCACGATGTGAAGGCCCGGATCGAGGAGTTCAACGCGCTCGCCGGGCATGAGCAGATCCACAAGGGCATGACCTCGCGGGATCTGACCGAGAACGTCGAACAGCTCCAGATCCGGCTCTCGCTGGAGCTGGTGCGGGACCGTACGGTCGCGGTGCTGGCCCGGCTCGGCCGGCTCTCCGGCGAGTACGCCGAGCTGGTCATGGCGGGCCGTTCGCACAATGTGGCCGCGCAGGCCACGACGCTGGGCAAGCGCTTCGCCACGGCGGCGGACGAGCTGCTGGTGGCGTACGGCCGGGTCGAGGAGCTGATCGCCCGCTATCCGCTGCGTGGGATCAAGGGCCCCGTCGGCACCGCGCAGGACATGCTGGACCTGCTGGGCGGCGACGCCGGGAAGCTGGCCGGGCTGGAGCACCGGATCGCCGGTCATCTGGGCTTCGGACAGGCGTTCACCTCGGTGGGCCAGGTCTACCCGCGCTCGCTCGACTACGAGGTCGTCACCGCGCTGGTGCAGCTCGCCGCCGCGCCGTCCTCGCTCGCGAAGACGATCCGGCTGATGGCCGGGCACGAGCTGGTCACCGAGGGCTTCAAGCCGGGACAGGTCGGCTCGTCGGCCATGCCGCACAAGATGAACACCCGCTCCTGCGAGCGCGTCAACGGCCTGATGGTGATCCTGCGCGGCTACGCGTCCATGACGGGCGAGCTGGCGGGCGACCAGTGGAACGAGGGCGACGTCTCCTGCTCCGTGGTGCGCCGGGTGGCCCTGCCGGACGCGTTCTTCGCCCTCGACGGGCTGCTGGAGACCTTCCTCACCGTGCTGGACGAGTTCGGCGCCTTCCCCGCCGTGGTCGCCCGTGAGCTGGACCGGTATCTGCCCTTCCTGGCCACCACCAAGGTGCTGATGGGCGCGGTGCGCGCCGGTGTGGGCCGCGAGGAGGCCCATGAGGCGATCAAGGAGAACGCGGTGGCCGCGGCGCTGGCCCTGCGGGAGGGCGGCGCCGACCGCAACGACCTGCTGGACCGGCTCGCCGCCGACGCGCGCATCCCGCTGGACCGCGCCGGGCTCGACGCCCTGATGGCGGACCGGCTGTCCTTCACGGGTGCCGCCGCCGACCAGGTCGCGTCGGTGGTCGCGCGGATCGAGGAGATCGCGGCGGCGCACCCGGCCGCCGCGGGGTACGCCCCCGGGGCGATCCTCTGACACCCGAGGAGCTGGCGGCCGCCCGTGACCACCTCGTCGACGACGTGGTCGCGGACGGCCTCGCCGTGCTCTTCTGCGGGATCAACCCCGGGCTGATGTCGGCGGCCACCGGGCACCACTTCGCCCGGCCGGGCAACCGCTTCTGGCCGGTGCTGCACCGTTCCGGTTTCACCCCCCGACAGCTCCGGCCCGAGGAGCAGGGGGAGCTGCCCGGCCTCGGTCTGGGCATCACCAATGTGGTGGCGCGGGCCACCGCCCGCGCCGACGAGCTGGCCGCCGACGAGTTCCGCGCGGGCGGGGAGCTGCTGCGGGCGAAGGTCGGGCGGCTGCGGCCCCGGTGGCTCGCCGTCGTCGGCGTCACCGCCTACCGCACCGCGTTCCGGGAGCCGAAGGCGCGGATCGGGCCGCAGGAGCGCGCGATCGGCGGGACAAGGATCTGGGTGCTGCCCAATCCCAGTGGTCTGAACGCCCACTGGACCACCGAATCGATGGCCGAGGAGTTCGGACGGCTGCGGGAGGCGGCCTTCGGGCCCGCCGGCGGGGGACCGGGGACGGGCCGCACGGGCACCTCCTGAGGGTTCTGACGGACCGTCGCCGAGGGCGCCGGGGCCTGCGGGACGGACCTCCGGGGCCGCCGGGCCCCGCACCACCGTCCGCGACCGCTGCCGCCACCGACCGCTACCGCCACCGACCGCTACCGACCTCCACCGACGGACGACGGACGACGGACGACGGACCGGAACGCGGCAAACGCGGCAAACGTGTCGGAGGAAACGCCGCCGCGCCCCGGAAGGACGGGCCCCGTCCCAGGGCCGCCCCACGGCCGCCGCCGGGGAGCGGCGCCTCGGGAAGAGAGGGCGCCGGGCGGCCCGCGATCGGCGGTCCCGGGGCGGGCCCCGTTGCACCCCCTGCATCGATCGTGCACGTCGGACGGGCGAGCGAGTACGATCCGGCAGACACACGCGCCCGAGCTGCACGAGTGAGGGCTGGAAGGACACATGGTGGGGCGGCTGACCGGCGGGGACCCGTCCCTGTTGCGGCGGATCAACTCCGCGGTGGTACTCCATGCGCTGCGGGGCGCCGGTTCCCCGACGCTGACGGACCTCACGCGGCTCACGGGGCTCTCCCGCCCCACGGTCGAGGGCGTGATCGAGGGACTGATCGAAGCCGGTCTGGTCAGTGAGTCGGAGCCCGAGGAGGGCGGGGCGCGCCGTCAGGGCCGTCCCGCCCGGAGGTTCCGCTTCCGGGTCGAGGCGGGGCATCTGCTCGGGGTGGAGATCGGTCCGCACCGGGTCGCGGCACTCGTGTCGGGCCTGGACGGACGGATCATCGGCGCGGGACACCGCGAGGTCCCGGAGGCCGCGTCGGCCGACGAGCGGCTGGAACGGGTCCGTCAGGTGATCGCGGATGTACTGCGCCGCGCCGGGGTGCCCCGGACCAGTCTGCGGGCCGTCGGGGTCGGCACCCCGGGCATCGTGGAGGCGGACGGCACCGTACGGCTGGGCACGGCCCTGCCCGGCTGGACCGGGCTCCCGCTCGGACAGCGGCTCCAGCGCTCGTTCCGCTGTCCGGTGCTGGTGGAGAACGACGCCAACGCGGCGGCGGTCGCCGAGCACTGGAAGGGCGCGGCGAAGGACTCCGACGACGTCGTCTTCGTGCTGGCCGGGCTGAGCCCGGGCGCGGGTTCGCTCATCGGCGGCCGGCTGCACCGGGGCTTCGGCGGGGCGGCCGGGGAGATCGGGGCGCTGCATCTGCTGGGGCGCGAGGCGACCCCGGAGGCGCTGCTCTCGACCACCGACGAGCCGCTGCACCCGCTGGACGAGCCCGCGGTGGCGCAGGTCTTCGCCCTGGCCAAGCAGGGTGATCCACGGGCCACCGCGGCGGTCGACCGGTTCATCCAGCGGCTCGTGCACAATGTGGCGGCGCTGGTGCTGGCGCTCGATCCGGAGCTGGTGGTGATCGGCGGCTGGGCGTCCGGTCTCGACGGGGTGCTCGCCCCGCTCCGGGCGGAGCTGGCGCGCTACTGTCTGCGGCCCCCGCGGGTGACCCTGTCGCTGCTCCGGGAGGCGGCGGTGGCCACGGGCGCGCTGCGGCTGGCCCTCGACCATGTCGAGGAGGAGCTGTTCGCGGTGGAGGGCGCGACGGCGGCCCGTCGCTGACCCCCGTTCGCCCGTCCCCCCTCGTTCGCACCGTCCCGGCCCGGCCTGTCACGGTCTGTGCGTGGCAGCGGTCCCTGCCTGGGTACCTGCCTGCCGCGCGGGCCACCGGGGCGGCACAGCGCACAGGACCGCCGGGAGGCATGAGCCTTCCCGGCGGTCCTGTGCGCTGTGCGTGGCCGTCGTGGCCGTGGTGTCGGCGGCGGGTCAGGAGGCGCGGCGCGTCTCCTGGTCGTGATGGCTTATCTCGACGTCGCCCGAGGCCCCGAAGGTGAGCCGGCAGGTGTCGGCGCGATAGGTCGCCACCGTCACCGCCGCGGTCCGGCCGCCGGAGAAGTACCGGGTGGTGACCAGCAGCACCGGCGCACCGGGGAGCCGGTCCAGCTCCTTGGCGTCGTCGGCACGGGCGGACCCCAGCTCCACGGCGCGGTCCTGTCCCTCCAGTTCGAGACGTTGCAGCTCGCGCAGGACGGCACGGGCCCGGGCGGTGCCGGGCGGCGCGTCGATCGCCGACAGCTCCGGCACCGACGCGGCCGGGACATAGAGCTGTTCGGCCGCGACCGGCTGCCCATGGGTCACCCGCAGTCTGCGCAGGGTGTACGTCTCCTCCTCGGCGACGGTTCCGAGCAGCCGGGCCACCGCGGCGGGCGGCACGGCCTTGGCGCAGTCGAACGACTGCCAGGCGTCCTGGGCGGAACCCGGCCACGCCTGCTGGGTGGTGGAGACCTCCACCCCCATGCGCGGCGGGGCGACGGTCGTGCCCACACCGCGGCGTCGCTGCAACCGCCCTTCCAGTTCCAGTTGTTCGAGGGCCTGGCGCAGTGTCGCGCGGGCGACCCCGAACCGCGCTGCCAGGTCCCGTTCGTTCGGAAGGATCTCGCCCACCGAGAAATCGGAGTCGAGCGCCTCCCCGATCACGGTCTTGAGGTGCCAGTACTTCGGTTCCGGCACTGATTCCAGCTGCGTGGTCCCCACCCTGATCCTCCGCATTCGCCGTGTCAGCGGCGGCTTTTTCGCGCCCTTGTTTATTAAAGGTTCCTGCACTATCTCTGCCGACCATAGGGCGGCGCGGCACCTTGGTCAAGACCAATCCTGCGTGTGTCACCCGGTTAAGTCGACGTGACGGGGAAAGCGTTCACAGGCTGTTAGCACCCCAGTCAAACGCGCGCCGCCCGAGACCCATGTCTTTTTGGACAGGGCTCTGACGTGCACAAAAGGGCTCACATGAACGTCACCCCGGCGCATTTGTCGGGGTTGGGCACCATGTCGACGCCGCCGTGCGCGCGTCCGCCCGCACGACCTGCCTGGACGACGCTGTCCGGCTTTCCGGCGGAGAGCGCGGACAGTGCCGTGGCACCCTTGCGCTCGGCGAACCGGTTCTCCGTGTCCGGAACCGGTCCTCCAGCGGCGACCACGGAATGCCCACAGGACTCCGCGTGCACCATTATCCGTGGTGACGCAGGTGACGGCGGCCCGATCCGTGGTGATGTCGGTCGCGGTGTCCCGGCTCCGCCCCCACCGTCGCCGATCGGGCGCCCCGCGTGGGCGAGCGGGCCGGGTGGTGTGCGGTACCCCACGACGCCCACTCCCGCCGACCGCCCGGACATACGGCGGACCGCCGTCGTCGGCACGGGGACGGGACGGTGCGTTTCGGGGACATCGGTGGGGGTCCGCTCTGCCACCCCTCCATCCCAGCCCACCCGCGCCCGCGTGTCCAGGCGACTCCGGAACGTCATATGTCTTCCGGCCGGATTCGTCGGGTCCGCGGTCCACCGGCGCCCGTCCGTCCCGGGAACCCGTGACTACTTGCGGGTAATTCCGAGCGGAGCACGTTCATTCGGCTCCGAACAGGGGCGACACAAGGAAGCAACACACACGGTGGCGGACATTTCCCTCTCGATCATGTCACGCCGGGGCAAGCGGACCGACCCGGAGTCATATACAAGGACCGACAAAAAGGAATGGCGCGGGAGAGCCGTTGACGCGCGGGCGGGCCGGGGCGGCTCTCCGCGACCCCGGCCCGCCCGCGCGGCCCTCGGCAGTGCTCAGCGAACGCGGCCCGCCCTGGCGCCGGTTCCTCCGGATTCCCCGTCTCCTTGCCCAGAGATCGCTTCAGTCACTTCGGTCACCTTCAGCGCCTTGGGCGCTCTCGATATTCTTTGTCACTTTCATCACTTCCATCGCTCCATCACCCCATCACTCCATCGCTCTCGTGACGGGAACGGCGCCGGTGGCGTCGGACGGCGCGGAGTCCTCCGTACCGGCGGCGGTGGGGGCGGAATCCCCGATACCGGTGGACGGGGCACGGTCCGCCCGGAAGCCGAAGAGCCCCGAGCCGAGCACGGCGCCCGCTCCGACCAGCACGCCTCCCGCCGCCTGGGCGGCGCCGAAGGCCCCCGTGCCCACCAGGGGCGCGCTGAGCGCGGCGGCCACCGGGATCAGCCCGGTGAAGAGGGTGGCCCGCTCCGTGCCGATCCGCTGGATGCCCATGTACCAGGCGACAAAGCCGATGACGGTGACCACCGCCGCCTGCCAGAGCAGCGCCCACGCCTCCTGCTGACCGGGCATCCGTATCCACTCCGCCCCGTCCACGAGCAGCCCGACGGCCGCCGACTCGACCGCCGCGACCCCGCAGACGCAGGCCGTGAGCAGCCGGGGGCCGAGCGGGCGCAGCACCGGCGCCGCGAGCACCGCGAACCCGACCTCGCCGACGAGCGCGGCCACCGACCACAGGACGCCGACGGCGTCGGTGCGCCCCCAGCCCTGGACAGTGAAGGCTCCGGCGGCGACGAGGAGCGCGCCGTACAGGACGGGCCGGGTGGGGCGGCGGCCGTCCATCAGGGGGACGAGCACGGCGACGATCACGGGGGCGCAGCCGACGAACACCCCGGGGACGGCGGGTTCCGCGGTGCGTTCGGCGGCCAGGACGGCCAGGTTGAAGCCGACCATGCCGACCCCGGCGAGCAGGGCGATCCGGCCCCACTGACGCGGGGTCAGGGCACGGACCGGGGCGATGGCGGCCCGGCCGCCGAGCAGCGGGAGCAGCAGCAGGAAGGCGAGGGCGTAGCGGACGGCCTGCCCTCCGGCGTACGGGTAGTCGCCGAGGAGGCTGTTGGCGGTGAACGAGGCGCCGACGAGGCAGTAGGCGAAGGAGACGAGGAGCACGCCGTGCAGGGCGGCGCGCCGGTGGTCCTGGGGCGGGTGGTTCATGGAGCCGACGCTAGGCAGTGCGGCGGTCCCCTTTAAGGTCCACTTCCATGGCACCATCGGGGACCACTTCATGGGAGTTGCTGCTGCCCGCCGCCCGGGCGCCCGCGCGGCAGCGGGGGCGGGCGCTCCAGTCGGCGCTGCGGGACGCGGTCCGCTCGGGGCGGCTGGCGGCGGGGACACGGCTGCCGTCGAGCCGTGAGCTGGCGCTGGATCTGGGGGTGTCCCGGGGGCTGGTCACGGAGGCGTACGAACAGCTCACGGCCGAGGGGTATCTGCGCAGCGCGCGGGGGTCGGGGACCTGGGTGGGGGACGCCGCACGGGCCGGGGCCCCCGCGGCGCGGGACCTCGCGCCGCGGGGGCCGGGCGCCCGGGTGGACTTCCGGCCGGGGACCCCGGACCTGTCGCTCTTCCCCCGGGCGGCGTGGGGTGCCGCCCAGCGCACGGTGCTGGCCCGGCTGCCGCACAGCGGGCTCGGCTACCCCGACCCCCGGGGGCTCCCGGAGCTGCGGACGGCGCTGGCCGCGCTGCTGACCCGGCGGCGGGGCGTGGTGGCGGACCCCGAGCAGCTCGTGGTCTGCTCCGGGGTGGCGCAGGCGATGACCCTGCTGGGGTTCGCGCTGCACGGGCGGGGGCTGCGGACGCTGGGGGTCGAGGACCCGGGCAGCCCGGGGCACGGACCGCTGTTCCAGGCCGCGGGGCTGGGCATGACACCGGTGCCGCTGGACGGGGAGGGGCTGGCGATGGAGCCGCTGTACCGCTCGGGTGTGCGGGCCGTCAGCACCAGTCCGGCGCATCAGTTCCCCACGGGGATCGCCTACTCGGCGCGGCGCCGGGTCGAGCTGCTGGAGTGGGCGCGCTCCGTGGACGGGCTGATCGTGGAGGACGACTACGACGGCGACTTCCGCTACGACAGGGCCCCGGTGGGCGCGCTCCAGGGGCTCGATCCGGAACGGGTCGCCTACACGGGCTCGGTGAGCAAGTCGCTCGCGCCGGGGCTGCGGCTGGGCTGGCTGCTGGTGCCGCGGGACCTGGTGGACGAGGTGGTGGAGCGCAAGCGCACGCTGGACATGGGGCATCCGGCGCTCGATCAGGCGCTGCTCGCGGAGTTCGTCCGCGGCGGCGGCTACGACCGGCATCTGCGGCGCTGTCAGCGTGCCTACCGGGAGCGCCGGGACACACTCGTGCGGGCGCTGGCGGAGTCCTTTCCGGGCACCGGGGTCAGCGGGATCGCGGCGGGGCTGCACATCATCGCGCGGCTGCCGGACCGCTACGGGCCCGAGGCGCGTTTCGCGGCGGCTGCGCGGCGCGCGGGGGTGATCGTGCGGTGGCTGTCGGCGCACCGGCTGGTCCCGGACGGCGATCCGGGTCTGCGGCTGGTGCTGGGGTACGCCCATCTGGCCCCGTCGGAGATCCTGCGGGGGGTCGGGCTGCTGGCGCGGGAGACGGACGGGCCGGGGGCGGGCGGCGGCACCGGGGACAGCGGCGCGGGCCAGGCGCCACCGGGGAGCGGGGAGGGCCGGGGGGACGCTTCCTGATGCGGTTGTGGCGCGATGTTCATACGGAGTTCCTCCGGCCGTACCGAGGGGCGTACCGGTCGAACGTTAGGCATGGCGGGACAGTTCCCGCCCGGTCCGTGCCTGTGCGCCGTCCGTACGGTCCACGGGGCCCGCGTCAGGTCCGCAGCCGCCCCGCCAGGGGTTTCCGGCCGCGGCCTCACCAGTGGCCCCGTGGACGCCCCGTACGGTGCTGTGACCGGCGACCGTTCCGCCTCAGGAGGCCCCATGCCGTTCGGACCGACACACCGCCCCCTCGCGCCCGGCTCACCCGTGTCCCCCGCGCCTTCCCCGTCTGCCCCGTCTGCCCCGGCTTCCGTGGCCTCCGTGGCCTCGCCGCCCCTGGTGCGGGGCCCCGGCCGCCGTTCGCTGCTGCGCGGCGGCGCCGTCGCGTCCGCCGCGCTGGCGCTGCCCGCCCTGGGGCAGGCCCCGGCGCTCGCCCTCACCGGCCGTCCCCGGGCCTCCTGGGGCGTGCAGACCGGGGCGGTGACCTCGTCGTCCGCCCTGGTGTGGGTGCGCGCGGACCGGCCCGCCCGGATGGTCGTGGAGACCTCGGCCACGGACGCCTTCCGGCGGGTGCGCCGCTGGCACGGGCCGCTGCTGGGGCCGGGGACCGACGGGACGGGCACGACCGCGCTGCACGGGCTGCCGCCCGGGGAGCAGATCCACTACCGGGTGCTCCTCGCCGACCCCGACGACCCGCGCCGCACCGGCGAGCCGGTGTACGGATCGTTCCGCACCGCCCCCCGGGGACGCCGCGGCGGGGTGCGTTTCCTGTGGTCCGGCGACATCGCGGGCCAGGGCTGGGGCATCAACCCCGACATCGGCGGCTTCCGGGTGTACGAGGAGATGCGCCGGCTGGACCCGGACTTCTTCCTGTGCAGCGGGGACACGATCTACGCGGACGGCGTGATCGAGCCCTCGGTGACCCTGCCGGACGGCCGGGTCTGGCGGAACGTCACCACCGAGGAGAAGTCCCGGGTGGCGCAGTCCCTGGACGAGTTCCGGGGGAACTTCCGCTACAACCTGCTCGACACCCATGTCCGCCGCTTCAACGCCCAGGTCCCGACGGTGGCCCAGTGGGACGACCACGAGGTCCGCAACAACTGGTACCCGGGCCAGATCCTCGACGACCCCCGGTACTCCGAGAAGAACGTGGACGTGCTGGCGGCCCGCGCGCTGCGCGCGTTCGGCGAGTACTTCCCCCTGGACACTCTCCGTCCGCACGGCCGCGGCGGACGGATGCACCGGGTGGTGCGGCACGGCCCGCTGCTCGACGTCTTCGTCCTGGACATGCGCTCGCACCGGAACGCCAACTCGCCGGGCCGCCAGGCCGACGACACCCAGGGCATCCTCGGTGAGGAGCAGCTCGGCTGGCTGAAAAGGGAGTTGTCGCGGTCGCGTGCGGTGTGGAAGGTGATCGCGTCGGACATGCCCATCGGGCTGGTGGTGCCGGACGGCTCGGTGAACTTCGAGGCGGTGGCGCAGGGGGACCCGGGCGCTCCGCTGGGGCGGGAGCTCCAGATCGCCGAGTTGCTGCGGTTCGTCAAGCACCGCCGGATCACCGGCACACTCTGGCTCACCGCGGACGTGCACTACACCTCGGCCCAGCACTACGCGCCGGAGCGGGCGGCGTTCCAGGACTTCGCCCCGTTCTGGGAGTTCGTGTCGGGGCCGCTGGCGGCGGGTGGTTTCCCGGCCAACGCGCTCGACGCCACCTTCGGTCCGGAGCGGGTCTTCGTCCGGGCGCCGGAGCGGGCGAACGTGTCGCCGATGGAGTCCCCGCAGTACTTCGGGGAGGTCGCCATCGACGGGGGCAGCGGAGAGCTGACGGTGCGGCTGCGGGCGGAGGGGGGCACGGTGCTGTTCAGCAAGACGCTTCAGCCGGGGCGGGTGGGGCAGTAGGGACGGGCGCATCGATCCGGCGGGGCCGTCGGCCGGGGGCTCCCCTGCGGCGGCCCCGGGCCGTGGAACGCGGTACTCCGGGGGCTGGGCCGCCGCTGGGGGCGTGGTGCTCCGCCGGGCCGGGCCGAGGTGGGGAAGACGGCGTTCCGCGGGCCGGTCCAAGCGGGGGGGCGCGCGCCGGGCAGAATGCGCCTCTCATCCCCTGTGACCTGCGAAATCACCGTGACCCAAGGCGAGTTGGCAAGGGCTTCGGAGCGGCCGTCGCCGGGCCATTGTCAGTGGTGGGTCCTACGGTTTTTTCCATGACGCGAACCATGCAGGCGCTCGCCTACGCACGCCCGTCCGCCCTGGAGTCCGGGGCCGGCGGCGGTCTTCTTGGTCTGGAGACCTCCGGCGGGCTCACCCCGGCGGGCGCACAGCCCCACCCCGCCTTCTTCTCCGGTTTCCTCGCCTCGCCGCTGGCCGCGGCCCGGGCGCTGCTCGCGGTCGCCGACGTGGCCGCCGCGCGGTACACGGACCCGACACCGCGCCCGCTGCTCGACCCGGTGGTGACGGGGAACGGGGACCGGCTGCGGTTCGAGTCCTTCTCCGGCTGCTGCGGTGTCTACGCCCGGCTGGACGTGCTGCGCGACGGCCTGGAGGGGCGGGAGACCGCGCACGGCACCACCAATGTGGACGTGAACAACCCGCTGCGGGAGGCGCTGTCCCGGATGACCGGTGACAGCCCGCTCCATCTGCGGGTGGGCCCCGGGGAGATGGCGGTCACCACCCTGGACGGGCCGGTCGTGGAGAAGAAGGTGCCCCTGCCGGACCGCTGGCTGCGCGGGTTCGCGGAGGCCCAGGTCGCCACCGCCGGGTTCGAGCTGCGGGCCGAGCTGCCGGGGGCGGAGGCGGTGCGGTTCCTGCGCTCGCTGCCGCGCTCCTTCGGCCGTGCCTCCCGGGGCACGACCTGGGTGGTCCCGGCGCGGGGGGCCCTGCGGCCCACCACCCGGCCGGTCGCGGGAGCGGTCTGCCTGCCGGGGCCGGAGCGGCTGACGGCCCTGCACCGGGTACTGCGCCACGCCACCGCCCTGCGGGTGTACGGCCCGTCGGGCACCGGCTCCGCGCCCGCCCCGGCCGCGTGGGAGGTGATGCTGCCGGGGATGCGGCTCACCCTGACGCTGTCGCCGGACACCAGCCGCGGTTTCTCCGGCGAGGGCGGTGTCCTGGAGGCGCTGTCCACGCCGGAGGCCGAGCAGGACGCGGAGCTGATCTCGGTGCTGCTCGCCTGGGAGCCGGTGATCGACCCGGCGGAGCTGGCGGACCGGTCCGGTCTGCCCGTGGAGCGGGTACGGGCCGCGCTGGTACGGCTGGGCACGGCGGGCCGGGTCGGGTACGACGTGGCGGACGCGGCCTACTTCCACCGGGAACTCCCCTATGACGCGCGGCGCGCGGAGAGACACAATCCACGGCTGCTCAGCGCCCGGGAGCTGGTCGCGTCGGGTGCGGTGACCCTCGGCGCGGACGGGGAGACGGCCGCGGTGGCCTCGGGCGCGCGGGTCTACCGGGTCGGGGAGCGCGGCGGACGGCTGTGGTGCACCTGCGCCTGGTGGGCGGAGCACCAGGGCGGGCGCGGCCCCTGCAAGCACGCGCTCGCGGTCCGGATGGTGCGGCGCGGCGCCACCGCCGCGGACGGGGACGCGGGTACGCGGGCCGCCGTACCGGCCGCGCGTGCCGCCGGTGCGGACCCGGTCGGGGGTGCCCGGTGAACGCGATTCTCGACACCGTGCGCCGGGGTGCTTTCCGGGAGGTGGCCACGGAGCTGGCCCCGCTGACCGCGGCCGAGCGCAAGGAGCTGCTGCCGGAGCTGAAGGCGCTGCGCACCGAGCTGCGCGGCTGGGGCTGGGAGGAGTGGCGGACCCGGGGCCGGATCTCCACCGCGCTGCTGGTCGCCGGGGCGGGCTGCCACCCGGGTGCCGCCGCGGCGGCGGGCTGGATCGGGGCGCGGGATCTGCGGATGTCCCGGGGCCCGGGGGACGCGCCGGTCCTGCCCGCCGTGCTGGCGGCGCTGGCGGGCCGGGACCCCGACTGGCTCGGCGATCTCGCCCACCGGCTCGCCGCCCGCGCCTCGACCGGCGCTGACGACTACCCCCTGATCCGGGAGCTGGTGGCACTCTCGGGCCGCCCCGTGCCCACGGACGACCCCTGCGTCCGCGGCTGGGCCGTCCATGTGCACCGCCACCGCGAGCTGTTGCGTCACCTGGACCGGGAACCGGCGGTGGACGTGCTGGCGCCCCGGCTCTTCGAACTGCCCGAGCTGCCCGGGGAGCTGCTGTGGTCGGCGGAGGAGGACGGCCCCCAGCACTGGCCGCAGGCGCTGGCACGGCTCTCGGTGTCGGACGCGGTCGAACGCCCGGTGATCGTGGACGCCTGTGTCTCCCGGCTGCTGCGCGGCGGCAGGCCCCAGGAGCTGAAGTTCTTCCGCGCCGTGCTGCGGGCCCTCGCGCTCACGCCGGAGGAGGAGAGCGCCCGGATTCCCGACTGGATGGGCATGGCCGCCGACGGCACGGGCCCGGTGGCCGCCCATGCCCAGGGGGTGCTGGGGGCGCTGGCCGAGCGGGGCACGCTGTCGGAGCACGACTTCGCCCAGACCTCGGGCGCGGTCTTCTTCCGGAGCGAGAAGACCCTGGTGCGCACCCAGCTCACCCTGCTGGGCAGGACCGTCAGGGCACGGGCGAAGGCCGGGGACGCCGCCGCCGTGGCCACGCTGCTGCGCGCCGCGGGAGACGCCTTCGGGCACGCGGACACCGGGGTGCAGGACCGCGCGCTGAAGCTGGTGGCCCGTCATCTGCCGGACGTGGACGCCGGGGTGCGCCAGGAGCTGGCCGAGGCCGCCGCCCTGCTCGGCCCGGCGCACCGGGAGACGGCGGCCGGGCTCTTCGGCTCCCTCCTGCCCGAGGACGGCCCGGAGCCGGGCGCCGAGGAGACGCTGCCCCCGGTGCCCGCGCGGCGCGCGGTCCCCGGGCCGCCGGACTCCGTCGGGGAGTTCACGGCGGACCTGGTCGCCGTGATGGACCGGGACGACAGGGACCCGGACCGGATCGCCTTCGAACGGACGCTGGACGCCCTGGTGCGGCTGGCCCACACGGACCGGGAGCGGCTGGCCGAAGCGATGCGGGAGACCTTCGCGGGACAGTGGTGGTTCGGACCGGACCACGACAGCCGCTATGTCAGCCGCCGGATGGCACGGGTGTCGGCCGGTCTGGAGCTGCTGGTGGCCACGGTGGCCGACGTGGTGCCGACCGAGGTGGTGCGGCGGATACACCGGCGGAGCACCGGCCCGGGGGTCTGCGCGGTCGGGGGGATGTGCGGCGTGATCACGGCCCGGATCGCGGAGGCCGCGTGGCTGATCCGGACGGAGAGGCCGCCGCTGCTGCTCGCGACACCGACCTGGGAGACGGGGGCGCTGGACGCCGAGGTGCTGCTGGAGCGGTTGCGGGAGTACCAGCGGCTCGGTGCCGACCCGGGGCCGGTGGACTTCACCCAGGCCCTGCTGCGGGTCGCGCCGGGCACGGGCGGCCCCGTGGCACGGGAGGCGGCCCTCCTCGGGACGGAGGAGGGCGACCGGCTCGCCGCCTGGCTGGAGGGGACCGCGCCGGAGCTGCCCGCGCTGACGCACCCGGCACCGGTGGACCTGTCGGACCCGGCCGGGCCCCAGGACGCGCCGGAGGGCACCGGGGAGGACCCGGCTCGGGGCGCGGAGTCCACCGGGGGCGGGCTGCTCGGGCTGACCGCGCGCACGGCCCGGGCGCTGACCGGCCGCGTCCGGCAGCGGACCGCCGCCCAGCGGGCACTGCCGGGCCCGTTCCGCTGGCTGGCGCAGCGCCCCGACCCCGCGCACACCCACAGCCACAGCTGCGCCGGCTGGTATCTGTCGCTGGAGCAGGTGGCGCCGCTGTGGACGACGGCCCTGCCGCACCACCGGGAGGCGGTGGCGTCCTGGCTGCGCGTCTTCATGGAGCACCTGGTGGACCAGTACGCCGACCGCTTGGACTGGCAGAACATGACGAGCGCGCTGGCCCGGCTCGCGGAGGGCGAGGGGGACGGGCCCGCGGGGCCGGAGCTGCACCGGGCCGTGGCGCTGGGGCTGGACGCGCCGGACTCCGGGGCCCGGCTGGGCGCGGTGGACGCGCTGCTGGTGCTGGCCGCCCGGGGCCAGCTCGATCCGGTCCTGCTGGGCGGGCGGCTGGGCACGATGTTCCGGAACGGCGCGCTCAAGCCCAACCGGCTCGCGGACGCCGCCCGCACCGCGGCGGCGACCGGCGCGTATACGACGACCTGGGCGGTGCTGGCCGCCGCGCTGCCCGCGCTGCTCGGGGCGGTGCCGGTGGCGCGGTCGCTCGGCGAGGTCCTGGAGGTGGCGGCCGATTGCGCGGAGCGCTCCGGCCCGGCCGTGGCGCGGCCCCCGGCGTCCCTGCCGGAGCTGCTTCCGGGGCTGGGGGAACTGGCCGGGCGGGGAGGCTCGTCGATACGGGTGGCGCAGGCGGCCCGGCTGCTGACGGCGGTGCGCCGCCATGAGGCGGGCCCCGCAGACGGGGGGAGGGAACAATCTCCGCCAGGAACGGCTAAAAAGAGTGCATAGGGGCCCAGATATGTGCTTAACCCATCGGTCACAATACGTTTGTGACCGTGCAACACGGTTCGGCGAGAGTGCTGTCATGACACAGACGACCTCGACAGCATCCTCGTCCGCCCCGTCCTCGCGGAGCGCCCGCCGCCACCACTGGCGGCGGGACCTCGTCGAGCTGGCGGCCGTGTTCACGGCGGTGGTGGTCGCCGACACGGTGGCCAAGCTGATCGTACGGGGGCCGGACGGTCCGGTGCTCCTCGTCGTCTCGGCCGCGACCCTCGCCGCGACCGCCGCCTTCCACACCTGGTGGGCACATCGCCCGGGTCACGCCCCTCCGAACGATACGGCGCACATCATCGACACCACCGACACGACCGGCGCCACCGCGACCGGCCGCCCGCAGCACACCGGCGGAGAGGCCCAGCGGCCACGAGGCCCCGGGGAGGAGGCCGCCCCGGGCGGCGGGACGGCGCTGTGGCGGATGCGCACCACCGTGCGCGACGAGCCGGGCAGCCTCGCCGCGCTCTGCGCGGCGCTGGCCTCCCTCCGGGTCGACATCCTCACCCTGCAGACCCATCCGCTCGCCGAGGGCACCGTCGACGAGTTCCTGCTGCGGGCACCCGCGGCGCTGCCGCCCCGGCAGCTGACCGCGAAGGTCGCGGCGGCGGGCGGCAGCGACACCTGGATCGAGCGCGCCGACGCCCACGACCTGGTGGACACCCCCACCCGGGTGCTGGGCCTCGCCTCCCGCACCGCGCTGGACGCGGCCGAACTGCCGCTCGCCCTGCGCCATCTCCTCGGCCGCTGCACCGTCCACCACCGCCCCGCGCCCGCCCCCGGCGGACGGCCCCCCGCCGAGCTGCCGCCCCCGGAGGGCACACAGGACGGGACCGTGCTGCGGTTCCGCGACCCGCGCGGCGGCGCGATCGAGGTGGAGCGCCCGCAGCTCCCCTTCACCCCGACCGAGTTCGCCCGCGCCCGGGCGCTGCTGGAGTTGGACGCCCGGCTCGGCCACCGGGTGCCGCCGGGCCGGGACGTGCTCACCCTGCCGAAGGGCGAGGAGATCACGGTCGGCCGGGCCGACCAGCGGGACACCGAGGCCGCCAGGGCCCTGCACGGCCGCTGCTCGGAGCGGACCCTGCGGCAGCGCTACCACGGCCCCGTCGCCGACGCGGACCGCTATCTCGACCATCTGCTGAGCCCCCGGTTCGGCCGCACACTCGCCGTGCGGACCGGCTCGGGACGGCTGGTCGCCCTCGGCCATCTGCTCTGGGACGGGGACGAGAGCGAGGTGGCCCTGCTCGTGGAGGACGCCTGGCAGCGCCGGGGCATCGGCTCCGAGCTGCTGACCCGGCTGGTGGCGCTGGCCCGGGAGTCCGGGAGCGGAAGCGTCTACGCGGTGACCCAGGCGTCCAACACCGGCATGGTCGCGGCGATGCGCGGGCTGCGGCTGCCGCTCGACCTCCAGGTCGAGGAGGGCACGCTGGTGCTCACGGCGGCCCTGGACGGAGCGGACCCCGGTCGGAATCAGGCCAGGGAGCGGGCGGAGCGCTGAGGGCCCGCACGGAGCGGCGCCGCGCCCCCGGCCGCCGGGGCGCGCCGTCACCCGCCCGCCCGTCGCGCCTCCCGTCCGGCCGCGCGGAGCACGCGTCGCACCGGCGGTGATCCGGCCACGGCGAAAGCGGCACTGCGGCGGACGAGGGGCGCGGCGGACGATGATGACATGACGCAGTCCCGTGCTTGAGGATGTGTGCATGTCAGTAACCCCCAATAGCCCGCTGCCCCGTGAGGTCGCCGACGCCCATGTCGACGCCGTCATCGCACTCGACCCGACGTTCGGCACCTATCTGGGTGTCAAGGAGAGCAGCCCTTTCCTCCCCGACTACTCGCCCGCCGGGGACGCGGCCCGCGCGGCGCTCGCCCGGGAGACCCTCGCCCGGCTCGACGACGCCGAGAAGCAGCCGGGCGCCGAGAGCGACGTCGAGCGGCGCTGTGCCCGGCTGCTGCGTGAGCGGCTGACGGCGGAACTCGCCATCCACGACACGGGAGAGAAGCTGCGCGCGGTGAGCAATCTGCGCTCGCCGGTGCACTCGGTGCGGGAGTCGTTCTCGGTGATGCCCACCCGGACCGAGGAGGACTGGGCGGCCGTGGACCGGCGGCTGCGCGCCGTGCCCGCCGCGCTGGAGGGCTACCGGTCCTCGCTCGCCCTGGGGCTGGAGCGCGGGCTCCTCGGCGGCCCCCGGGCGACGCGGACCAACATCGGGCAGATGACGGAGTGGATCGGCACGGACCGGAGTTGGTTCGGGCAGTTCGTGGCGGCGGGCCCGGACGCGCTCCGCGACCGGCTCGACGCCGCCGCGGACCTCGCCACCGGCGCGCTCACCGTGCTGCGCGACTGGATGCGGGACGTGTATCTGCCCGCCGTCGCGGACGCGCCGGACACCGTGGGCCGGGAGCGGTACGCCCGCTGGGCGCGCTTCTTCAACGGCACCGAACTGGACCTGGACGAGGCGTACGCGTACGGCTGGTCGGAGTACCACCGGCTGCTCGCCGAGATGCGGACCGAGGCCGGCAAGATCCTCCCCGGGGCGGGCCCCTGGGAGGCGCTGGCCCACCTCGACGAGCACGGCCGGCACATCGAGGGCGTCGACGAGGTGCGCGACTGGCTCCAGGGGCTCATGGACGAGGCGATCGAGACGCTGGACGGCACCCACTTCGAACTCGCCGAGCGGGTGCGGCGGGTGGAGTCCCGTATCGCCCCGCCCGGCAGCGCGGCGGCGCCCTACTACACCGGCCCCTCGGAGGACTTCTCCCGCCCCGGGCTGACCTGGCTGCCGACGATGGGGGCCACCCGCTTCCCCGTGTACGACCTGGTGTCGACCTGGTACCACGAGGGCGTCCCCGGACACCATCTCCAGATCGCGCAGTGGGTCCATGTCGCCGACCGGCTCTCCCGCTACCAGGCCACCCTCGGGAAGGTCAGCGCCAATGTGGAGGGGTGGGCCCTCTACGCCGAACGGCTCATGGACGAGCTGGGCTTCCTGCCCGACCCCGAGCAGCGGCTGGGCTATCTGGACGCGCAGATGATGCGTGCCTGCCGGGTGATCGTGGACATCGGGATGCATCTGGGGCTGGAGATCCCGGCGGACTCGCCGTTCCGGCCGGGCGAGTCCTGGACGCCCGAGCTGGCCGAGGAGTTCTTCGGCCTGCACAGCGGACGGCCCGCGGCGTATGTGGCGAGCGAGTTGACCCGTTATCTCTCGATGCCCGCCCAGGCGATCGGCTACAAGCTGGGTGAACGGGCGTGGCTGCTGGGACGGGAGAAAGCCCGCGCGGCGCACGGCGACGCGTTCGACGCGAAGGCGTGGCACATGGCGGCGCTGTCCCAGGGCTCGCTGGGCCTGGACGACCTGGTGGACGAGTTGTCCCGGCTGTGACCGCCGGACGGGGGCAGAGCACCGCCCCCGGTCGGTGGCGACCGGGGGCGCGGCCGGGAGCGGCGGGGCCCAGGGCGCCGTGGCTCAGCGGCGGAAGCCGCCCTCGGAGTCGATGACCTGACCGGTGATCCACTCCGCCTCGTCCGTCGCCAGCCAGGCGATCAGCCGGGCCGGGTCGTCGGGCATGCCCCAGCGGCCCGCGGGGAAGAGGTCCGCGACAGCCTGGTACTCCTCGCCCTCCATGTAGTCCGTGTCCACCGGACCGGGGTTGACGGTGTTCACGGTGACGGCCAGCTCGGCGAGTGTGGTCGACAGGGAGCGGGTGACCGAGGCCAGCGCCCCCTTGGCCAGCGCGTACGCCAGCTCCCCCGGCATGCCGCCCGCGATGTCCTGGCCCGAGGTCATCATGACGACCCGGCCGCCGGGAGTACGCGCCGGAAGCGCGGCCCGCTGCCGGGCGAAGGTCTGGATCAGCAGCAGCACCGCGCGGGTGTCGATGGCCCAGTGGGCGTCGAGCTTCTCCGCGTCGATCTCCAGGAGGGTGCCGTCGAAGCCGCTGAGGGCGTGGTTGGCGACCAGGATGTCGAGCCGTCCGCCGAGTGCGCGGGTCGCGGTGGCGATCAGCTCGGCGGGGGCGGCGGCGGTGGAGAGGTCACCGGGGCCGTGGCAGACCCGGGCCGAGGGGTCGCCGAGGGCGGCCCGCACCCCGGCGGCCACCGCTTCGGGGCCCTCCGGGTCGGCGCCCCACGGCTTGGCCTCGTCATGGGGGACATGGTGGTGCAGATAGACGCTCGCGCCATGGGCGGCGAGGCGGCGGGCCACCGCGTAGCCGATGCCCCCGCGCCGGCTGGCGCCGGTGACCAGGGCGGTACGGCCCCGCAGCGGAAGGGGGTCGCGGCGCAGGGAGGCGGCTTCGGGATGCGGCAGCTTGGGCATGGGAGCCCATGATGGCCGAGGGGTGAGTGGCTGTCACATGTTTTTCGGCGGCCCGCCGGGGAGGGCCGCCGGGCCGGACTGTCCGGGTGCGCCGTGGCCGGACAGCCCCGTCCCCCGGGTCAGCCGTCCAGCGGGGCGGTGTGCAGCCGGACCGTGGAGCCCCCCCGTGCCTTGACCACCTCCAGCCGGGTGGGAACACGGCGTCGGAGGTCGGCGACATGGCTGACGATGCCGACGCAGCGGTCCCGTTCGCGCAGCGCGTCGAGGACGTCGATGACCTCGTCGAGGGTCTGCTCGTCCAGGCTGCCGAAGCCCTCGTCGACGAAGAGGGTGTCGAGCCGTACGCCCCCGGCCTCTTCGGTGACCACGTCGGCGAGGCCCAGCGCCAACGCCAGCGAGGCGAAGAAGGTCTCGCCGCCGGAGAGGGTCGCCGTGTCCCGCTCGGCCCCGGTCCAGGCGTCCACGACATGGAGCCCGAGGCCCGAACGTCTGCCGCCGGAGCGGGCATCGGAGTGGACCAGGGTAAAGCGGCCGGACGACATGCGCCGCAGCCGTACGGACGCGGCGGCGGCGACCTGTTCGAGCCGGGCCGCCAGGACGTACGACTCCAGCCGCATCCTGCGCTCGTTGTCGGCGGAGGTGCCCGCGGTGAGCCCCGCGAGCCGGGCGACCCGGTCGTACTCCTCGCGCAGCGGGCCGAGCCCCCGCACGGCGGTGACGGCCCGCGCGGAGAGCCGCGCCAGCTCGGCACGGCGCTCACGGGCGGAGTCGAGCGCGGACACAGCCTCGCGCAGGGCACGTTCGGCCCTGTCGTACCCGGTGCGGGCGGCGGCGGAGTCGACGGGGGGACGCTCCCCCGCGGCCCGGGTCCCGGGCTCGTCGAGCCGGTCGGCGACCGCCGCGGCCTCGGTGCGCCAGGCGTCGACGCGGGACTGGACGTCGCGCAGCGCGGCGGCGGGGAGCAACGCGTCGGCGGCGGCCGACGGGGTGCCGAGGTCCGCGTCGAACACGGCGGAGGCGAGCCGGTCGTCGGCCACCTTCAGCCGCCGCGCGGCGGTGTCCGCCTCCCGGACGGCCCCGGCGGCCCGAGCGAGCAGCCGCACCCGGCGCTCCAGCAGCGCGGCGCGGGCGGAGACGCCGGTGCCGTCGTCGAGATGCGCCAGCTCGGCGAGGAGGGCGCCCTGCTCCCGGTCGAGCGCCTCCCGCCGCGAGGTCCGCGCCGCCACCCGCCGCTCGGTCTCCTGACGGTCCGCCAGCCGCTCCCGGTGCTCCCGCTCGGCCCGGTCGAGCGCCTCCCGCGCACTGTGCCCGCCCCCCGCGGTCCGATGCGCCCGCCCGTACTCCTCCTCCAGCCGGACGACCAGCGCCTCCAGCTCACGCACGGTGGGGTCGTACTCCTCCCCGGCCCCCCGTGCCCGCGGAACGGCACCGTCCACCGCGACGGGCGCGTCCCTCGGGGCGCCCCGCCCACCGGCGGACCGCCCGCCGTCCACGGACCCGTTTTCGGCCCCGTCCCCTCCGGTGCCGGAAACCCGACCGGCCGCACCGGCCGCACCACCACCGGCCACCATCGGTGCGACAGAGCCACCCGCGCCCTGGGCCCGGCCCGGCACCCCGCCGCCCACGGACCCGCCGACCGCCCTGTCCCCTCCGGACGGGGCCGGAACCGACTCCCCGGTGGCGGAAGGCTCACCGTCCGCACCACCGGAACCGCCACCGACCACGCCGAACGGACCGGCCTCCCCGGCACCCGCACCCGCGCCGACCGGACCGGCGGTGCCACCCGGGCCACCCACACCGTCCGTCGGGACCGGCGCACCACCGGCACCGGCATCCGCCACCGGTACGCGGAAACCACCCGCAGCGTCCATGCCTTCCGGGCCTTCCCCGGCCGCCGCGACCGGCACCACGGAACTGCCCGGCCCGGCAGGCCCAGCCGCACCGCACGCGGGCCCACCGGACAACCGGTCCGGCTTCCCGGCGCCCGGGAAGCGACCGGGCCCACCGGTCCTCACACCCGAGGTGTCCGGGCCACCCACACCGTCCGTCGCGACCGGCACACCACCGGCACCGCCACCGGCCGCCGCCACCGGTACGCGGAAACCACCCGCGGTGTCCGAGCCGTTCGCGGGCCCACCGGCCACCGCACCACCCACCGCGTCGGCTCCGCGTGCCCGGCCCGAGTCCACAGGACCGGGCAGGCGGCCGGATTCACCGCCTCCGGCACGCGCAGCCGCGCCTGCGGCGACCGGACCGGCCGGACCGGTACCGGGTGTCACCACCGCCGTACCCGACCCGGACGCCCCGGACGCCCCGGACGCGGGGGCCGCGGTGGCCGGGGAGCGGTCGGGTCCGCCGGTCCCGTTCGCCGGGGACGAAGACGTGCCCGTCGGCGGAGAGACGGACCGGGCCTGGGTACGGGCGGTGGTCAGGGCCTCGGTGAGGACCGCGAGTTCGCGTTCGGCGGTGGCCTTGGCGGCGTCCGCGCGGGTGTAGTGGTCGTACGCGGAGTCCTCCTGCGCCGCGGTCACGGAGCCATCGGTCGGACGGGCCGGTTCCGGGTGCTCGGCGGAGCCGCAGACGGTGCACGGGCGGCCCGGGGCCAGCTCGGCGGCCAGCTCGGCGGCGATGCCGAGCAGCCGTCGTTCCTTGAGGTCGAGCCACTGCTCGCGGGCCCGGCCCGCACGGTCGCGGGCGGTGCGCAGCCCCTCCTCGGCCGTCACTCCGAGGACCGCGAGCCGGTCCCTTTCCCGCGCGGCGCGCAGCCGTCGGCGGGCGGGGTCGAGCCGACCCGCGAGGTGTTCGGCGCGGGTCGCCGCGTCCTGTGCGGCGGCGATCCGCTCCTGGTGTCCATGGCGCAGGGCCTCCCAGCCCGCGAGCCACCCCTCCGCGTCCTGGAGGATCTCCTCGTCCGCTCGGGCCTGGCGGTCCAGCGCGGCGCGCTCCCGGGTGATCTCCTCGCTGCGCCGCTCGGCCCGGAGAGCCGCCTCAAGGCCGCCGAGGTCCTGGCGCAGCCGGGCCTCGGCGGCGGCGAGCTGCTCGGCCCCCGCCTCCCGCAGCTCGGCCGGGAGCAGGGCGCGGGCCTCCTCGTACGCGGTGCCCGCCACGGTGTGCTCGCGGGCCGCGTCGTCGCGCAGCCGCAGCGCGGGCGCGACCCGCTCCGCCCGCCGGGCGCGGTCCAGACGGTCGCACAGCTCCTCGTACTCGGGCCGCCGGTCCTCCAGGACGGCACGGCGGCGGCGGGCGTCCTCGTACCGCCGCTGGAGCCGCTCCTCCTCCTGGGCCGACTCCAGTGCCTCGCGCGCCGCCCGCTGGCGGTGCTCCGCCGCGGTCAGCGCTCCTTCGGCGATGTCCCGGCGCTCGGCGGCTCCCGCGCGGGCGACGGCGGCCCACTCCAGGACGGCGTCCGCGAGACCGGGGTCGCCGGGCTGCTGCCGGGGCGGCGGCCAGTCGTCCGCCGCCGCGCCCGCGGCCTGCTCCATGCGGTGGGCGATCGCGAGAAGCCCCTCGTCCGCGGTGCGGACCCGCCCCTCGGCGGTGCGCCGCCGCTCGGCGAGGCGCTCCTCCACGGCGGCGAAGCGGCCGGTGTCGAAGAGACGGCCGAGCAGCCGCGCCCTGGCCTCGGCGTCGGAGCGCAGAAAACGGGCGAAGTCCCCCTGCGGCAACAGCACCACCTGGCAGAACTGCTCCCGGCTCATCCCGACGAGCTGGGTGATCTCCTCCCCGATCTCCTGGTGGGAGCGGCTGAGCGCGCGCCAGGCGCCCTGCTCGGCGTCGTACTCGCGGAGCTGGCTCTGGGCCCGCTCGGTGGTGACGCCCCTGCCGTTCTTCTTGGGACGGGGCTGTGCGGGCCTGCGGCGGATCTCCAGCCGCCGACCGCCCACGGTCAGGTCGAGCAGCACCTCGGTGGGGGTGCCCGCCGGGGCGTGGTCGCTGCGCAGCGAGGTCCCGGGGCTCTGCCGGGCGCCGGGGACCGCCCCGTACAGCGCGAAGCAGACCGCGTCGAGCACAGAGGTCTTGCCCGCGCCGGTCGCGCCGTGCAGCAGGAAGATCCCCGCGCCGGAGAGCGCGTCGAAATCGATCTCCTGGGTGGCTCCGAAAGGGCCGAACGCGGTGACGGTGAGCCGGTGGAGCCTCATCGGGCGGACCTCCCCGCGCTCTCCCGCACCGCTTCCCCGACCCGTACCCCGTCGAACGCGTCGCGCAGCACCTCGCGTTCCCGCTCGTCCGGTCCGCTGCCGCCGCGCACATGGGCGACGAAGTCCTCGGCGATCTCCTGGTCCCCGCGTCCGCCGATCCGTTCGGCGTAGGACATCGTCTCCCCGGCCGGGTCGCGCTCGGGCGCGAACACCAGGCTCAGGGTGTGCGGGAAGCGTTCGGTGAGGCGGGCCATGGGCTCCGCCGGGCGGGCCGGGTCGGTGAGGGTCGCCTCGACGAAGGAGTCCGTGTGCCGGTCGAGCGCGGGGTCCTCCAGCAGCTCGGCGAGGGTGCCGCGGAGCCGGGCCAGCGGCCGGGGGACGGGGCAGTCGACCCGTTCCGCGGAGATCTCGCCCCGGGGCCCGAGGTCGACGATCCACATCGTCTTGCGGTGGTTCGCCTCGGAGAACGAGTACGCGAGGGGCGAGCCGGAGTAGCGGAGCCGCTCGGTCACCGTCTGGCAGCCGTGCAGATGCCCGAGGGCGACGTAATCCACGCCGTGGAAGATCCCCGCGGGCACGGCGCTCATCCCGCCGACGGTGATGTCCCGCTCGCTGTCGCTCGGCTCGCCCCCGGCGACGAAGGCGTGGGCGAGCACCACGGAACGTGTGGCCCGGGGCCGGTCCGCGAGATCGGCGCGCACCCGGTCCAGCGCGGCGCCGATGACGGCCTCGTGGTGCGTCCGCTCGGTCCTGAACTCGTCCTTCACCAAGGCTGGTTCGAGATAGGGCAGCCCGTAGCAGGCGACCTCGCCGTGGGCGTCGGACAGGAGCACCGGGGTACCGCAGCCCGCCGGGTCGGTCCGCAGATGGATACCGGCGCGGCCGAGCAGCCCGGCGCCGACGCCGAGCCTGCGGGCGGAGTCGTGGTTCCCGGAGATCATGACGGTCGGCACGCCCGCGTCGGCGAGCCGGTGCAGCGCCCGGTCGTACAGCTCCACCGCCGCCAGTGGCGGCACGGCCCGGTCGTAGATGTCTCCGGCGACCAGGACGGCGTCAATCCCGCGGTCCCGGACGGTCTCCACCAGGTGGTCGAGAAACGCGGCCTGTGCCTCCAGCATGCTCACCCGGTGCAGCGAGCGTCCCAGATGCCAGTCCGATGTGTGCAACAGCCTCACAGCACCGCCCCGACCCGCATGGTGTCCCCCTTCTCCGCCCCTGGTGTCCGGCCTCCGCCCCGCGCGGGTCCCCCCATCGGCGCCCACCACGCTAACGCCTCGCGCACCCCGGATGTCCCGCGCACCCCTGCCGGGGCGGTCTCTCCCGATGTCCACCCTCGCAGACCGCCCCGGCGTCGGCATCGGCCATTCGGCCGACCGAACCGTCCCCCGTCCCGCTGTCCCTCCCCCGCAAGAAGGAGGAGGCCGGCATTCCGTCCGCTGTCCGAGACTGGTGGGGACCCTGTTCCACCGTCGCCGGGAGCCGCCCGTGAACACCCCCCATCTGCTGTTGCTGGACGCCGCCGGGCGCGGCGACGACGCCGGGGTGCGCGCGGCCCTGGCGGCGGGCGCCGATGTCGGGGCCCGGGACGGGGAGCTGCGCACCGCGCTGCTGCTGGCCGCGCTGGGTGATCATGTCCAGGTCGCCCGGACCCTGATCGCCGCCGGAGCCGACCCCGACGCCCAGGACCGCAGGCACGACAGCCCATGGCTGGTCACCGGCGTGACCGGCAGCGTGGCGATGATGCGGACGCTGCTCCGGGGCGCCCCTGACCTGCGGCTGCGCAACCGCTTCGGCGGTGTCTCGCTGATCCCGGCGAGCGAGCGCGGCCATGTCGCGTATGTACGGGCCGTGCTGCGCGAGACCGACATCGAGGTGGACCACGTCAACGACCTGGGGTGGACGGCGCTGCTGGAGGCGGTCATCCTCGGCGACGGCGGACAGGACCACCAGGAGGTGGTGGCCCTGCTGCTGGCCGCCGGGGCGGACCCGCAGCTCGCCGACTCCGAGGGGGTCACCCCGCTGCGGCACGCGGAGCGCCGCGGCTTCGAGGAGATCGCCGGGCTGCTGCGGGGTACGCGATGAGGCGCCGCGCGCTCGCCCCGGTCCTGGCGCTGGCCGTGGCGGGGCTGCTCGCGGGCTGCGCGGCGGACCCGGGCACAAAGGACGCGCGGACGGCGGGCGCGAGCGCGGCGGGCGGTGCGGGGGACGCGGACGGCACCGGTCCCCAGCGGCCGGACGGAAGCGCCGGACCGGACGGCGGCACCACGGCTCCGGCGGACCGCTCCCCCGGTGTCCTCACCCCCGGGGGCACCCTGCTCGTCGCCGACTTCGGCGGTGACACGGTGACCTTCCTCCATCCGGAACGGGGCCCCTTCGCCTCCGTCCGCGTCGGCACCGCGCCCTACGGGCTGGCCGTCGGCGCGGACGGCCGGGCCTGGGTCGCCACCGCCGAGGGGATCGCGATCGTCGACACCCGTACCCGCGCGGGCCTGGGCCGGATTCCGTACCGCACGGACACCGGACCGGTGACCACGGGCGAGTACCGGGGCGGCGGTATGGGGATCGCCCTCTCCCCCGACGGGAAGCGGGTGTACGCGGGGGTGAATGTCCCGGGCGGCCCCGGGGTACTGGAGGTCGTCGACACCGCCACCCGGAAGGTGGTCGCGACCGTGCCGGTGGGCCGCCGTCCCTTCGACGTGGACGTCTCGCGCGACGGGCGGGAGGTCTACGCCACCAACCACGACTCCTTCGACGTCACCGCCGTCGCCGCGGACACCTTGCGCGCCCGCCGTCACGAGGTCGCCCCCTACGGCACCGAGGGCGGCCTCGGCTCCTGGCTGAAACCGCACTACGCGGTGGTCCGGCAGGACGGCCGGCTGCTGCTGCCGTTCGAGGGCGAGCGGCTCGCGGTGCTCGATCCGCGCACCGGACGGGTCGACGTGGAGCGGATGACCGCCGACACCCATCAGCACGGCGCCGCCCTGACCCCGGACGGCACCCTGCTCGCCGTGGGCACCGGGCCCATCGGCTCCGACGACGAGGAGGCGTCCCTGACCATCCGGGCCCCGGACGGAACGGAACGTGTCGTACCGCTCGACGGGCCGCACGAGGACGTGGCCGTGTCGCAGGACGGGCGCACCGCCTATGTGACCGGTGGTTTCACCCGCGACGGCTTCTGGGACGGCGTCACCGTCGTCGACCTGGAGCGGGGCGCCGCCCGACGGCTGCCCGGCGGTTCACGGCCCCTGGGCATCGCCGTGCTGTAGCCGTTCCGCACCCGGTAGGGCCGGTGGGGACAGGGCCGGTACGGACGGGGGACCGGACAGGAAGGAGCCGGGCGGGGCCGGGCCGGGCGGCAAAACGCCGCAGGGCAGAGGGGCGCAGGGGAGAGGGGCGGGCGTCAGGCGTCGCCGTACGCCTCCCCGCCCAGCTCGAACCCCGCGGCGCCCGCCGTCACATCGGCCAGCCAGGCGCGGAACGCCACGACCTCCGCGTCCGGCAGCCCGATCTCGATCGTGACGCGCTCGTCGTACCGCACCTCGCGCACGGCCCGCCCCGTCGCCCGCAGCTCGTTCTCCAGCTTGCCCGCCCGCTGGAGCTCGGCCGTGACGGTGGCGAGCCGGAAGCGCCGCCGGGTGCGGGTGCCGACCGCGTCCAGGGCTTCGCCGACCACTCCCCCGTACGCCCTGATCAGCCCGCCGGCGCCCAGTTTCACACCGCCGTAGTAGCGGGTGACCACCGCCGCCGTGTAGCGGACCTCGCGCCGCATCAGCATCTGGAGCATCGGGACTCCGGCGGTGCCGCCGGGTTCGCCGTCGTCGCTGGCCTTCTGGACGGAGGCGTCGGCGCCGATGACATACGCGAAGCAGTTGTGGGTGGCGGTCGGGTGCTCCTTGCGGATGCGCGCGACGAACGCCTGGGCCTCCTCCTCGGTCGCGGCGGGTGCGAGCGCGCAGAGGAAGCGCGATCTGTTGATCTCTGTCTCGTAAACGCCCTCGTGGGCGACTGTCCGGTACTGCTCCTGCATCAGTCCACCCTAAGCCGCGCCCGGAGGGGAATGCTCCGCGCGGGTCGCCCGTTGTCCTGGCATGAACGCAGAGCGCGAGGAAGCACAGGGGACGGCCGGGGCGGAGCGGACCACCGGGACGGCGGGCACGGCGGGCGCGCACGGGGCGGAGCGCAGCCAGGACGCGGCGGCGGCACGGGCCGCCGCCGAGCGGATTCTGACCGCCACGGGCGACACCTGGGCCGTGGTGGGCCTCTCGGACAACAGCGCGCGGGCGGCGTACGGCGTGGCCCGCGTACTCCAGGACTTCGGCAAGCGGGTGGTTCCCGTGCACCCCAAGGCAGAGACCGTGCACGGCGAGCGGGGGTACGCGACGCTGGCGGAGATCCCCTTCCCGGTGGACGTGGTGGATGTCTTCGTCAACTCCGCTCTGGCCGGGGCGGTCGCGGACGAGGCCGTCACGATCGGGGCGAAGGCGGTGTGGTTCCAGCTTGGCGTGGTCGACGAGGAGGCGTACGCCCGGACGCGGTCCGCCGGTCTGGACATGGTGATGGACCGCTGCCCCGCGATCGAGATCGGAGCGCTGGGCCTCGACGCCCGCTGAGCCGCCGGGACGCGGGAACGCGCAGCCGCCGGGCGGAGCGGAACGGCGCCGTCAGGGCCGTTCCGTGCCCTCCGGCGGCGGCACCGGCGGCCCGACGACGGGCGGCTCGGCCTCCGCCGACTGCTGGGTCCCCCGCTCCGGCCCGCGTCCCCGCTCCCTGCCCCGTCCGGCTTCCCGTTCCGGCTGATCCGGCTGATCCGGCTGATCCGGCTGATCCGGCTGATCAGCGAGGGCGAGCAACTGCTCCGGGGTGATGTCCTCCGGGAGCGGCACGGGCGCGGGGGTGCGCAGCGGGGGCTGCCAGCCCCGGGCCTGGTCCCAGCGGCGGACGATGCGCGCCGGGGCGCCCGCGACGACACAGTGGTCGGGGACCTCGCCCCGTACCACCGCTCCGGCGGCGACCACGACATTGCGGCCGAGCCGGGCGCCGGGCAGCACCACGGCGCCGGTGCCCAGCCAGCAGCCCGGCCCTATCTCGACCGGCTCGGCGCGCGGCCACTGCTTGCCGACCGGCTGCTGGGGGTCGTCGTAGCTGTGGTTGGTGGAGGTGATGTAGACATAGGGCCCGCAGTAGGTGTCCGAGCCGATGGTCACCCGGGTGTCGGCGATGACATGGCTGCCGCGGCCGAGGACGACGCCGTTGCCCAGGGTGAGGATCGGCTCGGGGCCGAGGTCGAGCCCCGGCATCATGCCCGCCGTGAGGGTGACCTGCTCACCGATGATGCAGTGGTCGCCCAGTTCGATCCATGCCTCGCCGAAGACGGTCCCCTGTGGGAAGGCGAGCCGTGTGCCCGGCCCCAGTCGGCGGAAACGGAGCCGCCCGGGGTGTGCGGCGGTGACGGAGCCCGCCCGCTGCACCCAGCGCCAGCCGCGGTGGACGGCCCGGGTGAGCGCGCCACGGCACCAGACGGCCGGGGACGGGAACAGGTTTCCGTTGAGGGGCACCCGCTCACGGTAATCGGCCCGGTCGAGGCCGTTCCCGGCTCCGACCTGTGATCTTCGCCCCATGAGAGCCCGTGGGGAGTCAGTGGAAGCCCCGTGGGAGCCCCGTGAGAGAGGGCCTTCCGAAGCCCTCCGCCGACCATGGATGACCGAAAAGCATCGCCCGATCTCGCTCCCCGGGCCCTCGGAGGCCGCTGACAGCCGGGGGACGGCCGGAGACGGGCCCGGCCCCGAGGGGTCTTTGCCCGGGGTCCTGCCACCATTTCCAAGGGTCTTGCGGAATCCCGCGCCTATCACGCCGCCCCGCACCGGACGACGACTTCGGGTCTAACTCCTCCGTTCTGTGGCCCACAAGGCCCTGGACGGGGCCTGTGGCCGTGACACGTGACTAGCATGAGCGCCACATACGTGCGGATGATCACCACCCAACTCCCGGTGCCCGCTCGTGTGTTCAGCCGCCCGACCAGCGGCTCCCATCCGCATCCCCGGACTCCAGCAGCGAGGGACCGCACCATGTCAGTGCCCGTCACGCCCGCCCCGCGCCGTATACGTACGCCACGGCCCCGGCATCCGGCCGCCCTTCTGGCCCCTCTCCTCGCAGCGGGCGCGGGCGGCGGCGCCGTGAGCGTGCTGGCGCCCCCGGGGGCCCGTCCCTGGGTCGCGGGGACGGTCGCGGTCGCCTGGGTCTGGCTGGCGCTCACCGTTCTCCTCACCACGCGGACGGCCCGCCGGCTGCACCGGGCCGTGGGCGCGGCGGACGACGAGCTGCGCGGTCTGCGCGCGCAGGGGACCCGGGCGGCGGCGGAGTCCGCGCAGCTCGCCGATGTCACCCTCCCCTCCGTGCTCAAACGGCTCCGTGAGGGCGGGAGCGCCCGCGGCGCGGGGGTCATGCCGCCGTCCGAGCCCGCGCTGCGACGGGCGCTCCAGCTCTTCACCGACGAGATCACGGCGGCCGAGGTCCGCGCCAGGGCCGCCGAGGCGGGGCGTGCCGCGGCCGCCGAGCGGCTGGCGCACACCGTCGGCGGGCTGGACCGGCTGACGGGCGTGACCCTGCCCGCCGCCGTGGAGCGGCTGGGCGGCGGCGCCTCCGCCGACACCGTCCTCGCCGAGCTGGAACGACCGGACGACGAGCGGCTGCGCGCGGTCCTGGAGAACACCGTCCGCGCGCTGGCCTTCAGCGAGCGCCGGGCGGCGGCGGCTCGCGAGGTGAGCACCAAGGTGCTGAGCCGGGTGCAGGCGAAGGCCGTGAGCACCCTGGCCGATCTCCGGGACATGCAGGATCGTCACAGCGAAGAGGTGTTCGGGGATCTGCTGCGCCTCGATCACAACACCTCGCAGCTCGGACTGCTCACGGACCGGCTGGCGCTGCTGATGGGCGGCCGGACCAGCCGGGCGTGGAACAAGCCGATCGTGATGGAGTCGATTCTCCGCGGCGCCGTCGGCCGGATCGCCGCCTACCGGCGGGTACGGCTCCACTCCTCCAGCACCGCCTCGATCGTGGGGTACGCGGCCGAGGGCGTGATGCATCTGCTGGCCGAACTGATGGACAACGCGGCCAACTTCTCCCCGCCGATCGACGAGGTCCATGTCTATGTCGAGGAGCGGACGGCCGGGCTGGTCGTCACCGTCGAGGACAGCGGGCTGAAGATGCCCGAGGCCGCGCTGCGGCGGGCCGAGGAGGCGGTATCGGGCCGCGACCACGATCTGGCCCGGCTCCAGAGCACCCGGCTGGGGCTGGTGGTGGTGGGGCTGCTGGCCGTGAAGTACCGGATGAGCGTGAGCTTCCGGCCCTCGTCCCGGGGCGGCACCGGGGTCGTGGTGCTCTTCCCGCCGGAGCTGCTGCACCAGACGCGGCACACGGTGGGCGAGGAAGCGGCGGCGCTGTCGGGGACGGCGGCCCTGCCCCCGGAGCCGACCGGGACCCGGGCCCCCGAGCCGCGTCCCGCCGCGGCCGGGTCCCCGGAGCGTGCCACCCGAGCCGCCGTCGGCCGCGGTGCCACGGTCCACACCGTCCCGGCCCTCCCGGCCTCCGCCGCGCCGCCGTCCCCCGCCGAACCGGTCGGTCCGGTCGGTCCACGGCCCCCGCTGCCGTCCCGGGGCGGCGGCACCGGGCCGCAGCTCTCCACCCCCGGCGGGCTGCCCGTGCGTCCCCCGGGGCGCACCATGGCCGCCGCGGAACGGGGCCGTCCCGAGGCCGAGTCCCGGGCGGCGCACTCCCCCGCCCCGCCGCCGCGCGACGCCGGAACGCAGTTCGGGGCCTTCCACCGGGCCCGCAAGGAGGCGAAGGGGCACGACAGAGGGTGATCGCGGAGTGGCGGCGGAGCCGCTCCCGCCCTCGTCTGTCGCCGTGCCGCCCCACTGCCACGCCGCCGCGTGCCCCGGCCTCCCGTTCCCCCGTCCCTCATCCGTCACCCCTCTCACCCACCCCGCTCACCCACCACCCATCGCATCAGTCCATCGGAACCATCGGATCAGCGAACCCACGGAAGACAGGAGGCACGGGCCGGTGGGCCGGACCGTCCGGCGACACCCGCCCCACGCACCATGCAGACCACGGACAACAGCCTGACCTGGCTACTGGAAACCCTGCTCGACCGGACCCCGGGCACCCGGCACGCCCTGGTGCTCTCCCGGGACGGGCTGAAGCTCTGCTGGACCCCCCATCTGACCCTCGACCAGGCCGACCAGCTCGCCGCGATCTGCTCCGGCATCCAGGCGCTGGCGCAGGGCGCGTCCGTCGAGTTCGGCAACGGCCAGGGCGGTGTGCGCCACTCCATGACGGAGTTCCACGGCGGGCTGCTCTTCATCGTGGAGGCGGGCACCGGGGCGCATCTGGCCGTCGTCGCCGAGGACGGCGCGGACCCGGGGGCCGTGGGCCATCAGATGACCGAGCTGGTCGAGCAGATCGGCGAGCACCTGCGGGCCGAGCCGCGCACGACGGCCCCCGAGACCCGTCTCTGATGGTGCGACGCCCCGTCGACACGGGGGACCCCGACCGGCTCTACACCGTCACACAGGGCCGCAGTCACCCCGTCGACGACTCCTCCTTCGACCTGGTCACCCTGGTGGTCAGCGAGTGCGGACCGACGCCCGGCATGCAGTCGGAGCACGTCCGGATACTCGAACTGTGCCGACACCCCACCGCCGTCGTGGAGATCTCCGCCGAAATGCGGCTGCCGATCACGGTGGTACGGATTCTGCTCGGCGACCTTCTGTCGACGGGGCGTATCACCGCACGCCACCCCCGGGCGGGACGGTCCCTGGTCGACCTGCCCGACCCGTCCTTCTTGGAGGAGGTGCTCCATGGACTCCGCAATCTCTGACCCGCCCCGCCACCGCACCCCGCTCGCGCACTCCGCCGAGACCGGGCTGAAGATCGTGGTCGTCGGCGGCTTCGGCGTCGGCAAGACCACCCTGGTGCGGTCCGTCAGCGAGATCCGCCCGCTGAACACCGAGGAGGTGATGACCCAGGCCGGGATCGGTGTGGACGAACCGGCCTGTGTCACCACCAAGACCACGACCACGGTGGCCTTCGACTTCGGCCGGATCAGCCTCAACGACCGGATGGTCCTGTACTTGTTCGGCGCACCGGGGCAGGAGAGGTTCTGGTTTCTGTGGGACCGGCTCTTCTCCGGCACCCTGGGGGCGGTCGTCCTGGTCGACACCCGCCGGATGAGCGACTCCTGGTACGCCATCGACCGCCTCGAACACCACCGGACACCGTTCGTGGTGGCGGTCAACCGCTTCGACGGCGACCACCCCTCCTTCCCGCTGGAGGAGATCCGCCAGGCCCTCGCGCTGGACGCCCGGGTACCGCTGATCGACTGTGACGCCCGGGTCCGCGCCTCCGGGAAGCAGGTGCTGATCACCCTCGTCGACCATCTTCAGCGACTGGCCAGGGCCAGGGAGACAACGCCATGACCGAAGCCGACTTCACCGCGTCCGACTTTTCCGACCATCCCGATCTCTCGGGCCTCTCGGGTCTCTCCGACATTTCCGCTTTCTCCGGCCCCGCCGACCCGGCGGACCCGACCGATCCGGCCAGGCCCGCCGGTGCACCGCCGACCGGCTGCCCCGCACACCTCGCGCACCCCGCGGGAGCGATCCGCCTCAGCGGTCTGGAGTACCAGCAGACCCCCGCCGAGCTGTACCGCAGCATGCGCCGGGAGCACGGTCCGGTCGCGCCCGTGCTGCTCGACGGTGACATCCCCGCCTGGCTTGTTCTGGGCTATGCCGAGGTCACCCATGTCACCGCCCACGACGAGCTGTTCGCCCGGGACTCACGCCGCTGGAACCAGTGGCCCTCGATCCCGGCGGACTGGCCGCTGCTCCCCTACGTCGGCCATCAGCCGTCCGTTCTCTTCACCGAGGGGGCCGAGCACCAGCGGCGGGCGGGGGTGATCACCCAGGCGCTGGAGGGGGTCGACCAGTTCGAACTCGCCCAGTGGTGCCGTGAGATCGCGCACCGGCTGATCGACGTGTTCGCCGGGAGCGGCCGGGCCGAGCTGATGGCCTCGTACGCCCATGCCCTGCCGATGCGGGCGGCCCTCCGGATGTGCGGCATGCCGTCGGGCGACGACACCGAGGACCTGGTGACCGATCTGCGGATATCACTGGACGCCCACGAGGGCGACGACCCGGTGGCCGCGTACGTCCGGGTCGGAGAGCGCATCCAGCGGCTCGTACGGGACAAGCGCCGGGAGCCGGGCGCCGATGTCACCTCCCGGATGATCACCCACCCCGCGGGCCTGACGGACGAGGAGATCGTCCAGGATCTGATCTCGGTCATCGCGGCGGCACAGCAGCCCACCGCCAACTGGATCTGCAACGCGCTGCGACTGATGCTCACCGACGACCGGTTCGCGCTGAACGTCTCCGGCGGACGGCTGAGCGTGGGCCAGGCGCTCAACGAGGTGCTGTGGCTGGACACGCCCACCCAGAACTTCATCGGACGGTGGGCGGTCCGCGACACCCGGCTCGGGGGCCGGAGCATCCGGGCCGGGGACTGTCTCGTCCTGGGGCTGGCCGCCGCCAACACCGATCCGCAGATCTGGCCCGAGGGGCATGTGGGCGCGGAGAACTCCGCCCATCTCTCCTTCAGCAACGGCGAGCACCGCTGCCCCTACCCGGCGCCGCTGCTGGCCGACTGCGTCTCCCGGACGGCGATCGAGACCCTGCTGGAGCGGCTGCCCGATCTGGTGCTCGCGGTGGAGCCGCAGGAGCTGACCTGGCGTCCGTCGATCTGGATGCGGGGGCTGACCGCGCTCCCGGTACGGTTCACCCCGGCCGGGGGCTGACCACCGGGACGGGACCCGCCGGGGCCGCCGACCGGCCCGTACCCGCACGCGGTACGGGCCGCACGCGCCCGCGGGCCACGGTCACCGGGTCACCGGGTCACCGGGTCACCGGGTCACCGGGTCACCGGGTCACCGGGTCACCGGGTCGAAACGTACCGGGAGCGCCGGATGGCCGCGGGTGAAGACGCCCTGTTCCGCGGGGACGAAGCCGTCGGCGAGCCGCAGACCGGGCATCGCGTCGAGCAGCATGCCGATGCCGGTCTCCACCTCCGCCCTGGCCAGCAGGGCGCCGACGCAGAAGTGGCGCCCCAGCGCGAAGGCCAGATGACCGGCGGCGGCCGAGAAGGCGGTGTCCGCGTCGAGGTCGTCGCGGAAGATGTCGAAGGTGTCCGGATCGCGGTAGCGCGCGGCGTCCCGGTTGGCGGAGCCGATCAGACAGATGACGGTGGCTCCGGCGGGTATGGTGCCCCCGCTGACGGTGACCTCCGCCGCCGTCTGCCGCATGATCATCTGGACCGGCGGGGTGTACCGGAGGGTCTCCGCGAACGCCCGGCCGATCAGCGAGCGGTCCTCGCGCACCGCCGCGAACTGCTCGGGATGCGCGAGCAGATGGGCGAAGACGGAGCCGATCGCCTTGTCGGTCGTCTCACCCCCGGCGGCGAGCAGCAGACTGCAGAACGCCTTGACGTCCTCGTCGCTCATCCGCACCCCGTCGACCTCCGCGAGACACAGTGTGGAGAGCAGATCGTCCCCCGGGTTCCTCCGGCGCTCCCGGATCACGGGGAGCAGATACTCCGCGAACTCCACCCGGGTGCGCTCGCCCGCCGCGGTGACCTCCGGGTCGCCGGTGAGGTTGCCGAGATAGGCGACGACGCTGCTGTACCAGCGGTGGAACCGCGCGTGGTCGGCCTTGTCCAGGCCGAGCATGTCGGCGATGACGTTGACGGGGAAGCGGGTCGCGAAGGAGTCCACGAGATCGGTGGCGCCGGTGTACCGGAAGGCGTCGATCAGCTCCCGGGCGTTGCGTTCGATCACCGGGAGGAACTTCTCGCGCAGTTCGTCGCCCCGGAACGCGGGCGCGACCAGGGCCCGTCGTACGGCGTGCTCCCGCCCGCTGAGCTGGAGGATGGTCCGCCCGTGCACCGGCTCGATCTGCCACCCGTAGTTGTCCGTGGTGAACAGCCCCTCCTTGTCCTTGAAGGCGCGCTCCACGTCCTCGTGGCGGGAGAGGACATGGCTGCGGGTGGCCTCGTGCCACAGCAGCGGGGTGTGCTCGCGCATGGCCCGGTAGACGGGATAGGGATTCTCGGCGAACTCCGGCGAGAGGATGTCGGGTACGTGGTGCGGGGTGGCCATGGCGCTCCCTCGGCGTAATGGACGACAGCCCTTACGCTAGGCGCCGCGGACTCGGCCGGGACAGATGGATCTTGGCCGAGTCCGGACGGTGCCCAAGGGCTCAGCCGCGGGGGGCCGCCTCGCGATGGACTTCCGTCAGCTCCCGGTACATGACGGCGTTGAGCCGGATGCCCTCGCGCTCCTCCTCGGTCAGCTCGCGCCGGACCCGGGCGGGGACGCCCGCGACCAGGGAGCCGGGAGGGACCATCATGCCCTGCGGGACGAGCGCCTGGGCGGCGACGAGCGAACCGGCCCCGATGTGCGCGCCGTTGAGGACCGTGGCACCCATGCCGATCAGCACGTCGTCGTCCACGGTGCAGCCGTGCAGGACGGCGTTGTGGCCGACGGAGACCCGTTCGCCGACGGTGACGGGAAAGCCGGGGTCGACATGGACGGTGCAGTTGTCCTGGATGTTGGAGTCCGCGCCGATGGCGATGGGGCCGCAGTCGGCGCGCAGCACGGCGTGGTACCAGACGCTGGCCCCCGGGGCCAGGGCGACCTCGCCGACGACGACGGACGTGGGCGCGGTGAAGGCGTCCGGCGCGATGTCCGGTTCCTTGCCCCCGACCCCGGCGATCCATGGTGCTGCGGTCATCGCGCTCTCCTTCCGGCGTGCGCCCCTCGGCGCACGCCGGGCAGCCTACCCAGGAGGTGATCAGAGACGATCAGGGGCGGTCGGGAGCGCTCAGGAGTGCGGACGCAGTGTCCAGACGATCTCCATCTCACCGGTCACGGCGCCGTCGGCGCGGGCGATGGAGACCTGGACGGAGAACTCGGGGCGTCCGCCCGCGTCCAGTTCGGCGACGATGTCGGCGATCGGGCGGCCGAGCGTGGCCGTCGCGGTCACCTCGCCCATCGCCAGCTTGCGGTACGCGATCTCCGCCTTCACCGCGAGCGGTACGGCCCGGTCCATCCGGTCGCCGAAGGCGGCGACGACGATGGCGCCGCTCGCGGATTCGGCGAGGGTGAACATCGCTCCGGCGTGCGGTCCGCCGACGTGGTTGTGGTACTCGGGCTGGTCCGGCAGGCGCAGTACGGCGCGCTCCGCCGTGGTTTCCAGGAACTCCAGCTTCAGGGTCCTGGCCATGGGGACGGTGGCGGCGAGCAGTTCGCCGACGGACATCTGATCAGCGCTCATGACCGCGATGTTACCCATGGGTAGTGACCTTGGCCATCCTCCAGGGGAGGCCGGGACGGTCCGGGCGGCACGCCGGCCTCTATGGTTGACCGCCATGTGGCCAGGACAGCAGCAGCCCGGAGAGCCGGGGCAGCCGAATCCGTATCAGCGGCCCGGGTACCCCGCGTCCGGACCTCAGCAGCCGAACCCCTACGCCCCGCAGCAGCGGACACAAGCGGGCGGACAGCCGGGGACCTCCCCGTACGGGCCCTTTGCGCACACACCCTCCCCGCCGTACGGACCCGGTGGCGCAGGGGCACACACCAGGACGGCGGAAGCCGCGGCGGCCGAGGCCGACAGGAAGCGGACGAGGGCGTTCGCGATCGGTGCGGTCGCGGCGGTCGTCACCACGGCGGTGATCACGGGTGCGGTGGTCCTCGGGACCGGTGACACCCGGGAGCCGGGCGCGCAGCGGCCGGAGGCAGGGGCAGGGGTGGCCGGATCGACCGGCCCGGAGTCCGCCGAGGGCGCCACGGAGCCCGAGGGGGCGGGGGAGGCCGGGGACCCCGCCGCGCCCGGGGGCGCGAACCCGCGGGAGGGCGGCGAGAGCGTGCCCACCGTCAAGGGCTGGAAGGTCGTCACCAACCCCAAGCACGGCACCCGGTTCGACGTGCCGCCCGACTGGTCGGTGTCCGCCTCCGGCATGAGCACCTTCGTCGAGGACCGGGCGAAGGGCGGTGGCACCCCGCTGATCACCATGTCCGCCCCGGCGCACCTCAAACCGGAGTCCTGCACCGGCGACACCGACGGCGACGGCGTGGCGGAGCCGTCCGGCCGGGCCACGGTCGGCACCAAGGGAGCCAAGGGAGCCAGGGACACCGCGACCGCCGCGCGCGGCGAGGCCGCGGCCTGGGCCTGGGGCGCCTATGCCCAGACGGAGCCGAAGGAGACGGTCAGGGCCACCCCCGCCAGGCCGTTCACCACCGCCTCGGGACTGAAGGGCAGCCTCGCGACCGCGACGGCGGCCGGGGTGCGCGGGAACGCCCCGTGCGCCACCGACGGCAAGTCGGCCGCGTTCACCTTCAAGGACCCGAGCGGCGAGTTCCGGACCTGGGTCCTCTACGCCGACGCGGGTGTCCCGGACGAGATCCCGGACGCCACCGTGGAACGGATACTGCGCACGCTCCGGCTCTCGGGAACACCCACCGGCTGACCGGAACCCGTCGGCACCCGACCCCTCCCCCGCTCCGTTCTCCCCTCCCCTTCCCCTTGCTCCGTGACGGTGCCGCGGCTCGGCCGCGGCGGTGGGGCGGGGGTGTGGGGCGCGGGGTCCCTCAGCCGATGCCGAAGGCCCCGTCCGGCGGCTCCGGGGACGGCTGGGCCTCCTGGTCCGCGACCGGGACCGCGTCCCCGATGAGCCGGGTCAGCGGCGCGCCGTGCTCCACCCGGGCCGGGAAGGGGTCGGCGGCACAGCGGCGGGCCAGCGCGGCGAGGTCGACCGGGGTCCGGGAGGCGAGCAGCACCACATTGCCGAAGCGGCGGCCGCGCAGCACGGCCGGTTCGGCGATCACGGCGAGTTCGGCGAAGACCTCGCGGAAGGCGGCGAGCTGGGAGCGGAGGAAGCCGAAGGGCGCGCCGTCGGCGATGTTCGCGGCGTACGTCCCGCCGGGGCGCAGCATCCGGGCCGCGGCCCGCGCGTACTCGACCGAGGTGAGGCCCGCGGGGATGCGGGAGCCGCTGAAGACATCGGCGACGACGAGGTCCGCCGAGTTCTCGGGGGCGGCCTCGACCCAGGCACGGGCGTCCGCCGCGCACACCTCGACCCCGGCGCCGGGCGGCAGCGGCAGCACGTCCTCGACCAATGAGATCAGGCCACGGTCGGCTTCGACAGCGAGCTGCCGGGAGCCGGGCCGCGCGGCGGCGACATAGCGCGGCAGGGTGAGGGCCCCGCCGCCGAGGTGCACGACGTCCAGCGGGGCGTCCCGGGGCTCCTGGACGTCGATGACATGGGCGAGCCGCCGGGTGTACTCGAACTCCAGCCGGGCGGGGTCGTCGAGGTCGACGTAGGACTGGGGCGCTCCGTCGACCGTCAGCAGCCAGGCCCGGTCGCAGTCGATGTCGGGCAGCAGTCTGGCGGTGCCGAAGTCCACGGATCTGGTCACCGGAAGGGGCTCGTTCACCGGGCCATTGTCGTCGGTCCCGGCGGGGGCGGCGGTACGGGGTGCGCGGGCTGCCGCCTGCCGCGCGGCGGACACCGGGCGCGGAGCGGAGCGGTGTCCGGGGGCGCCCCGGACGGGCGGCGCCGGGTACGCGGTGCCGGGTGCGGAGGGCCATGGCCCGGACGCCGGGTTTCGGCCACCCGGGACGCGCACAGGCCACCGGCCCGTTCACAGGACCTCGGTCACGGTGCCCGCGCCGATGGTCCGGCCGCCCTCGCGGACCGCGAAGCCGAGACCCGCTTCGAGCGGCGCGGGACGGCCCAGCCGTACGGTCATGGCGACCGTGGTCCCGGGGCGGGCGAGGGCGGGGGCACCGAGGTCGACGCCGCCGGTGAGGTCGGCGGTCCGCAGATGGAACTGTGGCCGGAAGCCGGTGCGCACCGGAGCGGTCCTGCCGCCCTCCCGGCCGGACAGCAGCCGGACCCGGGCGGCGAAGTCGCGCCCCGGTGTCAGGGTGCCGGGCGCGGCGACCACATGCCCGCGCCGGACGGCCTCCCGGGGCACCCCCCGCAGCAGCAGGGCGACGCGGTCCCCGGCCGCCGCCCGCTCCAGCGGCCGGCCGAAGGACTGGAGTCCGGTGACGGTGCACGCCCGGGGCCCGCCGTCCGCGCCGACGAGGTGGACGGGATCGCCGACGCGTACCGTGCCGCGTTCCACGGCGCCGGTGACCACGGTGCCCCGTCCGGTGACGGTGAGGACCCGGACCACCGGCAGCAGCAGCGGCGCGGCGACCGCGCGCGCCGGCGGCGGCACATAGGTCTCCACGGCGTCGAGGAGGGCGTCCACCGCCGCTGTCCAGCGCGGGCGGCCCGCCAGGGCCCCGACGGCGGAGACCTGGACGACGGGGGCGGACCCTCCCTCGTACCCCTGCGCGGTCAGCAGCCGCCGGACGCTCTGCTCGACCCGTACGGCGTCGTCGTCCTCGCAGGTCTCGGCCTTGTTGAGCGCGACGACGACATGGGCGACCCCGGCCTGGCGGGCGAGCAGCACATGTTCGGCGGTCTGGGGCATGACGCCGTCGGCGGCGGAGACGACGAGGATCGCCCCGTCGAGCCCGCAGAGCCCGGCGGCCGTCGTGCGGGTGTGGTCGGCGTGACCGGGGAGGTCGACATGGGTGTAGCGGCGGGTGTCGGTCGCGTACTCCACCAGGCCGGGATGGACGGTGATGCCGCGAATCCGCTCCTCGGGTGTCCGGTCGAGCCGGTCGAAGGGCACGAAGGCGCCGCCGCCCCGGGCGGCGAGCACCTGGGTGACGGCCGCGGTCAGCGTGGTCTTGCCGTGGTCGACATGGCCGATCGTGCCGATGTTCACCGCGGGTTCGGTCCGGGCGCCGGGCCGGAGGGCGGCGGCAGCGGAGCACGCGGTACGGGGAGTGCGCGGACGAGTGCTACGGGTGTTCCCGGCGAACGGGTCTGTGGACATGGCTCTTCCTCGGAATCCGTCACGGTGGAGGTCAGGGAGGGCCCCGCTGCGGGCGGGCCCTCCCCCGCGGGGGCCGGACGATCCGGGAAGGGCCCGCGTCAGCCGCAGCCGGGGGGAAGCGCCACGGCGGCGGCGACGGCGCTGTGCACCGGACTGGCGCAGGGGCGGCCCGCCGCGTCGGCCGTGCGGACCGGCGGGCGGACGGCGCGTGCCGCTGAGGGGGCGGTGAGGCGGTGGGCGGCCGGGGGCAGCGGTGCCACCGTGCGGAGCGCTGCGGTGCGGGCCGGCCGGAACATGATGCGATCATCGCTGCGGGCACCCGGCCCGTCGAATGGTTTTCCCGGCCCCGAGACCCCCATGACGGCGATCACATGCGCTCGTCGGTTAGTCTCCCCGGATGTTCGAGCCCGCCCCTAGACCGTCCACCGCTCTCGCCGTCCGCTGCGGAAGGGTGCTGCTCTCCCCGTGGTCCCGGCTGGCGCTGCTGTTCACGATGCTGGCCACGGCCGGCACCCTGGTCGTGCTGTACGAGCCGCAGCGGCTGCTCGCGGACGGCTGGCCCGCCGCCCGGCTGAGCGGCGCGGCGGCGGTGGTGCTGTTCGCGGTCGGCTACGGGGCCTGCACCGCCGCGTTCGTCCCCCGGCCGATCCTCAACCTCGCGGCGGGGGCGCTCTTCGGGACCCAGGCGGGCCTGGTCGCGGCGGTCGCGGGAACGGTCCTGGGCGCGGGGGTCGCCTTCACCCTCGGACGGGTACTGGGGCAGGACGCCCTCCGCCCGCTGCTGCGGGGACGGGTCCTGACCACCGTCGACCGGCAGCTCAGCGACCACGGATTCCGTTCGATGCTGGCGGTCAGGCTTTTTCCCGGGATTCCGTTCGCCGCGGCCAATTACTGCGCCGCGGTCTCCCGTATGGGGTACACACCTTTTCTGCTGGCGACCGCGGTGGGGACGATTCCCAATACCGCGGCGTATGTGGTGGCGGGTGCGCGCGCGGGCTCACCGACATCACCGGCGTTTCTGCTCGCGATGGGTTTCATCGTGGCGACGGGGCTGATCGCGGCCGTGGTCGCCTGGCGCAAGCGGCGCGCCCTGAAAGCCGGGTGAACGGCCCGCCCCGGACAACGGGCCGACGGCGCGCCCGAGCGCGGACCGCCGCGCGAAACGCCGGAGCGGGGCACTGTCACGAAAGCCGTCCCGTACAGCAGTTCACCGGGAGGACGCCGCCCGAACGCCACGTCACGTTCACTTCGGAGCGCTACGCTCATTCCGCACCGGCGCACCTTTGATCCGCTCCGCTCCGCGCCGTTCGGAAACGATCATCTTTGGGTGGCGCGCTTTTCCATGTCGTGGTTCGAATCCCTCATCCTCGGCCTCGTCCAGGGGCTGACCGAATTCCTGCCGATCTCCTCCAGCGCGCATCTGCGCCTCACCGCCGCGTTCGCGGGCTGGGAGGATCCCGGCGCGGCCTTCACGGCGATCACACAGATCGGCACCGAGACGGCCGTACTCATCTATTTCCGCGAGGACATCGGCAGGATCGTCCGGGCCTGGTTCCGCTCGCTCACCGACAGGGCGATGCGCCACGACCACGACGCCCGGATGGGCTGGCTGGTCATCGTCGGGTCGATTCCGATCGGGGTGCTCGGGGTCACCCTGAAGGACCAGATCGAGGGCCCGTTCCGCGATCTGCGGCTGATCGCGACCACTCTGATCGTCATGGGTGTCGTCCTCGGTGTCGCGGACCGGCTCGCGGCCCGCGACGAGTCGGGCGGTCGGCACCGCGCCGTGAAACAGCGCAAAACGCTCCGCGAGCTGAGCGTCAAGGACGGTCTGATCTACGGCTTCTGCCAGGCGATGGCCCTGATCCCGGGCGTCTCCCGCTCCGGCGCCACCATCAGCGGCGGTCTGCTGATGGGCTACACCCGTGAGGCGGCGGCCCGTTACTCGTTCCTCCTCGCCATCCCGGCGGTCCTGGCCTCGGGTGTGTACGAGCTGAAGGACGCGGGCGAGGGGCATGTGGCCTGGGGGCCCACCCTGTTCGCGACGGTGGTCGCTTTCGCGGTGGGATACGCCGTCATCGCATGGTTCATGCGGTACATCACGACCAAGAGCTTCATGCCCTTCGTCATCTACCGAATCCTGCTGGGAATCCTGCTGTTCGCGCTGGTCGGAGCAGGTGTGCTGAGCCCGCACGCGGGCGAGTCGGGCGGCTAGGGCCCATGCCCGCGGGTCCGGCGGGGCCGGAGGCCGGAGGCTCTTGAGGGGCGCCGGGAAAGCCCGGTGGGCCCGTCGTCTCCACGACGGGCCCACCGGGCTTGCGGCCGGGGCCTACCTCTGAGGGATCAGTCCCACGTGGGGTCGGGCCGGCCCGCCCTGGGCGCCGGAACGGCCGCCGCGGAGATCTCCGACGCCGTCACCTGAGCGGGCTCCACGACGGCCCCGCCCCCCGCGACCGTGGCGCCCACGGCGATCGCCGCCAGAGCACCCACCAGAACCGCCGCGGCCTTCAGTCTGTTGAACACGAAAACTTCCCCTCCCCAGGTCCACCCGGCCTTCCGAATGGACCGCAGTAACGTTTCCCCCGTCGCACTCCGTAGCCTTACATGTGCATATGACATATTCCAATACCTGACGCGTCAGGGGTTCCTCAAGGCGGCCACCGCCGCGGCGCGACGAGGTCCGAAACCCTCACCGCGGCGCGCTGTTGCACCTGTGACCTTTGCGGCACGGCACGGCCGACCCGTGCCGACCGTCCCGGCGGAACGGGTCGGCGCTCCTCAATCCATGAGGTTCATCACTCTGCGGGGCCCTCTTCGTACACACGGTTCACCATGCCCGCCGGGGAATCGCCCAGTTCACCCCGGCGATGACGGACATCCGTGCCCGGACAGCGGTGATTCGGGTGACCGACCGCACCTGCGACAGGGGAGACGGCGCCATCCCCGAGGCCGTAATCTGTTCGGCATGTCCCCCCTTCCCCGCGAGTCAGAGACTGCTTTGTCCGCCTTGTCCGCCGCTGAGCTCAACGCTCGCATCCGTGAGCTGTGGGCCGACGGTCAGCTCCCCGAGGAACGGCGCGGTGAGTACGAGGCGCTCGTCCTCAGGTGGGCGGCGGCCGCGCTGGAGCGGGCCGAGAACGTCGAGCCCGCCGCCTGAACGGAACCCTGTCACCCGCTTGGCGGCCCCGGCCGCATCGCACAAGCGAAGAACGGGAAGGCCGGCGCACGCGGCGCCGGGCGGCGCGGGGAGATCACGCGCGGCGCACTGGGCTAGCCTGACTGCACGATGAACCGTTTGAGCACGTCCTGGGGCGACTTCGCCCTCACCCGCTTCCCCGAAGACCCCCGCGAGCCGCTGCGCGCCTGGGACGCGGCCGACGAGTATCTGCTGCGTCGGCTCGCCGAGACCGAAGCCGAGGCCGAGACCGGGACACCGGACGGCAGGGCCGGGTCCAGGACGGAGAGCGGGGCAGGCCCGCTCTCCGGGACCGCCGGGGCGGTGGTCGTCGTCGGTGACCGCTGGGGGGCGCTCACGACGGCGCTCGCGGCCCACCCGCTCGTGGGGGCCGACCGGATCAGCCAGATCAGCGACTCCTTCCTCGGCCGTCAGGCGACCCTCGCCAATCTCGCCCGGAACACACCGCCCGGCTCCGGCGCGGCGGCGGACGTACGGCTGCTCTCCCCCCGGGACACCCCGCCGGAGCGGATCGACGTCCTGCTGGTGCGCGTACCGAAGAGCCTGGCGCTGCTGGAGGACCAGCTCCACCGGCTCGCGCCCGCCGTCCACGCGGACACCGTGGTGATCGGCACCGGCATGGTCAGCGAGATCCACACCTCCACGCTCCGGCTCTTCGAACGGATCATCGGCCCCACCCGGACCTCGCTGGCGGTGCGCAAGGCCCGGCTGATCCTCAGCACGCCGGACCGCTCGCTCACCCCCGGCCCGAGCCCCTGGCCGCTCCGGTACGACCTGCCCGCGGACATCGGGGCCCTCGCGGGCCGCACCGTGACCAACCACGCGGGCATCTTCTGCGCCGACCGGCTCGACATCGGCACCCGGCTGTTCCTGCGCAGCCTGCCCGAGCGCGCGGGACCGGTCCAGGTGGTGGACCTGGGCTGCGGCAACGGTGTCGTCGGCACGGCGGTCGCGCTGGCCGACCCCGGGGCGTCGGTGACCTTCATCGACGAGTCGTACTCGGCCGTGGCCTCCGCCGAGGCCACCTACCGCGCCAATGTCACCGGCGGCGCACCCGCCCGTTTCCTCGTCGGGGACGGGATGGACCCGGTGCCGGACGCCTCCGTGGACCTGGTGCTCAACAACCCCCCGTTCCACTCGCACCGCGCCACCACCGACACCACCGCCCGGCGGATGTTCTCCGGCGCCCGGCGGGCCCTGCGGCCCGGGGGTGAGCTGTGGGTCATCGGGAACCGCCATCTCGGCTATCACGTACGGCTGCGCCGTCTCTTCGGGAATGCCGAGGTCGTGGCGAGCGACCCGAAATTCGTGGTCCTGCGCGCGGTACGGCGCTGAACCGCGCCCGGCGGAGCCGGGCCGGGAGCCCCGGGGGCGGACGGCCCGGTCCGCACGCCCCCGGGGCTCCCGGCCCACGCGTTTCCCCCGGCGCACGGCTCTTGGCTCCGGGCCGGGGCGGGGCCGACACTGAGGCGATGACACAGCGCGTGGATCTCGCGACGGTGCTGGACCGGCTGGCCATCGACGATTTGATCAGCGGCTACGCGGCAGCCGTGGACGACGGGGACTGGGCCGCCTTCCGGGCCCTGTTCACGGAGGACGCCCGGATCGACTACCGCGGCGCGGGCGGGATCGCCGCCCCCGCCGCCGAGGCCGCCGCGTGGGTGGCGCGGGCCATGACCCTCTTTCCCGTACGCCAGCACCTCATCGTCAACCGACGGCTGCGGCTCCAGGATCTGGGCGGCTACCCCGGGGATTCCGCCGAGGTACGGGCGGACTACCTCAACCCGATGGGACGGGCGTCCGGCGACACCCATGTCTCCGGCGGGCGGTACGCCTTCGGAGCGGTGCGGACGGACGCGGGCTGGCGGCTGAGTTCCCTGGTCATCGAGGAGAAGTGGCGCCAGGGGCCCGGGCCGCGGGCCGAGGGGGGCCAAGGCGGTGGGACGGATTCCGGGCTCGGCGCGGAGCCCCGGGAGGCGGCGGGCGGCGGCTGAGACGTCCCGCCGCGGCACCGGGGCCGTGTTGAGGCGGGCCACGCACCCGGCGACACTGGAGGGAACTCTTCCGGGAGGGGACGAGGAGGCGCGGCCGTGCAGTTCACGAGCGGCGTGGCGAGATCCGCCCGGCGCTCCGCCGCCGCGGTCGTCGCCGGTGCGCTGCCCGTGCTCGCCTTTCCCGAGCCGTCCCTGTGGTGGTGGGCGTTCCTCGCGCTCGTCCCGTGGATGCTGCTGCTGCGGACCGCACCGACGGGGCGGCGGGCCGCTGTCGAGGGCTGGCTCGGCGGCCTCGGTTTCATCGTCGCCGTGCACCACTGGCTGATACCCAGCCTGCATGTCTTCACCGTGGTGCTGGGGGCGCTGCTCGGGCTGCTCTGGGCCCCCTGGGGGCTGCTCGTCCGCTCCCTGCTGCGGGGCCCGGGCCCCGGCCGGGCGCTCGCGGCCCTCGTCGTGCTCCCCTCGGGCTGGCTGCTGATCGAGCTGATCCGCTCCTGGGAGGGGCTCGGCGGGCCCTGGGGGCTGCTGGGGGCCGCCGAGTGGCGGATCGACCCGGCGCTGCGGCTGGCGTCCCTCGGCGGGGTGTGGCTGCTGAGTCTGCTGGTGGTGGCGGTGAACACGGCTGTCACCGAGGTGGTCGCGCTGCCCCGTACCCGTACGGCGGTGGTCTGCGCGGCGGTGCTCGGGGCCGTCCTGGTCACCGCGGGCGCGGCCGGGGCCCCGCGCCCCGGGGAGGCGGGCCGGGCCCGGATCGCCCTCGTCCAGCCGGGGGTCTTCGACGGGCCGGACGGGGCCGACCGGCGGTTCGCGCGGGCGGAGGAGCTGACCCGTACGCTCGCCGGGCGCGATCCCGATCTGGTGGTGTGGGGCGAGAGCAGCGTGGGCGCGGATCTCGGGCAGCGGCCGGATCTCGCCGCGCGGCTCGCGGCGCTCTCCCGTGCGGTGGGGGCGGATCTCCTGGTCAATGTGGACGCGCGGCGCACCGGCGCCGGCGGTGGGGGGATCTTCAAGAGCGCGGTACTGGTGGGGCCGCAGGGGCCGACGGGGGAACGCTACGACAAGATGCGGCTGGTTCCGTTCGGTGAGTACGTCCCGGCCCGGGGGCTCCTCGGCTGGGCGACATCCGTGGGGAAGGCCGCGGCCGAGGACCGGTCGCGCGGCACCCGGCCGGTGGTGCTGACGCTCTCCGGCGCGCGGCCCCGGGTGGGGCCGCTGGTCTGTTTCGAGTCGGCCTTCCCCGACATGGGCCGACGGCTGGTGCGGGACGGGGCGGACCTTCTGGTCGTGCAGTCCGCGACCTCGACCTTCCAGAGCGGCTGGGCGCCCGAGCAGCACGCCTCGCTCGCCGCGCTGCGGGCCGCCGAGACCGGCCGCCCGGTGGCGCACGCCACCCTCACCGGGGTCTCCGCCGTCCATGGCGCGGACGGCGGGCGGATCGGCCCGGCGCTGTCCACGGAGACGAGCGCGGCGGCGGTGTACGAGGTCCCGCTCGTACAAGGGATGACAGCGTACGTCCGGCTCGGGAACTGGTCGGCGGGCGCCGCGCTGATCGCCCTGTCGGCGTGGGGCGCGGCGGGCGGCGGACTGCGGCTGATCCGCCGCGCGGACCGGGGGCAGGACACGGACCGGGGAGGGGGCGCGGGCCGGGCGGCCGGACACCAGCGGAGACCGGGCCGGTCAGCGGGTCGGGAACGGGACCCGGGGCAGGCAGGCGGTCGGGGACGCGGCCCGGGGGCGGCGGGTCAGGGACGGGCCGAGCGCTCCTGGATCCCGAGCACCACCCGTTCGCACAGCTCATGGGTGAGCAGGGCGTCCCGTGCGCTGAGGACCGTCCCCGCGCGCACCGCGTCCAGGAAGGAGAGCACCACCTGCTCGATGCCGCGCTGCCGGGCGACCGGGACCCAGTCGCCGCGCCTGCGGACGCTGGGCTGCCCCTTGTGGTCGACGATCTCGGCGATATCGCGCACCTCGCGCTTGGTGTCCTGGCCGGAGACCTCCAGGATCTCCTGGGTGGAACCGCTCTTGCGGTTCATCACCCCGATGGCGGTGAATCCGTCGCCGGAGAGCTGGAGCATCACATGGTGGACGAGCCCGTCGACGACCTTGGCGCGCACGTCGGTGTGGTCGACGGTGCCGGGCACCAGGAAACGCAGGGTGTCCACGACATGGATGAAGTCGTCGTAGACGAGCGTGCGCGCGTCCTCGGCGAGCCCGACGCGGTTCTTCTGCAGGAGGATCAGATCGCGCGGGTGTTCACGGCACTGGGCGTAGGCGGGCGCGTGACGGCGGTTGAAGCCCACGGTGAGCGTGGTGCCGCGCTCCTCGGCGAGGCGCACCAGCCGTTCCGCCGCGCCGAGTTCATAGGCGAGCGGCTTGTCGACGTAGGTCGCCACCCCGGCGTCCAGCAGCGCCGTCACGATCCCGGGGTGGGTCTCGGTCGGGGCGTGGACGAGCGCGGCGTCGAGCCCCTGGGCGAGCAGCGACTCCAGGGTGGTGTGCCGCCGTTCCCCGGGGACGTGGTACGCGTCGCCGACCCGGTCCAGAGTGGCGGGGGTCCGGGTCTGGAGGTGCAGTTCGACGCCGGGGATGGTGCCGAGGACGGGCAGATACGCCTTCTGCGCGATGTCTCCGAGTCCGATGCAGCCGACCTTCACCCGATGCCTCCCCGACAGCCCTGGCGCCCGTGCGGCGCCCGGTCAGCATACGGGGGCGGGTCCGGGGCAGCCCGACCCGCCCGGCTGACCTGGGGTCACCCGTGCGGGCCCTTGTGTGTCCTTCCCCTGTCCAGAGGGCCGCCGACGGTCCACAGTGGCGGCTGTGGACCGTACGACAACCACGACAAAGGCCGTGGTCTCGCTCGCCGTCTGGGTCATGGCCCAGCTCGCGCTCTCCGGCTGTGTGACCGTGGAGCCGCCGCCCTCCGGGCCGCCGCCGCGCGGCGGCCGTCCGGAGCCGACCGCCGACGCGCGGATCGTGCAGGGGCCCGCCCGGGAGGTGCTGCGGGCGGCGCCGGACGAGCCGGTCGACCCGCCTCCGCCCGACTCAGCGGCCGGGGGCACCGCCCCGCTTCCGCCGCCCCCGCCGCCCGCTCCCGTACCTGCTCCGGCGGCGGAACGGGTCCGTCCCCCGACGGCCGCCGGGGTCCGGGGCGCGCCCCGGACCCTCCCCCGTCCGGCGCCCCGGCCCCGCCGGGTCCCGGCGCCGCCGCGGGTCGTGCTCCCACCGGACGTCTGCCGTCTGGGCGAGGCCCACGGCGGCTGGCGGCGGGAGAGCGCCCAGTCCAGGGCGTGCCGCCAGGTCTACGGCAGGCTCACCGGCCGCTGACCGGGACCGGCGGCCCCGGACCGGCCGCCGCACCGCGCCCGTCAAGCGTCCGGCCCCGCGCTCCGGGGCGCACGCGAGCCCCGGGCCGAGCCCCGTGCGGGCCTGTGCGGGTCAGCACTCCTCGGCCTCGGCGAGTCTGCGTTCCAGCCGCTCCACGGCGGTGCGGACCCCGGGGCCGTGTCCCCCGTCCCCCAGGGCCGCCATCGCCTCGCGCGCCCGGTCCAGATGGATACGGGCCGCCCCGGGGCGCTGGAGCTTCAGATAGTCGGCGGCGAGATTGAGATGGAGCGCGGGGTAGAAGGCCCGGATCGCCGCCCCGGCGCCGCCCCCGTCGGCCGCCGCCAGCGCCCTGAGGTCCCAGGCCAGCTCGTCCCCCGGGTCGTCCTGGGCGTCGGCCAGATAGTGGGCCAGCGCGCAGCGGCGGAAGGCGTCGGCCGAGGCCCCGATCTCCGACCAGAGCGCGCCGAACCGGTTCCGCGCCTCCTCCCGGTCGCCCCCGTGCAGCAGGATGACCGCCTGCCCGATCCGGGTCATCACGGCGTCGTCCGACGCCTCCTGCTCCCTCATGCGGCCTCCCGCGTCCGTACCGCGCACGGCGACGACGATCCGCGAGGCTCTCCGCGCCCCGCGGGGGCGGAGGGTCCACGCGAAACGACGCTAAGCCACCCGGAGCGAACCCGCACAGGATCGACCCCGCCCGGGGCCCGTACCGGTGGGCCTCCGTCCCGCACGGGAGGGCGCCACCGGCCCGCCGGGGAGCGGCCCAGGGGGAGCCTGGGCCGCGGCGGGGGCCGTCCTCAGGAGGCCGACGGACCGAGGTCCGGGATGCGCCAGTCGATGGGCTCGTGCCCCTGCGCGGCCACCGCCTCGTTGATCTGGGTGAAGGGGTGGGAGCCGAAGAACTTCTTCGCCGACAGCGGCGAGGGGTGCGCCCCCTTGACCACCACATGGCGGGTCTCGTCGATCAGCGGCAGCTTCTTCTGCGCGTAATTGCCCCAGAGGACGAAGACCGCCGGGTCGGGCCGCTCGGCCACCGCCCTGATCACCGCGTCGGTCACCTTCTCCCAGCCCTTGCCCTTGTGGGAATTGGCCTCGCCCGCCCGCACGGTCAGCACCGCGTTGAGCAGCAGGACGCCCTGCTGGGCCCAGGGCATCAGATAGCCGTTGTCCGGGATGGGCAGGCCCAGCTCGGTGTGCATCTCCTTGTAGATGTTCCGCAGGGACGGCGGAATCCTGACGCCCGGCCGCACGGAGAAGCAGAGCCCGTGCCCCTGGCCCTCGCCGTGGTAGGGGTCCTGCCCCAGGATGAGCACCTTGACCTTGTCGTACGGGGTGGCCTCCAGGGCGGCGAAGACCTCTTCGCGCGGCGGATAGACCGCCCCCTTCGTCCGCTCCTCCGCCACGAACTCGGTCAGCTCCTTGAACCAGGGCTGGGCCAGTTCATCGCCGAGGACGCCACGCCAGGACTCGGGCAGCAGGTCGGTGTCGGTCACGTCAAGAACCTCCGGAACGCTTTCAGTTGCTGATCACAGAACCTACCGGGAGCCACTGACAACGGGCTCCCCGAGGCCGGACCAACCCCGCGCGAACGGCGTCCGGCGGCGCCGCCGACCACCGGCTGCCGGCTACCAGCTCGCCTTGCGGTACAGCTCCCACAGCTGCATGACGGTCTGCGGGTCGAGGGCCCGCTCACCGCCGCCGATCTCCTCGCTCACCGCGAGATACAGCTTGCCCTGCCACAGCGGCAGCAGCCGTACGTCCTTCGCGATGATCTCCTGCGCCCGTTCGAAGTCCTTGGTCACCGCTCCCCGGTCGGTCTCCCGCCGGGACGCGGGCAGCAGCTCGTCCGTGATCTCGGTGCTCTCGTACGGAGTGGCGAGCACATTGTTCTCGCCGACGAACGGGGCGATGAAGTTGTCCGGGTCGGGGAAGTCGGGGAACCAGCCCCGGCCGAAGACCGGGTAGCGGGCGGAGGTGTAGCCGCGTTTGAACTCCTGCTCCGGCCTGCCCTGAACGGTGACCCGGAACAGTCCGGACGCTTCGAGCTGCCGCTTCAGCTCGGCGAACTCCGCGCGGGTCGCCGAGCCGTAGCGGTCCGTCGTGAACCACAGCTCCAGCTCGACCGGCGCGGTGATGCCCGCGTCCCGCAGGATCTCGCGCGCCTTGGCGGTGTCCGGCTCGCCGTAGCGGTCGAAGAAGACGGTGCTGTGCCCGGCGATCCCCTTGGGAACCATCGAGTACAGCGGCTCCGCGGTGCCGTGGTAGACCTTCGAGACCAGCGCGCCCCGGTCGACGAGCTGGGCGACGGCCCGCCGCACGGCGAGCTTGCCCGCCTGGGGGTCCTTCGCGTTGAAGACGAGGTAGCGGATGTCCGCGCCGACCGTCTCCACGAGCCGCAGCCGGCTGTCCCGCGTCCCCTGCTGCTGGAGGTCCACGACGTCCTGCGCGCCCAGTCCCCGGTAGGTGAGGTCGACGCGCTCGTCCTCCAGCGCCTTCACCATGGAGTCGGAGTCCCGGTAGTAACGGATGGTCACGGCATCGTTTCTGCGCTCGGCGAAGCCCCGGTAGTTCTTGTTCCGTTTCAGCTCCGCCCGCTCCCCCGCGGCGTACGCCTCCAGGACATAGGGCCCCGAGCCGGTCAGCCGGCCGTCCCGGCGCGGCCGGTCGGCGGGGTACTCGCCGGGCGGTACGAGGGAGGTCGCCGGGGTCGCGAGGATGAAGGGGAAGGTGGCGTCCGCGGACTTCAGCCGGAACCGGACCGTCCGCTCTCCGGTCACCTCGATGCGGTCGAGCGAGTTCAGCAGGCCGCGGGGACCGCCCCGTCTGTCGATGGTCACGATGCGGTCGATGGAGTGCTTGACCGCCGCGGCGTCGAGTTTCTCCCCGTTGGAGAACTCCAGGCCCTCCCGCAGCTCACAGCTGTAGACGCGATGGCCCGCGTCCACGAAACCGCAGCTCTTCGCGGCGTCGGGCTGTGGACTTGTGCTCCCTGTGGGCAGGCTGAGCAGGGTCTGGAACACATTGCGGTACAGCTCCCAGGAACCGTCCCAGGCTTCGGCCGGATCGAGCGTGGTGGGCTCGCTCGTGGTGCCGACAGTGATCCTCTTCTTCCCGCCCGACGCTTCGTCGGTGAGCAGCCCGCACCCGGCCAGCAGGGTTATGGACGCCAGGGCGGCAGAGGCCCGGAGACAGGTTCGATGGAACACGTGGACGCTCCTCGTTCGGCCATGAGGGGGCCGACCCTACCGCAGCGCCCCACCGGATCAACTGGCAAGCCCGGCAGGGCCTTTGCGTCCTCGTTCCACACCTCCCGGCCACCGGACCGGCGCCCGGGAACCATGACCGATGCCCGTGGAACACCGTCCGATATCCGGGAACGGCCGCGCCGGAACGGGGTGCCGTCCACCACTCCCGCGCGGGCCTCGTCCGTCCTGTCAGTGGACCCCGGCGCCGAGGAAGAGGCCGCCGTCGACCACCAGGGTCTGCCCGGTGATCCAGTCCGCCTGGTCGGAGGTGAGGAAGGCGGCGGCACCGCCGATGTCCTCGGGCACCCCGAGCCGCCCCAGGGGATACCCGGAGGCCGCTTCCTCCTCCCTGCCCTCCCACAGCGCCTGGGCGAACCGGGTCTTCACCACCGCGGGCGCGATCGCGTTGACCCGTACCCCCGGCGCGAACTCATGGGCGAGCTGGAGCGTCAGATTCACCATCGCCGCCTTGCTCATGCCGTAGGCGCCGATGAACGGGGACGGGGCCAGGCCCGCCACGGAGGCGATGTTCACGATCGCCCCGCCGTGCTCCCGCTGCCAGGCCCGGTAGGTCTGCTGGGCGAAGCCGAGCGCCGAGATCACATTGGTCTCGAACACCTTGCGCACGACCTGGAGGTCCAGCTCCGCCATGGACCCGTACACCGGGTTGGTCCCGGCGTTGTTCACCAGGAAGTCGACCCGCCCGAAGGTCTCCATGGCGCGTTCCACGGCTTCCGCCTGATGGGCCTCGTCGTGCGCCTTGCCCGCGACGAAGATCGCCCGGTCCGGGCCGAGTTCGGCCACGGCCTCCTTGAGCGCGTCCTCGCCCCGCCCGGTGACGCAGACCCGGTCGCCCCGGGCGACCAGCGCCCGCGCGACCCCGAAACCGATGCCCCGGCTCGCGCCCGTGATCAGCGCGACCTTTCCGCTCTCGGGTACCTCAGCGGCCATCTCCGCCGCTCCTTTCCGCTGTCGGCTCTCGTCCCCGCTTGTCCGCTGCGTGCTGCGCAGGGATCAGTTCAGCGGTCCGCCCGCCACGTACAGGACCTGTCCGGAGACAAAGCCCGTGTCGTCGCCGGTGAAGAACGCGATGGCCCCGGCGATGTCCTCGGGGCGGCCGACGCGCTGCACCGGGATCTGGGTGGCCGCGACCGCCTGGAACTCCTCGAAGTCCATGCCGACGCGCTGCGCCGTCTGCGCCGTCATGTCGGTGACGATGAAGCCGGGGGCGACGGCGTTGGCCGTGATGCCGAACTTGCCCAGCTCCTTGGCGAGGGTCTTGGTGAAGCCCTGGAGCCCCGCCTTGACGGCCGCGTAGTTGGCCTGTCCGCGGTTGCCGAGGGCGGAGGACGAGGAGAGCGAGACGATCCGGCCGAAACCGGCGTCGACCATGTACTTCTGGCAGGCCCGCGTCATCAGGAAGGCGCCCTTGAGATGCACGTTCATCACGGTGTCCCAGTCGGACTCGCTCATCTTGAAGAGCAGGTTGTCGCGGAGCACACCCGCGTTGTTGACCAGGACGACCGGCGGGCCGAGTTCGGCGGCGACCCGGGTGACGGCGGCCTCCACCTGGTTACTGTCGGAGACGTCGCAGCCGACCGCGAGCGCGGTGCCGCCCGCCGCGGTGATCTTCTCGACCGTCTCCCCGCAGGCCGCCTCATCGAGGTCGAGTACGGCCACGGCGCGGCCGTCGGCGGCCAGCCGTACGGCGGTCGCGGCGCCGATCCCCCGCGCCGCTCCGGTCACGACGGCGACACGCTGCTCGGTGGTGGACATGCTTCTCTTCTCCTCGCCCATGAGTGGCCCGATACCCCGGAAGGCCCCGGGGCGCCGGTGGGTGCCCCGGGGTACGGCCCTGTGCCCGGATCACCGCCCGCCCCGGCGGAACCGGTCGGGCGGGCGATGTGCACGGACGAGTGAGCGACCGCTTAGTACCTTCGGCAGACGAGACGCTAGAAGCCCCCGCAGCCGGTGTCAACGGCCCACCGGGTGCGGCGCATCACCCCATGCGTACGCCGGGGCCACGAACACGGCCGTGCCCCGGGGCGGCCGATGGCCGGGCCCGGGGCACGGGGGCCCTTCGTCCTCAGCGGACGAGCAGCTCCAGCAGCCGCTCCACCTCGGCCTCCGGGTCGGCGGTCAGCCCCGTGTGCACGGGCCCCGGCTGCACCACCGTGGAGCGCGGCGCGATCAGCCAGCGGAACCGGCGCCCCGCGTCGTCCCCGGCCGCCTGCCCGGACTCCGCACCGCCGCGGCAGACCGACTCGACGGCGTGCAGCGCGGCCCGTACCCCCGTCACATCGGCCGCCGGGTCGAGCGCCCTGAGCTTGTTCTCGTCCAGATGGGTCCGGGCGGCGACGAGGGACCTGGCCCGGCTGTAGACCACGACCCCGGCGTTGAAGCACTCCCCGCGCTCGACCCGGGGCACCACGCGCAGCAGCGCGTACTCGAAGACCTGGCGCTCGCTCATGCGCGGTCTCCCTTCCGTGCGGTGGGGTCCAGACGGGCGGTCAGCCAGCCGGGGGCCTGCGAGGGCCGGTCGGGGGTGGGCTCGTCCAGGGTGATCCGGGTGTGGACGGTGGCCGCCCGCGGCAGCAGGGCCTCCACATAGGCCCGGCGCAGCGCGTCCGGTGTGTCGAACCCGGGCTCGTCCACCAGCCAGGCGTCGGGGACGTCCGCGGCCACCTCGGTGAGCAGCTCCTCGGTGACGAGCGGGGCCAGCTCGGCCGCGGCGGCCCGGACATCGGGCCGGAAACGGGCGAGGGCATGGTCGGAGGCGTTGTACGGCTTGGCGGCCGACGCGGCGGCCGAGGGCCAGTTGTGGTGCCAGATCATGGTGGCTCCATGATCGATGAGCCATAGATCTCCGTGCCACACCAACAGGTTCGGGTTGCGCCAGGAGCGGTCGACGTTGTTGATCAGCGCGTCGAACCAGACCACACGGCCGGCCTCGGCGGGGTCCACCTCGTACGCCAGCGGGTCGAAGCCGATCGACCCGGGCAGGAAGTCCATGGCGAGGTTGAGTCCGCCGCTGGCCTTCAGCAGCTCCTGCACCTCCTGGTCCGGCTCGCCGAGTCCGATCACCGGGTCGAGCTGGATCGCGGCCAGCCGGGGGACGCGCAGTCCGAGCCGGCGGCCCAGTTCGCCGCAGACGACCTCGGCGACCAGCGTCTTGCGGCCCTGTCCCGCGCCGGTGAACTTCATGACATACGTACCCAGGTCGTCCGCCTCGACGATGCCCGGGAGCGAGCCGCCCTCACGCAAGGGCGTGACATAGCGGGTCGCGATGACTTCGGTGAGCATCGCTCCACCCTATGCCGCACCGGGGAAGGGGGCCTCGTGGTTTACCGCCGGGGCGCGCGCCAAGGGGACGGACGGACCGGTGGCGCGCAACGACGCGCAGGCGACGCGGGCGGCACACCGGCGGCAGGGGGCGCACCGGTGGCACCGGCGGCAGCCGTCGAAAAGGACTTGCCGGGTCCCGCCGGAGGGTGCGCACGATGCCCCGTGCCCCCCATCTCCGCCGACGGCGCGACCGCCGACCTCCAGTGTCCCGGCTTTCCCCGACAACTCGCCCGTACCCATCGGTTCTCGCTGGGCGTCCCCCGGCGGTTCACCGTCTCCCCGGACGGCGAACGGGTGCTGTTCCTGCGCTCCACCCGCGGCGACGACCCCGTCAGCAGGCTCTGGCTGTACTCCGGCGGACGGGAGCGGATGCTCGCCGACCCGACGGCCCTGGACGGGGCGGAGGGCGAGGTCCCGGAGGCGGAGCGAGCGCTCCGGGAGCGGACGCGGGAGACCGCGTCGGGGGTGGTGGCCTACGCGACGGACGCGGAGGTGCGCCTCGCCGCGTTCGCGCTGGGCGGGGTGGTGTGGGTGGTGACCACGGACGGCGCGGCGCCCCGGCGGATCACCACCGCGGGTCCGGTGACCGACCCCCGCCCCTCCCCCGACGGCCGCTGGGTCGCGTACGTCAGCGGGGGCTCGTTCCGTGTCGTCGGGGTGCGCGGCGGCGGTGACCGGCTGCTGGCCGCACCGGACGGGCCGGATGTGACGCACGGGCTGCCGGAGCACGCGGCGGCGGAGTCCATGGGGCGCACGCGGGGCCACTGGTGGTCGCCGGGGAGCGACGCGCTGCTGGTGACCCGGGTGGACACCGCCCGGGTGGAACGCCGCTACCTCACCGACCCCGCCGACCCGGCACAGCCACCGCGGGTGATCCCCTACCCGGCGGCGGGCACCGCGAACGCGGACGTCTCGCTGGAGCTGATACGCCTGGACGGCACCCGGCTGCCGGTGCGGCTGCCCGCGCACGCCGACCCGGCGGCGCATCCGCCCGGCGCCTGGACGGACACCGCGTTCGAGTACCTGACGGACGCGGGCTGGGACGGGCTCGGGCCGATGGCCCGGGTGCAGACCCGGGATCAGCGGACCGCCGTCCTGCTCGCGGTCGACCCGGACACCGGCGCGAGCGAGGTGCTGCACACGGAGCACGACCCCGCGTGGGTGGAGCCGGTGCCCGGGCTCTTGGCCCGTACCGCGTCCGGTGTGCCGGTCACCGTGTGCCCCGTGGACCGCGCCGCCGGCGGGCCGGGCGCGCTGCGGATCGGGGAGGCGGTCTCCCCCGCGGGGGTGCGGGAGGTGTTCGCTGTCGACGGCGAGGATGTCTGGTTCAGTGCCCAGGAGGACCCGACCGAGGTCCATGTCTGGCGGTACGGCCCGGCGTCCGGATTCGTCCGGGTCAGCGAGGGCCCCGGGGTGCACATGGCCTCGGTCGGCGGCGGCACCGTCGTCCTGGGGAGCAGGACCGGGTCGGGGCACGAGGTGCGGGTGGTCCGTGAGGGGAAGCCCGCCGGTCGGATCGCGGTCCTCGCCGAGGAGCCGGTTCCCGCCCCCCGGCCCCGCTTCCGCACACTCGGCGCGCGCGAGCTGCGCAGCCAGCTCTTCCTTCCGTCCTGGTACCGGGAGGGCGCGGAGGGCTCCGGTCCGCTGCCGGTGCTGCTCAACCCGTACGCGGGTCCCGGCCTGCAAACGGTGGTCCGGGCGCGCACCTGGTGGAGCTGTGTCTCGCAGTGGTTCGCCGAGCAGGGGTTCGCGGTCCTGGTCACCGACGGCCGGGGCACCCCGGGCCGCGGCCGGGACTGGGCGAAGGCGGTGCACGGCGACCGGCTCGGGCCCGCGCTCGACGATCAGATCGACGCGCTGCACGCGGCGGCCGCAGAGCATCCGGCCCTCGATCCCGGCCGGGTGGCGATCCGTGGCTGGTCGTACGGCGGCTATCTCGCGGTGGGCGCGGTGCTGCACCATCCCGAGGTCTTCCACGCGGCGGTGGCGGGGGCCGCCCCGACCGACCGGCGGCTCTACGACACCCACTGGGAGGAGCGCTTCCTCGGCCATCCGGAGGTCTTCCCCGAGGCGTACCGGCGCAGTTCGCTGATCCCGTACGCGGACCGGCTCTCCCGGCCGCTGCTGCTCGTGCACGGGCTCGCCGACGACAACGTGTACGCGGCGCACACCCTGCGGCTGTCCTCGGCGCTGCTCGCGGCGGGCCGTCCGCACAGCGTGCTGCCGCTGGCCGGGGCCGGTCACCGGGTCTCCCGGGAGGAGCAACTCATGGGGCTGCTGAGCCACGAGGTGATGTTCCTGAGGAGACATGTGTGTTCTTGAGAATCTGAACGTTCCTGATCCACGAGCCGTAGAACACCAAGAACAACCGGCCGGACCTGGGCCGGGCGGGGACCGTGAAGACAAAGGAGCACGTCAGATGAGCGGATCGAAGGGGACAGCGCGGGCCGTCGGGCGCCGGACCGTCATGACCGCGATGGGGGCGGCCGGGCTCGGCGCCGCGCTCGTCGCCTGCGGCGGTGACACGGACAGCGGCGGGAGCGGCGCGGGCGACCCGTCGGCCGGCGGCAGCACGGGAGGCGGCACCGGGAGCGGCACCGGCGGCGGCGCGGAGATCGCCAAGGTGGCGGACATCCCCGAGGGCGGCGGCAAGGTCGTCGGCGCCGTGGTGATCACCCAGCCGCAGGCGGGCACGTTCAAGGCGTTCTCGTCCAAGTGCACCCATCAGGGGTGCGCGGTGAAGTCGGTCTCGGACAACGTCATCAACTGTCCCTGCCACAACAGCAACTTCGACGCCGCCGACGGCAGTGTGAAGAGCGGTCCGGCCACCTCGCCGCTGCCGGAGCAGAAGATCAAGGTCGAGGGGGGCTCGATCACACTGGCGTAGCGGGCCCGCCGGGCGCCGTGCCGTCCGCCGACATGCCATCCGTCGACGTGTCGTCCGCCGATCCGCTGCCCGCCGACGTGTCATCCGCCTGCATGTCGTCCCTCGACCCGCTGCCCGCCGCCCAGCAGGCGATGATCTCGTCGCTGGTGGCGATGGTGGCGACGAGGGCGAGGGTGTGACGGATCATCGCCGGGGTGTAGTCGGCGGGCACCCCCGCGACGGCGTCGCTCGCGACGACGGCCGTGTAGCCGAGGTTGACGGCGTCGAACACGGCGTTGGGGACGGCGACGTTCGCCGAGACCCCGGCGATCAGGAGGGTCCGGCAGCCGAGGTGGCGCAGCATCCCGTCGACACCGGTCCCGGCCAGCGGGGTGAGCCCGTGCAGCCGCCGTACGACGATGTCCCCGGCCGCCGGTTCGATGGGCGGCGCGATCCGCACGGCCGCCGTCCCGGAGTACTGCCGGACGGGAAGGCGCTCGGCGGCGCGGAGCAGCGGGGCGTTGCGGCCGGTGCCCCGGCCGTCGGGCCGCCGTTCGGCCACGGCGTGCAGCACCTGCACCCCGGCGGTGTGGGCGGCGGCGACCAGGCGGGCGACGGCGGCGAGCGCCCCGGACGAACGGGCCTCGGCGGCCAGCTCCGGCAGCGCGCTCCCCGGCCCCACCACGCCCTGCTGACACTCGACGGTGAGCAGCGCGGTAGTCGCCGGATCGATCCGCCGGGCGAGGCGCTCCCGCGCCACGGGCGCGGCCCGGCTGTCCCGGTGTGCGGTGCGGCTGTCCCCGGCGTCGGACGGCATGCGCTCCCCCTCCCGCTCCATTGCGCCGCTCCGGCGGAGCGCGCATGCTTTCGGGGCGCCTTTCTCTGACGCCCAGTCAGTTCTACTGCTCCCGGGAGGGGACCGCCATGGCCGCCGTACAGCGCCGGGGCCGCCGGATCATGATGACCCCCGAGGAGCTGGACGCCTTTCTGTCCGAGCGGCGCACCTGCCGGGTGGCCACGGTGGCGGCGGACGGGCGGCCCCATGTCAGCGCCCTGTGGTTCGCCTGGGACGGGACCTCGCTCTGGCTGTACTCGCTGGTCCGCAGCCGCCGCTGGGCGGAGCTGCGGCGCGATCCCCGGCTCGCGGTGGTGGTCGACTCCGGCGAGGAGTACGGGGAGCTGCGGGGCGCGGAGCTGTCCGGCCGCGCGGAGTTCGTCGGCGAGTCCCCCCGCACCGGCCGCCCCTGCCCGGAGCTGGAGGCCCCGGAACGCCTCTTCGCCCGCAAGAACTTCGCCCTCGACGCCATGCCCCACGACGGCCGCCACGCCTGGCTCCGGCTGACTCCGGAGGCGATCACCTCCTGGGACTTCCGCAAGCTCTCACCGCACGGGGGAGCGCCCCGCCCCCGGGCGGAGTGAGCCGCCACCCGTGCCGCGCTCCTCAGCGGACGATCCCGCCGGCGCGCGCTCCAGCAGGGACTGATCCCGTACGGCCTGACGCATCGCGGCGACCGCGGCCCGCAGCGAGGGGCGCCGTTCCGCGTCGGTGCGCCAGACCGCGTACACATGGCGCCGCATGCCGCTGCGCACGGGGACGACGGCGACCCCCTCGGGCACGGGTCCGCGGCCGAGGCGGGGGGCCACGCAGACGCCGAGCCCGGCCGCGATCAGCGCGAGCTGGGTGTGGTGTTCGGCGGCCAGATGGCCGATCCGGGGTTCGATGCCCTGGGAGCGCAGGGTGAACATCAGCCACTCGTGGCAGAACTCCCCCTCCGGCCAGGAGATCCACTCGTCGTCGGCGAACTCCGCCAGTTCGACGTCGGCGCGTCCCGCGAGCGGATGGCCCGCGGGCATGGCGATGTCGGCGGAGTCGTCCAGCAGATGCGTCTGCGCGAGGCCGCCGGGCACCGGCAGTCTCCGGTTGCTCCAGTCGAGCACCACCGCGAGGTCGAGATCGCCCCGGACGACTCCGCGCACCCCCCGCTCGGGCTCCAGCTCCTGGGTGCGGACGCGCAGGTCGGGGTGGTCCGCGCGGAGCCGGGCGAGGGCCGCGGGGAACAGTCCGCGCGCGGCGGTCGGAAAGCCGCCGATCCGCACCTCGCCGACGACCTGGCCGCTCTGGGCCTCGATGTCCGCCTGGGCCAGCTCGACCTGGGAGAGGATGCGGGCCGCGTGGTCGGCGAGCAGCCGCCCGGCGTCGGTGAGGCGGACCCCGCGCCCGTTTCTGGCCAGGAGCCGCTGCCCCACCTCCCGTTCCAACTTGGCGAGCTGCTGCGAGACGGCGGATGTGGTGACATGCAGCCCTTCGGCGGCCCCGCTGACCGAGCCGAGACGGGCGAGGGCGTCCAGGGTCCGTAGGCGCTCCAGATTCAACATGTAAGCAATGCTAAGCAAAACCCTGAACAAATTCTCGCTTGTGCTAAGAAGTTCGCAGGGGTGAGGGTGGAACGCATGACCAGCGTCCCCGCCCGCACCACCCCGCGCTCCCCCGTCGAGCGGGGCCGCCGCCCCCGCCGTGACCAGCACCCCGGTCCCGATCGGCGCCCCCGCCTCGACTGGCGTGTCCGCTTCGCGGTGCTGTCCCTGGTGTGGGGGTTCAGCTTTCTGCTGATCAAGGTCGGCACCGAGGGATACGCACCGTTCCAGGTGACGTTCGGCCGGCTCTTCTTCGGTACGGCGGTACTCGCCGTGGCCATGGCCGTACGGCGCGACCGACTGCCGCGCGGCATCCGGGTCTGGGCCCATCTCACCGTGGCCGCGCTGCTGCTCAACGCGGTGCCGTTCTCGCTCTTCGCCTACGCGGAGCTGACGATCCCGTCGACCCTGGCGGGTATCTGCAACGCCACCTCACCGCTGTGGGGCATGCTGCTCTCCCTGGTCGCGCTCTCCGAGGACCGGCCCACCCGGCGCCGGGTGGCGGGGCTCGGCGTCGGCTTCCTCGGTGTGCTGACCGTGCTCGGCGCCTGGCAGGGCTTCTCCGGGCTCGATGTCCGGGGCACGGCGCTGGCCCTGCTGGCCTCGTTCTGCTACCCGGTCGGCTGGATATACGTACGCCGGACGCTCGCGGGCCGCGAGGAGTCGCACCTCTCCCTGACCGGTGCGCAGCTTCTGCTGGCCACGGTCCAGCTCGCTGTGGTGACCCCGCTCTTCACCGAGCTTCCGTCGTCGTTCGCGCCGGTGCCGCTGCTGGCGGTGGTGGCCCTCGGCGTCCTGGGGACCGGGTTCGCCCTGCTGGTCCAGTACGGCCTGGTGGAGGAGGTCGGGCCGACTACCGCGACCATGGTCACGTACTTCATCCCGGTCATCGCCACGGCGGCGGGTGTCGCACTGCTGGGCGAGCAGTTGAGCTGGAACACCCCGGTGGGTGCCGCGATCGTGCTGGCCGGGGCCGCGCTGGCGCAGAGCCGGGGACGGGGGCGGAACAGCGGCGGCACCGTCCGGGCAGGCGGGCGGCCGGAACAGGGCCTCCGCCCCCCGAAGGGCGACCTCCCGGCGGACGGACTCCCCGGAGACGTGCGGACGGCGCCCACCACGACCGGCGCGGCGGCCGGAACCGAGGCCATGGCCCGCGCGACCGCCGCCGGACGGTCCGCCGCGAGCACCCCCGCCCAGCCGTAGGCCGCGCGACCGCGGACCACACCACCGCGGACCGGTCAGCCGTGGACCGTCCCTCCGCAGCCCGTGCGGCCACGTTCTGCACGACCGCGGCCGGAGCCCCGCCGTCGCCGGGGCCGCTCAGCCGTAGCTGCGGGCCGGCGCGGGTGCGGTGGCCACGGCGACCGCCGCGGCCACCGCGTCGATGTCGGCGGGTGACAGCCCCGAGACGGTGATCCGCACACCGGGCGGTGCCGCCATCCGGAACCGCGCGCCGGGGGCGACGGCCCACCCCTCGTGCACCAGCCGTGCCACCGCCGCCGTCTCGTCCGGCACCGGCACCCACACATTCATCCCGCTGCGCCCGTGCGCCGCGATCCCATGACCGGCCAGCGCCCGCACCAACGCCTCGCGCCGCTCCCCGTACGCGCGGGCCACCGTGCGCGGGTCGACGGCCCCCGAGGCCCAGAGCCCGGCGACGGTGCGCTGGAGCAGCCTGCTGACCCAGCCGGGCCCGAGCCGCTGCCGCCCTGCGACCCGGTCGAGGGTGAGCGGGTCGCCGGTGAGCACCGCGACCCGCAGATCGGGCCCGTACGCCTTGGCCGTGGAACGGACGAAGGCCCAGTTCCCGGTGGCCCCGGCGAGCGGGTGCAGCGGCTGGTCGACGATCCCGTGCCCGTGGTCGTCCTCGATCAGCAGCACCTGCGGATGGCGGGCGAGCACGCCCCGCAGCTCCTCCGCCCGGTCCGCCCCCACGACGGCCCCCGTGGGGTTCTGGGCGCGGTCGGTGACGATCAGCGCCCGCGCCCCCGCCGCGAGGGCCCGCTCCACCCCGGCGGTGCGGGGCCCCTCGTCGTCGACGGGGACGGGGACGGCACGGAGCCCGAGCGCCGGGACGAGGTCCAGCAGACTGTGCCAGCCGGGGTCCTCGACGGCGACGGCGTCACCGGGCCGCAGCCGCGCCGCGAGCACCCGTTCGATGGCGTCGAGCGAGCCGGAGGTGGCGACAACGGGTCCGGCGGGCACCCCGTCGGCGTCCAGCGCGGCCCGGGCGAGCCGGGCGAACTCCTCGTCCAGGGGCTCCTCGCCGTAGAGCACGGGCCGCTCGTCGGCGCGTCGCGCCACCGCGTCGAGCACCTCGCGGAGCGGCGGCAGCAGCGCCGGGTCGGGGTTGCCCCCGCCCACGTCCCGTACCCCCGGCGGCGCCCCGCCCCCGATGGAGCCGCGCGAGGTGCTGGCCGGACGGGGGCGCACCCGGCTGCCCCGGCGGCCCGCCGTCTCGATGACGCCGCGCTCGCGCAGGGTGCGGTAGGCGGCGGCCACGGTGTTCGGGTTGACGCCGAGACCGGCCGCCAGCTCCCGCATCGGGGGCAGCGACTGACCGGGCCTCAGCTTCCCGGCGCCCACCGCGCGTTCGATGTCGGCCGCGATCTCCGCTGCGCGCCGACCAGTGATCAGATACTCTCCTAGCACAAATAACATTATGCACTAGTGCAATGGAGGCCGCCATGCCGGACACCCGGACCGAATCCGCCGCCGCCCCCGCCGTCGGCACCGGCGCCTACGAACCGACCGGCCGCACCGTCCCCACCCGTTCCAGGGAACGCGCGGTGTACGACCGCGAGCAGGTGCACTCCATCCTCGACGGGGCATACCTCTGCCACCTCGGTTTCGTCCGGGACGGCGCCCCGGTGGTGCTGCCGACGCTGTACGCGCGCGTCGGGGAGCGCGTGTACGTCCATGGCTCGACCGGTTCCCGGCCGCTGCGGATGGCCTCCGGGGCGGACGGGGAGGCCCCCGGTCTCCCGGTCTGTCTGACCGTCACCCACCTCGACGGGCTGGTGCTGGCGCGCTCCGCGTTCCACCACTCCGTCAACTACCGCTCGGTCGTCATCCACGGCACCGCCCACCAGGTCGTGGACCCCGGGGAGCGGCGCGCCGCCCTCGACGCCCTGGTGGACGCGGTGGCGCCGGGCCGCTCCCGGGACTCCCGCCCGCCCAACGCCCGTGAGCTGGCGGCGACGGCCGTCCTGCGGCTGGATCTGGAGGAGGTCTCGGCGAAGGTCCGCACCGGCCCGCCGGTCGACGACCCGGAGGATCTGGACCTTCCGTACTGGGCGGGGGTCGTGCCGGTGCGGACCTCGTACGGGGCCCCGGTCCCGGCGGACGACCTCGACCCGGCGACCGGGACCCCGGGGTATCTGCCCGCCGGTTGACCCGCCGCCCGGCCGCCGGGCCCGTCGAGCACACCCCGTGCGTCCCCTCCGCACGGCACCGGGCCGCGGAAGGGGACGCACGGGAGGGATGTCAGCGCCGTGCGGCCCGGGTCCGGCGCCCCGGTGCCGTCTCGGCCCAGGCCAGTCCCGTGACCGCCGTCAGCAGCAGGGCGGTGCCGAGCACGGTCGCCGGGGTCAGCCGCTCCCCCAGCAGGGTCACCGCGATCACGGCGGCGCTCACCGGCTCCAGGAGCATGACCACCGACACGGTGGCGGCCCGGACGCGGGCGGCTCCCGCGAAGTAGAGGACATACGCCAGCGCCGTCGGGACCGCCGCGACATACGCCAGCAGCAGGACCACGCGGACCGTGTCCCCGGAGCCCGGCAGCAGCCCCTCGGCGAGGGCCGGGGGCAGCATCGCGACCGCGCCGATCACGAAGGACCACACGGTGGTGACGAGCGGGTCGGCCCCGCCACGCGGGCCCGGTCGGCGCGCGAGCAGCGTGGTCACCGCGTACCCGGTGGCGGAGAGCAGCGCCGACGCGATCCCGGCGGGCCGGACCGTACCGCCCTCACCGCCCAGGACCAGGACGGTGAGACCGCAGAGCGCCCCGCCGACCGCGAACACACCGCCCGCGCCCAGCCGCTCCCCCAGCGTCAGCCGGGCCCCCAGCGCGATCAGCAGCGGACCCGCGCCCAGGGTGACGACGGTGGCGACGGCGAGGCCGGTGGCCTCCACGGCGGCGAAGTACCCGCCCTGGAAGACGGTGAGGCCGATTCCGGTCCCGAGCATCCGGACCGTGCGGCGGCGGCGCGACCCGGCCGCGGCGGGCGCCCCGGCCCCGCCCAGGGCGGCGGAGCCGGCGACGGCGCGCGAACGCCGTGCGCGCAGGGCGAGCACCGGCAGAAGCAGCAGCAGGGCACCGGCGCAGCGCCAGAACGACAGGGACAGCGGCCCGAGATCACTGGCCCGGAAGACCAGCGAGGCGGCGGCGCCCGCGGTCCCCCAGGCGATCCCGGCGACGACCAGACAGAGCAGGCCGCGTCCGGCGGAGAGGGGCGCGGCGGCCCGTGCGGACACAGCGGCAGCCGAGGGCTGCGAGGAATGCGACACGAGAGGTCTCCGTGAGAAGAACGGGAGGATGAACGCTCGGCTCCGGCGTGCGGGCAGCGCGCATCAACCCGGGACGCCCCGGGCCCGTCTTCGTCAACGGCAGACCGCCCGCGCTAGGCGGCAGGCGGCGGGAGGACAGTCGAATGCATGATCGGCACTCTACGGTCCGGCGGCTTCGGCGGACAACTTCCCTCCGGGCGCCCGGCCTTCCGCCGCCGACGGCTCGGCGGTCCGGCCGGCACGGGAGTCCGCCCGCCGCCGTGTCCGCGCGGACCTCCTCGGCGCGGAGGAGCGTCCCGTCGCGGCGCGCGGCGGGACGTCCTCCCGCGCGGGCGCGGGAGGCCCTTCAGGTGCGTACGCGAGGCACATCCGCCGGACGGTCCGCCGATCCGCCCTCCGGGCCGTCCGCACGCTCGTCCACCGCCGACGCGTTCACCGCCAACGCGCGCTCCGCCGACACGCCCTCCGCCGACACGCCCTCCGCGGACCCGGGCCGTACCGGCGTGCCCGAGGCCACCGGCTCCGACGCGGGGGCCTTCGGCGCCTGCGACTGGGCGATGAGGGCCCCGAGCAGCACCAGGGCGCCGCCCAGCAGTTGCGGCAGCGACAGGTGCTCCCGCAGCAGCACCCAGGCCAGCACGGTGGCGATCACCGCCTCCAGACAGGCGACCACCCCCGCGACCTGCGGGGACAGTGAGCGCACCGAGACGACTCCGGTGATGTACGCGAGCACGGTGGCGATCAGTACCACCCATCCGAGCAGCAGCAGCGCCGGGACGAGCCTGCCCGTGTCCCCCACGGCGACATCCTGGGCGAGCAGCCCGAAGTCCAGATTCCAGGGCCGGGCGACCACCGTCAGCACCAGCGCGCCGACCAGGAGGCCGTACGCGATGACTCCCAGCGGATCGGCCGGTTCCGTCCCGTCGGCGCCATGGTCCGCCAGGATGAAGTAGCACGCCTGGCAGCACGCCGCGCCCAGCGCGAGCAGCAGCCCGAGGGGGTCGAAGCCCAGCCCCGACCAGACCTCGACCACACAGGCGAGTCCGGTGACGGCGAGCACCACGCCGACGGCCGCCGCGCGGGTGACCGGTCGGCGCTGGACAAAGCGGATCCAGCCGAGCACCAGGGCCGGGCCGAGATATTCGACGAGCAGGGCCACCCCGACAGGGATGCGGGATATGGAGGCGAAGTAGAACGCCTGGACACCCGCGACGGCGAGCGTCCCGAACCCGAGAAGCAGTGCGGGCCTGCGGCGGAGCAGCGCGCGATGGCGCCAGGCGAGCGGCAGCATCAGCAGCGCGGCGCCGGTGACCCGCAGCCACACCATGTGCAACGGGTCGACGCCCGCCTCGATCAGCGGTTTGGCCGCGACCCCCGATCCTCCGAACGCGAGCGCTGAGACCAGGGCGATCCCCAGGCCCCTGTTTCTTCCCTGTGACCCGTGCATCGGCACATCATGACAGCACGCCGTCAGGACCGTAACCCCTTCAGGGTGCTGGCTTACGCACCGTCCCCGGGCCCGTTCTCAGGGCGCTTCGGCGCGCCCGCCGAGCCGGACCGTGTCGGCTCCCGCCCACCGCAGCACCTCCACCGCGCGGCAGCCGCCGTCCGCCGCCAGGGCACGGAGCAGATCCTGCCCGGTGGCCCGCCGGGCGCCGCGCGACTCCGCGTACGCCAGTGCCCCTTCGAGCGCGCCGACGGCGGCGGGTGAGACACCCCGGAGGACCGGGCGTCCGCCCGGCGTATCGGCACGGGCCCGGGGCGCCCCGCCGCGAGCGGACGCCGCCGTACCGGGACCGGGCACCGCCGCCGCTCCACCGCCCGGGGCGGCCCGCAGCGCCCCGCGGTCCTCCACCGAGCCCCGCCAGCGCAGCCCGTAGCCGATGCTGCGCTGGGCGAGATAGCCGAGGACCCTGGCGAGCCGGGGGCCGGGGCCGAGGACGGCCCGTACCTCGGCATCCGCCTCGATGAGCGAGTGCAGGAGGTGGGCGGTGTCGATCTGCCGGTCGCCGTCGCGCACCGCCCTGCGCCGGGCCGCCGTCACCACCGAGACCAGCTCGGCGGTGAGTCGTGGATCGTGAGTCGTGGATCGTGAGTCGATGTCGAGACGGACGTCGCTGCGGACATCACTGCGGATGTCACTGTGGATCTCTGCGGGCCTGACGGGCGGTTTCGGCATAGGGAGCTGCACATCTCCCACCTCATCAGGGACAAGCACCCTTTACATCCCCGTAGAGGTCTATGTCCACCTCCCACGCAAGGTGGGCACCACCGCCGGACAATCCTCCTTACGGAGGAGAACCTCAGCCCCCCTCTTTTTCTGACGGTCCGTCAGTCTTGAGTTCTCCACCGGCGGCGGCTACCTTCCGCGACATCGCGACACATGGCCGCGACACCGTGGCGGCAGGACCCGACAGGGAGGGGTGGCCCTATGGCCGAGGTCAGCGCGGAGGCCAGGATCGCAGCGCCCGCGGCGGAGATCTGGGCCCAGCTCACCGACTTCAGCGGCCACCACCGGTGGAGCAGCACACACACCGGGTTCCCCGGGGGCGGACCCGCCACCCTGGAGTCCGGGGCCCGGTACCAGGAGAACATGCGCCTGATGGGCTTTCCCGCCGAGGTGACCTGGACAGTCGTCGAGTACGAGCCGGGCCGACTCCTCGGGATCACGGGCCAGGGCCCCATGGGCGTCACACTCCGCAACCGCTATGCCCTCATCCCCGACGGGGACACCACCGTGGTGCGGATCGAGGGCGAGTTCACCGGCGCCGCCGTGTCGCTGATGGCCGCGAAGCTCACCCAGTCGGCGACGGCGGCGCTTGAGGAGTCCCTGCGCAGGCTCGCGGCGCTGCCCGAGCTGACCCGCTGAACACCCCTCCCGCTCCCGTCGATTCCGCTCAGCTCTCGTCGGCGAGGATCAGATAGAGCTTCTTCCGGGCCTCGCCGATCACCTCGACGGCCTTGGTCCGCTGCTCGGGGCTGCCCGTCTTCCAGACCTGGCCGAAGGCTTCCATGAGGCCCCAGCCCGCCTGCCGGACCTCGTTGAGCGCGTCCCAGTCGACCGTGCGCCCGGCCTCCTCCCACGGGGCGTCCGGACCGGCCTCGGCCTCCTGACGTCCCGCGTCGGTGAGGGTGAACAGCCGCTTGCCGCCGTCCGCGGCGCTCACGATCAGCCCCTCGTCCTCCAGCATCTGAAGGGTGGGGTAGACCGATCCCGGACTGGGCTTCCAGGCCCCGCGGCTGCGCTCGCCGATCTCCTGGATCATCTCGTAGCCGTGCATCGGCCGGTCCTTCAGCAGGGCGAGGATCGAGGCCCGCACATCGCCGCGCCGCGCCCTTCCCCTGCCGCCGCCCCGGCCGTGCCCGCCGCCGCCGAAAGGCCCGCCGAAGGGCGGCCCGAACGGCCCGAACGCGCCACGGCGCCCCTCGAAGCCACCACGTTCCCCGTGGCCGGGCCCGCAGCGACCGCGCCCGAACTCCTGCTCATGTCCATGGGTACACATCACGACACTCCTTCCATCGTGGATCTTGATCTGTCGCGATACCTCAAAGATATATCGGAATAGCTCGTCCGACAAGCGTCGCCCATCGGTATGCGGTCCAGTCATCGCGAATTGGCTTTTTCCCCGGCGTCGGTCCGCTCGCTAGCGTCGGGCACATGCGCATCAGAATCGTCGACGCCTTCACCGACACCCCGTTCACCGGCAACCCCGCCGCCGTCGTACTGCTCCCCGACGCGACGGCGTTCCCCGAGCCCGGCTGGCTCCAGGACGTGGCCCGCGAGGTCAATCTCTCCGAGACCGCCTTCGCCCACCCGCTGCCCGCCGGAGGCGACGCCGACTGGGCCCTGCGCTGGTTCACCCCCGCCGTCGAGGTCGACCTCTGCGGCCACGCCACCCTCGCCACCGCGCATGTCCTGCACACCAGCGGCATCGCCGGCGGCACGGTCCGCTTCGCCTCGCGCTCCGGCGTCCTGCGGACGACCGCCCATGAGGACGGCGCGATCACCCTGGACTTCCCCACGTCCCCGCTCACCCCGCGCCCGACCCCCGAGGGGCTGGCACAGACGCTGGGGGCGCCGGTGGTCTCGGCGCACGACACCGGCCCGCACCTCGGCGATCTGCTGGTGGAGCTGGCGGACGAACGGACCGTGCGCGACCTCGCCCCGGATCTGCGGGCGCTGACCGCGTACGCCGCTCGCGGTGTCGTCGTCACCGCCGCCGCCGAACGGCCGGACCTGCCGTACGACTTCGTCTCCCGCGGGTTCTTCCCCCGGGCCGGGATCGACGAGGACCCGGTGACGGGCAGCGCCCACACCGCGCTGGCCCCGTTCTGGTCGGCCCGGCTGGGCCGCGCGGAGCTGACCGGACTTCAGGCGTCCGCACGCTCCGGACTGGTCAGGACCGAGCTGGCCGGAGAGCGCACCCTGCTCGGCGGACGAGCGGTCACCGTCGTCGACGGCGAGCTGCTGACCCGTCCCTGACCCCGGGGCCCCGGGCCTCCGACCGGCCCCGCCATCCGCGTGCCCGGACCTCGATATCCCCGGGGTCCGGGCATGAAGGGCTCAGGACAGGCCCGGGGCTCAGCGCGGACCCAGGGCTCAGGCCGTGGGCAGCCAGCCGACCTTCCCCGCCAGCAGCGCGTATCCGACGAAGGCCACGATGTCGAGCAGCGCGTGCGCCACGACCAGCGGCCCGACCCGTCCCCACCTGCGGTAGAGCAGGACGAAGACGACGCCCATGACCATGTTCCCGATGAACCCGCCGATCCCCTGATAGAGGTGGTACGAGCCGCGCAGCACGGAGCTGGTCATCAGGGAAGCCGTCGGCGTCCACCCGAGCTGGTCGAGTCTGCGCAGCAGATACCCGACCACGATCACTTCCTCGACCACCGAGTTCTGGATCGCGGAGAGGATCAGGACGGGGAACTTCCACCACACCCCGGGCAGGGACTCGGGCACCACGGTGAGGTTGAGGCCCGTGGCCTGCGCGACGAGATAGAAGGCGAGCCCGGCGCTGCCGATGCCCGCCGCGATCAGGGTGCCGCGGCCCAGGTCGGGCCAGGGGCGGCTGCGGTCGAAGCCGAGCGAACGCAGCCCGCCCGCGCCCTCCCGGGTGAGCAGATGCGCCACCAGTGCCACCGGCACCAGCGCGGTCGTGATCCCGAAGAGCTGCCAGGCGAGATCCAGCCAGGGCCGCCCGGGGGCGGCCGAGCCGTTGAGCTTCGCCGCCTGTTCGCTGAGCCCGCCCGGCCTGGTCAGCGCGCCCGCGAAGCTGATCAGTGAGGACATGGCGCTGGCGCCCAGCGACAGGGCGAGCACCAGCAGCAGTTCGGACCGCAGCACCTTCGGCGGCAGTTCCTCCCGGGGAAGAGCGTCGGCCACGCCCCCGGCCTCCATCCGCACCCTGCCTCCCTGTGACTGGTCCCGCCCCGGACCGCACCGGGCGGCCGGGGACGACCGTCATCCTAGGTCGGGCACCCGGGCGGGCCCGGCAGGGCCCCGTGTCCGGAGCTGCGGGGCGCGTCCGGCCGATGCCCCGGGCATCACTCCCCCGGTCCGCCGTTCTGCCCGCCGGGGAAGCCGACCGGCCAGGAGTGCACGGGCTCGCCCTGGAGCATCAGCTCGCGATAGCGCCGGGTCATCGCGGCGAGCGCCGCGTCCCGCCCCAGCCCTGCCGCACGGGCGCGGTGATAGGTCTCGGACTGCCAGACGGCCCCGTTGACGCGCCGTCGGCACCGCTCCTCGATGACCCCGAGATAGCGGTCGCGGTCGGCGGGGGCCACCTGCCAGGCGTCGAGACCGGCGGCGGCCAGCGGCAGCAACTCGTCACGGACGAGTTTCACGGCGGGCACCCGGGTCACCCCGCCGGTCCGGCCCGGACGGGGCCAGTACAGCTCCGCGTCGATGCCGTGGCGGCACGCAGTGTCAAAATTCTCCTCGGCGGTCCGGAACGGCAGTCGGCTCCACACCGGCCGCGGCTCCTCGGCGAGCGCCCGTACCAGCCCGTAGAAGAAGGCGGCGTTGGCGATGACATCGGTGACCGTGGGCCCGGCGGGGAGGACACGGTTCTCCACCCGCAGATGGGGCACACCGTCCGCGACCGAGTAGACCGGGCGGTTCCAGCGATAGATCGTGCCATTGTGCAGTACGAGTTCCCGCAGCTCAGGGGCGTTTCCCTGGTCGATGGCCCGCAGCGGGTCCTCCTCGTCGCAGATCGGCAGCAGCGAGGGGAAGAAGCGCAGGTTCTCCTCGAAGAGGTCGTACGCGGACTCCACCCACCGTTCGCCGAACCAGGTGCGCGGCCGGACGCCCTGGGCCTGGAGCTCGGGCGGCCGGGTGTCCGTGGCCTGCGTGAACAGCGGTGGCCGCGACTCGCGCCACAGCTCCTTGCCGAAGAGGAAGGGCGCGTTGGCCCCCACCGCGATCTGCACCGCCGCCACCGCCTGCGCCGCGTTCCACACATCGGCGAAACGGCCGGGGGTGACCTGGAGGTGCAACTGCACCGAGGTGCAGGCCGCTTCCGGGGCTATCGAAGCGGAGGTGCAGGTCAGCCGCTCTATACCGCTGATGTCGAGTGAGAAATCCTCGCCGCGGGCGGTGAGGATCTGATCATTGAGCAGGGTATAACGGTCGACGTCCGACAGGTTCCCATGGACCAGATGGTCCTGGGTGAGGGTCGGAAGAATACCGATCATCACGATCCCTGCGCCAACCTCGTTCGCTTTCCGGTCGGCATATCCGAGCCCGGCCCGCAACTCCTCGGCGAGTTGGTCGAGAACACGGCCGCCGAGCCGGTGCGGAACAACGTTCACCTCCAGATTGAACATCCCCAGCTCGGTTTGGAAATCGTTGCTGGCGATTCGCTCAAGAACTTCCGCATTCATCATCCGGGGCAGGCCGTCCGCCCCTGCGAGATTCAACTCGATCTCCAGGCCCAGCAGATTCTTGGGCCGGTCGAACCGCTTCTCGTCCAGCAGTCGCCCCAGCCCCGCCAGGCACTGTTGCAGCTTGCGCCGGTATCTCTGGCGATCGGCCGGCGCAAAGCCTCTTGCCACGTCCTTGTCCCCCATCGAAGTGTCCTTCCTCGACTGGACATCGCGCGGCTCCGGTCGCCCGCGCCCCGGACGATAATGCCCACCCTGGCTGATCGATAACGCCACGGAGACAGCCGGCAACCGGTAGGGTGTCCGAAGTGGCGAGCTGTACGTCACATCGGCGCCATGGGACCGCCTCATGCAGGGCGCAGTACTCACCTACCACTGCCCCCGGCATGGTGAAAAACACCGATGAGTTTCGGCCTACCAGTCACCGGGGAAACGCCCTGGCCGGGAAGGATATTTCCAGGGAGAACCGGCGGATCCGCCGCGCCCGAAAGTCCTGATCCACTCTTGCGGTGAATACACGGCGGCGCTAGCGGAATCACTGGGAGAACACAGGTCGTATAAACTCTGTACAGAAGGCAGATAGTTGGCGCCCAGTGGCCCCTTCGGCCCCTCTGGCCCCGCTCGCTGACAGCGCCGTCCGCACCCTGCCCTGCCTCACCGTGTCTCCCCTAGTGAGAGGCGTCCCACCATGCCGCTGCACGTCCTCCCGGCTCCCGCACCCGCGCTCCGCAGCGTCCTCACGGCACTCGGTTCCCCGACCGCAGTCCGCGAGGACCGCACTCCCGCACTCCGTTCCGCCCAGGGTCCGGTGAGCCCCGAGTCACCGCTCCCGGTCCATGTGCTCGACCAGATCGTCCCGACCCCCGGCGACCGCCCCTGCACCCGGCTCACGGGCTGGCGCTTTCTGATCCGCGGCGGCGAGCGCTATGTCGCCGCCGCCGAGACGGTCCTCACCGCGGACGGCTGGACCTTCTCGCACTTCTTCGAAGGCCCCTATCTCACCTCGACCGAACGCGCCCTGCGCCAGGCGGAGGCGATGACGACCCCCTATCAGCCACGGCTGCTCTCCATCCCCGAGCTGTACATGCTCACCCTCTGGCTGCACCGGGGCACGGACGCCGACGCGGACTCCGGCACTCCGCAGCCCACCGACATCCTGGTACCACTCGCCCCCGCACCGCCGGGCATCGCGGCCCACCGGCCGCACCGGGTCGCCGAACTGCTGCCCCTGATGAGCCTTCGGATCGCTCCCGGACCCCTGCTCGGCTCACCCGCCTGACCGCCGCCGGGCACCCGCGGACGTCCGCCGCCGCGCCCCGCGACCCTTCCGAGGGTCGCGGGGCGCCGTCGTGTGTCCGGGGCTCTTTCGTTCTCTTCCACGCCATCGGTTTTCGGACGGACTAGTCCTTCCCGACCCTCTGAACCACCCGAAAGTACAAGGGACTTGAGTTGAACCAACTCCCCCGGAGGAACGTCTTACATCAGTAGGACGAGCTGCCGCGAAATCCCTGCGAGATAACGCCGACAAGGCGACACTGGGACCGGACTCTACAGATACGGGGGGCGGCCATGAACACCTCAGCGAGCCGCAGCACAGTCACTACTTCGCAGCGAAAGAACCCATCCATGTGCCAGCATCAGCCATCCTGCCCCACATCCGAATCGGCCGACCGGGACGCGGCGCGCCGCGTGGCGCACCACCCCGAACAAGGCTGGAGCCTGTTGTGCAATGGCGTCCTCCTCTTCGAGGACACCGGCGAACTGCTGCCGGACGGCCAGGTCATCGCACCGCACCGGCTCTGCCTCGCCACGGCAGCCGCATAGCACCGCGGCTCCGCCCACCGCACCGGTACAGCGCCACCCCGCACCGACACCTCAGGGCCGGCACGGACCTCTCCGCACCGGCCCCGGACTCCAGGCTCAGGCGCCCCCAGGGGCGCCTTTTGCCGTCCGTCCCCGCGGCTCGCGCCGTCAGCTCCCGTACTCGTCCAGCGGCGGGCAGGAGCAGACCAGGTTGCGGTCGCCGAAAGCGCCGTCGATCCGGCGCACCGGAGGCCAGTACTTGTCGGCGGTGCTCACCCCGGCCGGGAAGACCGCTTCCTGACGGGTGTAGGGGTGCTCCCACTCCCCACCGAGCGAGGCCGCGGTGTGCGGGGCGTTCCGCAGCGGGTTGTCCTCGGCGGGCCACTCGCCCGACGCGACCTTCTCGACCTCCTGCCGGATCGCGATCATCGCGGCGCAGAAGCGGTCGATCTCCTGGAGGTTCTCACTCTCGGTGGGCTCGATCATCAGCGTCCCGGCCACCGGGAACGACATCGTGGGCGCGTGGAAGCCGTAGTCGATGAGCCGCTTGGCGATGTCGTCGACGGTCACACCCGTCGCCTTCGACAGCGGACGCAGATCCACGATGCACTCGTGGGCGACCAGCCCGGCGGGGCCGGTGTAGAGCACCGGGTAGTGCGGCTCCAGCCGCTTGGCGATGTAGTTGGCGGCGAGCACGGCGACCTGCGTCGCCCGCTTGAGCCCCGCCCCGCCCATCAGCCGGACGTACGACCAGGAGATCGGCAGGATGCCCGCGGAGCCCCAGGGCGCGGCCGAGATCGGGCCGACGCCCGTCCTGGGTCCGGCGGTCGGCTGGAGCGGGTGGTTGGGCAGATACGGGGCGAGGTGCTCGCGGACCGCGACCGGGCCGACACCGGGGCCGCCGCCGCCGTGCGGGATGCAGAAGGTCTTGTGCAGGTTCAGATGCGAGACATCGCCGCCGAACTTCCCCGGCTTGGCGAGCCCCACCAGGGCGTTGAGGTTGGCGCCGTCGACGTAGACCTGGCCGCCCGCCTCGTGCACCGTGGCGCAGATGTCGGCCACGTGCTCCTCGAAGACACCGTGCGTGGAGGGGTAGGTGATCATCAGCACCGCCAGCTCCGCGCGGTGCTTCTCGATCTTGGCACGCAGATCGTCGACGTCGATCTCACCGTCGTCGGCGGTCTTGACCACGACCACCTTCATCCCGGCCATCACGGCGCTGGCGGCGTTGGTGCCGTGCGCGGAGGACGGGATGAGACACACGGTGCGCTGCTCGTCCCCGTTCGCCCGGTGGTAGGCGCGGACCGCGAGCAGTCCGGCCAGCTCGCCCTGGGAGCCCGCGTTGGGCTGGAGGGAGACCTTGTCATAGCCGGTGACCTCGGCCAGGCGCTCCTCCAGCTCCCGGATGAGGGTGAGGTAGCCGGCCGCCTGGTCGACCGGGGCGAAGGGGTGGATCTGCCCGAACTCGGGCCAGGTCACCGGCTCCATCTCGGTGGTCGCGTTCAGCTTCATCGTGCAGGAGCCGAGCGGGATCATGCCCCGGTCCAGCGCGTAGTCGCGGTCCGCGAGGCGGCGCAGATAGCGCAGCATGGCGGTCTCGGAGCGGTGCTGGTGGAAGACCGGGTGGTGGAGGTACTCGTCCTCGCGCAGCAGCGCGGCGGGCAGGGTGTCCGCCACGGTGGCGTCCAGGGCCTCGATGTCGGCCTCCACCCCGAACGCCGCCCAGACGGTGGTGAGCGCGGCCCGGGTGGTGGTCTCGTCGCAGGCGAGCGAGACATGGGAGTCGTCCACCAGGTGGAGGTTGACCCCGCCCTCACGGGCCGCCGCGACCACCTCGGCGGCCCGGCCGGGGACGCGCGCGGTCAGCGTGTCGAAGTACGAGCCGTGGACGAGCTCCACGCCGCCCGCCGTCAGCCCGGCGGCGAGCAGGCTCGCGTACCGGTGGGTGCGCCGGGCTATCGTCCGCAGCCCCTCGGGACCGTGGTGGACGGCGTACATACCGGCCATGACGGCGAGCAGCACCTGCGCGGTGCAGATGTTGCTGGTGGCCTTCTCCCGGCGGATGTGCTGCTCCCGGGTCTGGAGCGCGAGCCGGTACGCCTTGTCGCCGTCCGCGTCGACGGAGACGCCGACGAGCCGTCCGGGCAGGCTGCGGGCGAAGGTGTCCCGGACCGCCATATAGCCTGCGTGGGGGCCGCCGAAGCCCATCGGGACGCCGAAGCGCTGGGTGGTGCCGACCGCGATGTCCGCGCCCAGCTCGCCGGGGGAGGTGAGCAGGGTCAGGGCGAGCAGATCGGCGGCGACGGTGACGACGGCGCCGAGGGCGTGCGCCTGCTCGATGACGGGCCGCAGATCACGGATGGCGCCGGAGGCACCGGGGTACTGGAGCAGCACACCGAAGACCCCGCGCTCGGCAACGGAGTCGGGGATGCCCTGGGAGAGGTCGGCGGTGACGACCTCGACACCGGTCGGCTCGGCGCGGGTCCCGATCACCGCGAGGGTCTGCGGCAGGACGTCGGAGTCGACCAGGAAGACCCCGTTCCTGACCTTGCCGATCCGGCGGGAGAGCGCCATGGCCTCGGCCGCCGCGGTGCCCTCGTCCAGCAGGGACGCACCGGAGGTGGGCAGTCCGGTCAGCTCGGCGACCATGGTCTGGAAGTTCAGCAGCGCTTCGAGACGGCCCTGGGAGATCTCGGGCTGGTAGGGCGTGTACGCCGTGTACCAGGCGGGGTTCTCCATGACGTTGCGCAGGATCACCGGGGGCGTGAAGGTGCCGTAGTAGCCGAGGCCGATCATCGGGGTCAGCACGGTGTTCCGGTCGGCGAGGCCGCGCAGCTCGGCGAGGACCTCGGCCTCGGTGCGGGCCTCGGGCAGCCCCAGCGCCTCGGCGCTCTTGATCACGTCGGGGACGGCCGCGGCGGTCAGCTCGTCCAGCGAGCCGTATCCGACCTGTGCCAGCATCTTGGCCTGCGCCTCGGCGTCGGGGCCGATGTGGCGCTGCTCGAAGGGGGTGCCGCGCTCCAACTCGGAGAGGGGCGTGCGGTGAGCGGTCATGATCGGAGGCCTCCTGGTCTGACGCGACCTGTGAGGGGCACCACGGCGCGGGTGCCCCGGACGGCCTCCCCCTCTGTCATCTCAACCTGAGAGCTTCACCGGGCGGCACGCGCTCGGCGCCCGGTTTTCACCGTCGGTGAGAGCGGATGCCGCCGTCCGGCGTCCGCTCTGCTTTCCAGAGTGACCTCACCCATGCGGTACGGGGTGCCTGAGAGATTCCGGGGAGGATTTGCTCCTTCGGCGCCGCCGGCGGTGTGCCGGTGGACTCTCCCGCGTGGGGTCAACAGCCAATGTCAGCCTACCAGCGGACCCCTTCGACGATCGCTCAAGTGGCCGATACCACCGATCTGCTCTTTGGTGGGCCTTAAGGATGGATAGCTGCGAACTCTTGGAGGGACCGTGCAGACCGATGTCGATCCGCGCAGTCTGATCGGCCGCAAGGCGTTCGACCGCGACGGGACCAAGATCGGGACCGTGGACGAGGTGTATCTCGACGACGCGACCGGCTCGCCCGAATGGGCCGCCGTGCGGACCGGACTCTTCGGACGGGACGCCTTCGTCCCGCTTGCCCCGAGCACGCTGGTGGACGACGCGCTGAGCGTGCCGTACGAACGCGCTCTGATCAGGGACGCCCCGGACTTCGGCGTGGGCCGCCACCTCTCCCCGGAGCAGGAGCTCCAGCTCTATCGCCACTACGGCCTCGACCTCCCCGCGGCGGATTCCGGCGATCCCGGTCCCCCGGGGGACCGCTCCTTCGGCCGGGTGGCCGGGGAGGACGGCCGCGCGGCTCCCGCCGGCGACTGAGGCCCCGGGGGCCCGTCGTCCGCCCCGGCCCCGGCGGGGGCGGCCACCAGGGGCAGGGGATCGGACGGTGACAGCTCGGGGTCGTCGACGCGGAAGGTGCGCACCCGTCCGGGCGGGGAGTCCGGCCGTTCGAACCGGACGGTGACCCGGCCCACCCCGCTGCCCTGGACCCACCCCGGACCGTGGGTGCTGTGCCGAACGTCGGAACCGGCGGGCCAGTGGCGCTCGACGGGCTCGGCGGGGCCGGGCCCCTCGGCCGGGGCGGGCGGCGGGTCCGCCCCCGGGTCCCGGTCCGTCGCCTCCTCCACCGCGGCCTGGGCGAACAGATCCTCCTGGGTGTAGTCGGCCAGCCCGGACACCCCCACGCCGAGCAGCCGCACCCCGCCCGTGGTGTCGACGGACTCCAGCAGCCGCCCCGCGGCCTCCCGCACCACGGACGGGTCGTCCGTGGGCCCGCGCAGCGTCTCGGAGCGGGTCAGCGTGGAGAAGTCGTACCTCCGCACCTTCAGGACGATCGTCCGCCCCGAGTGCCCGGAGGCCCGCAGCCGGGCCGTGCAGCGCTCGGCGAGCCGCTCCACCTCGACCCGGATTCCGACCCGGTCGTGCAGATCCACGTCGAAGGTGTCCTCCACCGACACCGACTTGGTGTCCCGCTCGGCCACCACGGGCCGGTCGTCTTGGCCGAGCGCCATCCGGAACAGCGCCGTCCCGTGCGCCCTGCCGAGCAGCCGTACCAGCTCGTCCTCGCCCGCCTCCACGAGATCGGCGCAGGCCGTCATCCCGGCCCGGCGCAGATGCTCCCCGGTGGCGGGCCCCACCCCGGGCAGGATCCGTACGGACAGCGGCCCCAGCAGCTCCCGCTCGGTGCCGGGTTCGATCAGCGCCAGGCCGTCGGGCTTGGCCCGCTCCGAGCCGATCTTCGCCAGCATCTTGGACCCGGCGAGCCCCACCGAGCCGGTCAGCCCGGTGACCGCCAGGATGTCCGCCCGCAGCCGCTCACCGGCCGCTCGGGCCGCCGCCGCGTCGACCGCCCCGGTGGCCTCCAGGTCCACGAACGCCTCGTCCAGGCTCAACGGCTCCACCAGGGGCGACAGCGCCCGCAGCAGCTCCATCACCTGCTCGCTGATGGAGCGGTAGAAGGCGAAGCGGGGTACGAGGTAGGCCGCGTTCGGCGCGAGCCGCCGGGCCTGCGCCATCGGCATCGCCGAGTGCACCCCGAAACGCCGGGCCTCGTACGAGGCGGTGGCGACGACCCCGCGGGGGCCCAGCCCCCCGACGATCACGGGTTTTCCGCGCAGGCTGGGCTTCGCCGCCTGCTCGGCGGCGGCGAAGAACGCATCCATGTCCAGATGCAGGATCGTCGGCGCGGATCTCACATCTCCGATGCTGCCTCACGCCACTGACAGTGCCCCTCCGGCACCCCCGGAGCCCGGCGCGGGCTCAGCCGGCCCGGTTCTGCCGACGGCGCGCCAGCTCGTCCAGCGGATGGTGGCCGGCGAGCGTCTCACCGGTGTCGACCCGCTCCCCGTGGAGCTGCGACAGCGCCGCCTCGACATCGCGCCGGACGACTCCCACGGCGATCCCGAAGACCCCCTGCCCGCCCTGGAGCAGATCCACCACCTCATCGGGCGACGAGCACTCGTACACCGTCGCCCCGTCGCTCATCAGGGTCATCCGCTCCAGGTCGGCGCAGCCCCTCTCCCGCAGGTGCCGGACGGCGGCCCGGATGTTCTGCAGGGCGACGCCGGTGTCCAGGAAACGTTTGACGATCTTGAGGACGACGACGTCGTGGAAGCTGTAGAGCCGCTGGGTGCCGGATCCGTACGCCGGGCGGACGCTGGGCTCGACCAGCCCCGTACGGGCCCAGTAGTCGAGCTGGCGGTAGGTGATCCCCGCCGCCGCGCAGGCGGTCGGCCCCCGGTAGCCGACGGTCTCCTCCGGCCGTCCGGAGCGCTCGGTCGTACCCTCCCCGAGCGGATACGGACCGCTCTCCCCCAGACCTCGTCCGAGGACGCCCCCCACCGCACCGTCGCCGCTGTTTCTCACGCCGACCCTCCGTCCTTGACCTGCCGACTCGACGGTAGGCAGTCACCAGGGGTGCGTCAACGATCGCCGCGCTCGGCACGCCGAGTGATAATCACCCTGAGAGTGGTTTGGAGTGACCAGAACCGGGAAACAGTGCTCGAATGGCCTGGAACCGGCCAGGTGAACCCGCTTCCGCAGCCGCCTCCGGTGACCGCCGGGCCACCGACGGTCACCTGCTCAGCGTGCGGCAGTCACTGATTGCCGGTTCCGAAGTCCTCGGGAGAGATCTGGTCGAGGAACTCGCGGAACTTCTCCACCTCGTCCTCCTGCTCATCGGGAATCGCGATACCCGCGTCGTCGAGGACCCCGTCACTGCCGTAGATCGGCGTACCGGTGCGCAGAGCGAGCGCTATGGCGTCGGACGGACGCGCGCTCACCTCGACTCCGCTGGCGAAGACCAGCTCCGCGTAGAAGACCCCTTCACGCAGATCGGTGATGCGGACCTCGGTGAGCTCCTGGCCCACCGCCTCCAGCACATCCTTGAAGAGATCATGGGTCAGCGGCCTGGCAGGTGCCATGCCCTGCTGGGCAAAGGCAATGGCGGTCGCCTCCCCGGGACCGATCCAGATGGGGAGGTACCGGTCGCCTCCCACTTCACGCAGGAGCACGATCGGTTGGTTGGAGGGCATTTCCACCCGGACACCCACGACGTCGAGCTCGTTCACACAGCAACCCTAGGACGTGCCCGACCTGTTTGGGTAGTCGGGCACGTCCTAGATCACGTGAGACGCACCCCCAGGGCCGTCTGCACCAGGGCGGCGTGCAACCGCACCGACAGAGTCGCCAGCTCCCGGGCGGTGGCCTCGGCATGGGCCCTGGTCTGCGGATTGCGATGCCTCCGCAGCGGTGCGACCACCTGTTCGACCAGTCCGGCCTCCCGCTCGGCCGCGGCCCTCATGGCGCGAAGGTGCCGTGGCTCCAGACCGAATCTGCCGAGATCGGCCACCAGCCTCGCCACGGTCACCGCCTCGGCGTCGAAAGCACCGGCGGCGTCCGGGACGAGCAGGCCGTACGACTCCCACTCGGCCAGCTCCTCCTCGCCCACCTCCGCGGCGGCCAGCAGCTCCGCTCGCCCCACCCGGGCGGCGGTACGGCGCTCACCAACGGCCTCCCACGGGCCCGGCTCCCCCGCCCCGGCCCCGGTGGCCGCCCCGTCCCGCCCAGGGCTCTGAGCGGGCAGCTGGACCTGTTCCCCGCGGTCCGCGGCGTCGAGATGCTCACGGATGACCTTCAGCGGAAGATAGTGGTCCCGCTGCATCCGCAGCACCTGCGCCAGCCGCTCCACGTCCTCCTGGCTGAACTTCCGATACCCGGAGGGGGTGCGCCGCGGCTCGACCAGTCCCTCCGCCTCCAGAAAACGGATCTTGGAAATCGTGACTTCGGGAAACTCGTCCCGCAGCTGACCGAGGACGGTGCCGATACTCATCAGCCGCTCGGCCGCGGGAACCCTTCCCCCCGCGGTGGCGGTGCCACGCCCGGCACCGCCCGTCGGTGTGCGCATGTGCCTTCCCTTGCGGGTTACACGGCCCGCTGGCTCCCGTAGAAGACCAGCCGGTACTTGCCGATCTGGACCTCGTCCCCGTTGTTCAGATAAGCCGAGTCGATCGGCTCGCGATTGACATACGTGCCGTTGAGGCTGCCCACGTCAGCCACGCTGAAGCTGCCGTCGCGGCCCCTGCGGAACTCCACGTGGCGGCGCGACACGGTCACGTCGTCCAGGAAGATGTCGCTCTGCGGATGACGGCCCGCCGTCGTCAGATCGCTGTCGAGCAGGAAGCGGCTGCCCGAATTGGGCCCCCGCCGCACCACCAGCAGCGCCGACCCCAGGGGCAGCGCCTCCACCGCGGCCTGCGCCTCGGGCGACAGGGAGGGCAGCTGGGTCTGCCCCGTCATCTCCGAGTCATAGGCCTCCAGGCCGGAGATGGAGATCGTCGACGTGGTCTCCGAGGCCCGCTCCGCGGCCGGCTGGCCCCGCAGCGGCGCGCCGCAGTTGGAGCAGAACTTGCTCGTCTGCGGATTGCGGTTGCCGCACCTCGTGCAGACCGTGACACCCGTCATGGACGGATCATCCTCCTGCCGCGGCCGCCCCCCGTGGGGATTGGTCGCATACGGATCGGGGGCAAACCCTCCACCCGAGGTCGATGGTTCCCCGAAACCTATGCGTCCGGGACCGGCAGGGTCAACAGCCGACGCGCCCCGCGCCCCGGGAATATCACCGCCCGGACCAGCGAACTCGTCCCGGAAGAGCGGACGCTCCCCGCTCTGGACCTCTTCCTGACCCTGACGCCGCGCACGGTGCCTGGCGTTGCCGCCTTCCTCGCGTGCGCTCTTGCCGAACAACTTCGCAAACAACTTCACGGGCGATTCCCCTTGACCGAAATAGACCCGCCCGTGGGGCAGGACGAACCCTGACTGATCACACCTGCCGACCCGGACATCCTCACAACGTCCGTACCCACCAGACAGTTTCCACCACACGGCACGAGTTCTGTGCGGCGACCCCCCGCGACCTCGTGCCCTCGTCGGCGGAGCACCGTACGCGCCCGCCTCACCGCGCCGACGACCGAGCGTAGTCAGGCCGCTTCGCGGCCCGCAAGGCGTCCACGACGATCCTCTCCGAGCGGACCACCGTGGCAGTGGCCTGCTCCTTCTCCAGTGTCCGCACGACTCCGCCCGGAATGTTCAGGGCAGGTTCGAGATCGTGCGGTTTGCCGATGACCTTGAAGATGTACGGCGCCCCGATCCGGTTCCCGTCGATCTCGACAGCACCCTTCAGGCCGCTGAAGTAACTGTCGGCGACCACCCGGACACCATTGATCTGGATCGCCTCCGCCCCCGCGGCACGCAGCTCCTGGATCGCGTCGAGCAGCATGTCCGGCTCCACGGCACCGGAGCGGTCCGCGACCGTGAGCGTGATGCCCGGGCCCCGCGCGGCGACCGTACCCGCCAGAATGCCCAGTTGCTGCTCCTTCAACCGGGTCTGCTTGCGTGCCTCCTCCGCCTGGTCGGAGCTGTTCTCCAGCTCCGCCCGCTGGGCCGTGAGCCGCTGCCTCTCGTCCTCCAGACGCTCCGTGCGATGGTCCAGCTCGTCCAGAATCCGCACCAGGTCCTCCTGGCGGGCCCCCCGCAACGCGCTGTTGTCACTGGTGGACCGCACCTGGATGGCGAGCCCCAGACCGAGGACGAACAACAGCACCGCCACGGTCAATTGAGCCCGGGTCACCCGCGGCGGCCAGAGCCCGGCCACCAGCCGCTGACGGCCGGTCATCCCCGCCCTCGGACCACCGGGTACCGGCGGCTGCGCCGCACCCGGCGCACCGTCATCGGCGGCCCCGGCGCCCCGGCCGGTCGATTCGTCGTTCATCGGCTCCTCCACCGCACTCACGCCCGGAACACATGCCGGCGGATCGCCGCAGCGTTGGAGAAGATCCGGATGCCCAGCACCACGACGACACCCGTGGAGAGCTGGGCTCCGACACCCAGCTTGTCCCCCAGGTACACGATCAGCGCGGCCACGACCACGTTGGACAGGAAGGAGACCACGAACACCTTGTCGACGAAGATCCCGTCCAGCATGGCCCGCAGCCCCCCGAAGACGGCGTCCAGGGCCGCCACCACGGCGATCGGCAGATAGGGCTCGACCACCGCCGGGACCTCGGGCCTCAGCAACAATCCGGCCACGACTCCCACGACGAGGCCCAGTACGGCGATCACGTTGTGCCTTTCCCTGTCTCTGCCGTGCCCTGTCCACCGTTCCCACGGGCGATGGCGGTACCCGGCTCTGCTGTACGTACGATCAGGCTCGGGGCGGCGGGCAGACGCACCTCGTCCTCGGCGGAGACACTGAAACGGATGCCGTAGTCCTTCCGCAGCAGCTCCAGATACAGGCCGTCGACGCTGTCGCGGAACGCGGTGTCCAGTTTCTCGCCGTCCCCCACCGCAAGCACCGTGTACGGCGGTACCAACGGCCTGTTGTCGACCAGTATGGCGTCTCCGGCGGCCCGGATCGCCGACAGGGCCGTCAGGCGCTGCCCATTGATGGCCATGGCCTCCGCGCCGGACTCCCACAGACCGTTGACGATCCGCTGCATGTCACGGTCGCGCACCCGGCCCGTGTCGCTGAAACCGCCGCTCTCCCGGGGGCCAGAGCCGCTCTGATCGGTGCCCTTGGCATCGTCGATCACCAACCGGACACCCGGCCCCTCGACCTCGGTGGCGCCCGCCAGCAACGAGGCCAGCGGCTCCCCGGCCGCGCCCGCCGACTTGAGCGCCTTCCGCTGCCGCTCCCCCACCTCGTCCCGCAGCCGGTCCACCCGGTCCGCCAGCTCGTCCGCGGCGGCGGTCTTGGCGTCGACCCGGTCGATCAGTTCCTCGCGCTCCTTGGCCAGCACCGGCGCGGATATCCGTGCCTCGGCCGCGCCCACGGTGACCACCGCCGCGGCGAGCACCAGACCGGCCGCAAGCCCCAGTTTCGCCCGCAGCGGGCGGGGCAGTGGAGCGCCCTCGGCCCTCCTGCGGGCAGCCGCCTCGGCATAGCCCTCGTCGAGGCTGTGCTCCATCACATTCGTCAGCAGCGACATGGACGCATCGGGGCGTCCTGGCGTAAAGCCAGTGGTCCGAATGGGGGGCTGCTGCGGCATGCCGCACATCGTCGCACGTCGCGCCCCCTGCCGCCGAATGGCCCCACCGGTGTGCCGGAAGCAACGGTTCCGAAAGCTTCCGGCACACCGGCGGTACCCCTGGCTACCCCCTAGTCACCTGCGCTGTCCACCACCGCCGCCCACTCGTTGAGCAGTGCCTGGGCCGAGGCGTCGTCGGGTCCCTCCGCCCACAAATGGGTGACGGCCTCCGAGGGAGCGGGCAGCACCATCACCCAGCGCCCGTCGGGCTCCACCACACGCACTCCGTCGGTGGTGTCCACCTGCCGGTCACCGGCCGCCTCGACAACCCTCCGCATCACCAGACCCTTGACCGCCCAGGGAGTGGCCAGATCGCGTTTGAGCACATGCGCCCGGGGAATACGGGCGTCGATCTGGCTCAGCGTGAGCTGCGTTCTGGCCACCAGCCCCACCAGCCGCACCAGCGCCGCCGTACCGTCGAAGACACTGCTGAACTCCGGCACGATAAAGCCACCGCGGCCGTCGCCGCCGAAGATGGTGGTCTCCTCCCGGCCCACCCGGGTGAGGTCGTCGGGCGAGGTCGTCGTCCACTCCACCTGCGTCCCGTGGTACGCGGCCACCTGCTCGGCGATCCGTGTCGTGGTCACCGGCAGCGCCACCCGCCCGCTGCGCCGCTCGGCAGCGACCAGGTCCAGCAGGACCAGCAGCGCCCGGTCGTCCTCGATGATCCTTCCCCGCTCGTCCACCAGGGACAGCCGCTCGCCGACCGGGTCGAACCGCACCCCGAAGGCCGCGCGGGCGGACGCGACGATCTCGCCGAGCCGGACCAAACCCGCCCGGCGGGTGTCCGCCGTCTCGGTCGGCCTCGCCTCGTCCAGCCCCGGGTTGATGGTCAGGGCGTCCACACCGAGCCGCCCCAGCAGACTCGGCAGAACCAGCCCCGCACTGCCGTTGGAGGCGTCGACGACGACCTTGAGCCCGGAGTCGGCGATACCCGTGATGTCGACGTTCCGCAGCAATGACCCGGTGTACGAGTCGAAGACACTCGCCGGGAAGCGCAGGTCCCCGATCTCTCCGGGGAAGGCCCGCCGGTACTCCTGCCGCGCGTACACCCGGTCCAGCTTCCGCTGTCCGGCCTGGGAGAGGTCCGCTCCCCGCCCGTCGAAGAACATGATGTCGATGGAGTCGGGGACACCCGGCGTGGTGCGGATCATGATCCCGCCAGCGCTGCCGCGCGCGGTCTGCTGCCGGGCCACGGGCAGCGGTACGTTCTCCAGGTCCCGCACATCGATGGCGCTGGCCTGAAGGGCGGAGATCACCGCCCGTTTGAGTGCCCGGGCACCACGGGAGTGATCGCGTGCGGTGGTGACCGTGGAACCCTTCTTGAGGGTGGTGGCATAGGCCCCGGCGAGCCGCACCGCCAGCTCGGGGGTGATCTCCACATTGATGATCCCGGAAACGCCCCGGGCCCCGAAGAGATGTGCCTGACCGCGTGATTCCCAGATCACCGAGGTATTGACGAACGCACCCGCCTCGATCGTCTTGAACGGGTAGACACGTACGTTTCCCTGGACGATCGACTCCTCGCCGATCAGGCACTCGTCCCCGATGACGGCCCCGTCCTCGATCCGGGCCGCGCGCATGATGTCGGTGTTCTTGCCGATCACACAGCCGCGGAGATTGGAGTGCTCACCGATGTAGACGTTGTCGTGGACCACGGCCCGATGGAGAAAGGCGCCGCTCTTCACGACCACGTTGGACCCCACGACGGTGTCCTCGCGGAGTTCCACATTGGCTTCGACCTTGGCGTAGTCGCCGATGTACAGCGGCCCGCGCAGTACGGCGTCGGGGTGTACCTCCGCGCCCTCGGCCACCCAGACCCCGGGCGAGATCTCAAAGCCGTCGATCTCGACGTCGACCTTGCCCTCCAGGACGTCCGCCTGGGCCTTCACATAGCTCTCGTGGGTGCCGACGTCCTCCCAGTAGCCCTCCGCGACATAGCCGTAGATCGGCTTGCCTTCCTTCATGAGCTGGGGAAAGACATCCCCGGACCAGTCCACGGGAACATCGGGCTCGACATAGTCGAAGACCTCGGGCTCCATGACGTAGATACCGGTGTTCACGGTGTCGGAGAACACCTGGCCCCAGGTGGGTTTCTCCAGGAAACGTTCCACCTTGCCGGCCTCGTCGACGATGGTGATTCCGAACTCCAACGGGTTCGGCACCCGGGTCAGACAGACGGTGACCAGCGCGCCCTTCTCCTTGTGGAAGGCGATCAGGTCGGTGAGATCGAAATCGGTGAGCGCATCGCCCGAGATGACGAGGAACGCGTCGTCCTTGAGTGCTTCCTCGGCGTTCTTCACACTGCCGGCGGTACCCAGGGGCTTTTCCTCATTGGCGTAGGTCAGCTCCATGCCCAGCTCTTCGCCATCACCGAAGTAGTTCTTGACCAGCGAGGCGAGGAACTGGACCGTGACCACGGTTTCCTTGAGCCCATGCCGCTTGAGCAGCCGCAGCACATGCTCCATGATCGGCCGGTTGACCACCGGCAGGAGCGGTTTGGGCATGCTCGACGTCATGGGGCGAAGGCGGGTTCCTTCGCCACCGGCCATTACGACGGCCTTCATGTCGGAAGCGTCCTCCTTGAGAGACGACGGTCAGCCGACTTCACTCGCCCATAGAGGCCCCTCTGGCGTCATGCGGGCCGGCCACGCTGCACGGCTCCCGCATCGACGAGGTCAATCGGCCACTGCGTCCGCCTTGACGAGACGGCGGACCTGGACCACATAGAGAATCCCTGCCCACCAATACAGAGTTGTACCCCATCCGGCGAAAGCCCATCCGAAAATAGCAGCGAGTGACGCAAGCCACCCTGAGCCGTCACTGAGCAGCAGCAAGGGGAAGGCGTACATCAGGTTGAAGGTGGCGGCCTTGCCGAGGAAGTTCACCTGGGGCGGCGGATAACCGTGCCGACGGAGGATTCCCACCATCACCAGCAGCATCAGCTCCCGCGCCAGGAGGACTGCGGTGAGCCAGAGCGGAAGGATCTCCCTCCAGGTCAGCCCCACCAGAGTCGACAGAATGTACAGTCGATCGGCCGCGGGGTCCAGCAGTCTGCCGAGGCTGCTGATCTGGTTCCAGCGCCGGGCCAGCTTGCCGTCCAGATAGTCACTGATCCCGCTGAGCATCAGGACCAGCAGAGCCCAGCCGTCGCTGTTCGGGCCACCGAAGACCGGGCGGAGAATCAGCCACAGGAAGAGCGGCACACCGACGAGGCGGGCCATGCTGAGGATGTTGGGGATGGTGAGTACCCGGTCCGTCTGAACGCGAGTCTCCTGGACCTCCACCCGTGGGCCTCCATATGTGTAACGTGCCGATGACTCCCTCGACCTTACCGTCAGTCAGGGGCGTACCGGACACGGGGTGAACCACCGACCGTGTCCTGTGGAAAAGGGTCCGGACATGCGAAAGGCCCCGCACCATACGGTGCGGGGCCTTCCCCAAAAATTGTTCGGCGGCGTCCTACTCTCCCACAGGGTCCCCCCTGCAGTACCATCGGCGCTGAAAGGCTTAGCTTCCGGGTTCGGAATGTAACCGGGCGTTTCCCTAACGCTATAACCACCGAAACACTATGAAACAATCAACAAACCAGCAATGGGTTGTTCGTGGTTTCAGAACCAACACAGTGGACGCGAGCAACTGAGGACAAGCCCTCGGCCTATTAGTACCAGTCAACTCCACCGGTCACCCGGCTTCCATATCTGGCCTATCAACCCAGTCGTCTACTGGGAGCCTTACCCCATCAAGTGGGTGGGAGTCCTCATCTCGAAGCAGGCTTCCCGCTTAGATGCTTTCAGCGGTTATCCCTCCCGAACGTAGCCAACCAGCCATGCCCTTGGCAGGACAACTGGCACACCAGAGGTTCGTCCGTCCCGGTCCTCTCGTACTAGGGACAGCCCTTCTCAAGACTCCTGCGCGCACAGCGGATAGGGACCGAACTGTCTCACGACGTTCTAAACCCAGCTCGCGTACCGCTTTAATGGGCGAACAGCCCAACCCTTGGGACCGACTCCAGCCCCAGGATGCGACGAGCCGACATCGAGGTGCCAAACCATCCCGTCGATATGGACTCTTGGGGAAGATCAGCCTGTTATCCCCGGGGTACCTTTTATCCGTTGAGCGACGGCGCTTCCACAAGCCACCGCCGGATCACTAGTCCCGACTTTCGTCCCTGCTCGACCCGTCGGTCTCACAGTCAAGCTCCCTTGTGCACTTACACTCAACACCTGATTGCCAACCAGGCTGAGGGAACCTTTGGGCGCCTCCGTTACTCTTTAGGAGGCAACCGCCCCAGTTAAACTACCCATCAGACACTGTCCCTGATCCGGATCACGGACCCAGGTTAGACATCCAGCACGACCAGAGTGGTATTTCAACAGCGACTCCACGAACACTGGCGTGCCCGTATCACAGTCTCCCACCTATCCTACACAAGCCGAACCGAACACCAATATCAAACTGTAGTAAAGGTCCCGGGGTCTTTCCGTCCTGCTGCGCGAAACGAGCATCTTTACTCGTAGTGCAATTTCACCGGGCCTATGGTTGAGACAGTCGAGAAGTCGTTACGCCATTCGTGCAGGTCGGAACTTACCCGACAAGGAATTTCGCTACCTTAGGATGGTTATAGTTACCACCGCCGTTTACTGGCGCTTAAGTTCTCAGCTTCGCCAGAACGAATCCTGGCTAACCGGTCCCCTTAACGTTCCAGCACCGGGCAGGCGTCAGTCCGTATACATCGCCTTACGGCTTCGCACGGACCTGTGTTTTTAGTAAACAGTCGCTTCTCGCTGGTCTCTGCGGCCACACCCAGCTCACCAAGCATGTTGGATCACCAGACATGGCCCCCCTTCTCCCGAAGTTACGGGGGCATTTTGCCGAGTTCCTTAACCATAGTTCACCCGAACGCCTCGGTATTCTCTACCTGACCACCTGAGTCGGTTTAGGGTACGGGCCGCCATGAAACTCGCTAGAGGCTTTTCTCGACAGCATAGGATCATCCACTTCACCACAATCGGCTCGGCATCAGGTCTCAGCCTTAATGTGTGACGGATTTGCCTGTCACACGGCCTACACCCTTACCCCGGGACAACCACCGCCCGGGCTGGACTACCTTCCTGCGTCACCCCATCGCTTACCTACTACCACCTCGGGTCGTCGGCTCCACCACTCCCCCTCACTCCGAAGAGATCAAGGGCGGCTTCACGGACTTAGCATCAGAGGATTCGATATTGGGCGTTTCAAAGCGGGTACCGGAATATCAACCGGTTGTCCATCGACTACGCCTGTCGGCCTCGCCTTAGGTCCCGACTTACCCTGGGCAGATCAGCTTGACCCAGGAACCCTTAGTCAATCGGCGCACACGTTTCCCACGTGTGTATCGCTACTCATGCCTGCATTCTCACTCGTGAACCGTCCACCACTGCCTTCCGGCGCGGCTTCACCCGGCACACGACGCTCCCCTACCCAACCCAGCACCCGTTGGGGCTATCTGCTGGATTGACACGACTTCGGCGGTACGCTTGAGCCCCGCTACATTGTCGGCGCGGAATCACTTGACCAGTGAGCTATTACGCACTCTTTCAAGGGTGGCTGCTTCTAAGCCAACCTCCTGGTTGTCTCTGCGACTCCACATCCTTTCCCACTTAGCGTACGCTTAGGGGCCTTAGTCGATGCTCTGGGCTGTTTCCCTCTCGACCATGGAGCTTATCCCCCACAGTCTCACTGCCGCGCTCTCACTTACCGGCATTCGGAGTTTGGCTAAGGTCAGTAACCCGGTAGGGCCCATCGCCTATCCAGTGCTCTACCTCCGGCAAGAAACACACGACGCTGCACCTAAATGCATTTCGGGGAGAACCAGCTATCACGGAGTTTGATTGGCCTTTCACCCCTAACCACAGGTCATCCCCCAGGTTTTCAACCCTGGTGGGTTCGGTCCTCCACGACCTCTTACAGCCGCTTCAACCTGCCCATGGCTAGATCACTCCGCTTCGGGTCTTGAGCGCGCTACTGAATCGCCCTGTTCGGACTCGCTTTCGCTACGGCTTCCCCACACGGGTTAACCTCGCAACACACCGCAAACTCGCAGGCTCATTCTTCAAAAGGCACGCAGTCACGAGGATACGAGTAAACTCGCATCCCGACGCTCCCACGGCTTGTAGGCACACGGTTTCAGGTACTATTTCACTCCGCTCCCGCGGTACTTTTCACCATTCCCTCACGGTACTATCCGCTATCGGTCACCAGGGAATATTTAGGCTTAACGGGTGGTCCCGCCAGATTCACACGGGATTTCTCGGGCCCCGTGCTACTTGGGTGTCTCTCAAACAAGCCGCCACAATTTCAGCTACGGGGGTCTTACCCTCTACGCCGGGCCTTTCGCATGCCCTTCGCCTATCATGACGGTTTCTTACTTGTCTCACAGTCGGCAGACTGTGAAAGAGAGATCCCACAACCCCGCATGCGCAACCCCTGCCGGGTATCACACACATACGGTTTGGCCTCATCCGGTTTCGCTCGCCACTACTCCCGGAATCACGGTTGTTTTCTCTTCCTGAGGGTACTGAGATGTTTCACTTCCCCTCGTTCCCTCCACACTGCCTATGTGTTCAGCAGTAGGTGACAGCCCATGACGACTGCCGGGTTTCCCCATTCGGAAACCCCCGGATCAAAGCCTGGTTGACGACTCCCCGGGGACTATCGTGGCCTCCCACGTCCTTCATCGGTTCCTGGTGCCAAGGCATCCACCGTGCGCCCTTAAAAACTTGGCCACAGATGCTCGCGTCCACTGTGCAGTTCTCAAACAACGACCAACCACCCGCCACCCCACCACACGACATGGTGAGTTCACCGGGGCCGGCAACCGAAGACACTGGCAGAAGCCCGTGCCCTCAGACACCCAACAGCGCGCCCGGCCCAGCAGACCCCACCCCATCCACGTTCCACGCCGAAGCAGTACTAGTGAAAGAAGCAGACCCTACTGTGCCGAATAGTCAACGTTCCACCCATGAGCAACCGTGCGAGACATTCGCTCGCATCCGGCCATGTGCTCCTTAGAAAGGAGGTGATCCAGCCGCACCTTCCGGTACGGCTACCTTGTTACGACTTCGTCCCAATCGCCAGTCCCACCTTCGACAGCTCCCTCCCACAAGGGGTTGGGCCACCGGCTTCGGGTGTTACCGACTTTCGTGACGTGACGGGCGGTGTGTACAAGGCCCGGGAACGTATTCACCGCAGCAATGCTGATCTGCGATTACTAGCAACTCCGACTTCATGGGGTCGAGTTGCAGACCCCAATCCGAACTGAGACCGGCTTTTTGAGATTCGCTCCACCTCACGGTTTCGCAGCTCTTTGTACCGGCCATTGTAGCACGTGTGCAGCCCAAGACATAAGGGGCATGATGACTTGACGTCGTCCCCACCTTCCTCCGAGTTGACCCCGGCGGTCTCCTGTGAGTCCCCATCACCCCGAAGGGCATGCTGGCAACACAGGACAAGGGTTGCGCTCGTTGCGGGACTTAACCCAACATCTCACGACACGAGCTGACGACAGCCATGCACCACCTGTACACCGACCACAAGGGGGGCACTATCTCTAATGCTTTCCGGTGTATGTCAAGCCTTGGTAAGGTTCTTCGCGTTGCGTCGAATTAAGCCACATGCTCCGCTGCTTGTGCGGGCCCCCGTCAATTCCTTTGAGTTTTAGCCTTGCGGCCGTACTCCCCAGGCGGGGAACTTAATGCGTTAGCTGCGGCACCGACGACGTGGAATGTCGCCAACACCTAGTTCCCAACGTTTACGGCGTGGACTACCAGGGTATCTAATCCTGTTCGCTCCCCACGCTTTCGCTCCTCAGCGTCAGTAATGGCCCAGAGATCCGCCTTCGCCACCGGTGTTCCTCCTGATATCTGCGCATTTCACCGCTACACCAGGAATTCCGATCTCCCCTACCACACTCTAGCCTGCCCGTATCGAATGCAGACCCGGGGTTAAGCCCCGGGCTTTCACACCCGACGTGACAAGCCGCCTACGAGCTCTTTACGCCCAATAATTCCGGACAACGCTTGCGCCCTACGTATTACCGCGGCTGCTGGCACGTAGTTAGCCGGCGCTTCTTCTGCAGGTACCGTCACTCTCGCTTCTTCCCTGCTGAAAGAGGTTTACAACCCGAAGGCCGTCATCCCTCACGCGGCGTCGCTGCATCAGGCTTTCGCCCATTGTGCAATATTCCCCACTGCTGCCTCCCGTAGGAGTCTGGGCCGTGTCTCAGTCCCAGTGTGGCCGGTCGCCCTCTCAGGCCGGCTACCCGTCGTCGCCTTGGTAGGCCATCACCCCACCAACAAGCTGATAGGCCGCGGGCTCATCCTGCACCGCCGGAGCTTTCAACCCAAGGGCATGCGCCCCCGGGTGGTATCCGGTATTAGACCCCGTTTCCAGGGCTTGTCCCAGAGTGCAGGGCAGATTGCCCACGTGTTACTCACCCGTTCGCCACTAATCCCCCACCGAAGCGGGTTCATCGTTCGACTTGCATGTGTTAAGCACGCCGCCAGCGTTCGTCCTGAGCCAGGATCAAACTCTCCGTGAATGCTTCCAGGTAATCCTGGTCGACACACACGGGAGCGGAACCAGGAGCAAGGAATAATCACTCCCGGTCCACAGCGTCCTCGCTGTGTGCGCCCCCGCCACCCCACAGAGGGATGAAACGGAGGACTTTTTCAAAGGAACCTCATCCCGGAGCAGAAGCTCCCGGACGGGGTATCAACATATCTGGCGTTGACTTTTGGCACGCTGTTGAGTTCTCAAGGAACGGACGCTTCCTTCAGGCCCTTTTCACCAGGCCCTCCGGGCAGTTTCCCTTCGGTGTGTTCAAACCTTATCAGGCTTTTTCCGGCTTCCTGACCACCCTCCCTGCCGCATGGCAGAGCGATGATCCGGAGGAGACCGAAGCTCGATGGTTTGCCCGCCTGCCCGTCGACTCGATGTCGTGCTGGACCCTGGCGGGGTTATGACAGTACCCCCTCGTCGAGAGACGAGGCAAATCGTTTCCCGGGCACCCCTAGATCATCCCAACCCAGTGCTTTCAGGCAGAACCGGGACTTCATATGACTTACGCTGCTGAACAGTGCGCCGTCCGGGACAGGTAGTGACGGTGCGTACTGAAATCTCCGCCCCCAGGGAGGCTCCATGACCACAGTGACGTCACCTCTTGCCGGACGTGCCATCGGACTTTCGGCCGTGCCCGATCCGGTGTTCTCGGGTGCGATGGTCGGTCCGGGTACCGCCATCGACCCGGTCCGCGAGCCGTCGGAGGCGCTGTCCCCGGTGGACGGAGTCATCGTCTCCCTTCATCCGCACGCTTTCGTCGTGGTGGACGCCGAGGGGCACGGAGTCCTCGTCCACCTCGGTATCGACACCGTTCAGCTCAATGGCGAGGGCTTCGAGCTGCTGGTCAACAAGGGCGACACCGTGAGCCGCGGCCAGGCCGTGGTGCGCTGGGACCCGTCCGCCGTCGAGGCCGCGGGCAAGTCGGCGATCTGCCCGGTCGTCGCGCTCGAAGCGACCGCCGACGCCCTCGGCGACGTCCGCGAGGACGGCGATGTGAAAGCCGGCGACCCGCTGTTCTCCTGGCAGTGACGCCGACAGAGCAGCACAGAGCAGCACAGAACAACGACGGGCAGTGAAACGCAGTGCGGCGGCGCGGACCGCCGCTCGATCGGAGACGGGTGAGATGGGTACAACGCTGCGAGGCGTCGGTGTGAGCCACGGTGTGGCGATCGGCGAGGTCCGGCACATGGGGACCGCCGTCCTCGAACCGCCGGCCAAGCAGAATCCGGCGCAGGACGCGGAGCGTGAGCAGGGACGTGCTCACCAGGCGGTGGAAGCCGTCGCCGCCGATCTGATCGCCCGGGGCAATCTGGCCGGTGGTGAGGCGCAGGCGGTGCTCGAAGCACAGGCCCTCATGGCGCAGGACCCCGAGCTGATGGCCGATGTGGAACGGCGTATCACCGTCGGCAGCAGCGCCGAGCGCGCGGTGTACGACGCGTTCGCCGCGTATCGGGCGCTGCTGGCGGGTGCCGGTGAGTATCTGGCGGGCCGTGTGGCGGACCTGGACGATGTCCGGAACCGGATCGTCGCCCGGCTGCTCGGGGTGCCGATGCCCGGCGTCCCGGACAGCGACGAGCCGTATGTGCTGATCGCACGGGATCTCGCCCCTGCGGACACCGCGCTGCTCGACCCGGCTCTGGTGCTCGGTTTTGTGACCGAGGAAGGCGGGCCGACGAGCCACAGCGCGATTCTCGCGCGGGCGCTCGGAGTACCGGCCGTGGTGGCTCTGCCGGGCGCCGGGGAGCTGGCCGAGGGCACGCTGATCGCGGTCGACGGCAGCACCGGTGAGATCTTCGTCGAGCCGAGCGAGGAGAAGCGGACCGAGCTGGAGCGCGCCGCGGCCGCCCGGAAGGCGGCGCTGTCCGCCTCCAGTGGCCCCGGGGCCACCTCGGACGGTCACAAGGTGCCGCTGCTGGCGAACGTCGGCGGTCCCGGTGATGTGCCGGCGGCGGTGGAGGCCGGTGCCGAGGGTGTCGGGCTGTTCCGCACCGAGTTCCTGTTCCTGGACGACAGCGAGCGGGCACCGTCCGAGGAGAAGCAGGTCGAGGCGTACCGGAAGGTCCTGGAGGCGTTTCCGGAGGGCCGGGTCGTCGTACGGGTCCTGGACGCGGGCGCCGACAAGCCGCTCGCCTTCCTGACCCCCGCCGACGAGCCGAATCCGGCCCTGGGCGTGCGGGGTCTGCGGACCCTGCTCGACCATCCCGATGTACTGCGGACCCAGCTCACGGCGCTGGCGAAGGCCGCCGCGGGACTTCCGGTGCATCTGGAGGTCATGGCGCCGATGGTGGCGGACCGCGCGGATGCCAAGGCGTTCGCCGACGCGTGCCAGGAGGCCGGGCTGCGGGCGAAGTTCGGCGCGATGGTGGAGATTCCGTCGGCCGCGCTGCGGGCGCGTTCGATTCTTCAGGAAGTCGAGTTCCTTTCGCTCGGCACCAATGATCTGGCGCAGTACACCTTCGCCGCCGACCGTCAGGTGGGTGCGGTGTCCCGGCTCCAGGACCCGTGGCAGCCCGCGCTGCTGGATCTGGTGGCGCTGTCGGCGGAGGCCGCGAAGGCCGAGGGCAAGAGCTGTGGTGTCTGTGGTGAGGCCGCCTCCGATCCGCTGCTCGCGTGTGTGCTCACCGGTCTCGGTGTGACGTCGCTGTCGATGGGCGCCGCGTCGATCCCCTATGTGCGGGCGACGCTCGCGAAGTACACGCTGGCGCAGTGCGAGCGTGCCGCGGCTGCCGCCCGTGCGGCGGACAGCGCCGAGGAGGCGCGGGTCGCCGCGCAGGCGGTGCTGTCCGGGGAGTAGCCCCGGTCCGCTCCTGGGTCGGCTTCCGCTGTGGCGGGAGCCGACCCAGGAGCAGGGGTGGTGGAAGGGCCTCGCGGTGGCGGGGCCCTTCCGCTTTCCCGTTCCCCGGGCGCCGGTGCACGGGGTACGGGGTCGCTTCAGTGATGGGCGTCGGGGTAGTCGTCGGGGATGGTGAATCCCGCCCGGTACTCCACTCCCGGCTCGGGGGAGATGGGTTCTCCGGTGGCGGCGTCGGTGCAGTAGGCGCTGAAGACCTCCGCCTCGGTGAGGGGATGGAGTCCGCGAGGGTGAATCCGCCAGCCGTGGAGGCGGTCGGGCCTCCCAGGAACACTGGTGCGGAGAACCAGTCCGCCGGGTCTGCCGAGTGCGAGGGCAGCCGCCAGTACCGTGACGAACTCCGCTGTCTCGGGCAGGTCCAGTACGGCTGCGCCGGGGTCGGCTCCGACGTCCGCGGGCTCCGGGCCGGTGGACTCCCTGCCCGTGGGCTCCGTTCCGTCGGCGTGAAGAACGGCGATCAGCTGTTCCTCGGGGGCGGACACGCTGCACACGAGGTGGTGTCCGCCGGGCCCGGCCTCGGCGAGCAGGCCGAGCAGCAGATGGGAGGCCCGGTCGAAGGCGGCTTCCCCGATGTCCTGGCCGCAGTCGGCGCACTGTCCGATGTCGGCGAGGAGCAGGGAGGCGTACTCCCAGGTGGCACGGCGGACGGCGGTGTCGATGAGCTGGGGAAGCAGTGCGTCCAGCGGTTGTCCGCCGTAGGGCACGGCGGCGCCCCGGGTGGGGATCTCGGCCGTGTACCGGGCCCGGCTGAGGGCCGAGTCGGGGTCGAGGCCGTGCTCGGAGCAGTACGCGGCGAAGTCCTCGGGGTCGAAGAGGGCGACGGTGGTGTGGAGCTGCCGGGAGGCCAGCGTTCTCAGCAGGGCCTCGGTCTCCCTGAGGTAGTCGGGATGGTCGTCGAAGGTGAAGCTGGGGTAGCGGCGCATCGCGCGGAAGTCGACGGAGTCGGCCAGGACGCCGACCGTCCCGGCGGTTTCCCGGCGCAGGGCGGCGCGGAAGGAGATCCGGCTCCCGGGGCGGCCGTCGTTCTTCCGGCGGCCGGGGCGGCTTCGGGGACCGCGACCGGCCGCTTTCCTTTTCGTATCCGTACGGCCGGTCTTCGGCGTGTCCGGCCCGGCTGCTCCGCCCCTTCCCCGCTCGCGGCGTTCCTCGTCCGGACCCGGAGTGCTGTCGTGCGGCATGCTGGTTCCCCCTCGCGGTCGGTCGACTGCTGATGACCCACCGTAAGGGCCGCCACTGACAATGCCGGGCTCGGACAGTTCTGCCCTGGTCAGCGGGGTCGTCTCAGGCGTTGCGGGTGCGGGCGAGGTCTTCGTAGAAGGAGAGCAGGGCGGCGTCGTCCACCGAGCCGGGGTTGACGGCCTTGGTGAGGGGGGTGCCCTGGAGCAGCCGTTTCACGGGGACTTCGAGGCGTTTGCCGGTGAGGGTGTGGGGGACGGCGGGGATCTCGATGATGTCGTCGGGGAGGTGCCGGGGGGAGAGTTGCTCCCGGATGATCTGTTTGATGCGGTCGCGCAGTGCGTCGTCGAGGGTCGCGCCCTCGGCGAGCTGGACGAAGAGCGGCATCCAGTAGCCGCCTTCCGCTTCTTCCACCCCGATGACCAGGGATTCACGGATCTCGGGGAGGCGTTCGACGGCCTCGTAGATGTCGGCCGAGCCCATGCGGACGCCCTGGCGGTTGAGGGTGGAGTCGGAGCGGCCGTGGATGATCACGGAGCCGCGTTCGGTGAGGGTGATCCAGTCTCCATGGCGCCAGACGCCGGGGAACATCTCGAAGTAGCTGTCGCGGTAGCGGCTGCCGTCGGGGTCGTTCCAGAACCGGATCGGCATCGAGGGCATGGGCCGGGTGACGACGAGTTCGCCGACCTCGCCGACGAGGGGGTTGCCGTGGGGGTCCCAGGACTGGAGGTCGGTGCCGAGGCAGGCGGCCTGGAGTTCGCCGATGTGGACGGGCAGGGTGGGGACGGCCCCGGCGAAGCAGCTGCACACGTCGGTACCTCCGCTGACGGAGGCGATCCACCGCTCGGGGCCCGCCGCGGCGAGTTCGTCGTGGAGCCAGCGGAATCCGTCGGGCGGCAGGGGTGATCCGGTGGTGGCGACGCAGGCGACGCGGGAGAGGTCGTGGTCGCGGGCCGGGTGGACACCGGCCTTGCGGCAGGCCATGACGTAGGCGGCGGAGGTGCCGAAGAAGGTGGCGCCGGTGCGTTCGGCGACGCTCCACTGGGCTCCGGTGGAGGGGTGGCCGGGGCTGCCGTCGTACAACACGACCGTGGTGCCGGTGAGCAGGCCGGAGACGAGGAAGTTCCACATCATCCAGCCGGTGGAGGTGTACCAGAAGAAACGGTCCTCGGGTCCGAGGTCGCAGTGGAGGGAGAGTTGTTTGAGGTGTTCGAGGAGGATGCCTCCCTGCGACTGGACGATGGCCTTGGGCAGCCCGGTGGTGCCGGAGGAGTAGAGCACCCACAGCGGGTGGTCGAAGGGGACCTGCTCGAAGCGGGGCTCGGCGGTCCCGGCGGTGACGGCTGCCCAGTCGAGGGCGCCGTCCGGGGTGTCGGTGCCGATGAGAGGGATGTGGACGACGGCGCGGAGCGTGGGCAGTTCCCGGCGGAGTTCGGCGACGGTGCCGGTGCGGTCGTGGACCTTGCCGCCGTAGCGGTAGCCGTCGACGGTGATGAGCACCACGGGTTCGACCTGCTGGAAGCGGTCGAGGACGCTGCGGGCGCCGAAGTCGGGGGCGCAGGAGGTCCAGACCGCTCCGACGGCGGCGGTCGCGAGCAGCGCAGTGACGGCCTGGGGGATGTTGGGGAGGTAGCCGCTGACGCGGTCCCCGGGGCGTACGCCAAGGGCACGCAGTTCGGCGGCGAGCGCTCCCACCTGGCGGCGCAGTTCGGCCCAGGTGACGGGGGCGGCCTCGTGGGTCTCGTCCACAGGGAGGAGGGCGGGCGCGTCGGGACGTTCGGCGGCGGCGCGCAGGGCGTGTTCGGCGTAGTTGAGGGTGGCACCGGGGAACCAGCGGGCGCCGGGCATGGCGGTGTCGGCGAGGACCGTCTCGTAGGGCGTGGCGAAGCGGATGTCGAACCATTCGGTGACGGCGCGCCAGAAGGTGTCGAGTTCGTCGACGGACCACCGGTGGAGGGCGGGGTAGCCGCCGTGGGCGGGGGCTCCGTGGTGCTCGGCGGCCCATGCCTGGAAGCGGGTGATCCGGGCCGCCGCGACCCGGTCGGCGTCCGGTTGCCACAGGGGTGCGGCGTTCGCTGCTGAGGTCATGGCGGCTCCCGTGGGTGTGGCTGGGTGTGGCTCGGTTCTGCCGGGGGTGGATCGGGCCGGGCGGGGTGTGCGCGGCTGACAGGGACGATGCCATGTGATCGTCTTTCGCACCAGGGATCGCCGGGCTGTCCGGGAACGGCCGGATGTGGTCCCCCGCGAAGGGTGAACGGAGGCTGAACACGGCACGGGGGCGGTGGCGCCGATGGCAGGCTGACGCCATGGACGGTCGGGGACTGGTGCGCACGCTGCGGAGCCTGGGGACGGTACGGGGGTGGCGGGCCGCGCGTTCGGGCTGGCGGATGCGGCGGATCGACGCCCAGGGGCTGCCCGCGCGGGGGCCGCAGCGTGCCAGGGTGCCGGGTGAGGTGACGGGGGCGGAGCCGCTGCCGGGGGGCGGTGTGGTGCGGTTCGCGCGTTCCTCGCTGGTGATCCGGGTGGTCGTGGGCGGGGCGGTGTTCTGGGGCTGGGACGGGGCGGGGCCCGAGCCGTCGTACGCGCTGACGGGTGCGGGGCCTGAGCCGGATTCCCGGGCGGCGCTGGAGCCGGACAAGGACGGCGGCTGGCGGGTCGTGTCCGAGCGGGTGACGGTGCTGGTGTCCCGGCAGGGTGCGGTGGAGGTACGGACCCCGGGCGGGGTGGTGCTGCGCCGGGATCTGCCGCCCCGCTGGTGGGAGCCGGTGGACGGGGCCGACGAAGGCCGGGGCGGGGGCGGCACGGACGGCGTCGGCGGTGGGCCGGTCCGCGGTGGGGGAACCGCGCGGTGGACGCTGCGGACGGAGGTGCCCGCGGACGCCCGATTCTTCGGTCTCGGCGGGCGGTCGTCGGGGCCCCGGCTGCGGGACGGTGTCCATCGGCTGTGGAACACCGATCCGCGGGGTCCGTTCGGGCCGGGGGACGATCCGCTGTACATCACGATGCCGGTGCTGCTGGTGGTCGCGGACGCGGGGACGCATCTGGCGTTCCATGACAACTCGTGGGACGGCCGGGTGACGCTGCGGGAGGGCGAGGAGGGCGCGGGGTCGGGCCATGACCGGGTGGGCGTGTGCGAGGTGCGGATGGAGGGCGGTCCGCTGCGCTGCTGGGTGATCGTGGGGAAGCCGTCCCGGGTGCTGTCGCGGTGGGCGAAGCTGACGGGCGCGCCCGCGGTGCCGCCCGCCTGGGCGCTGGGTCCGCAGCACGCGCGCTGGGGCTTCGGCAGTGAGGCGGAGGTGCGGCGGATCGTGGCGGGCTACCGGGAGCGGGAGCTTCCGCTGTCGGCGCTGCATCTGGACATCGACCACTACGACGGCCACCGGGTGTTCACGGTGGACCGTGAGCGTTTTCCGGCGCTGCCCCGGCTGGCGCGGGAGCTGCGGGAGCAGGGGGTGCGGCTGGTGTCGATCGTGGATACGGCCGTGAAGGCGGAGCACGGGTTCGGGGTGTACGACAGCGGGGTCGCGGCGGACGCGTTCGTCCGGGACGGGCGGGGGCGCGAGGTGCGCGGGGTGGTGTGGCCGGGGTGGTGCGCGTATCCGGACTTCACGGACCCGGAGGTGCGGCGGTGGTGGGGGGAGCTGTACGCGGAGCGGCTGGAGCAGGGGTTCTCGGGGGTGTGGCACGACATGAACGAGCCGGTGTCCTTCTCCCCCGTCGGCGACCGTACGCTGCCCCGCTCGGCCCGGCACTCCCTGGAGGGGCGCGGCGGTGATCACCGCGAGGCGCACAATGTGTACGGCTTGACGATGGCACGGGCGGGGTATGAGGGGCTGCGGTCCCTGCGCCCGGAGGAGCGGCCGTTCCTGTTCTCGCGTTCGGGGTGGGCCGGGATGCAGCGGTACGGGGGGACCTGGTCCGGGGATGTGGCCACCGGCTGGCCGGGGCTGCGGGCCTCGCTGGTGCTCGGGCTCGGTCTGTGTGGAGTGCCGTACTCGGGGCCCGATATCGGGGGGTTCGACGGCAACCCGTCTCCGGAGCTGTTTGTGCGATGGTTCCAGCTGGGTGCTTTTCTGCCGCTGTTCCGTACGCATGCGGCGATCGACGCGGGGCGGCGGGAGCCCTGGGAGTTCGGACCGCAGGCGCTGGAGTGCGCGCGGGTGGCGCTGGCGGAGCGGGAGCGGCTGCGCCCGTACCTGGTGACGCTCGCTCATCTGGCCCGGCTGACCGGTGCCCCGTATGTGCGTCCGGTGTGGTGGGGCGCGCCGGACGACCGTCCGCTGCGGGACTGTGAGGACGCGTTCCTGCTGGGGGACGCGTTACTGGTGGCTCCGGTACTGGAGCCGGGGGTGGAGCGGCGCGCGGTGCGGCTGCCGCGGGGCCGTTGGTACGACACGGCGACGGAGCGGGCGTACGACGGGCCCGCGACGGTGACGCTCGACGCTCCGCCGGCCCGGATTCCGGTGCTGGCGCGGGCGGGTTCGGTGATCCCTGTGCGGGGCCCCGATGGCGGGCTTGAACTGGAGGTGTGGGCTCCGGCGGGTGGGCGGCGGGGCGGCGGTCTGGTGGTGCCGGACGCGGGCGACGGCTGGGAGCGCGCGGAGGTGGAGCGGTACACGGTCCGTCTGGTGGACGGCGGGGTGCGGGTGAAGCAGGTCAGGACGGACGGCTCGGGGCACCCCCGGTGGCCGGTGCGGGTGCGGGGTCTGGGGCTCGTACCGGGTGGTGGGTCCGGTGGTACGGCCCTGCCGTAGCGGCGGTGCGGGACCGTCGGCGGCGGACCGGCCGGGGCGGCGGCGGCCCGTCGGCGGCGGTTCACTCGTAGCGGTGCAGGAACCATCTCCGTACCGCGGTGGTGTGCAGGGGGAAGGCCAGTTCGACGGGGGTGCGCAGCAGTTTCCAGCCAGTGGTCTCGTCCGTCGGCCGGGAGGGCGGCAGGCTTTCGACGGGCAGGGTGGGCAGCAGGCCGAAGACCAGCAGATGGCCGTGGGGTGAGCTGAGGACGTCGGCGAGCCGGACGTCGGCGGCGGCTGTCCCGATGCCGGTCTCCTCCCTCAGTTCGCGGGCGACGGCGTCCCGCCAGTCCTCCCCGTGGTCGATGAAGCCTCCCGGGAGGGCGGTGCCGCCGAGCTGCGGTTCGATGGACCGGACGACGACGACCAGGCCGCTCCCGTCGGCGTCCCGGGCGGGCTGGAGGGCGACGGCGACCGGCAGGGGGTTGCGGTACGCGGTGGCTCCGCAGGCGGGGCAGGTGCGGGGCCAGTCGGCGGCGGTCCCGCGGGGCCGGTGGGGGGCTCCGCAGTCACCGCAGTAGGAGTCCTTGGGCACGCGCGGACTGTATCCGATGAGGTGGGGAGGAGGCTCGCCCGTCCGGGTGAGGCATGGCACACTTCTGACGTATCGTCAGATCAGGTTCTCCGGGGAGGATTCATGGTTCATGTGCCCGTGGTGGCCGGCTGGTTCGCCCAGGACGACGAGACGGGCTTCCGGCTGCTCGGAACGCGCTGCACGGGCTGCGCCGCCGTCTCCTTCCCCCGCGAGGAGGACTTCTGCCGCAATCCGGACTGCCCCGGGGGCGAGCTGGCGGAGGTCCCCCTCTCCCGCCGGGGGACGATCTGGTCGTACACCGACGGGCGCTACCGTCCGCCCCCGCCCTACCCGGGCGACCCGGGGGCCGAGTGGGAACCGTATGTCCTGATCGCCGTGGAGCTGGCCGCCGAGCGGATGGTGGTCCTCGGCCAGGCGGCGCCCGGGGTGTCCCTCGCGGATCTCGCGGTCGGCATGGCGGTGGAAGTGGTTCCGGGGGTGCTGTACGAGGAGCACCGCAAAGACGACGGACACCGCGGAGCCGCGGACGGCCCGGAGGGCACCGGCGCGGACGGAGACGGCGGCGGGACCGTCTGGACGACCTGGCACTGGCGCCCCGTCCGGGAGGGCGCGTGAGCGGCGGCGGCAGCGACATCGCGGTCCTCGGAGCCGGAATGCACCCCTGGGGCAAGTGGGGCCACCGTTTCGTCCGGTATGGAACGGTCGCCGCGCGCGCCGCCCTCGCCGACGCGGGGCTCGACTGGCGGCAGGTGGACACGGTGATCGGCGCGAACACCGTACGCGGCGGCTACCCCGGGCAAGTGGCGGGGGCGACCTTCGCCCGGGCGCTCGGCTGGCAGGGGGCCCGGGTCGCCAGCGTGTACGCGGCCTGCGCCTCCGGCGCGCAGGCCATCGCCGCGGCCCGCGACCGGATTCTGGCCGGGCAGGCCGACGTCGTGCTCGTGGTCGGCGCCGACGCCGCGCCGAAGGGTTTCTTCGCCCCCGCCGGAGGGGAGCGGCCGGACGATCCCGACTGGCTGCGCTTCCGGGTGCTCGGCGCGACCAACCCCGCCTACTTCGGCCTCTTCGCCCGCCGCCGGATGGCTCTGCACGGGGAGACCCCTGAGGACTTCGCGCTGGTCAAGGTGAAGAACGCGGCGGCGGGCGCGCTCAACCCGTACGCCCGCTACCGCACCCCGGTCACGGCCGCGGACGTGGCCGCGTCGCCCGTCGTCGCCGATCCGCTGCGGCTGCTGGACATCTGCGCCACGTCCGACGGGGGCGCGGCGCTGGTGCTGACGGGCCTGGATTTCGCCCGTCGGCACGGTGCGGCCCGGCCGGTCCGGGTCCGCGCGGTGTCGACCGTCACCCCCGTCTATCCGAGGACGGTGCTCGATCTGCCGGACATCGCCACCGACTCGGCCGTCACGGTGGAGCCGCAGGCGGAATCCGGCCTGCCGCAGGACTCCTTCCGGCCCTCGATCGCGCGCGCCGCATACGAGGAGGCGGGCATCGGACCGGAGGATCTGTCCCTCGCGGAGGTGTACGACCTGTCGACGGCGCTGGAGCTCCAGTGGTACGAGGACATCGGCCTCTGCCCACCCGGGGAGGCGGTGAAACTCCTCCGGGAGGGGACGACCTCACTGGGGGGAAGCGTTCCGGTGAATCCCAGCGGCGGGCTCGCCTCCTTCGGTGAGGCCGTGCCCGCCCAGGCCATCGCCCAGGTGTGCGAGCTGACCTGGCAGCTCCGGGGCGCGGCGGGCGGGCGCCAGGTGGCGGGGGCACGGACGGGGATCACCGCGAACCAGGGGCTCTTCGGTCACGGCTCCGCTGTGGTGGCCGTCCGCTGACCGGCCCGCAGTGGCGCAAGGCGTCCGTACGCCTGCCGTCCAGGCGGGCGGACCGTGCGTGGCGTACCCGCGCCACTCCGTCACAAAACCCGCAACTCGCGCTGGCGCAGGTGACCTTGACGACCCATCACCAGGGGTGAACACTGCCCATTCGTCGGCGGTTGCCCCACACCGCCCTCGGAACAGGGCCGCACATCGGCAAGGTCACCACGCTCGTCGGGGGCGCCGGGCGGAGCGCGGAACCGCTCCGGTCCGACTCCCGCGTCCATGGCACCGCCATGGAGTACGCATCCTGTAGGCAGGACCGGGGCCCGGCCCCGGTGAGGGCCCGAGGGCCAAGGAGTCGCCATGAGCAATGGAGACATTTTCGTCGGCGAGGTGCTGGGCACCGCCATCCTCATCATGTTCGGTGTGGGCGTGTGCGCCGCCGTCAACCTCCCCTATTCCAAGGCGCGCGCCACCGGTGCGGGCTGGATCGTCATCACCTTCGGCTGGGGTTTCGGGGTGCTGGCGGGCGCCTACGCGTCGGCACCGCTGTCCGGCGGGCACCTCAACCCCGCCGTGACCCTCGCCCTCGCCATGGACACCGGGGACTGGGGCACGTTCCCCGTCTATGTGCTGGGCCAGTTCGCGGGCGCGATGCTCGGGGCGGTCCTCGGCTTCCTCGTCTACTACTCGCAGTTCCAGGCCAACGGGGAGGAGGACAAGGCGCAGCCGACGCTGGGGATCTTCGCCACCGCTCCCGAGGTGCGCAATCCGGTCACCAACATCATGACCGAGGTGATCGTGACCGTCGGGCTGGTGCTGCCGGTGCTCTCGTTCAACAAGAACGACGGCATCGGCGTCGGCCAGATCGCCGGACAGGACGCCGGGATCTACGGTTCCGGTATCTCGATCCTGCTGGTCTCGCTGCTGGTGGTGGGGATCGGTCTCTGCCTGGGCTCGCCCACCGGCTACGCCATCAACCCGGCCCGTGACCTGGGGCCGCGCATCGTGCACGCCGTGCTCCCGATCCCCAACAAGGGGACGTCGGACTGGGCGTACTCCTGGGTTCCCGTGGTCGGCCCGATGATCGGCGGGGCACTGGCGGGCCTGCTCTTCAAGATCATCTACTGACGGGGGCGCCGGTCATGATGGACAGCTTTGTCGCGGCGATCGACCAGGGCACCACCTCCAGCCGCTGCATCGTCTTCGACCAGCACGGCGCGATCGTCGCCGTGGACCAGCGGGAGCACCGGCAGATCTTCCCCCGGCCCGGCTGGGTGGAGCACGACGCGGCCGAGATCTGGTCCACGGTGCGGGCGGTGGTGGCGGGGGCGATCGACCGGGCGGGGCTGACGGCCGACCGGATCAGCGCGCTCGGCATCACCAACCAGCGCGAGACGACCGTGCTCTGGGAGCGGGCCACCGGAAGGCCCGTGCACCATGCCATCGTCTGGCAGGACACCCGTACCGCCGCTCTCTGCGCCGAGCTGGGCGGGGCGGACGGTCAGGACCGGTTCCGGGAGGCGACGGGGCTGCCTCTCGCGAGCTACTTCTCCGGGCCCAAGGCCGCCTGGCTGCTGGACGAGGTGCCGGGGCTGCGCGCACGGGCCGAGGCGGGCGAGATCGCCTTCGGCACCATCGACTCCTGGCTGATCTGGAATCTCACCGGTGGCACCGAGGGCGGGGTCCATGTCACGGATGTGACCAACGCGTCGCGGACCCTGCTGATGAATCTGCGGACCCTCCAGTGGGACCCGGAGATCCTGGACGCGATGAGGATTCCGCGGGCGATGCTGCCGGAGATCAGATCCTCGGCGGAGGTGTACGGGACGGCGGTCGGCCCGGTGGCGGGTGTTCCGGTGGCCTCCGCCCTCGGCGATCAGCAGGCGGCGATTTTCGGACAGGCGTGCTATGAGCCCGGCACCGCCAAGAACACCTACGGCACCGGGAGCTTTCTGCTGCTGAACACGGGCGAGCGGCCCGTGCCCTCGCGGCACGGGCTCATCACCACGGTCGGGTACCGGATCGGCGAGCAGGCCCCGGTCTACTGCCTGGAGGGTTCGATCGCGATCACCGGGGCATTGGTGCAGTGGTTCCGCGACCAGCTCGGCATCATCCGCAGCGCCGAGGAGATCGAGCCACTGGCGGCGAGCGTCGCCGACAACGGCGGGGCGTATGTCGTCCCCGCGTTCTCCGGTCTGTACGCGCCGTACTGGCGGGCGGACGCACGCGGTGTCATCACGGGGCTCACCCGGTATGTCACCAAGGCCCACCTGGCCCGCGCGGTCCTGGAGGCGACGAGCTGGCAGACGCGTGAGGTCGTGGACGCGATGCACGAGGACTCCGGGGTCCGGATCAGCACGCTGAAGGTCGACGGCGGCATGACCGTGAACCAGCTGCTGATGCAGCACCAGGCCGATGTCCTCGGTGTGCCGGTGATCCGGCCGAAAGTCGCCGAGACGACCTGTCTGGGGGCGGCGTACGCGGCGGGGCTCGCGACCGGGGTCTGGTCCGGCACCGACGAACTGACGACGCACTGGCAGCGGGACGCGGAGTGGACGCCGGGGATGGCCGAGGACGTCCGCGAACGCGAGTACGGCCGGTGGCGCAAGGCGGTGGAGCGGAGCCTCGGATGGGAGGGGACCGTGGGCTGAGACGGCCCGCACGGCCGTCTCCCCGCCCCGGGCCGGATCAGGTGGAGGCGGGCTCCCGTCCGGCGCCCACCCGGACGAGCGCGTGTTCCACCACGGCGGCCAGGACCTCCTTGGCGGACTCGCGTTCGCGGGCGTCGCACATCATCAGCGGCACATCGGGGTCGAGGTCCAGCGCCGCCCGTACCGTCTCGGCGGGGAAGCGGTCCGCCCCGTCGAAGCAGTTGACGGCGACGGTGAAGGGGATGTCACGGCGTTCGAAGTAGTCCACGGCGGCGAACGAGTCCGCCAGGCGGCGGGTGTCGGCGAGGACGACCGCGCCGAGGGCGCCCTGGGCCAGTTCGTCCCAGAGGAACCAGAAACGGTCCTGCCCCGGGGTGCCGAAGAGATAGAGGACCAGATCCTCGCGGAGGGTGATCCGTCCGAAGTCCATGGCGACCGTGGTGGTCGTCTTGCCCTCCACCCCGACGGTGTCGTCCACCGGGCGGCCGATCTCGCTCAGATCCTCCTCCGTGCGCAGCGGTCTGATCTCGCTGACCGCGCCCACCAGAGTCGTCTTGCCCACCCCGAAGCCTCCCGCCACCAGGATCTTCAGGGTGACGGGCTCGACGGGCCGCCGACTGCTAGAGCGCCCGAAGGCCATTGATCACCTCGCGGAGAATATTGACGTCCGGCAGCTCGGCCGGGGGAACAGGACGGGTGACGTGGACCAGGGCGTCGTCGACGAGATCGCCGACCAGGACGCGCACCACTCCGACGGGGAGGTCGAGCCCCGCCGCCAGTTCGGCGATCGACTGCGGGGAGTCCTCGCAGCGCTCGACGATCTCGACATGCTCGGGGGAGAGCGACTGGTCGTGGTCGGGGTGCGCGGCGGTCGGCTCCGGCACGACCAGGGCGATGAGATCGAGCCGGTGCCGGCCCGTACTGCTGGTGCGGCCACGGGTCATGGCGTACGGGCGGACGACGGGGCCCGCGTCGGCGTCGAAGTAGTGGTGCGGTCGCCGGGTGGGGTGAGTCGCATCACTCATTCCGGGCGCCCCTCAGCCTTCGGCGCGACCGGTCCGCGGCACGGTGGCGAGGTGGGCTCCGACCCGTTTGACCATGAGCGTCATCTCGTACGCCACCTGGCCGACGTCGGAGTCCGCGTCCGCGAGGACGGCCAGGCAGCTGCCGTCACCGGCGGCGGTGACGAAGAGGAACGCCTCGTCGAGTTCGACGACGGTCTGGCGGACGCCGCCCACGTCGAAGTGGCGGCCGACGCCCTTGGCGAGGCTGTGGAATCCGGAGGCGACGGCGGCCAGGTGCTCGCTGTCCTCCCGGGTCAGCTCCCGCGAGATGCCGGTGGCGAGGCCGTCGCCGGACAGGACGAGGGCCTTCTGGATGCTGCCGACGCGGTCGACGAGCTCATCGAGCAGCCAGTTCAGTTCGCCGCCCCTGGTGGCCGTGCGGCCACCGTGGGTGTGTGCTGCGGCATGCGGTGCGGTCATCGACCGTCCCCCTCCGGTGTCGTTCGCGGTGCTGTCTGTCCTGGGGCGGTGCCGGTGGTCCGCCCGGCGTCACCGTCCCCCTGTGCGTTCTTGAGCCGACCTCGCTGCCAGCCCCGCTGCATGGCGGCCATCCGGTCCCGGACCTCCTCGGCGTCCCGTTCGTCGCCCGGCCCCTGTCCTTGCGCCTGCGGCTGACCCGGGTCCTGGGGCGGCGGCCGGTCGGCGGGGCGGCCCCCGCGGAGCTGGGGGGCGAGGCTGGCCTGCCGGACCCGGCGGGGCAGTCCGTCGATCGTGGGCGGCCCGTCGGCCGTGGGCGGTCCGTCCGGCCCGGAGACGGGGGCCACGGCGGCCGGAGGAGGCGGAGGGGTACGTTCCGGGCCGCCAGGCCGATGGGCACGGTCCCGGCCGTCCACTCTCCGGCCGTGATCGGCGACGAGGGTCGGGGGCTTGCGGCGGGGCAGCGGTACGGGTGCCGCGGGCTGTTCCGGCTGCCGCGGGAGCGGCTCCAGGGGCGGTACGAGGCGGTGGGGGCCCTCCAGGGCCTCCAGAGGGTCCTGGAGGGGGGCCCGGGGCCGGAACAGGAGGTCGTCCTCGCCGCCGTCACCGTCCGGGCCGGAGCCCGCGGCGCGAGCGAGGCCGGGATCGCGGTCCGGGGTGAGCAGGGTGTCGGGGTCGGTGAGCGCGTCGGGACTGGTGGGGGCGTCCACTCCGGTCAGGCCGGACGGCCCCTGCGGGCGGGGGGACCGGGTGAGCGCGGACAGGCCGGTTCCGGTTCCGCCGCCGCGCCGCCCGGACGTGTCCTCGACCCGCCGGTCGATCCGGAAGCTGCCGCTCCGGTCCTCGGGTGCCTCGGTCAGCAGCCCTGCGGGCAGGAAGACGATGGCGGTGGTCCCCCCGTACGGCGACGGCTGGAGCGATACCCTGACGTTCTGACGCTGCGCCAGCCTGCTGACGACGAAGAGCCCGAGCCGGTCGGTGTCGGACAGTTCGAACTCGGGTGTCTCGGCGAGCCGGAGATTGGCATCGAGCAGGATGTCGGGGGCCATGCCCAGGCCCCGGTCGTGGATCTCCAGCGTGAAGCCGTTGGCGACCCGTTCGCCGACCACCTGGACGGCGGTGTGCGGCGGGGAGTACACGATCGCGTTCTCCAGGAGTTCGGCGATCAGATGGGTGAGGTCCGCGACGGCGGGACCGCCCACGCCGATCCTCGGCAGCCGGCGCACCTCGATGCGCTCGTAGTCCTCGACCTCGGCGACGGCGGCACGGACGACGTCCATGAGCTGCACCGGATTGCGCCACTGCCGGGAGGGGGCCGCCCCGGAGAGGATCACGAGCCCTTCGGCGTGCCGCCGCATACGGGTGGTGAGGTGGTCCAGCCGAAAGAGATCGGCCAGTTCCTCGGTGTCCTCGGTGCGGCGCTCCATGGCGTCGAGCAGGGTGAGCTGGCGGTGGAGGAGGACCTGATTGCGGCGGGCGAGGTTGACGAAGACCTCGGAGACCCCGCGCCGCATCTCGGCCTGGCGGACGGCCGCCTCGACGGCGGCCCGCTGGAGGGTGTTGAGCGCCTGGCCCGCCTGGCCGATCTCGTCCTGGCCGTACTTCAGGCGCGGGGCCTCGGTCTCCACGTCGACCTGCTCGCCGGAGGCGAGGCGGCGCATCACGCTGGGCAGGCGCACACCGGAGACCTCGTGGGCCTCCTTGCGGAGCCGGGAGAGATCGCGGATGAGGGCCCGGCCGATGCGCACGGAGACCACGACGGAGCAGAAGAGGGCGAGGAAGCCGAGCACACCGGCGACACCGGCCTGGATGAAGACGCCGCGGGCGGCGGGGTCGACCCGGTCCTGGTAGCGCTCGCCGCCCGCCCCTGCCTCCCGGCGGAGTTCGGTCAGTACCGGTGTGGCCGCCTGCTGCCACTCCTCGATGTCGGACCTGCCCGCTCCGGTGATGGAGCCGCGCTCGACGAGGCGTTCCTCGGCGTCCCGGAGGGGCTCGGTCCTGGGGCCGCGCCAGAGCTGGACGTAGATCTCGCGCTCCTTGGCGGGCAGCCCCTCCAGATTGATGCTGTAGTACAGCTCGCGGTGGGCGACGAGGTCGGAGAGGAGCCGGATCTCACGGGGGGTGACGCGGCCCGCGGTGAGCGCGGAGGCGATCAGGGCGTCCTCGCGGGACAGCATCTCGGACGCGCGGGCCACGCCGACGAGGGCGCGGCCCTGTCGTTCGATGGAGACGTCGTGGATGGCGTGGAGGATGACGAGGAAGCCGAAACCGGGGTCGACCATGCGGTTGTAGTACTCCAGCGCCTCCGCCCGGGTCACGGTGCCCGACTCCACCGAGCGGCGCAGGGCGGGCAGTCCGTCGAACCCCTTGAGCAGCGAGGACAGCCGCCGTTCGGCGTCGGACCGCATGTCGTCGCGGATCTCCTGGCGGGCGGCGTTCCGCTCCAGGGTCGCCAGGGCCCGGTCGGTGGCCAGGCGCCGTTCCCGCAGGTCGGGCAGGGCACGGGACGCGCTGCGGTCCGCCAGGTAGACGAGGGTCTGGCGGCGTTCGTCCTGCATGACCTGGAGGGTGACAGCGACCGGGCGGCCGAGTTTCTCGGTGACCTCGCCGACCTCCCAGAGGTCGTTGGCCTCACGGCCGGTCAGAACGGTGGCGAAGGCCCACAGGGCCGTCATGGAGACCAGGGGGACGAGCAACAGGGCCACGATCTTCCGGCGGATGGACTTCCCGCGAAAGCGCATGGCCTCCCCTTGTTCAACGCCGCCTTCCGGCAGCGGTGTTGCTGTGTCGTCAACAAACGGCGCGAGCCTACTACTGCCACAGAGACAACTCGAAGGCACATCCGGGCGATTTTCAGCCGGACGGATCGGTGTCGTTCACAGCTTGTCCCCGTATTCAAGGAGTTGGCATTCCCGGCGTGCCGTGCGATGCCCGGTGAGGGGGCGTGTTCCGGACGCAGGGAGATGGCTGGAATTCTCCCCTCGGTTCTCCGCCGCGTGCGGGCGGGGCCGGGACGCGTGTCCGACTCGCCGCCGGGAGCAGGCGGTATCACCGGCCGCCGGGGGCCCGGGGAATCTTTCGGCGGCGCCGTTCGTCTGGGTACATGAGAGGTCCTCAGAAGGTTCCGCGGGTCCGGCGGGAGGCCGCAGGAGCCACGGGGGTGGCTGTGCGGCGCAAGGAGCCGTCCGGGCGGGTACCGGCTCCACGCGGCGCGCGACGGTGTGTTCGCGCCACTCCCCGCGCCTTCTGCGGCGTGGTGGGGTTCAGGGTGCGCGCGGCAGCGGGGACACTGGGGGTGGCGGGGATGCCGGAAGACCGGGGGCCGGGGGGACGCGGGGCGGCGATCACTCACTCCCGCCCACGAAGCGGCCCCGGGCGGACGGAGGCGGTGCCCGGGCAACCACGCGGGGCCGCAGGGGCATGAGACGCAGTGGAGCGGTGGTACCGGGCGGCGGTCGGCCGCGGCCCACCGGGAGACATGGGGGTTGTGGGGAGTGAGCAGAGCCATGGAGACGGACGGGTCCCACGGGGAGGGCAGAGCGCGACGGGGCGCACCACCGCCCCTGCGGCCGTCGCTGTGGGTGGAGGAACCCACGGGGCTTCGCCGGTTGCCCGACCCGGTGCGCACGGCCGCGGTCCGGGCCGTCCTCATCGTCTCGCTGACCATGATTCAGGCGATGGTCGCCTTCTTCTGCACGCTCGCGGGGTCCTGGCTGGCCTTTCCGATGGTGCTCAGCAGTGTGGCGAGCACCGTCGCGGCGACCTGGAGCGTGCTGGACGTCTGGGTGACGCGTCAGGCGTGGCGGCAGCGCCACGGTGTGGTGTCGGAGCCGAGCAGCAGCGCGCGTCAACTGCGGCGGGAGCGCCGCCGGGAGCGGCGGGAGGTCCGTCGGCGGGCCCGGCGGGACGCGCGAATACGACCGCGGAGGCGGCTGCCGGGCGCTCGGGGGCAATCGGGGCACCCGGGTCCTGGACAGCGGATCTCGGAGCTGTCGGAAGCCTGATGCCCGGCGGGCCGTCGGCCTTCCTCCGTCCTCGGTCCGGCTCCGGCCCTGGCGGACAAGGGCCCGGCCCCGCCGGGTGGGTCCCGGCGGGGCGGAGGGCTCACCGGGAGGTCGGCCTTCCGTCGTCCGTCGGCGCCGGTGCTCCGGTGGTCTGTGGACCGGGGTGCTCCGGCTCGGCCGGGTTCCCGGCGGGGACGGTCTGGGAGCGTTTGAACATCCGGGTCGCGGTGATCTCACCGTGCACGGCGTCCCCCGAGGTTCCCGGCTGGGGCAGGCCCGGCCGCAGATGCTCCTCGACGCTGATGTACTTCAGCCCGGCCCGCAGATCGGCGTCGTTGCGCAACCGGATCACCAGGGGGAACTCGGCCAGGGCCGTGGTGTCGAACAGCCCGGTCGTGTAGAGCAGCTGGACCCCGAGGGCGTCGGAGACCGCGCGCTGGAGTTCAAGCAGATAGGTCGCGTTGGCCCGGCCGATGGGGTTGTCGAGGAAGAGCGTGCCCGCGTGGCGGTGGCGGTCCCTGCCCCGGTCGTTGCTGCGCAGCGCCGCCATCGTGCAGTAGAGCGCGATGGCCGCCGTGAGGAGCTGACCGCCGGAGAAGACATCGCCCATCTGGCCGACGGGGACGCGTTCGGCGCGCAGCACCGCGTCGGGCTTGAGGATCTCCACGGCGATGCCCTTGGGTTCCAGGGACGCCTGGACGCCGCGCAACAGCAGGGACATGCCGTCCCGGCGGCTCTCGCCGTACGCGGCGGCGGAGTTCTTCCGCACGGCGGAGCGGGTCGCCTCGTCGATGACCTCGCCCAGCCGTTCCGCGAGGGCCGCCTGGTCGGGTTCCTCGAAGCGGATGCGCAGGAACTCCTGTCCCGACCACTCCCCCAGCCCTTCGGGGAGCCGGGAGAGCCGCTGGGCGGAGCGCAGGGTGGCGAGGGCCGACTCCACCAGGCCGCGCAGCCGGTCCACGATGGTGTCGCGGTTGCGCTCAAGCTGCTGGAGCTCGTCGGTGAGCACCCGCAGCCGGGGGGCGAACGCCTCCGCCCACTTCTCCGCGTGCTCGGGGAGGGCTGTGGCGGGCAGCTCCCGGATCTGCTGGCGGGCGGGGGTGCGCACCTGCTCGTACCGGGTGGAGTTGGCGTGCCGGACGAGGACGTCGCTCGCCTCGCGGACGGACGCCTCCGCGGCGGAGAGGTCGGCGGCACAGCCGCGCAGGGAGCGGCGGGTCTCGGCGGCGGACCGGCGGGCCTCGGCGAGGCTGCCGGGGTACGGCTCCGGCCCGTCCTGTGCCATCTCCTCGTCCTCACGCTGCTCCCGCAGCAGATCGCGCAGGAGGGCGGCGGTCTCGTCGAAGCCGCCCACCGCGTCCTCGGCGGCGCGGTGCGCCTGGAGGAGGGCGGTGTGGGCCTCGCGGGCGGTCTCCAGGGCGTCGGTGCGGGCCGCCAGTTCCGTGGTGGCGCCGCGCAGCAGGGTCTGGGCGTGCTCGGCGTCGGCGGGGGCGAGGTCGTCGGGAAGGTCGGTGTGCGCCTCGGCCTCGTCGGCGGGGGCGAGGCGTTCGGCCTCGCCGCGGAGCCGGCCCAGCTTCTCGCTGGCCTCGGAGGCGCGGGTCTCCAGCATCTGCACCAGGGACTCGGCGCGGGCGGCCGCGGCCTGCCGGGAGGGGCCGTCGGCGCCGTCGGGGCTCTCCAGGAGCTGGGCGGCGCGGGTGCGGACCTTGTTGGTGAGCCGGTCCAGCTCGGCGAGGGCGGCGCTCTCGTCGCTCTCGGCACGGGCCTGTTCGGCGCGGAGGTCGGCGCCGACACCGACCTTCTCATAGACCTGGGAGGCGGCGCGGTATGCCTCGCGCAGGGCGGGCAGGGGGATGCGCGGGGCGTCGGGGTCGGCGGCGGGGAGCTGCTCGGGGGCTCCGGCGATCTCCGCGCGCTCGGCCCGCAGGGCGCGGGCGGTGCGGTGCGCGTCGTCGGCCGCGCGCTGGGCGGCCCTGCGGTCCTCGTCGGCGGCTCTCGCCCGCTCCAGGCAGGTGACGGCGCGGGCCTCGGCCTCGGCGGCCTCGTCGGCCAGTTCACGGAGCTTGACCTGCCAGCCGGCCCGTTCCCGCAGCCGGAAGGCGAGTCCGGCGAGGGCGTCGGCGGCGCGGCGGGCGCGCTGGGCGGTGTCCTGGCGTTCCTCGCGGACGCGGGCGGCCTCGGCGGCGGCTTCGTCGGACTCCGCGCGCAGGGTGCGGGCCTCGGCCAGCTCCGCGCGCGCCGTCCCGGCGGCGGTCCGGGCGGCGGCGGCGCCCTCGGCCAGCTCGGTGAGCATGCCGGGCGGGCAGTCCGCGCGCCAGGAGCCGATGCGGGCGGCGAGCGAGCGGTCCCCGGCGAGCCGGGCGGCGAGCGTCCGTATCTCCTCGTCCCGTGCGGCGGCCCGGGCGCGCAGGGTCTGCCGTTCCTCGTCGGCGGCGTGCTCGTCGTGCATGGCCGGGTTCGGCGGGACGAGGAAGACCTCGGTGTCGTCGCCCTGCGGGGGGACGGGGGCGAGCAGCGCGGCGGCGGTCCCCACGGCCACCGTGGACCGGGGCAGGAGGGCGGCACCGGCGAGGGCCGCGCGGGCGCGGGCGTGCGACGCCGGGTCGGTGATCACGACTCCGTCGACCAGCTCGGGACGGGCGGCGAGCACGGCGGCGTGGTCGGCCGGGGCGACGGCCTGGGCCAGATAGCGCCACCCCGGGAGGGCGGGGATGCCGTGCTCGCCCAGGAACTCGACGGCCGCCAGCACATCGGGCCCCGGCGGCAGCAGCCCGCCGTCGCCGAGGGCGCCGAGAATCCGGGCGTCGTCGGCCGCCGCGGTGCGCAGGTCGAAGAGCTGGCGCTCGGCGGTGGTCACGCACTCGTCCAGCAGCTCGCGCAGGTCGTCGGCGCCGCGGTCGAACTCCTCGGCGGAGAGCGGGGCGCGCCGGGTGCGTGCGGGCGTCCCTGCGAACGGGTCGTCGGCGCATGCCTCGACGGCGGGGCCGGGCCCGGCGGGGGCGATGCCCGGGTCGGCCGTGCCGGTGCCCGGAACGCGGGTGTCCTGCGGGGACGTGGGCGCGGCGGTTGCCGTGCGAGGGCCCGGTACGCCGGCCGTTCCGGCGGTCGTGGAGCCCGTGCGAGGTCCGTGACCCCGGCTCTCCGGCGGAGTGCCGGCCGGGGAGTGCGTGGCGGCGGCAACGGGGGCGGAGTCCGCCGTGCCGGTGCCCGGAACGCTGGTGTCCGGCCGGGGCGTGGGCGCGGCGGTCGTGGAACGCGTGGCGTGCCCGTGGCCGCGGGCCTCCGGCGCGGCGGCAGCCGGAGGGTACGCGCCAGTGGACAGGCGGTCGGCGGTGGCGGTGCCCGAGGCGGCCGTGCCGGTGGCGGGTGTGCGGGCGTCCGGCCGGGACGTGGACGCGGTGTCCTGCCAGGACGTGGACGCGGCGGTCGTGGAGCCCGCGCGGGGTCCGGTGCTCCCCGGCGACGGGGCGGCCGGGGGGTGCGCCTCGGCGGACGGGCCATCGGCGCATGCTTCGGCGGAGAGGCCCGGGACCACAGAAGCGGACTCGCCGGAGGCGCCCGGAACGGCGGTGGTCCCGGAGCCGGTGGAAGCCGCAGCCGGGACGTGCGGGTCGGCGGACCGGGAAACGGACTCAGCGGAAGCGGTGCCCGGTCCAGCGGCGGCCTGGGAGCCGGTGGAGTCCACGACCGGAGCATCCGCCTCGGCGGGCGGGGCCGGGGGCGGTGTGGCGTCGATCCGGGCGTGGACGGCGCGGGGCCGGTCCTCCGCCGCGACCGGGCTGCGTTTCCGCGACACCGCCGCGGAGTTCCCGTCGGCGGGGAAGGGCTCTTCCGCCGCCGGAAGCTCGTCAACCCGGATGTGCACGGCCCGGCGGCGGTGCTCGGCCGCCACCGGGCCGCGCTTCGGCGGGCGCGCGGCGGCGGGGCCGGTACCGGAGCCGTGAGCGGGGCCGGATTCGGGTTCGGGTTCGGGTTCGGGAAGGCTGAGCAGTTCGGCCAGGCGCGGTTCGGCGGCGATGGCGGCGGCGGCACGGTGCTCGGCCTCGTACGCCTGGTCGGCGGCCTGGGCGGCGTCGGCGGCGCGCGCCGCGGTCAGCTCGGCGCGGGACTCGGCGGCGGTGGCCTCCCTGGACCGCTCGGCGGTGACCCGGGCCGCCTCGCGGGCGGTGTCCCAGGCGGCGACGGCTGTCTTCTCCGCGTCGCTCGCGGCGAGCGCGGCGCGGGCGGGGTCGGCGTCGGGTGCGGTGTCGTCGAGCCAGCCCGCGCGGACCGCTTCGGCGGTCTCCTGCTCCACCTCCGCGAGGCGCTGCCGGAGGTGGCCCGACTCGCTGCGGGCGCGCTGCGCCCCGGTGGCGGCGGCGGTGGCGTCACGGTGGGCCGCCTCCCCCGCCTGCTGGAGCACGGCGGAGCGTTCCTCCTGCTCCTGGGCGAGGCGTTCCCCGCCCTCGGCCGCCGAGTGCAGGGCGCGGACGAGGTCGGCGGCGGCACGGGCACGGGCGGCGAGGGCGGGGGCCGCGTCCCGCTCGGCCTCGCGGATCGCGGCGGCGACCCGGGCGGAGCGGTCACCGGCGGCGCGGTGGCGGAGCACGGCTTCGGCCGCCTGCCAGGCGGAGTGGAGGGTGCGGGCCTCGATCAGCTCACGGCGCTGGGCCGCGGCTCCCTTCTCCCCGGCGGTCAGGGCGAGTGAGGCGTGCCGGTAGGCCAGTTCGGCGGCGACGAGCGCGCTGCGTCCCCGGCTGTGGTCGGCCGCGGTGACGGTGTGGGCGGCTGCGGTGACCTGCTGGGCGAGGTCGGCGGCGCGGGTCCGCTCGGCCGCGGCGCGGACGGCGAGCCTGCGGGCCAGGGCGCGGGTGCGCCGCTCGGCGCCGGTGTGGACCTCCCGGGCGCGGGCGCGGGACTCGGCGGCCTCCACGATACGGCCGAGCAGATCGACGGAACCGGCGGTGAAGTCGCGTTCGGCGGTCAGCTCCGCCCGGCGGCCGAGCTTGTTGCCGAAGCCGCTGACGAGGTCGGCGAGGCCGTCGGTGTCCCGGGTGTCGGTGACGGCGCGCAGCAGCAGATCGGTGAAGTCGGAGTCCTTCTTGACCGCGAAGAGGCCGGCGGCCTCGCCCTCGTCGGCGTTCATCTCACGCTGGTAGCGGAAGAGTTCGGGGTCGAGGCCCAGCTCGCCGAGGTGCTCGTTCCAGCGGTCGTGGATCTCCTCCCAGACGACGTCGAGGTGCGGGTAGAACTTGCCCGCCTCGGTGATCGCGTCGCGGAAGCCCTTCATGGTGCGGCGTCGGCCCTGGGCCCCGGAGGAGCCTTCGGCGGACGGGCGGACGGCGGTGGACTCCGCGACGGGCAGGGAGTCGAGGCTCAGCCCGGGGCCGGGGCGGAAGGAGTACCACGCCTCCGCGAACTTGCGGGGGTCATTGGAGACCTGGCGGCCCCGCCACTCGCTGACCTTGCCGACGACGACCAGTTCGCCGGTGAGGGTGTGCTGCCACTCCAGGGCGACATGGCCGCAGTCGTCGGCGAGAAGGAACTTGCGCAGGACGCCGGAGCTGGCGCCGCCGAGGGTGTTGCGGTGGCCGGGCAGCATCACGGAGAAGATCAGCTTCAGCAGGACGGACTTGCCGCCGCCGTTCTCCAGGAAGAGGACGCCCGCGGGGGCGGGGCGGCGGGGCGGACCCACCGGCTCCGCCGCGAAGAACTCCGCCTGCGCCGGGGCGGGGTTCGGCACCGGTTCGCCGACTCCGCGCAGGTCCAGCACGGTGTCGGCGTAGCGCGCACCGGCGGGCCCGATCGAGTAGAGGCGGACGCGGGACAGCTCGTACATGGCGGCGGACTCTCGTGATGGGAAGATCGGGCGGTCGGTACGGGGGCGGTCGGCGGTGACCGGTCCGGTGCGGCGGTGGCCGGTGGTGCGGTCAGGCGTGGAACGGGAGCCCGGCGTCGGCGGCCAGCTCCAGGTCGTCGCCGTCGGGCGGCGGCAGCAGGGTCGCGGTGCCGTCGCTGACCGGGACGACGCCGAGTTCGAGCAGTTCGGCCATGGCGGCGCCGCCCGCCAGATCGCGGACCTGGAGCTGGTAGCGCGCGGTGGTGCGGTACGTGCCTCCGGCGTCGTCCCCGGTGCGCTGGAGGAAGCCGGAGTCGGTGAGGAAGACGACGGCCTTGCCGACGATGCCGGTGGTGGACCCGGCGAGGCGCCGGGCGTCCTTGGTGGCGCCGGTGGCGCTGCGGCGGGCGTAGACCCGCCAGGCGGCCTCCAGTCCGGGGGCGCCGGAGGTGGGGTCGGTGTTCTCGCCGTCCTCGGCCGCGCGCTCTTCGAGCCGGCGGCACGCCTGGCGGACGAAGGCGTCGACGCCGTTGACGGTGATCCGGCCGATGTAGCCGTCGTCGGCGAGGTCCTCGGGGCGGGGGAAGGCCATGGCGGCGACCGCGAGATGGGCCAGGCCGTGCAGAAAGCGGTCGGCGGAGTCGGCGGACGCGCGGCGGGCGTAGTCGCCCATGCGGACGGCGAAGACGGAGTCCTCACCGGCCGCCAGGGCCATGCCGGCGCGGGGCGACACCTCCAGGACGACGAGACCGAGGCCGGTGGCGACGGCGTCGGCGAGCCGGGCGAAGGGGGTGTCCTCGCGGTAGCGGCGGAGCAGATCGGCGTATTCGGCGTCGCGGGCCGGGAGGAGTTTCGGCTGGAGTCCGAAGGAGACCAGCCGGGCGGCGTCGGCCGCGTCGGCCGGGGTCAGCCGGGCGGCGGGGGCCGTTCCGGGGCTTCCCGCGGATGCCTCGGCGGTGGCCGGGTCACGCCAGGGGTCGCGCTCGGCGTGCGGGTCGGTCACGGGTTCGGCTCCTCGTCGCGGTGGTGTCGGTGTGGCGGAACGGATGGGAGTGGCGGGGCGGACGGCCCGCGCCCTGCGGTGCGGGCGGCCGGGGCGGTGCGACCGACGCGGGCGGACGGTGCGGCGCAGTCGGCTCGTGCGGCCTGGGAACCCGGTGCGTCGTGGGCCACTCGTCCGGCGCGGGGGCCGCCGCGGGCCGGGCTGTGCGGGCCCGGACGAACACGGACGCGGGTCGGGGCGGCTGCGTCCAGGGCCCGCGCCGGGCGGTGCGGCGGCGCGGGACGGCGTCGCGCGCGGGCCGTGCCACCGGGGCGCGGACGGTCCCCGGCCCGGCGGTACGAGCGCGGCCGGGCGGTCATGCGCCCTCCGTACGGTCCGCGGCCATGCCCACCGCGTCCAGCAGTGCGGTGCCCACGATCAGATCGGCTCCGCCGAACTCGTGGTCGTCCAGCTCGGTGCCGTCGTCGACGGCGAAGAGCAGGCGCTCCTCGCCCTGCCGGTAGGCGGTGCCGACCGGGGGGCTGGCCGCGTGGACGGCGAGGAGTGCCACCAGGTAGGGCAGGTCGGGGTCGCGGCGGCGCGCCTCGGCCAGCAGCCCGGAGAGTCTGCGGGGGGCGTCGTGCTCCAGGGTCAGCAGCTCCATGGCGCTCGCGAGCTGTTCCTCGGTGAAACGGCTGTCGTCGGGGGTGGCGATCAGATCGGGCTCGGGCATCTCCGCGCCCAGGTGTTCGCGCTCCACGGGCGGGGTCAGCAGCAGTTCCACCAGGTCCCCGACGCGGACCGCCGACGGGGTGCGCGGGCCGGTGCCCCGGGCGAAGAACGCGTCGGTGACCCGGATCGCGGACTCCAGGGGGAGCGGCAGCACGGGGGCGACGAGCTGGCCGTAGAGGTCGAGGCCGGTGCGCGCGGAGGGCCGGGCGAACGCCTGCCGGTCCTGCTCGGCGCGGAAGAGGGGACCCGCCTCCAGCAGCCGGGACTGGAGCTGGGTGTGGCGGCGTATGCAGTCCTTGACGATGTCGACCAGCTCGGCGGCGCGGCGCTTGTGCTCGGCCGTCTTCGGGTCGGACGCGGTCTCCATCTCGTCGCGCGCCCGGCGGATGTTGGTCAGGATCGCGTTCTCGTGGCGGTAGCGGTCGGCGACGTGGTCGAGCGCTTCGGCGATCATGTCCGGGACGGTGTTCAGCCAGTCGACCGCGCGGACGTTGCGCCGGGTGGCCTCCAGGGTGCGACGCAGGGTCTCCGCGTACTGCACGGTGCGGTAGCGGGCCTGCTCGGCGGCGAGCTGGGCGTCGGCCAGCCTGCCCCGGCTGACGAGGATCTCCAGCTTGACCTCGGCGGCGATCTGCGCGCTGGTGACATCGGTGTCGAGGGCTCCCACCAGGACGTTGACCGCCTCGTCGGTCGTCCGGAGATAGACCGCGCCGCCGTGGCCGGGGACCTCCTCGACCAGCTTGAAGTCGTAGTCCCGCCGGGTGTAGACGCCGTCGGGGCCGAAGGTGCCGTAGACGGCGCGGAAGCCGCGGTCGACACTGCCGACGTTGATCAGGTTCTCCAGGACCCAGCGGGCGACCCGCTCGTGTTCGGCGGCGGGGCGGCCGGGGGCCTGGGCCGCGACCCGGGGTATCAGCCGGGCGACGACCTGATCGTGGTCGGCGCCGGTGTCGAAGTCCATGTGGAGGGTGACGAGGTCGATGGCGGCGAGGGCGACCTCCGCCATCGCGTAGACCGAGTACTCACCGGCGAGATTCGCCTTGCGCGTGTCCAGGTCGTGCAGCGGCGCGGTGCAGGCGAGCGCGCGCAGCCGCCGTGCCAGCCCCTCGTCGGCGGCCGGGCCCGGTGCGGGGCGCGGCCCCGCGCTGAGCTGGGGCGGAACGAGGTCCGGCGAGGCAGGCGAAGTCACGTTGCACAGATTAGGTCCTCGCACTGACAACGGTCGAAACGGCGGCCGACCGGTCCCCGGGGCACCCCGGCCCCGCCGTCCCGCGCCTCCCCCGGACCCGCCGGATGGCTCGCCCCGCAGCGGGGACCTGAGGCCCGCGCCGCTCCTGCACCACCTATTCACACCACTTCACACGCTTATAGGCGATTCAACCGCCATAGGGAGATATATCGACTGCCGAAGTCGAGCGGTCGGGCCGCTCCGCGATCCCCGGAGCGCGCCTCAGACGTCCTCCTCCACGACCAGATGGGCGTAGGTCTCCACCATCTGGGCCCGCGAGTCGTCGAGGTACTGGGCGAGCAGCCGTTCGGCGTCGGTCCTGTCCCCCGAGCGCAGGGCCTCCAGGATGGCTCGGTTGCGGACGAGGTAGGGCTGGTGCAGTCCGCGCGGATCGTCGACCACGTGGAAGGCGAGGCGCAGCTCCGCGAGGACTCCGCGCATCAGCTCGTCGGTGCGGGCGCTCCCGGCGAGGGCGACGAGTTCGCGGTGGAAGTGGATGTTGGCGGTGGAGACGCCCTTCCAGTCCTGTTCGAGCGCGGCCCGCTCGCCGCCGTCGACGGCGCCGTCGAGCCCGTCGAGAGGGTAGGGCGGCTCGCCGAGGTCATGGACGACGGCGCATTCGACCAGGAGGCGGGTGCGGTAGATGTCGATGACGTCCTGGACCGCGAGTTTCCGGACGAACACCCCCCGGTTGAGCCGGTGGATGAGCAGCCGCTCGTGCGTCAGCAGCCGGAAGGACTCCCTCAGGGTGTTGCGGGAGACGCCGAGGGCCTTGCCGATGGCCTCCTCGGAGAGCCGTTCCCCGGGCTGGAAGTACCCTTCGGCGATCCGGGTGCGGAGAATGTCCGCGACCCGCTCCACCGTGCTGGTGCGCCCCAACAGCGCTCGGTCCCCGGCCAGTTCGCCGAGCCCCCCCGTGTGGTCCGTGGCGCCCGGCTCCGTCGTCCTCACGGCACTCCCTTGGTTGTCGCCGCCGGTCCAAACCGGCGCACGGTCTCCATCCTAGAAGGGGGAACGAGCCCACACGCCCCTTGTCGGATCGTTGAACAATCCCCTACGTTGAAACGACCGCACATCTCTCCCACGGCATGGGCCGGCGGCACCATCTCCCCTTCTGCGAGGTGCAGATGAGCACGACCAAGACGGAGCCGGACACCGGCGCGCCGCACGAGGACACCGGGGCGTTCGCCTGGCTGAGGGCGCTCGGCCCACGGGGCCGACGGGCCTTCGGGGGCGCGTTCGGAGGCTATGCCCTCGACTCCTACGACTACTTCACGCTGCCACTCTCCATGGTGGCCATATCCGCGTACTTCAGCCTCGACAACGGACAGACCGGGCTGCTCACCACCGTGACCCTGGTGGTCTCGGCCGTGGGCGGCGCGCTCGCGGGCATCCTCGCCGACCGGATCGGCCGGGTGAAGGCCCTGATGGCCACGGTGATCACCTACGCGGTCTTCACCGTCGCCTGCGGCTTCGCGCCCAACTACGAGACGCTGCTGGTCTTCCGCGCCCTCCAGGGCCTCGGCTTCGGCGGGGAGTGGGCCGTCGGCGCGATCCTGGTCGCCGAGTACGCCTCGGCGAAGCACCGGGGCCGCACCCTCGGGGCGGTGCAGAGCGCGTGGGCGGCCGGCTGGGGGCTCGCCGTGCTCGTCTATACGCTGGTGTTCCACTTCCTGGACGACGACATCGCCTGGCGGGTGATGTTCTGGACGGGCGCCCTCCCGGCGCTGCTGGTCATCTATGTCCGGCGCCATGTCCGTGACGCCCCCGAGGCCGCCGCACGGCGGGCCGCCAGCGCCGAGCGCGGCTCCTTCGGCGCCATCTTCCAGCGGGGTCTGCTGCGCACCACGCTCTTCGCCACCCTGCTCTCCACCGGGGTGCAGGGCGGCTACTACACGCTGGCCACCTGGGTACCGACCTATCTGAAGGACGAGCGGGGCCTCTCGGTCGTGGGTACCGGCGGCTATCTCGCCTTCCTGATATCCGGGGCCTTCATCGGCTATCTCACGGGCGGCTATCTCACCGATCTCATCGGCCGCAAACGGAACATCGCCCTCTTCGCGGTGCTCTCGGCCTTCGGGGTGCTGGCGTACGCCCAGATACCGGAGGGTGCCGACGGAGTGCTGCTCGTCCTCGGCTTCCCGCTCGGCTTCTGCATGTCGGCGATCTTCAGCGGTTTCGGCTCCTTCCTCAGCGAGTTGTACCCGGCGGAGCTGCGCGGCACCGGTCAGGGGTTCACGTACAACAGCGGCCGTGCGGTGGGGGCGTTCCTGCCGACGCTCGTGGGCTTTCTCTCCGAGAGCTGGGGGGTGGGCGGCGCGCTGGCGCTGGGGGCCGTGGGCTACGGCCTGGCGGTGGTGGCGCTGTGGGGGCTGCCCGAGACCCGGGGCAGGGAACTGCTGTGACCGCGTATCGGGCCGCGTACCGGACCGCATCGGTGCGGCCGTCGGAGACGGCAGCGGTGACCCGGGCGTCCATCGATCTCAACGCGGATCTGGGCGAGGGCTTCGGCCGCTGGCGGCTGACCGAGGACGCGGAACTGCTCTCCGTCGTCACCAGCGCCAATGTGGCCTGCGGCTTTCACGCGGGGGACGCGGTCACCATGCGGCGGGTCTGCCGACTGGCGGCCGAGCGCTCGGTGCGGATCGGAGCCCAGGTGTCGTACCGCGACCTCGCCGGATTCGGGCGGCGGTCCATGGAGGTGCCCGGGGAGGAGCTGGCGGCCGAGATCGCCTATCAGATAGGGGCGTTGCAGATCTTCGCCCGGGCGGCGGGATCGCGGGTCTCGTACGTCAAACCGCACGGCGCGCTGTACAACCGGGTGGTCCATGACGAGGAGCAGGCCGCCGCCGTGGTCGAGGGGGTGCTGCTGTCGGGCGAGCGGCTGCCGCTGCTGGGGCTGCCCGGGTCCCGGCTGCACACCCTGGCGGAGGAGGCGGGGCTGCCGGTGGTCGCCGAGGCGTTCGCGGACCGGGGGTACACCGCCGACGGCAGGCTGGTGCCCCGGCGGGAGGAGGGGGCGGTGATCACCGATCCGGCGGCGGTGGTCGAGCGCTCCGTCGGCATGGCCCGGTTCGGGACGGTCGCCGCGCACTCCGGTGAGCCGGTGCCGGTGCGGGCCCGTTCGCTCTGTCTGCACGGCGACACCCCGGGAGCGGTGTCGCTGGCCCGGCGGGTGCGCCGGGAGCTGGAGTCGGTGGGCGTGCGGGTGGAGCCCTTCGTATGAGCCTCAGAGCGCTGCCCGTCGGCGAACGGGCCCTGCTGGTGGAGCTGGCCGACGGAGCGGAGGCGGGGGCGTTCCACGCCGAGTTGCTGCGGCGGCGCGCGGCGGGGACGCTGCCCGCCGTACGGGAGATCGTGCCCGCCGCGTGCACCGTGCTGCTCGACGGGCTCGACACCCCCCGGCGGTTCGCACAGGAGCTGGCCCGCTGGGAGATACCGCCGCTCGCCCGGCGGGATGAGCGGGTGGTCGAGATCCCGGTGCGCTACGACGGGCCCGATCTGGCGGAGGTCGCGGCGGTGTGGAAGGTGGCGGAGGAGGAGGTGGCGGCGATGCACACGGCGGTCGAGTTCCGGGTCGCCTTCTGCGGGTTCGCGCCCGGTTTCGGCTATCTGACGGGGCTGCCGGAGCGGTACGCGGTGCCACGCCGGGCCACGCCGCGCACCTCGGTCCCGGCGGGCTCGCTGGGGCTCGCCGGTCCGTACACGGGTGTCTATCCCCGGTCGTCGCCCGGCGGCTGGCGGCTGATCGGCCGGACGGAGCGGGAGCTGTGGAACCCGGAGCGGGAGCCCGCGGCGCTGCTGTCGCCGGGGACGCGGGTGCGGTTCGTGGCGGAGACGGGGGCGGAGTGAGCGACCGGGCCGTCGTGGTCGTCCGGGCGGGGGCGCTGACCACCGTGCAGGACCGGGGGCGGCCCGGCCACGCCCATCTCGGGGTGCCGTGCTCGGGGGCGCTCGACCTTCCGGCCGCCGCTCTCGCCAACCGGCTGGTGGGCAATGATCCGGGCGCCGCGGTGCTGGAGACCACCCTCACGGGCTGTGCGCTCCGGCCGCGGCGGGCGGTGACCGTCGCGGTCGGCGGGGCGCACGGGCCGGTGCGGGTCGACGGACGCCCGGCGGCGTGGGGGGCGCCGGTGCGGGTACCGGCGGGCGCCCTGCTCGATGTCGGCCGGGCGGTGTCCGGGGTGCGCGGCTATGTGGCCCTCGCCGGAGGCATAGCCGTCGCCCCGGTGCTGGGCAGCCGCTCCACGGATCTGCTCTCCGGGCTCGGTCCCCCGCCGGTCACGGACGGGACGGTGCTGCCGCTCGGGCCGCCGTCCGGGGTGCCCGCGCGGACCGACGGTGCGCTGCCCTGGCCCGCGCCGCCGGGGGAGCTGGTGCTGCGGGTGCGGTTCGGTCCGCGTGCCGACTGGTTCACCGGGGAGGCGCTGCGGACGTTCGTCTCCGGCGGCTACCGGGTGGCTGCGGCGGGCAATCGGATCGGGCTGCGGACCGAGGGCCCGGCGCTGGCGCGGGCGCGCGGCGAGGAGCTGCCCAGTGAGGGGATGGTGCTGGGTGCGGTGCAGGTGCCGCCGGACGGCCGCCCGGTGGTCTTTCTCGCGGACCATCCGACGACCGGCGGATATCCGGTGATCGCCGTCGTCGACGCACGGGACCTCCCGGCGGCGGCGCAGGCGCCCCCGGGGACCCCGCTGCGTTTCGTCCCGCTCGGCTGATGCGCGTCCGCGACCGGTCGCCGGGCACCCGCCGCACCGCTGCCGGCCCTCGGTGGCGGTGGGGCGCCGGATCAGTACCCGGGCGGGCCGTAGCCGCCCCCGCCGGGGGTGACGATCACCAGGACATCGCCCGGGGCGACGTCCACCGAGTCGACCCCGGCGAGGTGGGTGACGCTGCCGTCGGGGTGTTCGACCGAGTTGTGGCCGAGGGCCCCGGGCAGACCGCCCGCGAGGCCGTACGGGGGCATCCGGCGGTGGCCGGTGAGCAGGGCGACGGTCATGGGTGCCAGGAAGCGGAGTCTGCGGACCACTCCGTCGCCGCCGTGGCGGCGCCCCCGGCCGCCGCTGCCGCCGCGGATGGAGAACGCCTCCACACGCACCGGAAAACGCCACTCCAGGACTTCGGGGTCGGTCAGCCGGGAGTTGGTCATATGGGTCTGGACGGCGTCCGTGCCGTCGAAGTCCGCGCCCGCGCCGGAGCCGCTGGCGACGGTCTCGTAGTACTGCACCGTGTCATTGCCGAAGGTGACGTTGTTCATGGTGCCGGAGCCCTCGGCCTGGACCCCGAGGGCCGCGTAGAGCGCGCCGGTGACGGCCTGGGAGGTCTCGACATTGCCCGCGACGGTGGCGGCGGGGTGGACGGGGGCGAGCATGGAGCCTGCGGGCACGCGGACCTCCAGGGGCTCCAGGCAGCCGCTGTTGAGCGGGATGTCCTCGCCGACGAGGGTGCGGAAGACATAGAGGACGGCCGCCGTCACCACGGAGGTGGGGGCGTTGTCGTTGCCGGGGCGCTGGGGCGAGGTGCCGGTGAAGTCGACGACGGCGCCGCGCGCCTCCCGGTCGACCCGCAGGGCGACCCGGATAACCGCGCCGCCGTCGGTCTCGTAGGCGTACGCGCCGTCGCTCAGCCCGGCCACGATACGGCGGACGGACTCCTCGGCGTTGTCCCGTACATGGCGCATATAGGCGTGCACCACGTCCAGTCCGAACCGGTCGGTCATCCGGCGCAGTTCCTCGACGCCCTTCTCGTTGGCGGCGATCTGGGCCCGCAGATCGGCGAGGTTGACGTCGGGGGCGCGGGAGGGGTGGACGGCGCCGGTGAGCAGGGCGCGGGTCTCGCGTTCCCGGAAGCGGCCGTCACGGACCAGGAGCCAGTTGTCGAAGAGGACGCCCTCCTCGTCGACGGTGCGGCTGAAGGCGGGCATCGAGCCGGGGGTGATGCCGCCGATCTCGGCGTGGTGTCCCCGGGAGGCGACGAGGAAGCGCAGCCCTCCCCCGCCCTCCCCTTTCCCCTCGTCCCCCTCGGCCCCCTCGTCGAACACGGGCGTCACCACCGTCACATCGGGCAGATGCGTACCACCGTGATACGGGTCGTTGACGGCGTAGACGTCCCCCGGTCGCAGTTCTCCGGCGGCCCGGCGGCGGCGCAGCACCTCCTTGATCGACTCTCCCATGGAGCCGAGGTGGACGGGGATGTGGGGCGCGTTGGCGATCAGACGGCCCTCGGAGTCGAAGAGGGCACAGGAGAAGTCGAGGCGTTCCTTGATGTTGACGGAGTGCGCGGTGCTCTCCAGCCGGACGCCCATCTGTTCGGCGATCGCCATGAAGAGGCTGTTGAACACCTCCAGGAGGACGGGGTCGGCCTCGGTGCCGACGGCCACCCGGGAGGGGCGGGGGACGGCCCGGGTCAGCAGCAGATGACCCGCCGGGTGGACACGGGCGCTCCAGCCGGGGTCCACGACGGTGGTGGCATCGGGCTCGGCGACGATCGCGGGGCCGTCGACCGTGTCCCCGGGGCGGAGGTCGGCCCGGCGGTACAAGGGGATGTCCCGGTGGGCGCCGTCGGTGAACATCGTCACCCGGTCGTGGGGCGGGGGCGGCGCGGCCGGACCATGACCGCGGGACGGGGCCGACACGGCCGGATCGTGGCCGGTGCCGCCGTCCTCCGCCGGGCCCGCGCCGTGGCCCGGGTGGTCCGCGCCGTCGGCCGCAGGGCCCGGTTGTCCGCCACCCGCACCACGGCCACCCTCACCGCGGCCGTCCGCGGCCTGGACGCCTTCCTCGCCCGGACCTGCCGCCGCACCCGTGGCCTCCACCGTCACCGCCTCCACCACCACCGGTTTCTCCATGGTGAACGCGTAGCGGACGCGGTGGGCCGCGACGAAGGCGTCCCGCATGGCGGGGGCGGTGTCCAGGGGGACGGTCAGGGGCGCGTCGGTGCCCGCGTAGCGCAGCAGCACCCGGGCCCGGGTCGTGATCGCGGTGTCGGGGATGTCGTCCGCGCGCAGTTCGGCGCGGACTCCGTCGGCGAGTTCGGCGCAGAGCGCGTGCACCCGGTCGGCCGTCGCCCCGGTCAGTTCGGCCTCCACGGACCGTTCCCGCAGGGCGGTGGCGTCCGCGAGCCCGATGCCGTGGGCGGAGAGCACCCCGGCGAGCGGCGGCACGATCACGGTGTCGATCCCGAGGGCGTCCGCGACCGCGCAGGCGTGCTGCCCGCCCGCCCCGCCGAAGGAGGTGAGCGCGTAGCGGGTGATGTCATGGCCGCGCTGTACGGAGATCTTCTTGACGGCGTTGGCCATATGGAGGACGGCGATCTCCAGGAAGCCCGCCGCGACCTCCTCGGGGGTGCGCTCGGCCCCGCTCTCCCGGGCCACCCGGCGGGCGAGTGCGGCGAAGCGGAGCCGTACCGTCCCGCTGTCGAGCGGCTGATCGCCGCCCGGCCCGAAGACGGCGGGGAAGTGGGCGGGCTGGATGCGGCCCAGCATCACGTTGGCGTCGGTCACGGTGAGCGGTCCGCCGCGCCGGTAGCAGGCGGGTCCGGGGTCGGCGCCCGCGGAGTCGGGCCCCACCCGGTAGCGGCGGCCGTCGAAGTGGAGGACGGAGCCGCCGCCCGCGGCGACGGTGTGGATGTTCAGCATGGGGGCGCGCATCCGCACACCGGCGATCTCGGTGCCCGGTTCGCGTTCGAACTCCCCCGCGTAGTGGGAGACATCGGTGGAGGTCCCGCCCATGTCGAAGCCGATGACCCGGTGGTACCCGGCCCGGGCGGCGGTACGGGCCATGCCGACGACGCCGCCCGCGGGGCCGGAGAGCACGGCGTCCTTGCCACGGAAGTGGGAGGCCTCGCGCAGCCCTCCGTTGGACTGCATGAACAGCAGCCGGATGCCGTCGAGTTCGGCGGCGAGGGAGTCGACGTAGCGGCGCAGCACCGGCGAGAGGTAGGCGTCGACGACGGTGGTGTCGCCCCGGGGCACGAGTTTGATCAGCGGGCTGACCTCGTGGGAGCAGCTGATCTGGGTGAAGCCCAGCTCCCGGGCGGCCGCGGCGACACGGCGTTCGTGGGCGGGGTGGCGATAGCCGTGCACCAGGACGACGGCGGCGCTGCGGAAGCCGTCCGCGCGGGCCGCGGCGAGGCGTTCGGTGACGGTGGCGAGGTCGAGCGGGCGGACGGTCTCCCCCCGGGCCCCGACGCGTTCGGGGACCTCGACGACCCGTTCGTACACGGCTTCGGGAAGGACGATATGGCGGTCGAAGATCCGGGGGCGGTTCTGGTAGGCGATGCGCAGCGCGTCCGCGAAGCCCTCGGTGACAACGAGGACGGTGGGTTCGCCGCGCCGCTCCAGCAGGGCGTTGGTGGCGACGGTGGTGCCCATGGTGACGCGGGAGACGCGGTCGGCGGGGATCGGCGCGTCCGGCGCGAGATCCAGCAGTAGCCGAATCCCGGCGACGGCGGCGTCCGGGTAGCGCTCGGGGTCGTATGAGAGGAGCTTGCGGGTGACGAGCCGCCCGTCGGGCCGTCTGCCCACGATGTCGGTGAAGGTGCCGCCCCGGTCGATCCAGAACTCCCAGCGCCCGCCGTTCATGGCGCCATTCTGGCAGGAGGGGTCCCGCAGGGCCGTGAGCCGCGCGGCCCGGCGGGGGTGGAGCCGACCGTTCCGCGCGCACCGCCCAGGGACCCCGCGCCGGTCGTGGACCCCGCGCCGGTCGTGGACGTACGGACGGTGTCGAGGGCGCTCGGACGGCCGCCGTCCGAGCCCGGGGCGGGGCCGAGGCGGGGCCGAGGCGGCGCAAGAAAGCGGGGCGGCGCAGACGGGCTGAGGGCTGCCGGGGCGGGGCGCCGTGCGGCGCCGTGGAGCGGTCACAGGCCCGTGCCGACCGACCGCGGGGCGGGCCCCGGGTACCGGCCCGGCCGCGTCGGCAGCGCCGACGCCGGACGCGCAGATCTGCGTTTCTCCGACGTCCCGCGACGCGCAACGAGCCCGGCCGACGGGACACGCGCCGCCCCCGGAGCGGACCGCGCCGTGACGCGCGCAGGCCAGGGCGGCACCGGCCCGCGCGGCACCCCGGCGCGCAACCCGGCCGGTCCGTATCCGTACGGCGGGAACGGGCCGCCCCCGGACGGATGTCCACGGGGCCCGGGCACCGCCCGGCCGCACACTGTCCCGCCGGACGGAGCGGACAGACCGGACGAACCGGGCGCGACCGGGCGGTACGGAGTCCGGCGGGCGGCGGGCGGGGCGGCGCCACGAGCGGGCGGGGCGGGTGCCCCGGGCCCCGGGGCGGCGCGGTCAGACCGGGCGGTCGGGGCCGATCCTGCTGCGCACGGCGGTCTGGACCTCGGCCTCCTCGGCGGGGTCGGCGGCCAGTCTGCGCAGGCGCTCCGCGACCCGGACATCGCCGGTCTCCGCGTGGAGCGCGGCCACTTCCCGGGTGGTCTCCTCGCAGTCCCACAGGCATTCGACGGCGAAGCCGGTGGCGAAGGAGGTGTCGGTGGCGGCGAGCGCGCGGGCTGCGCGGCCCCGCAGATGGGACGAGGTGGTCTCGCGGTAGACATGGCGCAGCACGGGGGCGGCGCAGCCGATGCCGAGGCGTCCGGCGCCGTCCACGAGGGTCCACAGCGGCGGCGCGTCGGGCCCCTGGATCCGCACGGTCTCCCGCAGGGCGCCGAGGACGAGCCGGTCGTCACCGGCGCCGCCCCGGCAGGCGAGGACGCCCGCCGCGGACACGCCGAGGGCGTCGGACCGGTGCACCCAGCCGCGGGCGCGGGCGACGGCCTCGTCACCGCACATGCGCTCGAACGCGGAGACGGCGGCCTCGGCGACGACCGGCGAGCCGGTGTCGACGGCCCGTTCGACGAGGTCGAGGACGACGGGGTCGGAGATCTGGGCGAGATAGTGCAGGGCGGCGCAGCGCGCGCCGTCGGACCCCTCGCGGGCCACCGTGACGATGGCATCGCGGTCCTCGGACCCGGCGACGGCCGACAGACAGCGGGCGGCGGGCACATGGAGCGGAGTCCCCCGCTCCAGTCCCTGGTCAGCCCAGTCGAACACGGCCTGGACACTCCAGCCCGGACGGGGGCCGCTGGGCCGGAGCTGCCGCTGCCAGCGGTCGAAGGAACCGGCCTCCTGGGCCGCGCGCACCCGGGCACCGACGGACGGGCGCGGGTCCTCGGCCCACAGCCGCCACGGCCGGGGCTCGAAGGCGTCCCGCACGGTGGCCGCCAGCTCGGCCTCGCCCTCCGGGGTGTCCGGGAAGCGGTCGAGGACCGGGCGGGCCAGCGAGCGCAGCCCGGAGTCGTCGTCGCGCAGGGCCAGCTCGTCGAGTGCCCAGGCCCAGTTGGACCCGGTGGCGGCGTAGCGGCGCAGCAGCGCGAGGGCGTCCGCGCGACCGTAGGCGGCGAGGTGCCCGAGGACCGCGAGCGCGAGGCCGGTCCGGTTCTCGTCGGTGTCGAGGTGGTCGTCGGGGTCGCACACATGCCGTTCGATCGCTTCCAGACCGCCGTGGAGGTCCAGATACAGGCGTGCGTAGTACAGGGAGCGGTTCTCGACCTGCCAGTCGTGACGGGGGTCGTTCAGCACGCAGTGGTTGAGGGCGGCGAGCGCCTCGTCGCGTGGCGCGGCGAGCGCGTGCAACGTGCCGTCTCCGCGGCCCCTCTGGAGCAGACCGAGCAGGGTACCGCTCGGCGCTATGACTGGATCGAACATGGGGAAAGCCTCACATCAAGCTCTCGACGCAACCGGGGACTGGTGATGCCTAGGCCGCGCGCCGGCCGATGGGGCGGAGCGTCGTCGTCTGCGTCATGCGCTTGGTGGTGAGCATTTTCCTGCCTCTCGTCGGTGACCCCAGGGGAACTCCCGGTGATGTCCGGGACAGGGCCGTACGTCATCATGACCCACCCATATCGCCACCGCGACCACATTTACGACGCCCTTTGGCGGGGGCGCACATGGTGGTCCGATGGGAGATCGGTGTACTGCGGGCGCCGGATTCCTCGGCACGCGACGGTTACCGGACGGGAGGCCCGGGTGACCGTCAGCTACTGCCGAACAGCTCCAGAAGCTCCGTCTTCCCGAACATCCGCGCGGTATCCACGGCGGAGGGCGTTCCGGCCGCCGGATCGGCGCCACCGGCGAGCAGCGCCCGCACGACGGCGTCCTCCCCCTTGAAGACGGCTCCCGCGAGGGGGGTCTGACCGCGGTCGTTGGGACGGTCGGGGTCCGCGCCACGCGCGAGCAGGGTCTCGACCGCGGCCGTGTGCCCGTGGTAGGCGGCGAGCATCACCAGGGTGTCCCCGCGATCGTTGGTGAGATCGGCGGGGACACCGGCGTCGATGTACGCGGCCAGCTTCTCCGCCTCACCCTGGCGGGCGAGGTCGAAGACCTTGGTCGCGAGCTCGATGACTTCGGGGTCCGGGACCTCGCTCATCAGGTGGTCCGCCTTTCGCCGGTTTGAGGTGTACCGCGTTGACCTGGGACGCGCACGGCGGGAACAGCCGTACGAGTGAACCGGGACAGGTTACTGCCCGCCCGGCCGCCCCGGGGGCTCGACCGCCCCGCGGGGCCCGTACGGAGGCTCCCGGGCGGGCGGGGCCGCCCTGCCGCACGGCGGTCCCGGGCAGCCGCGGGAGGCGCCGCCCCGGGTGCCCGGCGGTCCCGGCGCACCGCCCCGGGCGGGCCGCCGGAGCCCGTTCCGGCCGGGCCCCGGCGGCCGGCTGCTCCGTCCGCGGGACCCCCGCAGGGGCGAACCCTCTGCCCCACTTCAGCGATTTATAGAGATTTTCACTCGTTTGCACCTTTCCTCGCACGGGTGCTACCTGTGAGGCTGGAAGTACTGATGGTGACTGTCCCCTCACCCAGGAGAAAAGCTCATGGTCCTCTCCATCTCGGGCGTGGTCCTTCTCGCGATCATCGTCTTCCTCTTCTTCCGCAAGGGCGGGCTCAAGGCATCCCACGCCGTCGCCTGCGCACTCTTCGGCTTCTTCCTCGCGGGCACCGCGATCGCCCCCAGCATCGACGCGGGCACACAGAGCCTCGCCAGCCTGCTCGGCGGCATCAAGTTCTGACAGCGCCGTTGGGGCGGTGCGATTCCGACAGCAACGCCACCGGCACCGGTGACCGGCATCCGTAGCGGTGCCCCAGTCACCGGTGCCGGTGGAACGACAACGACACGACCATCCAGGAGACCGATGTGGCCCGGCGACCGCTCCCCCGCATGTTGCGCGGCGGAAAGGCCCAGCTCGGAAAGGCCCCGTGGCGGAAGGCCAAACCCGGAAGGGACGAGTCCGAGAAGAGCGGTACCGGGAGAATCCGGCTCGGAAGGGACCGGCTCGCCCGCGGTCTGGAGCTGACCCGCAATGCGGCCGATGGCGCCGCCGATGTCTTCCAGCCACTGATCACGGTCGCCCGGGGGGTGCGCAGACTGGCCGGAAAGGCCCGGCAGAGCTGGTCCGCGACCCCGAAGGACCGGCGCGGCCCCACCCTGCTGCTGGTCGCGGGGTGCGTCATGGGGGTCGCGCTCGTACCGCTCGGCCCGGTGCTCGCCCTGATCGCGGTGATGGCGGCGGCGGCCTGGGCGGGGCGGGAGCGCGCCCCGGCACGGACCGGCCCCGGCCCGGCGGAGGCCGCCCGGCTCCAGTCGCTGTACGAGGCGCTGGTGCCGTACTTCTCGGTCCCCGACGACCCGGCCCCGCTGTACGCGCACGGCGGCTCGTGGACCGCCGCCCTCCACGACCCCGTGTTCGACGACAGCGGACGCCTGGCCGAACTGCGGATCGTCTACCCCGCGTACTTCACCGACGGGGAGGCCGCGTCCCGGGCCCGGATCGAACAGGTGCTGCACGCCAAGTCGGGCCGGGGCCGGGAGTACCGCTTCCGCTGGGACGAGGAGGGGAACCGACTGCTGATGCGGGTACTGCCCGCGCTCTCCACCGCCATCGCGGCACAGCGTTTCGTCACCGCGCCCGGGGAGACGGTCCTCGGCTTCACCGACGCGGACGCGGTGCAGCGCACCGTCCCGGTGACGGTGGCAGCGGCGGAGGCGGCGGAGGACGCCGCGGACACCTGGGACGCCTCCCCCGTCATCTGGCGCACGGGCCCCCGTTCCACCGAACCGCATCTGCTGGCCGTCGGCGGCCCCGGCGCGGGCACCACCACCCTGCTGCGGTCGATCGCCCTCCAGGCGCTGCCGGACGGCGACGTCCTGATCGTGGAGGGCAGCGGCACCGGCGAGTACACCTGCCTGAGCGGGCGTACGGGGGTGCTCGCGGTCGAGTGCGGCCTGGCCGGGGCGCTGAGCAGCCTGGAGTGGGCGGCGCACGAGACCGAGCGGCGGCTGATCTCCATGAACCGCGCCCGGCAGGCGGGGCGGCCCGCGCCCGAGGACACCCGGCGCCCGCTGTGGATTCTCCTCGACCGGCCCGCCGTCCTCGGACATCTCGCGGCGGCCGACGGGCACACCGATCCGCAGACCCTGCTCCAGGTGCCACTGCGGCACGGCCGGGCGGCCTCGGTGACGGTCGTGGTGGCGGAGCAGTACGACGCGCTGGACGCGCTGAGCGAGACGGTACGGACGCACACCCGCGCCCGGGTGGCGCTCGGGGCCACCGGGGCGGACGAGGTGACGGCCGTCCTCGGGGCCGCCCCGAACACGACGCCCGCGCCGGACGTGCCCCCGGGGCGCGGCTATGTGCGCCTGGGCACCGGGCCGGTGCTCAGGCTCCAGGTCCCGGCCACCCCCGACCCGTACGAGGACGCCACGGAGGAGGCGCACCGGCAGGCGGTACTGGAGCTGCTGCCGGAGCGGCAGGGCGGCGGGGAGGGTCCGTCCCGCGCCCGCCGGGCGGCACAGCTCTCGTTCGAGAAGACCGGGGCGGGCGACGGAGCGGGCACGCGGGAGCTGACCGGGGCACCGGCGACGGCCGACGGCTGATGCCCGACACCCCGTGGACGGCGATCCATGGCCGACGACCCGCAGCCGATGCGGCCGACGGCCCACGACCGGGAGCCGACGGCTGAAAACGGACGTCAGGGAGCCGACCGCCGACGTCCGGAGGCTGACGCCCCCGGGACTGTCCGAAAAAAGACGGGGTCAGGCCACGAAGGTCCGGGGCGTCTCCGCCCCTGTCGACGCTCCCGTCTCGACCAGCTCGGCGGCGGCGGCGAGCCGGGCGGCGGCCTCGTCGGCGACCGGCCCCGCGACCGTGAAAGGCAGCCGGACAAAGCCCTCGAAAGCCCCGTCGACACCGAAGCGCGGCCCCGAGGGCACCCGTACCCCCACCCGTTCGCCGACCTCGGCGAGGCGCGAACCCGACAGCCCCCCGGTCCGCACCCAGAGCGTCAGACCGCCGGACGGCACGGCGAACTCCCACTCCGGCAGCTCCCGGCGGACCGCCGCCACCAAGGCGTCCCGGTTCTGCCGGGCCTGCTCGCGGCGGGCGGAGACCGCCTCCTCCCAGCCGCCCGTCCGCATCAGCCAGTGCACGCCGAGCTGCTCCAGGACGGGGGTGCCGAGGTCGGCGTAGGCCCGGGCGGCCACCAGGGAGCGGATCACATCGGGGGCGGCCCGTACCCAGCCGATCCGCAGCCCCGCCCAGAACGCCTTGCTCGCCGACCCCACGGTCACCACCGTGGAACCCGCCGGGTCGAAGGCGCAGACCGGCCGGGGCAGGTCGAGGCCGGACTCCAGATGGAGTTCGGCCATCGTCTCGTCCACGACCAGGACCGTCCCGGCCGAGCGCGCCGCGTCGACGACGGCCCGGCGGCGCTCCTCGTCGGCGAGGGCCCCGGTGGGGTTGTGGAAGTCGGCGACGACATACGCCAGCCGGGGCGCGGCGTCCCGCAGCACCTGGCGCCAGCGGGTCAGGTCCCAGCCCGCGAGCCCCGGTTCCATGGCCACGGGGACCAGCCGGGCCCCGGCCTCGCGCATCAACTGGAGGATGTTCGCGTACGAGGGTGACTCCACCGCGATCCGCTCCCCGCGCCCGGCGAAGAGATGGCAGAGGGCGTCCATGGCGCCCATCGCGCCGGTGGTGACCATGATCTGCTCGGGCATGGTGGGGATGCCGCGCTCGGTGTAGCGGTCGGCGAGCATCCGGCGGAGCACGGGGATACCGGCCGGGTAGTCGCCGTGGGTGTGCGCGTACGGCGGCAGCTCCTCCAGCGCCCCCTGGATGCTGCGGGTGAGCCAGGGCTCCGGCGCGGGCAGCGCGGCGCAGCCCAGGTCGATCATCGAGCCGAGCGATTCGGGCGGCAGCGGCTCCAGCCCGCGGGCGGGCAGCGGATTCCCCGCCGGTACGGCGGTCCAGCTCCCCGCGCCCCTGCGGGATTCGAGGAAGCCCTCGGTGCGCAGTGCCTCGTAGGCGGCGGCCACGGTGGTGCGGCTGACCGAGAGGGAGAGGGCCAGCTCACGCTCGGCGGGCAGCCGGGCGGCGACCGGGATGCGCCCTTCGAGGACGAGCAGCCGCACCCCGTCGGCGAGCGCGCGATAGGCGGGCGGCTTACGGGTGCCGGGGCCCGCGGGGCGCTGCTGCTGGGACTGGAGTTGCCGGGCGAGCTGGGCCGCTCCCACCGCAGAGGTCCATTGGGCCATATAAATCAGTCCACCTTCCCCGGATTGGCCATGGTTGCCAACCATTCCATAGCCACAGAGTGTCATGAGCCAGTCCAGAATCGCCAGAGGGGACCACGACCGTGTCCAGAGGATCGATCGAACCCACCGACGAACCCGCCGGACCCGCCTCCGAGCAGGGCGAGCGGGGCGGGCACGGAGCGTCCGCCCGGCCCGGCACAGCGAGCGGAGCGGCGACCGGGCCACGGAGGACCGCCGCCGCGACCCCGGCCACCGGCACGGACACGGACACCGGCGCGGGCGTCCGGGGAACGGCCTCCCGGCGGCTGCCCCGCAGGCTCCTCCAGCTCTACGCCGGTCTGGTCCTGTACGGATTCAGCTCGGCGCTGCTGGTGCGCGCCGGGCTCGGCCTGGAGCCCTGGAACGTGCTGCACCAGGGCCTCTCCGAGCTGACCGGTCTCTCCATCGGTCTGATGACGACCCTCCTGGGCGTCGTGGTGCTGCTCGCGTGGATACCGCTGCGCCAGCGGCCCGGCCTCGGCACCGTCTCCAACGTGCTCGTCATCGGACTGGCGATGGACGTCTCGCTCGCGCTGCTCCCGGAGGTGACCGGGCTCGCCGTCCGGATTCCGCTGATGGTCGCCGGAGTGGTGCTCAACGGGCTCGCCACCGGTCTGTACATCGCCGCCCGCTTCGGCCCCGGCCCGCGCGACGGTCTGATGACCGGGCTGCACCGGCTCACCGGATACTCGATCCGGCTGGTGCGTACGGGACTTGAGGTGGCCGTGGTGGCGAGCGGCTTCCTCCTCGGCGGTTCGGTCGGCGTCGGTACGGTGGTCTACGCGCTGGCCATCGGCCCGCTGGCGCAGCTCGGGCTGCGGATCTCGGCCGTGCCCGAGGGGGACGGCGGCAGCCGGGTCGTCGCCTCGGGCAACGCGGAGCGAGGCACAGCGGAGCCGGGCACAGCGGAGCGGGGCGACGCGGAACAGCGCACAGCGGACAGCGGACACCGGGCGGAGCGCGGCCCCGTGAACCGCGGCACGGCCGACGCGGTGCGCGGCACGGCAGCCGTCCGGGCGGCGCGCGCGATACTGCGACGGTGACCCGCGCACCCCACCCACTCCACCCCTTTCTGACCCACCCCGGGCCGCTGCCGTTCGCCCACCGCGGCGGCGCGGCCGACGGCATCGAGAACACGGCCGCGGCCTTCCGGCGCGCGGCCCGTCTCGGCTACCGCTATTTCGAGACAGATGTCCACACCACCGCGGACGGCCGGCTCGTGGCCTTCCACGACACCACGCTGGACCGGGTCACGGACGCGCGCGGACGGCTGGACCGGCTGCCGTGGGAGCAGGTGCGGCGGGCCCGGGTCGGGGGCCGGGAGCCGCTGCCGCTCTTCGAGGAGCTACTGGCGGAGTTCCCCGGAGCCCGGTGGAACGTCGATGTGAAGGCGGATTCCGCCGTGGCGCCGCTGGTGGAGCTGCTGCGCCGGGCGGACGCCTGGGAACGGATCTGCGTGGGCTCGTTCTCGGAGGCGCGGGTGGCCCGCGCCGCCCGGCTCGCGGGCCCCCGTCTGGCGACGTCGTACGGCATGCGGGGAGTGGCGGGGCTGCGGCTGCGGTCGCTCGGGCTCCCGGCGGCGGTGCGCGCGGGCGCCGTCTGCGTCCAGGTGCCCGAGTCCCGCTACGGCGTGCGCGTGGTGGACCGGCGCTTCGTCCGCCAGGCGCGTGCGCGCGGGCTCCAGGTGCATGTGTGGACCGTGAACGAGCCGGACAGGATGAGGGCTCTGCTCGACCTCGGCGTGGATGGCATCATGACCGATCATCTGGAGACGCTGCGCGCGGTGCTGACCGAGCGGGGCGCCTGGGTCTGACCGTGAACGGCCCCGGCGCGCTCCCCGGGCCGCCCGCGCCGAGCGAGGGGGAGGCACGGATGGCCGCCGAGACCACGGACGCGGCGACCGGCGCGGACGGCGACCGGAGACGGGAGCAACGGGGCTGGTACTTCTACGACTTCGCCTGCTCCGTCTATTCGACGAGCGTCGTCACGGTCTTCCTGGGGCCGTATCTGACCTCGGTGGCGAAGGCCGCCGCCGACGCCGACGGCTATGTCCACCCGCTGGGCGTCCCGGTGCGGGCGGGCTCCCTCTTCGCCTACGCGGTCTCCGCCTCCGTGCTGCTCGCGGTGGTGCTCATGCCGCTTGCGGGGGCCTGGGCGGACCGCACCGGCCGCAGAAAGCCGCTGCTGGCCGCCGCCGCGTACACGGGGGCCGCGGCGACGACGGGGCTGTTCCTCGTCAGCGGCGAACGCTATCTGCTGGGCGCGCTGCTGCTGATCGTGGCCAACGCGGCACTCGCCGTGTCGATGGTGGTCTACAACGCCTATCTGCCGGAGATCGCGGCGCCCGGGGAACGGGACGCCGTCTCCTCCCGGGGCTGGGCCTTCGGCTACACGGCGGGCGCGCTCGTCCTCGTCGTCGATCTGGTGCTCTACACCGGTCACGAGCGCTTCGGGCTCTCCGAGGGGGAGGCGGTGCGGATCGCGCTGGCGTCGGCGGGGCTGTGGTGGGGCGCGTTCACGGTGGTGCCGCTGCGACGGCTGCGGGACCGGGCCGCCCCGTCCCCCGCCGCCGGAGCGGGCGGCGGGGGGCTGCGGCAGCTCGTGGCGACGCTCCGGGACATGCGCCGCCATCCGCTGACCCTCTCGTTCCTGCTGGCGTATCTCTTCTACAACGACGGCGTCCAGACGGTGATCTCCCAGGCGTCGGTCTACGGCTCCGAGGAGCTGGGCCTCGACCAGACGACGCTGATCACGGCGGTGCTGCTGGTGCAGGTCCTCGCGGTGGCCGGAGCGCTGCTCATGGCCCGGCTGGCCCGGTCCCACGGTACGAAGCGGACGCTGCTGGGCTCCCTGGCGGTGTGGACGGCGATCCTCCTCGCCGGGTTCGCGCTCCCGGCGGGCTCCGCCCCGTGGTTCTACGCGCTGGCGGCGATGATCGGGCTGGTGCTGGGCGGCAGCCAGGCCCTGTCGCGGTCGCTCTTCTCCCATCTCGTCCCCCGGGGCAAGGAGGCCGAGTACTTCGCCGCCTATGAGCTGAGCGACCGGGGGCTGAGCTGGCTGGGGCCGCTGTTCTTCGGGCTCGCGTACCAGTTGACCGGGAGTTATCGCGACGCGATCGGGTCTCTCGTGATCTTTTTCGGCATCGGCTTCGCCCTGCTCGCACGGGTGCCCGTACAGCGTGCGGTGGCCGCCGCGGGCAACCCCGTACCGGACCGGATTTAGACCGTGCAGCGAAAGGCCGGTAGTGTACGCGTTTGGCCTGCCAGGCGGACCGTTACTGCGCACAGGGGGGAAGTGGAATCCGTGGGTGACACTTTCTGTCAGATGTGACAAACCGGGCACTGGTGGGTACCCCAACCTTGGGAAAGCAGCGGCACGACGGGCGACGCATGACCCGGAACGGGAATCTTTACGGCCGACCGGACGTTGACCGGATGACGACGACAGCGACACCTGTCCTGTGGGCGACAAGCCCGGGAGGCACGATTCATGAGTGAGCGAGCTCTCCGCGGCACGCGCCTCGTGGTTACCAGCTACGAGACGGACCGCGGCATCGATCTGGCCCCGCGCCAGGCGGTGGAGTACGCATGCCAGAACGGACATCGTTTTGAGATGCCGTTCTCGGTCGAGGCGGAGATTCCGCCGGAGTGGGAGTGCAAGGCGTGCGGCGCCCAGGCACTCCTGGTGGACGGGGACGGCCCCGAGGAGAAGAAGGGCAAGCCCGCGCGCACGCACTGGGACATGCTCATGGAGCGGCGTACCCGCGAGGAGCTGGAGGAAGTGCTGGCCGAGCGGCTGGCGGTCCTGCGCTCCGGTGCCATGAACATCGCCGTGCATCCGCGGGACAGCAGGAAGTCAGCGTAAGGGGCCGCGCGCCCCGGAGCGATCAGCGATCAGAGCCGCGGGCCGGTCCGCACCCCTGGGTGCGGACCGGCCCGCGGCTCTGTGGTGTGCGCCCGCGCCGGGCGGGCTCCGGGATCAGGGGGTCAGCGGCGGCCTCGGGCCCTCGGGGCCGGAGGAGTGCCTGGACGCGTCGCCGGGGGTGCCGTCCGGGCGGATCACCTCGCCCTGGACGACCTTTCCGTCCGGTCGGCGCATCCGGGCCTGCTGGGCCTGCTGGAAGACGTCCTGGAGGCCGGGAGCCGCCGCGCGCACCCGGCGCTCCAGGGAGCGCTCGGCGGTGCGCTTCACCAGGGAGCGCACCGGCGGGAGCAGCAGAAGCAGCCCCACCGCGTCGGAGATCAGGCCGGGCAGCATCAGCAGCAGCCCGCTGAGCATCAGGAAGCCGTGGCCGCCGCTCCCGTTCTCGACCGGGGGCTTGCCCGCCTGCTGGCGCTGGACGGTCTCGGCGAGCCGGTCGAAGGCCCGGCGCCCGGCCCGCTTCACCAGCGCGCCGCCGACGAGCGCCCCGCCGAGCAGCAGGGCCACCACGGCCAGTCCCCCGGCCTCCCTCCCCACCAGGGTCAGCAGCCAGATCTCCAGAACCAGCCAGGCGGCGACACCGAGGGGCAGGAAGGCGCGGGCGCGTGAGCGCCGGGGGCCGGAAGCGGGCGGGGGCATGGCACCGGTCGTCATGCTCCCAGTGTGCCTGGACGCCCGGGAAAGCGTCGTCAGGGGGTGGAGCGGCCCCGCAGCCGGCCGGCGCGGTCCGAGACGCCCCATCCGGCCACCCGCCACAGCGCCTCGATGGCGATGTCGCGGTTCATCTTGGAGTCGCCGTGCTCGCGCTCGACGAAGGTGATCGGGACCTCCACGACCTGGTAGCCCGCGGCGACGGCCCGGCGGGCCAGGTCGACCTGGAAGCAGTAGCCCTGGGAGGTCACCTGATCCAGTCCGAGGCCGCGCAGGGTCTCGGCCCGGAAGGCACGGAAGCCGCCGGTGACATCGCGGATGGAGAGTCCGAGGAAGAGCCGCGAGTAGGTGCTGCCGCCCCGGGAGAGGATCTCGCGGGACTTGGGCCAGTTGACCACCCGGCCGCCGGGGACCCAGCGGGAGCCGAGGACGAGATCGGCGTTCTTGAGCGCGGTGAGCAGCCGGGGCAGTTCCTCGGGCTGGTGGGAGCCGTCGGCGTCCATCTCGATCAGTACGCCGTAGTCGTGTTCGAGACCCCAGGCGAAACCGGCGAGATAGGCGGCCCCCAGCCCTTCCTTGCCCTTGCGGTGCAGTACATGCACCTGGTCGTCGCCGGCGGCCAGTTCATCGGCGATCTTGCCGGTGCCGTCGGGGCTGTTGTCGTCGGCGACGAGGACGTCCACGTCGGGCACCGCGCTCCGCACCCGGGAGACGATCGCCTCGATGTTCTCGGCCTCGTTGTAGGTAGGGATGATCACCAAGGATCTGCCGAGCGGCCCGTACCGCTTCCCCTGGGCTTCGCTGTCCCTAGCGCCGTCGTTCACTGCTGGCCCCTTTGATGTCCGTGCACAGGGACCACCTTAGCGATCGACGGGAGCACCGGGGCGGCGGCACGGGCACACGGCCCCGCCGACCCGCGGCACGGGGGTGCGACCCGGAGCGGGGACGGCCGGGACGGCGGGAAGGGCAAAGGGAGCGGCGGGAGGGACGGAAGGACGGGCGGAGAGGCGGACGGAAAGGGGAGGGGGGCGGCCGCCCGCAGCGGGCGGCCGGTGCGCGGAGGGGTCCGGCCTCCTTCGGGCCGACCTGGAACCCGCTGGCTGCGGGTCGACCGAGAGCCGTTGTCTACTGAACGCCGGACCCCGTCCGGGTCGCACCTGCCGCCCGGCAAGAGCCTTCCCTCGTCCCCGGCGCGCGGTCGCTGGGCCTGGCTCCCAGTGGCCGTACCCCGGTGCGGCGCACGGCCCCATGGCCCAGCGGCGTTCGACGAGGGCGCGGAGGTCCGCCGGTCGGACGTCCTGTGGTGGACCCGGCCGAACCTACCGGCCACCGGGCGCTCCATGTCAACAGTCGTGCGGTCTGCGCGGTTTGCCCAATTCGACCGTTTCCCCGAAGAAGATCCGCAGGTCGCGGCCGAGCACTCCAGAAACCGGCTCCAAGCAGGAAAGGTCAGGACGTCACCCGTTCAGCCCCATCACATCCCGTTTGTCCAGATGGTCTGCCCGGCGACCACCGTCCGCAGACAGACCGGCAGTTCGGTCCCCGGGGTGAGGTCGGGCAGCCCCGGGGTGCCGGAGCGCGGATCGGTGGACCAGCGGGCCACCCGGTCGTCGGGGGCCTGCACGATCAGCTCACCGGTGCGCCACACGGCGTAGTCGGCGGGCGCGCCGGGGACCAGCACCCCGGCGTCGTCGCGGCCGGTGGCCCGCCAGCCGCCCCGGGTGTGGGCGGTGAAGGCGGCCCGGACCGAGATCCGGTGCTCCGGGGTGCGGTGGAACGCCGCGGCGCGGACCGCGCCCCAGGGGTCCAGCGGGGTCACCGGGGCGTCCGAACCCAGCGCCAGTGGCACTCCGGCGCGCAGCAGCGCCGCGTACGGGTTGAGCGTGCGGGCACGGTCCACGCCCAGCCGCTCCGCGTACATCCCCTCGTCGCCGCCCCAGAAGGCGTCGAACGCGGGCTGGACGGAGGCGGTGAGCCCCAGTTCGGCGAAGGCCGCGACATGCCCGGAGGTCAGCATCTCGGCGTGCTCGACCCGGTGCCGGGCGGCGCGCACCCGGGCGAGGCCGACGGTGTCGGCGGCGGCCCGTACCCCCTCGACGACGGCGGTGAGGGCGGCGTCCCCGATGGCGTGGAAACCGGCCTGGAGCCCTTCCTCGGTGCAGACGGCGACATGGGCGGCGACGGCGTCCGCGTCGATATGGGCGACACCGGTGTGCCCCGCGTCCGCGTACGGGTGGTGGAGGCAGGCGGTGTGCGAGCCGAGGGAGCCGTCCACGAAGAGATCGCCCGCGGCGCCCAGGGCGCCCAGCTCCCGGACCCGGCGGGCCCCCTTCGCGTCGGTGACCTGCTCGGCCCAGTAGCCGACGACCCGCGGACCGGGGCCAGCGGCGGCGAGCGACAGCAGACCGGTGAGGTCGTCCTCGCTGGAGATCTCGGGCCCGGCGCACTCGTGGACGGTGCCGATGCCGAGGGACGCCGCGCGCTCCAGGGCCGCCCGCTGGGCCGCCTCGCGCTGTCCGGGGGTGACGGCGGCGTACGCGGCGGCCCGTACGGCGTGGTGGGCGGCGTCGGTGAGGGGCCCGTCGGGGTGGTGGCCGCGCAGGGCGGCGACCTGGGGCACCCGGTCGAGCAGCGCGGTGGTGACCACGGCCGAGTGGACATCGATCCGGGTGAGGTAGAGGGGGCGCCCGCCCGCGGCCCCGTCCAGCTCGGCGCGGGTGGGGTGGCGCCGCTCCGGCCAGCGGGCGGCGTCCCAGCCGTGGCCGAGCAGCACCTGGTCCCGGGGGTGCCCGGCGCTGTACGCGCGCAGCCGGGCGAGGGCGTCGGCGAGGCTCACGGCGCCGGAGAGATCGAGGCCGGTGAGCGCGAGACCGGTGGCCGTGGTGTGCACATGGGCGTCGGTGAACGCCGGGGTCACCAGCGCCCCGTCCAGGTCGACGATCTCGTCCACCCCGGCCGCGAAGGCGTCGGCCGCCCCCTCGGAGCCGACCCAGGCGACATGCCCCCGTTCGACCACCATCGCGGTGGCGAAGGGGTCGGCGGGGCTGTGGACTTCTCCACCGCGCAGCAGCGTGGTGCGGTGCTCGCCGGGGAGGGCGGTGCTCTCGGTCATGGCCACCAGCCTAGGTCGTGGCCCCGCGCCCCCGGGCAGGGGCTCAGCCGCGCCTCCGCACCCCCGCCGGGGCTCAGATGCGCGGCGGGCGGGCCTCGTAGGGCGTGGAGAGGACGACGGTGGTGCGGGAGGAGACCCCGGCCAGCGAGCGGATCCGGCTGAGCAGGTGCTCCAGCTCCAGGGGGGTGGCGACACGCACCTTGAGGATGTAGTTCTCGTCCCCGGCGACGCTGTGGCACGCCTCGATCTCGGGGACGTCGGCGAGCCGTTCGGCGATGTCGTCGGGGGCGCTGGGGTCGAAGGGCTTGACCGAGATGAACGCGGTGAGCGGCAGCCCGACCGCCTCCGGGTCGACGACGGCCGCGTAGCCGCGGATGACTCCGCGCTGCTCCAGCCGGCGGACCCGCTGGTGCACCGCCGACGTGGACAGGCCGGTGGCCTTGCCGAGGTCGGTGTAGCTCATGCGCCCGTCCCGGACGAGCAATTCAACGATCTGACGATCCAGGTCCTCCATGTGGATCAACTTAAGGGCCGGAGCGCCTTCCGGCACAGCGGGAGAGGGCTTCGTATGCCACCCGGGGGCGGACATGTGACGAACGCCACAGAAGTCATGGCCTTCAGGCCGTAACCCGACGGTTACCTGCCGATCTCGATGGGAAGTGCTTGCTGTGGTCGAGGCCACATGAGCCCGGTTGGCCCACCCGAGGGGGAGAACCCATGCAGAATGTCAGGAATATCCGTATCGCATCGGAGCCTCTTGATCCGGCCGAGCCGGACGGGGTCGAGGAGTTCGACGCGTACGACACATTCGAGATGTACCGGGTGGTCTGCCCGGACTGCGATCGTCCGATCGCCCTGCTCACGGATGAGGACATCCTCCCCGAGCACGCGCTGTGCCCCACTCCGTGGAACCCCTTCGGGCTGACCGTGTGCGCCGGGACCGGCCGGCCGGCGACGCAGGCGCGTCCCGCCGAGGACGGCGAGGGCGTCCAGGAGCAGGACATGGGGCTGCTCCTGACGCTGCCTCAGGGGCTCGACTGGCGGATGCAGCCGTTCTCCCACGTGGGCGGCCCGGGCTCGCGCCCGCTGCGCAGGCACGCCGCCTGACCCTCCGCGCCCCGGACGGACCGGTGGGCGGCGGTCGTCGCGTACGGCCGGTTCACGCCCGACCCTCGGCGCGCGGGACGGACGGCCGACGGGCCGCCCGGGTCCGCACCTCGACCCATGCGTCAGGCCGTACCCCCGGCTCCCCGGGGGTACGGCCTGACGCATGGGAGCGGCCGGGGCGTCAGCGGCCGGGACCCGCCTCGGGCCCGAGCAGATGGCGGGCGACGACCATCCGCTGGATCTGGTTGGTGCCCTCCACGATCTGGAGCACCTTGGCCTCGCGCATCAGACGCTCCACGGGGAAGTCCGCGGTGTAGCCGTAGCCGCCGAGCACCTGGACGGCGTCGACGGTCACGGACATCGCGGCGTCCGTGCAGAAGAGCTTGGCCATGGCCGCCTCGCGGGAGAACGGGAGCCCCTGGTCCCGCCGCCGGGCCGCGGCCAGACAGAGGGAGCGCCCCGCCTCGATCCGGGTGGCCATGTCCGCGAGCAGGAACCGCAGCCCCTGGAAGTCGGCGATGGGCCGGCCGAACTGGCGGCGCCCGGCGGCGTAGGCCAGCGCCTCGTCCAGGGCCGCCTGCGCGATACCGACGGCGCAGGCGGCGATGCCCAGCCGTCCGGAGTCCAGCGCGGAGAGCGCGATCGTGAAGCCCTGCCCCTCCTCGCCGATCCGGCGGGTGTCCGGGACCCGGACCCCGTCGAAGTGGAGCTGGGCGGTGGGCGAGCCCTTCATCCCCATCTTCTTCTCGGGCGCGGCGGCCGTCAGCCCGGGAGCGTCACCGGGGACGAGGAAGGCGGTGATCCCCCGGGAGCCCTCGCCGCCGCTGCGGGCGAGCACCGTATAGAAATCGGCCACACCGCCATGGGTGATCCATGCCTTGGTGCCGGTGATCACCCAGTCCTCGCCGTCGCGGACGGCCCGGGTGCGCAGCGAGGCCGCGTCCGATCCGGCGGCGGGCTCGGAGAGGCAGTAGGCGCCGAGGAGCCCGCCGCCGAGCATGTCGGGCAGCCACTCGGCCTGCTGCTCCTTGCTGCCGTATCCGGCCAGGGCGTGGCAGGCGAGGGTGTGCACACTGGCGCCGAGGCCCACCGTCAGCCGGGCCGCGGCCAGTTCCTCCAGGACCTGGAGGTAGACCTCGTAGGGCTGTTCCCCGCCGCCGAACTCGGTGGCGTAGGGCAGCCCGAGCAGTCCGGAGCCGGAGAGCAGGGTGAAGACCTCGCGGGGAAAACGGCCCGCTTCCTCCTCCTCGGCGGCGCGGGGGGCGATCTCCCGATGGGCGATGTCCCGTACGAGCGAGACGAGTTGCTGGGATTCCTCCGTCGGCAGCTGACGGTCCACCGGCTGCGGGACGCGGTCGGACATTGCGGCGCTCTCCTCCCTGTCGGGCTGTGGGCGGCACGCGCTCAAGGGTGTTGGCGCGCCTCGCCGGACATTCCGCCGTACCGCCGGGCCGTACCGCCGGATCGCGGCAGGACGGCAGAACTGTTGCGGTGGCGCGTCGAGTATGCCCGATCATCGGACCCCCGTCACGGGTGAAGTGCGGAAATCTGCTTTCCGTACCTCACATGCCGATTGTCTGTTCGACGGGAGGGCGGTGGCAGCGGGGATTCCGGGGGCGGACCCGAATTCACCACCGCTTTCCCTTCCGGTTCCCGCGAACCGAAAATGGTCCAGACCTATGGAAGGAACCCGGGGAGGGAACCTAGAGCAGGAGAACTCCCGGAAGGGCCTTCGGCACCGGCGGCGCGATCCCCTCCAGCGGCGGGCACGGACAGCCCGGCTCGAATTCGCCGACCGTCGCAAGGGTCGCCGCCAGCAGCCGGGTGAGCAGTTCGCAGACCTGCTCACGGCCGGGTTCCGCCGGGTGGGCGAGCCACTCCAGGGCGATCTGTTCCACGGAGCCGAGCCAGCCGACGAGGGCGAGCCGCGCCGTCGGGGGAATCTCCCGGGTGCCATAGGCGCCTTCGGCGATGGCGGCGGTCAGTTCCTCCCGCACGGAATCCCTGAGCGACTGCACCTCGGGATCGAATCCGACCCCGCCGGAGGTGATGGTGCGGAATGCCGCCCCGTTGTTCTGGGCGTAGCGCAGATATCCGTCCACGGTGCGCCGGACCCGTTCGGCGCCCGGCAGTTCCGTACGATCCCGGGCGCGGGAGACCAGACCGGCCACGGAATCCTCGACAATGGCGAGGTAATAACCCCGTTTACTGGCGAAGTAGTAGTAGATCAGCCCCTTCGCGACGCCTGCCTGACGGGCGATGTCGTCCATGGACAGGGCGTCGTAGGGGGTGTGGGCGAACAACTTCCGCCCGACCGCGATGAGTTCGGCACGGCGGCCCCGGGGCTGCTCGGCCGTGGCGCGCCGGATGTCGTCAGGCGGGCCCTCAGTCAGGTCCTCAGGCAATTCCGACCCTTGTCTCATCTCAACGGGACACAGGATCTCCGCAGTATGGCAGAGGGCGGAGGCGGTCCGGCGCGGGCCCGCGGGCCCGCGCCGAAGGCCCGGGACGCACGGGCAGCCCTAGAGCAGACCGAGCCGGGTGACCAGCATCGCGAGCACCACGGCCAGCGCCCAGCCGGCGATCTGCTCGACCAGTTCGGAGCGGCGGTCGTCGGGGCCGCCGGTCCGGGGGCGGGCGGAGGCGGAGGCTGCGGCGAGCGGGGCCGGGTGCGCGGATGCGGTCATGATCGTGCTCGTTCGTTCGAGAGGGCGGGGCCACCGGAGAGGAGCGCCGGTGACCCCACCACAGTGCCAGCGACCCGGGCCCCTCGGGGAGAGACATCGGTCACTCCCGCCTCCCCCGTCACTCCCCGGCCCCGGGCACGCGGACCCGTCAGCGGACCCCGACGGCCGCGAGGGCCCGGCGCTGGGCGCCCGTGGGGTGCTGCGGCCAGTAGAGGTAGCAGACCCCGCCGCTGCCGGACGCGACCTTCCCGGTGGCCGTGTAGCGCTTGGTGCGGAGCCAGATGTTCTCCCACTCCCGGCGCCGGTAGACCCGTCGTACGGCCTCATTGCTGGGCGACGCGGGGTCGTTGGCGATCACATCGCCCTCGGGTGTGAAGCCGATCACGGTCATCAGATGCCCCGCGGTGCCGTAGCCCGCGCCGGTCAGCTCGTCCTGCCGGAAGGACTGCGAGGTGATCAGCGGGATTCCGGCCCGTACCAGCCGTTCCGCGTCCGTCAGCGAGCCGAGCCGGGTGACCACGGCGTTCATCCCCCGGTAGCTCGCGGCGTAGGCGGCGTTGAAGGGCCAGTTGCCGCAGCCCTCGTACGCGTAGTCGTAGGTGAACCGGGCCGCGTGGCAGACCTGGGGGTCGGCGAAGGCGGGGTCGACCCAGGAGAGGTCCGCCGCCGACGGGCGCCGCCCCCAGTACTCGACGATCATCTGCGAGGACGTGGGGCTGCACCACGCCTCTCCCCCGTTGTCGTACTCCGGGTACTGGCCGATATGGGTGTTCTGCGAGTACCGGGGGACGATCAGCTCCCGGGCGTGCTCCGGTACGGAGGCGGGCACCGTGAACCGGTCCGGGACGTCGGACGCCATGGCCCCGGCCCGCCGGACGACCGGCGTGAGCCGGGTGCCGGGCCTGCGGAAGAGGGTGAGCCGCAGCCGGTAGGCGACCAGCCGTACCCCGGCGGCCGGGTCGTCGACGGCGAGCGTGTCCGTCCAGACGCTCGTCCTGCCGTCGCGCTGGCCGTCCAGGGAGGTGCGCCGGATGTCGGCGTCGCCGAGGGCCCAGCGGCCCATGACGTACCACGGGGTCCAGCTCCCGTCGGCGTACTCGCAGCTCAGCTCCGTCTGGAGCCAGGTGCCTGGCGGGGTGTGGGCGTTCCAGGAGGGGATGACCTCGGTCGCGGGCGTCCCCACCCGGTGGACGGGCGAGGTCCAGGTGGCGTACTCCCAGGAGTCGGTCCGCCCGGTGTGCGGGTCGGTGTGGTCCAGCACCCCGGCCGGGCGGGCGATCACCACCGCGGGGCGCGCGCCGTGCACCACCGTACGCACCCCGTCCGCCGTGCCGCGGCGCCAGTCGCCGTACGAACTCCAGAAGCGGTTGTCCACGGGCGCGGTGCGCGGTGTCCCGGCCGCCGGGGCGGACAGGGCGGCGGCGGGGCCCGATGTGAGCGCACCCGCCCCCGCGAGGGTCCCGATCGCGGCGCAGAGCACGGTTCGGCGCGAAGTGGCCATGTGTTCCCCCTTGTCATCGGCGCGGGGCGCCGAGTGGTCGAAGCTGATCCCGACGCTGGTCACTATCTCCGGAACGGCAGATCCCGGCCAGGGTCCGCGCCCGTCCCGGTCCCGCCGGTCACCCCGGCGGTCCGTCACGGACCCCGACAGTCCACCGTTATGCCCCGCTCTGCCCCGCCGCCCCATCCCTCCATCCCTCCGGCCCACCGGCTGCCCGGCCCACCGGCCCGCCGATGTCACCGGTGCCCGGCCGCCCGCCGACCGGCGCGGCCGGTCTGCGTACGCTGGCCACGTGGACGATCTCGACCGGCTGGCCCGGACCCTGCGCACGCTCCCGCCCTCCCTGGGGCCGGTGCGGCTGATCGCCGTGGACGGGCACGCGGGCTCGGGCAAGAGCACCTTCACCGCCCGGCTGCGCACCGCGCTCGGCGGACCGGGGGGCGTCCCCGTCCTCCACCTGGACGACCTGGCGAGCCACGAGGAGTTCTTCGCCTGGACGGACCGGCTGCGGGCCCAGGTGATCCGGCCGCTCGCCGGGGGCAGAACCGCGTACTACGCGCCCTACGACTGGACGGCGCGCCGGTTCGGCACTCCGCGCGCCCTGCCGTCCGCGCCCGTGGTGCTCATCGAGGGCGTCGGCGCGGGGCGGCACGCGCTGCGCCCCTTCCTGGCGGCGCTGCTCTGGATGGACCGCGCGGCCGAGGGCTCCTGGCAGCGGGGGCGGCGCCGCGACGGCAGCGCCCTGAACGGCTTCTGGGACGAGTGGACAGTGGCGGAGACACGCCATTTCTCGGCCGACCCGTCGCGCCCGTTCGCCGATGTTCTGGTACGGGAGTGTCCCGAGGGATACGAGGCGTCGACCGGTCCCCGCGCAACCGCAGGCGAGAGCCATTTCCTCACGCTCGGTGACCATTTTTCGCGGGCAGACTGACGGGTCGGAAATCTGCCGCAGCTCTGCCCGAACTCTGCTTGACCGGGGGGGTGTAGAGGTCTTACGTTCTCAATGTGCGGCTTTGGAGCTGCCACATACACGAAGCCCCCGGTTGTTCCCCCGTGACCGGGGGCTTCGTTCTGCACCGCGCACGGCCCCGACGGAGCGGCCGGGCCTCACCCTCGGTCACCGCCGCCCGGATACCCGCGCGGCACCCTTAAGCTGTCCGTCCCCCCGCAGGTACGATGCCCTTCTGTGGGGTCAATTCCCGCTCACGGCGGGGCGGTTCGGCGGGTGCCACGGGCCGTCCCCCGGCCGGCGGGCCCGGGAAGAGCATTCCCCCCCGACGGACGCACGGCCGTACCGGCCGGACAGGGCGCAGGCGCACTTGGTGGGGGACCTGATGGACAGCGGCACACAGGGCGCACCGGACCCGGCCGACCTCGCCTGGGTACGCGCCGTCGACGCCTACACCATGGGGGCCTACCCCCAGGCCGAGGACGAGTTCCGCACCGCCGTCCGGCTCGACCCGGGCATGGCCGACGGCTGGCTCGGACTGCACGCGCTGCGGGTGGACACCACCGACGCGCTGCTGCGGATGTACCGCTCCCGGGACCGCTTCGGCGAGCAGCGCACCCGCCACCGGCGCACCCTCAACTCCTGGTACTGGCTGGGCTGGTGGGTCCAGCCGGTACTGGAGACCCCCCGCGACCTGCTGCTGGCCCACGCCTCCCACTGGCTCGACGGCCGCCATGTCGCCGAGCTGGACCGGGCGCTGGCGGGGCTGCCGCCCGTGGACGCCGATCCCCAGGTGCGTTTTCTGCACGCCTGCCGGTCCTATCTGGTCAAGGACTGGGAGCAGTTGGTCCGGCACACCGAACCGCTCGTCGACGATCAGCTCCTGGGCATCGAGGCGGGGCTCTTCGGCGGGATGGCGCGGGTGCGGCTGGAGATGTACGGACAGGCCGAACCGCTGCTGTCGGCCGCGCTGATGCGCTGCCGCAGTGAGCAGCCGCAGCGCAAGGAGCTGCGGTACTGGCTGGCCCGGGCGCACGAGGGCACCGGTCGCAGCGCGGCGGCGCTGCCGCTGTACCGGGCGGTGCACCGGATCGACCCGGCGTTCATGGACACCTCCGCCCGGCTGGCGGCGATCGCGGCGTACGACGGCATAGAGGGCGTGGACGGCTTCGACGGACTGGACGGCGCCGACGGGGCGACGGGGCTCGCGGTGTCACTGGCGGGCTTCGGCCAGGAGAACACGGAGGAACGGGCCGACAGCGAGGGCCCGGGCCCCGCCGACGCCCGCCCCGGCGGCGATCCGCAGGACCGGCCGCCCGGCTCCGTCGCCCCGGGAACGGCCTTCGGCACCCCCCGGCGGCGGGTCCGCTCCACCACCCGGAGCGAGGGCCTCCTCTTCCCTTCCGGTCCCACCGATCCGGCACTGCTCGCCGAAGCCCTGTCCGAACTGGAGCGGATGGTGGGCCTGGAACCGGTGAAACGGCAGGTCAAAGCACTTTCGGCACAGTTGGAGATGGCCCGGCTGCGCGCGGGCCAGGGGCTGCCGGTGCAGCCGCCGAAACGGCACTTCGTCTTCTCCGGCCCGCCGGGCACCGGCAAGACCACCGTCGCCCGGATTCTGGGCCGGGTCTTCTACGCCCTCGGACTGCTCGGCGGCGACCATCTGGTGGAGGCCCAGCGCTCGGACATGGTGGGCGAGTACCTGGGCCAGACGGCGGTGAAGGCCAATGAGCTGATCGACTCCGCCCTGGGCGGGGTGCTCTTCGTCGACGAGGCGTACTCGCTCGCCAACTCCGGCTACTCCAAGGGCGACGCCTACGGGGACGAGGCCCTCCAGGTCCTGCTGAAGCGCGCCGAGGACAACCGGGACCACCTGGTGGTCATCCTCGCCGGCCATCCGGAGGGCATGGACCGGCTGCTCACCGCCAACCCCGGGCTGACCTCCCGTTTCACCACCCGGGTCGACTTCCCCTCGTACCGTCCGCTGGAGCTGACCGCGATCGGCGAGGTCCTGGCCGCGCAGAACGGGGACGGCTGGGACGAGGAGGCGGTCGACGAGCTGCGCTCCATCAGCGGCCATGTGGTGGATCAGCGCTGGATCGACGAGCTGGGCAACGGGCGGTTCCTGCGCACGCTGTACGAGAAGAGCTGCGCCTATCGCGATCTGCGGCTGTCGGGGTATCCGGGCACCCCGACACGCGAGGATCTGTCGACGCTGCGGCTGCCGGATCTGATGCAGGCGTACGGGGAGGTCCTGTCGGGCCGCGGCCCGCTGGAGCGCGGCCCGCAGGACCCCCCGCTCTGACGCCCGCCCCCGGCACCGGGGGCGGCGGCTCAGCTCACCAGGGCGATGTCCCCGGTGGTCCGGGCCGTGGGCGGGGAAGCCGTCGCCGAGGAGCCCGGGGACGGGGAGGCCGGGGACGGGGAGGCCGGGGACGGGGAGGCCGGGGACGGGGAGGCCGGGGACGGGGAGCGGGCCGCGCTGGGGTGGTGCGCGGGGTCACGCACCTCCCCCACCAGGGTCTCCAGCACATCCTCCAGGGCCACAAGGCCCAGGACCCGCCCACCGGGGTCGGCCACCTGCGCGAGATGGGCGCCCGCGCGGCGCAACACCGCGAGCGCCTCGTCCAGGGGCAGCCCCTCGGCGAGGGTGACCATGGGCCGCCACACCCGCCGGGGCACCGCCCGGTCGCCCTCCTCCAGGTCGAGGACGTCCTTCACATGGAGATACCCGCGGTAGGGGCCGGTGGCGTCGCCGCGCACCGGAAAGCGCGAGTAGCCGGTGCGCACCGTCAGCTCCTCGATCTGGCGCGGGGTGACCGAGGGGTCCACGGTCACCAGCGCGGACCGGGCGATCAGCACCTCGCCGACGGGGTGGCAGCCCAGCTCCAGGGCGTCGCCCAGGCGCTCCTGCGCGGCGGGGTCGAGCAGCCCCGCCTGGCCCGCGTCCTCCACCAGCCGCCCGAGCTGGGCCCGGGTGAAGACGGCCTCGACCTCCTCACGGGGCTCCACGCCCAGAGCGCGCAGCACCACCCGCGCCAGGGCGCCGAACGCGGCCGTCACCGGATGGCAGAGCCGGGCGAAGGCGACCAGACCGGGCCCGAACCAGAGGGCGGTGCGCTCCGGGGCGGCGAGGGCCAGGTTCTTCGGCACCATCTCCCCGATCACCAGGTGGAGCGAGACCACCACGGCGAGGGCGGCGGCGTAGCCCAGGGGGTGGACCAGCCCCGCCGGGACCCCGGCGACCTGGAACACGGGCTCCAGCAGCCGGGCGACGGTGGGTTCGGCCACGGCCCCGAGGGTGAGCGAGCACACGGTGATGCCGAACTGGGCCGCCGCCATCATCCGGGGCAGGTGCTCCAGGCCGTACAGCACCCGGCGGGCGGGGGCCGAGCCCTGGGCGGCGAGGGGTTCGATCTGGCTGCGGCGCACGGAGACCAGGGCGAACTCGGCGCCGACGAAGAATCCGTTGGCGAGGACCAGCAGGGCGGCGAGAAGAAGGGGGAACGCGCTCATCGCACCGCCTCCGGCTCCGGGGCCGCGGTGCGGACCAGCCGTACCCGTTCGGCCCGGTAGCGGTCGACGCGGCGGACCGAGAGCCGCCAGCCGGGCAGTTCGGCGCGGTCCCCGGCGGCGGGGATGCGTCCCAGCAGATCGGCGACGAGCCCGGCGACGGTCTCATAGGGGCCGTCGGGCACATCGAGGCCCATCCGGCGCAGGGTGAGCACCCGGCAGCTCCCGTCGGCCTCCCAGGCGGGACGGCCGTCCTCCGGTGCCAGGGGCGCGAGTTCGGGGCGGTCCGCGGCCTCGGCGTCGTGCTCGTCACGGACCTCGCCGACCAACTCCTCCACGATGTCCTCCAGGGTGACGACGCCCGCGGTGCCCCCGTACTCGTCCACGACCACGGCGAGGGGCTGCTCGCTGCGGAGGCGGACCAGGAGCCGGTCGACCGGCAGGGTGCCGGGGACCAGCAGGGGCGGCGCGGCGAAGGAGCCGACGGCGGTGCGGGGCCGGGCCGGGGCGGGCACGGCGAGCGCGTCCTTCAGATGGACGGCGCCGACGACGTCGTCGATGCCCTCCCGGTAGACGGGGAAACGGGAGAGCCCGGTGGCCCGGGTGAGGTTGAGGACGTCGGTGGCGGTGGCGTCGGTGTGCAGGGCGAGCGTCCGTACCCGGGGGGTCATCACATGCTGCGCGGTGAGCCGGCCCAGCGACAGGGTGCGGACGAAGAGATCGGCGGTGCCCTGCTCCAGCGCGCCCGCGCGCGCGGAGTGCCGGGCGAGGCTGACCAGTTCCCCCGGTCCCCGGGCGGACGCCAGCTCCTCGGCGGGCTCCACGCCGAAGAGCCGTACGATCCGGTTGGCGACGGCGTTGAGCAGGGTGATCAGGGGGCGGAAGAGGGCGGAGAAGAGCCGTTGGGGGCCCGCGGTGAAGCGGGCCACCTGGAGCGGGCGGGAGACGGCCCAGTTCTTGGGCACCAGTTCGCCGATGACCATCTGCACCGCGGAGGCCAGCAGCATGCCGGTGACGACCGCGACCGTCGCGACGGCCCCGGCGGGCAGTCCGGCGGCGGTGAGCGGCCCGCCGAGCAGCCCGAGCAGCGCGGGCTGGGCGAGCATGCCGACCGCGAGCGAGGTGAGGGTGATGCCGAGCTGAGTGCCCGACAGCTGGAAGGAGAGTTCCCGGAGTGCTTCGACGACCCGGAGGGCACGGCGGTCGCCCGCCGCCGCGGCGCGTTCGGCGTCCGGGCGTTCCACGGTGACGAGGCCGAACTCGGCGGCGACGAAGAATCCGTTGGCGAGGATCAGGGCGCAGGCCGCGCAGAGCGGCATCAGGGTGGTGATCATGGGGCCGCCTCCCGGTGGGGGGCGGCGGGGGTACTGCCGGACGGTCCGTCCATGGCCGGAGGGTGTCACTCCTCTGGTCGCAGGTGTCCCCCGGAGGGCACCCCGCCGCACGCGGGGCACCGGGAGGGGACGGGGCGCGCTCGGCGCCACCGCCACCAGATTAAGCACGGGCGGGGGGAGCGGGGCAGGGGAAGCGCCGGGGCATACCCCGCACGCCCGCCCCCCGGAGTGCGCCCCGGCGGCCGGCCGCGGGCTACGGCTCGACGCCGCCGCGCGACTCGGCGAGGGCACGCAGCGCGCGGGCGTCGCTGATGGCCTGCTCACGGGCGATTCCGGGCTGGATGCCGAGGACCGGGAGGCTGCTGCCGTCGCTCAGGTCGAGGAAGACCCAGGGGTCGCCGGTGCGGAGATTGACCCGGAGGATCTCCGCCCATTCGAGACGCCGGACACGGGTGATGTTGACGACCGTGACTCCGTCGGCGTCGGCGACCACCTTGGGCCGGGCCAGCAGACAGAGGACGCCGAGGAAGAGGAACGCGGTGAAGACGAAGCTGATCCGCTCCCCCGGGTTGAGCCGGTTCAGGGTCAGCCCGGCGAAGGCGATCACGGCGAACATCACCGCGCCCACGGTCAGCAGGACGACCCGGGTCCGGGTGGGCCGGAAGGTGACGGGGAGTGTGGGCAGCCCGGTCTCGGACGGTGCGGGGGTGGTGGTCACGGGTGGTCCGTCCCTCAGAGGCGGCAGGCGTGGATCGCGGTGGTGAGGATCGCGCGGGCGCCCAGCTCGTACAGATCGTCCATGATCCGCTGGGCCTCCTTGGCGGCGACCATCGACCGTACGGCGACCCAGCCCTCGTGGTGGAGCGGGGAGATCGTCGGGGACTCCAGGCCGGGGGTGAGCGCCACGGCCTGTTCGAGGTGCTCGACCCGGCAGTCGTAGTCCATCATCACGTAGGAGCGGGCCACGAGGACGCCCTGGAGACGGCGGAGGAACTGCTGCACCTTGGGGTCGTCGGTACCGGCGCCGGTGCGGCGGATCACGACCGCCTCGGAGGTCATGATGGGCTCGCCGATCACTTCGAGGCCCGCGTTCCGCAGTGAGGTGCCGGTCTCGACGACATCGGCGATGATCTGGGCCACGCCCAGCTCGATGGCGGTCTCGACGGCGCCGTCGAGGTGGACCACGGAGGCGTCGATGCCGTTGTCGGCGAGGTGCTGGGCGACGATGCCCTCGTAGGAGGTGGCGACCGTCATCCCGGTGAAGTCCGCGACGCCCCGCGCCGTGCCGGGCCGGGTGGCGTAGCGGAAGGTGGAGCGGGCGAAGCCGAGCTGGAGGATCTCCTCGGCCTCGGCCCCGGAGTCGAGCAGCAGGTCACGGCCGGTGATGCCGATGTCGAGGCGGCCGGAGCTGACATAGATGGCGATGTCCCGGGGGCGGAGGTAGAAGAACTCCACCTCGTTCTCCGGGTCGACCAGCACCAGCTCCTTGGACTCCTTGCGCTGCTGGTAGCCGGCCTCATGGAGCATCGCCGACGCAGGTCCGGAGAGTGAACCCTTGTTGGGAATGGCGATACGCAGCATGAGGACGGCTTCCTTTGACTCGATCGGTGCGGGACGGGCGGGGGCGGGGCGCCGGGGACGGCGCGCGGATCAGAGGTGGGAGTAGACGTCGTCGAGGGAGATCCCGCGCGCGACCATCATCACCTGGACGTGGTAGAGGAGCTGGGAGATCTCCTCGGCGGCGGCTTCCTTGCCCTCGTACTCGGCGGCCATCCACACCTCGGCGGCCTCCTCGACGACCTTCTTGCCGATGGCGTGGACGCCCTTGTCCACCAGCTCGGCGGTACGGGAGGAGGCGGGGTCGCCGTGGGCCGCCTTGTGCTGAAGCTCCGCGAAGAGTTCTTCGAAGGTTTTGTTCGCCATGATGATCCCAGGGTACGGGGTGGGGGGCTCCGCTCAGCGCCAGGGTTCGCTGAACGAACGCAGGGCCGTGGCGGTCGCGACGGCGGCGGTGACCGCCTCGTGGCCCTTGTCCTCCCGGGAGCCCGCGAGGCCGGCCCGGTCGAGCGCCTGTTCCTCCGTGTCGCACGTCAGCACGCCGAAGCCGACGGGGACACCGGTGTCGACGGCCACCTGGGTCAGGCCCTGGGTGACGCCCTGACACACATAGTCGAAGTGCGGGGTGCCGCCGCGGATGACGACCCCGAGCGCGACGACGGCGTCATAGCCGCGTCCGGCGAGCACCTTGGCGACCACGGGAAGCTCGAAGCTCCCGGGGACCCTCAGCAGGGTCGGCTCGTCGATGCCCAGCTCCCGCAGGGCGCGCAGGGCCCCGTCGACGAGCCCGTCCATGATCTTCTCGTGCCACAGGGCAGCGATCACGGCGACACGGAGGTCGCCGCAGTTGCGTACCGACAGTTCGGGTGCGCCGTTGCCGCTCACGCTTCTCCTCGGTGGTGCGGTCGGGTGGGGTGGTGCGGGTGTTCGGTGTCGAGGTCCGGCAGCTCATGGCCCATCCGGTCCCGTTTGGTGCGCAGATAGCGCAGATTGTGTTCGCCCGCCTGGACGGGCAGCCGCTCCCGGCCGTGGACGGTGAGACCGTGCCGGGCGAGCGCGGTGACCTTGTCGGGGTTGTTGGTGATCAGCCGGAGGCTGTGCACCCCGAGGTCGGCGAGGATCTGGGCCCCGGCGGCGTAGTCCCGGGCGTCGGCGGGGAGCCCCAGCTCCAGATTGGCGTCCAGGGTGTCCCGGCCGCGCTCCTGGAGTTCGTACGCGCGCAGCTTGGGCAGCAGGCCGATGCCCCGGCCCTCGTGGCCGCGGAGATAGACCACGACACCGCGTCCGGCGCGGGTGATGTGGTCCATGGAGGCGTGGAGCTGGGGTCCGCAGTCGCAGCGCAGCGAGTGGAAGATGTCGCCGGTGAGGCACTCGGAGTGGAGCCGGACGAGGACGTCCTCGCCGTCGCCGATGTCGCCGTGGACGAGGGCGATGTGCTCGACCCCGTCGATCGTGGAGCGGTAGCCGTAGGCGGTGAAGCGGCCGAAGGAGGTCGGCAGGTCGACGGCGGCCTCGCGCTCGACGGTGGGCTCGCCCGCCCGGCGGTAGGCGATCAGGTCCTCGATGGAGATGATCGTCAGCCCGTGTTTGCGGGCGAACGGGATCAGCTCGGGCAGCCGGAGCATCCGGCCGTCCTCGCCCGCGATCTCCACGATCGCCCCGGCGGGGCGCAGCCCGGCGAGCCGGGCGAGGTCGACGGCGGCCTCGGTGTGGCCGTTGCGGACGAGGACCCCGCCCCGCTTGGCGCGCAGCGGGAAGATGTGGCCGGGGCGGACGAGGTCGGCGGGGGCGGTGTCCCCGGCGGCCAGCAGCCGCAGGGTGGTGGAGCGGTCGGCGGCGCTGATGCCGGTGGTCACGCCGTGGGCGCGGCTCGCGTCGACGGAGACGGTGAAGGCGGTCTGGAGGGACTCGGTGTTGCGCTCCACCATCTGCGGGAGTTCCAGCCGGTCCAGCTCCTCGGCCTCCATGGGCGCGCAGATCAGCCCGCGGCACTCGCTCATCATGAACGCGACGATCTCGGGGGTCGCCTTCTCGGCGGCGATGACGAGGTCGCCCTCGTTCTCGCGGTTCTCGTCGTCGACGACCACGACGGGGCGGCCCGCGGCGATGTCCCGGATGGCCTGCTCGACGGGGTCGAGGGCGAAGTCCTCGGGGCCGGGGTCGGCGGCGGGGTACCAGAGCGGGGCCCCGGCCCGGGGCTCCGGGGACGGCTCAGGGGGCCGTTCCGGGGATCGTTCCGGGGAGCGGGCGGGAGCCGGTCCGGAGGGCAGGGCGGTGTTCACGCGGGGACTCCTTTCAGGGCCGGGGTGCGGGACCGCAGCCACCAGTCCCGCAGTCCCCACAGCACCAGTCCGAAGTAGACGACGTAGACGATGCCGGAGAAGGCGAGACCGCTGCTGAACGCGAGGGGGACGCCGACGAGGTCCACCAGGAGCCAGGCGAACCAGAACTCGACCAGCCCCCGGGCCTGGGCGATCATCGCCACGACGGTGCCCACGAAGATATAGGCGTCGGCCCACGGGCTCCAGGAGAGCGAGGGGAAGGCCAGGAAGAGACCGGCGACCGCGAGGGTGCCGACGGCGGCGCCGCCGGCCAGCAGCGCGCGCTCGGTCCGGCTCGCGAAGCGGACGGCGACGGAGCCGTCACGGGCCTGCCGCCGGCCCTGGCTCCACTGGTGCCAGCCCCACAGCGCGACCACGATGACCAGGAGCTGTTTCCCGACGCCGCCGCTGAGTCCGGCCGAGGCGTAGGCGGCCACCAGGACGAGGCCGGAGAGGAGCTGGGCGGGCCAGGTCCAGATGGAGCGCCGCCAGCCGAGGGCCAGGGCGATCAGTCCGACGATGTTGCCGACCATGTCGGACCACTTGATGTCCTGTCCGAAGGCCGTGAAGGCCACGGAGTTCAGGGTGGAGAAGACGTTCACCGGGCCGCCTCCGGATCGCCCGCCGGGCCGGTCGCCCCGGCGGCGCGGTGGCCGAGCAGCCGCTCCACATATTTGGCGATCACGTCGACCTCGATGTTGACGGGGTCGCCGGTGCCCTTGACGCCGAGGGTGGTCAGGGCGAGGGTCGTCGGGATCAGGCTGACCGTGAAGCGGTCCTCGCCGACGGAGACGACGGTGAGGCTGACGCCGTCGACGGTGATGGAGCCCTTCTCCACCACATAGCGGGCCAGCGGGGCGGGCAGGGAGACGGTGACCAGCTCCCAGTGCTCCGACGGGGCGCGCTCCACGATGGTGCCGACGCCGTCGACATGGCCCTGGACGACATGGCCGCCGAGGCGTCCGCCGACGGGTGTGGGCCGCTCCAGGTTGACGCGGTCGCCGGGGGCGAGGGCGCCGAGGCTGGAGCGCTTGAGGGTCTCGGCCATCACATCGGCGGTGAACTCGCCGTCGCCGTGGTCGACCACGGTGAGGCAGACGCCGTTGACGGCGATGGAGTCGCCGTGCCGGGCGCCGTCGGTGACCAGGGGGCCGCGCAGTCGGAAGCGGGCGGAGTCGCCGAGCGTCTCGACGCCGGTGACCTGACCCAGTTCCTCGACGATTCCGGTGAACACTCAGCTCTCCTCGGGTGCGGGTGCGGCTGCGGATACGGGGGTGGACACGGGTACGGACACGGGACCGGCTGCGGCTGCGGGCACGGACGCGGGTACCGCGGTGATGCGCAGATCGGGGCCGATGCGGACGGACTCCGTCAGGTCGAGCCGCAACGCCTCGCCGATCGTGGAGATTCCGGCGCCGCCGAGGGCGGCGGGGCCCGCGCCGAGCAGCGCGGGGGCGAGATAGCCGATGACCTTGTCGACGGCGCGCGCGGCGACGAAGGCGCCCGCGAGGGTGGGTCCGCCTTCGAGCAGGACGGAACGGACGCCGCGGGCGGACAACTCGGCCAGCAGGGCGTGGAGGTCGAGGCCGCGCCCCGGGCCGGGGGCCGCCGGGAGGACGACGGTGTCGACGCCGGGCAGATGGCCGGTGTCGGCGCCCTCGCCCACGGCGATCAGGGTCGGCGCGGCGTCGTCGAGGACGCGGGCCGCGGGTGTGACCGTGGCCCGGGAGTCGAGGACGACCCGCAGGGGCTGGACGGCGCCCTCGATGCCCCGGACGGCGAGCTGGGGGTCGTCCGTCCGCAGGGTGCCGGAGCCGATGACGACGGCGTCGGCCCCGGCGCGCAGCCGGTGGACGTCGGCGCGGGCCTCGGGGGAGGTGATCCAGCGGCTGCTGCGGTCCTCTGCGGCGATCCGTCCGTCGAGGGTCGCCGCGTACTTCCAGACGACCTGGGGGCGGCCGAGGCGTACGGAGGTGAGCCAGGCGGCGTTGACCGCCTCGGCCTCGGGGCCGAGCAGCCCGCACTCGACCCGGACCCCGGCGGCGCGCAGGGTTCCGGCACCGCCGGACGCCTGGGGGTTCGGGTCGGCGACGGCGTGGACGACCCGGGTGATCCCGGCGGCGAGGAGGGCCTGGGAGCAGGGGCCGGTGCGGCCGGTGTGGTCGCAGGGTTCGAGGGTGACGTACGCGGTGCCGCCCCGGGCCCGCGTCCCCGCGGCACGCAGGGCGTGCACCTCGGCGTGCGGTCCGCCCGCGCGCTCGTGGTACCCCGTTCCGGCGATCTCTCCGGAGGCGTCCGTGATGACGCATCCGACGACCGGATTGGGGCTGGTGGAGCCGAGTCCGCGGGCGGCGAGCTCGATCGCCCGCCGCATGGCGGCGATGTCGGCTGCGGTGGCCACCGGGTCCTCCTGCCTGTTCGGGCACGGACTCCGGGGCTGTCGATCGACGACAGAACAGCGGGAGACGCCGGAGACACGGGAACGCCGGAGCCGTCGGGCACACCGGTCACCAAAGTGGGTGACCAGCCGCCGCCAACGGCCGGCGTACCGCGAAAGGGCCGCCCGCCGCGCACTGCCTCCCATCCGGACTTTCACCGTCGGTCCAGGAATTTCACCTGGTCAACCGGCCGCTGGCTGCGGACGGGTCGCGGACTGTAACCGCCGGTTCGGAATTGCACCGACCCCGGAGTGCGCTGCTGCTGATACAGGGCCAGTCTGCCACGGCCGGATGTGGGCCATAGGAGTGATCCGCTGTGGCCTGGATCACAGCACCGCCGGGATCGAACGGGGGATCGCCCCGGATCGCCGGGCCCCGCAACGCTCTTGACGTGTTGGTCTAGTCCTTTTACGCTCGCCGGACTCCGCAGCGCGGGGTGACGGGCGCCCGGCGGCGGAGTCCCGGCCCTTGCCGTCGCCGGGCGCTCCCCCGCACACGAGCGGCGGCTGTTCGCGGACCGGGGCACCGGATCGGGGGCACCGGATCGGCCATCGGGCGCGCGAGCCGCCGACGCGGGCCCCGCGAACGGCCGCACGCCCCCGGCAGTCCTCGCAGATCCCGCCTTCGCGGCAGCCGCGCGCACCGACCGAGGGGACCGCAGCGCCGCGAATCCACCGGGCAGCCGACGCACTGCACGCACCGGCACGCACCAGCGGCATGGGCGGCAGCGGTGCACCGCGGGCGCGCCGTCGGGGGTGACCCGCACCCGGGAGCCGCCGACCATGGCCGGATCTCACCCGTACAGAACGTGCGGATCGCGCGGAACGGGGTAGAGGCGCCCCGCCGACCACAGCGGCACACCGGCGGGTGGCGCGCGCAGCCGCGGGCGGGGTCAGCGCGTGGCAGCCGCGAAGAGGTCGTCCTGCGCCTGGTCGCGGGCGGTGAGCAGAGCGCCCCGCAGCACCGCCGAGCCGCCCAGCTCGCCCGCGCGGACCTGGGTCGCCAGCGGGGTGAGCCCGGCGAGACGGACCTCCACCCGGCGCGCCAGCTCGGCCCCGCCCGCGAGCCCCAGCTCACCGCCGAGGACCACACAGCCGGGGTCCAGGACCGAGGTCACCGCCGCCGCCCCCAGGGAGATCCGGTGGGCGAGGGCGTCCAGGAAGGCGTCCTCGCCCGCGTCGACCGCCCCGGCCACGATCGCGGCGGCCGGCGGCCCGTCCACCGCGCGGGCCCCGGCTCCGGGGAGACCGACCCCGTACTCCTCCGCGAGCCGGTGCACCGCCCCCGCGCTCACGAGGGAGTGGAATCCGCCGTCGCAGCCGACGGCCGAGGGCAGCCCGCCGGTGCCGGGCAGGGGCAGGAAGCCGATCTCGCCCGCGCCGCCCGACGCCCCCCGGCGCAGCCGCCCGTCGAGGAAGATGCCCGCGCCGACGCCGTGCCCCAGCCAGAGGAACGCGAAGCTGTCGCGGTCGCGGGCGGCCCCGGCGCGCTGCTCGGCGACGGCGGCGAGATTGGTCTCGTTCTCCAGGACCACCCGGGCGGGCAGCCGCTCCTGGAGCGCGGTGACCAGACGGCGGTGCCAGGCGGGCAGCCCCCGGGCGGTCCGCAGCTCCCCGGTGGCCGGGTCGATCAGTCCGGGCACGCCGACGCCGACACTGTGCAGCCGGGAGGCGCCCGCCTCGCGCACGGTCCGCTCCAGCAGGGCGGCGGCCCGCTCCACCGCCGGTTCGGTCCCGGTGTCGTCCCCGATGGGCAGCGCCGCCTCGGCGAGCGTGGCCCCGAGGAGGTCCGCGACGACCAGGGAGACCCCTTCGGTCCGTATGTCCAGCGCGGCGAGGTGGGCCCGGTCGGCGACGATCCCGTACACACGGGCGTTGGGGCCGCGCCGCTGGGCGCCCGCCTCTCCGACCACCTGGATCAGGCCCGACTCCTGGAGCCGGTCCACCAGATCGGCGACAGTGGGCCGGGACAGTCCCGTCTTGGCCTTCAGCTCTCCGGCCGTCAACGGCCCCTCGCTCTGGAGGAGTTGCAGAGCGAGACGGTCATTGATGACCCGGGCGGTGCTGGGGGATGCGGCCATGCCGAGATCCTTTCAGATCGACAGCCCCGCCGATAAACATTAACTATCAGGCAAGGTTCCTGATAGTTTACGCGGCCAGCGACGGGACATCCGGTCGACGACGACAGGGAGGGACGCTGTATGGCGTACGAGGGAGCCTTCGGGCAGCGACGACTGACCAGGGCGCGATGGGCCGTGGCCATGATCTTCTGTACCCACGGCGCGGTCGCCGGGAGCTTCGCCACCCGGATTCCCTGGATTCAGGACCATACGGGGGTCAGCGCCGGACAGCTCGGGCTCGCGCTGGCCTTCCCCGCGGTCGGCGCCTCGCTGGCGATGCCGCTGGCGGGCTGGCTCAGCCACCGGTTCGGCGCGCGCACCGCCCTGCGCGGGCTCCTCACCCTGTGGACCCTGGCGCTGCTGCTGCCCTCGCTCGCGCCGGATCTGCTCACGCTGTGCGCGGCGCTCTTCGTCTACGGCGCGACCTCCGGGATGTCGGACGTGGCGATGAACGCGTCGGGCGTCGAGACCGAGAACCGGCTCGGCCGTTCGATCATGTCCAGCCTGCACGGCATGTGGAGCGTGGGCGCGCTGATCGGTTCGGCGGGCGGGACGCTCGCGGCGCATCTGGGGACGGACGCCCGCGTGCACCACGCCCTGGCCGTGGCGATCCTCACCGTGACCGGGCTCCTCGCCTGCCGGGGGGTGCTGGATCTGCGCGGCACCGCCGACGAGGAGCCGCCGCCGCGGTTCGCGCTGCCGCCCAGGTCGGCGGTGATCATCGGCGCGGTCGGCTTCTGCGCGGTCTTCGCGGAGGGCGCGAGCCTGGACTGGTCGGCCATCTATCTGCGGGACGAACTGGGCACGTCGGACGGGCTCGCCGCCGCGTCCACGACGGCGTTCGCCCTGACCATGGCGGTGGCACGGCTGGCGGGCGACCGGGTCGTGGACCGGTTCGGCACCGTCCGCACCGTCCGTACCGGCGGGGTGCTGGCCACGGCGGGCGGTCTGCTGGTGGTGCTCGCCCCGCATCCGGCGATGGCGCTGACGGGCTTCGGCCTCATCGGGCTCGGGGTCGCGGTGGTCGTCCCGCTGGCCTTCGCCGCGGCGGCCCGCAGCGGCCCGCGCCCGGCGCAGGCCATCGCGGGCGTCGCGACCATCACCTACACGTCCTCGTTGATCGCCCCCTCCGCGATCGGCGGGATCGCGGACCTGACGAGCATGGTGTTCTCGTTCGGTCTCGTCACCGCGCTGACCGCCGGGCTGATCGTGGGCGCGGGTGTGCTGCGCTCGGCCCGCGGCGGCCCGGCCGGGGCGCCCACCGCCGACCGGACCGCGCCCCGGGGCGCCCCGGAGCCGAAAGCCTGAGCCCGGGGCCTGCCCGCCGAAACCTTCCACCGGTCCCCGGCCGACCGGGGACCACAACGGCCACCGGCCCCGCGCCCGGGGGACCGCCGCGAGCACGGCACTCCCCCGTACCGGAGGGGGCTGCCGGACACCGGACGCCGTCCGGCAGTGGCGAGAGCGGAACGGAGGTACGGCCCGGCCGTGAACGGCCGGGCCGTACCCCGCCACCCGCCGGGCGCGCGGCTCAGCCTGCTCCGGCCCCGCCGGTACACCATCCGACAGGGTCGGTACGAGACCGGAACGGGAGCGGGACGGACACCCGCCGGAGCGCAGGCACCGGACACCCCACAGCCGGACACAGCCCGCCGGGACACGCGGCACGACCCGCTCCGCACGCGCCGGACACGTCCCACAGGACCGGTACGGAACCGGGAGCGGGACGAACACCCGCCGGAGCACAGGCATCGGAGGCCGCACCGCCGGACACAGCCCATCGGGCCCGCCCCGTACCCGCCGGGCACCGTCCCGTCCCCCAGGACCGGAACAGCACCGGAGCGGAACGGACACGACTCCACCGGGACACGGCCGTCGGACACCGCACGGCGGGGCACGGCCCGCCGCCGGGGCCCGCGGCGCAAACCCGCCCCGCAGCCGCCGGACACCGTCCCTCGGAGCCGGAACAGCACCGGAGCGGGGCAAAGGCGCGGCCCCACCGGGACACGGCCGTCGAAGGTCTCGCCGAAGGCCGGACGGCCGGACGGCCGGACGCGGCCCGCCGGGGCCTGCGGCACCGCCCGCCCGGCACCGTCCGTCCCCAGGGCGGGAACGGCAGCGGAGCAGACCGGGAGCAGGGGCGGACACAGCCCGGCGGAGCCCCGCCATCGGACACGGCCGGACGCGGCCCCCACCGAACCCGCCCCGCCCCTGGCCGACACGGCGGACACCGGCCCGCGGGGTCCGGTGTCCGCCGTGCCGGGCCCGCGGCTCAGCCCGTGCCGGACGGTGCGATCGAGTCGAGCTGTTCGGCGGCGGGGCGCAGCGGCCAGAGGTCGCCGCCCGGGGGCGGTTCGAGGGCGGGGACGGCCGCGCGGGACGGGCGGTCGCCCGCGTCCGCCGCCGCGCGGACGACATCGGCCGCGGCGTAACGGCGGAAATTCAGCTCGGGATGGGGCCAGCGGGCGGAGCCGGTCGCGGCGGGCAGCAGATAGTGGACGGCCCGGGCGAGGCTCTGCCCCTGGGGCCCGCGGTGGGCCCACAGATCCACGCCGAGCTGTCTGCCGAGCGCCGCCAGCCGGACGTGCGCGACGAGCGAGAAGGTCGAGTAGTGCCAGCTCCGGGTGCGGCGCAGCTCCTGCGGCTGGGTCCCGTCGGGCGCGATCTGGAGGTCGATGCGCTTGGCGCGGGCCTCCCGGACGACGTTCCGGGCCAGTGCCCGGTCCCCGGTGGCGGCGGCGAGCGCGGCGACCTGGAGATCGTGGAAGACGCCGTGGTTGTTGGCCGCCGCCGCCTCCTCCTTGCCGAAGGGGCTGGTGCGCAGCCAGTCCAGGAAGGCGCGGTTCCAGGCGCGCAGCCCCTTGCGGTCGGCGGCGCGCCAGCCCGGGGCCCCGGTGTCCAGGATCGCGACGGCGTCCAGGACGGTCGTGTACATCTGGGAGAAGTCGATGATCCCGATCGCCCGTCCGGTGAACCGGCAGGGGATGAACTGCGCGTGGTCGAGGTGCGGGTTCATCCGGGTGGCCGGGTCGACGAACCAGGTGCGCAGCACCGTGGCCGCGTGCTCCGCGTACCGCTTCCGCCCCGTGTAGTACCAGGCGAGGCTGAGGGTGGTGACCGAGTCCACCACCCTGCCGATGTCGGGGCGGTCGGTGCCGGTGTCGACCTCGGGGTTGCGCTCGCCGTCGCGCTGGACGTACGGGCAGCCCCAGGGGTTCTCCGGGGTCCTCGGCTTGGTGGGCCACCAGTACGGGGCCTGGCTGAGGTAGTCGTGCGGATCGCCGCTGGGCGCGGGGCGCGGTTTGTCGACGACGGTCCAGGGGCCCTCGCCGAGTCGGCGGTCGGCGCGGGCGATCAGTTCACGGGCGGCCCGGACCAGTTCCGGATCGCCGCGGAGCAAACGTTTCCGCGCCTCCTTGAGCCGCTTTCCCTCCAGGACGACCGTCTTCGGGACCCGTGCCTTCCAGGCCGCCGGGGCCGTCTCCCCGTCCGCGCGCGGGTCGACGCGCGCCACGGTGGTCCGGCCTCCGCCGACCGGCCCGGCGGCCTGCGCGGAGGCGGCGGGTAACAGCAGGGCGAGGGCGGCTGCGGCGGCGGTCAGCCCCGTTCCCCAGCTCCTCCCCCAGAGATTTCCGGCCATCGAACACTCCCATCAGGTATATGAACGAGATTCATGAACCGGACCGTGCGAGCCTAGGGCGGCGCGCCAAGGGGTGACAACCCGCCCGCACGGTCACGAAGGGAAACGGTTGGCCGAAAGTCGCACTACCATTGCGCCGATCGATCGAACCCCGGCGAAGGACTCCTCGGAGAAGAACTCCCGGGAGGCGAAACCCCGGAAGAAGGACGAAGGAGCGGCCCGTGAACCTCGGCGTGCGCTGGACTCTGCACGGCGACGGGCGGACTCCCGCTCCCGGCGCCGTCGTACGCCCCGACGAGCGGCTGTCGTGGCCACGGACGGCGGGGCTCGGCGCCCAGCATGTGGTGGCCATGTTCGGAGCCTCGTTCGTCGCGCCCCTTTTGATGGGGCTCGACCCGAATCTCGCGATCATGATGTCCGGCTTCGCCACCATGATCTTCCTGCTGGCCACCCGGGGCCGGGTCCCCAGCTATCTGGGCTGTTCCCTCTCGTTCGTCGGTGTCGCCGCCGCGATCCGGGCGGGCGGCGGCGACAGCGCCACCGTCACCGGCGCGGTCTTCGTCGTCGGCGCCGCGCTCTTCCTCGCCGGTCTGGCCGTCCAGCGCTTCGGCGCCCGGATCATCCACGCCGCCATGCCACCGATCGTGACCGGCGCCGTGGTGATGCTCATCGGCTTCAACCTGGCTCCGGTCACCGCCAGTACCTACTGGCCGCAGGACCAGTGGACGGCGCTCGCGGTGATGCTGTTCACCGGGCTCGCCGTGGTCTGTCTGCGGGGCTTCTTCTCCCGTATCGCCATCTTCCTCGGACTGCTCTTCGGCTACGGGCTCTCCTGGGTCCTGGACCGGGTCTTCGGCAAGATCAGCTCCCCGGTCGGCGGCCAGGTCACCGACCACTGGCGGCTGGACCTCTCCGGTGTCGCCAAGGCCGACTGGATCGGGCTGCCGTCCTTCCACGCGCCCAGCTTCGAGTGGTCGGCGATCCTGGTCGCGCTCCCCGTCGTCATCGCGCTCATCGCGGAGAACGCCGGCCATGTGAAGGCCGTCGGCGAGATGACCGGCGACCCGCTGGACGACAAGCTGGGCACCGCGATCGCCGCCGACGGCGCCGCGTCCATGCTGTCGACGGCCGTGGGCGGCCCGCCGAACACCACCTACTCCGAGAACATCGGCGTGATGGCGGCCACCCGTGTCTACTCGACCGCCGCCTACTGGGCCGCCGCCTGCTTCGCGCTGCTCTTCGGCCTCTGCCCCAAGTTCGGCGCGATCGTGGCCGCGATCCCCGGCGGTGTCCTCGGCGGGATCACGGTGATCCTCTACGGGATGATCGGCCTCCTCGGCGCGCAGATCTGGATCAACGCCAAGGTCGACCTGCGCAACCCGCTGAACCTGGTCCCGGCCGCCGCGGGCATCATCATCGGCGTCGGCGGCGTCAGCCTGAAGATCAGCGACAGCTTCGAGCTGGGCGGGATCGCCCTCGGCACGATCGTCGTCATCACCGGGTACCACGTCCTGCGGGCGTTCGCCCCGGCCCATATGAAGCAGCAGGAGCCGCTGCTCGACGCGGGCACCTCCACCTACGACAGCGACAGCGGGCCGTCCGCCGAGGGCGGTCCGGACGGGACCGGCGGCGGCAGCAAGGGCTGACGGGGTCCCCCGTTCCGGCGAAGTCCCGGCCGGGGGCCACCGGGCCGCCGCCCCGGCTGGGACGCTGCCCCCATGGCGCCACCGCACGCATCCACGACGACCGTCGCCGCTCCCCCGGGGGCGGCCGACGCCCTCTCCCCCGCCGTCCCCGGCCAACCCGCCCGCCGCTGCGGGCCGACCGGGGACGGCGTCGCCGTCTGCCGCCGCATCCTGCTGACGGTGGGCCGGGACCCCGCCGGGACCGGGGGCGCGGCGGAACTCCTCGGCCGCCGGGCGGCGGACACCGTCGGCGCGCTCGCCGTGCGGCGCTCCCTGCGGGCGCTGGCGGCGGCCCGGCCCCCGGCCTGCTGGCGTCCGGTGTTCCAGTACCGCCACCACCCCCGGGTGCATCCGGTGCAGTTCGCGCTGGCGGGGCTCAACGCCCATGTCGGGCACGATCTCCCGCTCGCCGTGGTGGACGCGTGCCGGGCCCAGGGCGCGGCGCCGGAGCGGCTGGAGCGCGAGTTCGACCGGGTGGCCGGGCTTCTCGCGCTGGTGGAGGAGGGCATCCGGGAGGAGCTGCTGACCGGCCCCGAGCCGCTGGAGGTCGCCGATCCGCTCACCCATCTGCTGGGTTCCTGGAGCCCGGGCCGGGCCTGCGACAGCGCCTGGTCGGCGGCCCGGCTGCTGTGGCGGCTCCAGGACCAGGCGCCCCTGGCCGAGGAGTTCGCCGCGCGGCTGGACAGCGGCACCGGTCTGGTGGGGCGCTGTCTGCTCACCCCCCGCCGCTGAGCCGAGCTGTCCGCCGCTGAGCGGAACGCCCCGCCGCTGAGCCGGGCCGTCCGCCGCTGAGCGGAACCCGCCGCCGCTGAGCCGGGCCGTCCGCCGCTGAGCGGAACCCCCCGCCGCTGAGCCGGGCCGTCCGCCCGGACTCATGTCCCCGGCGCTCAGTCCTCCGGCAGCTCGACGGGGGCGATCTCGTCGTACAGGTCGCCCGGCCCCGGGTTGACCGGGTCGCTCGCCCCGCCGAGGTGCGTCATCACACCCCACACCGCGTTCAGCGCGGTCTGCACCGCGCCCTCGGCCCACCCCGCCGTCCAGGAGATGTCGTCGCCCGCCAGGAAGATCCCCCGCTTGTCCGCGGGCAGCCGGTCCTGCATGAAGTGGGTGAAGAGCCGCCGCTGATAGCGGTAGTGGCCGGGCAGGTTCGCCTTGAACGCGCCCATGAAGTAGGGCTCGTTCTCCCAGGAGACGGTGACGGGGTTGCCGATGATGTGGCTGCGGATGTCGACACCCGGGTAGATCTCGCCGAGCGAGTTCAGCATGACGTCCATCCGCTCCTGGGCGGAGAGCGGCAGCCACTTGAGGCTGTCGTCGCACCAGGTGTACGAGAGGCAGATGACGGCCGGGCGGTCGGGCCCGTTGTCCAGCAGATAGGTGCCCCGGGTCATCCGGTCGGTCAGCGTCATGGACATCGTGTCCCGCCCGGTGGTCCCGTCCGGGTCCAGCCAGAACGGCCGGTCCACCGGGACGAAGAGCTTGGACGACTCCATGTAGTGGGTGCGCTCGATCGCGGTCCAGTGGTCGATCGGGAACAGCTCGTCATCACAGGTGATCTTGGACAGCAGCATCCAGGACTGCGCGGTGAACACCGCCGCCCGGTAGGTGCGGATGTCGCCGGAGGCGTCCGTGACGGTGATCCGGTTCCCGGCGGTCCGGGTGAGTCGGGTGACGGCGGGACGCGGGTCGCCCCCGTGCAGCGAGGAGAGCGAGGTGCCCGGGGCCCAGTGCAGGATCTTCCCCGGCTCGCGCTCCCACAGCCGCAGCGGAAGCTCCTGGCTGCCCTCCACGATGCCCCGGTGGTGGTCGTCCGCCTCCGCGTAGACCACCCGCAGGATCTCCAGGATGGAGTTGGGGAAGTCGGTGTCCCAGCCGCCGGTGCCGAAGCCGACCTGCCCGAAGATCTCCCGGTGCCGGAACGAGGAGAACGCCTCGGAGTCGCAGAGGAAGCCGTAGAACGTCTGATTGTCCAGCTTCTCCACCAGCCGCGCCCAGATCTCCCGGATCCTCGGCACATCGCGCTCCCGCATGGCGCGGTTCATGTCGGAGAAGTCGGCCCCCTCCTCCAGACAGGCGTTCCAGGCGTTCATCACATCGCGGTAGACCTGCGGCAGATCGTCGATGGTCTCCGCGTAGTGGCTCTCCCCCTTGAGGTCGACCACGGTCGACGGGGTGGCCGGGGAGAGCGGGTTGGGGAAGGGCCGGGTCGTCAGGCCCACCAGGTCGATGTAGTGCTGGAGCGCCGTGGACGAGGGCGGGAAGCGCATCGCGCCCATCTCGGCGCTCAGCTCCGGGTCACAGCCCTCGAAGCCGACCGTGCGCAGCCGCCCGCCGATCCGGTCCGCCTCGTACACGACGGGCTTGAGCCCCATCTTCATCAGCTCGTACGCGGCGACGATGCCGGAGAGCCCGCCGCCGATCACCGCCACCTCGGTACCGTGCTCGGTCGCCGGGACCTGGCCGAGGCCCGCCGGGTGGGCGAGGTAGTCGTCGTACGCGTACGGGAAGTCCGGGCCGAACATCGTGATCGGCGGCTGCGCGTCGGTGTGCTGGGCGGCGGTGGGCACCATGGACGTCATGGGGCGGACTCCTCGGGTGAAGCGGGTGCAACAGATGAACGAAAAGGGGTGCGGCCCCGCGGCGGGGCGTACCGGAGGGGGAACGGGGGTCAGTCCCGCGTTCCGTACAGCTCGGGGCGGCGGTCGCGCAGATAGGGGTTGCCGGTGCGGGACGCGGCGAGGAAGACGGGGTCCACCTCGGCGGTGACGAGGTCCTCGGTGCGGCCCGCCCGTGCCCGGGAGAGTCCGTCGGGGCCCGCGAGGGTGCTCAGCCCGACGAACTCGAACTCGCCCTCCGCGCCGACCCGGTTCACATACGCGATGTAGAGCTGGCTCTCGAAGGCCCGCACCGGCACCAGCGACTCGGCCACGAACTGGAAGGGGTGCATCTGCGCGGTGGGCACCAGCAGCAGATCGGTCCCGGCCAGCGCGTGCGCCCGGACGTTCTCCGGGAACTCCACGTCGTAGCAGATCAGCATCCCGATCCGCAGTCCGTCCAGCTCCGCCTGGACCACCTGGCGCTCCCCGGGGGTGAACCAGCGCTGCTCGAAGCAACCGAACAGATGGGTCTTGCGGTAGTTCGCGAGCGGGGCGCCGTCCGGGCCGGTCAGCCGGGCCGAGTTGAAGATCCGTTCCCCGTCCCGCTCGGGGTAGCCGTGGCAGATCGCGAGGGAGTGGCGGGCGGCGATCCCGGCCACGGCGGCGGCGGACGGCCCGTCGGCGTTCTCGGCCAGCTCGGGCACCCGGTCGCCGATCGCGTATCCGGTCAGGAACATCTCGGGGGTGACCAGCAGCCGGGCTCCCGAGGCGGCGGCGCGCTCGGCGGCCTCGTCGAGCGTCCGGAGATTGTCCTCGACCGAGCCCGGCCGTCCGGAGCTCTGGAGCAGGGCGATACGCGTCGATGACATGGCTGACCTCGGGCTGAAGGATGACGGACCCGCCGGGCCGGGCCGCTCGGACGGGCCGGGCGCGCGCGGGGGCGGGAGGGCGGCGGGGAAGCCGTTCAAAACCGTATGGCCCGGCCGGGCCGCCGGACAAGGCACGACCGTTGCAGGGCATCAGGTGATTTATTGCGTCATCTGCGGCGGTCTCGGCGATTTGTTGCGCCGCCCTGTCCCGGCCCGGTGAAACGGTGGAAATCCGCTGGTCCTGGGCGGAATGACAGCCCTCGGGCGGAGGTCAGGCGCGGTGGGGGTCAGGCGGGCGAACCGGAGGAGAAGCGCCGCAGCAGCGGCGAGAGCACCAGCACCGACTTGGTGCGCTCCACGAAGGGCTCGCCCGCGATCCGTTCCAGGACCCGTTCGAAGTGCCGCATGTCGGAGGCGAAGACCTGGAGGACGGCGTCGGCCTCACCGGTGACGGTGGAGGCGGAGGCGATCTCCGGATAGCGCTTCAGGCCGCGTTCGATGGCCTCCGGCGAGGTGTTGCTGCGGCAGTACAGCTCGATGAACCCCTCGGTCTCCCAGCCGAGCGCCGCCGGGTCGACCCGTACCGTGAAACCGGTGATGGCACCGGTCTCCCGCAGCCGGTCCACGCGGCGCTTCACCGCCGGGGCGGAGAGCCCGACCAGCGAGCCGATGTCGGCGTAGGAGCGGCGGGCGTCCTCCGCGAGGGCGTGGACGATGCGTTCGTCGAGGTCATTCAGTCGCACTGCGGGGTGATCACTTCTCTGCGGCGGCCGGGGCCGGGGGACGGGGGCGGTGCGATACCGCCACCCGCAGTAGACCACGGACGCGCGCCCGCTCCGGCACACCGGGTCCGCAGGGGTGACCCGGTGCGCCCGAGCGGGTCCGGGGGCGCCTCAGCCGCTCGCGAGCAGCCCCTCGCGGAGCCGGGTGGTGATCCGGGTCAGCAGCCGGGACACATGCATCTGGGAGACCCCCAGCTCGGCGCCGATCTCCGACTGGGTCAGCTCCTCGCCGAAGCGCATCCGCAGAATGCGGCGGTCCCGTTCGCCCAGTTCCTCGATGAGCGGCTTGAGCGCCTGGACGTTCTCGGCGATCTCCAGACCGGCGTCGGGTGCGCCCAGCCGGTCGGAGAGCGAGCTGGTGGTGTGGTCGGAGGAGTCCTCCAGGGGCATGTCGATCGAGCCGGCCGTGTAGCCGTTGGCGGCGACGACGCCCTCGATGACCTCCTGCTCGTCGATGCCGAGGTGCTCGGCCAGCTCCCGGGTGGTCGGCGAGCGGTCCAGCCGCTGGGAGAGGTCGTCGGTGGCCTTGGCCAGGTCGATCCGCAGCTCCTGGAGGCGCCGGGGCACATGCACGGCCCAGCTCGTGTCCCGGAAGAACCGCTTGATCTCCCCGACGATGTACGGGACGGCGAAGGTCGCGAACTCCACCTCACGGCTCAGCTCGAACCGGTCGATCGCCTTGATCAGGCCGATCGTGCCGACCTGGATGATGTCCTCCATCTGCTCGGCCCGGTTGCGGAACCGTCCGGCGGCGTACTTCACCAGCGCCAGGTTGAGCTCGATGAGGGTGTTGCGGACGTACTGGTGGTCGCGGGTGCCCTCGTCCAGGTGTGCCAGCCGCTCGAAGAAGATCCGGGAGATCTCACGGGCGTCCCGGGGCGCAACTTCGCCGGGGTTCGTCACCTCCGGCAGGTCCAGCTCTGGGCTCGGGCACCGTGTTCCGTCGATGAGTCCGGTCGTGACCTGGCTCGCCGTGGACACTTCGTCCTCCCCTGCTCCGTGGTCAGTGCAGGGGCGCGCCTACCCCGAACGATTCCTTCCATGCGGAGAAATTCGCCGGGGCGGGACGGAGGCGGTCCGGACCCGCCCCGCGGCGGGGCGGGTCCGGCGGCCGGGGGCTCAGCTCCAGCTGGCGTGGAGCGGCTTGCCCTCCGCGTATCCGGCGGCGCTCTGGACACCGACGACGGCGCGCTCCGCGAACTCCTCCAGCGAGGCGGCGCCCGCGTAGGTGCAGGAGGAGCGGACGCCCGCGATGATCGAGTCGATCAGGTCCTCGACACCCGGGCGCTCCGGGTCGAGGAACATCCGGGAGGTGGAGATGCCCTCCTCGAAGAGCGCCTTGCGGGCGCGGTCGTACGCCGACTCCTCGCTGGTGCGGTTGCGCACGGCGCGGGCGGAGGCCATGCCGAAGGACTCCTTGTAGAGCCGCCCGTCGGCGGTCTGCTGGAGGTCGCCCGGCGACTCGTACGTCCCGGCGAACCAGGAGCCGACCATGACGTTGGACGCGCCGGCGGCGAGCGCCATGGCGACGTCGCGGGGGTGGCGGACCCCGCCGTCGGCCCAGACGTGCTTGCCGTACTTCTTCGCCTCGGCGGCGCACTCCAGGACGGCGGAGAACTGCGGACGGCCGACACCGGTCATCATCCGGGTGGTGCACATGGCGCCGGGGCCCACGCCGACCTTGATGATGTCGGCGCCCGCCTCGATCAGATCGCGCACGCCCTCGGCGGCGACGATGTTGCCCGCGACGATCGGGACCTTCGGGTCGAGCGCGCGGACCGCCTTGATCGCGGCGATCATCGACTCCTGGTGGCCGTGGGCGGTGTCCACCACGAGGGTGTCCACACCGGCGTCCAGGAGCTGCTTGGCCTTGCCCGCCACATCGCCGTTGATCCCGACGGCGGCGGCGATCCGCAGCCCGCCGCGCTCGTCCACGGCCGGGGTGTAGAGGGTGGCGCGCAGCGCGCCCTTGCGGGTGAGGATGCCCGCGAGGCGGCCCTCCCCGTCCACGGCGGGGGCGTAGCGGCGGTTGGCGTGGTCCAGCCGGTTGAAGGCGTCCCGGGGGTCGATGTCGGCGTCCAGGATCAGCAGATCCGTGGACATGACCTCGCTGAGCTGGGTGAAGCGGTCCACGCCGCTGAGGTCGGCGTCGGTCACCACACCGACGGGCCGGTGGTCCTCGTCCACGACCACGCCCGCCTCGTGGGCGCGCTTGGGCAGCAGCGCCAGGGCGTCGGCGACGGTCTGGTGCGGGGCGAGCACGATGGGGGTGTCCAGCACCAGATGGCGGGTCTTGACCCAGGAGACGACATCGGTGACGACGTCGATGGGGATGTCCTGGGGGATGACGACCAGGCCGCCGCGGCGGGCCACGGTCTCGGCCATCCGGCGTCCGGAGATGGCGGTCATATTGGCGACGACCAGCGGGATCGTGGTGCCGGTGCCGTCGGGGGCCGAGAGGTCCACGCCCTGGCGGGAGCCGACGGCCGAACGGCTGGGGACCATGAACACATCGTCGTACGTCAGGTCGTACGGCGGCTTCAGATCATTGAGAAAACGCACGTGCAGAACATCCCGGTGGATTGGAGTTGGCCCCCCGGCGGCTGCGCGGGGGAAAACGCACGTACTTCATTCTCACACGAGCCGATGGCTGGATGTGGTGGGACGAAGCTCCAGCTCATGGGGGTCCCGGAAGGCAGATCCTCCAAAGGCCCTCTAGAGATCCGCCCGGTCAGCGCGGTCGGCCCGGTCCGGAACGGGCGAGGAGGCGGCGGACGGCGGCCTCGGCGGCCCGGCGCAGCGGGGCGGGGCGCCGGGGCAGGCCCGAGGCGCGGGGGGAGGGGTCCATCAGACACCCGGCGACCAGGGGTCCGAGCCCGGCGACGGGGCGGGGCAGCCGGGCGGCGAAGACGGAGCGCGCCGAGCGCCACAGGGCCCGGCCCTCGGGGGTGGGGCGGAAGGTGCGGGCCTCGTAGCCGTCGGTGAAGTCGGCCAGCGGCTGATATCCGGTGGGCAGGCCGGTCAGGCCCATGCGGTGCCCGAGCGCGGTGTAGAAGGCGTGGGCGGCGTCCCGTTCGGCGGGGGTGACGGGACGGGGTCCGCAGCGGTCGAGGAAGCGCAGCGGATGGACGCAGAAGAGGCCGAGGACATAGACGAAGGCGTCGTCCCCGACGGGCAGCCCGCGGTGGACCGCGCGCAGCCGGGCCAGGCTCTCCCGGGCCTCGGGGGTGTCGAATCCCTGGTCGAGGAGGAGGAAGAGGGGGAGTCCCGTGGCTTTGGCACGGGCCATCGGCTCGCTGCCCATCCGTCCGGTTCCGGCCAGGACGGCGGCTATCCCGGGGACGGCGAAGCAGCGGTAGAAGGCGAGGTTGAGGCCGATCCTGAGGGCGGTGGGATGGCTGTGCGCGAGCCGCCGGTAGGCCGCCCAGGAGGGCTCGGCGCCGGGCGGGCCCGCGGACGGGCCGGGCCGGGAGGAAGGCGTCGGAGGGGGCGGCGGGGAGGGTGTCGGAGAGGGCAAGGGCGCGGCTTCCTCGGGTCGGGGTCGGTGTCGGCGGAGCGGTCGGTCGCACGGGGCGGACGCGGCGCGGAACGGATACGGCGCGCGGGACGGGCAGGGCGGGCGGGCGGTGCCACGGTCCGGCGGCGGTCACTCGGGGTGTCCCAGCGCGGCCAGGACCGCCGGGTGGTCCAGATGGCGGGAGACCCGTACGAGCTGTTCGCGTTCGACCCGGGCGTCGGCTCCGGTCGCGAGGGCGCCGGTGCCGGTGCCGGTGGCCGCCCGGCCGGGGGCGAAGGCCCGGGGCAGGAGCCCGGAGCGGGCCCGGACCACGGCCGCGAGCAGCCCCGCCGCCTCCTGCGCGGCCCGCAGATCGGCGCCGCTGAGCCCATGGCGCTCGGCCGTGTCCGCGACCGCCCGGGCGGCGGCCGGTGAGCGGTAGGGGTGCAGGGAGCGCCGGGCGTCGGTGATCTCGACGATCCGCCGGGTGAGCAGAAAGCCGATGCCGCCGAGGGCCAGCCGCTCCGTCAGCGGCCCCGCCGACGCCGGTACCCGCCGGGGCGCGTGCTCGCGCACGACCGCCCGCCAGAGCGGGGCGAGCAGCCGGTAGTCCCTCCGGTCGGCGAGCCAGCGGCCGAGGACCGGATGGAAGAATCCGGCCACGATCACCAGGGCGCCGAGCGCGGAGACCATCGGCCCGACCACATCGCTCAGGACGTCGGCGCGGTAGGCGCCGGTGGCGGCGCCGAGGATCGCGATCGCTTTGACGACCCCGTACACGGAACAGATCAGGGTCCCGGCCGTGACGCACAGCAGCCCGCGCCGCACCCTCGCCTCGTGCGCCCCGACCAGCCGCAGCCGCCCCCGGCAGACGGCGGCCACACTGAGACAGGCCGTGAACCATCCGGCCTGGTAGACGAGGAGGAAGGCCAGCGGCACGGGTTCCTTGGCGTGTTCCATGTCGAACGTGAGCGGGGTCTCGGGGCCGCCGGGCCGGTCGAGGAGGAAGAGGGCGACGAGCACCGCGGCGAGAGCGGCGTGCCGCAGGATCGGCCCGCGGACGCGGGGCGGCCTCCCGCAGGCGCCCAGCCGCCCGGTGGGGGTCCACAGCGCCACCATGGCCTGGGCGAGTCCGCCGTAGACCAGGACGGAGGTGTAGACGAGGAGGGTGCCGATGTTGGGGACCCCGGTGAACGCCCCCGCCGCGCGGTAGACGGTCGGGGCGCCGAAGACGAACGCGGTGCCGCCCCAGAACACGGCGACGGTGGTCAGGACGAGCGGCGGGGACGCGGTCACCCGCAGCCGGACCAGCCGCAGGACGACATTGCCGTACGCGGCGGCGCCGACGGTGAGGTAGACGGTGTCGTAGAGACGTTCAGACACCGGTGCCGCCGCCCTGGAAGGAGGCCGACAGCGCGGTGACGGGCGTACGGGACAGATCCAGGCACTGGAGCAGGACGGTACCGATGACCTCGGCCTCGATCTCCGCGTCGGCGTCGTACGCGCCCCGGCCGAGCACCATCCGCACGATCTCGGGGCTCACGGTGGAGAACAGCGCGTGCGCGGTCTCGTCGTCGAGGACGTCGTGGTCGGCGGGGCGGTGCCCGCGGTGGAGATGGACCAGTTCATGGCAGACGACCTGGTACTGGAGGACGGGTCCGGCGTTCGCGTCGACGACGATGTAGTCGGTGGTGTCGGACTGGGCGCAGTAGCCGGAGAGCCGGGGCTCCAGCGGTTCGACGAGCAGCCGGACGGGGCGGCCCCGGCGGGCCGCCACGGCGTCGACGACCTCCTGGAGCGAGGGGGCCTCGGACAGCCCCAGCTCGGTCCTGATCCGGCGCGCCCAGCGCCAGCGCATCCACCACAGGGTCAGGGCGCGCATGTCGCCACCTTCGCCGCCTTCCGGGAGTCGCCTTCGGTGCACCCACGCACCGGCACGGGGTGAATCCATCGGCGCGGGGCGCTCACGCACCGCCGCCGGGTGCCGGTCCGCCGGGGCCGTGCCCGGTCCCGGGTTCGCGGTACCCGGCCTCGTACCGGTCCACGAGCCGCCCGACCACCTGGCGCACCCGCCGGTCGGCGAGGGCCCGCAGCAGCCGCAGATTGGCCGTGGCCTCGACCACCTGGGGCGCGTCGTCGGCCAGGACGAGGAAGTCCCGGGTGTGGCCGAAACACGAGGCGACGGCGGTGAGCGGGCCCGCGCTGAAGTAGCCCACGTCGACGCCGAAGAAGTCGGCGTACTTCTGGGCGAGCACGATCGAGGGGTTGTTCCTGCCCGCCCGGAGATTGCCGACGTGCTGCTTGTTGCTCTTGAGCGCCTCGGCGACCTCGGTCTGGGTCATCCGCTTCCCGGTGCGGGGGGAGAGACGGGTGCGGAAGAGGCAGTCGAGGCGCTGGGCGAACAGCCGCTCGCGCTGGTGCTCGTCGATCGCCGGGTCCACGTCCTCGGGGCTCAGGGTGCCCGCGCGCAGCCCCTCCACATAGGCCAGGCCGACCCCGGCGCGGTCGGCGACCTCGGCGCTGGTCCAGGGGCGCTGGAGCGCGGCGGGCCGGATCACCGAGAACAGCAGCTCCAGCCGGGTGGCCACACGGGACGGCAGCTCCGCCGCGCCGGGCACTTCGGTCATGCGCCAGGGCCTCCGATCACCCGCCGCCGGACGGGGCACGCGCTTCTCCGCCCGCCCGTGGCGCGGTCGTCCGACGGCAGCAGTATGTGGGCGCGGCACCGGGGGGTCAAGAAAAACTGACACTGTCTCATATCAGGGCGCGCGGTGGTGCGTTGACGCCCGGATACCTCCGGGGCGCGTAGGGTAAAGAATTGTTGACCCACTCCGGGAAGGGGGTTGCCGCACCAGCGAGACAGGTCTCTTGTGCACGGGGGTGCCGTATGTCCCGCACGCGGTGGACATCTGGAGGTCCGGGACGCGGGGCGTGCCTCGCCGCCTCGGGCCCAGGGGCGGAGGACACCACCGCGTTGCGAGGTCAGTCTTATGTCACATCACCGGGCGGTCGCGCCCACGGCGGCACCGGCCACCCCCTGGATCACCGACCGCCCCGGCACCGCCGGAGCCGCGGGCAGGCGCCGCGCCCGCTCCTGGGACCCGGGCTGAACGGCCACGGTCCGTACGGAGCGCGGGGCCCCGGCCCGAGCGGACCGGAGCCCCGCGCTCCGTACTCCTGGACGTCAGCCGTGCCTCCCGGAGACCGGCCGCGCGGACGCCCGCCGCGCAGATGTCAGTCGTCCGGGTCCGCCCGGTCCAGGGCCGGGCGGGGGCTCGGCGGCCCCGCGAGCAGATGGTCGGCGGCGGCCGTGTCCGTCACCAGGCTGGTGACCAGACCGGAGCGGAGCACCGCCCCGATCGCGTCCGCCTTGCGCTGCCCGCCCGCGATCGCCACGACCTCGGGAATCCGGCGCAGCCGGTCCGCCTCCACCGTGATGCAGCGCTCCCCCAGATCGCGGCCGACCCGGCGGCCGTCCCCGTCGAAGAGGTGCGCGGACATCTCGGCGGCGACACCGTAGGAGGCGTAGCGCGCCCGCTCCTCCTCGCTGAGCATGTCGTGGACCGTCGAGATGCCCGGCTCCCAGGACCCGATGGAGACGGCCGCGACGGTGACCTTGTCGAAGTACTCGAAAGCGCGGGCGATGCCCGTCTGATGGCGCAGCGCCGCCGCCGTCGCCGCGTCGGGCAGCAGCATCGGCGCGTAGATGGGGTGGGCGTCCCCGCCGGAGACCTGGGCCGCCCGCCGGACGGCCTCCACCGAGCCGCGCTCGGCGGTCCCCGCGTCGTACACCCCGGTGAGCTGGACGACCGTGCACGGGGGCAGCCGGTCGAGCGCGGCGGCCATATGGATCGTGGAGCGGCCCCAGGCCAGCCCCAGTACATCGCCCTCGGTGACCAGCTCGCCGAGGAGATCGGCCGCCACCTCGCCCAGGTTCTCCGGGTCGGGCGACTCCTCGGCCTCCGCCGGGGACTCGACCACGACCGCGTGGCGCAGCCCGAAGTGGGCGCGCAGCGCGTCGGACCGCTCGGCGTCCAGCTCCGCCGGGACCCTGATCTCGATCCGTACGAGATCACGCTCCAGCGCGGTCTCCAGTACGCGCGCCACCTTGAAGCGGCTGACCCCGAACTCCTCCGCGATCTGGATCTTGGATTTGCCCTCCAGATAGAAGCGGCGGGCCATGGCCGCCGCCTGCACCAGCTCCGCGGGTCCCATCCGCATGGCTGACCGGCCCGTCGACACCGCGATCTCCTTCACTGCTGTTCACACTCCGGAGCCGCCATCCTGTCAGATCCGGGCGTTGTTGATCAGCCCGAATGGGCCGAGTCCGATTCGTTCTGCGGGACGGGACCCCCGAGGGGGCCCGTCGTACCGCCCGGCTCCCGTCTCCGGGACCACCCGCCGGGCGGCGGCGCAACCGCTCCGCCGTTTCTCACTCTCTCAGTGATGGCACGCCCAGCCCGCCGTGGCGAGGGTCGCTTCGGCCTTCTCCCGCAGCGCGCGCACCGCCCGCGCCGGGTCGTCCGCCCCGTAGACGGCCGAACCGGCGACGAACACATCGGCGCCCGCCTCGGCGCACCGCTCGATGGTGGCATCGGAGACCCCGCCGTCGACCTGGAGCCACAGTTCGAGCCCGTGTTTGCCGATCAGCTCCCGGGTCCGGCGGATCTTGGGCAGCATGATGTCGAGGAAGGACTGGCCGCCGAAGCCGGGCTCCACCGTCATGATCAGGAGCATGTCCAGTTCGGGGAGGAGATCCTCGTACGGCTCGATCGGGGTGGCGGGCTTGAGCGCCATCGAGGCGCGCGCGCCCTTGGCCCGGATCTCCCGGGCGAGCCGGACCGGGGCCGCCGCCGCCTCCACATGGAAGGTGACCGATCCGGCCCCCGCCTCCACGTACTGCGGGGCCCAGCGGTCGGGGTCGGCGATCATCAGATGGCAGTCCAGCGGGGTGTCCGTCGCCCGGCCGAGGGACTCCACCACCGGCACGCCCAGGGTCAGATTGGGCACGAAGTGGTTGTCCATCACATCGACATGGAGCCAGTCCGCGCCATCGACGGCCTTGGCCTCGTCCGCCAGACGGGAGAAGTCGGCGGAGAGAATGCTGGGATTGATCTGTACGGCCATGGACCAAGCCTGCCATGTCCCGGGGCGGTTCCCGCCCCCGGACGGCCATCGGCTCCGGACCGGGGGCGGCCGGGAGGGCCACACCTCCCGACAAAACCGACATTTCCCATGCCGGGCCCGGGGTCGGGGCCCGGCCCAGGGGCGTGCGGGGCTCAGGCGGTACGGCGCAGCAGCGCCAGATACATCGCGTCCGTGCCGTGCAGATGCGGCCAGAGCTGGATGTCGGGGCCGTCCCCCAGCGCGGGCACACCGGGCAGCAGCGGCCGGGCGTCCACCCACTCCGCCGCGACGGGGTCACCGCCCCGGCCGCGCAGCACGTCGTCCACGACCACCCGGGTCTCGGCGAGATGCGGCGAACAGGTCGCGTACCCCACCACTCCCCCGACCCGGACGGCCCGCAGGGCCTCGCGCAGCAGCGAGCGCTGGAGCGGGGCGAAGCCCTCCAGGTCCTCGGAGCGGCGGCGCCAGCGGGCCTCCGGGCGGCGGCGGAGCGCGCCGAGGCCGGAGCAGGGGACATCCATCAGGACCCGGTCGAAGCTGTCCGGCCGCCACGGCGGACGGGTGCCGTCGGCGGTGATCACCTGGTACGGGCCCGGATTGCCGGCCAGCGAACGGGCCACCAGACCCGCGCGGTGCGGCTGCTTCTCGGCGGCGAGCAGGGTGGCCCCCCGCCCGGCGGCCACCCCCGCGAGCAGGGCCGCCTTGCCGCCGGGCCCGGCGCAGCCGTCGAGCCAGCGGGCGTCGGGGCCCTCCAGCGGGGCGTTCGCCAGCGCCAGGGCCACCAGCTGGCTGCCCTCGTCCTGGACCCCGGCGCGGCCCTCGCGGACCGCGTCCAGCAGCCCCGGCTCACCGCCCTCGGCCAGCCGGACCGCGTACGGCGACCAGCGGCCCGGGAGCCCCGAGTCCTCGCCGAGCGCCGCCAGCAGCTCCTCGGGCGTGGACCGGCCGGGACGGGCGACCAGGGTCACCTCGGGCCGCTCGTTGTCGGCCGCCAGCAGATCCTCGATCCCGGCCCGGCCGCCGCCCAGCGCGTCCCACAGCGCGGAGACGATCCACCGGGGGTGCGAGTGGACGACCGCGAGATGCTCCTCGGCGTCCTTCTCGTACGGCGGGGCGACCCGCTCGACCCAGGTGTCCAGGTCGTCCCGGGCGATCCTGCGCAGCACCGCGTTGACGAACTTCGCCCGCCCGTCGCCGAGGACCACCCGGGCCAGCTCCACCGTCGCGGAGACGGCGGCGTGGCTCGGGATACGGGTCCCCAGGAGCTGGTGGGCGCCGAGCGAGAGCACATCGAGGACCGGCGGGTCGACCTCGCGCAGCGGCCGGTCGACACAGGCCGCGATCACGGCGTCATAGGTGCCCTGGAGGCGCAGGGTGCCGTACACCAGCTCGGTGGCGAGCGCCGCGTCGCGGGCGTCGAAGTCGCCCTTCTCCCGGGCCTTCCGCAGCAGCGGGGGCAGGACGAGGTTCGCGTACGCGTCCCGCTCATCGACGGCCCGCAGCGCCTCGAAGGCGAGGATGCGGACGGGGTCCTTCTTCGGGCGGCGGTAGGGCTTGGCGGCCCGGCGGGGGCCGGCGGGACGTGCCTGGTCGTTCAAAGGTGCTCCGCTGTCAAGGGGTCCGAACCCTGCAAGGGTAGTCCCTGCGGCCGGACCCCGCCCCGGCGGACCGGGGCGGGCGGACGGCGCCGCCGGGAGGGCTCAGCCGTTCCCCGGGGCCCCGGGGGCCGCCGCGGCGCCCAGGTGCTCCCCGGGGGCGATCCGCACCCCGCGGGCCCAGTCGGCGGCCTTCATCGGCTTCTTGCCCTGGGGCTGGACCCACAGCAGCTCCACGGCGTGCGACCCGGTGCCCACGTGGACGTCGTTCTTCCCGGCGGCCAGCGCCCCCGGGGCGAGGTCGGCGCGGTCCGGGACGAGCCGTACGGAGACCAGCTTCAGCCGCTCGCCGCGGAACTCCGTCCAGGCGCCCGGGGCGGGGGTGCAGCCCCGTACCACCCGGTCGACCCGGAGCGCGGGGGCGTGCCAGTCGACCCGGGCGTCGTCGACCGTGAGCTTGGGGGCGAGCGAGACGCCCTCCGCGGGCTGCGGAACCGCGGTCAGGGTGCCGTCCTCGATGCCGTCCATGGTGGCGGTGAGCAGCCCCGCGCCCGCGAAGGCCAGCCGGGTCAGCAGATCACCGCTGGTGTCGGTGGGACGGACGCCCTCCGTGAGCACGCCGTAGACGGGTCCCGAGTCCAGCCCCCGTTCGATCTGGAACGTGGAGGCCCCGGTCAGCTCGTCCCCGGCGAGCACCGCGTGCTGGACGGGCGCCGCGCCGCGCCAGGCGGGCAGCAGCGAGAAGTGGAGGTTGACCCAGCCCCGGGCGGGGACGTCCAGCGCGACCTGGGGCAGCAGCGCGCCGTAGGCGACGACCGGGCAGCAGTCGGGGCCGATCTCGCGCAGCCGGGCCAGGAAGTCCTCGTCGCGCGGGCTCGCGGGCTTCAGGACCTCGATACCGGCCTCCTCCGCGCGCTGGGCCACGGGGCTGGCGACCAGCCGCCGGCCGCGCCCCGCGGGGGCGTCCGGCCGGGTGACGACGGCGGCCACCTCGTGCCGCTCGGAGGCGATCAGGGCGTCCAGGGCGGGTACGGCGACCTCGGGGGTGCCTGCGAAGACGAGCTTCATCGGTGCTGACTGCCTCTCGGGCCGCGGTGCGCGGCGGAGCCGGTGACAAATGCGACGATCATCGGCGCCCCAGTCTATGCCGGATCCCGGCGGGGGGAGCGCGGGGGGCCGGGGGGCACCGCGGGGGGCGTACGGGAGCCCGCACGCCCTGGAGGTTCGCTCTTACGCCCCCGCACCGTGACCAGATCGCCGGGTGGCGCGTTGGTCAAGAGAGATTGACCCGAAGCGGGCCGCCCGGAAGCGATGCCGGACGCGATGCGGCCCGACCCCTTTCAACGCCGGTTCGAGAGGCTTCCCAATGGCCGACCACGCAACCCACGACGCCCAAGCCCGAGCAAGTCTGCACTTGTTGGTGCGGGACATCGAGCGGGTCCGCCGGCAGGTGGACGCATTGCGCACCCTCACCGCCCAGCTGGGCAATGTCTACCGCCCGCGCCGCTCCGGGCCCTCCACGGGCTTCGTCGTCTACGGCAGGGCCCCCGCCCCGACGGTCCGCCTCGCGCAGGAGCTCCGGGACAGCGTCGAGACGCTGGTGACGGCGGCGGTCGACTTCGACCGCTCGCTGGGGTTCTCCTGGGACGCGGTGGGATCGGCGCTCGGGGTCACCAAACAGGCGGTGCACCGCCGGTACGGGGCCCGCAGGGCCACACCGCAGACGGTGGCCGGGGACGAGCGGGCCCCGGAGCCCGCGGGGGCCCGCGCACTGCCGGGGCCGACGCTGCCGGCCGCGGTGCCCGCGGCGCGGGCGATGCCGCCGCAGCACCTGGTCGCCGGCCAGCCGCTGCGCGACGACCCCCGCCCCGGCGCCTTCCCCGGCCCCCGCAACGGCTGACCTCACCGCGCGGCCCCCGCCCTTCCCCCGGGGGCCGCGCCGGGGACGACCAGTGGCGCACAGGCCGCGCCCCTTCCGCCGGGGCATCCCCCGGAGGCCGTTTCTGTGCGGGCGACCCGGGGCAGCTCCAGCCCCTGGGGGCACGCACCCCCTCCGGGAGGGCTGAGGACGGGCCCCCGCACCACGCGGGCCCGTGCCCCGTGGTGGGGGTGCGGGGTCGTCTCCCCCGGCAGGACCCGGAGCCGTCCGTCTCCCACCGGGCGGGAGTGTGCCCACGTCCCGCACCGGGTGTCCGTCTCCCCGTGGTGGGGCCCCTGGTCGGGACCCGGGGCCGCCTTTCTCCCACCGGGCGGGACTGCGCCCACTGCGTGCAGGAGGGGCCTGCGGCTCCCCCTTCCCACCGGGCGGAGGTGTGCCCACTCCCCGCACCGAGTGGGCCGTCTCCCCGTGGTGGGGGGTGCAGGGTCGTCCCCGGAAGGGACCGGCGGACGCTGACCCGCGTCCAGACATCGAACGCCCGGTCTGCCGGCCCTGAGGAGTCGAGCCCGGAGGCCCCCACCCCCGCACCCGACGACCGACCCGAGCAAAACAAGCCCGTCCGGCGATTGAGGACGGACCCCGCACCCCACGCAAGGCTCACGCGCAAGCCGACGAACCCCCGCGCGGCCCCGTCGTCGGGGGCCAGCCCCCGAACCCCCGCTCCTCAAACGCCGGAGAGGCTGATTAAGTGCGGGCCAACGGCTAGCCGATGTCCAGCGGATCGACGCGAACACGCACCTGCGGTGTGCCCGCGCGAGCCATGCGCGTGGCCTGGGCGGATTTGAGGGCGGAGGCGAGGGCGGCGCCACTGCCGGGGGGGACGCGGAGAAGGACGCGGTCCCAGACCTCACCCACGGGCGGCTCGCCCGGTCGCCTCGGACGCCCGGGCGGCGGCTGCGGCAGCCGCACCGGCCCCAGCACCTCCGCCTCGGGCGGCAACGCGGCCGAGGCGACGAGCGCCTCGACCGCCGCGGCGGGCCCCGTCACCGAGGCCATGCGCGACACCGGTGGGAACCTCAGCTCCGCCCGGTCCGCCAGCTCCCGCCGCGCGTGCCCGGTGGGGTCCCACCGCACCAGCGCCTGCACCGGTCTGAGCGTCGGCTCGGCCACGACGACCACGGTGCCGCCCTCGCCCTGCGGGCGGACCAGCGCGGCGGCGTCGATCCAGCGCCGCAGCGCCTCCTCGCCCGCGCGCAGATCGGGCCGGGTGAGCAGGGCCCAGCCGTCGAGGAGGAGGGCCGCCGCGTAGCCCCCGTCGGCGACGGGCTCCGCGCCGGGGGTGCTGACGACGAGCGCGGGGCGCCCGGGGACCGCGTCCAGGACCTGGTCCCGCCCGGAGGTCCGCACCGGGACCGCGGGAAAGGCCCGCCCCAGCTCCTCCGCCGTGCGCCGCGCCCCCACCACCCGGGCGCGCAGCCGGGTGCCGCCGCACTCGGGGCAGTGCCAGCCGTTCGCGTCCCGTCCGCACCAGCGGCAGCCGGTCCGGTCCTCGCCGGTGGCCTCCAGCGGGCCCGCGCAGTGGCCGCAGCGCGCGGGGGCGCGGCAGCGCGCGCAGCCGAGCCCGGGGACATAGCCGTGCCGGGGCACCTGGACCAGGACCGGCCCGCTCTTCAGGCCCTCCCGGACGGTCTGCCAGGCCAGGCTGGGGAGGCGGGCGGCGCGGGCTGCCTCGTCCCGGGCCAGCTCCTCGTCCCCGACGGTACGGATCAGGGGCGCGGCGGCGCGCACCTGCTCCCGCTCGGCGGCCAGCGGCAGCGCCCAGCCGCTCTCGACGAGCTGGGCGGCCTCCACGGTGCAGCTCGTGGAGCCGAGCAGAAAGGCACAGCGCTCCTGCGCGGAGCGCAGTTCGAGGACTTCGCGGACATGGGGGAAGGGGGCGTTCTCGTCGCTGTGGCTGGAGTCCCCGTCGTCCCAGACCACGACCAGCCCGGGGTGGTGGACGGGCGCGAACATGGCGGCGCGGGTGCCGACGACGGCGCGCACCGAGCCGCGGCGGACGGCGAGCCACTGGCGGTAGCGCTCCTCGGGCCCGGACTCGGCGGTCAGCAGCGCGTGGCGGCCCGCGCCCAGCAGGGCGGTGAGGGCGGCGTCGACACGGGCGGCCCGTTTGCCGTCGGGGACGACGACGAGCGCGCCGCGCCCGGAGGAGAGGGTGGCGGCGACGGCGCGGGCCAGCTCCTCGGGCCAGTGCGGCCCGGGGAGCGCGGTCCACACGGCCCGGGGGGTGCCGCCGTTCGCGAGGGCGCGCAGAAAGGCCGGTCCGCTGCCGTACCGGGCCCAGCTTCCGGGCTCGGGGGCGGGCGGCGGCGGCAGCGGCTCGGGCGAGGGGCGGGACTCGGCCTTTCCGCTGCGCGGCGGCACGGCGAGCTGGAGTATGTCGGCCAGCGATCCTGCGTACCGGTCGGCGACGGCGCGGGCGAGCGCCAGCGTCCCGGGGCTCAGCACCGGCTCGGGCGAGACCACATAGGCGAGCGCGGCGAGCGCGCCGCTGTAGTCCGATGAGGCGCGGCGCTCCACGAGGAAGCCGTCGACGAGGCCGCCGCCCTCGCGGCGGCCCTCGCGCACCCGGTGCGCCCCGGCGCCGAAGCGGACCCGGACCCGGACCCCGGGCTGTGCGTCGGCGTCCAGCTCGGCGGGGACGGCGTAGTCGAAGTACTGGTCGAGGTGGAGCACGCCTTTGTTGACCACCACACGGGCGACGGGCAGCTCGGGGGCGAGCGCCGCCCCGCGCCAGGTGCGCGGCTTGGCCCGGGGGGTCTTCGCCCGGCGTACGGTCTCCCGGAGCAGCGCGAGCTGCTCGGGCCCTTCGGCGGCGGGCGGGCCGGGGGCGGCCCCCTCGGCGGCGGGCCCGTCGGGGCGCTGGTCTTGGCTGCTCACAGCCTCATTCGTACCAGAGGGCACGGACAGTCGGGCCCCGGGTACGGCGGCGGCCCCGCGCACCGCAGGGTGCCGGGGCCGTCGCCGGAGAAGGTCGCCGCCACTGGGCGAACGGGGTGGCTCAGAGGCCGGCCGCCGCGCGCAGCGCGTCGACGCGGTCGGTCCGCTCCCAGGTGAAGTCGGGCAGCTCACGGCCGAAGTGGCCGTACGCGGCGGTCCGGCCGTAGATCGGGCGCAGCAGGTCGAGGTCGCGGATGATCGCGGCCGGGCGGAGGTCGAAGACCTCGGAGATGGCCTGCTCGATGCGCTCGGTCTCGACGGTGGCGGTGCCGAAGGTCTCGACGAAGAGACCGACGGGCTCGGCCTTGCCGATGGCGTAGGCGACCTGGACCTCGCAGCGGGCGGCGAGCCCGGCGGCCACGACGTTCTTGGCGACCCAGCGCATGGCGTAGGCGGCGGAGCGGTCGACCTTGGACGGGTCCTTGCCGGAGAAGGCGCCGCCGCCGTGGCGGGCCATGCCGCCGTAGGTGTCGATGATGATCTTGCGGCCGGTGAGGCCGGCGTCACCCATCGGGCCGCCGATCTCGAAGCGGCCGGTCGGGTTCACCAGCAGCCGGTAGCCCTCGGTGTCCAGCTTGATGCCGTCCTCGACGAGCTGGGCGAGGACGTGCTCCACGACGAATTCGCGGATGTCGGGCGCGAGCAGCGAGTCCAGGTCGATGTCGGACGCGTGCTGGGAGGAGACCACGACCGTGTCGAGGCGGACGGCCTTGTCGCCGTCGTACTCGATGGTGACCTGCGTCTTGCCGTCGGGGCGCAGGTAGGGGATGGTGCCGTTCTTGCGGACCTCGGTGAGCCGGCGGGAGAGCCGGTGGGCGAGGTGGATGGGCAGCGGCATCAGCTCGGGGGTCTCGTCGCAGGCGTACCCGAACATCAGGCCCTGGTCACCGGCGCCCTGCCGGTCCAGGTCGTCGCCCTTGCCCCCGGTGCTGTCGACACGGGCCTCGTGGGAGGCGTCCACGCCCTGGGCGATGTCGGGCGACTGCGCGCCGATGGAGACCGAGACGCCGCAGGAGGCGCCGTCGAAGCCCTTCTTCGACGAGTCGTAACCGATCTCCAGGATGGTGTTGCGCACCAGCGTGGGAATGTCGGCGTAGGCCTGGGTGGTCACCTCGCCGGCCACATGGACCAGGCCGGTGGTGATCAGGGTCTCGACGGCCACACGGGAGGTCGGGTCCTCCGTGAGCAGGGCGTCGAGAATGGCGTCGCTGATCTGATCGGCGATCTTGTCGGGGTGACCCTCGGTCACGGACTCCGAGGTGAAGAGACGGCGGGACACATCGCTCCCTGGGGTTGCAGCGGCTGCTGGCTGATCATGGGTGGACCGGCAGGGGGCTGCGCCCCGCGACGTTCCAGAGGTCAGTTTATCCACCGCTCCCCCGCTCCGGACCACCCCGTCTCGATTCCCGAGAGCCCCGGTCCACGATCCGGCACGGTCGGCCCTGCTCTCGGCCACCCCTTCCGACCTGCGGATGTGTCCCCGAAACGGGGGTCATCGGGGGTCGTGGGAAGGGTCCGCTCAGTGGAACAGCGGCAGTGCGAGATCCCACACGGTGTCGGCCAGAGCCTCCTTGGGGCCGTGCGGCACCGGGGTCTCGGTGCCGTCGGCGGCGAGGACGACGGCCTCGTTCTCCTCGGCGCCGAAGGTCCGGTGCTCCCCCACCTCGTTGACGACCAGCAGATCGCAGCCCTTGCGCAGCAGCTTCGCCCGGCCGTTGGCGAGGACGTCGTCGGTCTCGGCGGCGAAGCCCACGATCACCTGATCGGCCCGGACCCGTTCGGCGGAGATCTCGGCGAGGATGTCGGGGTTGCGGACCAGGACGACGGGCGCGGGCTCCTCGCCGTCCTTCTTCTTGATCTTGCCTGCGGCGTACTCGGCGGGACGGAAGTCGGCCACGGCCGCCGCCATCACCACCGCGTCGGCGTCGGCCGCCGCGGCGAGGACCGCCGCGCGCAGTTCGACGGCGGTGCCGACATGGACGACGTCGACCCCGGCGGGGTCGGGGAGCCGGGTATTGGCCTCGACGAGGGTCACCCGGGCGCCGCGTGCGGCGGCGGTGCGGGCGAGGGCGTACCCCTGCTTGCCGGAGGAGCGGTTGCCGAGGAAGCGGACCGGGTCCAGGGGCTCCCGGGTGCCGCCCGCGCTGATCACCACATGCCGTCCGGCCAGGTCGGGGGCGGCGGTGCCGCGGGCCAGCACCCGGCGGCAGACCTCGAAGATCTCCGCGGGGTCGGGCAGCCGGCCCTTGCCGGTGTCGGCGCCGGTGAGACGGCCCACGGCGGGCTCGACGACGACGGCGCCCCGGCGACGCAGGGTGGCGACGTTCTCCTGCGTCGCGGGGTGCTCCCACATCTCGGTGTGCATCGCCGGGGCGAGGACGACGGGGCAGCGGGCGGTCAGCAGGGTGTTGGTGAGCAGATCGTCGGCGAGCCCGTGGGCGGCCTTCGCCAGCAGGTCCGCGGTGGCGGGGGCGACGACGACGAGATCGGCGCTCTGGCCGATCCGGACGTGCGGGACCTCGTGGACCTCGGACCAGACCTCGGTGGAGACGGGGTGCCCGGAGAGCGCGGCCCAGGTGGGGGCGCCCACGAAGTGCAGCGCGGACGCGGTCGGCACCACCCGGACGTCGTGTCCCGACTCGGTGAGGCGCCGCAGCAGCTCGCACGCCTTGTAGGCGGCGATGCCCCCGCTGACCCCCAGGACCACCTTCGGCTTCTCCACTGTGTCTCCCCGCACTCGGTCTCTCGGCGTGTCGGCCCGGCGGGCCCCGGCGGTATCCGCCCGCGGGGCCGATACCGACGTCCGCCTCCATCACACACCACAGGCCCGGCGGGAGTGCCGCCGGGCCTGGGGTGAAAGGGCTGTACGCCGTACGGGCAGGGCCCTACGGGCGCGCCGTGCCGCTGGTCAGTGGGCCGGACCGTCGATGGCCTCGGAGGTCAGCAGACCGGCGTTGATCTCACGCAGCGCGATCGACAGCGGCTTCTCGTGGACATGGGTGTCGACGAGCGGACCGACGTACTCCAGCAGGCCCTCGCCGAGCTGGGAGTAGTACGCGTTGATCTGACGGGCGCGCTTGGCCGCGTAGATCACGAGGCTGTACTTGGAGTCCGTGGCCTCAAGCAGCTCGTCGATCGGCGGGTTGATGATGCCCTCGGGCGCGGTGATGGAAGAGGACACGCTCTACCTTCCGTTGTGATTCTCGGAGACGCTTTCTCCTGGAGTGCCCAGGAGGTTCACTCGAAAGATCACTTCCCTGAAGACACCGTCATCAAGGCTAGCAGCTCACGGGAGACATCCTCGACGGAGGTGTTGACCAGGGTGGTGTCGAACTCGGACTCGGCGGCCAGCTCCACTGTCGCGGCGGCCAGTCTGCGCTCGATCACCTCGGCCGACTCGGTGCCCCGGCCGGTGAGTCTGCGGACCAGCTCGTCCCAGCTCGGCGGGGCGAGAAAGACCAGCCGGGAGTCGGGCATGGACTCCTTGACCTGGCGGGCGCCCTGGAGATCGATCTCCAGCAGCACCGGCTCACCGGCCGCCAGCCGCTCCAGGACCGCCTGCCGGGGGGTGCCGTAGCGGTTGCCCGCGAACTCGGCCCATTCCAGCAGCTCGCCATTTGCGATGAGCTTGTCGAATTCGTCGTCGCCGACGAAGAAATACTGCACGCCGTGGCGCTCGCCTGGGCGTGGCTTCCTGGTGGTGGCCGACACCGAGAGCCAGACCTCGGGGTGGACCTTGCGCATATGCGCGACGACCGTGCTCTTGCCGACCCCGGAGGGGCCGGAGAGCACGGTCAGCCGCGGACGTACCTCTACTGCCATGCAGCGATTATCCAGGTTCCCGGGGGTGCCCGGGAACGTCAGGCGGGGCCGCCGCCGAACTCGCGTTCCAGGGAAGCGATCTGGTTCGAGCCGAGACCGCGCACCCGGCGGCTCTCGGAGATCCCGAGCCGCTCCATGATCTGCTTGGCGCGGACCTTGCCCACGCCCGGCAGGGACTCCAGGAGGGCGGAGACCTTCATCTTGCCGATGACGTCGTTCTCCTGGCCCTGCTTGATGACCTCGTGGAGCGAGGCGCCGGAGTGCTTGAGTCGATTCTTGACCTCGGCCCGCTCCCGGCGAGCCGCGGCGGCCTTTTCGAGCGCGGCTGCGCGCTGTTCAGGGGTAAGGGGCGGAAGAGCCACGCCTACGTCACCTCGGATGTCGAACTGTCGGATGAAAGTCCGGTACGGAACCAGGAAATGCCCGCACCAGGGAAGGAACGAGCGACGCAGTACGCGTGCGCTCTCCGACGGAGACTAGCGGCCCGCACCGCTCCAGTCAGCGAGAACAAGCGAAAAGTCCTGGTCAGCATCGGCCGACCAGGACTTTTGCGACATATCGGCCGAGATTTCGGCCAAGTTTCTGTCAAGAGGGCGGGTACAGCTGTTTCACCGACGGCCTTTGCGTGGTCCCACCACGGATTATTCCGGGGTACGGAGCGGGTACTCGCGCCCGGGGGCGTGTCCTTTCACGCCCCCGATGACCACCTTTTCACTCTTACGCGCCCCCGCGTTCGCCCTTCTGGCCGGACACCCCGTCGGCGGCGGAGACGGCCGCCCGGATCTCCTCGGCGAAACGCTCGGCGGACGCCCGCAGGGCCGCCGGGTCGGGGCCGTGCCGCAGCACCCCCCGGCTGACGCTGGGCACCACCTGGCCGACCGCCGCGCCGAAGACAGCGGGCAGATCCGCCGGGGTCGCGCCCTGCGCCCCGATCCCGGGGGCCAGCAGCGGACCGTTGATCGCCAGGTCGACCCCGGCGTCGCCCAGGGTGGCGCCGACGACCGCGCCCACCGAGCCCATCGGCTCCGCCCCGGCGTTCTCGGCCGCCATCCGGTCCAGCATCAGCTGGGCCAGCGCCCGCCCGTCGGCGGCGGTGGCGCGCTGCACCTCGGCGCCCTCCGGGTTGGAGGTGAGCGCGAGGACGAAGACCCCCGAGCCGGAGCGGGCGGCCAGGTCGAGCGCCGGGCGCAGCGAGCCGAAGCCGAGGTACGGCGAGACGGTGACCGCGTCCGAGAAGAGCGGGGAGCCCGGGTCCAGATAGGTGGCGGCGTACGCGGCCATCGTGGAGCCGATGTCGCCGCGCTTGGCGTCCATCAGCACCAGGGCGCCCGCCTGGCGGGCCTCGGCGACGGCGGTCTCCAGGACGGCGACGCCGCGCGAGCCGAAGCGCTCGAAGAACGCGGACTGCGGCTTGAGCACCGCGACCCGGTCGGCCAGCGCCTCCACGGTGGTGCGGGTGAACCGCTCCAGGCCCGCGACGGTGTCGTCCAGGCCCCAGTCGGTGAGCAGGGAGGGGTGGGGGTCGATGCCGACACAGAGCGGGCCACGGGTGTCCATGGCCGTGCGCAGCCGGGCGCCGAAGGGGATCACGCGGCGCTCTCCTCGGTGGTGGCGGAAGCGGTACGGGCCTCGCGGACCCCGGCGCCGACGGCCTCGGCGAGGGTGGCGTAGGGGCTGGCGGCCAGGCGCGCGGCGAGGCCCTTGTGGACGGCGCGGCACCAGAACGGGCCCTGGTAGATGAAGGCGCTGTAGCCCTGGACCAGGGTGGCCCCGGCGAGGATGCGCTGCCAGGCGTCCTCGGCGGTCTCGACGCCGCCGACGCCCACAAGGGTGATCCGGTCGCCCACCCGGGCGTACAGCCGCCGCAGGACCTCCAGGGAGCGCTCCTTGAGCGGGGCGCCGGAGAGGCCGCCGGTCTCGGCGGTCAGCTCCGCCGGGGAGGCGAGGCCCTCGCGGGAGATGGTGGTGTTGGTGGCGATGATGCCGTCGAGGCCGAGTTCCACGGCGAGGTCGGCGACGGCGTCGACGTCCTCGTCCGCGAGATCGGGGGCGATCTTGACGAGCAGGGGGACCCGGCGGGAGGTGACCGTGCGGTCGGCGGCCTCGCGCACGGCGGTGAGCAGCGGTCGCAGCGCCTCGGTGGCCTGGAGGTTCCGCAGCCCGGGGGTGTTGGGCGAGGAGACGTTGACCACGAGGTAGTCGGCGTGGGCGGCGAGCCGCTCGGTGGAGGTGACGTAGTCGGCGACCGCCTCCGCCTCGGGGACGACCTTGGTCTTGCCGATGTTGACGCCGACGACGCCCCGGAAGACCGGACGGCGCTCGGCGAGCCGCTGGGCGACGGCCGCGGAGCCCTCGTTGTTGAAGCCCATGCGGTTGATCAGGGCCCGGTCGGGGATCAGCCGGAACAGCCGCTTCCTGGGGTTGCCCGGCTGGGCCAGACCGGTGACGGTGCCGATCTCGACATGGTCGAAGCCGAGCATCGTCAGACCGTCGATGGCGACGGCGTTCTTGTCGAAGCCCGCGGCGAGCCCGAAGGGCCCGTGCATCCGCAGTCCGAGGGCCTCGGTGCGCAGCTCCCGGTGGCGGGGGGCGAGCACGGCGGCGATGTACGTCCGCAGGACGGGTACGGAGGCGGCGCGCTGAATCCAGCCGACGGCCAGGTGGTGGGCGCGCTCGGGGTCCATCCGCCGGAAGACGAGGTCGAAGAGAAGTCGGTACATGGTGGGGTCCTCATCAGGAGGGGGACACCGGTGTCCGGTGTCCCCCTCGGGTCGTCGTCCTAGTCGCGGCCGGCGGTCAGCCGCCGGGCGTGTTCCTGGAGGGAGCGGACGCCCACGTCGCCGCGGCCGAGCGCGTCGATGCCCTGGACGGCGGCGGCGAGCGCCTGGACCGTGGTGAGGCAGGGGACGGAGCGGGCCACGGCGGCGGTGCGGATGTCGTAGCCGTCGAGCCGGCCGCCGGTGCCGTACGGGGTGTTGACGATGAGGTCGACCTCGCCGTCGTGGACGAGCTGGACGATGGTCCGCTCGCCGTTCGGGCCCTCGCCCTCGCTGTGCTTGCGCACCACGGTGGCGTTGATGCCGTTGCGCTTGAGGACCTCGGCGGTGCCGGAGGTGGCCAGCAGCTCGAAGCCGTGGGCGACCAGCTCCCGCGCCGGGAAGATCATCGAGCGCTTGTCCCGGTTGGCGACGGAGATGAAGGCGCGGCCCTTGGTGGGCAGCGGGCCGTAGGCGCCCGCCTGCGACTTGGCGTAGGCGGTGCCGAAGACGGAGTCGATGCCCATGACCTCGCCGGTGGAGCGCATCTCCGGGCCGAGGATGGTGTCGACGCCCCGGCCGTGGATGTCCCGGAAGCGGGACCACGGCAGCACGGCCTCCTTGACGGAGATCGGCGCGTCCATGGGCAGGGTGCCGCCGTCGCCCTCCCGGGGGAGCAGCCCCTCGGCGCGCAGCTCGGCGATGGTGGCGCCGAGCGAGATCCGGGCGGCGGCCTTCGCCAGCGGCACGGCCGTGGCCTTGGAGGTGAAGGGCACGGTGCGGGAGGCGCGCGGGTTGGCCTCCAGGACATAGAGGATGTCCCCGGCCAGGGCGAACTGGATGTTGATCAGTCCGCGGACGCCGACGCCCCGGGCGATGGCCGCCGTGGAGGCGCGCAGCCGCTTGATGTCGAAGCCGCCCAGGGTGATGGGGGGCAGGGCACAGGCGGAGTCGCCGGAGTGGATACCGGCCTCCTCGATGTGCTCCATGACGCCGCCGAGGTACAGCTCCTCGCCGTCGTAGAGGGCGTCGACGTCGATCTCGATGGCGTCGTCGAGGAAGCGGTCGACGAGAACCGGCCGGTCGGGCGAGATCTCGGTGGACTCGGCGATGTACGACTGGAGGCGGGCCTCCTCGTACACGATCTCCATGCCGCGCCCGCCGAGGACGTAGGAGGGGCGGACGAGGACGGGGTAGCCGATCTCGTCGGCGATGGCCTTGGCCTCGGCGAAGGTGGTGGCGGTGCCGTGCTTGGGGGCGGGCAGCCCGGCCTCCTGGAGGACCCGGCCGAAGGCGCCGCGGTCCTCGGCGGCGTGGATGGCCTCGGGGGAGGTGCCGACGACCGGGACGCCGTTGTCCTTGAGCGCCTGGGCGAGGCCCAGCGGGGTCTGGCCGCCGAGCTGGACGATCACACCGGCGATCGGTCCCGCCTGCGCCTCGGCGTGCACGATCTCCAGGACGTCCTCCAGGGTGAGCGGCTCGAAGTAGAGCCGGTCGGAGGTGTCGTAGTCGGTGGAGACGGTCTCCGGGTTGCAGTTGACCATGACGGTCTCGTACCCGGCGTCGCTGAGCGCGAAGGAGGCGTGGACGCAGGAGTAGTCGAACTCGATGCCCTGGCCGATCCGGTTGGGGCCGGAGCCGAGGATGATCACCGCGGGCTTCTCGCGCGGGGCGACCTCGGTCTCCTCGTCGTACGAGGAGTAGAAGTACGGGGTGCGGGCGGCGAACTCGGCGGCGCAGGTGTCGACGGTCTTGTAGACGGGGCGGATGCCGAGCGCGTGCCGGACCTCGCGGACGACGTCCTCGCGCAGCCCGCGGATGCCCGCGATCTGGCTGTCGGAGAAGCCGTGGCGCTTGGCCTCGGCCAGCAGCTCGGGGGTGAGCTTCTCGGCGGCGGCCAGCTCGTCCGCGTACTCCTTGATCAGGAACATCTGGTCGACGAACCAGGGGTCGATCCGGGTGGCCTCGAAGACCTCCTCCGGGGTGGCCCCGGCACGGATGGCCAGCATCACCGTGTTGATCCGGCCGTCGGTGGGGCGGACGGCGGCGCGCAGCAGCTCGTCCTTGTCGCCGAGGTCGGCGGCGTCGCCGGAGAAGTCGAACTGGCTGCCCTTCTTCTCCAGGGAGCGCAGGGCCTTCTGGAGGGCCTCGGTGAAGTTGCGGCCGATGGCCATGGCCTCGCCCACCGACTTCATGGTGGTGGTGAGACCGGCGTCGGCGGAGGGGAACTTCTCGAAGGCGAAGCGGGGGGCCTTGACCACGACGTAGTCGAGCGTGGGCTCGAAGGAGGCCGGGGTCTGCTCGGTGATGTCGTTGGGGATCTCGTCCAGCGTGTAGCCGACGGCGAGCTTGGCGGCGATCTTGGCGATCGGGAAGCCGGTGGCCTTGGAGGCGAGTGCGGAGGAGCGGGAGACCCGGGGGTTCATCTCGATGACGATGATCCGGCCGTCGACCGGGTTCACGGCGAACTGGATGTTGCAGCCGCCGGTGTCGACGCCGACCTCGCGGATGATGGCGATGCCGATGTCGCGGAGGCGCTGGTACTCACGGTCCGTGAGGGTCATCGAGGGGGCGACGGTGATGGAGTCGCCGGTGTGGACGCCCATCGGGTCGAAGTTCTCGATGGAGCAGACGACGACGACATTGTCGTTCTTGTCGCGCATCAGCTCCAGCTCGTACTCCTTCCAGCCGAGGATGGACTCCTCCAGGAGGACCTCGGTGGTCGGGGAGAGCGTGAGGCCCTGGCCCGCGATGCGGCGCAGCTCGTCCTCGTCGTGGGCGAAGCCGGAGCCCGCGCCGCCCATGGTGAAGGAGGGGCGGACGACGACGGGGTAGCCGCCCAGGGTGTCGACGCCCGCGAGGACGTCGTCCATGGAGTGGCAGATGACGGAGCGGGCGGACTCGCCGTGGCCGGTCTTGCGGCGGACCTCCTCGACGACCTCCTTGAAGAGGTCGCGGTCCTCGCCCTTGTTGATCGCCGTCACATTGGCGCCGATCAGCTCGACACCGTACTGCTCCAGGACGCCGCGCTCATGGAGGGAGATGGCGGTGTTGAGGGCGGTCTGGCCGCCGAGGGTGGGCAGGAGCGTGTCGGGGCGCTCCTTGGCGATGATCTTCTCGACGAACTCGGGGGTGATCGGCTCGACGTAGGTGGCGTCGGCGATCTCCGGGTCGGTCATGATCGTGGCCGGGTTGGAGTTGACCAGGATGACCCGCAGCCCCTCGGCCTTGAGGACCCGGCACGCCTGGGTGCCGGAGTAGTCGAACTCGGCGGCCTGGCCGATGACGATCGGGCCGGAGCCGATGACCAGGACGGACTGGATGTCGGAGCGCTTAGGCACGCTGGTCCTCCATCAGGGAGACGAAGCGGTCGAACAGGTAGGCGGCGTCGTGGGGACCGGCCGCCGCCTCGGGGTGGTACTGGACACTGAAGGCGGGCCGGTCGAGGAGTTGGAGCCCCTCCACCACGTTGTCGTTGAGGCAGACGTGGGAGACCTTGACCCGGCCGAACGGGGTGTCGGAGACACGGTCGAGCGGGGCGTCCACGGCGAAGCCGTGGTTGTGGGCGGTGACCTCGACCTTGCCGGTGGAACGGTCCTGCACGGGCTGGTTGATGCCGCGGTGGCCGTACTTCAGCTTGTAGGTGCCGAAGCCGAGGGCCCGGCCCAGGAGCTGGTTGCCGAAGCAGATGCCGAAGAGCGGGGTCCCGCGCTCCAGCACCGCGCGGACCACGGTGAGGTCGGCGGTGGCCGGGTCGCCGGGGCCGTTGGAGAGGAAGACGCCGTCCGGCTGGACCGCGTACACGTCGTCCGCGGTGGCGGTGGCGGGCAGGACGTGCACCTCGATGCCGCGCTCGGCCATCCGGTGCGGGGTCATGCCCTTGATGCCGAGGTCGATGGCGGCGACGGTGAACCGCTTGGTCCCGATCGCCGGGACGACATAGGTCTCGGCGGTGGCGACCTCGGCGGAGAGGTCCGCGCCGGTCATCTCGGGGGCGCTGCGGACCCGGGAGAGCAGGCTCTGCTCGTCGGCGACGGCCTCGCCCGAGAAGATGCCGACGCGCATCGCGCCGCGCTCGCGCAGATGGCGGGTGAGGGCGCGGGTGTCGATCCCGCTGATGCCGACCACGCCCTGCGCGGCCAGCTCCTCGTCGAGGGTGTGCCTGGAGCGCCAGTTGGAGCGGACCCGCGAGGGGTCGCGCACCACATAGCCGGCGACCCAGATCCGCCGGGACTCGTCGTCCTCGTGGTTGACGCCCGTGTTGCCGATGTGGGGGGCGGTCATCACGACGACCTGGCGGTGGTAGGAGGGGTCGGTCAGGGTCTCCTGGTAGCCGGTCATACCGGTGTTGAAGACCGCTTCGCCGAAGGTCTCCCCCACAGCCCCGTAGGCACGGCCGCGGAAGGTGCGGCCGTCCTCCAGGACGAGAACGGCGGGGGCTGTGTTCTTCGCCGAGGCGATCCCCGGGGTGGAGGTCGTCATCGTGCGCCTTCCGTCATATCGGTCAGTTGGTTCAGGGTGGTGACCCACTCGGGGTGCACGGCCGCGGTGTCGGAGCGGAAACCGGAGTCGATCAGGGTGTCGCCGAGCTGCCAGGTGACGATCAGCAGACCGCCCTCGGGGAGGACCTTCCCGGCGATGCCCCGGTCGATCCGGGCGCCGCGCAGATCCCGGCGGGGGATGTGGAAGTCGTCGGCCCCGGGGCGGACCGCGGTCAGCCCTTCGTCGGTGAGGCTCAGCTCGACCCGGCTGCGGACGCCGAGGCCGTGGGCGACGATCCGGTCCAGCCACTGCCCGGCGGTGGTCGAGCCGTGGTAGCGGCCGGTCAGGGCCAGCCGTGCGGCGCCGGGGTCGGCGGGCGGGGCGGCCGGGGCGGGCAGCCCGGACTGGAGGGCTCCGCGCCACTTCCAGCCCTGGCGCATCAGCCACCAGACCAGGGCGATGAAGATCAGCAGTCCGACGACCCAGCCGATGCGGGCCGCCCAGTCGGTCACCTCCGCCGACTTCTGTTCGGCGGCGAGCGGGGCCGGGAGCCGGGTTGCGATATGGGTCAGTGATGTCACGCGAGTTTCCCGTCGAGTACCGTGGCGCGGCCCCGCAGGAAGGTGTGGGTGACGCGGCCCGGCAGCTCACGCCCCTGGTAGGGGGTGTTGCGGCTGCGGGAGGCGAAGCGGGCGGGGTCCACGGTCCCACGGTATGCCGGATCGACCAGGACCAGGTTGGCGGGCTCGCCCGCGGCCACGGGGCGGCCGTGCCCGGCGAGCCGGCCGATCCTCGCGGGGCGGAAGGACATCCGGTCGGCGACGCCCGCCCAGTCGAGCAGCCCGGTCTCGACCATCGTCTCCTGGACCACGCTGAGCGCGGTCTCCAGGCCGACCATGCCCATGGCCGCCGCGCCCCACTCGCAGTCCTTGTCCTCGTGCGGGTGGGGGGCGTGGTCGGTGGCCACGCAGTCGATGGTGCCGTCGGCGAGGGCCTCGCGCAGGGCCAGCACATCGGCCTCGGTGCGCAGCGGCGGGTTCACCTTGTAGACGGGGTTGTAGGTGCGGACCAGCTCGTCGGTGAGGAGGAGGTGGTGCGGGGTGACCTCGGCGGTGACGTTCCAGCCCTTGGACTTGGCCCAGCGGACGATCTCGACGGAGCCCGCCGTGGAGAGGTGGCAGACGTGCAGCCGGGAGCCGACGTGCGCGGCGAGCAGCACATCGCGGGCGATGATCGACTCCTCGGCGACGGCGGGCCAGCCGCCGAGACCCAGCTCGGCGGAGACGACGCCCTCGTTCATCTGGGCGCCCTCCGTGAGCCGGGGCTCCTGGGCGTGCTGGGCGATGACCCCGTCGAACGCCTTCACGTACTCCAGCGCCCGGCGCATGATCACGGCGTCGTCGACGCACTTGCCGTCGTCGGAGAAGACCTTCACCCCGGCGGCGGAGTCGTGCATGGCGCCCAGCTCGGCCAGGTGCTTGCCCTCCAGGCCCACGGTGACGGCGCCGACCGGCTGGACGTCGCAGTAGCCGGACTCCTTGCCGAGCCGGTAGACCTGCTCGACCACACCGGCGGTGTCGGCGACGGGGTGGGTGTTGGCCATGGCGTGGACGGCGGTGTAGCCGCCGACGGCCGCGGCGCGGGTGCCGGTGAGGACGGTCTCGGAGTCCTCGCGGCCGGGCTCGCGCAGATGGGTGTGGAGGTCCACCAGGCCGGGCAGCAGGATCTGGCCCTCCGCCTCGACGACCTGGGCGCCCTCGGCGCTCAGACCGGTGCCGACCCGGGTCACGGCCGCGCCCTCGATCAGGACGTCCTGCGCGGCGCCGCCGAGTACCTTCGCACCACGGATAAGGATCGTGCTCATGGTCAGTGGTTCTCCTGGGTCCGTGCGGGGGTGGGGGTGGCGGCGGACTCGTAGCCGCCCATCAGCAGATAGAGGACGGCCATCCGGGTGGAGACGCCGTTGGCGACCTGTTCGACCGCCGTGCAGCGGTCCGAGTCGGCGACCTCGGCGGTGATCTCCATACCCCGGTTCATCGGGCCGGGGTGCATCACGACGGCGTGTTCGGGCATCCGGGCCATCCGGTCGCCGTCGAGTCCGTAGCGGCGGGAGTACTCGCGCTCGGTGGGGAAGAAGGCGGCGTTCATGCGCTCGCGCTGGACCCGGAGCATCATCACGGCGTCGGACTTGGCGAGCACCGCGTCCAGGTCGTAGGAGACCTCGCAGGGCCAGCGCTCGACCCCGATGGGGAGCAGGGTCGGCGGGGCGACCAGGGTGACCTCGGCGCCGAGGGTGTGCAGCAGCAGGACGTTGGAGCGGGCGACCCGGCTGTGCAGGATGTCGCCGACGATGGTGATCCGGCGTCCGGCCAGGTCGCGCCCGATACCGGCGTCCCGTCCGACCAGCCTGCGGCGCACGGTGAAGGCGTCGAGCAGGGCCTGGGTGGGGTGCTCGTGGGTGCCGTCACCGGCGTTGACGACGGCGCCGTCGATCCAGCCGGAGTTCGCCAGCCGGTAGGGCGCGCCGGAGGCGTGGTGGCGGATGACGACGGCGTCGGCGCCCATCGCCTCCAGGGTGAGCGCGGTGTCCTTCAGGGACTCGCCCTTCGACACCGACGACCCCTTGGCGGAGAAGTTGATGACGTCGGCGGAGAGCCGCTTGGCGGCGGCCTCGAAGGAGATCCGGGTCCGGGTCGAGTCCTCGAAGAAGAGGTTGACGACGGTACGGCCGCGGAGGGTGGGCAGTTTCTTGATCGGCCGGTCGGCGACCCGGGCCATCTCCTCGGCGGTGTCGAGGATGAGGACGGCGTCGTCACGGGTCAGATCGGCGGCCGAGATGAGGTGGCGCTTCATCGGAGGGCTCCGAGGGGTCCGGGGTTCGGGAGGGCTCAGGGGGCGGTGGCGCGCGGTGCCGGGGCGGCGGCCGTGCGGGGCCGGGTGCCGGTGGACCGGTTTCCGGGGCGGATGGCCCCGGGGCGCACGGGTGCGCGGAGGTCGCCGGCGGGCGGAGGGAGGGCCTGGGGCGGGCTACTGCCCGGCGGCCGGGGCGTTCTCGCGCACCCCGAGCAGCACGGTGTCGCGGCCGTCCTCCTCGGAGAGCTGGACCCGGACCGTCTCGCGGAGCGACGTGGGCAGGTTCTTGCCCACGTAGTCGGCGCGGATGGGCAGCTCGCGGTGGCCCCGGTCGACGAGGACGGCGAGCTGTACGGCACGGGGGCGGCCGATGTCGCCGAGCGCGTCGAGGGCGGCGCGGATGGTGCGGCCGGAGAAGAGCACGTCGTCGACGAGGACGACCAGTCGGCCGTCGATGCCGTCACCGGGGATCTCGGTCCGGCCCAGCGCCCGGGCGGGCCGCAGCCGCAGATCGTCCCGGTACATGGTGATGTCGAGCGAGCCGACCGGCATGGCGCGGCCGGTGATCTCCTCCAGCTTGGCGGCGAGCCTGCGGGCGAGGAAGACGCCGCGGGTCGGGATGCCGAGGAGCACCACGTCGTCGGCGCCCTTGGCGCGCTCGACGATCTCGTGGGCGATCCGGGTCAGAACCCGGGCGATGTCGGGCGCCTCAAGAACGGGGCGGGCCGCATCGGAGTTGTGTGTGTCCATACGAGAAGGACCTCCTTCTCCGCCTCACGGGACGGATCTTAAAGGACGTCTGATGTGCGTCATTACCGTACCAGGGGCCGGAGGGGGCCGTGCACCGGGCCGGTCCGGGCGGGCGTACGGGGCCGCTCCGGGGGTGGCGCGAGGGCGGGGCGGGAGCCGGGCAAGGAGCCGTGGACAAGGAGCGCGGACAAGGAGTGTGGGCAAGGGAGCGGGCAGGGGGCGGGCAGGGACGAAAACGAGCCGGGGAACGGGCCCCGGCGTCGTACCGATCATGACAAGTTACCGGTCCGGCCCACCCGGCTTGACGCATCCAAGTAACTCTGCGTAACCTCACAGTGAGTTACCAGCCGCGCGGCCGAGCCGTACGGCGTCACCTCGTCACAGCGTCCGGGGAGCCATATGTCCAGCGAATACGCAAAACAGCTCGGGGCCAAGCTCCGCGCCATCCGCACCCAGCAGGGGCTGTCCCTCCACGGCGTGGAAGAGAAGTCCCAGGGCCGCTGGAAGGCCGTGGTGGTCGGTTCGTACGAGCGCGGCGACCGCGCCGTGACCGTCCAGCGACTGGCCGAGCTGGCCGATTTCTATGGGGTCCCGGTGCAGGAGCTGCTGCCGGGGACGACCCCGGGCGGAGCCGCCGAGCCGCCGCCGAAGCTGGTGCTCGACCTGGAGCGCCTGGCCCATGTCCCGGCCGAGAAGGCGGGCCCGCTCCAGCGCTACGCCGCCACGATCCAGTCCCAGCGCGGTGACTACAACGGCAAGGTGCTCTCGATCCGCCAGGACGACCTGCGCACACTCGCCGTCATCTACGACCAGTCGCCGTCGGTGCTGACCGAGCAGCTCATCAGCTGGGGTGTGCTCGACGCGGACGCGCGTCGCGCCGTCAGCCACGAGGAGAGCTGAGGCAGCCGCCTTTCCGCTCACTCCGCGCCTCCGCCGCTGGCGCGTCCGTTCCGTCCCCCGAGGCCCGAGCCGTTCGGGAGGGTCGAGGAGAAACGTCACGGCGATATCGGCACAGCAGGAGGGCGGGCCCCCCGGGAGGGGCCCGCCCTCCTGTCGTTTCCGGCGGAGTGCCCCATGGCGGGAGCCGTGTGCCGCTGGAGGCACCGGGGGCACAGAAGGCGCGTGAGACGCCCGGCAGCGCTCCGGTGGAGGGTCGGAGCGGCCCCGGCCCCACCGTGCGCCTCCGGTGCGCCAGAGGCCCCGGAAGGGGCAATTCCGGAACCTGTGCTCCCCCGGCGCACAGCACTCGGGCCCGGGTCCGACGACTGCGGAAGTCGTCGGACCCGGGCCCGGGTGTCGAACCGGCCCGCCGCTACGCGCGGCGCAGGCTCGGCTTGAGGTCCTTGAAACGGCCGAGGAGACCGTTCACGAACGCGGGCGACTCGTCGGTGGAGAACTCCTTCGCGAGCTCCACCGCCTCGTCGATCACGACCGCGTCCGGCGTCCCGTCCACCCACACCAGTTCATAGGTGCCCAGCCGCAGGATGTTGCGGTCCACGACCGGCATCCGGTCCAGGTCCCAGCCCTCGGCGTAGGTCGCGATCAGCTCGTCGATCCGGGGCGCGTACTGCGCGTACCCCTCGACCAGCTCCATCGTGTACTCGCTGACCGGAGGCTGCCGGGTGTCGGTCCGCGAGTGCCGAATCCAGTCGGCGAGGACGGTCTGCACGGAGACATCGCGCTGGTCGGCCTCGAAGAGGATCTGGAAGGCGCGCTTACGGGCCTTGTTGCGGGCGGCCACGGTTAGCTGTTCACCCGGCTGAGGTAGTCGCCGGAGCGGGTGTCGACCTTGATCTTCTCACCGGTGGTGATGAAGAGCGGGACCTGGACGGTGTAGCCGGTCTCCAGCTTGGCGGGCTTGGTGCCACCGGTGGAGCGGTCGCCCTGGACGCCCGGCTCGGTCTCCGCGATGACCAGCTCGACGGCGGCGGGCAGCTCGACGTAGAGCACCTCGCCCTCGTGCGTGGCGACGGTGGCGGTGAAGCCCTCGATCAGGAAGTTCGCGGCGTCGCCGACGGACGGGCGGGAGACGTGCAGCTGGTCGTAGGTCTGCATGTCCATGAAGACGAAGTAGTCGCCGTCCATGTACGAGAACTGCATGTCGCGGCGGTCGACGGTGGCCGTCTCGACCTTCACGCCGGCGTTGAACGTCTTGTCGACGATCTTGCCGGACAGCACGTTCTTGAGCTTGGTGCGCACGAAAGCCGGGCCCTTGCCGGGCTTGACGTGCTGGAACTCGACGACGGACCACAGCTGGCCGTTGTCGAGCTTGAGCACCATGCCGTTCTTGAGGTCGTTCGTGGAAGCCACGGTTGCGGAATCTCCTGGACTGACGCTGGTGGACGGCCGAGGGCTGCGGGCCGCGCCTCAGAGCGCGAGCAGTTCCTTGGTCGTGATGGTGAGTAGCTCGGGTCCGCCGTCCGCCTCCTGGCGCACGACGAGCGTGTCATCGATCCGGACCCCGCCCCGGCCCGGGAGGTGGACCCCCGGTTCGACGGTGACCGGCACACAAGCGTCCAGTTTACCCATGGCGGCCGGAGCCAACTGCGGGTCCTCGTCGATTTCCAGGCCGACACCGTGTCCGGTGAGCGGGGCGAGGCCCTCGCCATGGCCCGCCGCGTCCAGGATCTGGCGTGCCGCGCGGTCCACATCGCGGCACGCGGCGCCCGGTGCCAGGGCCTCACGGGCGGCCCGCTGCGCGGCGAAGACAAGATCGTACAGTTCGATCTGCCACTGGGCCGGGGAGGTGCCGATGACAAAGGTACGGCCGATCTCACACCGGTAGCCCCGGTAGTCCGCGCCCACGCAGACGGAGAGGAAGTCGCCCTCCTCGACCCTGCGGTCCGTGGGGTGGTGTCCCCGGCGGCCGGAGTTCGGTCCGGTGGCCACGGAGGTGGGGAACGCGGGGCCGTCCGCGCCGTGGTCGATCAGACGGCGTTCCAGCTCCAGGGCGAGATGGCGTTCGGTGCGGCCGACGAGGATCGACTCCAGCAGCTCCCCGAGGGCCTGGTCGGTGATCTCCGCGGCGATCCGCAGACAGGCGATCTCCTCCTCGTCCTTGACCACGCGGAGCTGCTCGACCGCGAGACCGAGGTCGGCGAGGCGCATCCGGGGCGCGACGGAGCGGACCGCGCGGTGGCGGGAGACGGTGAGGTGGTGCTCCTCGACGGCGAGCGAGGCGCCGCCGGCGGTGCGGGCGAGATCGGCGGCGGCGACGGCGGGGTCGCCGGAGGCGGTGGGCAGCACGGTCAGGCGCAGCCGCTCGTCGGGGCGGCCCTCGCGGGTGTCGCCCGTGGGCTCCCGGGGGCAGAGCAGGACGTCCTCGGCCGGGCCGAGGAGCAGGACCGCGCCACGGGGGGCGCCGCCGGCGAGGTAGCGGACGTTGGCGGGCCGGGAGACGAGGGCGCCGGCGGTGCCGGTGGCCGCGTATCGCTCGCGCAGGCGGTTGCGGCGGACGCCATACACCTCAGACATGTCCTGAGCGTACGAGCGCCCCCGCGCCGGGGCCCGCCGGGACGTCCGACCGGGTTTCTTCCCGCACCGGGTGCGGCAGCCTTCTCCCTCCCACCGGGCGGGAGCGTGCCCGCTTCCGGCACCGGGTGGGCCGTCTGCCCGTGGTGGGGGGTGCAGGGTCGTCCCCACCCCGTGTGGGCCGGGGCCGCCCCTACTCCCACCGGGCGGGAGTATGCCCACGTCCCGCACGGGGGCCCGTCTCCCCGTGGTGGGGCCCCTGGCCGGGATCCGGGGCCGCCTTTCTCCCACCGGGGCGGGAGTGTGCCCACTGCGTGCGGGGGGCCTGCGGCTCCCCCTTCCCACCGGGCGGAGGTGTGCCCACTCCCCGCACCGAGTGAGCCGTCTCCCCGTGGTGGGGGGTGCAGGGTCGTCCCCGGAAGGGACCGGCGGACAACGACCCGCGCCCGGACGACGGACGCCCGGTCTGCCGGCCCTGAGGAGTCGAGCCCGGAGGCCCCCACCCCCGCACCCGACGACCGACCCGAGCAAAACCAGCCCGTCCGGCGCTTGAGGACGGACCCCGCACCCAACGCAAGGCTCACGCGCAAGCCGACGAACCCCCGCGCGGCCCCGTCGTCGGGGGCCAGCCCCCGAACCCCCGCTCCTCAAACGCCGGAGAGGCTGAATCTCAGGCACCCCCACAAGGCGTGGCGTGGTGCGGGTCAGGGCGCGCGCAGCGCGTTGGTGAGGGCCGTGTCGAGGGCTTGCGCGGTGGTTTCGACGTCGTGGTGAGAGTTGTCGATGATCGGGAGACCCGATCCGTACCAGCCGGCCATCCGGCCGTGGATGGACGCGACCTCCTCGTCCGCGAGGCGTCTGCTCCCCGACCGCCGCGCGTTCCGCTCCAGCACCGTGTCCAGCCCCGGCAGCAGCACCACCGGCAGCAGCCCCGGCCCGACATGCCGTTTCCACCCGCCGAGGCCCACGACGGGCCAGTCGGGGAAGACTGCGTCGTCGATGATGCAGGAGATCCCGTTCGCCAGAAAGTTCCGCGCGGCGAAACCGCAGGTGCGGCGGGCGAGGCGGTACTGGGTCTCGGAGTGCTCGTTCCAGCCCGAGCGCGGGTCGGCGAAACCGGAGCGCACCCACTCACGGACGTCGTCCAGGCTGATGTGCGCGGTGGGCACCCGCCGCCGCGTGGCCCAGTGGCGGGCCACCGTGGTCTTGCCCGCCCCGGCCGGGCCGATGAGGAGGACGGCGAGCGGGGCGGTCCCGGCACCGGTCACGGGCGCGGGGCCGGTCTGGGTCCAGCCGGTCGTCCCCTGGGGCGGCTGGGCCCCCACGGCGTGCTGCATCCGGTGCCACTCCGTCTCGTACGACTGACGCTGCCCGGACGGCGGAACGGGCCGCCGCCCGGGTCGAACGCTACCCCCGGACCCCGGGCACAAGCCCCGCGGGGCCGGGCCGGGTGCTCAGACCGACAGCTCCTCCGCCAGCGCCCGCAGCGCCAGCCGGTAGGACCCGATGCCGAAGCCCGCGATCGTCGCGCTGGCGACGGCGGCGACCACCGAGGTGTGCCGGAAGGTCTCCCGCGCGTACGGGTTGGAGATGTGCACCTCGATCAGCGGCGCGGTCCGCTGGGCCGCCGCATCGCGCATCCCGTAGGAGTAGTGCGTGAAGGCGCCCGGGTTGAGCACCACGGGGATCGAGCCGTCCGCGGCCTCGTGCAGCCAGCGGATCAGCTCGCCCTCGTCGTTGGTCTCCCGGACCTCGACGTCGAAGCCCAGCTCCGCGCCGAGGTCCCGGCAGGTGTCCACCAGGGAGGCGTAGGAGGCGGCGCCGTAGACGTCGGGCTCGCGGGAGCCCAGCCGCCCCAGGTTGGGGCCGTTGAGCACCAGGACCCGCCGGGTCATGCCGAGACCTCCCCGTACGCGGCGAGCAGGACCGCCGGGTCGGGGCCCTCCAGGACGGTGGGCTTGGCGAGGCCGTCGAGGACGATGAAGCGGAGCAGGTTGCCCCGGGACTTCTTGTCGACCTTCATGGTCTCCAGCAGCCGGGGCCACGCGTCGCCCTGGTAGGTCAGCGGCAGCCCGACGGAGGCGAGGACGGCCCGGTGCCGGTCGGCGGTGGCGTCGTCGAGGCGGCCGGCCAGCCGCCCCAGTTCGGCGGCGAAGACCATGCCGACCGAGACGGCCGCCCCGTGCCGCCACTTGTAGCGCTCGTTCTTCTCGATGGCGTGCGCGAGGGTGTGCCCGTAGTTGAGGATCTCGCGGCGGCCGGACTCCTTGAGGTCGCCGGAGACGACCTCGGCCTTGACCCGGATGGAGCGCTCGATCAGCTCGGCGGTGTGCCGCCCCTCGGGGCTGCGCGCCGCCTCGGGGTCGGACTCGACGAGGTCGAGGATGACCGGGTCGGCGATGAATCCGGCCTTGATGACCTCCGCGAGCCCGGAGACATAGTCGTGCACCGGGAGCGAGTCCAGCGCGGCGAGGTCGCAGAGGACCCCGGCGGGCGGGTGGAAGGCGCCGACGAGGTTCTTGCCCTCGGCGGTGTTGATGCCGGTCTTGCCGCCGACGGCGGCGTCGACCATACCCAGCACGGTGGTGGGGACCGCGATCCAGCGCACCCCGCGCAGCCAGGTCGCGGCCACGAAGCCCGCCAGGTCGGTGGTGGCTCCCCCGCCGACGCCGACGATCACATCGGTGCGGGTGAAGCCGGTCTGGCCGAGCGCCTTCCAGCAGTACGCGGCGACCTCGGCGGTCTTGGCCTCCTCGGCGTTGGGCACCTGGACGGCGATGACCTCGTAGCCCTGGGCGGCCAGGTCCTCGCGGATCGCCTCGCCGGTCCCGGCCAGCGCCTCGGGGTGGATCACGGCCACCCTGGTGGCCTGCGGGCCGATCAGCCCGGCCAGCTCGCCGAGCAGTTGCCGGCCGACCAGGACCTCGTAGGGCGCGGAGCCCTCCGTACCGGCGACCGGGATACGGGTCACTGACTGGTCCGTCATTCGTCCCTCAGTTCCAGAGCGTCGAGGACCGCGTCGGCGACCTCGTCGGGTGTGCGGTCGTCGGTGGCCACGACGGCGCGGGCCACCTCGGTGTACAGATGGCGGCGGGCGTCCATCAGCTCCCGCCACTGGCGGCGCGGGTTGATCGCGAGCAGCGGCCGGGCCTGGTTGAGCCCGGTGCGCCGGACGGCCTCGTCGACCTCCAGGGAGAGATAGACGACGGGCAGCCCGGCCAGCAGGGAGCGGGTCGACGCGTCCAGGACCGCGCCGCCGCCGAGGGCGAGGACACCGGTGTGCTCGGCGAGCGCCGCCGCCACGGCGGCGCGCTCCCGCTCACGGAAGTAGGGCTCGCCCTCGGTGAGGAAGAGGTCCGAGATCTCCCGGCCCTCGGTGGCGACGACATCGGCGTCGGTGTCCCGGTAGGGGACGCCGAGCCGCTGGGCGAGCAGTTCCCCGACGGTGGACTTGCCCGACCCCATGGGCCCGACCAGGACGACGAGTGGGCCGCTCACCGGATGTGGAGATGGTCGAGGTACGCGGTGGCGTTGCGGCGGGTCTCGGTGACGCTGTCACCGCCGAACTTCTCGGCGACCGCGTCGGCGAGCACCAGGGCGACCATCGCTTCGGCGACGATGCCCGCGGCCGGGACGGCGCAGACGTCGGAGCGCTGGTGGTGGGCGGCGGCGACCTCGCCGGTGGTGATGTCGACGGTGGCCAGCGCCCGGGGCACGGTGGCGATCGGCTTCATCGCGGCGCGGACCCGCAGCAGCTCGCCGGTGGACATGCCGCCCTCGGTGCCGCCGGACCGCCCGGAGCTGCGCCGGATGCCCTCGGGGGTGGGGATGATCTCGTCATGGGCCTGCGAGCCGGGGACGCGCGCCAGCTCGAAGCCGTCGCCGACCTCGACGCCCTTGATCGCCTGGATGCCCATGAGGGCTCCGGCCAGCCGGGCGTCGAGCCGCCGGTCCCAGTGGACGTGGGAGCCGAGGCCGACGGGGACGCCGTAGGCCAGCACCTCGACGACGCCGCCGAGGGTGTCGCCGTCCTTGTGGGCCTGGTCGATCTCGGCGACCATCGCGGCGGACGCGGTCTCGTCCAGGCAGCGCACCGGGTCGGCGTCGAGCTTCTCGACGTCGGCGGGGGTCGGGTAGTGGCCGTAGGGGGCCTTCGCGGCGGCCAGCTCGATCACATGGGAGACGATCTCGATCCCGGTGGTCTCCTTGAGGTAGGAGCGGGCGATCGCGCCGAGCGCGACCCGGGCCGCGGTCTCCCGGGCGGAGGCGCGCTCCAGCACCGGGCGGGCCTCGTCGAGGGCGTACTTCTGCATGCCCGCGAGGTCGGCGTGGCCGGGGCGGGGCCGGGTCAGCGGGGCGTTGCGGGCCAGCGAGGCCAGCTCCTCGGGGTCCACGGGGTCGGCCGACATGACCTTCTCCCACTTGGGCCACTCGGTGTTGCCGATCATCACGGCCACCGGGGAGCCCATGGTCAGGCCGTGGCGCACCCCGCCGAGGAAGGTGATCTCGTCCCGTTCGAACTTCATCCGGGCACCGCGTCCATAGCCGAGCCGGCGACGGGCCAGGTGGTCCGCCACCAGTTCCGTGGTGACCGGCACACCGGCGGGCAGTCCCTCCAGTGTGGCCACCAGTGCGGGGCCGTGGGACTCCCCCGCCGTCAGCCAACGCAACCTGCTCAACGGTGCTCCTCTTGCTCGCGCCTGGAACTGCGACGGCGCGACCGGGTGCGCGGCCCTGGCCCGCCTGACACGATCCTCCCATGTCCGGCGGTATGCCCCGGGCCGTGGTCCAGCAGTCGGACGCGGGTGGAGCGACGCGGGCGGCGGTTATCGCGCGGCGATGGCCGCCTCGCCCGCCGCGCGCATCGCCGCCAGCGGACCCGGGGCGCGTCCGGTCATCTGTTCGACCTGAAGGACGGCCTGGTGGACGAGGAGGTCGAGGCCGCCGAGGACCGCTCCGCCCCGGGCGGACCAGGCGGCGGCGAGCGGGGTGGGCCAGGGGTCGTAGAGCACGTCGAAGAGGGTGCCGGGGCGGTCGGGCACCGCCGCGGCGAGCGCGTCGGCGGCCCCCGCGGGGGTGGTGGCGACGACGAGCGGGGCTTCGAGGGCCCGTGCGGCGTCGCTCCAGTCGGCGGTGTGCACCTCGACGCCGAGCCGTTCGCCCCAGCCGAGCATCTCGGCCGCGCGGGCCTCGCCCCGGACATAGGCGGTGACGGGGCCCGCGCAGATCCGGGCCAGGGCGGCGAGGGCGGAGGAGGCGGTGGCGCCCGCGCCGAGGACGGCGGCGGACTCGACCTTGTCGACGCCCCGCTCGGCCAGGGCCGCGACCATGCCGGGGATGTCGGTGTTGTCGCCGAGCCGACGGCCGTCCGGGGTGAGGACGACGGTGTTGACGGCGGCCACGGCGGCGGCCGTGGGGCTGACCCCGTCGAGCAGCGGGATGACCGCCCGCTTGAGCGGCATGGTCAGGGAGAGCCCGGCCCAGGAGGGGTCGAGCCCGTCCAGGAAGCCGGGGAGGGTCTCCTCCGTCACCTCGTGGCGCCCGTACGACCAGGCGTCGAGGCCGAGGGCGGCGTAGGCGGCGCGGTGCAGCACCGGGGAGAGCGAGTGCTCGATGGGCGAACCGAGCACCGCCGCCCTGCGCACCGGTCCGGCGGGCCCGGACTGTGCGGCGGTCATCGTGTCCCCCTCCTGGATATCGGGCTCATTCGACGCCCGACTCGTTGAACTTGTTCTTCAGCACCAGGAACTCGTCGTGGTCCTTGGCGAACTCGGTCTTGTTCATGCCGTCGGTGGCGACGAAGTAGAGCCAGCCGTCGTCCGTGGGGTCGATCGCCGCCTTCAGCGCCTCCATGCCGGGGTTGCCGATCGGTCCCGGCGTGAGGCCCTCGTGGTAGTAGGTGTTGTACGGGTCCGGGTTGTTCCGGATCTCGGACTCGCCGATCCTGATCTCGCTCTGGCCCTGGAGATAGTTGAAGGCGGAGTCGAACTCGATCTTCCGGTTGGTCTCGGTGTTGTCGGGCTTCAGCCGGTTGTAGATGACCTCGGACATCTTGCGGAAGTCTTCCTCGGTCTTGCCCTCGGCCTGGACCAGGCTGGCCACGGTGACGAGCTGCCAGGGGTTCTCCAGCCCCAGCTCCCGGGCCTCGGCGGCCAGGTCGACGCGGTCGTACTCGGCGACGGCACGGGTCACCATCCGCTTGAGGACCTTCTCCGGCTCGGTGCCCTTGGCGACGGGGTAGCTCGCGGGGAAGAGGAAGCCCTCCAGCGGGTCCTTGACCTTGGAGTGGCCCGTGGCCCAGGCCGGGAGTCCCATCTCCCCGGCCTTCTCCTGGGCGACCTTCGCGGTGGTGCCGGGGTCGAGCTCCAGCCGCTTGTCGATCTGCTGGTAGACCCAGACATTGCGGCGGCCCTCGGGGATGATCAGCGCGTTGCGGCTCTCGGGCTTGAGCATGGTCGCGAGGGCGCTGGCCGCGGACATCTCCTTCTTCAGGGTGTAGACCCCGGCCTGGATGCCGTTGCCCCCCTCGGGGTTGCTGCTCTGGGCGGCGACAAAGGCGTCGACGCTCTTGACCACGCCGTTCCTCTTGAGAATCCGGCCGATCTCGGCGCCGACGGCGCCCTGGGGGATCTCGACCTGGACGGTGCCGGTGCCCGCGCCGCTGTAGTCGGGGGCCGCGCCGAAGCGGCCCTCCCAGTACTGGTAGCCGACATAGGCGACCACGCCCAGCCCGCCCGCGAGGACGGTGGCGACGACCAGGCAGGCGATCCCGTTGCGGCTCTTCTTCTGCTTCCGGGGGCGGCCGGAGCGGCCGCTGCCGCCCGCGTCGCCGCCCCGCCGGGAGCGCGCGGGTGCGGGGGCCCCGTCGCCGGGGCCGTCCTCGTCGGCGGCGGGGGACGGCGCGTCGACGGGGGACGCACCGGTGTCCTCGGCCGGCCCGGCGGCACCGGTGGCCGCGGGGTCCGCCGCGGGGGTCCGGCGGCCCGGGGGCTCCGGCGGCGGGTAGGCGTCCGGGGTGGTGTACGGATCGGGCATCTGCCCGCCGTAGGGCTCGGCCGCCACCTGCGCGACCTGGGCCGGGTCGTACGCGACCTGCGCCGGGTCGTAGGTGAGCGCGGTCTGCCGGCCCGCGTCCCAGCCCCCGGCGGCGTACTGCTGCTCGCCGTACTGCTGCTGGGGGGCCGGGTACTGCTGCTCCGCGTAGACCGGTGCCTCCGGGCCCCCGTACACCGGGCCGGGCTGCTGCGGCTGCTGCTGCCCCTGCCCGGCATACGGGTCCTGCGGCTGACCGGCATACGGGTCCTGCTGCCCGGTGTACGGGTCCTGGGGCTGACCGGCGTACGGCTGCCCCGGCTGCGGCTGTCCGCCGTACGGCTGCTGCTGATACGGATCGGGCTGCCCGGCGGCGTACTGCTGCTGGGCGGCCTGCTGCGCGGCGTACGGGTCGACGGGCTGCTGCTCCGGATACGGCTGACCGGGCGACGCCTGCTGCGCCGCCCATGCCGGGTCACCGAACAACGGGTCCTCCGGAGGCCACGGCGCGGAGTCCTGACCCCGTCCATATTCAGTCATGGTTCCCCAAACAGCCGCGAGGGGTCCGGACGGTCCGCCTCTCCGTTGAGCAGCGGCTGCTCGAAAAGCGCCGCATCGCGCGGAACGTTACCGTATCGCGATCAGACAACCACTTCGACGGACTCGCCCGGGGGTGAACCTGCCGCCCGTTCGGACTCCAGGGCGTTCTGGAGGATGACGACGGCCGCCGCCTGGTCCACGACCGAACGGCCCTTTTTCGCCTTGACCCCCGAGGCGCGCAGCCCCTGGGTGGCGGTCACCGTGGTCATCCTCTCGTCCACCAGCCGCACCGGAACGGGTGCCACGCCCCGGGCCACTTCCCCGGCGAAGGTACGGACCTTCTTGGCGGCCGGGCCCTCCCGGCCGTTGAGGGAGCGGGGCAGACCGACGACGATCTCGATGGGCTCGTACTCCTCGACCAGCGCCCTGATCCGCCGGTGGGCGGCCGGGACATCACGTCCCGGCACGGTCTCCACCGGGGTGGCGAGCACCCCGTCGGGGTCGCAGGACGCGACCCCGATCCGGGCGTCCCCCACATCGAGGGCGAGACGGCGGCCCCGTCGGAGAGAGCTCACGAGACCTCGGCCACCAGACGCTCGACGGCGGCGATGGCCTCGCCGACGGCCTCGGGGTTCTGGCCGCCGCCCTGGGCGACGTCCGGCTTGCCGCCGCCGCCTCCACCGAGCGTCTTGGCGGCGGTGCGCACCAGGTCACCGGCCTTGAGCCCGCGCTCGCGCCCGGCCTCGTTGGTGGCGATGACGGTGAGCGGACGGCCGTTCGCCACGGTGAACAGCGCCACCACGGCGGGCCGGTCGCCGGGGATGCGGCCCCGGACGTCGAGAACCAGCCTGCGCAGGTCGTCGGCGGAGGTGCCGTCCTCGACCCGACCGCTGACCAGGGCCACGCCATGGATGTCCTGGGCACCGGCGGCGAGCCCCGCGGCGGCCTGGAGCACCTTCTCGGCGCGGAACTTCTCGATCTCCTTCTCGGCGTCCTTCAGCTTGGCGAGCATGCCGGAGATCTTCTCGGGCAGCTCCTCGGGACGGCCCTTGACCAGCTCCTGGAGCTGGGCGACGACCGTGTGCTCCTTGGCGAGGAAGTTATAGGCGTCCACGCCGACCAGGGCCTCGATCCGGCGCACGCCGGAGCCGATGGAGGACTCGCCGAGCAGCTTCACCAGGCCGAGCTGGGCGGTGTTGTGCACATGGGTGCCGCCGCACAGCTCCTTGGAGAAGTCGCCGATGGTGACGACGCGGACCCGCTCGCCGTACTTCTCGCCGAACTCGGCGATGGCACCCTGCTTCTTGGCCTCGTCCAGGCTCATGACCTCGGCCTGGACGTCCAGCTCACGGGAGAGGACCTCGTTGATCCGCTGCTCGACGTCGGTGAGGACCGAGCCGGGGACGGCGGAGGGCGCGCCGAAGTCGAAACGGAAGCGGCCCGGGGAGTTCTCCGAACCCGCCTGGGCGGCCGTCGGGCCGAGGGCGTCGCGCAGCGCCTGGTGGGTGAGATGGGTGGCGCTGTGGGCGCGGGCGATGGCGCGGCGGCGCTTCACATCGATGGCGGCGTAGGCGGAGGCGCCCACGGTCACCTCGCCGACCTGCACCGAGCCCTTGTGCACGGAGACACCGGGCACCGGCTGCTGCACATCGCGCACCTCGATGACGGCGCCGGAGTCCAGCTTGATCCGGCCCTGGTCGGCGAGCTGACCGCCGCCCTCGGCGTAGAAGGGGGTGCGGTCGAGGACGACCTCGACCTCGTCGCCCTCGGTGGCGGCGGGCGAGGGCACGCCGTCGACGAGCAGACCGACGATGGTCGACTCGCCCTCGGTGGCGGCGTAGCCGGTGAACTCGGTGGCGCCGGAGCCGTCGGCGACCTCGCGGTAGGCGGAGAGGTCGGCGTGGCCGGTCTTCTTGGCCTTGGCGTCGGCCTTGGCCTTGGCCCGCTGCTCCTTCATCAGACGGCGGAAGCCGTCCTCGTCCACGCTCAGGCCCTGCTCGGCGGCGATCTCCAGGGTGAGATCGATGGGGAAGCCCCAGGTGTCGTGGAGCAGGAACGCCTTGTCGCCCGCGAGGACGGTGCCACCGGTGGCCTTGGCCTCGGTGATGGCGCCCTCCAGCACATTGGTGCCCGCGTTGAGGGTCTTGAGGAAGCGGGCCTCCTCGGCGAGGGCCACGGCCTCGATCCGGGTGCGGTCGGTGACCAGCTCGGGGTACTGCTCGCCCATGGTCCGGACGACGACGTCGACCAGCGCGGCGACGACCGGTCCGGTGGCGCCGAGCAGCCGCATGTTGCGGATGGCGCGGCGCATGATGCGGCGCAGCACATAGCCGCGGCCCTCGTTGCCGGGGGTGACACCGTCGCCGATGAGCATGACGGAGGTGCGGATGTGATCGGCGATCACCCGCAGGGAGACGTCGGAGGCGTGGTCGGCGCCGTAGCGGACGCCGGTCAGCTCGGTGGCCTTGTCCATGACGACGCGCAGGGTGTCGGTCTCGTACATGTTCTGTACGCCCTGGAGGATCATGGCGAGACGTTCGAGGCCGAGGCCGGTGTCGATGTTCTTGGAGGGCAGGTCGCCGAGGATCGGGAAGTCCTCCTTGCCCTCGCCCGCGCCGCGCTCGTACTGCATGAAGACCAGGTTCCAGATCTCCACGTAGCGCTCGTCGTTGACGGCGGGGCCGCCCTCGGCGCCGAACGCGGGGCCCCGGTCGTAGTTGATCTCGGAACAGGGGCCGCAGGGGCCGGGGACGCCCATGGACCAGAAGTTGTCCTTCTTGCCCAGCCGCTGGATGCGCTCGGCGGGCACACCGACGACATCGCGCCAGATCTGCTCGGCCTCGTCGTCGTCCTGGTAGACGGTGATCCAGAGCTTCTCCGGCTCCAGGCCGTAGCCGCCGTCCTCGACGGGGGTGGTCAGCAGCTCCCAGGAGAGCTTGATGGCGCCCTCCTTGAAGTAGTCGCCGAAGGAGAAGTTGCCGCACATCTGGAAGAACGTGCCGTGCCGGGTGGTCTTGCCGACCTCTTCGATGTCCGGGGTGCGGACGCACTTCTGCACGCTGGTGGCGCGCGGGAACGGCGGCTTGGTCTCGCCGAGGAAGTAGGGCTTGAACGGCACCATGCCCGCGTTGATCAGCAGCAGAGTCGGGTCGTCCGCGATGAGCGACGCCGAAGGGACGACGGTGTGCCCGCGCTCCTCGAAGAAGCTCAGCCAGCGGCGGCGGATTTCAGCCGACTCCATCAGTGGTCCTCATTCCGGTTGTATGAATAGGGGTGGATGTGCGTGGACCGGCCGGGGTTCCCGAGGGCCGGACGGCGGGGCCCCGGGGGGACCGCGGTGCCGGGGCCCGCGGACGGCGCCGGGTCGGGCCGGTGGGTGGTGCCGAGTACTTCACCCAACTCGGCCTCGCGCTGAATCATTCCGGCGCGGACGTCCAGAGCGAAGTCCTTGAGCTTGTGACCTGCGTCGATGGCCTTGTTGGCGGCCTGGGCCGCAAGGCTTTCGGGGGTCAGTCGCTGAATCTTGCGGTTGACCTTGGTGGTGGCCCAGACACCGGCGGCAGCACCCGCGGTGAACCAGAAGGCGCGGCGGAACATCTGTGTCAGCCCTTCCTGCCCCAGCGGCCACGGGTGGCGCGGGCGGGCGGGACGGTACGGCCGACGACCACGGTGCGGTCGCGCTCCCGCGGGGTCCCGTCGTCCGTGCGGCCCATCGCCCGGCGTACGCCGTAGCCGAAGGCGGCGACCTTGACCAGCGGGCCGCCGAAGGTGGAGGCGACGGTGGTGGAGAGCGCGGAGGCGTTGGAGGTGACCTCCTGGACATCGGTGGCGATGGCGTCGACCCGGTCGAGCTGGGTCTGCGCGGAGCGGACCGTCGCGGAGGCGTCCGCCAGCAGCGGCACCGCCTGCTCGGTCACCTCCGTCACCAGCCGCGTCGTCGCCCTGAGCGTCTGCGCCAGCCTCACCAGCGCCACGGCCAGGAAGGAGACCAGGATCGCCCAGAAGACGGCGACCAGAATCCCGGCCACCTCACCACCGGTCACGCCGCACCGCTCTCTGCTTGTCGCTGGATGTCTTGAGAAATTGTCCACCGAGCCTATCGCGCCCGCCGGGGCGTCCCGGCACGAATATCGCGGGGACACCCGGCAGCCGCGGACCGGGCCGGAGGAGGCCCGGGAACGCGAGAGCCCGCCGCTCCCCCAGGGGTGAACGGCGGGCCGTTGCGCGCAGTGGTACCGCGCCGTCCGGATCAGCGGCCGGCGTAGTACTCGACGACGAGCTGCTCGTCGCAGATCACGGGGATCTCCTTGCGCTGCGGGTCCCGGTCCATGCGGAAGGCCAGGGCCTTCAGGTTGACCTGGAGGTAGCGCGGGGTCTCACCGTCGGCGGCGAAGCCACCCTCGCGGGCGACCTGGAACAGGCTCTTGGCGCGCGAGCGCTCGCGGACCATCACGACGTCGTCGGGACGGACGCGGAAGGACGGCTTGTCGACCTTGCCGCCGTTGACCTCGATGTGGCCGTGGACGACCATCTGACGGGCCTGGTAGATGGTGCGGGCGATGCCCGAGCGCAGCAGCAGCGCGTCGAGGCGGCGCTCCAGCTCGACCACCAGGGCCTCGCCGGTCTTGCCCTCGGCCTTGCGGGCGCGGTCGTAGGCACGGGCCATCTGGCGCTCGCTGATGTTGTACTGCGCACGCAGCCGCTGCTTCTCCAGCAGACGGACCTTGTAGTCCGAGTTCTGCTTGCGGCCACGGCCGTGCTCGCCCGGCGGGTACGGACGGGCCTCGAAGTACTTGACGGCCTTCGGCGTCAGCGCGATGCCGAGCGCACGAGACTTCTTGACCTTGGGACGCGACTGGTTAGGCACGTTCTCCAGACCTCCGAAATAGGTTAGGTTAGGCTCACCTTACTCAAGGAGATCGCATGTCTCGCCCGGGGAACACCACACGCATCACGGACAGCACAAAAAACGCCGACGCTGTTCAGAAGAGCGTCGAGGTGACGGAGGTCCGATCAGCTCATGGTCAGCCGCGTCACAGCGGGCATGAATCCGACCGGATGCCGTCAGCAGCCGATCGCACACGAACTCTCGTACAGAGTACATGCTCGGCGGTGCTGATGATTCCGGGCCTCGACGTGCCCCGCACGGAGCAGCTCGTCCCGCAGGCCCGGGTGGTGGGCCCGGACGGCGAGGTGTTCCTGCTCTTCCCGGCCGACTCGCCCGCCGTGCGGGCCGCCACCCACGCCCAGGACGACGAGCTGCCCGCCGTTCTGGAGATCACCGATGTGGCCCCGGTCTCGGTCCCTCAGCGCATCCGGGGCCGTGCCTGGGTCTCGGGGTGGCTGACCTGCGCCCCCGGCCTCGCCGAGCCCGGCTCGACGATGGTCCGCCTGGAGCCGGGCGAGCTGTATGTGGACGATCTGTGGGGCGCCTGCTCCGTCGACGCCGACACCTTCGCCCGGGCCTCGGTGGACCCCCTGACCGCGCACGAGACGGAGCTGCTCCAGCATCTGCACTCCGCCCACAGCGGGCAGGTGCAGGAGCTGTGCGGCCTGCTCGGGGACCGCACCCGGGCGCTCGCCGACGGCGACGGCTCCCCCGTCCGCGCGGTGCCGCTGGCCCTGGACCGCTTCGGACTGCGGGTGCGGTTCGTCGGGGAGCGCTGCTTCGACGCGCGCTTCGACTTTCCCGAGCCGGTGGACGGCGTCACGGAGCTGCGCCGGGCGATGCGCGCCCTCTTCTCCGCCGCCGCGGGCTGACCCGGGCCGCGCCCGCGCGGCGGCGGTGCGCGTCAGCCGCCGGAGGGGCCCGGGTGCCCCAGCCGCTCGCGGACCCGCTCCACCACGTCCGCGTACCGGGCCTCCGCGCCGTACCGGGTCGGCTCGTAGTACCGCTTGCCGTGGAGGGCGTCCGGCGCGTACTGCTGGGCGGCGATCGCGCCGGGCACGTCATGGGGGTAGACATAGCCCTGGGCATGGCCCAGCTTGGCCGCGCCCTGGTAGTGGCCGTCCCGCAGATGCGCCGGGACGGGGCCCGCGAGCCCCGCGCGGACATCGGCGAGCGCCGCGCCGATCGCGGTGGTCGCGGTGTTGGACTTGGGGGCCAGCGCCAGGGCGATCGTGGCGTGGCTGAGGGTGAGCGCGGCCTCCGGGAAGCCGATCATGGCCACGGCCTGGGCCGCGGCGACCGCGATGGGCAGCGCCGCGGGATCGGCGAGACCGATGTCCTCGCTCGCGGAGATCATCAGCCGCCGGGCGATGAACCGGGGGTCCTCCCCCGCCTCGATCATGCGGGCCAGATAGTGCAGCGCCGCGTCCACGTCGGAGCCCCGGATGGACTTGATCAGCGCGCTCGCCACGTCGTAGTGCTGGTCGCCGTCCCGGTCGTAGGCCACGGCCGCGCGGTCGACGGTCTCCTCGACGGTGCCGAGGGTGATCTCCGCCTCGCCCTTGTCGAGCGCGGCGCCCGCCGCCGCCTCCAGCGCGGTCAGGGCCCGCCGGGCGTCGCCCCCCGCGACCCGCAGCAGATGCGCCTCGGCGTCCTCGGGCAGGGTGAGCGCCCCGCCGAGCCCGCGCTCCTCGCGCAGCGCCCGGGCGAGCAGCCCGCGCAGATCGTCGTCGGTCAGGGGCTCCAGGGTGAGCAGCAGGGAGCGGGAGAGCAGCGGGGAGATCACCGAGAAGTAGGGGTTCTCGGTGGTGGCGGCGATCAGGGTGACCCAGCGGTTCTCCACGGCGGGGAGCAGGGAGTCCTGCTGGGCCTTGGAGAAGCGGTGGATCTCGTCCAGGAAGAGGACGGTCTCCTTGCCGAAGCCGCCCGCGGCGCGCCGGGCGCCGTCGATGACGGCCCGGACCTCCTTGACGCCCGCGGTGATCGCGGACAGCTCCACGAAGCGCTTGTCGGTCGCGGCGGAGACCACATACGCGAGGGTCGTCTTGCCGATGCCGGGCGGGCCCCAGAGGATCACCGACGAGGCTCCGGCGGGGCCGCCGGGGCCCTCGCCGACCAGCCGTCGCAGCGGTGATCCGGGCTTCAGCAGATGCCGCTGCCCGACGACCTCGTCCAGGGTGCGCGGACGCATCCGGACGGCCAGGGGGCTGCTGGACGGGTCCTTCTCCTGGCGGGCTTCGGCGGCGGCGGTGAACAGGTCGGGCTCCACACAGGGCAGCCTATGTCAGCCCACTGACAACGCGGCCCGCGGCGCCCGCCCGGCCGGTGCCGCCGGTGCCGCCGGTGTCAGCTCGTCCAGAAGTCCCACCAGCGGGTCAGCACCAGCATGCCGATGCTGCCGATCCAGAGCACGGGGGGCATCCAGTGGAACTCCAGCAGCCCGGAGCGCAGCCCCTCGGGGACCTTGATGATCCGGTGCCGGACATTGTGGACGGTGACGTAGCAGAACATCACGATGGTCGCGGCCCAGGCCAGCGAGCACCACAGACAGAGCGAGTTGATCACGTACAGCGACTGGTACATCAGCCACATGCAGAACCCGGCGCCGAAGGCGGTGCCCGCGTTCAGCCCCAGCCAGTACCAGGGGCGGAAGCGCGCGCCCGCGAGCAGGGCCATGCCGATGGCGATCACCATGCCGTAGGTGACCAGGCCCAGCATGGGGTTGGGGAAGCCGAAGACCGACGCCTGGTCGCTCTTCATGATGTTGCCGCAGGAGACCACCGGGTTCAGGCTGCACCCGGGGGTGAAGGAGGGGTCCTCCAGCAGCTTGAACTTGTCGATGGTGATGACCCAGGCCGCGAGCAGCCCCGCCGCGCCCGTGATCACCAGCAGCCAGGCGAAGGGGCGGCTGCCGCCCACCGTCCGCCGGCCGTCGCCGTCCTCGTCCGCCCGTTCGCCGGAGGCCACGTCGTCCATCGCCGCTGTCGTCATATCGATATCGCCGTTTCGCCGTTTCCGTTGCTGGGAGCCGCTCGGACACGGACATTCTGCCGCACCCCCCGCCGTCCGCTCCCTGCGTGGACGGCGCGCGGAACACCAGCATGCCCGCTGGGCAGGGCCCCGGAACAGGGCCGTTCGGCCGCGGCGGGGCCGCCGACCGCCGTGCCCGCCCCGGTGCGGTGCCGGTGTGAGGGAGCGGGCCCGGGGTTGACCGGCGGCCTCCGGGTACGCGGACGGCCCTGTGCCCGGGTACGCGTACGGCCCCGGGAGCGGCGCTCCCGGGGCCGTACGACCGGCCGGTGCCGGACGGGGCTCAGGCGAGGAGCGCGCCCAGCTCGTCCACGACCGTGGAGAGCGGTACGGGGCGCTGCTCGCCCGACTCCATGTTCTTGAGCTGCACGACGCCCTCGGCGAGGTCGCGCTCACCGGCGACGACGGTGTACCGGGCGCCGCTGCGGTGGGCCACCTTCATGGCGCCCTTGAGGCCGCGGCCCCCGTAGGCGAAGTCGGCGGCGACGCCCGCCCGGCGCAGCCGGGTGACGACGCCGAACAGGGCGCGGCGGGCCTCCTCGCCCAGCGGGACGGCGAAGACGCTGGTGGCGGGCGGCAGCTCCAGCGACACGCCCTCGGCCTGGAGGGCCAGGACGGTGCGGTCGACGCCGAGCGCCCAGCCGACGGAGGGCAGGGCCGGGCCGCCGAGCATCTCGGAGAGCCCGTCGTAGCGCCCGCCGCCGCCCACGGCGGACTGGGAGCCGAGGCCGTCGTGGACGAACTCGAAGGTGGTCCGGGTGTAGTAGTCGAGGCCGCGCACCAGCTTCTCGTCGTCCTCGAAGGAGACGCCCGCCTCGGTCAGCAGCTCGCGGACCTCCTGGTGGTAGGCGCGGCAGCCGTCGCAGAGGGAGTCGCGCAGGGAGGGGGCCCCCGTGAGCTGCCTCCGTACCTCGGGCCGCTTGTCGTCGAGGACGCGCAGCGGGTTGATCTCCACCCGGCGGCGGGTCTCCTCGTCGAGGTCGAGTCCGCGCAGGAACTCCTGGAGGGCCTCGCGGTAGACGGGGCGGCACTCCTGGTCGCCGAGCGAGTTCAGCAGGATGCGGAAGTGGCGCAGGCCCAGCGAGCGGTACGCCTGGTCGGCGAGGATGATCAGCTCGGCGTCCAGGGCCGGGTCCTCGGCGCCGATCGCCTCGGCGCCGACCTGGGAGAAGTGGCGGTAGCGGCCCTTCTGCGGCTTCTCGTAGCGGTAGTACGAGCCGGAGTACCAGAGCTTGACCGGCAGGACGCCCTGCTTGTGCAGGTTGGCCTCCAGCGCGGCGCGCAGGACGGACGCGGTGCCCTCGGGGCGCAGGGCCAGCTTGGTGCCGCCCTTGGTCTCGAAGGCGTACATCTCCTTCGTCACGATGTCGGTGGACTCGCCGACACCGCGCGCGAACAGTTCGACGGCTTCAAACCCTGGCGTCTCGACATAGCCGTAGCCGGAGTTCTTCAGCGGAGCCGCGATCGCCTCACGAACCGCCAGGAACGTGGCGGAGTCGGGCGGCAGCAGATCGTAGGTGCCCCGGGGGGCCTGAAACGTGGTCACAGGGGTTTCTCTCGTCACATTCCTCGTCGGGGAGCGTCCGCGCTCCCGAGGCCGTCGGCGACATCTCGCAGATAGGGGTTGGAGACGCGCTCACGGCCGATGGTCGTCTGGGGACCGTGTCCCGACAGCACCACGGTCGAGTCGTCCAGCGGGAGGCACACACGGGCCAGGGAGCGGAGCATCTCGTCGTGGTCGCCGCCGGGCAGGTCGGTGCGGCCGATGGAGCCGGCGAACAGCAGGTCGCCCGAGAAGAAGACCGAGGGGATCTCGGTGGTCTCGGGCAGCCGGAAGGTCACCGACCCCTTGGTATGGCCGGGCGCGTGCGCCACGGTCAGCTCCAGACCGGCCAGCTCCAGTCGGCTGCCGTCGGTCAGCTCGTGCACGTCGGAGGGTTCTCCCACGGTCAGCTCGCCCATGAGCCGCGCGCCGAGCGAGCGGCCGAGGGCCTTCTCCGGGTCGCTCATCATGTAGCGGTCGGCGGGGTGGATCCACGCGGGCACGTCGTGCGCGCCACAGACCGGGACCACCGAGGCGACATGATCGATATGACCGTGGGTGAGGACCACGGCGACCGGCTTGAGCCGGTGCTTCCTGACGGCCTCGGCGACGCCCTCGGCGGCCTGGTGGCCCGGATCGACGATCACGCACTCCTCACCCGCGGCGGGGGCGACCAGATAGCAATTGGTCCCCCAGGCCCCGGCGGGGAACCCGGCAATCAGCACGTTCGTCCTCGAAGTGGTTACGGAGGGTGGTCGAGAGTGAAGCTCGCTGGCGTGAAATGCAGCAGATCAGAGCCTACCGGCGCTCCTCGCTCCACAGCCAACCCGTATACGGTACGGGCACACGCCACGCACGGCACAGAGGAACTGAGGGAGAACACCCGGTGGTCAGCAGCGAGCAGCGGCGGCGGCAGCTTGCCCGAGAGAAGTTCGAGCGCCAGCAGCAGCGTCGGGCCCAGGCCCGGAAGAGGAAGCAGCGGAACACGGTGATCGCGGCGGCGGTCGCCGTGGTGCTCGCGGCGGGCGCGACGGCCTTCGCGACCGGGGCGTTCTCCGGCGGCGACGACGGCAAGGACACCAAGGCCAAGGAGCAGCCCGCGGCGAGCGACTCGGCCGCGCCGCCCGAGGAGAAGAAGAGCCCCGAGCCCGCCTTGTCGATCGACAAGAAGGCGACGTACTCGATGAAGCTCGACACCAGCCAGGGCCCGATCACGTTCGCGATGGACGCGGCGAAGACGCCCCGGACGGCGAATTCCTTCAAGGCCCTGGCCGACAAGGACTTCTTCGACAACACGAAGTGCCACCGGCTCACCACGCAGGGCATCCATGTGCTCCAGTGCGGCGATCCCAAGGGCGACGGCACCGGCGGCCCCGGTTACAACATTCCCGACGAGAACCTGGACGCGCTGGGCAAGGCGGGCGCGGACGGCACGGTGACCTATCCGCCGGGCACGGTCGCGATGGCCAACACCGGGGCGCCGAACAGCGGTGGCAGCCAGTTCTTCCTCGTCTACAAGGAGACCAAGCTGCCGCCGACGTACACCCCGTTCGGAAAGATGGACGCGGCCGGGCTGAAGACGGTGGAGAAGGTCGGCAAGGGCGGAGTGGCCACCGGCGGTGGCGACGGCCCGCCCAAGCTGGAGGTCACGGTGAAGAAGGCCACCGTCACCAAGGGATGACCCGCCTCGGCGGGCCGGGGAATTTCGGCCGTGCTGAGTGCGGACAGGCGGGCGACCGGTCGCCTAGATTGGCGTTGTGCAGGGCGGGCACAGCCCGCCCCAGGAAACTGTGGACGATGCCCGGGGGCGGGAGCCCGCGCGGGTATCAGGTGGAGGAGGCGCTGTGAGCAGCGACCCGTGGGGCCGCGTCGATGAGACGGGCACCGTGTACGTGCGTACCGCCGACGGCGAGCAGGTCGTCGGATCGTGGCAGGCCGGGACCCCTGAGGAGGCCCTGGCCTATTTCGAGCGCAAGTACGAGGGCCTGGTGGTCGAGATCGACCTCCTCGAACGGCGGGTGAGGACCACCGACCTGTCGGCGAAGGACGCCCAGGCGGCCATCGACCATCTGCGGGAGCAGATCGTCGAGCACCACGCGGTGGGCGATCTGGACGCGCTGGCCAAGCGGCTCGACGGGCTCGTCGAGGCGGTCGACAAGCGCCGCGAGGAGCGCAAGGCCGAGCGGGCGAAGCAGCACGACGAGGCCCGGCGGGCCAAGGAGGAGCTGGTCACCGAGGCCGAGGAGCTGGCGCAGAGCGAGCAGTGGCGGTCGGCCGGCGAGCGGCTGCGGGCACTGGTGGACACCTGGAAGGGGCTGCCCCGGCTCGACCGCAAGTCGGACGACGAGCTGTGGCACCGCTTCTCGCACGCCCGCTCGGCCTTCTCCAAGCGCCGCAAGGCCCACTTCGCCTCGCTGGACGCCCAGCGCGAGGAGGCCCGCAAGGTCAAGGAGAAGCTCGTCGGCGAGGCCGAGGGGCTGTCCGGTTCGACGGACTGGGGGCCGACGGCCGCCCGCTACCGCGACCTGATGGCCCAGTGGAAGGCCGCGGGCCGGGCGCAGCGGGAGGCCGAGGACGAGCTGTGGAACCGTTTCCGCGGCGCCCAGGACGTCTTCTTCGCGGCGCGCAGCGAGGTGTTCGCGGAGCGTGACGCCGAGCAGTCGGAGAATCTGAAGCTCAAGGAGGAGCTGGCGGCCGAGGCCGAGAAGCTGGTTCCGGTGACGGATCTGAAGGCCGCGCGGGCCGCCTTCCGCTCCGTCAACGAGCGCTGGGAGGCCGTCGGGCATGTGCCCCGGGACGCCCGGGCGCGGGTCGAGGGCCGGATGCACGCCGTGGAGCGCGCGCTCCAGGAGTCCGAGGAGAGCGAGTGGCGCCGGACCAACCCTGAGGCGCGGGCGCGTGCCGCGGGTCTCACGGGCCAGCTCCAGGCGGCCGTGGACAAGCTGCGGTCCCAGGTCGACGCCGCTCGGGCGGCGGGCAACAACGCCAAGGCGGACAAGCTGGCGAAGGAGCTGGAGGGCCGTCAGGCCCTGCTGGACCAGGCGCTGAAGGGCCTGGAGGAGTTCGGCGGCTGACCGTCGGGCGGCGGCTGACGGCCGCCGTCCGCGGACGCGGCGTGAGGGGCCCCGTACTCCGGTACGGGGCCCCTTTCCTGCGCCCGCCGCCCGCTTCCATGTTTTTTCGCACCTTTTTCGCGCCGGTTCCCGCCCTCTCCGACACCGTTATCCGGAATCTTCATTCCGCTGTCACTCGCTGCAAGAATGCCGCTATCCGGATTCCTTGGGGGCGTCTCTCGAAAAATTCTGGCGGCTGAAAATCGCCGCCTGTTCATCACGCTGTGAAACACCACGAGGCAACCCTCTCCCCACAATCCCCGTCTCCCTCAATGACCGAAGACATTGGCCACCACGGGGAAACACACCCGCGGTTCCGGGGGACAGAACGGGGATGGACGTGCACCGCCATCAGCGTGAAAAGTATTTCCTTGTCGACGACGGAAACATTCTGGAATCCGATGGCCGGGGCGGGGCGCAGAGCCGCGTTCCGAGCGCCGAGGAATCCCAGACGGCATTCCGTTTCTCACGGATGAGCAAACAGAAAGGCGTTCAGGTCAGTGAGGGGCTGCGCGTAAAACTCGCGGAGGCCATGACAACAGGATCGGGTCCGGCGCCCGATCCCGATTCCCAGCCCGGAATTCCGGCCGGGTACACCTATCTCGGTCAGTTCGTCGACCACGATCTGACCCTGGACCGCACCCAGGTCGCGCTGGGCGACCCGGTGCCCGTGGAGGAGCTGCTCCAGGGCCGCTCCCCCGCGCTCGACCTGGACTCCCTGTACGGGATGGGGCCGGACCACGCGTCGAGCAGCCGCTTCTACGAGGTGGACGGACGGCTGAAGACGGGGGACGCGCTGGGCGTGGGCTTCCCGCCGTCCTTTCCGCCCGCCAACACCGATCAGAAGGGCTTCGACCTGCCCCGGGCCGGAGCGACGGCCCCGGGGACCAAGGCCGACCAGCGGGCCCCCCTGATCCCGGACGCCCGCAATGACGAGAATCTGATCGTCGGCCAGCTCCATCTGGCGTTCATCCACTTCCACAACCGGGTGGTCCAGCGGCTCGCGGTGGGCGGGCGGCCCGTGCCCGAGGTCTTCCGGGCCAGCCGTGACCTGGTCGTCAAGCACTACCAGTGGATACTGCGGACGGACTTCCTGCCCCGGATCGTGGACCCCGCGATCGTGGACGACGTCTTCACCAACGGCCGCCGCCACTTCGAGGTGCCCGGCCCGGTGGGACAGCCCGGGGAGCACCCGACGATGCCCATCGAGTTCTCGGTGGCCGCCTACCGCTTCGGCCACAGCATGATCCGCGCCGGCTATCAGTGGAACCGCGTCTTCCGGACGGGCGGGCCCGGCGGGGTGGCGACCCTGGGGGCGCTCTTCCGGTTCAGCGGTACCTCGGGCAACCTCAGCGTCGGTCCCGATGACCTCAGCGACCTCGACGACCCGAACTCCGGCGACTTGCTCCGGCTGCCCAGCAACTGGATCACCGACTGGCGCAGGCTGTTCGACTTCGGCTCGGCGGGGCGGACGGACCTCGCCGTTCCGGCGGTCGAGTTCAATGTGGCCAAGAGGATCGACACCCTGCTCGTCGACCCGCTGACGACGCTCCCGACCGGGACCTTCGAGGGCCGGGGCAAGCCGGCTCCGCCGCCCCTCCACCGCAATCTCGCCTTCCGCAACCTGGCCCGCGCCGGGATGGTCGAGCTGGCCACGGGGCCGCAGCTCGCGGCCCAGATGGGGATACGCCCGCTGACCGAGCAGCAGATCGTCGACGGGGCCGGGGGCGCCCGGCTGACGGGGCTCACCGCCGCCGAGCGCGCCGAACTCGTCGCGCACACCCCGCTGTGGTTCTACATCCTGCGCGAGGCGGAGGTGAACGCGAACCATCCGGGGCTGCTCACCGGTGTCGGCGGCCGGCTGGTGGCCGAGGTGTTCCACCGCTCGATCGACGGCAGCCGGATCTCCATCATCAGGGAGCCCGGCTGGCGGCCCACGCTCCCCGCCCACCGGGCGGGCAGCTTCACCATGGCCGATCTGCTGCTGTTCGCCTTCGAGAACGACGCCAACCGGCTCAACCCGCTGGGGGACGGACCGCTCCCCGCCGCCGGGGGCGGCGCCGCGGCCTGATCCGCGGCCGACCAGGACGGCCCTGGCCGGAAGCCCCCCGCTCCGGCCGATAAGGGGCCCGATGCCGCCGTCCCTCCCCCAGGGCGGCGGCATCGCCCCGGTCGGTTATGGCCGGCGGGCGGAGGTCACCCGGTAGACGTCGTACACGCCCTCCACGCCCCGCACCGCCTTGAGGACATGCCCCAGATGCTTGGGGTCGCCCATCTCGAAGGTGAAGCGCGAGGTCGCCACCCGGTCGCGGGAGGTCTGCACCGCCGCCGACAGGATATTGACGTGCTGGTCGGACAGGACCCGGGTGACGTCCGACAGCAGCCGGGACCGGTCCAGCGCCTCCACCTGGATGGCCACCAGGAAGACGGAGGACTGGGTGGGCGCCCACTCGACCTCCAGAATCCGCTCGGGCTGCTGCGACAGCGAGTCCACGTTGACGCAGTCGGCGCGGTGCACGGAGACCCCGCTGCCCCGGGTGACGAACCCGATGATCGGGTCGCCGGGCACCGGGGTGCAGCAGCGGGCCAGCTTCACCCAGACGTCCTCGACGCCCTTGACCACCACACCGGGATCGGCGGCGGAGCGGCGCTTGCCGCGCCCCCGGGAGGGCGGCGCGGACTCGGCGATGTCCTCGTTGGCGGCCTCCTCGCCGCCGAGGGCCTGCACCAGTTTCTGCACCACGCCCTGGGCGGCGACATGGCCCTCGCCGATCGCCGCGTACAGCGAGGAGATGTCGGGGTAGCGCATCTCATGGGCGAGGGTGACCAGGGAGTCCCCGGTCAAGATCCGCTGGATGGGCAGGTTCTGTTTGCGCATGGCCCGGACGATGGCGTCCTTGCCCTGCTCGATCGCCTCGTCGCGGCGCTCCTTGGAGAACCAGGCCCGGATCTTGTTGCGGGCCCGCGGGGACTTGACGAAGCCCAGCCAGTCGCGGGACGGGCCCGCGCCCTCGGCCTTGGAGGTGAAGACCTCCACCAGATCGCCGTTGTCGAGGGTCGACTCCAGCGGGACCAGCCGCCCGTTGACCCGGGCGCCGATGGTGCGGTGGCCGACCTCGGTGTGGACGGCGTACGCGAAGTCCACCGGTGTGGCACCCGCGGGCAGCGCTATGACATCGCCCTTGGGCGTGAAGACGAAGACCTCGTTGCGGGAGAGGTCGAAGCGCAGCGACTCCAGGAACTCCGAGGGGTCCTCGGTCTCCTTCTGCCAGTCGAGGAGCTGCCGCAGCCACGCCATGTCGTTGACGTGGTCGTCCTTGCCGGACTTCCGGGGCACGTCGGTCCGCACCTTGGACGCCCCGGCCACGGCCTCCTGCTTGTACTTCCAGTGGGCCGCGATGCCGTACTCGGCCCTGCGGTGCATGTCGAAGGTGCGGATCTGGAGCTCGACCGGCTTGCCGTTGGGTCCGATGACCGTCGTGTGCAGCGACTGGTACATGTTGAACTTCGGCATCGCGATGTAGTCCTTGAACCGGCCGGGGACCGGATTCCATCGCGCGTGAACGGTACCGAGCGCCGCATAGCAGTCACGGACGGTGTCGACGAGGACACGGATGCCGACGAGGTCGTAGATCTCCGCGAAGTCCCGGCCGCGGACGATCATCTTCTGGTAGACGCTGTAGTAGTGCTTGGGGCGTCCGGTGACGGTGGCCTTGATCCGGGCGGCCCGCAGATCGGACTGGACCTCGTCGGTCACTATCGCCAGATACTCGTCCCGCTTGGGCGCGCGCTCGGCGACCAACCGGACGATCTCGTCGTACATCTTGGGGTAGAGGATCGCGAAGGCGAGGTCCTCCAGCTCCCACTTGATGGTGTTCATGCCCAGCCGGTGCGCCAGCGGGGCGTAGATCTCCAGGGTCTCGCGGGCCTTCTTCTCCTGCTTCTCCCGCTTGAGATAGCGCATGGTGCGCATGTTGTGGAGCCGGTCGGCGAGCTTGATGACCAGCACCCGGGGGTCCTTGGCCATGGCGACGACCATCTTGCGCACGGTCTCCGCCTGCGCCGCCTCGCCGAACTTGACCTTGTCCAGCTTGGTGACGCCGTCCACCAGCAGGGCGACCTGGTCGCCGAAGTCACGGCGGAGGGTGTCCAGGCCGTACTCGGTGTCCTCGACGGTGTCGTGCAGCAGCCCCGCCATCAGGGTCGCCGGGTCCATGCCCAGCTCGGCGAGGATGGTGGTGACAGCGAGCGGGTGGGTGATGTACGGATCGCCGCTCTTGCGCTTCTGGCCCCGGTGCCAGCGCTCCGCGACCTGGTAGGCCCGCTCGATCTGCCGCAGCGTGGCCGTCTCGATCTTGGGGTCGTTGCCGCGGACGATCCTGAGCAGGGGCTCCAGAACGGGGTTGTACGGGGAGGAGCGCTGTACGCCGAGCCGGGCGAGGCGGGCGCGGACGCGGTTGGAGGAGGCGGTGCCCCGGGGCACGGACCCCGAGGAGGGCCGGGGCGCCGGCTTGGACAGCGGCCGGGCCGGGGCGGGCTGGGCCCCGTTCCCGGGCTTCAGCGCCGATACGGGGGATGCTCCGGACACGGTGTGTCCCCGGGTGGCCATGGGCTTGTCACCCGAGGTCTTCGCGGGCGCGCCCTGGCCCGGTGCGGCCTGATCGGCCTTCCGGTCGGGCTGCGCGGCGGCGGCGGGACGGGCCTCGTCTGGCAAGAGCGCTCCTCGTGCAGTTCCGGCTCCCCCGGGCAGGTCCGGAAAGGCCATCGTATCGACCTCTCTGTCCTGCTGCCCCAGAGGGAGAAACAGACCCCTGGGGTCCCGGCATTCCCGGGACCCCAGGGGTCGGGTACCCCTCTCACCACCGGAGACGTCTCCGGCGGCGGAGTGGTTCAGAGCGCGAGCAGGGCCTCCAGCGGAGCTCCCGCGAGAGTGGGCTCCAGCCGGGCCCGCCCGCCGAGGAAGCCCAGCTCCATCAGGACCGCGAGTCCGGCGACATCGGCGCCGCCCCGGCGGATCAGCTCCATCGCCGCGGCGGCGGTGCCACCGGTGGCCAGGACGTCGTCGATGACCATGACCCGGTCGTCCGGGGTCAGGTCCTCGGCGTGCACCTCGATCTCGGCGGTGCCGTACTCCAGCGCGTACGCCTGGGAGAGGGTCGCCCCGGGGAGCTTGCCCGCCTTGCGGATCGGGATGAAGCCGAGGCCCGCGCGGACGGCGACCGGGGCGCCCAGGATGAAGCCCCGGGCCTCCAGACCGACGACCTTGGTGGCGCCGTGGCGCACACACACCTCGGCGAGCGCCTCGGTCAGCACCGAGAACGCCTCGGGGTCCGCGAGCAGCGGGGTGATGTCCTTGAACACCACACCCGGCTGCGGATAGTCCGGAACGTCCCGGATGCGGCTGAGCAGCAGCTCCTGTGCTCCCCCGGTCATCGGCGCCGTCCCGCGGAGCGGCCCCGGCCCCGGCCGCCGCGCGGGGCGACGACCCCGGCCCCGGCGGGGGCGGCGTCACCGTCCAGCGCGTCCGGCTCGTCACCACCGGTGTCCGCCAGGTCCTCCGCGTCCGGCGACTCGCCCCGGGCGGCAGCGGCGGCCCGCTTGGCGAGCACCCGCTTGCGCAGGGCCTTCATCTGCGGGTCGCGCTCCTTGAGGTCGGCGACCAGCGGGGTGGCGATGAAGATCGACGAGTAGGCACCGGCCGCGAGACCGACGAAGAGCGACAGCGAGATGTCGTTCAGCATGCCCGCGCCGAGGAAGCCGCCGCCGATGAAGAGCAGACCGGCGACCGGCAGCAGCGCGACCACGGTGGTGTTGATGGAACGCACCAGCGTGCCGTTGAGGCTGCGGTTCGCGATCTCGCTGTAGGTCCAGCGGGTCTGCTTGGTGATGCCCACGGCACCCTCCTTGAGACCGTCGAAGACGACGACGGTGTCGTAGAGGGAGTAGCCGAGGATGGTGAGCAGACCGATCACCGTACCCGGGGTGACCTCGAAGCCGACGATCGCGTACACACCGACCGTGATGGTGAGGTCGTGGATGAGCGCGATCAGTGCCGCGAGCGCCATCCGCCACTCGAAGGCGATCGCGAGATAGATCACCACCAGGATCATGAAGATCCCGAGGCCGGTCCATGCCTTGTTGGCGATCTCCTTGCCCCAGCTCGGACCCACCAGCTCCTTGTTGATCTTGTCGGCGGGGACGTCGAGGTCCTTGGCCAGGACGGTCTGCACCTTGGTCGCCTGCTGGGTGTCCAACTCGCTGACCTGGACGCGCAGCGTGCCGTTGCCCAGCTTCTGGACGATGGCGTGGTGGCCGGAGGCCTCCGCCGCCGACTCCTGGACCACGGAGACCGAGGCACTGGTCTTGGGCGTGGTGAAGACCGCGCCGCCCTTGAACTCGATGCCCATGTTCAGACCGCGGATCGCCAGACCCGCGATGGCGACGATCGTGATCAGTATGGAGACGCCGTACCAGAGCCACCGCTTGGCGACGAAGTCGTAGCCGATCTCGCCGCGGTGGAGCCGGGCGCCAATGGTGCCGAGACGCGACATCTCACGCCTCCTTCAGGTCGGTGGTGACGACGGTGGTACGGCGCGAGCGGCGCAGCGGGGGCTCGACCCCGAGCCGCTTCGGGTCCAGTCCGGACCACGGGTGACCGCCGCCGAAGAACTTCGACCGGGCGGCCAGGGTCATCAGCGGCTTGGTGAAGAAGAACACCACGACCACGTCGAGCAGGGTGGTCAGACCCAGGGTGAAGGCGAAGCCCTGGACCTTGCCGACGGTGACGATGAAGAGCACCGCGGCGGCGAGGAACGACACGAAGTCGGAGACCAGGATGGTGCGCCGGGCGCGCGGCCAGGCACGCTCGACGGCCGGACGCAGGGTGCGGCCCTCGCGGACCTCGTCCCGGATCCGTTCGAAGTAGACGATGAACGAGTCCGCCGTGATACCGATGGCGACGATCGCGCCACAGACCGCGGGCAGGTTCAGCGCGAAGCCGATGGCCGGGCCGAGCAGCGACATCAGGACATAGGTCAGGGCCGCCGAGACCAGGAGGCTCAGGATCGCGATGGCCGCGAGACCCCGGTAGTAGGCCACCAGGTAGATGATGACCAGGGCGAGACCGATGGCACCGGCGATCAGACCGGCGCGGAGCTGCTCACCGCCGAGCGCGGCGCTGACGGTGGTGACGCTCTCCTCCTGGAAGGTGAGCGGCAGGGCTCCGTAGGAGAGCATGTTGCCCAGCTCCTGGGCGGACTTCTGGTTGAAGCTGCCGGAGATCTCGGCGTTGGCGGTCAGCGTCTGGTTGACCTGCGGGGCCGAGACGACCTCGCCGTCGAGGACGATCGCGAACTGGTTCGCGGGCGACTGCTGCTGCGAGAGCTTGCTGGTGATCTTCTGGAACTTCTTCGACCCCTTGTCGGTGAAGTCCATGGTGACGATCCAGATACCGCGGTTCTGGTCGAACTGGCCCTTGGCGTCGTCGACGTCCTTGCCGTCCACCTCGGCCGGGCCGAGGAGGTACTTCTCCCACTGGCCCGCGCTGTTCTTGCCGCAGGAGACCATGGGGTTCTCGGGACGGGCGCTCTCGGTGACGGCGGCGCGCGCCTTCTGGTCCTCGCAGTTCAGCGTGGCGAAGGCGGTCTGGAGCGCGGCCACGTCGCCCGTCGGCGCCGGATCCGGCGTCTTCGCAGCGTCCTTGCCGTCCTTGCCGTCCTTGGCGCCCTCGGCGGGCTTGCCGGGCTCGGAGGCGCCGGGCGAGGGGTCCTTCAGGGCGTCGGTGACAGCACGGCCCTGCGGGGTGCTGCCGCCCGGCTGCGCGCTGGTGCCGGTGCTCGCCGACGGGGACGCCTTGTCGCCGTCCTTGGCGTCCTTGGCGTCCTTGCCCTCGGCGGGCTTGCCGGACTCGGAGGCGCCGGGAGTGGGCTGCTGCGGCACGGGGGCACCCGCGGCCACCTGGAGCACGGGCCGGAAGTAGAGCTGGGCGGTGGTACCGACCTGCCTACGGGCCTGCTCCGAGTCGGTTCCCTTGGGGATGTTGACGATGATGTGCGAGCGGCCCTGGGTCTGGACCTCGGCCTCCGAGACACCGAGACCGTTGACACGGCGTTCGAGAATGCCGACCGCCGTGTTCATGTTGGTCTCGTTGACCGCGCTCTCCTTGCCGGGCTCAGCCTTGGCCTTGAGCGTGATCGTCGTACCGCCCGCGAGGTCGATGCCCAGACGCGGCGTGGTGTCGCCCGTGGCGAACATCCCACCGGTCAGCGCGACCAAGGCGATCAGGATCAGTACCAGGGTGCGCCCCGGCTTCCCCTGACCCCCCGCGGGCCTTCGGCCCCTCTTCGGTGCTGCCACCTTCTCGTTTCTCCCTGTCCAACCGCTCCGCACCGGGTGTGCTCCCGAGCGGCCACGAAGTCTTGTGGGGACCTGCCCCCGCAGAAGTCAACACGACCAGGGGAGCGCGCGGCGCCACGCGGGTGCCGCGCGCTCCCCGGACCTGGCTACTTCTCGCCCTCGGTCCTGTCCTTGGGCTCGTCCCCGCCGGCGTCCTTCGCCTCGTCCCCCTCGGGCTTCTTGCCCAGGTCGATCTTGGAGGCGTCCGGCTCAGCGTCGGTCAGCGAGGAGAGGTCGTCGGGGACGACCGGGGTCTCCTCGCCGGGCTCGTCGCCGTGGACGATGCGGTTGTACTCCTCGTCGTCCAGCACCGCGCCGATGGAGTTCTTCGCGTACATCGCGTGGACGCCCGGGGCGACCTCAAGGAGGACCGTGTCGTCGTGGACCTCCTTGACCGTGGCGTACATACCGCCGATGGTGCGGACTCCGGAACCCGGCTGCATCGAGTTGCGCATGTCCGCCGCCTGCTGCTGCTTCTTCTTGGCGGACCGGGTCATCAGGAACATGAGCCCGATGAGCAGAACAAAGGGGAGAAGGGCGACGAGATCCACGGGAAGAGACTTCCTTCACACGACCGCATCACTGGGCGGCCTATCTACGGGGGTGGGCACGCCGACCTGGTAGGTCGGCATCGGCGGAGTCTAAGCGAGTCCGCATCATTGGAACAACGCCCAGCATCCCACCGTGGTTCCCCCGAGGGGAGTGTCCGCGCCGTCACGGGCCGAACAATCCGCCCTGCCCGGCCCGCCCGCCGGGACCCCCCGCGGCCTGCGGCGGCACCAGTCCGAGGTGCGCCCAGGCCGCCGGGGTGGCGATCCGCCCACGCGGGGTCCTGGCCAGCAGTCCCTCCCGTACGAGGAAGGGCTCGGCGACCTCCTCGACCGTTTCCCGCTCCTCCCCCACGGCCACCGCCAGGGTGGAGAGTCCGACGGGGCCGCCCGCGAACAGTTTCAGCAGGGCCTCCAGGACCGCGCGGTCCAGCCGGTCGAGGCCGCGGCTGTCCACCTCGTACACCCGCAGGGCCGCGCAAGCCACCTCACGGGTGATCCGGCCGTCCACCTTGACCTGCGCGTAGTCCCGTACCCGGCGGAGCAGCCGGTTGGCGATCCGGGGGGTGCCGCGGGAGCGTCCGGCGATCTCGGCGGCCCCGTCGGTGTCGATCTCGACGTCGAGCAGCAGCGCCGAGCGGTGGACGACCCGCTGGAGCTCGGCGGGGTCGTAGAACTCCATATGGGCGGTGAAGCCGAAGCGGTCGCGCAGCGGCGGCGGCAGCAGCCCGGCCCGGGTGGTGGCCCCGACCAGGGTGAAGGGCGGCAGCTCCAGGGGGATGGCGGTGGCCCCGGGGCCCTTGCCGACGATCACGTCGACCCGGAAGTCCTCCATGGCCATGTAGAGCATCTCCTCGGCGGGCCGGGACATCCGGTGGATCTCGTCGAGGAAGAGCACCTCGCCCTCCTGGAGGGAGGAGAGGATCGCGGCGAGATCGCCCGCGTGCTGGATGGCGGGGCCCGAGGTGATCCGGATCGGGGCCTGCATCTCGGCGGCGATGATCATCGACAGGGTGGTCTTGCCCAGCCCGGGGGCGCCGGAGAGCAGGACGTGGTCGGCGGTCGCCCCCCGGGCGCGGGCGGCCCTCAGCACCAGGTCGAGCTGTTCCCGTACGCGCTCCTGGCCGACGAACTCGTCCAGCGACTTCGGGCGGAGCGCCGCCTCGACGGCCTGGTCCTCCCCGTCGGCGAAGGAGCCGACGAGCCGTCCGCCGGGAGCGGTGGGGGCGTCGTCGGGGCCGGTGGTGCTGTCGTCCCAGTTCACTGCGTGTGTGCCTCATGGGGTCGGGCGGCAGGGCCGCGGGGCGGTCGGCGGGCGCGGGTCCCGGGGCACCCCTGGGCGGGGAGCGCGGGGCGTCCTCGCGCGGGACCCGCCGTGGGGAGCGGGCCGGAGCGCGGCGGCCCGGCCCGGCCCGGACGGCGGGCCCCGGGGGTCACCGGGTGCGGTTGAGGGTCTGGAGGGCCGCCTTGAGCAACACGCCCACCTGCGGGGCCGCCCCGGCGGCCGCGGCCTGCGGGGTGACGGCGGCCACGGCCTCGTCGGCCTCGCGGCCCGCGTAGCCGAGACCGATCAGCGCGGCGTGGAGCTGGTCGCTCCAGGAGGCGGGGGCCGCCGCGGCCCCGCGCCGGGCGCCGGGCACCCCGGTGGGCTCGCCGAGCCGGTCCTTCAGTTCGAGCAGCAGCTTCTGGGCGCCCTTCTTGCCGATGCCGGGGACGGCGGTGAGGGCCCGCTCGTCGCCGCCCGCGACGGCCGTGCGCAGCGCGTCGGGGCTGTGCACGGCGAGCATCGCCTGGGCCAGCCGGGGGCCGACCCCGCTGGCCGTCTGGAGCAGCTCGAACACCTGGCGCTCGTCGTCGTCGGCGAAGCCGTAGAGGGTGAGGGAGTCCTCCCGCACGACGAGGGAGGTCGCGAGCCGGGCCTCCTCGCCCACCCGGAGCCCGGCGAGGGTGGCCGGGGTGCAGTGGACGGACATCCCGACCCCGCCGACCGCGACGACGGCGGTGGTGGGGGCGAGGGCGGCGACCTGGCCGCTCACAAAGGCGATCATGCGGTACGGCCTTTCGGTGCGTGCCGGGGGGCTCGGTGCGGCGCCGGGGACGGGCCGCCGGACGCGGCGGGCGGCGGGGTCCGCCGGACGGCGGTGTGGAGGTCGACGGCGCGCTGGAGGCGGCTCTGCGCGGGGGCGCGCCAGATATGGCAGATGGCGAGGGCCAGCGCGTCGGCGGCGTCGGCGGGCCGGGGCGGGGCGTCGAGCCGCAGCAGCCGGGTGACCATCGCCCCGACCTGCGCCTTGTCGGCGCGTCCCGTGCCGGTGACGGCGGCCTTGACCTCGCTGGGGGTGTGCAGCACGACGGGGATGCCCCGGCGGCCGGCGCAGAGCATGGCGACGGCGCTGGCCTGGGCGGTGCCCATCACCGTGCGCACATTGTGCTGGCTGAAGACCCGCTCGACGGCGACGCGTTCGGGCCGGTATTCGTCGAGCCACCGCTCCAGACCCTGCTCGATGGCGACGAGTCTGCCGGCCAGGTCGGCGTCCGGGCTGCTGCGGACGACGCCCACCCCGAGCATGGCGAGCGGACGGCCCGCCTCCCCCTCGACGACACCGACGCCGCACCGGGTCAGCCCCGGGTCCACCCCGAGCACCCTCACCATCGCCCCCCTGGGTTCGATCGCCTGTTTGTGCAGGCTATCCGGTGCCACTGACAACGCCGGTCAGCGACGCCCGGCACGGCGACGGACCGACGGGAAGTCCCGTCGGCCCGTTCCGCGGTCTCGGACAGGTCGGCCCGAGGTCAGCCCAGGGAGGCCATGATCTCGTCGGAGACGTCGAAGTTGGCGAAGACGTTCTGGACGTCGTCGCTGTCCTCCAGCGCGTCGATCAGCTTGAAGATCTTGCGCGCGCCCTCCTCGTCCAGCTGGACCTGCATGGTCGGGACGAAGTTGGCCTCGGCGGAGTCGTAGTCGATGCCCTCGGCCTGGAGCGCGGTGCGCACCGTGACCAGGTCGGTGGCCTCGCTCAGCACCTCGAAGGACTCACCGAGGTCGTTGACCTCCTCGGCGCCCGCGTCCAGGACCGCGCCCAGGACGTCGTCCTCGGTCAGCTCGCCCTTGGGGACGATGATGACGCCCTTGCGGTGGAAGAGGTACGAGACCGAGCCCGGGTCGGCCATCGAGCCGCCGTTGCGGGTCATGGCGACCCGGACGTCGGAGGCGGCGCGGTTGCGGTTGTCGGTCAGACACTCGATGAGGACGGCGACACCGTTCGGCCCGTAACCCTCGTACATGATCGTCTCGTAGTCGGCGCCGCCGGCCTCCAGGCCCGCGCCGCGCTTGAGCGCCGAGTCGATGTTCTTGTTCGGGACCGACTGCTTCTTCGCCTTCTGGACGGCGTCGAACAGGGTCGGGTTGCCGTCGATGTCGGCGCCGCCCATGCGGGCCGCGACCTCGATGTTCTTGATCAGCTTCGCGAAGAGCTTGCCACGCTTGGCGTCGATCACGGCCTTCTTGTGCTTCGTCGTAGCCCATTTAGAGTGGCCGGACATCTGCCTGTCTCCTTCGCGTTACCCACTGCTGCCTGCTGCACGGTGTTCGCCAGAGATCCTACCGGGATCGGGTCACCCCGCGTCGCGCACCATCTCGGTGAAGAGCCGGTGCACCCGGTGATCGCCGGTCAGCTCGGGGTGGAACGAGGTCGCGAGCGCGTTTCCCTGCCGCACGGCGACGACATGGCCGCCGTGCTGGGCCAGGATCCGCACGTCGGCGCCGGTGGACTCCACCCACGGGGCGCGGATGAAGACGCCCTCGACGGGGCCGCCGTCGACGCCCGTCAGCTCGACGGCCGCCTCGAAGGACTCGTTCTGCCGCCCGAAGGCGTTACGGCGGACGATCATGTCGATGCCGCCGATGGTCTCCTGGTCCGAGCGGGGGTCGAGGATCTTGTCGGCGAGCATGATCAGACCGGCGCAGGTGCCGTAGACGGGCATCCCGGCGCGGACCCGCTCGCGCAGCGGCTCCATCATCCCGAAGAGATGGGCCAGCTTGGACATCGTGGTGGACTCCCCGCCGGGGATCACCAGGCCGTCGACCCCGGCCAGTTCCTCGGGCCGCCGGACCGGCCCGGCCGCGGCGCCCGCCGCGGCCAGGGCCGTCAGATGCTCCCGTACGTCGCCCTGGAGGGCCAGGACGCCGATCATCGGCTCGCGGCCCACTACCAGCCCCGGTTGGCGTAGCGCTCGCCCTCGGGGAGGGTGTCGCAGTTGATGCCGACCATGGCCTCGCCGAGGTTGCGGGAGGCGTCCGCGATGATCTTCGGGTCGTCGTAGAAGGTGGTGGCCTTGACGATGGCGGCGGCGCGCTTGGCCGGGTCGCCGGACTTGAAGATGCCGGAGCCGACGAAGACGCCCTCGGCGCCGAGCTGGCGCATCAGCGCGGCGTCGGCGGGGGTGGCCACACCGCCGGCCGAGAAGAGGACCACCGGCAGCTTGCCCAGCTCGGCGACCTCCTTGACCAGCTCGTAGGGGGCGCGCAGCTCCTTGGCCGCCGCGTACAGCTCATGGCTGTCGTAGCCGCGGAGCCGGGCGATCTCGTTCTTGATCTGCCGCAGGTGGCGCACGGCCTCGACGACGTTGCCGGTGCCCGCCTCGCCCTTGGAGCGGATCATGGCCGCGCCCTCGGCGATCCGGCGCAGGGCCTCGCCGAGGTTGGTGGCGCCGCAGACGAAGGGGGTGGTGAAGGTCCACTTGTCGGAGTGGTTGACCTCGTCGGCGGGGGTCAGCACCTCGGACTCGTCGATGTAGTCGACACCGAGGGACTGGAGCACCTGGGCCTCGACGAAGTGGCCGATGCGGGACTTGGCCATGACGGGGATGGAGACCGCCTCGATGATCTCCTCGATCATGTTGGGGTCGGACATCCGGGCCACGCCGCCGTCCTTGCGGATGTCGGCGGGCACCCGCTCCAGGGCCATGACGGCGACCGCGCCCGCGTCCTCGGCGATCTTCGCCTGCTCGGCGTCGACCACGTCCATGATGACGCCGCCCTTGAGCTGCTCGGCCATGCCGCGCTTGACGCGGGCGGTGCCGGTGGCCGGGGACTCGGCGGTCGGGGAGGGGGTGGGGAGCGTGCTGGACACGGTGGACCTCACTGGGGTGACGGCGGATGGGATGCGTCCGGCGCGAGGGGTCGCGATGCGGTGCGTGAACGATGCAACCTCCGCGGACCAGTCCACAGCAAGGGCCAATGGGTAGGCGGTGGATCGTTTTGCCCGGGTCTCCGGACCCGGGAGCCCGGGAGCCCGGGGCGGCTCAGGTGCCCGGGGCGGCTCAGGTGACGGAACGGTCCGCGAGCGCCCGCGGCGGCTCGTCGTCCATCTCGAAGGCGAGCGGGAACGGGGCGTGCCCGGCCAGCCGGAACCAGCGGACCGTGCGATGGCGGCGCAGCGCCCGGGCCGCGCGCACGGCGTCGTTGTGGAAGCGGCGGGCCATGGGGACCCGGCGGGCCGCGCGGGCCAGTTCACCGGCGGCGTCCTCGCCGCCCGGCACCTCGCGGACGGCCTCGACCTGGGCGGACTCGGCGAAGACGGCGCGCAGCGCGGCGCTCAGCTCGCTCTCGGCGACCTCGCGCTGCTCCTCCTGCGCCTGCCGGGCCGCGTGGGCCGCCTCGTACAGCACGATCGACGCCGCCGGGTCGAGCACCCCGGACGTGGCCACCTCCTGGGTCACCGAGGCGCGCCGCAGCAACTGGGCGTCGAGCGCGGCGCGGGCGGCGTCGATCCGGGTGTGGAGCCGGTCGAGGCGCCCGGCGGTCCAACTGAGGTACATACCGAAGGCGAGGACGGCCACAAGGAGCCAGATGAGCGTTGCGGTCACGGTCCGTAAGGCTACCGGTCGGTCGGTGACGGGCCGCGACCCTGCCGGGCCCCCGGACCGGACCGGCGCGCCCGGCTACCGGGCCGGTGCGCTCACTGGTGCCGGGCGAGGCCGAGGCGGGCGCGGAGCGTGGGGCGGTCGTCGGTGGCGACCGACGAGGCGCCGTCGGTGACGGTCTCGTACACGGCGAGGATGTCCGCGCCCACGGTGGACCAGTCGAAGCGGCGCACATGGGCGCTGCCCCGGCGGCGCAGCCCGGCCCGGCGCCCGGGGTCGGCGAGCAGGGTGAGCGCCGCCGCCGCGAGCGCGTCGGCGTCCTCGTTGGCGAACAGCTCGCCCGCCGCGCCCCGGTCCAGGACCTGGGCGAAGGCGTCGAGGTCGCTGGCGAGGACGGGCGCGCCCGCCGACATCGCCTCGACGAGGATGATGCCGAAGCTCTCGCCGCCGGTGTTGGGCGCCACATACAGGTCGACGCTGCGCAGCAGCCGGGCCTTGTCCTCGTCGCTGACCATGCCCAGGAACTCGACGTTCCGCCGCATCTCCCGGGGGAGCTGGGCGACGGCCTCCTCCTCGTCGCCGCGCCCGGCCACCAGCAGCCGGGTCCCCGGCCGGGCGGCGAGGATCGCGGGGAGGGCCCGCATCAGCACCGGCAGCCCCTTGCGGGGCTCGTCGATCCGGCCGATGAAGCCGATCGTGCCGCCCTGCCACTCGCTCCGGGGCTCGGCCCGCTCGAAGAAGCCGACGTCGACACCGTTGGGGATCACGACCGCGTCGCCGCCGAGGTGCTCCACCAGGGTGCGCCGGGCGTACTCGCTGACCGCGATCCGGGCGCTGATCTTCTCCAGCGCGGGCTGGAGGATGGGATAGGCGGCGATCATGGCCCGGGAGCGGGGGTTGGAGGTGTGGAACGTGGCCACGATCGGGCCCTGCGCGGCCCAGCAGGCGAGCAGCCCCAGCGAGGGGGAGGTCGGCTCGTGGATGTGGATGACGTCGAAGGTGCCCTCGTGCAGCCAGCGCCGGACGCGGGCGGCGGAGAGGAAGCCGAAGTTGAGCCGGGCCACCGAGCCGTTGTAGGGGACGGGCACGGCGCGGCCCGCGGAGACCACGAAGGGGGGCAGCGGGGTGTCGTCGTCGGCGGGGGCGAGGACGGAGACCTCGTGGCCGAGGCGGATGAGGTGGTCGGCGAGGTCCCTGATGTGGAACTGTACACCGCCGGGTACGTCCCAGGAGTACGGGCAGACGATGCCGATCTTCATGTGCGGGCCCCTCCGGCCTCTTCCGCCCCTCGGGCCCCTGTTGCGCCCGGGGTTTCTCCGGCGCCCCCGGTGCCCGGGTCCTGTGCCGCTCCCCCGGTACCGCCGGCCGCTGCGGCTTCGATGCCGCCAGCCGCTCCTCCCGGCCCCTGTGCCTCCCGGGGCTCCAGGTCCGCGAGCCACAGCCGTTGCAGCATGTGCCAGTCCTCGGGGTGGGCGGCCACCCCGGTGGCGTACACGTCCGCGAGCCGCTGGGTCATGACGGCCGTCCGCTCGGCGCGGGTCCCCCCGCCGGGCACCTCGACGGGCGGGTGGATACGCCCGTACAGCATCGGCTCCTCGCCGTACCAGAGGGTGACGGGCAGCAGCAGCGCGCCGGTCTGCTGGGCGAGCAGCGCGGGCCCGGCGGGCATCCGGGCGCGTTCGCCGAAGTAGGTGACCTCCACGCCGGTCGCCGACAGATCGCGGTCGGCGACCAGGGCGACCAGCCCGCCGGAGCGCAGCCGCCGGGCGAGGGCCCCGAAGGCCGCGCCGCCCGAGTGCGGCAGCACCTCCATGCCCAGACTCTCGCGGTAGGCCACGAACCTGTCGTACAGCGACTCGGGCCGCAGCCGTTCCGCGACGGTGGTGAAGGGGATGTCCAGGGCCCGGGTGACCCAGGCCCCGGCCAGGTCCCAGTTGGCCAGGTGCGGCAGGGCCAGGACCACTCCCCGGCCGGCGGCGAGGCCGTCCGTCAGATGGTGGGAGTCCTCGATGACCACGCTCTCCCGGATGCGCGCGGCGCTCCACACCGGCAGCCGGAAGGACTCCATCCAGTACCGGAGGTAGGAGCGCATCCCGGCGCGGGACAGCTCGGCGAGGCGCTCGGGCCCGGCGTCCGGGACCACCCGGGCGAGGTTGGCCTCCAGTTGGAGCACCCCCCGGCCGCGCCGCTTCCACGCGGTGTCGGCGATGGTCCGCCCCAGCCGTGCGACCACCGGCTCCGGCAGCTTCCCGACCGCGCTCCAGCCCAGTCCGTAGAGGCCGTCGGCCAGGCGGTCGCGCATCACTTCGCCTCGGCCCCGCTCTGGTCCGCGGCGGCGGCGTCCGCCTCGGCGGACTCCCGGCGCACGGTGACGACCCGCTGTCCCAGGGTGACGGCGCTGCCCGCGGCGACCACCCACAGGGCGATCGGCAGCAGCACCTCGACCCCGGGGACACCGAAGGTGGCGAGACCGGAGAGACCGGCCGCGACCAGGGAGATCACCAGTCGCTCGGCGCGCTCCACCAGACCGTTGACGGCGACGGGGAGCCCGATCGACTCGCCCCGGGCCTTGGTGTACGAGACCACCTGGCCGCTCGCCAGACAGAAGATCGAGACCGCGCACAGGACGTTGTTGTCGCCCGTCCCCGCGTACCAGAGCGCGAAGCCGCCGAAGATCGCGCTGTCGGCGACCCGGTCGAGGGTGGAGTCGAGGAACGCCCCCCAGCGGCTGGAGAGGCCCGCCTGCCGGGCCATGTTGCCGTCGATCAGATCGGAGAAGACGAACAGGGTGATGACGATCGTGCCCCAGAAGAACTCTCCCCGGGGGAAGAAGACCAGCGCGCCCGCCATCACCCCGGCCGTTCCGATGAGGGTGACCGCGTCGGGGCTCACGCCACGGCGGAGCAGAAACGCGGCGAACGGGGTGAGGACACGCGTGAAGAATGCACGCGCGTACTTGTTCAGCATGGCCTTCCCGGGGTTCTTCGGGTTCTTCTCGTGATTCGGGTTCTCCCGAATGGGCCGGCCGGCCCATCGGGCGCCCGGCTGGCCCATCGTAGCCAGGACCGGGCCGCCGCACCGCCGGGACCCGGCGCGGCGGCGCCCCCGCGGGCCGTGGAAGGGCCCTTCCGCCCGGTGGCGAGCGGTGCGCGCGGGGGTGTGGCGGCGGCCCGGATACGCCCGTACGGCCGGAACCCGGCGCTCGGCGGCCCCCCGGTGGTGTCCGACGTATGGACGGGCTGTAGCCGGAGTGGAAAGCTCGGAAGACCACCGATGGTCGGTCACTCCGACCACGGGAGCACCATGGCAATCACGGCTCACATGGACAACACGACTGCGGGCGGCGCGTCGGAGCCGCCCCCGGACGCCCTCCGGCGGCCCGCTCCACGGCCCCGCGACCGCGCCCGGGTCCCCACGTCCCCGCGGCCCACATCTCCTCACCGTGCCATCGACGCGCCGCCGTCGATGCGGACGACCGGATCGATCGGGAGGCAAGAACCATGGGCGACAAGGCGAACATCCACCCCGGGGCCGCCGGCAGGGCGCGCGCGGCCGACCGGCCCTCATCCCTGCGGAACGTGGTGCTGGTCGGCCACAGCGGCGCGGGCAAGACGACCCTGACGGAGGCGCTGGCGCTGACCGCGGGCGCGGTCAACCGGGCCGGCCGGGTCGAGGACGGCTCGACGGTCTCCGACCACGACGAGATCGAGCACCGCCAGCAGCGCTCGGTGCAGCTCTCCCTCGTCCCCGTGGAGTGGGAGGGCATCAAGGTCAATCTGCTGGACACCCCCGGCTACGCGGACTTCGTCGGGGAGCTGCGGGCCGGTCTGCGCGCGGCGGACGCGGCGCTCTTCGTCGTCTCGGCCGCCCAGGAGGCCGCGGCGGTCGCGGGCGCCACCCGGGCGGTGTGGGAGGAGTGCGCGGCCGTGGGCATGCCGCGCGCGATCGTCATCACCCACCTGGAGACCGCGCGGACCGGTTTCGACGAGCTGACCCGGGTGTGCGCGGAGATCTTCGGCGGGGACGACCCCGACGCCGTGCTCCCGCTCTATCTGCCGCAGTACGGCGCCGTGGGACCCGACGGCCACGCCCCGGTCACCGGGCTCGCCGGGCTGCTCTCCCGGAAGATCTTCGACTACTCCTCCGGGGAGCGGAAGGAGACCGCCCCCGACGCGGAGCAGGCCGCCGCGCTCGGTGCCGCCCGCGACCGGCTGATCGAGGGGATCATCGCCGAGAGCGAGGACGAGACCCTCATGGACCGCTATCTCGCGGGCGACGAGATCGACTTCGGGATTCTCGTCCAGGATCTGGAGAAGGCGGTGGCCCGCGGCACCTTCCACCCGGTGCTCGCCGCCGCGCCCGCCGCGCCCGGGGCCAAACAGGGACTCGGCACCCTGGAACTCCTGGAGCTGATCACCGGCGGCTTCCCCACCCCGCCGGAGCACCTCTGCCCGGCCGTCACCACCCCCGACGGAGTCCCCCGCCCCCAGCCCGTCTGCGACCCCGACGGCCCGTTGGTGGCCGAGGTCGTCAAGACCGCGTCCGACCCCTATGTGGGCCGGATCTCGCTGGTACGGGTCTTTTCCGGCACCCTGCGCCCCGACGAGACGGTCCATGTCTCCGGGCACGGCCTGGCCGACCGGGGACACGAGGACCACGATGTGGACGAGCGGGTCGGCGCGCTCTCCGTCCCCTTCGGCAAGCACCAGCGCCCGCTGGACCGGGCCATCGCCGGGGACCTCGCCTGTGTGGGCAAACTCTCCCGCGCGGAGACCGGGGACACCCTCTCCGCCAAGGACGACCCGCTGCTGATGGAGCCCTGGAGCATGCCCGACCCGCTGCTGCCGCTGGCGATCCGGGCGCACAGCAAGGCCGACGAGGACCGGCTCTCGCAGGGGCTCTCCCGGCTGGTCGCCGAGGACCCCACCATGCGGCTGGAGCAGAATCAGGCCACCCATCAGGTGGTCCTCTGGTGCCTGGGCGAGGCCCACGCCGATGTGGCGCTGGAGCGGCTGCGCAGCCGGTACGGCGTCCAGATCGACGTGGTCCCCTACCGGGTGCCGCTGCGGGAGACCTTCGGCGGCCCGGCGGGCGGACGCGGGCGGCATGTGAAGCAGTCCGGCGGCCACGGGCAGTTCGCGATCTGCGAGATCGAGGTGGAGCCGCTGCCCACCGGGGCCGGGATCGAGTTCGTCGACAAGGTGGTGGGCGGCGCGGTGCCGCGCGCGTTCATCCCCTCCGTGGAGAAGGGCGTCCGGGCGCAGGCGGCGCGCGGTGTCGTCGCCGGGCACCCGCTGGTGGACGTGCGGGTGACCCTGCTCGACGGCAAGGCGCACTCGGTGGACTCCTCCGACGCCGCCTTCCAGACGGCGGGCGCGCTGGCACTGCGCGAGGCCGCGGCCGAGGCCCCCATCCATCTCCTGGAACCGGTGGCCGAAGTGCGGGTGCTGGTCCCCGACGACTATGTCGGACCGGTGATGAGCGACCTCTCGGGGCGGCGGGGCCGGGTCGTCGGCACCGAGCAGTCCGGCGGCGGACGCACACTGGTACGGGCCGAGGTACCGGAGATCGAGATCAGCCGGTACGCGATCGATCTGCGGTCCCTCTCCCACGGCACCGGGCAGTTCGACCGGGCGTACGCCCGCCATGAGCCGATGCCTCCGCACATCGCCGACAAGGTACGCGAGGAGGGCGCGGGAGCCGCCTGAAGACGGCGGAGGAGGCTGCGGGAGCGGCCTGAAAGGCACGTGGGCGAGAAGGGCGCGGGAGCGTCCGGACCGGTCCCGTCCGCCGGGCGCCGCCCCACCGGGGACGGCGCCCGCACCGCTCCCGTGCCGCTCCCGTACGGCCTCCGCCCGGCATCCCCGCCGCGGACGGACGGAGCGGAACGAGGGTTTTCCGCCCGGCCTGCCAACTCCCGTGACGCGGACGACACACCCCGGATACGCTGAGGTGCCCAGCTCAACAGGTGTGCCGGGCGCGCCAGTCGGGAACAGGCCGTGGAGCGGGAGCGAAGCGGCGATGGGGGCGGTAAGTGACGAGCGACGGTTTCGATTTCAGTCCCGGAGCACAGGTTCCGCTCCTGGGATCGGCCGGACAGACCGCGGCGACGCACGCTCTGGCGTCCGCCGCGTATCGCGACAGCCCGGTCGAGGACATCCTCAAGGCCAACAGCGAGTGGCACAAGTCCGAGGTGAAGAAAGGCAAACTCTCCCTCTTCGAGCCGAATCTGGGCGAGGCGTTCTGCCACGCCGTGAAGGTCCGGATGCTCGGCGGAGCGCGCAGCGCGCTGATCCAGTCCTTCGGCATGGAGCCGCAGACCGTGGTCGAGCACTGTCTGGCCGCGGCCCACATCCGCAAGGAACGCGACACCAAACTCACGCTCATCATGGTCGTCTGCGGGCTGCTCTTCCTGCCCGGGCTGCTGGCCTGGATGGCCGTGTTCCAACTGCGGCGCACCCTCGCCGGGGCGCAGAACAAGCACGCGGGGGTCATCGGCACCGCCCTGCTCTTCGCGATCGGCGGCCTCGCCCTGCTGCTGATGCTCCGGCTGCCGTTCACCGGCTTCTGGGCGTTCTACATCCGCGGGGCGATCGTCGCCCCGGTGGTGGGCTGGCTGCTGGCCCAGCGGATCTGCGAGACCACCGCCAAGGATCTGCGGGCCCGCTGGGACGGCCTCGCGGGCGGCAGCGGCATCGGCGCCAAGGTGCCCGACGCGGTACCCGGCAACCCCCACGACAAGGCGCGCGACACCCTGCGCCAGGGCCTGCACAAGCTGACCGCCGAGCAGCACGCCAACTCCCTCTTCTACGCGGGCCCCAAGGGGATACTGGGCATGGGCACCCGCTGGGGAAGCTGGCAGATGGCGGAGGAGCTGGTGCCCCGTGACCCCGGCAAGGAGATCAACCAGTTCCGTAGCTGGGACGTCATCAGGGCCATCCACGACAAGCTGAAGCTGCTGGAGCGCGGCCCGCTGAACTCGGGCGGCTTCCCCACCCCGTCGGTGAAGCACTGGATCGTCTGCCCGGTCGCGGAGGGAGCGGGCTCGGTCTCCCGGCCCGACGGCCAGGATGTGGAGTCCTTCCAGATCAAGGGCCACGAGATACAGCGCATCTGCAACCACCAGCAGTTCGGCAGCGGCAACCGCCACTACCTGGGGGTCCAGTTCACCCTCTGGGACGGTCAGCTCGTCATCACCATGATGATCACCGTCACGGTGCTCCACGAGACCCTGCGGGTCGAGGTCACCGGGCACGCCCTGGGGCCGGTGCACGGGCTCTTCACCACGAAGTCCTCCCCCAAAACCGTCACAGTGAACAAGACGGTCCGCTTCTGGGAGACCAAGACCCGGACCCTGCCGCTGGTGGACACCAAGGAAGTCGTCCGGCTGATGGTGCGCGCGCCCCTGACCTGGTACCCCCCGCTGCTGGACTTCCTGGGCGGCAAGCTGGCGCTCCCGGAGCCCTTCGGGCTGCGGCACGCCTGGGCGGAGAAGCCCTGGCGGCACCGGTTCATGGCCGACGACGCGCTGCGCGCCGCCGCCCCCGTCCTCCGGGCGGCCCACGCCGCCGCGCTGAAGGTCCTGGAGGACAACGGCGTGGACACCGACCGCTTCGCCGGGCGCTCGATGGCCGTCAGCGGCGGCATCCAGGACCTGGCCCCGAAGAAGGCCGACCTCTACGACGCCTGATGCTGCTTTTTTGGCACCTCCGCCCCGGCTGCACCTCTTCGGCGAGTGAGCCGAAGGGGTGCCGCGGGTGCCGAAAGCGGAGAGCGCGCGGAGGTTCCGAGGAACGAGGAACCGAGCACGGTCGACCGTCGGCGCACGCTTCAGCACCCCGGAGGCGAACCGAGCCACAAAAAAGGGGCGTCCGTCGGCGGACGCTTCAGCGTCCCGGAGGCGAACCGGGCCTTTAAGAGAGCGGCCAGGCGTCGGCGAGCATCGCGCGGGTGTCCGCCAGGAGTTGGGGCAGCACCTTCGTATGGCCGACGACGGGCATGAAATTGGTGTCGCCGCCCCAGCGCGGCACGATGTGCTGGTGCAGATGGGCGGCGATCCCCGCCCCCGCGGCCATTCCCTGGTTCATGCCGATGTTGAACCCGTGCGCGCCGGACGCCGCCCGCAGCGCCGTCATCGCCCGCTTGGTGAAGACGGCCAGCTCCGCCGTCTCGTCCTCGTCCAGTTCCGTGTAGTCGGCGACATGCCGGAACGGGACCACCATCAGATGGCCGCCGTTGTACGGGTAGAGATTGAGCACCGCGTACACGGAGGAGCCGCGCGCGATCACCAGTCCGTCCTCGTCGGACTTGGCGGGAATCGCGCAGAAGGGGCAGCCGTCACCGGCCTCGGGCCCGCTCGGCTTGTTCTCCCCCTGGATATAGGCCATCCGATGGGGTGTCCACAGGCGCTGGAACGCGTCGGGCGTCCCCACTCCGAACTGCTGCTCCGGCTCACTCGTCATGCTGTGCAGCATATGGCGTCCCCCATACGGAACGTGTCGCCGGGGGCGAGCGGGGGCGGGGCCCGCGATGCTGGACGGATGACGGAGGACGGCGGGACGGCGGACGGGGCAGAGCCGGAGAGCCCCGAGTGGCGCTGGCGCGGCCGGGTGGACATCCCGCTGTTCGCGGCGGCGGCCCTCTTCCTGGCCTGTTACGCGACCCTGGTGCTCGGCCAGGGGCTCAGCCAGGGGGTGCGGGATCTGCTGGTGGCGCTGATCTGCGCCGCGTGGGCGTTCTTCGTGGTGGACTACGTGGTGCGCTGGCGGCTCAGCGGCCGGCGGCTGCCCGGTTTCGTCCGCCACCATCCGATGGACACGCTGGTGGTGCTGATGCCGCTGCTGCGACCGCTGCGGATCGTCCAGCTCTACGAGACGATGCGCCATCGCCACACCCGGGCCCGGCTCTCCCTGTACGGACGGGTGATCTCGTACGCGGGGCTCTCGGCGCTGCTGCTGGGCTTCGCGGGGGCGCTCACCGTCTATGACGCGGAACGCGGAGTACCGGGGGCGACGATCCACACCTTCGGGGACTCGGTCTGGTGGGCCTGCTCGACCCTGACGACGGTCGGTTACGGGGACATCACCCCGGTGACCCCACTGGGCCGGACGGTCGCGGTGGCCATGATGGGCGGCGGTATGGCGCTGCTGGGCGCGGTGACCGGCTCGTTCTCGTCCTGGCTGATCCAGACCTTCACCCTGGACCAGGACCGGCAGCGGCCCCCGGGAGGCTTCCCGGGGGCCGGCTGACCGATGGTGCGGACGGGTGTCCCCCGCCCCCGCGTCAGACCTGGACGCGGTCGGCGACGACCTGCTCCAGCTTGGCCAGGGCCGCGTCGCGCGGGATGCCGTTCTCCTGCGAACCGTCGCGGTAGCGGAAGGAGACCGTGCCCGCGTTCATGTCCTCGTCACCGACGATGATCATGAACGGGACCTTCAGCTTCTGGTGGTTGCGGATCTTCTTCTGCATCCGGTCGGACGAGGCGTCGACATCGACCCGCAGCCCGCGCTTCTTCGCCTCGGCGGCGAAGGACTGGAGGTACTCGATGTGGGCGTCGCCGATCGGGATGCCGACCGCCTGCACCGGGGCCAGCCACGGCGGCATGGCACCCGCGTAGTGCTCCAGGAGCACCGCGAAGAACCGCTCGATCGAGCCGAACAGCGCCCGGTGGATCATGACGGGCCGCTGGCGGGAGCCGTCCGGGGCGGTGTACTCCAGGTTGAAGCGCTCGGGCAGGTTGAAGTCGAGCTGGATGGTCGACATCTGCCAGGTACGGCCGATGGCGTCCCGTGCCTGCACCGAGATCTTCGGGCCGTAGAAGGCGGCGCCGCCCGGGTCGGGGGTGAGCGGGAGACCCTGCTTCTCGGCCACCCGGCGCAGGACCTCGGTGGCCTCCTCCCAGGTCTCGTCCGAGCCGACGTACTTCTCCGGGTCCTTGGTGGACAGCTCCAGATAGAAGTCGGTCAGACCGTAGTCCCGGAGCAGATTGAGCACGAAGGTGAGGGTGCGGTCCAGTTCCTCGGCCATCTGCTCACGGGTGCAGTAGATGTGCGCGTCGTCCTGGGTGAAGCCGCGGGCCCGGGTCAGACCGTGCACCACGCCCGACTTCTCGTGCCGGTAGACCGTGCCGAACTCGAACAGCCGCAGCGGCAGCTCGCGGTACGAGCGCCCCCGGGCATCGAAGATCAGGTTGTGCATGGGGCAGTTCATCGGCTTGAGGTAGTAGTCCGTGCCGCCGTCGAGCTGCATGGGGGGGTACATGCCCTCCGCGTACCAGTCCAGGTGGCCGCTCTTCTCGAAGAGCGTGCCCTTGGTGGCGTGCGGGGTGTAGACGAACTCGTACCCCTCCTCCTCGTGCCGCTTGCGCGAGTAGTCCTCCATCACCCGGCGCACGATGCCGCCGCGCGGGTGGAAGACGGCGAGGCCGGAGCCGATCTCGTCCGGGACGGAGAACAGGTCCAGCTCGGAGCCGAGACGGCGGTGGTCGCGCTTCTCGGCCTCGGCGAGGAACTCCAGGTACTGCTTCAGCTCGTCCTTGGTCGGCCAGGCGGTGCCGTAGATCCGCTGGAGCATCGGGTTCTTCTCGCTGCCGCGCCAGTACGCGGCGGCGTTGCGCATCAGCTTGAACGCGGGGATGTTCCGGGTGGAGGGCAGGTGGGGACCGCGGCAGAGGTCCTTCCAGCACAGCTCGCCGGTCTTCGCGTCCAGGTTGTCGTAGATCGTCAGCTCACCGGCGCCGACCTCGACGGCCGCGCCGTCCTCGCTGGACGCGGAGCCCTTGAGGCCGATCAGCTCCAGCTTGTACGGCTCGTCCGCCAGCTCCTCGCGGGCCTCGTCGTCGCCGACGACCCGGCGGGAGAAGCGCTGGCCGCGCTTCTGGATCTCCTGCATCTTCTTCTCGATGGCCTTGAGATCCTCGGGCGTGAACGGCTTCTCCACGTCGAAGTCGTAGTAGAAGCCGTCCTTGACCGGCGGGCCGATGCCCAGCTTGGCCTCGGGGAACAGCTCCTGCACGGCCTGGGCCATGACATGCGCGGTGGAGTGGCGCAGGATGGCGAGACCGTCCTCGGAGGAGATCTCGACGGGCTCGACCTGCTCGCCGTCGCGCACCGTGTACGCGAGGTCCTTCAGCTCCCCCGCGACCCGGGCGGCGACGACGGAGCGCTCACCGGCGAAGAGGTCCGCGGCCGTCGTGCCCGTGGTCACCACGCGCTCTTCCCGCTCGGAATCGCGTTGGATGATCACACGGACGTCTGACACCGGTCTCTCCTGACTGATGGGGGTCGCGCCAGCGGTCACTGCGCGCGTCTGAATCGTACCGAGCCCCGGGGCCGCCCCGCGAAACGGATTCCTCCGGCCCCCGCGCGGCCGGCCGACGGGCCCGCTCCGCACCCCCGGTCCGGGGCGGGCGGCGACGGCGCGCCGGTGGGCGGGTCGAGGCATCCGGCCGGACCGGGTGGACCGGGGGCGCGCCCCGGGGCCGCAGCCGTGTCGGCGTCGGCCGCGTACGGCGCAGACCACGGGGGTATCACCGTCTCGGCGGATGGGCCACTCCATCGGCCCGGCCTGCGCGAGGAGTTCGGGAGATTCGGGGATGACGCTCTGGTTCGACGGCCCGCTGGCCGCTTTCGACACCGAGACGACGGGGGTCGATGTGGAGAACGACCGCATCGTGGCAGCCGCGGTCGTGGTCCAGGACATGGCGGGCGGGCGTCCGCGGATCACACGATGGCTCATCAACCCCGGTATCCCGGTGCCGCCCGGGGCGACCGAGGTGCACGGACTGACCGACGACCACGTCCAGCGCAACGGGCGCTGGCCCGCGCCCGTGCTGGAGGAGGTGGCGAAGACCGTCGCCGGGCACTGCGCCGCGGGCCGCCCCCTGGTGGTGATGAACGCGCCGTTCGATCTGACCATCCTCGACCGGGAGCTGCGCCGCCACCGGGCCACCCCGCTCTCCCGCTATCTGGAGCACACACCGCTGACCGTGCTCGACCCCCGGGTCCTGGACAAGCAGCTCGACCGCTACCGCAAGGGCCGCCGTTCGCTCGTCGACCTCTGTTCCCAGTACGAGGTGGTGCTCGACGGGGCGCACGACCCGGCGGCGGACGCGCTGGCCGCGCTGGAGGTGACCCGGGCAGTGGCCCGGCGGTTCGCGTCCCGGATGGAGCGGCTGACCCCGGCCGAGCTGCACGCGCTCCAGACGCTGTGGCACGCGGCGCAGACGCGCGGGCTCCAGCCGTGGTTCGCACGCGGTGGCGCGCCGGACGCGGTGGACCCGGCGTGGCCGCTGCGGCCCGAACTGCCCAGCGCCGCCTGAGCGCACACCCCGGCCCGGACGCGCGAAGGCCGGTCCGTCATCGACGGACCGGCCTTCATCTTGTGGGCGATACTGGGATCGAACCAGTGACCTCTTCGGTGTGAACGAAGCGCTCTCCCGCTGAGCTAATCGCCCGGGAACGGACTGAACCATACAGGCCCCGGCGGCCCGCCTTCAAATTGCCCGCGCCGCGCACCCGGGCGGGCGGGGCACGGCGGCCGGGGCGGGCGCCGCGCGTCAGCGTCCGGCGGCCCGCAGCCGGGCGGTGAGGGCCCGCCGTCCGCTCCGCATCAGCAGCGCGTGGTTGGCGCTGAACGCGGGACGCGCGAACGGGGCGAGGCGCCGCAGCAGGGGCCGCATCACCTCCACCTCCTGGTCGAAGACAGCGCGGGTGCCCGCACCGTGCCCCGTCACCGTCCAGCGGGCCCAGCCCGCCAGATCGCCGTCCATGCCGAGGAGCAGGACCCCGGCCCCGGGGTCGCGGCGCAGCGGCCGGGCGACGATGCGGATCTCGTACGGGAGGACGGCCCGGACACGGGCGGCGGCCCGGTCCCCGTCCAGGGGCACCACCTCGCGCATCCCGGGCCACCAGCGGGGGTAGTCGGCGGCGCGCTCCAGGACGGCGAAGACGGCGTCCGGCGGACCGGGCAGGTCCCAGACGCTGTGGAAGCGGAAGCGGCTCCAGTCCATGTCCGCAGTGTGGGTCGCGGATGCCGGTCGGTCACCCCGGGGAACGGGACCTCCACACGGCGGGACGGGCGGGGGCGGACCCGGGACGGTCCGGATACGCCGATCGGCCGTCACCGGGTGGAGTGGCGGCCGACCATATGCGCACAAAACCAAACAGAGCGAGGGTGGAGCGGTTTCATGAACCACTCCACCCTCGTCCTTGTGGGCGATACTGGGATCGAACCAGTGACCTCTTCGGTGTGAACGAAGCGCTCTCCCGCTGAGCTAATCGCCCGGGCGCACCGCAAACATTACCCCATGTCAGCGGGTGCCTGAGACCGTCCTGCGGTCAGGATTCGATCTTCCACGGCAGGATGATCCCGAACTTCCACAGATAGAGCCCCGCGAGGACCGCGCAGATCACACAGCCACTGACGGTGAGGATGATGTTCCGCCGCCGGACCCGGGGGTCGAGGGCGCGCTGTGCCGCCTCGCTGACCTTGCGCTTGGTCCAGCGCAGCACCAACTGGGCCCAGACGAACTCGGTCGCCCAGATGGCCATGCCCGCGAAGATCACAAACCAGCCGGGGCCGGGCAGCACCAGCATGGCCGCTCCCGCGCCCACCACGGCGAGACCGACCAGGAAAACGCCGACCTGCCAGCTCAGATGCAGGGTCCTGCGCTTCTTGACGAACTCCGGCGCACGCGAGCCGAGCGGCCTGGAATCCGTCTGTCCGTCCTCGGCCGGAGCCGTCCGGCCGTCCGGCGTCGGCTTTGGTCTGTCAGCCGTCACCACGACCTCCGTGCCGTTACTCCCCGTATTCATACTCGTCAATCTACCTGACGGAGCGCAGTCACCGGAATGGTCCCAGGGAACGAACAATCACTCCGCCGTTGGGGGTACCTAAAGACACCCAAAACCCTCAGAGGGGTTTACAACGGCACCGTAGGTGGCATGTCGATTTCGCCGACGTGCGAATCCCCGAGCGCACACTGAGCGAAAGGCCCTGGCGCTTATGAACACCACGGTCAGCTGCGAGCTGCACCTGCGCCTCGTTGTATCGAGCGAGTCTTCACTGCCTGTACCCGCGGGCCTGCGGTATGACACGGCCGATCCCTACGCCGTGCACGCCACCTTCCACACCGGAGCCGAGGAGACGGTCGAGTGGGTGTTCGCCCGCGACCTCCTCGCGGAGGGCCTGCACCGGCCCACCGGCACGGGCGATGTCCGGGTCTGGCCGTCACGCAGCCACGGTCAGGGCGTCGTCTGTATCGCGCTGAGCTCTCCCGAGGGCGAGGCCCTGCTGGAGGCCCCGGCGCGGGCGCTGGAGTCGTTCCTGAAGCGGACCGACGCCGCCGTCCCTCCGGGCACGGAGCATCGCCACTTCGACCTCGATACGGAGCTGTCGCACATCCTGGCGGAGAGCTGAGCCAGGCCCAGCGCCGCACGGCGCCGTCCTACTCGGGGAGACGGCGCCGCGCGGACATCCGCATAGGGCACACAACCGCATAGAGCGCACATCCTGGCGCCGTGGCCGCGTATTACCGCGCGGAGACGGCGCCTATGCGTGTTCGCCCGAACCGCTAGAGTCAGCGCAATTCGACGGGCACGGGCCCGCAGCAGGCCAGGGAGCGAATCGTGCTGATCCCTCACGACACCAGAATTGCGCTCGACGCGGTCATCGATCTGGTGAACACCGCACCGGAAAACGATCAAGCGGACGGGCTGGCGGATGTCGCCGCGCTGCGGGAATTCGTCCGCAGACACGCCATCAGCGGTGTCGGCGAGCTGACCCGGCGCGATCTCGGGGCGGTCCACGGGGTGCGGACGCGCTTCGCGGAGGTCTTCGCCGCGCCCGACAGCGCGGTCGCGGCGGAACTCCTCAACGATCTGGTGGCCGCCGCCGGAACCACCCCGCAGCTCACCAATCACGACGGCTACGACTGGCATGTGCACTACTTCGCGCCGGGTGCGACGATCGCCGACCATGTGGCCGCCGACGGCGGGATGGCGCTGGCGTTCATCGTGGTCGCGGGCGAACAGGAACGGCTCCGCCGCTGTGAGGCCCCGGACTGCGGGCGCGCCTTCGTCGACCTCTCCCGCAATCGCTCCCGCCGCTACTGCGACAGCCGTACCTGCGGCAATCGGCTGCATGTCGCCGCGTACCGGGCCCGCCGCCGCGAGGCCGCGGGCTGACGGCACCCCGTCGCGCGCCCGCCGGGGGAAGCGTCACAGCAGGAACAGATCGTGCACGGCGGCCATCAGCAGCAGTACGCCGATCACCGTCAGGAAGATCATCAGCGGTGGCTGGGAGAGAGCGAAGAGACAGCCCCTCGGCTCGTTCGGGTCATTCGCGTGTGCGGGGGCCTCGCCCCCGGAGGTATCGAGCATCTCGGGGCGATGATGGCGCAGCCCGGACCGGCCCGATCGCCGAACACTCCTGTGGCCGGGGCCAGTTCATCGGAGCGTAGCGTTCCGCGCGCCGGGCACGGCGGGGCGCCACAAGGCCCGGCCGCCGGGAGCCGCCCCCCGGTGGCGTACGCGGAGGCAGTACCGCCGAGGCTCAGATGCCGTGCTTCTTGAGGATCGCCTCGATGTCGCTGAAGTCCTCGTCCGGCGCCGCCTTGCCACCGGTCCGTCCGCCGGTCCTGCCGCCGCTCTTCCCGCCGGCGGGCGCCGCCGTACCCCGGCCGAGTGACGGCGCGGACGCCTCGGGGGCGACGGCGCCCCGGCGGGCCGCGGCGGCCGCGGCCTTGCGCTCCTTGCGTCCTGGCACCCCCGAGCGGCGTTCCACGGCACGCGTGGTCGCGAAGAGCGCCCAGGCGCCGCCCAGCACTCCGAACCCGATCCAGGCGGTGGGGCTGAACGCGGTGTCCACGGCCCAGGCGACCGCCCCGGTCAGCACCAGGCCGAGAGGGACGAGGGAGTAGGCGGCGATACGTGCCGCGGCGAGAAAACGCCTGCGGTAGGCCGTGATCCCGGCGATGCCCAGTCCGGCCACCGACACCGCGGCGCATAGGGTCTCGGCGATCATCCGGTCCTCCTGGAGTGGTCGGGCATGAGCGGGTGCTTCCCCTCCATCCTGCACCGTGCGGAACGGTACGGGCCATGAGCACCCCCCTGCTCCGGGACATCTCGGGGTTATCTCGGGGGTTTTCTCCTCCCCAGGTCCTGGTCGGCGGGGCCCCCGGCCGCGGTGCGAGGACCGCCCGCCCCGGCCCGGCGGCGGCACCGACGGCGCGCCCCGGCGGCACGGGGGCGGCGTGGGCGGCCCCCGGACCCGGCTGGGAGACTGGCCTCATGAGCGACTCCACCACCGGCAGCCCCACCGCACCCGTCGTCCTCGATGTGTGGTGCGATCTGTCCTGCCCCGACTGCCGTACCGCCCTCGACGACATCCGCGCGCTGCGCGAGCGCTACGGCGACCGGCTCGACATCCGGCTGCGGCACTTCCCGCTGGAGAAGAACAAGCACTCCTATGTGTCGGCGCAGGCCGCCGAGGAGGCCGTCGAGCAGGGCAGGGGCCGGGAGTACGCCGAGGAACTGCTCGCCCGCGTGGACGAGCTGCGCGAGCGCGGCGCGCCGGTGCTGCTGGAGACCGCCCGCGATCTGGGGCTGGACGCCGAGGAGATCGACACCGCGCTGATCGACGGACGGCACACGCTGATCGTGGACGCCGACCAGGCGGAGGGCAAGGCGCTCGGTGTCAGCGGGACCCCCACCTATGTCGTCGGCGGACAGCGGCTGGACGGCGGGCAGAGCCAGGACGGGCTGCGGGCCCGGATCGAGGAGATCGCGGACCGGCTGCTGGCGTCCGGCGAGCACTGAGACAGGAACGACAGGCGGGGACGAGCGGGCGCACGGGAGGGCGCGGCGCGGTTCACAGCAGGCGCTTGGCCGAGTTGACCGCCGTCGTCCGGTAGCCGAGGGCGGTGTACAGCCCGAGCGCCGGGGTGTTGTCCGCGAAGACATGCAGCCCGATCAGGCGCGTCCCGGCGGCGGACGCGCACCGCTCGGCCAGCAGCATCAGCGAGCGCCCGTGTCCCTCGCCGCGCCGGGCCCCGGCGACCTCCACGTCGTACACATACAGCCCCGGTTCCCCGGGCAGCACCTCCCGGCGGCCGAGCCAGAGCGTGCCGACAGAGACTCCCTCGTGCTCCAGCGTCTCCAGGTGCACGCCCGGCGTCGCCGCGCCGTCGGGCAGCAGGGCGGCGCGGTCCGCCTCCATCTTGGCGCGGGCCTGCCCGAGGGTGAGACCGTGCGCGACCCAGCTCCGGGCGTAGCCCTCCCCCTGGTGCCGCGACCAGTGCTCGAACTCCCCCTCGGTCATGGGGCGGCCCACGGTTCCGGGCGGCAGGGCGGGCGGTTCACCAGTGAGCCTCTTGGCGAGGTTGCGGCTGCGCTCGGTGTAGCCGAGGGCGCTCGCCAGCCGTCCGGCGGCCGTGGCCGAGGACGGCACGGCGATCCGTACCTCGGTGCACTCCCAGCCGCGCAGCACCTCCTCGGCGGCGAGGGCGGCGACCGTCCCCCGGCCGCGCCGCCGCTCGGCGTCGTCGATCCGGAGCTCCCGGACGGTCCCTGCCCAGGCGGCCCCGGGCACGGTGGCGAGCGCGACGGCCCCGACGGGGCGGCCGTTGTCACAGATGTCGTAGGCGCGGGCCCGGCCGCCGTCCGGCTGTCGCTGCAACGGCCCGGTCGGCCGCAGGGTGGTGGTCATCCGGGAGTTCTACCCGTACACCCCGGTCCCGTCACCGGGTTTTCCGCGGAACGGGACCGCTCAGGGCAGCCGCGGGTCCGGGTCGGCCGCCGCGCGCTCCTCGAAGATGCGCTGGGTCTTGGCGGTCACCGGGCCGGGGGCGGTCCCGACGGGCCGTCCGTCGATCCGGTCCACGGCCTGGACATCGCGCAGGCTGGAGGTGAGGAAGACCTCCTCGGCCCGGTCCAGGACATCGTGGGGCAGCGCGGTCTCCAGGGCCCCGGCCCAGGCGACGACCAGGGCGCGGGTGATGCCGGGGAGACAGCCGGAGGAGACCGGCGGGGTGTGCAGCTCTCCGTCGAGGACGACGAAGACATTGGACGCGGTGCCCTCGCAGAGCTGCCCGGCGGTGTTCGCGAACAGCGCCTCGGACGCGCCCCGCTCGGTGGCCCGGGCGAGGGCGATGACGTTCTCCGCGTACGAGGTGGACTTCAGCCCGGCCAGTGCGCCGCGCTCGTTGCGGGTCCAGGGAACGGTGATCACGGAGCCGACCCGGGGGCGCGCGGGCATCGCGCCGAGCGCGACCACCAGGGTGGGTTCCTGGTCGACCCGTTCGGAGCCGAGCGAGGCGGTGCCGCCGGTGTAGGTGACGCGCAGCCGGCCGCGTTCCATCGGGTTGGCGTCGATCACCTCGGCGCAGGCGCGGCGGATCTCGTCGTGATCGGGCTCGGGCAGACCGAGGGCCGCCGCCGAGCGGGTGAGCCGCTCCAGATGGAGGGTGAGGGCGAAGGGCAGGCCCCGGACGGTCTTGAGTGTCTCGAAGACGCCGTCGCCGACGGTGAGGCCGTGGTCGAGCGCCGACACCCGGGCCTCGGCCGCGTCCTTCAGCCCGCCATTGATCCACAGCTTCATCCGGCCGCTCCTCCCACAGCTTCGGCGAGCCCGCCTCCCGGGCCGCCCCGCTCCGGTGCCGACGCTATCGCGAGCAGCCGGGACGCCTTCAGCTCGGTCTCGTCCCACTCGCGCCCGGGGTCGGAGCCCCAGGTGATCCCGGCACCGGTGCCGAAGCGCAGCACCGCGCCCCCGGCCGGGGAGCGCTCGATCCAGAAGGTGCGTATCCCGACGGCCAGCTCGCCGGTGCCCCGGTCGGCGTCGACCCAGCCGATGCCGCCGCAGTAGGGGCCGCGCGGGGCGGTCTCCAGGGCCTCGATGATCCGCAGGGCGCTGGATTTGGGCGCCCCGGTGACCGATCCTGGCGGGAAGGTGGCGGTGAGGAGTCCGGGCCAGCCCTGCCCGGGGGCCAGCTCACCGCGGACGGTCGACACCAGATGGACGAGCCCGGGGTGGGGCTCCACCGCGCAGAGCGCCGGGACGGTGACCGTGCCGGTGGCGCAGACACGGCCGAGGTCGTTGCGGACCAGGTCCACGATCATGACGTTCTCGGCGTGGTCCTTCTCCAGCAGATCGGCGGCGGTGCGGCCGGTGCCCTTGATCGGGCCGGACTCCACGGTCGCGCCGGTGCGGCGGAGATACAGCTCGGGCGAGGCGGTGGCGATCTCCACCCCGTGCCCGGGGAGCCGAATCGTTCCGGCGAAGGGGGCGGGGTTGCCGCGCGCGAGCAGCGCGGTCAGGGCGTCCACATCGGCGGCGGCCGGGTCGGGCAGCGGAGCGGAGAGCACCCGGCAGAGGTTGGCCTGGTAGACCTCGCCCGCCGCGATGTGCTCCCGGATGCGCCGGACCCCCGCCGTGTACCCCTCTCGGTCCAGGGAGGACGTCCAGTCGGCCCTGGCGGGTCCGCGCCACTGTCCCGGAGCCGCCGCCGGAACCTCCTCCTGCTGGACGCGGTCGAAGCGTGCGCAGGTCAGAGCACCTTCGAAGTCGGCAGCGACGGCCCAGAAGCCGGCCGAGTCAAGGGCCTCGGGGTCGCTGGTGACATCGCGGAGACCGGTGGCGACAAGGCGCCCGAAGCGCGCGAGAGGAGGGAGGTGGTGCACGTCTGCGAGTCTATGACCGGCGCGGATGGCGCGGCGGGCGGGCGCCCGCCGGGCCCGCCGCAGGCCCTCGGCGGGACTCCGGCGGGGGCACGGCGGGGGCGCCTCGACCGCTGCGGGGCGGGCACACCTCAGCACGCTGCGGAAACGCGTTTTTGTACTGGCTCAGGAATCCGCTAGAGTTCAACACGTCGCCGGGACGCGGAAGCGAAACGGAAAAGACAAGCGGACGTAGCTCAGTTGGTAGAGCGCAACCTTGCCAAGGTTGAGGTCGCCAGTTCGAACCTGGTCGTCCGCTCGATGTGGGGGATCTTCCCGAACCCCTACACTCCGGGTGGAGTGGCCGAGAGGCGAGGCAACGGCCTGCAAAGCCGTCTACACGGGTTCAAATCCCGTCTCCACCTCCAAGGACGATTAGCTCAGCGGGAGAGCGCTTCCCTGACACGGAAGAGGTCACTGGTTCAATCCCAGTATCGTCCACTGAAATCACTGCTCAGCAGAGGTTTCCCCGCGCGATTAGCTCAGCGGGAGAGCGCTTCCCTGACACGGAAGAGGTCACTGGTTCAATCCCAGTATCGCGCACGCAAACGCACCGCACCTGTGCATTTTCGCAGGTGAATGCCGTTGGACCCCGGTCCTGGCGGCCCCGCGCGATTAGCTCAGCGGGAGAGCGCTTCCCTGACACGGAAGAGGTCACTGGTTCAATCCCAGTATCGCGCACCAGCCGGAATCCCCGGCCGCTCCGGCGGTCGGGGATTCCGTGTTTTCCCCGGCCTCTTCGGCGCTGCTCGCCTCCGCTGCTCGTCCCCTGGTCCGGGCAGCGCGATGGCCGGTCAGCTCCCCAGCTGACCGGCCATTGCCTGTCGTCCGCCGCACCCCCGTCCCCACGGGGTATTTGGCCGGATGTCCCCGACCCGGACCGCTCTTCCGGGTCCGGGGCGCCGCTCAGCGCCCCAGCATCACGCCCACGGACGACGCATGTGTGACCACCGCTTCCCAACCGCCGAAGGCGACGACGAGAAAGGCGGCCAGAGGGAGGACCATGGCGGTCGCCACCAGCGGGTGGCGACGGCTCGACGGACGGCCGCCGGACGGGGTGAACGCCCCGCGTCCCCGCGTACGGACGGCTGTCCGCGCTGCCGTGTCGGCCATGCCCTCTCCTCTCGTTTTGGCAGCGGCGGGTGTCTGACCTCGGGGGACGAGTGCTTCACCCGCCGCTTGTCCCAAGCCTAGGGACCTTCGGCGCGCCTCACGTCATGCCCGCGTACCGATTGCCGGGCCTCCCGGAGGATGAGCCACCACCGTTCGATGTACTCCCCTGGGTGGAGACGGGCCCTCACAGGTTGGGGTCTTCCCTGAGCCGGCCCCGGCGCGGGCCCGGTGGCACGGTCCACTCCCCGGCGGGACGGGTGACTTCGCTCACTCCCGTACGGCCCCCGGTACGGGGCCGCCCGGCCCGGTCCGGCGCCCGGTGTGCCCCGCCGTCACCGCTTCGACGGGGCCAGGCGGTGCCGGAACCGCCGGGGACAAGCCGTGTCCCACCGGCCCAATACCCTTGCCTTTTCAGCCTGTTGACTTCTCTCATCGGCCACGGTGGCCGGAACTCGCCCTTTTGGGCGGCGCTTCGGGCTCTCCGCCCCGGGAGGACAATCGGCCGACAGGCGGAGGCGCGGCCTATGAGCGCGCCGGGGCAGGGGTACGTAAGCTGTGCCACGGCGAAAACGGACGATCAGTCGGCGGAGCCGGGCACGCCCGTACCGCCGGACAGGGGTGGGGGACCGGCCTCCATCCACTCGGCAGGGCGGGGCTCCTCCCGCCGCAGGCAGGGGGGTGGCCCCACCCCCAGGTAGGGGACGACATGGCGATGATGCGGCTCCGGCGCGAGGACCCGCGAGTCGTCGGCTCGTTCCGGCTGCACCGGCGGCTCGGCGCCGGCGGGATGGGCGTCGTCTATCTGGGCTCGGACCGGCGCGGCCAGCGGGTCGCGCTCAAGGTGATCCGGCCCGATCTGGCGGAGGACCAGGAGTTCCGCTCGCGCTTCGCCCGTGAGGTCTCCGCCGCGCGCCGTATCCGGGGTGGCTGCACCGCGCGGCTGGTGGCGGCGGATCTGGACGCCGAGCGGCCCTGGTTCGCCACCCAGTACGTCCCCGGGCCCTCCCTGCACGACCGGGTGGCGGAGGAGGGCGTCCTCCAGGCGGCGGAGGTGGCCGCCATCGGAGCCGCGCTCTCGGAGGGGCTGGTCGCCGTGCACGAGGCGGGCGTGGTCCACCGGGACCTCAAGCCCTCCAACATCCTCCTCTCCCCCAAGGGCCCGCGCATCATCGACTTCGGCATCGCGTGGGCGACGGGCGCCAGCACGCTCACCCATGTCGGCACGGCGGTGGGCTCCCCCGGCTTCCTCGCCCCCGAGCAGGTGCGCGGGGTCGCCGTCACCCCGGCCACGGACGTCTTCTCGCTGGGGGCGACCCTCGCCTACGCGGCGACCGCGGACTCCCCGTTCGGGCACGGCGGTTCCGAGGTGATGCTCTACCGGGTGGTGCACGAGGAGCCGCAGCTCCACGGCGTACCGGACGCGCTGGCCCCGTTGCTGCGGGCCTGTCTGGCGAAGGACCCCGAGGACCGTCCCAGCACCCTTCAGCTCTCCATGCGGCTCAAGGAGATCGCGGCGCGGGAGGCCCAGGGGCTGGTGGAGGTCCGGCCCCCGGCGCCGCGCGAGCGGATCGACGCCGACCGGCCGACCACGCGCTACCCGGAGCGGCCCGGCAGGGCCGCCGCTGCCGCCCGGACCGAACGGCTCGACCGGGGCGAGCGCACCGAGCGTCTCGACCGCGCCGGGGAGCGGCGCACCGGGCCCGCGCGCCCGAAGCCCGCGCGCACCGGTGGCTCCCGCCCCCGGCCGTATCCCCCGGCGCGCTCGGGGGCCCGTCCCGGCCCCGGCGGCCGGACGACGTCGACGGGGCGGCGGCCCGCCAACCCCCGGCTGCTGCGCCAGCGGATCGTGGTCTTCGTGGTCGTGACCCTGATCGTGGCGCTGGGGATCGCGGCGGCCCAGCAGTTGTAGAGCGCGGCGGTCCGGCTCCGCACGCCCTCCGGGTCAGGCCGGGGGGCGGCCCGCGGTGACGGCGTAGAAGGCCACCGCCGCGGCGGCCCCCACATTGAGCGAGTCCACACCGTGCGCCATCGGGATGCGGACCCACTCGTCCGCCGCCATCAGCGCCCGGCGGGACAGCCCCTCGCCCTCCGCGCCGAGCATCAGCGCGACCCGGTCGAGCCGGTGCGGCGCGACCTCGTCGATCGGCGCGGCCTTCTCGTGCGGGGTCAGGGCGAGCAGGGTGAAGCCCGCCTCGCGGACCCCTTCGAGCCCCTTGGGCCAGCCGTCGAGCCGCGCGTACGGCACGGAGAAGACGGCGCCCATCGAGACCTTCACGGAACGGCGGTAGAGGGGGTCGGCGCAGTCCGGGGAGAGCAGCACCGCGTCCATGCCGAGGGCTGCCGCGCTCCGGAAGATCGCGCCGATGTTGGTGTGGTCGTTGACGGCTTCCATGATCGCCACCCGGCGGGCCCCGGCCAGCAGCTCGGCCGCGTCCGGCTCCGGCTTGCGCTGCATGGACGCGAGGGCTCCCCGGTGCACGTGGTAGCCGGTGACCCGCTCCGCCAGCTCCGGGCTGACCGCGTACACGGGCGCGGGCAGCTCGTCGATGACGTCCCGCATGGCGTCGACCCACTTGGACGAGAGCAGCATCGACCGCATCGCGTAGCCCGCGTCCTTGGCCCGCCGGATGACCTTCTCGCCCTCGGCGATGAACAGCCCCTCGGCGGGTTCGCGTCTGCGGCGCAGCTCGACGTCCGTCAGGCCCGTGTAGTCGCGCAGACGGGGGTCGTCGGGGTCCTCGATGGTGATGAGATCGGCCACAGGGTGATACTGCCTTCCCGCAGGGGTGGTGCCAACGCCCGAACCAGGCGTGTTACCGATGGTTACGAAGTCGTCCGGAGCGTGCCGCCGAGGGCGACCACCTCGCCGATGACGATGACCGCCGGGGGACGGATGCCCTCGGCGACGACCGTGTCGGCGACGGTGGCGAGGGTCGCGTCCACCCGGCGCTGGGCGGCGGTCGTGCCCTCCTGGATCAGGGCCACGGGGGTGTGCGGCTCGCGGCCGTTCGCCACCAGGGTCTGGGCGATCGCCCCGATCTTGTCGACCCCCATCAGCACCACCAGGGTGCCACGGAGCCGGGCGAGCGCGGGCCAGTCCACGAGAGAACGGTCGTCGTCCGGGGCGACATGGCCACTGACCACGGCGAACTCATGGGCGACACCCCGGTGGGTGACCGGGATGCCGACCGCGCCCGGCACACTGATCGAGCTGGAGATCCCCGGCACCACGGTGCAGGGGATTCCGGCCTCGGCGAGGGCTTCCGCCTCCTCCATGCCGCGGCCGAAGACAAAGGGGTCGCCGCCCTTGAGCCGGACCACGGCCCGGCCCGCCCTGGCGTGCTCGATCAGCGCGGCGTTGATCGCCTCCTGGGCCATGAACCGGCCGTACGGGATCTTCGCCGCGTCGATCACCTCGACATGCGGCGGCAGCTCCGCGAGGAGGTCGCGGGGGCCGAGGCGGTCCGCGACGACGACATCCGCCTCGGCGAGGAGGCGGCGGCCCCGGACCGTGATCAGGTCCGGGTCGCCGGGACCACCGCCGACGAGGGCGACACCGGGGACGCGGGTGCGGTGCTGGGGGGCGCTGAGCGTGCCGTCCCGCAGGCCCTCCACGATCGCGTCCCGCAGAGCGGCGGAGCGGCGCGGGTCACGGCCTTCGGGTTCCGTGGTGAGCACGGCGACCGTGACGCCCTCGGAGCGGCCGGTGGCCGGGGTCCAGGCGGTGGCCGCGTGCGCGTCGTCCGCGCGTACGCACCAGACGCGGGAGCGCTCGGCCTCGGCGGAGGCACGGGTGTTGGCCTCCGGGTCGGTGGTCGCGATCAGGGCGTACCAGGCTCCGGCGAGGTCGCCTTCGGCGTACCGGCGGCGCTCCCAGTGGATCTCGCCCGAGGTCGCCATCGCCTCCACGGAGGGGGTGGCCGACGGGGAGACCAGGACGATGTCCGCGCCCGCCGCGAGCAGTGCGGGGAGGCGGCGCTGGGCGACCTGTCCGCCACCGAGGACGACGACGCGGCGACCGGCGAGGCGGAGTCCGACGGGGTAGACGGGGTGATCGGCCATCGCGGTGGGGCTCCTGGCGGGCGGGGCCGCCGAGGCGGCGAAGCGGGCGTTGCACGGGCAACTCTACGGTGTCCCGCGCCTCTTCCCGGCCCGGGGCCGGGGGCCCTGACCTGCTGCGGCTCACCCTCCGGGCGGGGCACGCGTCCCCCGTGGCGGGGCCCGTGGCGGTCCTCTCCCACCGGGCGGGAGTGTGCCGACTGCGCACGGGAGGGACCCTGCGGCTCCCCCTTCCCACCGGGCGGGGTGTGCCCACTTCCGGTACCGGGCGGCCGTCTGCCCATGGTGGGGGTGCAGGTCGTCCCACCCGGTGTGGACGAGGCCGTCCGTCTCCCACCGGACGGGAGCGTGCCCGCTTCCCGCACCGGGCGGGCTGGTCCCTGTGGCGGGACCCGAGGCTGTCCGTCTCCCAGCCGGGCGGGACTGTGACCACTTCCCGCACCGAGTGGCCGTCTCCCCGTGGTGGGGGGTGCAGGGTCGTCCCCGTAAGGGACCGGCGGAGAATCACCCGCATCCGGACATCGGACGTCCGGTCTGCCGGCCCTGAGGAGTCGAGCCCGGAGGCCCCCACCCCCGCACCTGACGGGTGACCCGAGCAAAACAAGCCCGTCCGGCGATTGAGGACGGACCCCGCACCCAACGCACGCCCGACGCGCAAGCCGACGAACCCCCGCGCGGCCCCATCGTCGGGGGCCAGCCCCCGAACCCCCGCTCCTCAAACGCCGGCGAGGCTGGATTTTGCGCGGGGGCAACCCCCCAGAGAGGACACACCCCACGAGGCCGAAATTTGCGGGCCCGTTGTCGGGGGCCAGCCCCCGAGCCCCCGCTCCTCAAACGCCGGCGAGGCTGACTTTCAGGCACCCCCACGAGGCTGATTTCACGGGGGCGCGGAGGCGCAGAGGCACACCCAGGAGCTACTTCTCGGTGACGCCCGCCGAGTCGAACGTCGCCACCTCATGCATCGCCCGCGCAGCGCTCTGCACCAGCGGAAGCGCGAGCAACGCACCCGTCCCCTCCCCCAGCCTGAGGTCGAGATCGACCAGCGGGCGGAGGCCGAGTTTGTTGAGGGCGGCGACGTGGCCGGGTTCGGCGCTGCGGTGACCGGCGATGCAGGCGGCGAGGGACTCGGGGGCGATGGCGCGGGCGGCGAGGGCCGCCGCGCCGGCCGAGACTCCGTCCAGGACGACCGGCGTCCGCAGCGAGGCGCCGCCCAGGATCAGGCCGACCATCGCCGCGTGCTCCAGCCCGCCGACCGCGGCGAGCACGCCCACGGGGTCGGCGGGGTCCGGGGCGTGCAGTTCCAGCGCGCGCCGGACGACGTCCACCTTACGGGCGTGCATCTCGTCGTTGATGCCCGTGCCCCGGCCGGTGATCTCACCGGGGTCGACCCCGGTGAAGACCGAGATCAGCGCGGACGAGACCGTCGTGTTGGCGATGCCCATCTCCCCGGTGAGCAGCGCGCGGTTCCCCGCCGCCACCAGGTCGCGCGCGGTCTCGATGCCGACATCGATCGCCGCCAGGGTCTCCTCGCGGGTCATCGCGGGGCCCGTCGTGAAGTCCGCGGTTCCGGGGCGGACCTTGCGCGGCAGCAGCCCCGGCGTCGCGGGCAGCTCGGAGGCGACGCCGACATCGATGACGCAGACCTCCGCGCCGACCTGGTGGGCGAAGGCGTTGCAGACCGCTCCCCCGCCGAGGAAGTTCGCGACCATCTGGCCGGTCACCTCCTGGGGCCAGGCGGTGACGCCCTGGGCGTGCACCCCGTGGTCACCGGCGAAGACCGCGACGGCGGCGGGCTCCGGGATCGGCGGCGGGCAGACCCGGGACAGGCCGCTGAGCTGCGCGGAGATGATCTCCAGCATGCCCAGCGCCCCGGCGGGCTTGGTCATCCGCTTCTGCCGCTCCCACGCCTCACCGAGCGCCTTCGCGTCCAGTGGACGGATATTGGCGACGGTCTCCTGGAGCAGGTCGTGCGGCTCCTCGCCGGGCAGGGCGCGGCGGCCGTACGTCTCCTCGTGGACGACCCAGGACAGCGGGCGGCGCTTGGACCACCCGGCCTGCGTCAGCTCGGGCTCCTCGGGGAACTCGTCGACGTATCCGACGCACAGATACGCCACGACCTCCAGGTGCTCGGGCAGTCCCAGCGCCCGGACCATCTCGCGCTCGTCGAAGAAGCTGACCCAGCCCACGCCCAGGCCCTCGGCGCGCGCGGCGAGCCACAGGTTCTCGACGGCCAGGGCCGAGGAGTACGGGGCCATCTGCGGCTGGGTGTGACGGCCCAGGGTGTGCCTGCCGCCGCGGGTCGGGTCGGCGGTGACGACGATGTTGACGGGCGTTTCGAGGATCGCCTCGATCTTCAGTTCCTTGAACTGCTTCGCCCGGCCCTTCGGCAGCGTCTTCGCGTACGCGTCCCGCTGGCGCTGGGCGAGTTCGTGCATCGTGCTGCGGGTCTCGGCGGAGCGGATGACGACGAAGTCCCAGGGCTGGGAGTGGCCCACGCTCGGCGCGGTGTGCGCGGCCTCCAGGACCCGCAGCAGCACCTCGTGCGGGATGGGGTCGCCGCGGAAGCCGTTGCGGATGTCCCGCCGTTCCCGCATGACGCGGAGCACGGCCTCGCGCTCGGCGTCGTCGTATCCGGGCGCGGGGGCGCTCCGGGCCGGGGCGGGGATCTCCTCGGGCTCGGACACGGGCCCCGGCTCCGGCATAGCCCCCGGCTCGGGCTCAGGGGCCGGCGCCTGCTCGGGTGCCTGCTCGGGGACGACGGACTCGGGCTCGGACACGACCTCGGCGACGACCTCGGCTTCCGCCTCCGGCACCGGCTGCTCCGCGGGCTCGGCGGGGGGCTGCGGAACGGAGACGTCCGCCTCGGCGACGACCGCGGCGGGCGCGGCCTCCACCGCCACCGGCTGCTCAACCGCCACGACAGGTACCGGCTCGGCCTCGGGCTCGGCCACGGGAACGAGGGCGGGCTCGGCCACCTCGACGGCGGCCTCCGGTCCCTCCACCGGTTCCCCCGGCTCGGCCGCCTCGGCGGCCTCGGGCAGCTCGGCGGCGACGACAACGACAACGGCCTCGGCCTGCGGCTCAGGCTCAGGCGCCTGCTCAAACACCGGCTCGGGCGCGGCCACGGGAACGGGCACCGGCTCCGGCTCGGCCTCCACGGCCTCCACCGTCACGGGCGGGTCGGGCACCTCGGACACGGCCTCCGGCGCGGGTCCGGGCGCTGCCTCGGGGGCGGCCTCTTCCGGGGCCACCGCCTCGGGCGCCACAGCCTCCGGGGCCTCCTCCGGTACCACCGGCCCGGTCCGCTCCGGCTGCGCCACCGGCTGGGCCGGTTCCGGCTGTTCGGCCGGGACCGGCTGCTGCTCGGCGGCGGCCTCGGGAGCCGACTCCTCCGGCGCCACCGGCTGCGCCTCCACGAGGACGGCCTCGGGCGCGGCGGTCCCCGTCGCGGCGGGCTCGGCCATCACGGCCTCGGGCGCGACGGCCTCCGGGGCCGCCTCCTCGACCGCCGGAACGCCAGCGGGATCGGCGGGCTCCTCGACCGGGGCGACCGGGGCAACCGGGGCGGCGGGCGCGGACGGCACCGGCTCGGCGGCGACCGCCTCCGCCGGAACGGGCGGCACCGGCTCCGGCGCGGGCTCGGGCACGGGAACGGCCTGCTGCGGGGCCTGCGGACCCCAGGGAGCGCCGGGCTGCGGCGGAATCTCCCCGAGCTGGGGCCCCGGCAGCACCACGGGCTCCCCCTGCGGGACGCCTGCGTACTCAATGGGCTCGATGGACCCAGCGTGATCGACGTGCTCGACGTGCTCGACGGCGGGTGGCGCAGCGACAGCGGTGTTCTGCACGGTCAGCGGGTGCGGGGCGACCCCGGCGGGCCCCCGGTCGGCGAGCGAGCGCACGACACCGCCGGTGGTGTCCGGCAGCGGCGGGCCCATGTGCAGGGGGCGCCGCGCGGCCGGCGGCACCGGGGCCGTCGTGCCGACGGGCGGCGCGGCGGGGGCCGCCGGAGCACCGGCGGGCTGCGGCGGGGCCGTGGCCTGCGCCGGGATCACGGGCTGCGGCGGCACGGCGGCGTCGGGGGCGCCCAGATCGGTCGGCGCGGCCAGCTCCGGGGCGGGCACCAGGTCCGGGGCGACCGGAACCTGCTGCTGTCCGGGCATCGGCTGCGCCGCCGGGACGGGCACGTACTGCTCGGGGATCTGCGGATGCGCGCCGACGGGCACCTGCCCGGTCCGGTCCACCGGGAGCCGCACCTGTCCGCTCTGCGGGCCGTGCTGGAGCGACTGCACCGCCTGGGGGTCGATCCAGGCCCCCTGCGCGCCCGGCATCAGCAGCAGATCGTCCTCGTCGGGAAGGTGGCCGGAGGGTTCCAGGAAGGTGTAGGCGTCACCGCCGGGAACCCCCGGCTGCTGCCCCACCACGCCTGCGTTCTCCGGCTGTCCCTCGCCCGGGACCTGGCCGGTGTCGGTCATGCGTACCCCTCGCCCATCGGTTGTGAATCCTTCGCCCGTCGTCCGGTCGGCCGGCCGCGGCGCACCGGACGCCCGTCGATGAGAACGAGCGGGCACGCCACGCGGCACGATCGTCCGCGGACTCCCAGCATTCTCGCGGCCGTTCGCCGCCGTGGCGGGGAGATCCGCCACGGTCCGCTGTGGGGTGCGCCACGTCGCGCCTCCCCCGGCTCCGAAGTACCACAGACCGGCGCGGTGTCGGCACTGCTTTTCCGGCTCCCCCGGACCGTCGGCGACCGTGGACGACGTACGGCGGGGGTGCGGTACAACGATCGGCCAGCCTACCCCGCACCACGGACATTCGGGATCACGGGACGTGATCGGCCCGGGTCCCGGAGAGCAGGAAAACCACGGAGCGCTCGCGTTCCGCCCAGCCCACCGGGTCGAGTTCGACGGACTGGAGCAGGGCGCAGGTGACGGTGTAGCCGCCCGCCGTCAGGGCGGCGCCGATGGCCTCGGCCTCGTCCCGGGTGGAGGCGTGGGCGACGATCCGCTGGGGTCTGCGGTCGGTACAGGCGGTGACGACGGGGGCGCCGCCGGAGCCGATCCGGACGACGTCGGGTTCGGGCAGCCGTTCCAGTACCTGGGGCGCGTGCCCGTGCACCACCTGGACATGGACTCCGGCGCGGCGCGCCGCGGCGTCGGTGCGGGCGCAGGCGGCCCGGTCGGTGTCGATGGCGATGACGGCCGCGCCGAAGCGGGCGGCGTCGGTGGCGAAGGCCCCGGAGCCGGAGCCGATGTCCCAGACGAGGTCGCCGGTACGCGGTCCGGTCCGGGCCAGTTGGAGGGCGCGCAACTGCTCCGCGTCCCCCGCGGAGGCGGGTGCGGCGGGGTCGGCGGGCAGGGGCTGTGCCCAGCCCCGGCCGCCGGTGCCGCCGGGGTCGCGGCCCGCGATCCAGGTGCCGCGTCCGCCGTCCGGGGCGGCGGCCCCGCCGATCACGATCACCACATTGGGGTCGCGCCAGAGGTGGTCGGCGGCCTTGTCGGAGGTGAGGACGGTGACCTGTTCGCGCGCGGTGCCGAGTTCCTCGCAGATGACGAAGGTGCGGTGGACCCCTTCGAGCAGCAGGGCGAGTTCGGCGGGGCCCGCGCCGGGGGAGGTGAGGACGGCGACCTTGGGGTGGGCGCGGCAGACGTTCACGGCGCGGCGCAGCGTTCGCGGGTGGGCGACGACGATCTGGGCGTCGTCCCAGGGCATCCCGGCGCGGGCGAAGGCGGCGGCCACGTTGGAGACGGCGGGGACGACCTCGACCTCCAGGCCGTGTTCGGGCGCGCGCAGGGTGCGGACGACGCCGAAGAAGCCGGGGTCGCCGTCGGCGAGGACCACGGCGGTGCCGCGGTGCGCGGCGATGCGGCGGGCGGCGAGGTCGAGGCTGCCGAGGCGGACGCGTTCGGCGTGCGGGGGGATCTCGGGGAGGTCGAGGTGGTGGGCGGCTCCGGCGACGAGGGTCGCGGCGCCGAGGGCGGACGTGGCCGCGGCGGTGAGGGGTGAGCCGTCCCAGCCGATCACCGTGACGCGGTCGGCCATCGTCGTATGTCTCCCTGGGGTCGGTTCAGGCGGTACGTGCCCATATGGCGGGCGGGCAGGGTGAGACTACCTGGCGCGGGGGCCCTGGGGACCGTTTCGGTGGGAAGGGAAGAGAAGGGAAGGGGAAGGGGGGCAGCGACGACACGGCCCGGCCCCGGCGGCAGCGGACCGTGCTCACCCGCCCCGCCCTGGCCCGCCCTGCCCGGTTCCGTTCCGCTTCGTTCAGCTCGGCTCGGCTCAGCTCAGCTCGGTGAAGGAGGCGTAGCCGAAGTCCGCCAGGTCCTCGGCGCCGCCCTCCAGATCCTCGGGGAGCAGGCTCCACACGATCAGATCGGTGCGGATGGCCGTCCAGCCGCCGTCCTCGGTCCTGGTCCGGGCTATCCAGGCGTTGCGCAGGACGCCCTCGCTGATCGCCCCGGTCTTCTGGGCGACCTGCTGGCCCGCGGTGTTGTCGGCGGGGGTGCGCAGTTCCAGGCGTTCGAAGCCCTGGTCGCGGAAGAGCCATTTCGCGGTGGCGAGCAGGGCCTCGGTGGCGTAGCCCTCGCCGCGCGCCCAGGGGGCGGTGACATAGGCGGCCTCGGTGGCGCGGGTGCGCCAGTCGGTGTCACGGAGCTGGACGGCGCCGACGAGCCGCTGGGTGAGGAACTCGGTGACGGCGAGCGCGATGCCCCGGCCGCCGGAACGCCGGGCGGGGGCGGCCCCCCGGACCCACCGTTCGGCGTCGGCGGTGGTGTAGGGGTGGGGCGCCGTGGTCCAGGCGGTGATCTGCTCGTCGTTCATCATCTCGGTGTAGGCCGGGATGTCGGCCTCCTCGAAGGGGCGCAGCACCAACCGCTCCGTGCTGATGGACACGTCCGGGAAGGTGAGAGTCATGCGCCGCTCCGTAGCCAGGGGCCTGCCGTGCCCGTAGAACCGTGGGCCTGCCGAAAAGCCCAGCATGCAGCATGGGCTGCTCGAACTGCACCACAGGGTCCCGCACTTGTGTGCCGGGCGGAAAGCGGCGGGCCCCGCACGCCCCTCGAAGGGGGTGCGGGGCACCGTCCCGGTGACCGGGCTCACCCGGTCCGGGCCCGGGTGGGGCCGCCGGGCGGGGTTCAGACCGCCGGGATGACGGAGCCGTCGTACGTGTCCTCGATGAACTTCTTCACCTCGGGCGAGGAGAGCAGCTTGGCGAGCTTCTTGACCTGCTCGTCGTTCTCGTCGCCCTTCTTGACGGCGAGGAAGTTGCCGTAGGGGTTGTTCTCGGCGGACTCCAGGGCGATGGAATCCTTCTTGGGGCTCAGCTTGGCCTCGACGGCGTAGTTGCCGTTGATGACGGCGGCGTCGACCTCGCCGAGGACGCGCGGGGTCTGGGCGGCCTCGACTTCCTTGATCTTCAGGTTCTTCGGGTTCTCGGCGATGTCCTTGGGGGTCGCCTCGGCACCGGTGCCGGGCTTCAGCTTGATGAGCCCGTTCTGCTCCAGGAGCCGCAGGGCGCGCGCCTCGTTGGTGGTGTCGTTGGGGACGGCGACGGTGGCGCCGTCCTTGAGGTCGGCGATGCTGTCGGCCTTCTTCGAGAAGAGGCCCAGCGGCTCCAGGTGGACGGTGACGAGGGGGACGATCGTCGTCTTGTTCTTCTTGTTGAAGTCGTCCAGGTAGGGCTTGTGCTGGAAGAAGTTGGCGTCGACCTGGCCGTCCTGGGTGGCCGTGTTGATGGTGGTGTAGTCCGTGAACTCCTTGACCTCCAGCTTGAGGTCTTCCTTCGCGGCCAGCTCGTCCTTGACGAAGCCGAGGATCTCGGCGTGGGGGACGGAGGTGGCGGCGACGACGAGGTTCTCGTCGTCCGCGGACGAGCAGCCGGTGAGTCCGAGGGTGAGGGCCCCGGCGGCGAGGACAGCAGCGGTGATCTTGGTGGTGTTACGCACGAAAAGTGCCTTTCTCCATGGTGGTGCGGGTGGTACGGCCCCGGAGGGGCCGGGTCAGGAAATCCTGGTGGGCTCCGCCGCGGGTTCCGCGGTGGCCTCGGCGGGGGTCAGCAGGGGCTTGGCGTTGCGCAGCAGCCGCAGCTTGGGGGCGGGTCCGCCCCGTCCCCGCCCGTACAGGCGCCGGGCCGTGAGGTCCCCGGCGAGCTGGATGAGGGAGATGACGACGGCGAGGATCGCCACCGTGATCCACATCAGCTCGGTCTCGAAGCGCATATAGCCGTAGCGGATGGCGATGTCGCCGAGTCCGCCCGCGCCGACGGCGCCCGCCATCGCGGAGTAGCCGATCAGGGCGATGACGGTGGTCGTGGCCCCGGCGATCAGCGAGGGCAGCGACTCGGGGACGAGCACCTTGCGGACGACGGTCCAGGTGCTGCCGCCCATCGACTGCACGGCCTCCACCAGGCCGTGGTCGACCTCGCGGACGGAGGTCTCGACCAGCCGGGCGAAGAACGGGATGGCGCCGATGGCGAGCGGCACGATCGCGCCCTCACGGCCGATGGTGGTGCCGGCGATGGCCTTGGTGAAGGGGAACAGGGCGACCATGAGGATGATGAACGGCATCGACCGGGTGACGTTGACGATCTCGCCCAGCACCTTGTTCACCACGACGTTGCCCAGCAGTCCGCCCCGGTCGGTGAGGACCAGCAGGATGCCCAGCGGCAGCCCGGCGACGACGGCGATCGCGGTGGACCAGCCGACCATGTAGAGCGTGTCCCAACACGCCTGCTCCAGCAGCGGCCACATCTCGGACCAGGTCACTTGGCACCTTCCTCGGCGGTGGTCGCGGCCACCTCTACCTGGAGACCCCGTTCCCGCAGGAAGCCGATGGGGACGACGTTCTCCTCGAACCGGCCGGGCAGTTCGATCCGCATCCGGCCGACCTGCTTGCCGCCGACGGTGTCCATGGCCGCGCCCAGGATCGAGATGTCGATGTTGTACGTACGGGAGAGCTGCGAGATGACCGGCTGGGTGGCGGCGTCCCCGTGGAAGGTGACGTCCACGACCGTGCGATCGGACGCGGAGGCGTCGCCGCTCACCGGGAAGAGCGCGGCGGCCAGTTCGGAGCCGGGGGTGGCGAGCAGTTCGCTCACGGTGCCGGACTCGACGATCCGGCCGCGCTCCATCAGGGCGGCGGAGTCGCAGACGGTCTTGACGACGTCCATCTCGTGCGTGATGAGCAGGACGGTCAGGCCCAGCCGCTCATTGAGGTCGCGCAGGAGCTGGAGGATGGAGCGGGTGGTCTCGGGGTCGAGCGCGCTGGTCGCCTCGTCGGAGAGGAGCACCTTGGGCTCGCCCGCGAGGGCGCGGGCGATGCCGACGCGCTGCTTCTGGCCGCCGGAGAGCTGGCCGGGGTAGGACTTGGCCTTGTCGGCGAGGCCGACCAGGTCGAGGAGTTCCAGGGCCCGCCGGGAGCGGTCGGCGCCGGAGTGCCCCAGGATCTCCAGGGGAAGTTCGACGTTGTCCTGGACGGTGCGCGAGGACAACAGGTTGAAGTGCTGGAAGACCATGCCGATCCGGCTGCGGGCGGCGCGGAGTTCCTTCCCGGCGCGCGCTCCGCGTCCGGCGAGCGCGGTCAGCTCCTGGCCGTCCACGGTCACGGTGCCGGAGGTGGGGCGCTCCAGGAGGTTGACGCAGCGGATGAGGGAGGACTTGCCGGCGCCGCTCTGACCGATGACACCGAACACCTCTCCCTGCCGGACATGGAGGTCGACGCCGTCCAGGGCGGTGGTCTCGCGTCCTCGCGAGCGGTAGACCTTGGTGAGGCCCGTGGTGGTGATCACTGGATGATGTCCGTCACTGTCGAGTGCGCGGCAGGCGTCTCGCCGGGCACGGGGCGTTCGTCGTCAGGGGTTCTGTGGTGGGAACGCGGCAGGCCCGGCGCCGGGACGGTCTCCGGCGGGGGTCGGCACATGCGCGTCACAGCGGAAACCGGTCATCCGACCGGACGGCTGCGGGGTCTCACTTCGGGGCGCGAGGCACAGGCAGGGGCCCTCAGGAGGCGCACATTCGACCCATACAACGAGCACCGGGCGTCAGGTTCGCCTCGGTCGCAAGGGTGCGGCAGCTCGTCGTGGTCATGGCGGCAAGTAAAGCAGATGGCCCGTTCACGCAAAGGGGGGCGTCCGAATATCGGACAAGAGGGGAGGTGCCACCGGACTGTCCCCGCTCCGGACCTCCTGGTTACCCACCGGTCTGACCTGCGGTAACGACAGGGACGGCAGGGGACCGCGCGGTGCCGGGCGGCCGGGAGATGTGGTCAAGGCCACGAACACCCCCGGGCCAGGGGCGCGCGCGGCGGCGGCCCCGGCCCGTAATACCCTCGGAACCATGCTTGACGCCCTGACGGTCACGGTCTCGGTGGCCGCGCTCGCCCTCGCCGCCTGGTGCGGTTTCGCCGCCCTGCGCGACCAGCCCACCAAGGACTGGCACTTCATCGGCATGGCCGTGGTGACGCTGCTGGCGCTGGCGCAGCTCGTGGTCGGGATCGTCAAGATCGCCGGGGGCGCGCATCCCCACGACGGCACGACGACCTTCGTGGTCTATCTGATCGGGGCGTTCCTCTCGATCCCCGCGGCGGCCTTCCTCTCCCTGGTGGAGCGGTCGCGCTGGGGCTCGGCGACCGTCGCCGCGGGCGCGGTGGTGGTCGCGGTGCTCGAAGTCCGGCTCTACGACATCTGGGGAGGCTGACCGTGTCCGGAACGGAGACCGGGACGGGAACGGGAAGCGGAGGCGGAACGGGGACGGAGACCGGAGGCGGCCGGAGCCGGCTCGTCACGGGCCCCGGGATGCTGCTCGTCTGGCTGTACTCGGTGATGTCGGTGGGCGCGGTCTCCCGCTCGGTCTACGCGATCGTCACCGACTTCGACAGCGCCCCGCTCGCCCACTCGCTCTCCGCGGTCGCCGCCGCGGTGTACGCGTTCATCACCTACACGCTGGTGCGCGGCGGGGAGACGGCCCGCAGGGCGGCGCTCGTGTGCTGTGCCGCGGAGCTGGCGGGGGTGGTGATCGTGGGCACCTGGACGGTGCTCGAACCCTCCGCCTTCCCGGACTCCACCGTCTGGTCGGAGTACGGCATGGGCTATCTCCTCATCCCCGTACTGCTGCCGGTCACCGGGATGCTGTGGCTGCGCCGTTCGCGCAGCCACGCGGGATGACCGTCCGCATCCGTCCCCATCAGGCGCTGGTCACGAACGCCGCCGGGGACGCGGCCTCCTTCTCCAGGGTGACGACGGTGAGCCGGGGGCCGATCTGCTCCCGGGAGACCGGTACATAGCCGCGGGAGCGGTAGAGCCGGAGATTGCCCTCGCTGCGGTGGCCGGTGAAGAGCCGGAAACGCCGGGCGGCGGGCTCCCGGGCGAAGCTCTCCTCGATCGCGTCGAGCAGCCGTCCGCCCAGGCCGTGCCCCTGCATCCGGGGGTGGACGATCAGCTTGGCGATCCTGGCGGTGCCGTCCTCGCCGACCCGGCCGCGCACGGAGGCCACGACCTCGTCCCCGAGCCGGGCCACCAGCGCGGGACCGTCGGCGATCTCGGCCCGGAGGTCGTCCAGGGACTGGGTGAGGGGTTCGATCGCGTAGTCGCCGTAGAGCTCCGCCTCGCTCTGGTAGCACAGGTACTGGAGTTTGAGGATGTGCTCCGCGTCCTGCGCCGTCGCCGCTGAGATGGTCACGCTCATGCCCATGTGCGCATGCCTCCCGCTCACCTGATGGGTCCGGTTGTCTCTCGCTCCCTTCCCCCCGCCCAGGAGCCGCAACCTCGGTCGCCGCCATTCTGCGCGGAGATCCCAGGCGGCGGGAACGGATCAGTGACGGTTTTCTCTGTGAGATAGCCAACCTTCCTGCGAATTCCATGGGGAAGTAGGGTTCTTGCCCGTCACATCGCAGTCGCTCCAGGGGAGTTCCCCTCCGGCCGGGCCGGTACGGGGACTCAAACGGCCGTACCCCGTATGGCCCCTGTCCGTCGACAGGGCCCCCACGGGGTACGGACGACAGCGCTGCGCCGGGCCCGGCTCAGCCCTGGAAGTCGGCGGCGGCGAGCAGCCCGGTGTCCGGGTGGTCGGTGAAGATGCCGTCGATCCCGGTGGCGAGGTAGCGCCGGTAGGCGCCGAAGACATCGCCGTACTCGCCCGCCGCGGCGGCCGGGCCCGTTCCGTGGTCGCGCCGGAAGTCGGCGGGCAGGAAGGTGTTCTCGTTGCGCAGGGTGTACGGGTGGAGGATCAGCCCGGCCCGGTGGGCGTCGCGGACGAGTGTGGTGGGCTCGCCGAGCCTCCCGTCCGCGTCCTTGGGGATGACCAGGTCCAGGGTGGGCCCGATGCCCTGGGCGAACGAGGCGATCCAGCGCAGCCCGTCGGGCCTGACCAGATCGGCGACCGTGCGCGGATCGCCCGCCTCCACGAAGTCCCAGGGCCGCTCTCCGGCGGCCGACAGCAGGACCACCCGCGGCGAGGAGACCAGCCGCGACAGCCTCCGCACACTGCTCGGCTCGAACGACTGGAGGAAGACGGCCGCGTTCCGCCCGTCCCGCCCGTACCGGCGCAGCAGCCGGGCCAGCGGCTCCTCCAGGCCGAGGCCGAGACGGCGGAAGTAGGTGGGGTGCTTGGTCTCGACATGCAGCCAGACGGGGCGGCCCCGGCGGCGGCCCTCCCGCTCGGCCCAGCGCAGCACCTCCTCGAAGGTCGGAATGGTCCAGCGGCCGTCGTACAGGGTGTTCTTGGGCCGGACCCGCGGTATCCGCTCCCGGGTGCGGAGGGTCTTCAGCTCGGCGAGGGTGAAGTCCTCCGTGAACCAGCCGGTGAGCCGTTCCCCGTCGACGCTCTTGGTCGTTCTGCGGGAGGCGAACTCCGGGCGGTCCGCGACATCGGTGGTGCCGGTGATGTCGTTCTCGTGACGGCAGACGAGATGGCCGTCCCGCGTGGGCACCAGATCCTGTTCGACGACGTGCGCGCCCATGTCGAGGGCGAGCTGGTAGGCGGCGATGGTGTGTTCGGGGCGGTAGCCGCTGGCGCCCCGGTGGGCGATCACGGTCGGCCGGGGCAGCTCGCGGTAGGAGCCGCCGCCGTGCCGCGCCCCGGCGGCGGCCGCCGCCGGGGAGGCGACCGCCGCCGGGGAGGCGACCGCCGCCGGAACGCCCAGCGCTCCGGCGCCCACCGCGGCGGCGCCGAGCACCGCCCGCCGTCCCGGGGCACCGGCTCCGCCGCCCCTGCCCCCGCTCGTCGCGCTCTGTGTCATCTGCGTTCCTCCCTGTGACCTTCGGCACTCTGCCGGCCGTGCCCGACGGTAGGGACGGACCTCCTCCAGGGGGAAGACCCTGGGCGAACGTGGTGCGAACACATGTCAACAGCGCGTATCCACCGGGTGAGTCCGGTGTGCGGGGGCGCATGATCCGCGAGTATCGTCCTCACCTGCGCGAATTCAGCGAGACCTTAGCCGGGGTTTGGTACAAGGGTTCGCGGCGTCCGCGCCGGCCGCCCACCGCTGCCGTCCGTTCTGACACCGGAGGACCCGTTGTCCCGCTTGTCCCTTCTCAAGGCCGTCCTCGGACCGTTTCTGCGCCTGATGTTCCGGCCCCGGGTGGAGGGTGTCGGGAACATCCCCGGCTCCGGCCCCGTCATCCTGGCCGGGAACCATCTGACCTTCATCGACTCGATGATCCTGCCGCTGGTCTGCCCCCGCCCGGTCTTCTTCATCGGCAAGGACGAGTATGTGACCGGTACGGGGCTCAAGGGGCGCGCCATGGCCTGGTTCTTCTCCGGGGTCGGCATGGTGCCCGTGGACCGGGACGGCGCGAACGGCGGGGTGGCCGCCCTGATGACGGGGCGCCGGGTGCTGGAGGACGGGCAGGTGTTCGGCATCTACCCGGAGGGCACCCGCTCCCCCGACGGGCGGCTCTACCGGGGCCGGACCGGGATCGCCCGGCTCACGCTGATGACCGGCGCGCCCGTGGTCCCGTTCGCGGTGATCGGTACCGACAAGCTCCAGCCGGGCGGCACGGGGCTGCCCCGGCCGGGCCGGGTCACGGTGCGCTTCGGCGAGCCGATGGAGTTCTCCCGGTACGAGGGCATGGGGCGGGACCGCTATGTGCTGCGGGCTGTGACGGACTCGGTGATGACCGAGGTGATGCGGCTGTCCGGCCAGGAGTACGTGGACATGTACGCCACCAAGGCGAAGGCGGCCTGACCGCCCGCCGGGGTGTCGACCGCCCACACGGCGGCGGGGCCGGATCTCCTCCGGCCCCGCCGCTGTTTTGTCCCGTTCGTCACTTGCTGTACGCGCTGTGCGGGACGTCAGGGGTGTTCGACGCCGTCCGCCAGGCGCTGCCCCTTCAGCAGGAACCACGCGGCGACGGCCGCCGTCAGCAGCACCACCGAGGCCGCCGCGCCGGCCAGGTGGAAGCCGTCGGCGAAGGCGTCCCGCGCCGAGGCCAGCAGGGCCTCGCCCTGCTCCTGGGGAAGGGACCCCGCCGTGTGGAAGGCGCCGCCCAGCGACTCGCGGGCCGCGTCCGCCGACGCCTCGGGCACCCCGGCCGGGACGGTGAAGTCCCGGTAGACACCGGTCACCACCGTGCCCAGCAGGGCGATACCGAGGGCCGCGCCCAGCTCGTAGGCGGTCTCGGAGACGGCCGACGCGGCGCCCGCCTGCTCCTTGGGAACGCTGCCGAGGATGACGTCCGCCGTCACCGTGAAGGCGAGTCCGGCGCCGAAGCCGCCGAGGAACAGGGCGATCCCCATGGCGAGCGGCCCCGTGTCGGCGGTCAGCCACACACAGGAGGCGAGCGAGAGCCCGAGGGCGGCCAGTCCGCCGGTGACGGCCGCCCGTACCGAGGCGCGGCGGGCCAGATGTCCGGCGAGCAGACCGGAGAGGACGGCGCCGACCGCGGACGGCAGCTCGATGAGCCCGGCCTCCAGCGGGGAACGGTCCTGGACGAGCTGGAGGAACTGCGAGAGGAAGAAGATCAGCCCGGAGAGCCCCAGGATGGCCAGCAGATCCGCCAGCACCGCGCCCGAGAAGCCGCGGTGGTGGAAGAGCCGCACATTGAGCAGCGGGGACTCCAGCGTGAGCTGACGGCGGACGAACCACACCAGCGCACCGGCACCGAGGGCGGCGGCCAGAGCGGCACCCTCGGTCAGGCCGTGCACCGCCACCTCCTTGATGGCATAGACCACGGAGACCATGCCGACCAGGGAGAGGGCCACACTGATCAGGTCCCAGGGGCCGGGGGCGGGGTTGCGCGACTCGGGGATCAGCTTGAGGCCGACGACCACGAGCACCGCCATGACCGGCAGGTTGATCAGGAAGACCGAGCCCCACCAGAAGTGCTCCAGCAGCGCGCCGCCGACGACCGGGCCGACCGCCGCGCCCGCGGAGGCGGCGGAGCCCCAGATACCGACGGCGATGCTGCGCTCGCGGGGGTCGGAGAAGAGGTTGCGGATCAGGGCCAGGGTGGAGGGCATCAGGGTGGCGCCCGCCACACCGAGCAGCGCCCGGGCCACGATCATCATCTCGGGGCTGGTGGCATAGGCGTTGAGGACGGAGACCGCGCCGAACGCGACCGCGCCCGTCAGCAGCAGCTTCTTGCGGCCGATGCGGTCGCCGAGGCTGCCCATCGAGATCAGCAGACCGGCGATGACGAACGAGTAGACGTCGCCGATCCACAGCAACTGGGTGCCGGTCGGCTGGAGGTCCTCGGTGAGGAAGGGGGTCGCCAGACCGAGCACGGTGGCGTCCACCGCGATCAGCAGAACGGCCAGCACCAGCACCGACAGGGCCAGCCAGCGTCCCGGGACGAGCCCGGTGTCCGGCTCCTTGAGGGCGGTGCCGGTCATGCCTCCACACTCCGTCGGACGCAGCCGCCGAGCACCAGCTCGGCGATCATGTACTGGTAGTCCTTGGGGGCGACGCGTCCCGCCTGCACGGCCCAGGCGCCCGCGCTGAGCAGCCCGTACAGGGCCTCGGTGAGCCAGACGGCGGTGAGGTCGACACGGAAGTGCCCCTCCTCCTGGCCGCGCCGGAAGAGAGTGGTGCAGACCGCGTCGATCCGGGCCCAGCCCTCGTTCACGCCCTCGCCCTCGAAGAGCTGGTTCTCGGTGATGAGAAAGCCGAGCAGCGGGGAGGCGGGGGCGGTGGCGCCGATCAGGCGGCGCAGCGCCTCGGGGGCGGAGCCCTCGTCGGGGCGGGCCTCCTCGACGGCGGCCTCCAGCTCGCGCAGCCCGAACTCCTCCAGGGCCCGCACCAGGGCGTCCCGTCCGGCGAAGTGCCGGTGCAGCGTGGCCCGGCCGATGCCCGCGGCCTTGGCGACCTCGTCCATCGTGGCGGTGGACTTCCGGGCGAGAAGGGCGGCGGCGGCACGGAGCACCCGCTCACGATCAATTGTCATGAGACAAAGATACTGCATTTGAGACAGCGACGTCTCATTAAATATGACCGCAGCCCGGTGCCGGAGACGGCGGGAACGACGGCGGAGCGCCACCGTCCGCCGCCGTACGCGGGGACGGTGGCACTCCGCTCGCGCCCCTGCCGTGGGACGGGGTCAGCTCTCGCGGGCCGCCCAGGCGTGCTGGACCGCGAGATCGGCCTTGACCTCGGCGAGCTGGACGGCCACCGCCGAGGGGGCCGTGCCGCCCCGGCCGTCGCGGGAGGCCAGCGCGCCCCGGACGGTGAGGACCGAGCGCACCTCGGGGGTCAGATGCTCCGAGATCGCCGCGAACTGCTCGTCCGTGAGCTGGTGCAGTTCGATGCCCGCGCTCTCGCACTCCTTGACGCACGCCCCGGCGACATCGTGGGCGACCCGGAACGGCACGCCCTGCCGCACGAGCCACTCCGCGATGTCGGTGGCGAGCGAGAAGCCCGCCGGAGCCAGCTCCTCCATCCGCTCCCGGTGCACGGTGAGCGTGGCCACCATCCCGGTGAACGCGGGCAGCAGCACCTCCAGCTGGTCGCAGGAGTCGAAGACCGGCTCCTTGTCCTCCTGGAGGTCGCGGTTGTACGCGAGCGGCAGCGCCTTCAACGTCGCCAGCAGCCCGGTCAGATTGCCGATCAGCCGGCCGGACTTACCGCGCGCCAGCTCGGCGATGTCGGGGTTCTTCTTCTGCGGCATGATCGACGAGCCGGTGGAGAAGGCGTCGTGCAGGGTGACGAAGGAGAACTCCTTCGTGTTCCAGATGATGATCTCCTCCGCGAGCCGGGAGAGGTTGATCCCGGCCATGGCGGTGATGAAGGCGAACTCCGCGACGAAGTCCCGGGAGGCGGTGCCGTCGATGGAGTTGCCCGCCGAACCGCCCTCGAAGCCCAGGTCGGCGGCGACCGCCTCCGGGTCCAGGCCGAGCGAGGAGCCCGCGAGCGCCCCGGAGCCATAGGGCGAGACCGCCGTCCGCGCGTCCCACTGGCGCAGCCGCTCGGCGTCCCGGGACAGCGCCTGGACATGGGCGAGCACATGGTGGGCGAAGAGCACGGGCTGGGCGTGCTGGAGGTGGGTACGCCCCGGCATCGCCACCTCCGGATGGGCCTCGGCCAGGCCCACCAGCGCGTCCTGGAGTTCGGCGATCAGCCCCCCGACGATCCGGGCGTGGTCCCGCAGATACATCCGGAAGAGGGTCGCCACCTGGTCGTTGCGGGAGCGTCCCGCGCGCAGCTTGCCGCCCAGCTCCGCGCCCAGGCGCTCCAGCAGCCCCCGCTCCAGGGCGGTGTGGACGTCCTCGTCGGCGATGGTGCCGGTGAAGGAGCCGTCCGCCACATCGGCGGCCAGCCGGTCCAGTCCGGCGAGCATCCGGGTCAGCTCGTCCTCGGTGAGCAGCCCGGCCCGGTTGAGGACCCGGGCGTGGGCGCGGGAGCCCGCGATGTCGTACGGCGCCAGCCGCCAGTCGAAGTGCACCGAGGCGGAGAGCCTCGCCAGCGCGTCGGCGGGTCCATCGGCGAACCGTCCGCCCCAGAGCCGGACATCACCGTTGTTGCTGCTCACTGCGGGAACTCCTCGAAGGGTGGAGGTACGGGACCGCCTCCCCGCACGGGGGTGGCGGGGAGGCGGCGGCGCGAGGGCCGTACGGGAGGGTCAGACCAGGTCGCGCTTGGCGGCGATCTTCGCGGAGAGGGCGAAGATGTCGATGAAGCCCTGGGCCTTGGACTGGTCGAAGGTGTCGCCCGTGTCGTAGGTCGCGAGGTCGAAGTCGTACAGCGACCGCTCGGAGCGGCGGCCGGTGACCACGGCGGTGCCCGCGTGCAGGGTCATCCGGATGTCGCCGGTGACCTGCTGGTTGGCCTCCTCGATGAAGCCGTCCAGGGCGCGCTTGAGCGGGGAGAACCACAGGCCGTCGTAGACCAGCTCGCCCCAGCGCTGCTCGACCTGCCGCTTGAAGCGGGCCAGTTCGCGCTCGACGGTGACGTTCTCCAGCTCCTGGTGGGCGGTGATCAGCGCGATCGCGCCCGGCGCCTCGTACACCTCACGGGACTTGATGCCGACCAGCCGGTCCTCGACCATGTCGATCCGGCCGATGCCCTGGGCGCCCGCGCGCTCGTTGAGCTGCTGGATGGCCTGGAGCACGGTGACGGGGCGGCCGTCGATGGCGACCGGGACACCGGAGGCGAAGGAGATGACCACCTCGTCGGCCTCGCGGGGCTCGGCCGGGTTGGAGGTGTACTCGAAGATGTCCTCGATCGGCGCGTTCCAGATGTCCTCCAGGAAGCCGGTCTCGATGGCCCGGCCGAAGACGTTCTGGTCGATGGAGTACGGGGACTTCTTGGTGGTGGCGATCGGGAGCTGCTTGGCCTCGCAGAAGGCGATGGCCTTGTCCCGGGTCATGGCGTAGTCACGGACCGGCGCGATGCACTTGAGGTCCGGGCCGAGGGCCTGGATACCGGCCTCGAAACGGACCTGGTCATTCCCCTTGCCGGTGCAGCCGTGCGCCACGATCGAGGCGTCGTGCTTCTTCGCGGCGGCGACCAGGTGCTTGACGATCGCGGGCCGGGAGAGCGCGGACACCAGCGGGTACCGGTCCATGTAGCGGGCGTTGGCCTTGATCGCAGGGAGGCAGTACTCCTCGGCGAACTCGTCCTTGGCGTCGGCCACCTCGGCCTCCACGGCACCGCAGGCGAGCGCGCGCTTGCGGATGACGTCCAGGTCCTCGCCGCCCTGGCCGACGTCCACGGCGACGGCGATGACCTCGGCGCCCGTCTCCTCGGCGATCCAGCCGATGGCGACGGAGGTGTCCAGACCGCCCGAGTAGGCGAGTACGACGCGCTCGGTCACAGGAATCTCCTTACGATGCATGCGGTGATGGAATAAGTATGCACTCGCCCGCATGTTTCGTCAATCATGGGTGCGCGATCGGTGCGTCCGACCGAAAGTGATCGGACGCTTACGCCATGGAGCGGCGCGCTGAACGCGTCGACGGAGGAATCCCCGGGGCCGTCGGACAGCGGCAGGGGTCTTCCGCACGGCGGCGGCCCGCCGCGGCATGCCGCAGGCCCCCGGCCGAGAGGGCCGGGGGCCTGCGGGGGTGGCGGCGCCGCGCCGGAGGGCCGGTCAGGCCCGGTCGTTCTGGGCCAGCCGCAGCAGATGGTCGGCGAGCGCCTGACCGCCCGTGGGCGACCTGCTGATCAGCATCAGGGTGTCGTCCCCGGCGATGGTGCCGAGGATGTCGTGCAGCTCCGCCTGGTCGATGGCCGAGGCGAGGAACTGCGCCGCGCCGGGGGGCGTACGCAGCACCACCAGATTGGCGGACGCCTCCGCGGAGATCAGCAGCTCCCCCGCGAGCCTGCGCATCCGCTCCTCCTTCGCCGACTCGCCGAGGGGCGCCTGCGGAGTGCGGAAACCGCCCTCGCTGGGCACCGCGTAGATCAGCTCGCCATTGGTGTTGCGGATCTTCACCGCGCCCAGCTCGTCGAGGTCCCGGGAGAGCGTCGCCTGGGTGACGCTCAGTCCGTTGTCCGCGAGGAGCTTGGCGAGCTGGCTCTGCGAGCGCACCGGCTGGCGGTTGAGGATGTCCACGATCCGGCGGTGGCGGGCCATGCGGGTCTGCGGTACCGCAGGCCCGCCGGCGTCGGTGGCGTGCGCCTCGGTCATCGTCGTCTCATTCTCCGGTCTGTCCTTCCCTGTCCCGCTCGTGGACCGCGTCGAGAAGGCCGGGCAGGGCCTGGAGGAAAGCGTCCACCTCGGTCTCCTCGATGACCAGCGGCGGAATCAGCCGTACGACATCGGGGGCCGGGACGTTCACCAGGAAGCCGGCCTTCTGGGCCGCGAGCTGCACCTGGGGCGCAAGGGGCTCGTTGAGCACGATACCCAGCATCAGTCCCGCACCGCGGACATGGGAGACCAGCGGATGGCCGCCGCCGTCCCCGCACCGCTCCACTCCGTCCCGGAGCCGCTCCCCGAGCTGCTTGACCCGGTCGAGGAGTCCATCGGCGGCGATGGTGTCCAGGACGGCGAGTCCGGCGGCGCAGGAGACCGGGTTGCCGCCGAAGGTGGAGGCGTGGTGGCCGGGGGTCATCAGCTCGGCGGCGCGCCCGAAGGCGACCGCCGCGCCCAGCGGCAGCCCGCCGCCGAGCCCCTTGGCGAGGGTGACGACATCCGCCTCCACACCCTCGGCCTGGGCGGCGAACCAGTGGCCGGTCCGTCCGATTCCGGTCTGCACCTCGTCCAGGACGAGCAGGGTGCCCGTCGCCTCGGTGATCTCCCGGGCGGCCCGCAGATACCCCTTCGGCGGGACCACCACACCGCTCTCGCCCTGGATCGGCTCCAGGATCACCATCGCCGTGTCCTCGGTGACGGCGGCCCGCAGCGCCTCGGCGTCCCCGTACGGCACATGGGTGACATCGCCCGGCAGCGGCAGGAACGGTTCCCGCTTGGCGGGCTGGCCGGTGAGGGCGAGCGAGCCCATGGTCCGGCCGTGGAAGCCGCTCTGCGCGGCCACGATCCGGGAACGGCCCGTCAGTCGGCCGATCTTGAACGCGGTCTCGTTGGCCTCGGCGCCCGAGTTGCAGAAGAAGACCCGGCCGGGGCGGCCGAACAGCTCGATCAGCCGCTCCGCGAGGGTGATCGTCGGCTCGGCCGAGTAGAAGTTGGAGATATGGCCCAGCGACGCGATCTGCCGGGAGACCGCCCCGACCACGGCGGGGTGGGCGTGGCCCAGCGCGTTCACCGCGAGACCGCTGACGAAGTCGGTGTAGGCGGTGCCGTCGGCGTCCCAGAGGGTGGAGCCCTCGCCGCGGACGAAGGACAGCCCCGGGGTGCCATAACTGTCGATCATCACGCCCTGCCAGCGCTGGGCGAACTCCTGGTTGCTCATGACGTCCCCTCGGATACGGACGGCTCGTCGGGCACGACCATCGTGCCGACCCCGTCATCGGTGAAGATCTCCAGCAGGATCGAGTGCGGTACCCGGCCGTCGATGACCCGGGCGGTCCTGACCCCGTTGCGTACGGCGTGGAGGCAGCCCTCCATCTTGGGCACCATGCCGCTGGAGAGATCGGGCAGCAGCGTCTCCAGCTCGGAGGCGGTGAGCCGGGAGATCACCTCGTCGCTGTTCGGCCAGTCCTCGTAGAGCCCCTCGACGTCGGTGAGGACCATGAGGGTCTCCGCGCCCAGTGCCGCAGCGAGTGCCGCAGCCGCCGTATCAGCATTGACGTTGTAGACATGGCCGTCGTCCTCCGCACGGGCGATGGAGGAGACCACCGGGATACGGCCGTCCTCCAGGAGCGCCAGGACGGCGCCCGTGTCGATGCGGGTGACCTCCCCGACCCGGCCGATGTCGACCGGTTCGCCGTCGATGAGGGGGCGGTGCCGGGTGGCGCTGATGGTGTGCGCGTCCTCGCCGGTTATCCCGACGGCGAGCGGTCCGTGCAGATTGAGCAGCCCCACCAGCTCGCGCTGGACCTGTCCGGCGAGCACCATCCGGACCACGTCCATGGCCTCGTCGGTGGTGACCCTCAGACCCGCCTTGAACTCGCTGACCAGGCCGTACCGGTCCAGCTCGGCGCTGATCTGGGGGCCGCCGCCGTGCACCACGACCGGCCGGAGCCCGGCGTGGTGGAGAAAGACGATGTCCTGGGCGAAGGCCGCCTTCAGCTCCTCGTTCACCATGGCGTTGCCGCCGAATTTGACCACGATCGTCTTGCCGTGGTGCCGGGTCAGCCAGGGCAGGGCCTCGATGAGGGTCCGGGCCTTGGGGAGGGCGTTGTTCTTACGGGTCATGCTGGCCGCCGCGCTCGTTCTCGTTCTTGTTCTGGTGGTCGTGCTCTTGGTGGTGGTCGTGGTGGTCTTCGCCGTGGTCCCGGGGGTCGCGGTCGCCTGGGCCGCCGTCGAGGTCACGAGCTGTACGCGCTGTTCTCGTGCACGTACTCGGCGGTCAGGTCGTTGGCCCAGATCACGGCGGAATGGGTGCCCGCGTCCAGGTCGGCGGTGATGCGGACCTCCCGGAACCGCATGTCGACGAGGTCCCGGCCGTCGCCCGCACTGCCCTCGCGGCAGACCCAGACCCCGTTGATGGCGACGTTCAGCCGCTCGGGTTCGAAGACGGCCTTGGTGGTGCCGATCGCGGACAGCACCCGGCCCCAGTTGGGGTCCTCGCCGTGGATGGCGCACTTGAGGAGGTTGTTCCGGGCGATCGTCCGGCCCACCTCGACCGCGTCGTCCTCGGTCGCCGCGTGGATGACCTCGATCCGGATGTCCTTGGACGCGCCCTCCGCGTCGCCGATCAGCTTCCGCGCCAGGTCCTCGCAGACCTCGCGCAGCACGTCGGCGAACTCCTCGTACCCCGGGGTCACCCCCGAGGCACCGGACGCCAGCAGCAGCACGGTGTCGTTGGTCGACATACAGCCGTCGGAGTCGACCCGTTCGAACGTGGTACGGACCGCGTCCCGCACCGCCTTGTCCAGGACCGGGGGCGCGAGGTCGGCGTCGGTGGTCAGGACGACGAGCAGGGTGGCGAGGCCCGGGGCGAGCATGCCCGCGCCCTTGGCCATCCCGCCCACGCTCCAGCCCTCGCCCGCGCGGACGGCCGTCTTGTGCACGGTGTCCGTGGTCCTGATCGCTATCGCGGCCCGCTCGCCGCCGTGCGGGGACAGCTCGGCCGCGGCCTTGTCGATCCCGGGCAGCAGCCGGTCCATCGGGAGATACGTGCCGATCAGCCCGGTCGACGCCACCGCGATCTCCGCGGCGCTGTGGCCGAGGGCGGCGGCGGCCCGCTCGGCGGTGGCGTGGGTGTCCTGGAAGCCCTTCGGTCCGGTGCAGGCGTTCGCGCCGCCGGAGTTGAGGACCACCGCGGAGACCTCGCCACCGCGCAGCACCTGCTGCGACCACAGCACGGGCGCGGCCTTGACCCGGTTGGCGGTGAACACGCCCGCCGCAGCGCGCCGCGGCCCCTCGTTCACCACCAGTGCCAGATCGGGCTGGCCGCTCTCCTTGATCCCGGCGGCGACACCCGCCGCCGTGAACCCCTTCGGGGCCGTGACTGTCATGGAGCTCCTGCTCTCTCTCGGTCAGGTGGTGCGGGGGTGGGACAGGGCGTGGTTCCTCGCGGGGCGGCGGTCAGGGGGCGAGGCCGGTTCGGGGGAGGCCGGTGGTCTCGGGGAGGCCGAGGGCGAGGTTCATGCTCTGGAGGGCGCCTCCGGCGGTGCCCTTGGTCAGGTTGTCGATCGCGCTGACGACGACCAGCCGGTCCGCGGCCGGGTCCACCGCCACCTGCACCTGCACCTGGTTGGAGCCGAGGACCGCCCCGGTCGAGGGCCACACGCCCTCCGGCAGCAGGGAGACGAAGGGTTCGTCCGCGTACGTCTTCTCGTAGACCGCGCGGACCTGCCGTGCGTCGGTGCCCGGGGTGAGACGTGCCGAGCAGGTGGCGAGGATGCCGCGGGGCATGGGGGCGAGCAGTGGTGTGAAGGACACCGAGACGGGTTCGCCGTCCGTGACGGCGGTGAGGTTCTGGGCGATCTCGGGGGTGTGGCGGTGGGTGCCGCCGACGGCGTAGGGGGAGACGGAGCCCATGACCTCCGCGCCCAGCAGATGCGGCTTCAGGGCGCGGCCCGCGCCGGAGGTGCCGGAGACGGCGGTGACGACGACCTCCCGGTCCACCAGTCCGGCGCCGACGGCGGGGAACAGGGCCAGGGTCACGGCGGTCGGGTAGCAGCCCGGTACCGCGATGCGCCGGGCCCCCGCCAGGGCCTCCCGGGCGCCGGGGAGTTCCGGCAGCCCGTAGGGCCAGCATCCCGCCCACGGCGAGCCGTAGAAGCGCTCCCACACACCCGCGTCCCGCAGCCGGAAGTCCGCCCCCATGTCGATCACCACGACATCGGGCCCCAGCCCCTCCGCCAGGGCGGCCGACTCGCCGTGCGGCAGCGCCAGGAACACCACGTCGTGCCCCGCCAGCGCCTGGGCCGACATCGGCTCGAACACCCGCCCCGCCACCGGCCCCAGGTGCGGATGCACCGCACCCACCGCCTGGCCCGCCTGCGAGAACGCCGTCAGCGCACCCAGCTCCACGCCCGGGTGCCCCAACAGCAGACGCACCACCTCGCCACCGGCATAGCCACTGGCACCCGCAACCGCCACCCGTACCGTCATGACTCTCCTCCCTGAAGGCATGACTATACAAATCACTGCACTTTTATGCAATGAGGTGGTGGGACGGCCGGGCCTCGCGCGACGCGCCGACCGGTGGGGCGGCAGGAGGCGGGAGGCGTCAGTGGCCGGTGGGGTGGCAGGAGGCGGGAGGCGTCAGTGGCCGGTGGGGCGCACCAGGCCGCTCTCGTACGCGAAGACCGCCGCCTGGGTGCGGTCGCGCAGGCCCAGCTTGACCAGAATCCGGCCGACGTGGGTCTTCACGGTCTGCTCGGCGACCACGAGCGCCGTCGCGATCTCCGCGTTGGACAGCCCCTGGGCGATCAGGGCGAGCACCTCGGTCTCGCGCTCGGTGAGCGTGCCGACCCGTTCCCTGAGCGGGGCGCGGGGGGCGCCCGTGAGCCGGGAGAACTCGGCGATGAGGCGCTTGGTGACGGCCGGGGCGAGCAGGGCGTCGCCCGCGGCGACCACCCGGACCGCGTGGGCCAGCTCGGCGGCGGACGCGTCCTTCAGCAGAAAGCCGGAGGCACCCGCGCGCAGCGCCTCGTAGACATACTCGTCCAGGTCGAAGGTGGTGAGCATGAGGATCTTGGCGGTGGCGCCGGGGGCGCCGGTGATCCGCCGGGTGGCCTCGATGCCGCCGACCCCGGGCATCCGGATGTCCATCAGGACGACATCGGGGGCGAGTTCGGCGACCCGGGCGACGGCTTCGGCTCCGTCCTCGGCCTGGCCGACGACCTCGATCCCGGGTTCGGCGCCGAGGAGGAAGCCGAAGCCCTGGCGGACCATCGTCTGGTCGTCGGCGATCAGCACACGGATGGGCGTCACGGGGTGTCCTCCGGGGTGAGCGGGGCGGGCAGGAAGGCGGTCACCTCGTAGCCGCCGCCGGGGGTGGGCCCGGTGGCGAGTTCGCCGCCGAGCAGCGCCGTGCGCTCCCGCATGCCGAGGAGGCCGTGGCCGCCGGAGGCGAAGGCGGTGGGGCCGGCGGCCGGGGCGGGGCGGTCCGGGGCGGAGTTGGTGACCCTGACCATGATCCCTGCCGGGCGGTAGGCGGTCTCCACCCGTATCCGTGCCCCCGGCGCGTGCCGCAGCGCGTTGCTCAGCGCCTCCTGGGCGATCCGGTACGCGAAGAGCCCGACGCCCGGCGGCACCGGCCGGGGCTCCCCGGTGACCGTGGCGGTGACGGTGCGGCCCGCGGCGCGCACCGGGCCGATCAGCTCGTCGAGCCGTTCCAGCGTGGGCTGGGGGGCGTGGCGCGGGTCCTCCCGACGGCCGCCGCCGCGGGCGTCGTGGGGGGCGTGGCCCTCGTCGCCCGAGCGCAGCGCGCCGAGCACCCGGCGGAGTTCGGCGAGCGCGTCGACGGCGCTGGTGCGGATGCCCGCGAGGTTCTCCTTCAGCTCCTCGGAGGGGTTCTCCACCAGATGGGGCGCGACCTGGGCCTGGATGGAGATGACGGACATGTGGTGGGCGACGACGTCGTGCAGCTCGCGGGCGATCCGGGTGCGCTCCTCCAGCACGGCCCGGCGGTCCCGTTCCACCGCCGTCAGCTCCGTCTGCTCGTCCAGCGCGGCACGGGCCCGGCCGCGGCCCCGGAGCGCGGCGCCGATGGTGGTGGCCGCCACCGGGACGAGAACGGAGAGCGCCGGGTGGTGGTCCGGACCGGGGACGGCGGCGGCGCAGACCAGGCCCACCACCACACTGATCGTCACGGTCTCGGCGGCGATCCGGGGGCGGAGCCGCAGCGCCAGCAGGAAGAGCACCCAGGACATCTGGGCGAGCGCGACATCCGCCCAGACGGGGAACCCGGGGGGCACAGTCCCGACGGGGAACCCGGGGGTGGCCGACAGGGCGACGGCGGCCGTGGCGAGCGTCATGGCCCACCAGGCCGCCAGCGGACGGAACACGGCGGCGACCAGCGCCACCGCCTGGACCGTCGCCAGCAGCAGCGCGACGGGCTGGGACAGCCGCAGGAGCTGGGTGTAGTCGTCGGTGCTGACCGCCAGCAGCACCGCCGCGAGCACGGTCAGCGGCACCAGCAGCGCGGGCAGCCACTCCCCGAAAGGGGCGCGCGGGGCGCCCGGCGGCTGCCCGGACATCTCGTCGGGCGCGGTGAACAGATCCCGGAACAGGGCCGCGGGCGCCGCGCGGAGACCGGCCGTGATCGTTCTCATTCGGTCCACTCTAGGCACGGCCGGTCCCGCGTGGGGCCGGGACCTTCGGGGAGCACTCGGGGCCCGGGGCGGGCGCGGGGTGCTCCCCGGCCTGGAAGGCCGTCAGACACACCGCGAGCGCCACGGCGAACAGCGGCAGCCAGCCGAGGCGCGCGACCACCCAGCCGGGGTCGTCGGGCGCGGTGTGCAGCCCGGGGAGCGCGTCGCCCGTGAGCAGTCCGAGGGCGGTCACCGCGATCATCGCGGTCTGGTGCCAGAGGAAGAACGCCATCGCGCGCCCATTGACCAGGGCCACCGCCGTCCGCAGCCGGGGCCCGCGCAGGGCGCGGCGGAGCGGGCCGGCCAGCAGCAGGGCCGCCCCGCACTGGGCGAGGCCGAACGTGACGGCCGCGAGCGTCGGCGACGGGCTGAGGTTCGATGTGTCCGCGCCGGGCACCCCGACCATGGCCGCCGGATATCCGGCGCGGAGTATGAGCAGCGCGGTGGCGGCGGCCCCGAGGACGAGCAGGACCCCTCCCGCCGTCCGCTCGCGGACGCCGCCGCGCTCCCAGAGGGCGCCCAGGCAGTACGGGACCATCCAGCCCGCCGCCACGGTGGTCCAGCCCGCCTCGGCGGGCCCGTCGAAACCGAAGCGGACGAGGTCGGCGTAGACGACGACGGCGAACGGCCACAGCGGGTGGAGCCGGGCGAGCAGCGGGGTCACGGCCGTGAGCCCGGCGAGGACGAGCAGGAACCACAGCGGCGTCAGCACCAGGGAGACGAGGGCCCGTACGGTGGTCTGGCCCGCGCCGCCGACGAGCATCGCCCCGGCGACGACGGTCCAGAGCGCGAGGACGGCGCCGAGGGGGCGGCAGAACCGGGCCAGCCGGGAGAGCGTCCACTGACGGTGGGTCACGCCCCGGGCGAGGGCCCGCGCGTGGCTCCGGGTGGCGACGCGGCCCGCGACGAGGAAGAACAGCGCGAGCGTTTGCAGCAGCCAGGAGACCGGTGCCAGCTCCGGCATCCCGCTCAGCGGGCTGACGACCCGCACCGCGCCGCTGTCGACGACCAGCGCCGTCACCAGCCAGTGCCCCAGGACGACCCCGCCGATGGCCAGCGCCCGCAGTGCGTCGAGCGCGGTGTCCCTGCCGTCGGGTGGGGTGGGGTGGTGGTGCATGGGGGCTCCTTTCGGGGCGGGTCTGCTGTGCTCGGGCCGTGGGTACGGGATCGGTGGGGTGGGGGTCCGCGGTGGGGGGTGGGGCACGGACAGCCGTCCGGGCCGGGGTGGTTGGCCTGTGGCCGTCGGCTTGCGGGTCAGCCGGTATTTCAGCCCCTTGGGGGTGCCCCTCTCTGGGGGAGATCGGCCCGCGCGCAATCAAGCCCCGTGGGGTGCCTGAAAGTCAGCCCCTCCGGCGTTTGAGGAGCGGGGGGCAAAATCCAGCCTCGCCGGCGATTGAGGCGCGGGGGTTCGGGGGCTGGCCCCCGACAACGGGCCCGCGCGGGGGCCGTCGGCTTGCGCGTGAGGTTTTCCGTTGGTGCGGGGTCCGTCCTCAAACGCCGGACGGGCTTGTTGTGCTCGGGTCGGTCGTCGGGTGCGGGGTGTGGGGGCCTCCGGGCTCGACTCCTCAGGGCCGGCAGACCGGACGTCCGACGTCCAGGCGCGGGCGGTTCTCCGCCGGTCCCTTCCGGGGACGACCCTGCACCCCCCACCACGGGCAGACGGCCCACTCGGTGCCGGAAGGGGGCACACCCCCGCCCGGTGGGAAGGGGGAGCCGCAGGCCCCTCCCGCACGTAGCGGGCACACCCCCGCCCGGTGGGAGACGGACAGCCCTCGGGTCCCGCCAGGGGGACGACCCTGCACCCCACCGGGGACCAGCCCGCCCGGTGCGGGAAGTGGGTACCGTCCCGCCCGGGGGCAGGGGAACGCCGCAGGTCCCTCCCGCGCGCAGGGGGCACACCCCGCCCCAGGGGGGAAGGGGGAGCCACGGGCCCTCCCGCGCGAGGTGGGCCCGCCCCCGCCCCGCGGGAGTGGGCGGCCTACGCATCCCGGTGGGGCGAGGCCCGGTCGGAGACGATGCGGGCGATGTTCGTCAGGGACAGCGACCGCGGGCGCAAGTAGTCCGCGTGGCCCGCCGTACCCGCGTCGAAGACCTGGGCGCCGAACGCGTCGGACACCGGATCGGTGCCGAAGCCGACCGTCGTGAACGGCAGCCGCACCCGGGTGTGCGGAACGGCCGCGATCCAGTCGCCGGTGCCGCGCCCCGCCCAGACCGTGGCCCCGGTCCTGAGCCGGTCACGGTGGTCCGCGCCGGTGCCGGGGCTGCCGTACAGCACCAGATGCGCGGCGGGCAGCCCCGGCGCCGCCTCCGCGCAGACCACGGAGCCGTAGGAGTGGCACAGCACGGAGACCCTGGCGGACGGCAGCGCCCCGGACAGCTCGCGGACGAAGCCGCGCAGCGCGGGCGCGGCCCGCTCGGCGCGGTCGGCGGTGAGGGTCTCGGTGCTCACGGTCGCGGGGGTCCGGTAGCCGAGCCAGGCCACGACGACGGACCGGGCGGGCAGTTCGCGCCGGAGCGCGACGGCGCCCTCGTGGAACCGCGCGTAGGTGTCGAGGCTGGTGTCGGCGCCGGGCACCAGGACCGCGACCCGTTCCGCGCCCGCCAGATCGCCGATGACCTCGGCGGTCCGCCCACCGTCGCGGCCGTCGAAGGAGAGGAACGTCCGCCCGGACCCGGCGAGCCCCCGCAGGACCGCCGCCCGCCGCCGGTCGCCGTGCCCGGCCGCCGTCCGTTCGGCGGCCCGGATGTCCGCGCGGACGGCGGCGTACCGCTCACCGAGCGCGGCGGGGTCCGCGTCCCCGAGGGGCGCGAGCACCGCCGGAGCGGGGGCGGGCACCGCTCCGGGACGGGCCGCACCGGCCACGGGCACCGCGACCGACGCGATCACGAACGCGGTGAGCAGGGCGCGCAGCGGGCGGCGGCGGATGCGGGGCGCCATGGGAGTCCTTCCGTACGGCGGGGCACTCGCGGGCCGGTGGAACAAGCGGCCCGACGAGTCGGGTTCACCACGAACCTAGGGAGCGGACGCCGTCGTCCTCGTCCCGCTGGAGAGCCCACTCGTCAGGTAGCTCTCAGGTATGACGGGTAGGGGGCCGCCGAGGTCCGGCCCCCGGTCCGGGGGCGTACGGAAGCCCCCGGCGGCGTGGGGAAGCGGACGGGCGGTGGAGCGGGGCCGGAGCGGGGACACTGACCGCCGGGCCCGGCGGAGGGTGTCGATGACGAGCGGGTCCGCAGGTACTAATGTTCGACCGGGGGACGGGGCGGAACCGGACCGGCCGTCAGGGGGAAAGGCCCACGGGTCCGTTGACCGGAGGCGGAGCGGCGAGCGCTGCGGGGAGAGAGCGGTGTCCGGACGGCTGACCACGTATCGCACACGCGGACCACGGCCGCGCCCCCTCGGGGCGGGGGGCACGGGCCGCCTTGTGCCGTGCCGCAGAGCCGCCCGGCGCTGAGATGTCGGACCTCAGCTTCTATGTGCCCGCCGCCCTCGGCACGGCAGCCCTGCTGCTGCGGCTCCCCGCCCTGCTGCGCAACCCCCGGGACCCGATGCTGCGCGCCGTCGTCGTCCTGCTGGCGACGGCGACGGGCGTGTTCTTCTTCGGGGCGATCCCCACGATCGAGGCGGTCAACCGGCTGACGGGTGTGCCCAATGTCGCGGCCCCGCTGGTGTACTCGCTGCTCACCGCCTTCTGCGGGGCGTGTGTCGTCCTGCTCATCAACTGGCGGGGCGGCACCCCGGAGGACATCCGCCGGGCGACGCGCCTGTGTCTGGCCGTCTACGGACTGATCGTCGTCGCGCTGGTGACGCTCTTCGTCCTGGGCGACGCCCCCGTCGAGCGGCTGCGCGACCTCGACACGTACTACGCGAGCACGCCGTACATCCGCGAGATGATCGTTCTCTATCTGCTGACCCACTCGGTGTCCTCCCTGGTGATGACGTTCCTGTGCTGGCGCTGGTCGCGCGATGTCTCCGGGGTGCTGCGGGCGGGTCTGCTGCTGATGGTGTACGGCTATCTGCTCACCGTCCTCTACGACGTGGCCAAGTTCGCCGCGCTCGGGGCGCACTGGGCGGGCGGCGACTGGGACACGCTCAGCACGGACGCGGCGCGCCCGCTGGTGTCGGTGGCGTCGTTCTTCATCGCGTTCGGCATCGGGATGCCGCTGGTGGTGCAGCGGCTGGACGGGCTGTGGCGGGACTGGTGCCGGTTCTGCCGGCTGGGGCCGCTGTGGCGGCTGCTGCGGGGGGTCGCGGCCGGGGGCGCGGGGGGCGGACCGGGGCGGTCCTCGCTGGCGGGCGCGGGCATCCGGCTGCTCCAGCGGGAGCGGGACATCCATGACGCCCTGCTGACCCTGAACCCCTACTTCGACTTCGGGGCACGCGCGGACTCGGTGGCCCGGGAGGCGGCCGGGGGCGCCGCGCCCGAGGAGGCGGAGGCACGGGCCGACGCCGTGATGATGGTGACCGCGCTGGAGGCGTTCCGCGCCGATCCGGGCCGCCGGGTCATCGCCGCCTCGCGCGCGCTCCAGGAGGGGGCGGGGGACGAGTCCCGCGACCTCGTACGGATCTCACGGGCGCTGCGGGCCATGGCGCACCGGGACGGCCGGGGGTCGCGGCGCCGTGGGGCGGGGCTCCGTTTGTGACCGGCGACCCCGGTCCACCACCGCGGGCGCACGGCCGGGGCGGCCGTTCCACCCGGTTCCCCCACCACTCGTTCAACCTCTCCTGCACCACCTGTACTGCCCGTACCGCCGTCATCGCCCGTGGGTTGTCGCACCGTCGGCCTGCCAGTACACACCGGGAGTGTCGTCCTATGACCGAGCTGATCACGTTTCCCGTTCACGCCGTGGGTGTGCGTGCCGTCGTCATCGGCGGGGGGTTGGCGGGGATGCTGGCGGCGGCGGCGCTGCGGGGCACGGCCGGGGAGATCCTGGTGGTGGAGCCCGACGAGTTGCCGGTGGGGCCCGCGCCCCGGCGGGGGCTGCCGCAGGCGGGGCATGTCCATGTGCTGTGGAGCGGGGGCGTCCGGGCGGTGGAGAGTCTGCTCCCCGGGACCACGGAGCGCTGGCTGGCGGCGGGGGCGCGCCGGATACCCGTACCGACGGACGTCCTCGCGTACAGCTCCCAGGGCTGGCTGCGGCGCTGGGAGCGCGACACCCACTTCGTGATCGCGTGCGGCCGGGATCTGCTGGACGCGGTGGTCCGCGCGCAGGTGCTGGGCGGGGACGGGGCGGCGGGAAGGGGCGGGGCGGGGGTGACGGTGCTGGAGCGCACCCGGGCCGTGGGGCTGCTCGGATGTGCCCGGCGGGTCACGGGGGTGGTCGTCCGGCGGGACGACGGCGCCGAGGAGAAGATCGAGGCGGAGCTGGTGGTGGACGCGAGCGGCCGGGCGTCCCGGTCCCCGTGGTTCCTCGCCGGGCTGGGCGCGGGCCCGGTGGCCCAGCGGGTCGTGGACTCCGGTCTGGTGTACGCGAGCCGCCTGTTCCGCGCCCCGGCGGGCATCGACCGCTTCCCGCTCGTCAGTGTCAGCGCGGACGCGCACACCGGCCGTCCCGGCCGGAGCGCGAGCCTGCTGCCCGTCGAGAACGGCCAGTGGCTGGTGACGGCCTCCGGGACGCGGGGCGGTGAACCCCGCAGGGACCCCCGGGAGTTCGAGCCCTTTCTGCGCGGGCTGCGGCACCCGATCATCGCGGATCTGATATCCGGGCTCGAACCGGTCGGGGATGTGGCGATCAGCCGCAGCACCCGCAATGTCCGCCGCTACTACGAGAAGGCGGGGACCTGGCCGGAGCGGTTCGTCGTGGTCGGGGACGCCGTCGCCGCCCTCAACCCGGTGTACGGGCACGGCATGGCCGTCGCGGCGCAGGGGGCGGCGGCCCTGCGCGGGCAGTTGCTGACCACCGGGCTCGGCGACCCCCGGTTCGCCCGCCGGGTCCAGCGCGACATCGCCCGGCACGCCTCGGCGGCCTGGGATCTCGCGACCGGGCAGGACATCTTCTACCCGGGGGCGGTGGGCGGCCCGCCGGGGTCGGTGGACCGGCTGCTGGCCCGTTATGTGGACCGGATGCTGCGGACGGCGGCGGGCAGCTTCCTGGTGACGCGGAAGTTCACCGACGTCACCTCCTTGCAGGCCAGCCGGAGCCGGCTGATGGTTCCGTCCGTGGTGCTGGCGACGGCGCTGGGGCCCCGGCGGCCCCCGCTGAGCGGGCCGCCGCTGACCGCCGAGGAACGTGCCCTGCTGGTGGGCGGGGGCACACGCCGCTGAGCGGACGCGCCGGGACCTGCCGGGAGACGGGGACGTACCGGGAGACGGGAACGTACCGGGAGACAGGGACCTACCGGGAGACAGGAACGTACCGGGAGACGGGGACGCGCCCCCGGCCGTGGCGGCGCGGGGGCGCGTCGGGGAACGAAGGGCTCCCGGCGGGTGTCAGCCGAGCTTCGCCAGGGCCTCGTTGAGCGTCGCCGAGGGGCGCATCACGGCGGACGCCTTGGTGACGTCCGGCTGGAAGTAGCCGCCGATGTCCACCGGCTGCCCCTGGACCGCGATCAGCTCGTCCACGATGGTCCGCTCCTTCTCGGCCAGCGTGGCGGCCAGCTCGGAGAAGGAGTGGGCGAGCTGGGCGTCGTCCGTCTGCCGCGCCAGCTCCTGCGCCCAGTAGAGCGCGAGGTAGAAGTGGCTGCCGCGGTTGTCGATGCCACCGAGGCGGCGGCTCGGCGACTTGTCCTCGTTGAGGAAGGTCGCCGTGGCGCGGTCGAGGGTGTCGGCCAGCACCTGGGCGCGGGCGTTGCCCGTGGTCTGGGCGAGGTGCTCGAAGCTGACCGCGAGCGCCAGGAACTCACCGAGGCTGTCCCAGCGCAGGTAGTTCTCCTTGACGAGCTGCTGGACGTGCTTGGGCGCGGAGCCGCCCGCGCCGGTCTCGAACAGGCCGCCGCCGTTCATCAGCGGGACGACCGACAGCATCTTGGCGCTGGTGCCCAGCTCCAGGATCGGGAACAGGTCGGTCAGGTAGTCGCGCAGGACGTTGCCGGTGACGGAGATGGTGTTCTCGCCGCGGCGGATGCGCTCGACGGACAGCTTGGTGGCCTCGACCGGGGAGAGGATCGTGATGTCCAGGCCCTCGCTGTCGAACTCCGGCAGGTACCGCTCGACCTTCTCGATCAGCCGGGCGTCGTGGGCGCGGCCCTCGTCCAGCCAGAACACCGCCGGGTCGCCGGTGGCGCGGGCGCGGCTGACGGCCAGCTTCACCCAGTCCTTGATCGGGGCGTCCTTGGTCTGGCAGGCGCGGAAGATGTCGCCCTCGGCGACCTCCTGCTCCAGCAGCACGGTGCCCTCGGCGTCGACGACGCGCACGGTACCGGCGGTGGCGATCTCGAAGGTCTTGTCGTGGCTGCCGTACTCCTCGGCCTTCTGCGCCATCAGACCGACGTTGGGCACGGAGCCCATCGTGGCCGGGTCGTAGGCGCCGTGGGCGCGGCAGTCCTCGATGACGGCCTGGTAGACCCCGGCGTAGCTGCTGTCCGGGATCACGGCGAGGGTGTCGGCCTCCTGGCCGTCCGGGCCCCACATGTGGCCCGAGGTGCGGATCATGGCCGGCATGGAGGCGTCCACGATGACATCGCTCGGGACGTGCAGGTTGGTGATGCCGCGGTCGGAGTCGACCATGGCGAGGGCCGGGCCGTCGGCCAGCTCGGCCTCGAAGGACGCCTTGATCGCGGCGCCGTCGGCGAGCGCGTCCAGGCCCTTGAGGATGCCGCCGAGGCCGTCGTTCGGGCTCAGACCGGCGGCGGCCAGCGCCTCGCCGTGCTCGGCGAAGGTCTTCGGGAAGAAGGCGCGCACCACATGGCCGAAGACGATCGGGTCGGAGACCTTCATCATGGTGGCCTTGAGGTGGACGGAGAACAGCACGCCCTCGGCCTTGGCCCGGGCGACCTGGTCCGCGAGGAAGGTGCGCAGCGAGGCGACGTGCAGCACGGAGGCGTCCACGACCTCACCGGCGAGGACCGGTACCGACTCGCGCAGCACGGTGGTGCTGCCGTCGGTCCCGACCAGCTCGATCCGGAGGGTGCCCGCCTCGGCGACGACCACGGACTTCTCGGTGGAACGGAAGTCGTCCGCGCCCATGGTGGCCACGTTGGTCTTCGAGTCGGCCGTCCACGCGCCCATGCGGTGCGGGTGGGTCTTGGCGTAGTTCTTGACCGACGCGGGGGCGCGGCGGTCGGAGTTGCCCTCGCGCAGCACCGGGTTCACGGCGCTGCCCTTGACCTTGTCGTAACGGGCGCGGATGTCGCGCTCCTCGTCGGTCTTCGGGTCGTCCGGGTAGTCCGGCAGCGCGTAGCCCTGCGACTGGAGCTCGGCGACGGCCGCCTTGAGCTGCGGGATGGACGCCGAGATGTTCGGCAGCTTGATGATGTTGGCGCCGGGGGTCTTGGCCAGCTCGCCCAGCTCGGCGAGGGCGTCGGCGATGCGCTGGCCCTCCTCCAGACGCTCGGGGAAGCTCGCGATGATCCGGCCCGCGAGGGAGATGTCCCGGCTCTCCACCCGGACCCCGGCCGTCGAGGCGTATGCCTCGACCACCGGCAGGAACGAGTGCGTGGCCAGGGCAGGGGCCTCGTCGGTGTGCGTATAGATGATGGTCGAGTCAGTCACCGGGTGCTCCGCTCCACGTCTGCAACATTGCTCGACATCAAGATATCTCGTCCGGGGGGCAGCTCCGAAAGGGCCCTCCTCGTCCCGGACACCCCGGCTCCCGGGGGCCCGGCGCCCGGCTGCCGCGTTTCCGTGCCCCGCTCCGCCCTCCCGGGGCGGCTCCCCGCCGCCGGACGGACGGGACGCGCCGGGGCCGGGCAGCCGGAGCAGCGGGCCGAGGCACGCCGCCGTGAGCTGGACCGCCGCCGCCGGCAGCAGCGCTCCCGGCAGCGACCACTGCGCCAGCGGTCCGGCCGCCGCCGCGCCGAGGGCGAAGCCGGTGAGTTCGAGGCCGGCGCCGGTGGTGAAGACCTGGCCGCGCCACCGGGCGGGCGCCTCCCGGTGGCGGACCGCGAACACGGCGGTGAGCTGGGGGCCCTCCCCGAGACCGATGAGGACGGCCGCGAGGGCGAGCACCAGGGGCGCGACGGCGGTACCGGGCCCGGCGGCGGCCGACGCGGTGAGCGCGTATCCGGCCGCGAGCACGGCGGAACCGGCCGCGACCACCGTGTCCGGGCGCGCCGGGCCGCCCCGGCGGGCGAGCAGCGTCTGCGCCGCCAGTGCCACCGCTCCGGCCCCGGCGGACAGCAGCACCCCCCGCGCGGGCCCGCCGAGCAGCCGCTCCCCCAGCGGCGGCAGACAGGCGATCAGCATCCCCTCGGCCGTGCACGCCACACAGCTCACCGCGGTGACCCGGGCGAGCGCCCGTGTCCGTACGACGGCCCGGGCCCCGGCCGCCAGTTCTCCCGCGACGGCGCGGAGGGCGTCCGTCCCGCGCGGCGGGTGCTGCGGGTCCTCGCCGGACGGCGCCCCGGGCGGTGGGGGTTCCCGGGGGAGGGTGAGCGCGCACGGCAGGGCGAGAGCGATCAGGGTCGCGGCGAGGACGACGGAGGCCGTCGCGCCGGCGAGCTGGGCGAGGGCGGCGGCCAGGGCCGGGCGGCCCGGCCCCGGTGACGGCTGACCTCAGCGGGGCCGCCCCGGCGGTGGCCGGGAGCCCCCGGCCCGGCCGGGCCGGCACCGCCCGGTACGGCGCTCCCCTCCGGAAGGACCCCCGGCCCTGTCCCCCGCGGGCCCGGCGCAGCGAGGAGGCGCGCCCCGGCCGCGGGGGCCGCCTTCTCACCCCGTGCGATGCCGTGGCGAACGGGAGATGCCCGGCCGGCCGGACGGCGGACAGTGCCAGGGGAACGGCACCTCCTAACCGGGCCGCCCCGGCTACCCGTCGGCGGCGGTACGGAGTCTGCGCACCCCCTCCGTGATCTCCGCGAGGTCCGTCACCCCGGCGAAGCTGAGCCGCAGATGGCCCGCCGGGGGCTCGGCGCAGAAGTAGGGGCGGCCGGGGGCCGGGGCGACTCCGGCGCGGAGGGCGGCGGCGACCAGGGGGGCCTCGTCCGTTCCGTCGGGGAGGCGGAGCCAGAGGTGGTAGCCGCCGGCGGGGATGTGCGGCAGGGCGAAGCCGGGCAGCCGCAGCCGCAGCGCGGCGGCCATCGTGTCCCGGCGGACCCGCAGTTCGGCGGCCACGGCCCGCAGATGGCGGGTCCAGGCGGGTGCCCCGACCAGTTCCAGGGCGGCTTCCTGGAGCGGCCGGGGGACGAAGAAGTTGTCCACGACATGGATCGCCCGGAGCCGTTCCAGCACGGGGCCGCGCGCGGCCAGCATCCCCACCCGCAGGCTGGGCGAGGTGGCCTTCGTCAGCGAGCTGACATGGACGACGACGCCGTCCGGGTCCTCGGCGGCGAGCGGCACCGGCAGCGGCCCCGCGTCCTCGTGGGCGAGCCGCCGGGCGAAGTCGTCCTCGACCACGAAGGCACCGGCGGCGCGGGCGATGCGCAGCACCTCGGGGCGGCGGTCCGCCGCGAGCACCGTCCCGGTCGGGTTGTGGAACAGCGGCTGGCAGACGAAGACCCGGGCGCCGGTGGCCCGGAAGGCGTCGGCGAGGAGGTCGGGGCGCACCCCGTCGGCGTCCAGCGGGACCGGCACCGGCCGCAGTCCGGCGGCGCGGGCGATCGCGAGCATGCCGGGGTAGGTGGGCGACTCGACGAGGACGGGCGCGCCGGGCGGGGCGAGGGCCCGCAGGGCGCAGGTGAGCGCGGACTGTCCGCCCGAGGTGACGAGGACGTCGGCCGCCCCGACCGGCCCGCCGAGGCCCCGGGCGAACCAGTCGCGCAGCTCGGGCAGGCCCTCCGTGGGCGGCCGTCCCCAGGCCCCGGGGCGGCGTCCGGCGCGGGCGAGCGCGGCGGCGAGCGCCTGCTCGGGCTGGAGCACGGCGGGCAGATAGCCGCCGTTGAACTCGATGACGCCGGGCGGCGGCGCCGCGAGGGTGACGAGCACCCCGGAGGCGTCGACGGAGCGGGGCACCTGGTCGGCCGAGGACTCGGCGGAGAGGGCGATCTCCTGCCAGGAGGTGTCCCCGGCGGCGGGGGCGTCGCTCCGGGGCCGGGCGCGATAGGCCCCGGCGCCGGGCCGGGTGACGACGAGCCCTTCGGCGGTGAGCTGGGCGAGCGCCCGGGAGACGGTCACCGGGGAGACCCGGTGGCGCTCCACCAGCGCCCGACTCGATGGCAGTTTCTCACCCGGAGAGTAGCGGCTCAGCTCTCTCCTCAGAGATGTGGCCAGTTCAGCGACGCTGGTACGCTCGTGCATGACAGCACAGAATAGCGCTACTCACGATCGCTCGATAGCGGTCACTCCGCAGCGGACGGGTGGTGCCCCCACCGCCCCGGCGGGCGGCCCCGGCGGCACGGTCGGCGGCACCCTGCTCGCCGGACTCGGCGTGGTCGCGTTCTCGCTCACCTTCCCCGCGACGGCCTGGGGCCTCGGCTCCTTCGGCCCCTGGTCGCTGGTGGCGCTGCGGAGCGTGCTCGCCGCACTCATCGCGGGCGGCTTTCTGCTGGCGCTCCGCGTCCCGCTGCCCGAGCGCCGCCACTGGGGCCCGCTCGCCGTGGTCGCCGCGGGCGTCGTGATCGGCTACCCGCTGCTGACGACGCTGGCCCTGACCACCTCCACCACCTCCCACGCCGCCGTGGTGGTGGGCCTGCTGCCGCTCACCACCGCCGCCTTCGCCGCCCTCCGCACCGGCCGCCGCCCCTCCCGCGCCTTCTGGGGCGCCGCGCTCGCCGGTGCGGCCGTGGTGATCACGTTCACGGTGGCGGAGAGCGGCGGCGCGCTCCAGAGCGGCGATCTCTATCTCTTCGGCGCGCTGCTCGCCTGCGCGGCGGGCTACACCGAGGGCGGGCGGCTCGCCGCGTATCTGCCGGGCTGGCAGGTGATCGGCTGGGCGCTGGTCCTCTGCCTGCCGCTGGGGGTGGCCGGGTCGGTGGTGGCGCTGAGCCTGGAGCCCTTCGAGCCGGGTCTGAAGGGCCTGGCCGGTCTGGTGTGGGTCGCCGCCGCCTCGCAGTTCGCCGGTCTGTACGTCTGGTACCGGGGCATGGCCGTGATCGGGATCGCGCGGGCCAGCCAGCTCCAACTGGCCCAGCCGCTGCTCACCCTCGTCTGGTCGGTGGCCCTGCTCGGCGAGCGGCTCTCCCCCGCCGCGCCCCTGGCGGCCGTGGGCGTCCTCGTCTGCATCGCGGTCACCCAGCGGGCCCGGAGCTGACCGGCCCGGGAGCCACCGGCGCGGGCGCCGGAACGGCCCGGGAGCCGACCGCCGCGCCGACAGCCCCGGAACGGACGCGTCCGCCCCGGTCGAACGAGTATCCGCGCCACCCGGCGCGGGGCCGCACCCGCCACGGCTCGGGGCGGGCTCGCCCCGCGTTGCAGGTGCGGCCCCGGCCCCCGGCCGTAGACTCGACTTCACGGACAGGTCGTGGATTCACGGACAGGTCACGGACCCGTTGTCGAGGAGGTCTCTCCTGATGGAAGCGAGCGTGGGCGACAAGTTGCTGGTGCACGGCAGGACCGTGGGCCAGCACGACCGGATCGCCGAGGTCGTCGAGGTCCTGGGCCCCGAGGGCTCGCCCCCCTACCGCGTCCGTTTCGAGGACGGGCACGAGACGGTGATGTCCCCCGGCCCGGACTGCGTGGTCAGGCCGCACGAACCCGCCTGAGCCCCGCACGAGCCCGCCTGAACCGCCCCCGGCGGACGGCGTTCCACCGGACGGGTGTGCCCCGGCACGGGCGTTCCCGGCCGGGGCACGGCGTGCGCACGGGTGTCAGCGCGGCGGGTCGACCCTGCTCGGATAGTGGTCGGCCACCACCCGCGCCATCGCGCCGATCCGGTCGGCGCCGACCTCCTTGGCGGAGAAGTAGCAGTGCCCCCTCACCTCGGGGTGGCGCCCCGCCAGCGTCAGATGCCGGGACAGCTCCGCCGGGTCCTGCCAGGCGGCGGGCTGCGCGGGGTCGCCCGCCTTGTACAGCGCCTCGCCGATGAACAGATCCACCCCGGTGCCCCGGACCAGCTCGCTCCACCAGGGCAGCAGCTTGGCGTAGTCCGCAGCGGCGAACCCGATGTTCCAGTACACCTGCGGGACGATCTGGTCGATCCACCCCTCCTGGACCCACTTGCGGGTGTCCGCGTGGAGGTCGTCGTACGTCTGCACCCCGGCCCGGGTGTCGGAGCCCCGGGAGTCGGTGGCCTTGTTCCGCCAGACCGCGAACGGGCTGATGCCGAAGGCGGCCCCCGGCCGGGTCTGCTTGATCCGCGCGCCCATCTCCTGGACCAGCCGGTCGATGTTGTCCCGCCGCCAGGCGGCCCGGTCCGGGAAGCCGCCGCCGTACCGGGCGAACGCGGCGGCGTCGTCGAAGGTCTCCCCCGCGACCGGGTACGGATAGAAGTAGTCGTCGAAGTGGACGGCGTCGACGGCGTACCGGCGCACGGCGTCGATCATCGCGTCCTGGACGAAGGCGCGGACCTCCGGCAGACCGGGGTTGTAGTACAGCTTGCCGCCGTAGGCCACGGTCCAGTCGGGGTGGACCCGCGCCGGATGGCTCGCGACCAGCCGGGACGGATCGGCGTGGGTGGCGACCCGGTAGGGGTTGAACCAGGCGTGCAGTTCGAGGCCGCGCGCGTGCGCCTCCCGGACGGCCGTGCCGAGCGGGTCCCAGCCGGGGTCCCGGCCCTGCGTGCCGGTCAGGTACTGCGACCAGGGCTCGTGCGGCGAGGGCCACAGCGCGTCCGCCGTCGGCCGCACCTGGAGCACCACCGCGTTGAGCCTGCGGGCGACGGCGGTGTCGAGGTGGGCGATCAGCTCCGTGCGCTGCTGTGCGGCGGTGAGCCCGGACCGTGAGGGCCAGTCGCGGTTGGTGACCGTCGCCAGCCACATCCCCCGGAACTCCCGGCAGGCCCTCCTGCCGCCGCCCCGGGGCCACTCGGCCGCGGCGGACGCGTCCCCGGTGACGGCGACCGAGGCGAACGCGCCCGCCGCCGTCGCCGTGAAGGCCCTTCTCCCTATGTCGGCCATGTGCCACCCGCTCCCGATATCGCTGCCGGTCCTTCTGATCAGCATGCCCGCCCCGGGGCGCCGTGCACCGGACCGGCCGGAGTAACGTCAAAGGATCGAGCGGCTCCGGAACCGTACGGAGCCGCTCCGCCGGACCTGCGGCACTGGATCAGCGAAAGGCACGAGGTGACGGACTCAATGGCCGACATTGCACGCGTCGGAGTGGTGGGCTGTGGCCAGATGGGCGCGGGCATCGCGGAGGTGTGCGCCCGCAGCGGTCTGGAGGTGAAGGTCGCGGAGACCACGGGCGAGGCCCTGGAGATCGGCCGGACCCGGCTGTACAACTCCCTGGAGAAGGCGGCCGAACGCGGCAAGATCACGGAAGCGGAACGGGATGCCGCCCTGGCGCGGCTGAGCTTCACCACCGATCTCGGGGAGTTCGCCGACCGGGATCTCGTCATCGAGGCCGTCGTGGAGAACGAGCAGGTCAAGACCGAGATCTTCCAGGTGCTCGACCAGGTGGTGACCCGGCAGGACGCGATCCTCGCGTCCAACACCTCCTCCATCCCGCTGGTACGGCTGGCGGTCGCCACCTCCCGCCCCGACCAGGTCATCGGCATCCACTTCTTCAACCCCGCCCCGGTGCAGAAGCTGGTGGAGCTGATCCCCGCGCTCACCACCTCCGAGGAGACCGTCAAGCGCGCGGAGGCCGTCGTCGAGCAGGTGCTCGGCAAGCACGCCATCCGTGCCCAGGACCGCTCGGGCTTCGTGGTGAACGCGCTGCTCATCCCGTATCTGCTCGCGGCGGTCCGGATGTTCGAATCCGGTCTCGCGAGCCGTGAGGACATCGACAACGGCATGGAGCTGGGCTGCGCCCACCCCATGGGCCCGCTCAAGCTCGCCGATCTGATCGGCCTGGACACGGTGGCCTCGGTGGCGGACTCGATGTACACCGAGTTCAAGGAGCCGCTGTACGCCGCCCCTCCGCTGCTCCAGCGGATGGTGGACGCGGGACGCCTCGGCCGCAAGACGGGCTCGGGCTTCTACGCGTACGGCTGAGCCCACCGCCCCTGAGCCCACCGCCCCCGAAGGACCGGCACCCCCGAGGACCGGCGTGGACGGGGCACCGGGCGCCCCGGGGCCGGTCAGCCCGGCCGGAGCGCGTGCAGCATCAGCAGCCCGGCCGCCATATTGGCGGCCGGGACCTCGCCCCGGGCGATCAGATCGGGGACCAGCTTCAGCGGAATCCACTCCCGCCGGGAGGACTCGAAGCCGTCCTCGGGCGGTCCGGTGTAGGTGGCGCTGTCGGACCAGTAGAGATGGTGCCGGGCGTCCATGAGGCCGTTCGACGGCTCGACGGTCATCAGATGCCGGAGCGGACCCGGCCGCCAGCCGGTCTCCTCCTCCATCTCCCGCGCCGCCGCGGCCACGATCTCCTCGCCCTCCTCGACGACCCCCGCGGCCAGCTCCCAGCCCCAGCTCCCGGTGATGAAGCGGTGCCGCCACAGCAGCAGCACCTCGTTGGACGCGTTGACCGCCGTCGCGACGGCGACCGGCCGCAGCCGGATCAGGAAGTGGTCCAGACGGCGCCCGTCGGGGAGCGCCACATCCGCGAGTCTGACGCGGAACCAGCGATTTTCATACACGGTCTGTTCGTTTAAGTTCGTCCACTGCATGTTCGAGGCCACCTTTCGACCAGTAGGTGGCAACATCGCAGCAGTGCCCGAGCACACCGGAAAGGCGCCGCCCGGGCAACGCGCGGCCGGGACCCGCCCCTGCCGGACCGGCGCGCCCGCCGCGGGGCCGACCGGACCGCCGCCCCCGGCACACGGGCTCACAGCGGGACCCGCAGCGCCCCGTCGATCAGCTCGGCGGCGGCCCGCGCCGGAGGCGCGCCACTGGCCACCAGATGCTCCCGCACCGCCCGCAGCCGGTCCCGCAGCCGCTGCGACTCCATCCCCCGGACCTGCTCGGCCATCGCGGCGGCGGTCCGCGCCGCGCGCTCCGCGTCGCCCCGCCGCAGCTCGATCTGGCAGAGCATGGCGAGCCGGTGCACCCTCCCCCGGTCGTGCGCGGGCGAGCCCACCGCGGCGGCGGCGTGCTCGTGCGCGGCGGGCAGCTCCCCCAGACTCAGCAGCGCCTCGGCGACCTGGACGTTCACCAGACCCGGCTGGACATAGCCGGTCTCGTCCGGCTCCCGCCCCGGGTGGATCCGCTCCGCCTCCCGCTCCGCGCGCCGGATGCAGCGCAGTGCCGCCCCGCCGTCGCCGAGATGGGCGTACGCCTTGGCCTGCATCGCGTACAGATCGCAGGCGAGCGCGGGGGTGATGGTGGTCCCCGCCGCCCGCAGCGCCGCCTCGGCGAACGCCACCGCCTGCCGGTACTCGGCCATGAACAGGGACTGGTTGACCAGCAGGGCGATCACATAGGCCCCGAGCCCGCGGTCGCCGCTCGCCTTCGCCAGCCGGAGCGCCTGATGGAAGTAGCGCTGCGCGAGCCCGTGCGCGTCCGAGTCATAGGCGCAGATCCCGGCCATCGCGACCAGCCCGCCCGCGGCCCGGTGGAGCTGACGCCCCAGGGCGTCGTTGTACGAGCCGCGCAGCAGCGGCGCGGTCTCGGTGTTGAGGAATCCGACGATCCGGGTGCGCGTCGCGATCCCGCCGCATCTTCGGTACATCAGCTCGTAGTGGGCCCTGGCCGTCCGCAGCAGGGTGATGTCCGCGAGGGAGACCCTGGTCCGGCCCGCGCGGGAGACATCGGCGTCCTCGGGCGGGTTCTCCCACTCCCAGACGGGCATGACCGCGGGGGTGCCGGTGACGGCGGGGGCCTCGATGACATGGCTGCGCTGCTGCTCGTCCGAGCGCCACAGCGCGGCGGCCCGTTCGACGAAACCGGAGAGCGGGGTGCCGGGGCGGTCGGCCTGCTCGCCGGGGGCGCCGAGGCCGATGTCCCCGAGCGCGACGGGGCGGCCCAGCCGTTCGGCCAGCACCTCGCATATGAGGTCGGGCACCTGGCCGCGTGGGCGCTGGCCCTTGAGCCAGCGGGCCACGGCGGTGTGCTCGTACCGCAGCGGCAGGCCCCGGGCGAGGCCCGCCCGGTTGACCCGCGTGGCGAGGCCCGCGCGGGAGAAACCGGCTTCGTCGAGCAAGGCGTCCAGCAAGGTGTTGGGCTGCATGGGGCCCTCCGCAGGCTCGGTGCGCCCAGGGTAGTGGACCGTGATTTCACACGGGGTGTGAAGGAAATGCCCCCATCGGGGTCCCGTACGCGCTGCCCGGGGGCCGGGGCCCGCGTGTTGACTGAAGTGCCCTCTCACAGAGGCGGCCGGACCACCGGGCTCCCCCTCGTCACAGTGCGGTGGTCGTCTTCGCGCCGTCCGTCCCGTCGATCTGCCCGGCACCCCGCGGCGGGACGGACGGCGCCGGCCACTCGGCGGTCCTCCGTGGCGTGACCAGCCGTCCGACCCACGCCCTGGGCGCGCGGAGGACCGCCGTCAGGTGTCTTCCCCCACCTCGGCCCTCTGTGCGAGGGCGGTCTCCACGCGGAAGGGGAGCACCCGGTTCCTCGGGTGCTCCCCTTCACGACGGCCGGAGGATCAGGCTCCGCGCAGCACCGCCCCGGCGGTCGCGGCGGCCTGGGCCACCGCCGCCTCCCGGGCGGCCGTCGCCTCCTCCACGGTCAGCGTCCGGTCGGCGGCGCGGAAGCGCAGCGCGTACGCCAGCGACTTCTTGCCCGGTCCGACCTGGTCGCCGGTGTAGATGTCGAACAGCCGGATGGACTCCAGGAGTTCACCCGCGCCCAGCGTGAGCTGGTGCTCGACGAACGCGGCCGGGACCGCCTGGTCCACCACGAGCGCCACGTCCTGGGTCGCCACCGGGAAGGTGGAGATCCGGGGCGCTTCGAGGGTGCCCTCGGCGGCCCGCTCCAGCAGATCGAGATCGACCTCCATGGCGCAGGTGCGGGCGGGCAGCCCCAGCGCCTTGATCACCCGGGGGTGCAGCTCACCGGCGTGGCCCGCGGTGCGCTTCTCCCCGTCCACGAAGGTGACGAGGGCGGCACAGCGGCCGGGGTGCCAGGGGCCGTACTGGGCCTGCTCCGCGAGGAGCGGCGCGCCCGTCTCGCGGGCGACCGTGCGGGCCGCCTCGACGGCGTCCGCCCAGTCGGCCGGGCGGCCCTTGCCCCACCAGCCGGAGCGCTCGCGCTCGCCGGTCAGGACGACGGCGGCGTGGCGCGGCTGCTCGGGCAGCGCGGCGTTCAGCCCGGCGATCTCCTCGTCGGTGGGCCTGCGGTCCACCGGGAGGACGGCCGCAGTGCGCGGCTCGGCCAGCGGGTGGAAGACCAGCCCGGTCTCGAAGAGAGCGAGGTCGTGACCGCCGCGGCCGACATTGCGGCGCAGCGCCCCGAGCAGGCCCGGCAGCAGCGTGGTGCGCAGCGCGGGCTCCTCGTCGGAGAGCGGGTTGACCAGCCGGACCACCCGGCGGTCCGGGTCGTCGGCGGCCAGGTCGAGCTGGTCGAGGACCTGCTCGCTGATGAACGGGTAGTTCGGGGTCTCCACATATCCGGCCCCGGCCAGCGCCCGGCCGATCCTGCGGTGGGTGCGCTGCCGCTCGGTGAGCCCGCGGCCCGCCGGGGGCCTCGGCAGCGTGGCGGGCAGGTTCTCGTACCCCTCCAGCCGCAGCACCTCCTCGGCGAGGTCGTTCGGGGCGCCGAGGTCGGGGCGCCAGGACGGGACCGTGACGATCAGCTCGTCCTGCCCGTAGACGTCGCAGCCGACCTCCTGGAGGCGGCGGACGACGGTCTCCCGGCCGTAGGCGACACCGGCGACGCGGTCCGGGTGGTCGGCGGCCATGGTGATGGTGCGCGGCGCGGACGGCGAGCTGACCTGGGTGACCCCGGGTTCGGCGGTGCCGCCCGCGAGCAGGACCAGCAGATCGACGGTGCGCTGCGCGGCGGCGGCGCCGGCCAGCGGGTCCACGCCCCGCTCGAAGCGCTTGGACGCCTCGGAGGAGAGCTTGTGGCGGCGGGCGGTGCGGGCGATGGCGACCGGGTCGAAGTGCGCGGACTCGACGACCACGTCGGTGGTGCCGCGGACCTGGCCGGTCTCCGGGTCGGCGACGGCGTCGGCGATCTCGGTGTTGGCTCCGCCCATGACGCCCGCGAGGCCGATGGGGCCGCGGTCGTCGGTGATGACGAGGTCGGCCGCGTCGAGGACGCGGGCCACTCCGTCGAGGGTGGTCAGCTTCTCACCGGGCTCGGCCCGGCGGACGCCGATCGCGCCCTGGACGCTGCCGCGGTCGTAGGCGTGCAGCGGCTGGCCCAGCTCCAGCATCACGTAGTTGGTGACGTCGACGGCGAGCGAGACCGGGCGCATGCCCGCCTTCTGGAGGCGGCGGCGCAGCCAGATCGGGGAGTGCGCCTCCGGGTCGAGCCCGGTGACGGTCCGCGCGGTGAAGCGGTCGCAGCCGATGGGGTCGGCGACCTGGACGGGGTGGCCGAGGCCGTTGGGTCCCGGCACGTCGAGCAGGGCCGGGTCGCGCAGCGGCAGGCCGTAGGCGATGGCGGTCTCCCGGGCGACGCCGCGCAGCGACAGGCAGTAGCCGCGGTCGGGGGTGACGGCGATGTCCAGGACCTCGTCGTACAGCTCCAGCAGCTCGGCGGCGTCGATGCCGACCTCGTACTCGGGCGGCAGGACGATGATGCCGTGGCTGCCGTCGTCGCCCATGCCCAGCTCGTCGCCGGAGCAGATCATGCCGCGGGACATCCGGCCGTACGTCTTGCGCTCGGCGATCCGGAACTCGCCGGGCAGCACGGCGCCGGGGAGGGCCACGACGACCTTGTCGCCGACGGCGAAGTTGCGGGCACCGCAGATGATCTCCTGCGGCGCGCCGGTTCCGTTGGCCGGGCCGACGTCGACGGTGCAGAAGCGGATGGGCTTCTTGAAGTCGGTCAGCTCCTCGATGGTGAGGACCCTGCCGACGACGAGCGGGCCGGTGAGCCCGGCGCCGAGCCGTTCGACGGCCTCGACCTCCAGGCCGGCCGCGATGAGTTTGGCCTGTACGTCACGGCCGGTCTCCGACACCGGCAGGTCGACGTACTCCCGCAGCCAGGAAAGCGGGACCCGCATCAGATCTCCATCCCGAACGGCCGGGTGAACCGGATGTCACCCTCGACCATGTCTCGCATGTCCTCGACGTTGTGGCGGAACATCAGCATCCGCTCGATGCCGAACCCGAAGGCGAATCCGCTGTACTTCTGGGGGTCGACCCCACAGGCGACCAGCACCTTGGGGTTGACCATGCCGCAGCCGCCCAGCTCGATCCAGCCCTCGCTGGAGCAGGTGCGGCAGGGCCGGTCCGGGTTGCCGACGGACTCGCCGCGGCAGACGTAGCAGACCATGTCCATCTCGGCGGACGGCTCGGTGAACGGGAAGAAGTTCGGCCGCAGCCGGGTCCGCATGCCCTCGCCGAAGAGCGACTGCACCATGTGGTCGAGCGTGCCCTTGAGGTCGGCCATGGTCAGCCCCTCGTCCACGGCGAGCAGCTCGACCTGGTGGAAGACGGGCGTGTGGGTGGCGTCCAGCTCGTCGGTGCGGTACACCCGGCCCGGGCAGACGACGTAGACGGGGGGCTCGCGGTCGAGCAGCGAGCGGATCTGCACCGGGGAGGTGTGGGTCCGCAGCACCTGGCCCGAGTCGGCGGAGCCGTCGGGGGCGGCGACGAAGAAGGTGTCGTGCTCGCCCCGGGCGGGGTGGTCGGGGCCGATGTTCAGCGCGTCGAAGTTGAACCACTCGGCCTCGATCTGCGGGCCTTCGGCGACCTCGTAGCCCATGGCCACGAAGATGTCCTCGATGCGCTCGGAGAGCGTGGTGAGCGGGTGGCGGGCACCGGCGGGCACCCGGTCGTGGGGCAGCGTGACATCGACCGCCTCCTCGACCAGCACCCGGGCGTCGCGCTCGGCCTCCAGCTCGGTCTGGCGGGCGGCGAGCGCCTTGCTCACCGCGCCCCGGGCCATGCCCACGCGCTTGCCGGCCTCGGCCTTCGCCTGCGGCGGCAGGGCGCCGATCTCACGGTTGGCGAGCGCGAGCGGCGAGGTCCCGCCGGTGTGCGCGACCTTCGCGTGGGCGAGGGCTTCGAGGTCGCCCGCGGCGGCGAAGGCGGCGAGCGCCTCGTCCCGCATGCGCTCGATCTCTTCTGGTTTCAGTGCCTCGACCTCGACCGGGTCGTACGACTTGTTGGGTGCCGACATCTCTTCCCGTGTTTCCGATTGGCTGGTGCTGCGCTGGATGCTGCCTTTACCGGGGGACACCCCCGGGCCTGACCGCGCCGCCCGGCGTCCGGGACGCGACACAGGTGCCAAAGGCCGAGTCTAAAGGGCGGGCGGGGGCCCGTGGCCCGGCGACCGCCCGTTGCGAGGGTCCGGCGAGGCGCCCCGGCCCGGCGGCGGCGGGGCTACGGGCCCCGCCGCGGGGAAGCCCGCGGGGCTCAGGCCAGAGCGGCCGGGACGCCCACGGGCAGGGTGAATCGGAACTCCGCGCCGCCGCCGGGCCCGCGCCCGACGGTGATCGTGCCGCCGTGCGCCTCGACGATGCCCTTGACGATGTAGAGGCCGAGACCGGTGCCGCCGCGCTTGCTGCCCCGCCAGAAACGGGTGAAGACCCGGCTCATGGACTCCTCCGGGATACCGGGGCCCTCGTCGCTCACGGTGACCGCCGTCCCTCTCTCCGCGCCGCTCTCCCCACCGGTCGCGGCGACCGGTGCCACCTCGATGGTGACGGTTCCGGCGCCGTGGCGCACGGCGTTTTCCAGGAGGTTGCCGAGCACCTGGTCGATCTTGTCGGGGTCGGCCCACAGGGCGGGCAGCCCCCGGCGGACCCGGACGAAGAAACGGTCCGAGCCCTGGCCGCTCGCCATATGGGCCTGGACATGGCGGCCCACGGCCGCCGCGATGTCCACGGGCTGGCGGCGCACCTCCAGCCGGCCGGAGTCGATCCGGGAGATGTCGAGCAGCTCGGCGATCAGCCGGGTGACCCGGCTGGCGTCGGCGTCGACGGTCTCCAGCATCAGCCGCTTCTGGTCGTCGGTGAACCGCTCCCACTTGGCGAGCAGGGTGGCCGTGAAGCCCTTCACCGAGGTCAGCGGGGAGCGCAGCTCATGGGCGACGGTGGCGATCAGCTCGGCGTGGCTGCGTTCGGTGCGGCGCCGGGCCTCGGTGCCCCGCAGGGTGACCACCAGCCGCCGCACCGGTCCGGTGGGCCGTTCCCGCACATACCGCGCGGAGACGAGGACCTCGCGCCCGCCGGGCAGCAGCAGATTGCGCTCGGGCTGGCCCACCCGGGTGGCGAGCCCCCCGTACGGGTCGGTCAGCGCCCACCAGCGGCGGCCCTTCAGGTCCTCCAGCGGCAGGGCCTTCTCCAGGGGGCGGCCGATGACGTCCCCCGCCCGTACGGCGGCGATCCGGGCCGCGGCGGCGTTGAAGCAGATCACCCGGCCCCCCTCGTCGACGACGACCAGGCCGTCGGGGAGGTCGTCGGGGTCGAGCCCCGGGCCGAGGCCGAGATCGACCCCGGTGCGGTCACGGGAGCCGCCGCAGACGGCCCGGGGGCCCGCGGCGGACGCGGTCACCGCCCCGTCGGGGACGCCGGGGGGCGGGGCGGCGGGAGAGACCCCGGGGCCTGGCGCGGGGCCGGGCTCACCGATGGGGCTCAGCAACGCGGCAGGTGTCTCCGCGGGCCTGCTCGTCCCGACACTCATCCCCTTGTCCCCACCTCTCGGCCGACGTTCAGTGGGCCCCCGAGCCCGCACCCTACTAGCTGGATGTGACGGTGCGGAGCCCCCGAGCGGGTAGTCCCGCCGCGGTGGGCCCCGCGGTCACCGCGAGCCCCTGGCCCCTGCCCTCCGCTTCAGCGCGCGCCCCCCGTGCGCTGGGCGCGCGCCGAGGCATACAGACAAACGGCCGCGGCGGTCGCCAGGTTCAGACTCTCCGCCCGGCCGTGGATGGGGACGCGGACGACCGCGTCGGCGAGGGCCCGGGTCTCCTCGGGCAGCCCCCATGCCTCATTGCCGAAGATCCACGCGGTGGGGCCGCCCATGGTGCCCGCGTCCAGCTCGGCGTCGAGGTCGTGCTCGCCCGCGCCGTCGGCGGCGAGGATGCGCACCCCGGCCTCCCGCAGCCCCTGGACGGCCCGCTCGACGGGCACGCCGACGGCCACCGGCAGATGGAAGTGGGAGCCGACGGAGGCGCGGACGGCCTTGGGGTTGTAGAGGTCGACGGAGGCGTCGGTGAGGACCACGGCGTCGGCTCCGGCGGCGTCGGCGCAGCGCAGCACGGTCCCGGCGTTCCCGGGGTCGCGGACGTTCGCGAGCACCGCGACGAGCGTGGGACGGGAGCGGACGACGGCGTCGAACGGGGAGTCCAGGAAGCGGCAGACGCCGACGAGGCCCTGCGGGGTGACCGTGGTGGAGATGTCCGTGATCACGTCCTCGCCCGCGAGGTGCACCCGGGCCCCGGCGGCCCGGGCTGCGCCGACGATGTCCGCGTACCGCTCGGCGGCCTCGACCGTCGCGAACAGCTCGGTCAGCGTGGGTTCACCGCCGGAGCGGTGGCCGGCCGCCTCGCGCACGGCCTGCGGCCCCTCGGCGAGGAACAGCCGGTCCTTGCCGCGGAAGTTCCGCTTCGCCAGCCGTCGGGCGGCGGCGACCCGGGGGGAGCGCGGGGAGATCAACTCGGGGGCGGCCATGGACTCACTTTCGTCGGCACGGTTCGTCGGTGCGGTGCGTCGGCGCGGGGGCCCGTCCGTACGGGGTCACCCGGACGGGCACCGCGGGTACGGGGCGGTGTGCCGCAGACAGCACCGGACCCGCAGGCCGAAGCCTGCGGGTCCGGAAAGCACACACCTCGGCGCGAGGCTCAGGCGGCGGCCTTCGGCGCGTTGACGTCGGCCGGCAGGGCCTTCTGCGCGACCTCGACCAGCGCGGCGAACGCGTTGGCGTCGTTGACGGCCAGCTCCGCCAGGATCTTGCGGTCCACCTCGACGTTGGCGGCCTTCAGACCCTGGATCAGGCGGTTGTAGGTCATGCCGTTCAGGCGGGCCGCGGCGTTGATCCGCTGGATCCACAGCTGACGGAAGTCGCCCTTGCGCTTCTTGCGGTCGTTGTAGTTGTAGACCAGCGAGTGGGTGACCTGCTCCTTGGCCTTGCGGTACAGGCGCGAACGCTGACCGCGGTAGCCGCTGGCCTGCTCCAGGATCGCCCGGCGCTTCTTGTGGGCGTTGACTGCCCGCTTGACGCGTGCCACTTGATTAACTCCTTGTAGCGGGGTCGGTGCTCATGCTCTGATCACCCGACCCGAATTCGAATAGGTCCCGGTCTCGACGTCTCCTGCGTGCCCCGTCGCCCCCGTCAGCGGAGGGCGGGACACCGGTGCGTCACTTGCCGAGAAGCTTCTTGATCTTCTTGGCGTCGCCCGGAGCCATCTCAGCGTTGCCCGTGAGGCGACGCGTCAGCGTGGACGGCTTGTGCTCCAGCAGGTGGCGCTTGCCGGCGCGCTCACGGAGCACCTTGCCGGAGCCGGTGATCTTGAAGCGCTTCTTGGAACCGCTGTGCGTCTTGTTCTTCGGCATCGCGCCGTTATCTCCTCGTCAGTGGCGCTCTCCCCCGGTACCGGGGCACCGGAGAGCGGGGAGCGTCAGATGCTTGATGTCTGATCCGGGCGGGACCCGGGGCGCCCGGGGAGGCGGCCCCTCGGGGTCACCCCTCGGACGGCTCCTCGGGCGCGGCGGCGGCCTGCTGGCCGGCCTTCGCGTCGCGATCGGCCTTGCGTGCGGCCTGGGCCTCACGCGCCTCGGCCATGGCCTCGGTCTTCTTCTTGTGCGGGCCAAGAACCATGATCATGTTCCGGCCGTCCTGCTTCGGGTTCGACTCGATGAATCCGAGGTCCTCGACATCGGAAGCGAGACGCTGGAGCAGACGGAAGCCAAGCTCGGGGCGGGACTGCTCACGACCACGGAACATGATCGTGATCTTGACCTTGTCACCCTGCTTGAGGAACCGGACGACATGACCCTTCTTGGTGTCGTAGTCGTGCGGGTCGATCTTCGGCCGGAGCTTCATCTCCTTGATGACCGTGTGCGCCTGGTTCTTGCGCGCCTCACGGGCCTTCATGGCCGACTCGTACTTGAACTTCCCGTAGTCCATGAGCTTGCACACGGGCGGCCGGGCGTTCGCCGCGACCTCGACCAGGTCGAGGTCGTACTCCTGTGCCAGCTCCAGTGCCTTGGCGAGCGGGACGATTCCGACCTGCTCGCCGCTGGGACCGACAAGCCGCACTTCCGGAACGCGAATCCGGTCGTTGATGCGGGGCTCGGCGCTGATGGATCCTCCTCGGTAGCACTGCGCGGCTGACTGGCAGACAACCGCGCAACGTCTGTTTGGTAAGACCAACCGCGCCGGAACACGAAAAATGCCCCGGACGGGACACAGGCGGCTGCTCCATTGCTACCGGAGCACCGCCGCGGCAACCGCGGGGCGCGTATCAGCGGCTCCATCGTCCGTACGGAACGATGGGTGCCGCGTGACCGGTGACCCGCCGCCCCGAGGGCGGCAAGGTGGGAGAATCGGAGCCTCCACTTGTGGGCCGGACACAGTCGCGTCCAGCCGGTCGTCACACAAGGTTAGCAGCTCCGTCCGGAAGGGACCAACCGGCGGTCGTGTCCCGGATGCGGACGACCCGGACGGCGGAGGCCGGGGGCGGCGGCCTATCGTGGGCCGCATGAGTGACACCACCCCGACCGCAGCACCCACCGGGGCCGGCCCGGCCGCCGACGCCCCGGATTTCACCGCCCTGGCCCGCGACATCGCCGAGGTCCCGGCCGTCGAAGTGATCGTCACGGTCGCGGTGAACCTGATGAGCGCCGCCGCCGTCAAGCTCGGCCTGACCGAGGAGGGCGACGAGCACAAGGACCTCGACGAGGCCCGCAAGCTGGTGCACGCCCTGGCCGGGCTGCTCGACGCCAGCACCACCGAGGTCAGCTCGTTCCACGCGGCACCGCTGCGGGACGGGCTGAAGTCGCTCCAGCTCGCCTTCCGCGAGGCGTCGCTGGTGCCGGACGAGCCGGGCCAGGGGCCGGGTGAGAAGTACACCGGGCCGGTCTACGGCTGACCCGTCGGCAGCGGGCCGTGCGGACGGCCGCACGGCCCTGCGGGGCCGCTACTCGCGAACGAACAAGGGCTCGCCCGGAGGGGTGGCACCGGCCGGCAGGAGTGCCAGGTCGAGGCCCCGCACCAGGCGGGCCCTCAGCACGTCGTGGCCCGCCAGCGCCTCGGCGACCCGGCGGGCCACGGCGTGCTGGGAGCCCGGCGCCGTGTCCGGGGTGAGCACCAGCGCGACGATGCCGTCGGCACTGCCCGGCCCCAGATGGGCGCGGGCGACGGCGGGCTCGGCCGCCACCACCGCGCGCACGGCCTCGGCGACCGCCGGGTCCTCCAGCGGGTCGGCGCTGGTGCGGCCTTCCGCGAGGGCGAGCAGCGCGGGCCCGGTGAGCTGGTACGGCACCGGTCCTGCCAGGTCCAGGACGAGGGTGTCGGCCTTCTCGTGGGCCACCGCCTGGAGCGCCTGGTGCAGCGGGACGGCGACGGGGCGGGCCGCCGGGTCCCAGCGGGCGAGCGACGCGGTCGAGGTGAACGCGGGCAGGGCCCGCCGGTCGCCCGCGGTCAGCGTGGGGACGGCCATCTCGCTGGTCTTCTCGCGCCGCAGCCCGTTCCCGTCCACCTCGACCTCGCCGAGGAGGGCGACGACGGGGACCAGCAGACGGGCCCCCTGGAGGGCTTCGAGCACCGGCCGCTCGGCGGTGCGGTCCTGGGCCCAGGCGGCGAGGGCCGCCGTGAGCCGGGGGTCGGCGGTTCCGTCGTCGTCGGAGAAGCCGGGGTCGGGGATGTTCTTGAGCGCCACGGGTCGAGCGTAGTCCGCGTCCGCGGCGCTCCCGCGCCCGGGGCCGGACGCCTGGGGGTCCGGCCACGGGTCTTCAGCCGTCCGGGCCGGTGTCCTAACCTCCCCCTCATGACTGCCTCTGTCTCGGTGGCCCTGTCCGAGCGGTCGTACGGCGACGCGGACCGCGCCTACCCCTGCGCCAGCATCGTCAAGGTCTCCCTGCTGGCGGCGCGGCTCCAGCAGGGCCGCCCGCTGGACGCGCGGGAGCGGGAGCGGGCCCGGCTGATGATCGTGCACAGCGACAACGAGGCGGCGAGCGAGCTGTACGCCGCCATCGGCGGGCCGGAGGGCCTGGACGCCTGGCATGCCCGGCTCGGTCTCACCGCCACCCGGGCCCACCGGGCCTGGGGCCTGACCCGGACCACCGCGCGGGATCAGCTCGCCCTGATGACGGCGGTCCTCGGCGGCGGCCGTCCCGAGCTGGCCCCGCTGGCGTCCCTGATGACGGAGATCGACCCCGGGCAGAGCTGGGGCGTCTCGGCGGCCGGGGCGGGCTGGGCGCTGAAGAACGGCTGGATGCCGATGAGCGCCACCGGGCTGTGGGTCGTCCACTCCGTGGGCCGGGCGGCGGGGGGACGTCCCGTCGCGGTGCTGTCGGAGGGGCATCCCACGCTGGAGGCGGGTGTCGCGGCCGTGGAGGACGCCGTGCGGGCGGCGCTGGGCACCGCCGCCCCGGTGGTCCGGCCGCGCTGACGGGCAGCGCGGGCGGCGCCCCGGTCCGGCCGGGCCCGGTGGGCCGGGCGCCGCGTGCGACCGGGTGCCCGTCAGTGTTCCGCCGGGGCCGTGCGGGGGGTGCGCCGGAGGAGGACGGCCGCCGCCAGGGCCAGCGCGCCCGCGACGCCGCCGGCCGGGGCGAGCCAGCGGGCCGGTTCGGCGTCGGGCCGCCGGGGCTCCGGCCCGGGGCCGAAGTACCGCCGGTCGTAGCCCGCCGTGGCCCTGCGGGGGTCCGCCGGGCGGGTCCGCGCCGCCTCGGCGAGCGCCGCCGCCGGGTCGACCGTCCCGTATCCCCTGGCGTCGTCCCGCCCGCCCGCGGGGCTGTCCCGGGCCGTCCGGGTGAGCACCGACTTCACCTGGGCCGGGGTCAGCTCCGGATACGCGGAACGGATCAGCGCCACGGCCCCGGAGACGAAGGCGGCGGCGGCGCTGGTGCCCCAGCCCTGGTAGTACTTGCCGTCCGGGTCCGGGATGATCACGTCGACGCCGGGCGCGTTGACCGTGGCGTACCAGCGCTGGGTGGAGAAGGGGGCCCGGCCGCCGAAGCGGTCGACCGCCGTCACGGCGATCACCCCCGGGTAGGCGGCCGGATAGGAGATCCGGTCGCCCTTCTCCCCGCCGTTGCCCGCCGACGCGACGACCACCGCGCCCTTGGCGAGCGCGTACTGCACCGCGGCGTCCTCCCCGGCCTCCGCGTGCGCCGACTCGCTGTCGTCGCCGAGGGAGAGATTGATGACGTCCGCGCCCCGGTCCGCCGCCCAGCGGATGCCCTCGGCGAGGGCGGAGCCCCGGGTGCCGCGGGCCTTCTCCCGGGCCGTGTCACCGCTTTCGAGGATCACCCGCACGGGCAGGATTCTGGCCTCGGGGGCGATGCCCATGACGCCGTCGGCCGCTCCGGGGCCGTGTCCGTGCGCCGCGATGATCCCGGCCATGGCGGTGCCGTGCCGGGCCCAGGGGCGGTCGCCCCGGTGCGCGCCGAAGCCGATGAAGTCCTTGCCGGGCAGGACGTTGCCCACGAGGTCGGGGTGCCGGTCGTCGACGCCGGTGTCGAGCACGGCGACGGTGACGCCCGCGCCCCGGGTGGTCCGCCATGCCTCCTCGGTGTTCAGCGCGTCGAGGCCCCACTGCTGGGGCCGTATGCCGCTGCCGTCGGCGTGCGCGGGCACGGCGGGCAGCAGGGCGAGCACGGTGGTGGTGAGCAGCGCGGCGACCCGGGTGGCGCCGGTGACGGCGCGGCCGGTGCGCGGCCGGTGGGGCCGTCGGGGGGGCGGCTGGGCGGTCATCGTGTCCCCTCGTTCCCGGCCGCCGCGGTGCGCAGTGCTGTCCGAAGGGCGCGGGTGACGGCGTCCGCGAGGCCCTGGGCCTCGTGCCCGAGCCCGGCCTGCGCGGGTGCGGTCCGCGCGCCCCGGGCGCGGGCGTCGCTGGCGGGCTGCGGCTGTGCGACGGGGCGGCCGTCGGCGAACCCGGAGACCGCCTGGACGACGACGGGCGCCTCGGTGAGCGCCTCGACGGTCCAGCTCGCCCGCTGGTCCCGGCCGAACCGCTCGGCGACGGTGCCGGGCGCGGGCAGGGTACGGGGCAGCAGCTCCACGTCACGGGCCAGGTCGTCCCGTTCGAACCGGGCCGCCAGGGCGCGCATGGCGGTCGCGTCCCCCTCGGTGAAGACCAGGCCGACGGTGGTCACATGGCTGGCGGTGGCGTCGGTGTAGGTCGCCCGCAGCACCCGGGAGCAGCCCGTCGGCCGGAGCGCGGTCAGCAGCGCGGGCGGGAGCTGGGAGACGCAGTCCGCGTCCGGCGCGACCGCGACCCGGGTCCAGACGCGGTCGGCGCGCCCGGGGCCCGCGCCGCCGCCGTGGAGGGTGCGGGGGAAGAGCGTGTCCACCGGTGCGCTGTGCCACAGGGTGCGCGCCGTCGCGTAGGCGGACTCCTCGGGGCTGTCGGCGCTGGAGTCGCCGGTGAGCCTGGGCCCGGTGACGGCGGCGCCGATGAGGCCGAGGCCGAGCAGACCGCAGACGGCGGCGGCGAGGGTCCGCCGGGGCGAACGCCGGTGCTGCGGCACCGCGCGGACCGCGTTCCCGTACGACCACTCCCCCGTGGCCCACCGCGGTGTTCCCCCCGCCGGGCGCGCCCGGCGGTCCTCCTCGGCGGGCAGCGGCCCCGCGCCGGGCCGTGCGGGCAGCGGCCGGCGGTACGTCCCGTCCTCCGCGCGGGAACGCCCGGCGGGTCCGGGGGCTGCCGGGGGGCGCTGCGGCGGAATGCCCCCCGCGCGCCGGACACCCGCCTCGTCGGGCAGCGGCCCCGCCAGGGGCCGCCGCACCCGCGCCGCCCCGCCGGACGACGGCAGTCCCGCGCCGCCGTGGGCCGGGCGCGGCGGCTCCCCGTCGCGCCCGGCACGGGACGCGCGTACCGGCACCTCTCCGCCCGGCCCGCCACGGGCCCGCTCCGCACCAGCCGACGGCCCCGGACCCACCGGGGAAGCCACGGCGGGCCGTATCCCGGTGGTCTGCGCACCGTGGCCGCCACCACCGTCGAACGGCATCCCCACCTCCCGCGGCGGTACGACAGACCCGTCCGCACGAACACCACCGGCGGACGGCAACACCCCGGAACCCGACCGGGCACCACCCGCAGCCGGGGACAACCCGTACGGCGAACCGTCACCGGACCGTATCCCTGCGGGGTACGCGCCCGGAGCGGCCGACCCGTCCGCCCGCGGCCCCGAGCCGACCGGAGCGTCACCGGCGGACGACGGCACCCCGGCCCCGGCCACCGGTACGACCCCGTACGACGGACGGACCACGACATCCCCGGAACCCACCGGGCCCGGACCCGACGAAACGTCATCCGCACCCGGGAAGAGCCCGTACGGCGAACCGTCGCCGGACCGTATCCCCGTGGTCTGCGCGCCCCGCGCCCCGTGGCCGCCACCGCCGGCGGACGGCACCTCCGCCCCCGGCGGCGATACGACAGACCCGTCCGCGGGAGCGTCACCGGCGGACGGGCGGCCCGCACGCGGGGGCCGTGCGGACGGCGGACGCGCGGGAGCGGGCCCGGCCGCCGGTGGAGTCCCGGGGGAGGGACGGGCCGCCGTACCCGGGCGTATCCCGGTGGTGTCCCGGGCGGCGGTGGGGGGTATCGCGGCGCCCGGGGGGCGTATGGCGCCGGGGTGCGGAGGGCGTGGTGTGTCCGTGCTCATGCCCGCCCCCGTCTCTCCACCGCCCGCACCGGCGGTGGCCCCTGCCGGGCGTGCCGGTCCGCTCATCGCCTGCGTCGTCACTTTACGGGCTCCGCCGCTCACGGAGGGACCACGGACCCGGCTCCGTGGTGATCTGCCCCGTAGATCCCCCCGTACTTCCCCTACCGTCCGGTAGGGGCTTCTGGCACGCTCGGCCCATGACGCCCCGAGCAGCCGACCGGGCCCGTTACGACCGGGCCACCGCGCATCTCGACGCTCCGCTCGCCGTGGTGGATCTGGACGCCTTCGACGCCAACGCGGACGATCTCGTCCGGCGTGCGGGCGGCAAGCCGGTCCGGGTCGCCAGCAAGTCGGTGCGCTGCCGGGCACTGCTCGAACGGGTGCTGGAGAAGGACGGGTTCGCGGGGGTGATGGCGTTCACCCTGCCCGAGGCGGTGTGGCTGGCCCGGTCCGGGTTCGGGGACGTCCTGCTGGCGTACCCCTCCGCCGACCGGGCGGCGTTCGCGGAGCTGACGGGCGACCCCCGGTCGGCGGCGGCGGTGACCGTGATGGTGGACGACGTGGCGCAGCTCGATCTGATCGACGCGGCGCGGTCGGGCGGCCGGGAGGAGGTCCGGGTCTGTCTGGAGCTGGACACCGCGTTCCGGCTGCTCGGCGGGCGGATACGGGTGGGGGCGCGCAGGTCCCCGCTGGCGGCCCCGGAGCATCTGGCCGAGCTGGCCCGTTCGGTGGTGCGCAGGCCCGGGTTCCGGCTGGTGGGGATCATGGCGTACGAGGCGCACATCGCGGGGGTCCCCGACCGGGCCCCGGGCGCGCCGCTGCTGTCCCGGGCGGTCCGGGCCTTCCAGCGGGTCTCCCGGGCGGAGTTGGCGGCGCGCCGGGACCGGGCGGTGCGCGCGGTCCGCGCGGTCGCCCCGGAGCTGGAGTTCGTCAACGGCGGCGGCACCGGCAGTGTGCAGTACACGGCGGCGGAGGCGGCGGTGACCGAGGTGGCGGCGGGCTCGGGGCTCTTCCAGCCCCGGCTGTTCGACGGCTTCACCTCGTTCACCGGGCGTCCGGCGGCACTCTTCGCGCAGCCGGTGGTGCGCCGCCCGGGGGTGGGCGTGGTGACGGTGCTCGGCGGCGGCTATCCGGCGTCGGGGGTGACGGGCGCCGACCGGGCGCCGGTGCCGTATCTGCCCGAGGGGCTGCGCTATGAGGCCCGGGAGGGCGCGGGCGAGGTGCAGACCCCGCTGCTGGGGTCGGCGGCGGACGATCTGCTGATCGGGGACAAGGTGTGGTTCCGGCACGCCAAGGCCGGTGAGCTGTGCGAGCGGTTCGCGGCGCTGCATCTGATCGACGGGGACCGGGTGACGGCCGCGGTCCCGACGTACCGGGGCGAGGGGCACACCTTCCTGTGAACCGGTGAACCGGTGAACCGGTGAACCGGCCCACCGGCGCACGGGTGCGCGGGTGGGCCCCCGCCCGGTGTCCGGCACCGGCTACAGCGGGGTGACGTACGCCCCGGCGATACCGCCGTCCACGAGGAAGTCGGTCGCGTTCACGAACGACGCGTCGTCACTGGCGAGGAAGGCGACGGCCGCCGCGATCTCCTCGGCCTCGGCGAACCGGCCCACGGGGATGTGCACCAGCCTGCGGGCGGCCCGCTCGGGGTCCTTGGCGAACAGCTCCTGGAGCAGCGGGGTGTTGACGGGCCCCGGGCACAGCGCGTTGACGCGGATGCCCTCGCGGGCGAACTGCACGCCCAGCTCGCGGGACATGGCGAGCACGCCGCCCTTGGACGCGGTGTAGGAGATCTGCGAGGTCGCGGCGCCCATGATGGCCACGAAGGAGGCGGTGTTGATGATGGAGCCGCGGCCCTGGCGCTGCATGTAGGGGATGGCGGCCTTGCAGCAGAGGTAGACGGAGGTGAGGTTGACGTCCTGGACGCGCTTCCAGGCGTCGAGTCCGGTGGTGAGGATGGAGTCGTCGTCGGGCGGGGAGATGCCCGCGTTGTTGAACGCGATGTCCACGGAGCCATAGGTGTCGTAGGCGGTTCTGAAGAGCGCCTCGACCTGCTCGGCGTCGGTGACGTCGACGCGGACGAAGGTCCCGCCGACGGCTTCGGCGGCGGCCTTGCCCGCGGTCTCGTCGATGTCGCCGCAGACGACGTTCGCCCCTTCGGAGGCGAGCCTGCGGGCGGTGGCGAGTCCGATGCCGCTTCCGGCGCCGGTGACGACGGCGGTGCGGCCCACCAGGCGGCGGCAGACAGGGGTCTCGGTCATGGGTGGTCATGCCTCCGTGCTGAAGAAGACGTTCTTGGTCTCGGTGAATGCGGCGAGCGCGTCGGGGCCCAGCTCCCGGCCGAGGCCGGACTGCTTGAAGCCGCCGAACGGCGTCCAGTAGCGGACGCTGCTGTGGGAGTTGACGGAGAGGTTCCCGGCCTGGACGGCGCGGGAGACGCGGATGGCGCGGCCGATGTCACGGGTCCACAGGGAGCCGGAGAGCCCGTACTCGGTGGCGTTGGCCAGGCGGACGGCGTCCTCCTCGTCCTCGAACGGCAGGACGGCGGCGACCGGTCCGAAGATCTCCTCGCGGACCGCCGGGGCGTCGGGCGCGAGGCCGGTGAGCACGGTCGGCGGGAACCAGAAGCCGGGCCCGGTGGGCGCGGTGCCCCGGATGCCGGGCAGCCCGGCTCCGGCGTAGGAGCGGACCAGGTCGAGCTGGCGCTGTGAGATCAGCGGGCCCATCTGGGTGTTCTCGTCGAGCGGGTCGCCGACGACGACGGACTCGACGGCGGGGGCGAGCAGTTCGAGGAAGCGGTCGTACACGGAGCGCTGCACCAGGATGCGGGTGCGGGAGCAGCAGTCCTGTCCGCTGTTGTCGAGGAACGACATGGGCGCGGCCGCGGCGGCGGCTTCGAGGTCGGCGTCGGCGAAGACGATGTTGGGGCTCTTGCCGCCGAGTTCCAGGGTGACCCGCTTCACCTGTGTGGCGCACCGGGCCATGATCTCCTTGCCGACCCGGGTGGAGCCGGTGAAGACGATCTTCGCGACGCCGGGGTGGTCGACGAGGGCGGTGCCGGTGACGTCGCCCGCGCCGGGGAGCACCTGGAAGAGGCCCTGCGGCAGGCCCGCCTCCAGGGCGATCTCCGCGAGGCGGAGCGCGGTCAGCGGGGTGGTCTCGGCGGGCTTGAGGAGGACCGCGTTCCCGGCGGCGAGGGCGGGGGCGGTGGCCCAGGCGGCGATGGGCATGGGGTAGTTCCAGGGCGCGATCACCCCGACGACGCCCAGCGGCTCCAGGAGGGTGATGTCCAGGCCGCCGGGTACGGGGATCTGCCGTCCGCTGAGGCGTTCCACTCCCCCGGCGCTGAAGTCGAGGACGTCGCGGACGTTGGCGGCCTCCCAGCGGGCGGTGCCGATGGTGTGTCCGGCCTCCGTGACCTCCAGCAGGGCCAGTTCCTCGGCCCGCGCGTCGACGGCGGCGGCGAAGCGGCGCAGCAGCCGGGCCCGGTCGGCGGGGGCGAGGGCCGCCCACGCGCGCTGGGCCCGCGCGGCGCGGCCGACGGCGGCGTCGACCTCCTCGGGGGTGGTCGCGGGTACGGTCGCGACGACCTCGCCGGTCGCCGGGTTGAGCACCTCGTGGGCGCTCGGGCCGGTCGTGGTCCCTGGCACGGACACGTCGTCGTCCCTCTCAGTCCTCGCACTGGTCACGTTCGCCTCGGTCATCTCGGTCGTCGTGGTCGGATCGGTCGTCGTGGTCGGATCGGTCGGCTCGTTCGTCACGGGCGTCACGGACGTCACAGTCGTTCGAAGGAGCGGCGCAGCTCCCAGTCGGTCACGGCGGCGTCGAAGGCGGCCAGCTCGACCCGGGCCATGTTGCTGTAGTGGGCCACGACCTCACTGCCGAAGGCGGCCTTGGCCAGGGTGCTGTTGTCCCACAGCTCGGCGGCCTCGCGCAGGGTGGTGGGGACCTGCGCGCACTCCGTGGTGTACGCGTTCCCCGCGCACTCCTCGGGCAGTTCGAGCCGCTGCTCCACGCCGTGCAGCCCGGCGGCGATCATTCCGGCGACGGCCAGGTAGGGGTTGACGTCGCCGCCGGGGAGCCGGTTCTCGAAGCGCAGCGAGGGCCCGCGGCCGACGACCCGCAGGGAGCAGGTGCGGTTGTCGTACCCCCAGGCGACCGCCGTGGGCGCGAAGGTCCCGGGCTGGAACCGCTTGTACGAGTTGATGTTGGGCGCGTACAGCAGGGAGAACTCCCGCAGCGCGGCGAGCTGTCCGGCGAGGAAGTGCCGCATCAGGGGGGACATGCCGCCGGGCCCCTCCCCGGCCATGGCGCTCGCGCCGCCCGTGTGCGCGAGGGAGAGATGGATGTGGCAGGAGTTGCCCTCGCGCTCGTTGTACTTGGCCATGAAGGTGAGGGAGACGCCCTCCTGGGAGGCGATCTCCTTGGCCCCGGTCTTGTAGAGGGCGTGCTGGTCGCAGGTGACGAGGGCGTCGTCGTAGCGGAAGACGATCTCGTGCTGGCCCGGGTTGCACTCGCCCTTGGCGGACTCGACGGTCAGCCCGGCGGCGGCCATCTCGTTGCGGATGCGGCGCAGCAGGGGCTCGATGCGGCCGGTGCCGAGGACGGAGTAGTCGATGTTGTACTGGTTGGCCGGGGTCAGTCCCTGGTAGCCGCGGTCCCACGCCTGTTCGTAGGTGTCCTTGAAGACGATGAACTCCAGCTCGGTGCCGACGCGGGCGGTCAGCCCGTGCTCGGCCAGCCGTTCGAGCTGCCGCAGCAGGATCTGCCGGGGCGCGGCGCGGACCGGTCCGCCGTCCTCCCAGGCGAGGTCGGCGAGGAGGAAGGCGGTGCCCTCGTGCCAGGGGACCCGGCGCAGGGTGGCGAGGTCGGGCCGCATCGCGAAGTCGCCGTAGCCGCGGTCCCAGGAGGCCATGGCGTAGCCGTCGACGGTGTTCATCTCGGTGTCCACGGCGAGGAGGTAGTTGCAGCCCTCGGTGCCGTGCTCCAGGACCTCGTCCAGGAAGAACCGGGCGGCGAACCGCTTGCCCTGGAGCCGTCCCTGCATGTCGGGGAAGGCGAGCACCACGGTGTCGATCTCGCCGCTCTCGACGAGGGCACGCAGCTCCTCGACCGGGAGCGGGGGTGTGCGGTCTGCCACGGGGTTGTGCCTCCTTGGGTCAGCCGGAAGCCATAAGGTATTGCTGAAGACCATTGCTTGGGAAGAGGGAACTGCGACGTGGCGACAACGGATGATCATCCGGCGGGTGCCGGGCCGGTGGGCGGCCGGACGGGCACGGGCGCACCGGGCGCCGACCGGACGGTCACCGGTCCGGCGGGCACCACCGATCCGACGGTCACCGGTCCGGCGGGCACCGCCGCGCCGGCCGCCGGCGACCGGCTCGCCCCCGTGCTGCGCCCCGTGCGCGCGGGCAACGGCTTCGAGGAGGCGCTGGAGCAGATCCTCCAGCTCCTCCGGCTCGGGCTGGTGCCCGGCGGCGAACGGCTGCCCGCCGAGCGGGAACTCGCCGAGCGGATGGGGATAAGCCGGGTCACGCTGCGGGAGGTGCTCAAAGTCCTGGCCGACCAGGGGCTCGTGGAGAGCCGCCGGGGCCGCTACGGCGGCACCTTCGTCCTGCCCCGCCCCGTCCGCCCCGACGGGGCGGAGCTGCGGCGGCGGCTCGCGGACGTCGATGTGGAGGACACCCTCCGGTTCCGTGAGGTCCTGGAGACGGGGGCCGCGGGGCTGGCCGCCGGACGCCGTCTGACCGGCGCGGACGCCGACCGGCTGCGGGCCGCGCTGGCGGCCACCCACGACGCGCCGCTCGACGGCTACCGCCGCCAGGACACCCTCTTCCACCTCACCCTGGCCGAGCTGTCGGGGTCCCCGAGCCTCGCCGCCGGGTACGCGGCCGTCCGCGCGACCCTGAACGATCTGCTGGACTGCATCCCGCTGCTGGTGCGCAATCTGGAGCACTCGCAGCGGCAGCACACCGCGCTCGCCGAGGCGATCCTGGACGGGGACGCGGACGGCGCCCGCGAGGTCATGCGCGAGCACTGCGAGGGCACGGCGGCGCTGCTGCGCGGCTTTCTGTCCTGACGGGGCGCGCCCCCGCCCCGGCGGCGGGACCGCCCCCGCGCCCCTGCCGCACCGGCACACGGCCCGACGGCGCAACCGTGCCACCCGCCCCGGCACCACGCCCCGCGCCTCTGGCCGGATGCCGCCCCGGCGCCGCACCCCGCCGCCGCACCCGGCCCCGGGCGGCGCCCGCGCGCCGGGACCCGCCCCGTCCCCGTGTCCGCGCAGGCCCGGCGGTGGACGACGGATGTGCCCCGGGGCTTGCGCCGGACCGGCTCCTGCCGCAAAGGTGTCCGCCTATACCTTTGAACGCCAGGAGTGCCCCATGGCCGAAGGAACCACCTCCCCGCCGCCTGCCCCGTCCCCGGACCCGGCACCGTCATCGCTGTCGCCGTCGCCCTCGCGGCACCCCGGCGACGACTACCTCCAGCGGCGCGCGCTGCGCCGCGGCAGCGCCGGCTGGCTGCTCCTCACCGGACTCGGCGTCGCCTACGTCGTCTCCGGCGACTTCTCCGGCTGGAACACCGGCCTGGCCAAAGGGGGCTTCGGCGGTCTGGCGATCGCCACCCTCCTCATGGGCGTGATGTACGCCTGTCTGGTCTTCGCCCTCGCCGAGCTGTCGGCGATCCTGCCCACCGCGGGCGGCGGCTACGGCTTCGCCCGCCGGGCGCTGGGCCCCCTCGGCGGCTTCCTCACCGGCACCGCGATCCTCATCGAGTACATCCTCGCGCCCGCCGCGATCTCCATCTTCATCGGCGACTACGTCGAGTCCCTCGGCCTGTTCGGCCTGGAGTCCGGCTGGCCCGTCTACCTCGCCTGCTTCGCCGTCTTCATCGGCATCCACCTCTGGGGCGTCGGCGAGGCCCTGCGCTTCAGCCTGGTCGTCACCGTGATCGCCGTCGCCGCGCTGCTGGTCTTCGCCGTCGGCGCGTTCACCGAGTTCGACGCGGGACGGCTGAACGACATCCCCGCCGACCCCGACGCCTTCGGCTCCGGCTCCTGGCTGCCGTACGGACTCCTCGGCATCTGGGCCGCGTTCCCCTTCGGCATGTGGTTCTTCCTCGGGGTCGAGGGCGTCCCCCTCGCCGCCGAGGAGGCCAAGGACCCCGTCCGCTCCCTGCCCCGGGCGCTCGCCGTCTCCCTCGGCATCCTCGCGCTGCTGGCCCTGATCACCTTCCTCGCCGCGACCGGCGCCGCCGGGTCCGCCGCGCTCAAGGACGTCGGCGACCCGCTCGTCCAGGCGCTCCAGCCGGACGGGGAGCCCACCGCGCTGAGCCGGATCGTCAACTACGCGGGCCTCGCCGGACTCGTCGCGTCCTTCTTCTCCCTCATCTACGCGGGCTCCCGCCAGCTCTTCGCCCTCTCCCGGGCCGGATACCTGCCCCGTTTCCTCTCCCTCACCAGCAGCCGCAGATCGCCCTACCTCGGGCTGCTGATCCCCGGCGCCATCGGCTTCGCCCTCGCCGCGTCCACCGGCGACGGTCCGCGCATGCTCAACATCGCCGTCTTCGGCGCGACCATCAGCTACGCCCTGATGGCCCTCTCCCATCTGGTGCTGCGCCGCCGCGAACCCGGACTGCACCGCCCCTACCGCACCCCCGGCGGCGCGGCCACGTCCGCCGTCGCCCTGGTCCTCGCCCTCGCCGCGCTCGTGGCGACCTTCCTGGTGGACCGTCAGGCGGCCCTGATCGCGCTGGCCGTGTACGCCGTCGCGATCGTCTACTTCGCCACCTACAGTCGGTTCCGCCTGGTCGCGCAGGCACCCGAGGAGGAGTTCGCGGCGCTCGCCGCGGCCGAGGCCGAACTCGAACGGAAGTGACCATGAAGCCGCTGATCGGTATCTCGACCTATCTCGACCACGCCTCCTGGGGTGTGTGGTCCATGGGCGCCGCGCTGCTGCCCGCCGCCTATCACACCCACGTCCAGCGGGCCGGGGCCGCGGCCTTCCTGCTGCCGCCCGACGCGGCCGAGTACGCCGCCCAGACCGTGTCCCGGCTGGACGCCCTGGTGATCGCGGGCGGCGCGGACGTGGACCCCGTCCGGTACGGGGCCGCGCCGGACCCCCGTACCGGGCCGCCCGCGCGGGAGCGGGACACCTGGGAGAGCGCGCTCATCCACGCGGCGATCGCCCAGGGGGTGCCGCTGCTCGGCATCTGCCGGGGCATGCAACTGCTCAACGTCGCCCTGGGCGGCACCCTCCAGCAGCATCTGGACGGCCACACCGGGGGTGTGGGCGTGCTGGGGACGCACACCGTCAAACCGGTGCCCGGCACCCGTTACGCCGCTCTCGTCCCCGAGGCCGCCGACGTCCCCACCTACCACCACCAGGCCGTGGCGGTGCTCGCGCCCGGACTGACCGTGAGCGCCCACGCCGAGGACGGGACGGTGGAGGCCGTGGAGCTGGACGGCGGCTGGGTGCTGGGCGTGCAGTGGCACCCGGAGATGGGCGACGACCTACGGGTGGCGCGCGCCCTGGTCGCCGCCGCCCGTGAGCGGGCCGCCCAACGCACCGGCCAGCGCGGCGCCGAGGACGGCGGGCGCCTCGGCGAGTGAGGGCCCGTACCAGGTGAGATGACGGCCGCTGACGAGGGCCGCGGGCAGACCGGGGAAGGACTCGGGGCCGTCGTCGGCGGTGAAGCGGTAGGGCTCGTCGGGGAGCACCACCAGCGCCGCACCGGACGCGCGAAGCTCCGCCAGGGGCACCCGGGGGTAGCGCTCGGAGTGCCCCGCGCAGACGTTCCGCACCCCCAGCCGGGCCAGCAGGTCCCCGGCGAAGGTGTCCCGGCCGAGGACCATCCAGGGGCGCCGCCACACCGGCACCACGGCGGCGACCGGGCCGTCCGCGGGCGGCCGCACGGCGGCCCAGGCGCGGGCCGCCTCGTCCAGCCAGCGCGGGCGGGGGAGCCCCAGGCCGCCGACGAGGACCCGCTCCAGCTCGGCGATGGCCTGATCGAGTCCGCGCACCTCGGTCACCAGCACCTCGGCGCCCCCGGCGCGCAGCGCCGCGAGGTCCGCGGGCCGGTTCTCCTCCTCGTTCGCGATCACCAGATCGGGCCGCAGCCGGAGGACGGCGGCGACATCGGGGTTCTTGGTGCCGCCGATCCGTACGGCGTCGAGGTCCGGGGGGTGGTCGCACCAGTCGGTGACGCCGACGAGCAGCCCGGGGGCGGTCACGGCCACGGCCTCGGTGAGCGAGGGCACCAGCGAGACCACCCGCGCCGCCCGCGCCGCCGCCATCGCTCAGGCGTCCGGGGGTGTCTCGATGTGGTCGGCGACGGTGACGACGACGACCCGGGTCTCGGGCACGGTCGCCCGCCAGCGGTGCAGCACTCCCCCGGAGAGGAAGAGGGTGTCCCCGGGGCCGAGACGGTAGGCGCGGCCCTCGGCCTCGACCTCCACCGCGCCGTCGGCGACGTACATCACCTCGTCGTTGCGGTGCTGGAACTCGCCGTCGGTGTCGTGCTCGCCGGTGAACTCCAGGGCTTCGAGCTGATGCCGTCCGCGCACCAGTCGGCGGGTCCGGGGCAGCGGGTCCTGCTCCTCACCGAGGAGGCCGTCGGCGCGGGGCTCGGCGCGGACGACGGCGACGGTCCTGGCCGCGTCGGACGCCTCGATCAGCTTGGCCGCCGTGGTCTCCAGCGCGTCGGCGACCCGTTCCAGGGACCGCATGCTGGGCCGGGCCCGTTCGTTCTCCACCTGGCTGAGGAAGGGGACGGACAGGCCGCTCCGCTCGGAGACGGCGGCGAGCGTGAGATCCAGCGCCCGCCTGCGCCTGCGCACGGCGGCGCCCACCCGAAGACGCTCGGTCTCCTTCGGGTCCTTGCCGTCCTTCGCTTCCATCCGCCGGGCTCCCCTTCCTGGTCCTGTCTCACCATACGCAGCTTCCGGCACGGGCCGCGCGCATACGATTGTCCGGCGGACGGGCCGGAAGGGGAAGCGGAACGGGGCGGCCCCCGCCACTGGCGAGAACCACCCCGTTCCGGAGGGTGACGGCGCCGGGGGCGCCACCGGGTCGGCTAGAGCGGTGCCATGGCGTCCTCGACCTGCGGATTCTTCTTCAGCCAGGTACGGACGGCGGTCTGTTCCTCACCCTTTCCGGCCCGCTGGATCTCGGCTTCCAGACCGGTCAGCTGCTTTTCGGTCAACTTGAAGTCCTTCAGCCAGGCTCCGATCTCCGGGTGGTCGGAGGAGAACCCCTTGCGGGCGAGGGTGTGGACCATGTCGCCGCTGCCCCACGCCTCCTTCGGGTCGCCCAGCTTCTTCAGCGGGTAGGAGCTGTAGGCCCAGTGCGGCGACCAGAGGGTGGTGAGGACGGGCTCCTTCTTCTGGTACGCGCGCTTCAGCTCGGCCAGCATGCCGGGCGTGGAGCCGTCGACGACCTCGTACTCGTCCTCCAGTCCGTACGCGGGCAGGACCTCCTCCTTGAGCAGGCGCATCATCCCGGCGCTGGGCTCGATGCCGATGATGCGGCCCTTGAAGGTGCCGGAGCGGCCCTTGAGGTCGGCCAGCGAGTCGACGCCGTCGACATAGGCGGGCACGGCCAGCTCCAGCGAGGTGGGGCCGTACCAGGAGCCGAGGTCTTCGAGCCGGTCGCCGTACTTCTTCCAGTACTGGTCGTGGGTGACCGGCAGCCAGGAGTTGGTCTGGAAGTCGATCTGGCCGCCCGCGAGACCGGTGTAGAGGGCCCCGGCCTCCAGCTGCTGGGTCTGGACGGTGAAGCCGCGCCGCTCCAGCACCTCCTTCCAGAGGTAGGTGGAGGCGATGCCCTCGTCCCAGGGGATGTAGCCGATGGTGACCTTCCGGCCCTCGCCGACGCCGGAGCCGCCGGCGCTCCCGCCGCCCCGGTCCTCGCCGAAGACGCTCATGCCCCCGGCGATCAGGGCGAGGACGACCACGCCGACGACCGCGAACACGGGCTGGGGGCGGTGGTTCCAGATCCGGCGCCCGCCGGACGCGGCACCGGCCCGGGCGGCGGCGCGGCGGCCCAGCGGGGAGACCTGACGGCCCAGCTCGCCGGTGATCCGGTCGAGGTACATGGCGAGGATGACGATGGAGACGCCGGCCTCGAAGCCGAGGCCGATGTCGACGTTGCCGATCGCGCGGTAGACCGCGCCGCCGAGTCCGCCGCCGCCGACCATGCCCGCGATGACGACCATGGACAGGCCCAGCATGATCACCTGGTTGACCCCGGCCATGATGGTCGGGACGGCCAGCGGGAGCTGGACCCGCAGCAGGGTGTCGCGGGGGGTGGTGCCGAACGCCTCGGCGGCCTCGACCAGCTCCCCGTCCACCTGACGGATGCCCAGCTCGGTCATGCGCACCCCGGGCGGCAGCGCGAAGATGATCGTGGCGATGATGCCCGGCACCACACCGACGCCGAAGAAGATGATCCCGGGGATCAGATAGACCATCGCGGGCATGGTCTGCATGAAGTCCAGCACCGGCCGGACCACCGCGCTGACCCGGCGGGAGCGCGCGGCCCAGACGCCCAGCGGCACCGCGATGACCAGCGTGGAGAGGGTGGAGACCAGGACCAGGGAGAGGGTCGCCATGGCCTCCCCCCACAGCTCGACGGAGTCGATCAGCGCGAGGCCCGCGAAGGAGAGGACACCGGCCAGCAGCCCGCGCAGCCACCAGGCGAGGACGGCGAGGATGCCCGCGAGGAGCAGCGGCTCGGGCGCGGAGAGCACGGCGTCGACGGCGTCGTACATACCGGTGACGACCGCGCTGATGGCGTCGAAGAGCCATTCGAGACGGATCTGGAGGGCGTCGACGGTGCGGTCGACCCACTCGCCGAGGGGAATCCTAGGCACGGCCGGCCACCGCCTTCACCGCGTCGCCGGTGGTGGTGGCGGTGCTGCCGGTGGTGCCGGTGTCCGTGGTGCCGCCGGTGGGCGGGGACGGCTCCACGGGGGGCATGGGCTCGCCCAGGACGGCGAGCAGCCGGGCGCGCGGGACGATGCCGATGAGGGCGTCGTCCTCGTCCACGACCGCGACGGGCGCGCCGCTGACGGAGCACGGGGTGAACAGCTCGACGATCGGGGTGTCGGCCCGGACCGTGGCGGGCGCGGCGGCCAGCACCTCGTCGGGCGCGGACCCGGCGGCGTCGGCCATGATCGCTCCGGCGGTGAGCACCCGGGAGCGGTCGACGTCCTGGGTGAAGGAGGCGACATAGTCGGTCGCGGGGGTCACCAGGATGTCCTCGGCGGTGCCGAGCTGGACGATCCGGCCGTCCTTCATGACGGCGATCCGGTCGCCCAGCCGCATGGCCTCGTTGAGGTCGTGGGTGATGAAGACGATCGTCTTCTTGAGCGTCCGCTGGAGCTGGAGGAGCTGGTCCTGCATGTCCCGGCGGATCAGCGGGTCGAGGGCGCTGAAGGACTCGTCCATGAGCAGCAGGTCGGCGTCGGTGGCGAGCGCGCGGGCGAGGCCCACGCGCTGCTGCATACCGCCGGACAGCTCGTCGGGCCAGGAGTCCTCCCAGCCCGCGAGACCGGCCAGGGCCAGGGCCTCGGCGGCGCGGCGGTCGCGCTCGGGGCGGGGGACGCCCTGCACCTCCAGGCCGTACCCGGCGTTCTCCAGCACGCTGCGGTGGGGGAAGAGCGCGAAGTGCTGGAAGACCATGCTGATCTTCCTGGAGCGGACGGCCCGCAGCTCGGCCGGGGTGAGCGAGGTGAGGTCCTGTCCGTCGAAGAGGACCCGGCCCGCGGTGGGGGCGAGCAGCCCGTTCAACATGCGCAGCAGGGTGGACTTGCCGGAGCCGGAGAGCCCCATCACGACGAAGATCTGTCCGGGCTCGACGGTGAAGGAGGCGTCGATCACGGCCGCCGTGGTGCCGTCTGCGCGCAGTTCCTCGCGGTCGGCACCCCCTTCCAGCCTCGGGATCGCTTCCTCGGGTCGTCTGCCGAACACCTTGTAGACGTGTTCGGCCTGGAGCCTGGACACATACACCTCACGCGTTGGAACGAGACGGTCCGCCACCCCCGGCGGGCGGGCCGTGGAGCCCGGCGGGACCGGCCCGCGCCACCCCGGGACAAGTCGTTGAACAGGCAACGGGGTCGGCTCCGGGTCCGCGCCTGCCCCGGGCGGCCGGGACCAAACGGAAGAGTGACCCAGCTCACGTTCCGTCCGGGTGTGCCGGGGTGGCTGTCGGTGGTGTGCGGCATGATCGGGGGTGTGACGCGACGCCTGATGCTCCTCGACACCGCCTCCCTCTACTTCCGGGCCTACTTCGGGGTCCCCGACACGGTCAGGGCCCCGGACGGCACCCCCGTCAACGCCGTGCGCGGGCTGCTGGAGTTCATCGGGCGGCTGGTCCAGGACCACCGCCCCGACGATCTGGTCGCCTGCTGGGACAACGACTGGCGGCCCCACTGGCGGGTGGAGCTGATCCCCTCGTACAAGGCGCACCGGGTGGCGGTCGAGACGGAGGCGGGGCCCGACGAGGAGGAGGCGCCGGACACGCTCACGCCACAGGTGCCGGTGATCGCCGAGGTGCTGGAGGCGCTCGGCATCGCCCGGGTCGGCGCGGACGGCTACGAGGCGGACGACGTGATCGGCACCCTGACGGCGCGGGCCACCGGGCCGGTCGACATCGTCACCGGGGACCGCGATCTGTTCCAGCTCGTGGACGACGCGCGCGGGCGCCGGGTGCTGTATCCGCTGAAGGGCGTGGGGACGCTCCAGACGACCGACGAGGGCTGGCTGCGGGAGAGGTACGGCGTGGACGGCCCCGGCTACGCCGATCTGGCGCTGCTGCGGGGCGATCCGAGCGACGGGCTCCCGGGGGTGCCGGGCATCGGCGAGAAGACGGCGGCGAAGCTGCTGGACGCGTTCGGCGATCTGGCCGGGATCATGGCCGCCGTGGACGATCCGGCGTCCCGGCTGACTCCGGCGCAGCGCAGGCGGCTGGACGAGGCCCGGGGGTATGTGGCGGTCGCGCCGAAGGTGGTCCGGGTGGCCACGGACGCGCCGCTGCCGCCCTTCGACCCGGCGCTGCCCTCCGCGCCGCGCGACCCGGCGGCCCTGGCGGCGCTGGGCGAGCGCTGGGGGCTCGGCGGGGCGCTCCAGCGGCTGTTGACGACCCTGCGGGGCTGAGGCTTTTCCGCTGCCCCGTTCACCTGTCTGCCTTTCACCCGTCCGTCCCGGATGTCCCGGGCTTTCCCGGCCTTTCCCCAGCCCTTTCCCGGGCTTCCCGGGCTGAGATCCACACCGGGGGGTGTTAACTTAGGCTTGCCTAAGCATGATTACTGAGCCCAGGGGAGACCGCCGTGACCGAACGACCGGCCCGTAAGGCACCGACGTCCTACGAGGCGCGTGTGGTCCACACCGAGCGGTTGACCCCGCACATGGTCCGGGTCGTCCTCGGGGGCGAGGGCCTGGCCGGGTTCTCCCTGGAGGGTTTCACGGACCACTATGTGAAGCTGCTGTTCCCGCCCGCCGGGGTGAGCTATCCGGAGCCGTTCGACATCGACCGGGTCCGGGCGGAGTTCCCGCGCGCCCAGTGGCCCGCGAACCGCACCTACACGGTGCGGATCTGGGACGCGGCACGGCACGAGATGACGATCGACTTCGTGGTGCACGGGGACGAGGGGCTCGCGGGCCCCTGGGCCGCGCGGGCCGAGGTCGGCGACACGATACGGATTCTCGGCCCGGGCGGCGCGTACGCCCCGGAGCCGGGGGCCGACTGGCATCTGCTGGTCGGGGACGAGAGCGCGCTGCCCGCGATCGCCGCGTCGCTGGAGGCCATGCCGGGCGGGTCCGTCGTCCACGCGCTGGTCGAGGTCGAGCGCCCCGAGGACGAGCAGAAGATCGCCACCCCGGACGGCGTCACGGTCCGCTGGCTCCACCGCGCGGGGCGCCCGGTCGGTGAGGCCCTGGTCGCGGCGGTGACCGCGCTGGACTTCCCCGAGGGCCGGGTGTGCGCCTTCGTCCACGGCGAGGCCGGCTGGGTGAAGGAGCTCCGCCGCCATCTGCGGCTGGAGCGCGCGGTGCCGAGGGAGCACCTGTCGATCTCGGGCTACTGGCGGCTCGGCCAGAGCGACGAGGCGTGGCGCGCGGTGAAGCGCGAGTGGAACGACCGCGTCGAGCAGGAGCAGGAGCAGCCCCGGAGCCAGGCGGCCTGACCCGCCCCCGCCCACCGCGGCCCCTGCCCGGCGGCCACGACCGCCCGGGGCGGGGGCCCACCGCCCCCGCGCCGGGCCTCCCTGACCGGACGTCCCGGGCGACCGCCACGGGACGGTGCGCCCGTACCGGGCGCGGACCTCGTCGGCCCCGCCGCGCGACCACCACCCGCCCGGGGCATGCCGCCCCGGGGGCACGGACCCCAGCCGGACGCGGCACTCGACCCGGGCCGTCGCACCTGACCCGACTGGCCGGCCGACCCGGGCTCACCGCCCCGGGAGCACGCGCCCCAGCCGGACACGGCACCCGCCGCCCCCGGACCGCCACCCGCACGCCACCACCCGGACCGGCCCATCCCGCCAGGACCCACGGGACCGTGCACCCGACCCGGGCCGTCGCACCTGACCCGGCTGGCCGGCCGACCCCGGGACCACACGCCCCAACCGGACACGGCACCCGCCCTCCCCGGACCGCCACCCGCACGCCACCACCCGGACCGGCCCATCCCGCCAGGACCCACGGGACCGTGCACCCGACCCGGGCCCGGACCCTTCACCACCCGGCGCGGGCGGGCCGACCGGCCCCCGCGAGTCGGCCCGTCCCGCCCGCCGCCACGGGGCCGTGCACCCGGCCCGGCCCGTCCCGGTAGGGCCGCCACAGGACCGCACACCCCGGCCGGGCACAGGTCGACGGCCCGACCCGCCGCCACCCGGCGCGGGCCCTTCACCCCTCGCCCCGGGCCGGTCGATCACCACAGGGGCGCAGCAGGAGTCAGGCGCGGGAACCGGCGGCACCGCCCGCCGCCGGGCACAGGAGCGTCATCACCCGGCGCGGGTCGGCCCCGCTCCCGGCGCGCTCCCGCGACGTCACCCCGCCGGGGCCGGGCACCCCGCACCCGCCGCCGTGACAGCGGGGCCGCCGGGGCGCGGCCCGAAGGGCATCGTCGGCGGCGGGTGCCGGCCGGAGCGCTTCCGCGCGGGATCAGGCCCGGCGTCGGCGCCCGCGTCGGCTCACAGCGGTCCGGCGCCGTTCCGGGGGGCCGTGTCGGCGGAGGCGTGCGGGGCCTGGCCGTGGCCGTGGAGGCGGGCCGAGCGGTCGACGTGGGCGAGATGGCGCAGGGACGCCAGCATCGCGCCGCCCAGCGCCGTGCCGACGATCGCCCGTTCCACCCGTTCGTCGCGGTCGCCGCCGCCCACCGCGTAGTCGAGGTCGGCGACCGCCAGTGACTCCGCCGCGTCCGCGTAGGTGTCGAGCGCGCCGCCGAAGTCCGCGTGGCCCACCCGTTCCAGGCTCGCCAGCGCGACGGCGAGCGACTCCCGGCCGGGGCACGCGGCCCCCACCCGCCAGCCGCGGCGCTCGATCAGCTCGTCGACCCGCGCCCGCGCCGCCTCCAGCGCCACGTCCGGCTCCTCCTCCGGATACCGGGACACCAGCAGGTCCGTGGCGACCCCCAGCACCTTGTGCTCGGGCAGCCCCGGATCGTCCACCGCGACGAGCACGTCGGCGACCGCCGCGACCTTCAGCCCGCCCACGTCGAGCAGGGCCCGGATGAGTCTGAGCCGCTGCTCGTGCACCTCGCCGTAGTCCGCCTGGTTGGGGCTGGTGAGCCGCCCGGCGGGCACCAACCCCTCCCGCACGTAGTACTTGATCGTCGGTACCGGAACCCCGGTCCTGCGGCTCAACTCGCCGATGCGCAAGGCGACGTCACCTCTCCGTACTTGCTCTCTCCGCCCTCATCATAGATAGTGCCGATAACGGATAGTGGACATCTCCACTATCTATATCGACGGGGGTACTCGCATGTCGCTCCGCCCTGCCCATCCATCCGCACCCCGCCCCACCACCGCGCACTCACCATCCGACGCACCCGATATATCTGAAATATCCGGCGCACCCACCCACTCCGGCTGGACCACCTGGCACCGGCCGCTGCTCCTCACCGCCGCCCTGCTCACGGCCCTCACCGCGGTCTGCGCGATCGGCCTGGCCGTCGACGACCGCACCCTCACCGGCGCGCCGATCTGGCTCAAACCGTTCAAGTTCTCGGTCTCGTTCCTGATCTACGCGCTGTCGCTCGCGTGGATGCTCTCCCGGTCCGCGCGCGCCCGGCGGCTCGGGCACGGGGCCGGAACCGTCGTCGCCGCGGCCGTCGTCGTCGAGATGGCGATCATCGTCACCCAGACCGTGCGGGGCAGGCGCAGCCACTTCAACACCGAGACGCCGCTCGACTCCACGCTCTTCACCGTGATGGGCAACACCATCGTCGTGCTGTGGGCGGCCTCCCTCGTCGTCGCCGTGCTGCTGATCCGCTCCCCGCTCGCCGACCGCGCCGGAGCCCTGGCGCTGCGGCTCGGCGCCCTGATCGCGCTCGCCGGGGCGGCGCTCGGTTTCCTGATGACCCGTTCCACCCCCGGGCAGCGCGCGGACCTCCGCGCGGGCGAGGACCCGACGACGGTCGGCGCGCACAGCGTCGGTGTGCCCGACGGCGGCCCGTCGATGCCGCTGACCGGCTGGTCCACGACCGGGGGCGATCTGCGGATACCGCACTTCGTCGGCCTGCACGCCCTGCAACTGCTGCCGCTGCTCGCGTTCGGGCTGACCCTGCTCGCCGCCCGGCTGCCCCGGCTGCGCGCCGCGCACACGGGCCCCCGGCTGGTGCTCACCGCGGGCGCCGCCTACGCCGCCCTCGTCGCCCTGACGACCTGGCAGGCCCTGCGCGGCCAGCCGCTGACCGACCCGGACGGCGCGACCCTCGGCGCGCTCGCGGCGATCGTCACCGCCACCGCCGCGGGGGTCCTGTTCTCCCTGCGGGCCCCGGCCCGCCGGTCGGCGGGTCGCACCGCGCCCTGAGCCCCGAGCCCGGCGGGGCGGCGCACCGCCCCGCCGGAGCGCTCCGGCGGCGGGCACCACCCGAACGGGCGGGGACACCGGGGCAGCGCGGCAGCCGACACCGCCCCGCGCATGCGACCATCTGCGGGCACGGACCGGTCCCGGTGGTGGGCGACCCACCACGAGGGGACGCGGCGGCCCGTCCGTGCTCCCCGGTCCCGGCCCCGGCCGCCGGAGCCGCCGCCCCGGTCCCGGCGACCGGCCGCTCCAGGAAGGACGGCGTATGACCGTCTCCGTCATCCTCTTCACCTCCGATCTGCGGGTCCACGACCAGCCCGCGCTGGCCGCCGCCGTACGCGAGGCCGACGAGGTGGTCCCGCTGTTCGTCCTCGACCGGGGCGTGCGCCGCAGCGGGTTCGACGCCCCCAACCGGCTGGCCTTCCTCGCCGACTCCCTGACCGCGCTGGACGAGGAGCTGCGGGAGCGCGGCGGACGGCTGGTGCTCCGCACCGGGGACGTCGCCGAACAGGTCGGCCGGGTGGTGACCGAGACCGGCGCCCGAACGGTGCACCTCGCGGCGGGTGTCAGCGCGTACGCCCGCCGCCGGGAGGACCGGCTGCGGGCCGGGCTGTCCGGGCTCCGCTGCGGACTGCGGGTCCACGAAGGGGTGATCACCGTGGTGCCGCCGGGCGCGGTGACCCCCGCGAACCGCGACCACTTCGCCGTCTTCACCCCGTACTTCCGGCGCTGGGCCGAGGTGGCGCCCCGCCGGGTCCTCGCGGCGCCCCGCTCCCTCACCGTGCCCGAGCTGCCGGGACATCCGCTGCCCCGCCGGCGGTCCGTCACCGGGACGGCCCCCGCGCTGGCCCGGGGCGGGGAGCGGGAGGGCCGGGAGCGGCTGCGGCGCTGGCTCGCCCGGGACCTGGACGGGTACGCGGAACACCACGACGACCTGCCGGGCGACGCCACCTCCCGGCTCTCCCCCCATCTCCACTTCGGGACCCTCTCCGCCGCCGAACTCGTCCAGCGGGCCCGCGGACGGGGCGGGCCGGGGGCACAGGCGTTCGTCCGGCAGCTCGCCTGGCGGGACTTCCACCACCAGGTGCTGGCGGCCCGGCCCGACGCCGCCCACGCCGACTACCGCCCGCGCGGCGACCGGTGGCGCGGGGACGAGAGGGAGATCGCCGCCTGGAAGGAGGGCCGGACCGGCTGCCCCGTCGTGGACGCCGGGATGCGGCAGCTCCGCCACGAGGGCTGGATGCACAACCGGGCCCGGCTGCTGACGGCGAGTTATCTCACCAAGACCCTCTACACGGACTGGCGGGTGGGCGCCCGCCACTTCCTGGAGCTGCTCGTCGACGGGGACATCGCCGACAACCAGCTCAACTGGCAGTGGGTGGCGGGCACCGGCACGGACACCCGGCCCGGACGGGTGCTCAGCCCGCTGGCCCAGGCCCGGCGGTTCGACCCGCACGGGGCCTATGTCCGCCGCTGGGTGCCGGAGCTGGCGGACCTCGGCGACCGGGAGATCCACTCCCCCGAGACCCTCGACCCGGCCCGCCGGGCCCGGCTCGGCTACCCCGATCCGCTGATCGACCCCGCCGAGGGCCGCGCCCGCTTCCGCCGCGCCCGTGGCCTGGACTGACCGGCCGGGCGGCCCCGGTACGCGCCGCGGTGCGGCCGATGGCGACGCGTGCGCCGTCGGCCGGGGCAGCCGCGCCCCGCGGTACGCGCCCGGCGGTGCGGCCGGGCGCGCGCGGGGACCGGCTCAGCCGACCGAGCTGTACGCGACCACGCCCCGCAGCAGCGCGTCCACCGCGCGCCGCGCGTTGCGGGCGACCGTGATGTTCTCGGCCGGAGCCGCGGCGGCGATCTGTCCCAGGACGTCGATCACCTGCTTGGTCCAGCGGACGAAGTCCCCCGCGGGCATCTCCGCCTCCCGCAGCACCTCGTCCAGGCTCTTGTCCTCGGCCCACTGGTACACGGCCCAGGCGAAGCCGAGATCCGGCTCCCGCTGGCCCACGCCCTCCGTCTGGTTGATCTTGAAGTCCTCCTCCAGGGCGTCGAGCCGCCCCCAGATGCGGACCATCTCGCCGAGCGCCGCCTTCACCCGGCCGCCGGGCACCTTCGGCGGCACCGCGTCGTCCGCCTGGCGTGCCTCGTACACCAGCGCCGAGACACACGCGGCCAGCTCCGCCGGGCTCAGCCCCTCCCACACCCGGTCCCGCAGACACTCGCTCGCCAGCAGATCCAGCTCGCCGTAGAGCCGGGCCAGCCGCTTGCCGTCCTCGGTGACCTCGTCGCCCCGGAGGTAGTCCAGCTCGGTGAGGAGGGCCACGATCCGGTCGAAGGTGCGGGCGATCGTATTGGTGCGGCCCTCGATCCGCCGCTCCAACTGCCGGGTGTCGCGCTGGAGCCGGTGGTGGCGCTCCGCCCAGCGGGCGTGGTCCTCGCGCTCGTCGCAGCCGTGGCAGGGGTGGGCCCGCAGCTCCGCCCGCAGCCGGGCGATCTCGCGGTCGTCGGCCGCCGCCGAGCGCTGCTTGCGGTGCCGCTCGGGCACGATGTGCCCGGCCTTGGTGCGCAGCGCGGAGGCCAGATCGCGCCGCGACTGCGGGGAGCGCGGATTGAACGACTTGGGGATGCGCATCCGCTCCAGCGGCTCCACCGGCACCGGGAAGTCGATCGACGCCAGCCGCTTGACCTGCCGCTCCGCCGTCAGCACCAGCGGCCGGGGGCCGTCGTGCTGCTCGAAGCCGCGATGGCCGTTGGTCCGGCCCGCCGGCACCCCCGGGTCGAGGACGAGCGCGAGCCCGGCGAACTTGCCGGTCGGCACATGGATCACGTCCCCGGGCTTCAGCCGCTCCAGCGAGACCGCCGCCGCGGCCCGCCGCTGGGCCGCGCCCTGCTTCGCCAGATCCGACTCACGGTCCTTCAGCTCCCGGCGCAGCCGGGCGTACTCCTCGAAGTCGCCGAGGTGGCAGGTCATCCCCTCGCGATAGCCCTCAAGACCGGCCTCGTTCTTCTGCACCTGACGGGAGATGCCGACGACCGACCGGTCCGCCTGGAACTGCGCGAACGAGGTCTCCAGCAGTTCGCGCGAGCGGTGCCGCCCGAACTGCTGCACCAGGTTGACCGCCATGTTGTACGAGGGTTTGAAACTGGAGCGCAGCGGATACGTCCGCGTCCCGGCGAGGCCCGCGAGCGCCGCCGGGTCCATGGCCCGCTGCCACAGCACCACCGCGTGGCCCTCGATGTCGATGCCGCGCCGCCCGGCCCGCCCGGTGAGCTGGGTGTACTCGCCGGGGGTGATGTCGGCGTGCTGCTCCCCGTTCCACTTGACGAGCTTCTCCAGGACCACCGAGCGCGCGGGCATGTTGATGCCGAGCGCCAGGGTCTCGGTGGCGAAGACGGCCTTCACCAGGCCCCGGACGAACAGCTCCTCGACGACCTCCTTGAAGGTGGGCAGCATGCCCGCGTGGTGCGCGGCGATGCCCCGCTCCAGCCCTTCGAGCCACTCGTAGTAGCCGAGGACGTGCAGGTCCTCGCCGGGGATGGCGGCGGTGCGCTCCTCGACGATCTCGCGTACCCGCGCCCGTGCGGCGTCGTCGTTGAGCCGCAGTCCGGCGTACAGGCACTGCTGGACGGCGGCCTCGCAGCCGGCCCGGCTGAAGATGAACGTGATCGCGGGCAGCAGGCCCTCGGCGTCGAGCCGCTCGATCACCTCGGGGCGGCCCGGGGTCCAGATCCGGCCGCGGCTGCGGCGCTCGCGCTCCCGGTCGGCCTCGCGGACCATCTTGCCCCGGCGGCGGTCGCGCGGGTTGTACGTGCGCTGGTTCTCCATCCGGGCGAGCCGGACGAGGTCGGGATTGACCTCGCGGCGGCCGGTGCCGCGCCCGCCGTGGTCGGTCTCCTCCTCGAAGAGGTCGTACATCCGGCGCCCGGCCAGCACATGCTGCCAGAGCGGCACGGGCCGGTCCTCGGAGACGATCACGGCGGTGTCGCCGCGGACGGTGTCGAGCCAGTCGCCGAACTCCTCGGCGTTGGAGACGGTCGCGGAGAGCGACACCAGCGTCACGGACTCGGGAAGGTGAATGATCACTTCCTCCCAGACCGCGCCCCGGAAGCGGTCGGAGAGGTAGTGGACCTCGTCCATGACCACATAGCCGAGGCCGAGCAGCGAGGAGGAGCCCGCGTAGAGCATGTTCCGCAGGACCTCGGTGGTCATGACGACCACCGGCGCCTCGGCGTTGACGCTGTTGTCGCCGGTGAGCAGGCCGACCTTCTCCGCCCCATAGCGTTTGACGAGGTCGGTGTACTTCTGGTTGGAGAGGGCCTTGATGGGCGTGGTGTAGAAGCATTTGCGGCCCTGGGTCAGGGCCAGGTGGACGGCGAACTCGCCCACGATGGTCTTGCCGGACCCGGTGGGCGCGGCGACGAGCACGCCCTGCCCCGCCTCCAGGGCCCGACAGGCCTCGATCTGGAACGTGTCGAGATCGAATGCGTACAGTTCGCGGAAGGGGGCCAGCGCGGTGGCCTCCTCCGCGGCGCGGGTGCGGGCGGCGGCGTAGCGCTCGGCCGGTGAGAGATCCTCGGTCATCTTGTTGTCGAGCCTACCCAAGAGGTACGACAGTCAGCGCGGGGTTAACGTCCGGCCTTCGGATCCTGCCCGGCTGCCGGGGTCAGGCCGGGGCACCGGGTGGCAGGGGGGCGCGGGCGCCGAGGACCCGTACCGCGCCGGGCACACAGCGCGCGGTCAGCGGCAGCGGCCCCACCGGCTCCCCGTCGGCGTATCCGGTGATCCCCGGCGCCCGGAGCGCGACGGAGCGGGCCCGGTGGACGGTGACGGCGGGGTGGTCGGCATGGGTGCCCCGGTAGACCCGGGGGAAGACCCGCAGCAGGGTCCTGCGGTCACAGGCCGCGACGACGGTGACGTCGAGGAGCCCGTCGTCCATCCGCGCCCCGGGGCACATCCGCATGCCGCCGCCGTACATCGGGCCATTGCCCACGGCGACCAGGACGGCCTCGGTCTCCAGGGCGGGTCCTCCGTCGAGCCGCATCCGGTACGGGAGGGGGCGCAGCGCGGCGAGTTCCGCGAGCGTCGCCAGGTCGTAGCGGAAGCGTCCGGCGGGCAGCCGCGTCCGGGCGCCGCGCTCGGCGACGAGGGAGTCGAAGCCGGTGGCGAGGATGGTGCCGAACCAGCGCTCCCCGGCCCGGCCCAGGTCGAGCGCGGGGGCGGGGGCGGCCTTGAGCGCGGTGGCGGCGAGCCGTCCGGCGCGGGCCGGGTCCCGCACCGGAAGCCCCAGGGAGCGGGCGAAGTCGTTGCCGGTGCCGACGGCGACGACGCCGAGCGGGGTGGTGGTCCCGGCGACCGCCTGGAGGGCGAGGGACACCATGCCGTCGCCGCCGACGGCGATCAGTGCCCCGGTGCCGAGGGCGACGGCCTCGTGGGCGCGGCGCGCGGCGTCCCGGGCGTCCTCTCCGACGACGGTCCGGACGAGGAATCCGGCGCCGCGCAGCTCCCGCGCGGCGGGCTTGGCGGCCCGCGCGCCCCGTCCGCGTCCGGCGGCCGGGTTGACGAAGAGGGTGATCTCGCTGGTCACCCGTGCGACGTTACGGCACGGCCGGGGCCGGGCCCAGGGGTTCGCGCGGCCGGTGCCGCCGGGTGGAGCGGCGCGCGCGGCCGGACTCGCGGGCGGGTCGGGGACCGGCCCGGGTCGGGCTCAGGCTCGGGCTCGGGCTCAGGTCGGGCTCAGGTCGGGCTCGGGCTCGGGCTCAGGTGATGTCGTCGTAGCCGCTCTGCCGGTGGACGCGGGAGCCCTCGCTGTCGCCGGTGGACTGTCCGGGGACGCCGGGGCGGGCCGCGACGGGCTCGACCGGGTCGATGTCCTCGGGGGTGAGGTCCAGCTCGGACGCCTCGTCGTCACCGGGGCCACGGGCCTCGATCAGGGCCCGGCGCCGGTCGTTGAAGAGGGAGAAGCCGGTGGCGAGGAAGTAGAGCAGGATGATCGGCGCCGCGAGCAGCATCATGGTGATCGGCTCGGTGCTGGGGGTGGCGACCGCGGAGAAGACCGTGATGCCCATGATCATGCCGCGCCACCAGCCGAGCATCCGCCGCCCGGTGATCACGCCGCCCATGTTGAGCATGACCAGCAGCAGGGGCAGTTCGAAGGCGAGGCCGAAGACGACCACCATGCGGGTCACGAGGTCGAGCAGTTCGTCCAGCGGCAGCAGGTTGTCCACACCGACGGGGCTGAACTCGATCAGTACCTTGGCCGTGGTCGGCAGCACCTGGTAGGCGAACCAGCCGCCGCCGAGGAAGAGCGGGAAGCCCGCCGCGACGAACCAGAGGGCGTACTTCTTCTCGTTCCGGTGCAGACCGGGCGCGAGGAAGGCCCAGACCTGGTAGAGCCAGACCGGCGAGGCGAGGACCACGCCCGCCATCAGGGAGACCTTCAGCGCGAGCGTGAACGGGGTCAGGAGACCATTGATGGTGATCTTCGCGCAGGTCTTGCCCTCCTTCATCTTCGCCAGTTCGGAGAAGCTCGCGGGGCAGCCCACGGACTCCAGGACGGGCTTGGTGAAGAGGTTGATGATGTCGTTGTAGAAGAAGGCGGCGACGACGGTGACGGCGACGATCGCCAGCAGCCCCTTGGCCAGCCGGTTGCGCAGCTCGCGCAGATGCTCGACCAGGGGCATCCGCCCCTCGGGGTTGTTCTCCTTCTTGCGGGCAGACTTGAGCAACCCACGTCCTCATCTCGTGTGGCAGACCCCTGCCGGTGCCAGGGCCTGTGGGCGGCCCGGTCTAGCGCTGGGTGGAGTCCGTCGGCTCGGTCACCGGACGGGCGTGGCTCACATCGCCGGGCGCCGCCTTGATGGTGCGCGGGGCGGGCTGCTCGGCGCTCTGGCCGGGGTTCGGCGGGTCGGCCGGGGCGGTCTGCTGCCCCTCGGACTTCATCGCCTTGGCCTCGCTCTTGAGGATGCGGGCCGACTTGCCCAGCGAACGGGCCATGTCGGGGAGCTTCTTGGCACCGAACAGCAGGATGATCACAACAAGGATCAGAATCAGCTCAGGGGCGCCGATCTTTCCACCGAACATAAGTGTGTACCTTCTCACCGAGGCGGCTGGGGTGGTGCGGGGGCCGGCGGCCGGGCGTCGCCCGGGCACCGCACTGACTGCGATCGTAACCCGGGAGAGTAACCCCCCGGCAATGCCCAGGCGGACTCCACCTTGCGCGGAGGTGGCCTGCCACCTGGGCAGACGACCGAAATCGGGTTCGGGTTGCCCCTCCCGTCCATCTCCAGTGATATTTCGGGTCCCCGGCCGCGCTCCGGCGGGCCGCTCCCGCGGTCACTCCCGGCGCAGGGTCTCGGCGCCGTGCGCCAGGCCGGTGGCCGCCCGCTCCAGGTCCTCGGCGGCGCGGTTGATCCGCTCCGCGGTCCGGGCGACCTCCTGGCCCAGCCGCCGGGCCTCCAGGAAGACCCGGACACCGAGGACGCCGAGGACGGCGATCCCGAGGAAGCCGCACACGACGGCGAGCATGGGCCAGAACATGGGGAGAGCCTAGACCGTCCCCGGGCCGGGGGTGAGCCGCAGGGTGCGCACCCCGCCGCCGGTCAGCAGCTCCACGATCCGCTCCCCCGCGGGCTTGCGGACCGAGGCGCCGCACGCGGGGCAGGTGAAGGAGTAGAACGTGGTCCGGCGGCTGCCGCCGATCGCCAGCCGCAGCGACTCGGCGGACAGTTCGCAATGGGCCCGGCAGGTGGGGCAGGCCGCCTTGAAGAGCACCGGGCCCATGGACGCCGCCGCCGCGAGATCCGACATCAGCGACATATCACCTTATGCCTCCTCGGCATCCCCGTGGAGGTGACCGTGCGCGGCCACCGTGTCCCCGCCGGCCGCCGTACCTTCCGGCGCGCCCTTCCCGTCCCCGCCGGCCCCGGTGTGCCCGTCGTCCCCGGTGTCCGCAGTGTCCCCTGCGTCCGCGTCGTGCCCCGGGTGCGGGGCTTCCCCGGCCTCGGCGTACGCGGCCAGCGCCTCCCGGGCCGCGCGGCGGGCCGCCCCGGCCAGCTCAGCGGGGGCGACGATCCGCCCGTCCCGGCCCAGCCGCAGCGCCAGTCGGCGCAGCAGGGCCGGGGACGGGGTCCGCAGCGTGATCCGCAGCCCTCCGTCGGGCAGCTCCTCCGCCTGGTCGTGCGGGTAGTACTCGGCCACCCAGCGGCCCGCGGGCCCCACGTCGACGACCACCTCGGGGTCGTCCGCCGACGGCTGCACCAGCCCCTCGGAGAGATCCCGCAGCTCGATCCGGGGCGGCGCCGACACCGCGTCCAGCAGCCGGATCTCGGCCACCCGGTCCAGCCGGAAGGTCCGGCGCGCCTCCGAGAGGCGGCACCATGCCTCCATATAGGTGTGCCCCACGGCGAACAGCCGGATCGGGTCGACCTCCCGCTCGGTCAGCTCGTCCCGCGCGGGCGAGTAGTAGCGCAGCCACAGCCTCCGGCGCTCCGAGATCGCCCGGTCCACCTCGGCGAAGACGCCGCCCTCGGCCTCGAAGGTCACCGAGAGCCGGGCCGACGCGCCCGCCGCCTCCCCGGCGGCGGCCTCCAGCTTCGCGGTGGCCCGCAGCAGCGCCTCGCGGTCGCCCTCGCGCAGCCCCGGCAGGGTCGCCACGGCGCGCGCCGCCACCAGCAGCGCGGTCGCCTCGTCGGCGGCCAGCCGCAGCGGCTCGGCCACGTCGTCCGGGTTGTGCCACCAGATCCGGTCGCCGTCGGTGTCGATGTCCAGCAGATCACCGCCGCGGAAGCTCGTCCCGCACATCGGCAGCACATCGAGGTCCGAGATCAGCTCGTCCTCGGAGATCCCGAACGCGCGGGCCACGTCGCCCACCCGGGCACCGGGGCGTTCCCGCAGATAGGTCACCAGCGACAGCATCCGCCGGGTCTGGTCAATGGCGTTGGCGGCCATGGTCCTCGTACTTCCCCTCAGCCCTCGGCCACCGCACGCAGCCGGTCGAGCACATCGGCCCGCAGATCCGCGGGCTCCACCACGACCACATCCGGGCCGAACTCCACCAGCCAGGCGTCGAGGCCGTGCCCGTACGGGATCTCCAGCTCGTCCCAGCCGCCGCCCAGCTCGCGCGCCGAGGCGGCGCGGGCCCGCAGCGGATAGCCGCAGCCCGTGCGGAGCCTGATCCGCGCCGTCCGGGTCGCGGTCTCGCCCGCCCAGCGCTCCACCGTCTCCCGGACCGTGGACACATCGGGCACCGGCGCGGTGAACGCCCCGGCGCGGGAGCGCACCCGGCCGGTGATGCGCGAGAGGCGGAAGACGCGCTCGGCGCCCCGGGCGCGGTCCCAGCCCGCGAGGTACCAGTGGCCGCGCCAGCACTCCAGCGTCCACGGCTCCACCTGGCGCTCCTGGGGGCGGGCCGCCGTGGAGTTGCGGTACTCGAAGGTCACGGGCCTGCGGTCACGGCAGGCGAGCATCAGCGGCTCGAACGCGGCCTCGTGCACGGGGATGCGCGGCTCCAGGGCGCTCTGCCGGTCGTCGAAGGCGTCCTCGGCCTCCGGCATGCCCGCCGCGCGCAGCTTCTGGAGCGCGCCGCTGGCCGCGCCCGCGAGCCGCGCCTGCTGCCACACCCGGGCGGCGAGCCCGAGCGCCGCCGCCTCCTCCACGTCCAGGGTGATCGGCGGCAGCCGGTTGCTGTCCCGGCGGGCCAGATAGCCCACCTCGCCGTCGAGGTTCTCGACGGTCTCGATCACCAGCCCCAGCTCGCGGAGATCGTCCTTGTCCCGCTCGAACATCCGGTTGAAGGCGTCGTCGGACGCCGCCTCCAGATAGGCCTCGATGGACGCCCGCAGCTCCCGCTTGCTGAGCGGACGCCGTGTCCCCAGCAGGCACAGTGCCAGATTCATCAGCCGCTCGGCCTTGGCAATGGCCATCGACGCCCCGCACCTCTTCCATCGAACCGCTTCCGCCCCGGACGACCGTACCGCCCACGGGTCCCGGGACAAAGCCGAGGCCCGTGCTCCGGTGGAGCACGGGCCTCACACATTCCTCCGCACCGCGCGGACCAGCGGGAATCCACCGAGGGCGGGCGGAAGCGGTGCCGAGGGCGCGCCGCGGCCGGGGCCGCGGCGGTTCACCCCTGGGGCGTGGATCAGACGGCGAGCAGGTCGACCACGAAGATCAGCGTCTCGCCCGGCTTGATGGCGCTGCCCGCGCCGCGGTCGCCGTAGCCCAGGTGCGGCGGGATGGTCAGCTCGCGACGGCCGCCGACCTTCATGCCCACGACACCCTGGTCCCAGCCCGCGATGACCCGGCCGCCGCCCAGCGGGAAGCGGAACGCCTGGCCGCGGTTCCAGGAGGCGTCGAACTCCTCACCGGTGGAGAAAGCCACGCCGACATAGTGGACCGAGACCGTCTGGCCCGGCTGGGCCTCCGCGCCGTCGCCCTCCCAGATGTCCCTGATCTTCAGCTCGGTCGGCGCCTCGCCACCGGGGAAGTCGATCTCGGGCTTCTCGATGCTCACGGACACTGCTCCTTGATAGATCTGCACGAACAACCGGGACAGTCTGCCACCTCGGGCGGGCGCGCCCCGCCCCGGCACGGCCCGGACCCCGCCGGACCACCGGCCACAGGCCCGTCGGGGCCGCCCCGCCGCGCTCCCGCCGGACCCGGTCGCACCGGCCCGGCGGGCCCCGGGGTCAGCCCTTGTCCAGCAGATCCACCACGAACACCAGCGTCGAGTCCTTCGGGATGTTGTTCTGCTGCTTGTCGCCGAAGCCCTGGTCCGGCGGCAGCACCAGCAGCACCCGGCTGCCGACCTTCTTGCCCACGAGCCCCTGCTTCAGCCCCGGCACCGTCACCTGCGCCAGCGGCCAGGTCGGCGTGGTCTGCGTACGGTAGGTGCTGTCGAACTGCTCGGCGCCCTTCCAGACATAGCCCTGGTAGCGCACGAGCACACTGTCGGTCTCGGTCAGCTCGGGGCCCGAGCCCTCCAGGACGTACTCCGCCACCAGCTCCTTCGGCGGCGTCGACGACGGGATCTTCACCGAAGGGGCCTGGCCGTCGGTGTTCGTCCCGACCACCGGGAGCGCGCTGTCGGTCTGCGGCACCTCGGTGCCCTTGGCGGAGAGCGGGATCGACTTGGCCTCCACGATGTCCATCACGAACACCAGCGTGGAGTTGGCCTTGATCCCGGGCTGCTCCTTGTCCTTGTAGGCCAGGGCCGGCGGGATCGACACCTCCAGCCTGCTGCCGACCTTCTGTCCGTCCAGCGCCTTCTGCCAGCCCTCGATGACCCCCTGGCCACCGACCGACACCTCGAACGGCTGCTTCCGGTCAAAGCTGTTGTCGAACGGCTCCGTGCCGTCCCAGACCTGGCCGAGGTAGTTCACCTTGGCCAGGTCGCCCTTCTTGAGGACGGCGCCCTTGCCCTCGGAGATGACCTCGATCTTCAGCTCCTTCGGGGGCGCCCCCACGCCCTTCGCCAGCGTCGGCTTCTCCCCGAACTTCGCACCCGCGGTGATCGCGGGCAGACCGCCCTGCGCCACCGCGCCGCTCGTGGACGGGTTGGAGTCGGAGCCCTTGTTCTCCTCGCTGCCGCACGCCGCGGTCGACAACAGCAACGCGGGGACGAGCAGCAGACCGGCGATTCGGCGCACGTGTTCCTCAGATCTCAGATGTCGGATGGATCATCCCCGACACTCTAGGACGTGACCGGGGCCCGGCACGAGAAACGCACGGGGCCCCGGTCGCGTTCCCACCCGAGGGCACGCACGGGCACACGGACACACGAGAACCGGACATCCGAGCGGAGCCCGTTCCGCGCCGGGCGGCCGCCGGTCTCACATTCCGGCGATCAGCTTCTCCACCCGGTCGTCCACCGAACGGAACGGGTCCTTGCACAACACCGTCCGCTGCGCCTGGTCGTTGAGCTTCAGATGCACCCAGTCGACGGTGAAGTCACGGCGCTGCTCCTGCGCCCGGCGGATGAAATCGCCGCGCAGCCGGGCCCGGGTGGTCTGCGGGGGCACCGACTTGCCCTCGAAGATCTTCAGATCGTTGCAGATCCGCGCCGCCTGGCCCTTCCGCTCCAGCAGGTAGTACAGCCCCCGTCGACGGTGGATGTCGTGATACGCGAGATCTATCTGCGCCACCCGGGGGTGCGACATCGTCATGTTGTGCTTCGCCCGATAGCGCTCGATGAGCTGGTACTTGATGACCCAGTCGATCTCCGTCGCGATCCGGTCCAGATCCTGGGTCTCGATCGCGTCGAGCGTACGGCCCCACAGCTCCAGCACCTGTTCCACGGTGCCGGTGCGGATGCCCCTGCGCTCCACGAAATCCACGGCCTTGTCGTAGTACTCGCGCTGCACCTCCAGCGCGGACGCCTCCCGGCCGCTCGCCAGCCGCACCTTGCGCTGCCCCGTGATGTCATGGCTGACCTCGCGGATCGCGCGGATCGGATTCTCCAGCGTGAGGTCCCGCATCACCGTGCCCGCCTCGATCATGCGCAGCACCAGATCGGTCGCCCCGACCTTCAGCAGCATGGTCGTCTCGGACATGTTCGAATCGCCCACGATGACATGGAGCCGCCGGTAGCGCTCCGCGTCCGCGTGCGGCTCGTCCCGGGTGTTGATGATCGGGCGCGAACGCGTCGTCGCCGAGCTGACACCCTCCCAGATGTGCTCCGCCCGCTGGCTGACGCAGTACACCGCGCCCCTCGGCGTCTGGAGCACCTTCCCCGCCCCGCACAGCAGCTGCCGGGTCACGAGGAAGGGAATGAGAATGTCCGCGAGCCGGGAGAACTCACCGTGCCGGGCCACCAGATAGTTCTCGTGGCACCCGTAGGAGTTCCCCGCCGAGTCGGTGTTGTTCTTGAAGAGATAGACGTCTCCCGCGATCCCCTCCTCGTGCAGCCTGCGCTCGGCGTCGACCAGCAGACCCTCAAGAATCCGCTCGCCCGCCTTGTCATGCGTGACCAACTCGGTCACATTGTCGCATTCCGGTGTTGCGTATTCCGGGTGCGAACCCACATCGAGATACAGACGGGCACCGTTCCTCAGGAACACATTGCTGCTGCGGCCCCATGACACGACTCGGCGGAAGAGGTACCGCGCCACTTCATCAGGGGACAGCCGGCGCTGTCCCCTGAAGGTGCACGTGACGCCGTACTCGTTCTCCAGCCCGAAAATGCGGCGGTCCATGTCTGAACATTACGCCTCAGAACCAGAGCTGAAACCGGGTTCGGCGGCCGCATTACGATCATTTTCCGCTGACCTGGCGGCGTCAGTGCCCCGGGACGCCCCCCGACGGGGCGGCGGCACCCCGGGAAGCCGCCGGAACGGTGAGCACCCGCGCCGTCGCCAGAAGCACCAGCAGCGCGGCCACGCCGCCGCCGCCCGCCACGGCGAAGCCCCACGCCGTCGCGGCGCGTTCCACGACCGGGCCCGCGACCGCCGTGCCCGCGGCGGCGCCCACGCCGAAGGCCGTCACCAGCCAGGAGAACGCCTCCGTCACCGTCCCCTTGGGGGCGTGCCGGTCCACGACCACGAACGCGCAGGCCAGCGCCGGTGCCAGAAACAGGCCGGAGACCGCCGCCAGCACCATCATGGGCGCCACGCCCGGCGTCAGCGTCAGCGGCAGATAGCCCACCGCGAGCAGCGCCACCAGCACCCGCAGCCGCCGCTCCGGGGCGCCCGCCCAGGAACGCGCCCCATAGGCCACACCGCCCACCAGCGCGCCGAAGCTCAGCGCCGCCAGCAGCCCGCCGTACACGGCCTCCCGCCCGTGGTCGTCCGCGTAGGCCACCCCGGCCACGGTGATCGCCCCCAGCGCCGTCCCGACGAAGAAGAACGAGCCCAGCAGCGCCAGCAGCCCGCCCGAGCGGAGCGCCCCCAGCCAGTGCGCCTCCCGGGGCGCCGAGCGCCACACGAGCGACGGCCGCGAGGTCACCACCGCCAGCACGCCCGCCACCCCGATCGCGTTGATCACCAGCAGCGCGGCGCCCGCCGACCACCAGGAGACGAAGAGGGTGACGAGCAGGGGTCCGACGGTGAACATGACCTCCTGCGCCACGGCGTCCAGCGCGTAGGCCCGGTGCACCCGGTCCTGGCGCACCAGCACGCTCGGCCACAGCGCCCGCAGCCCGCCCTCCAGCGGCGGCGTGAACAGCCCGGCGACCACCACGGCCGCGTACGCCAGCGGCAGCGAGTCCATGCCCGCGACCGCCAGCGCCACCATCCCCAGCGCCGACAGCACCACGGCGGGCAACTGCACCCGCAACTGTCCGTACAGGTCCACCGCGCGCCCCAGCAGCGGCTGGCCCACGGCCGTGGCGATCCCGTACGCCGCCGCCAGACCGCCGGCGAGGCCGTAGCCACCGCCCTCGGAGCGGGTGAACAGGACGAGGGCCACCGGGCCCGTCACATGCGGCAGCCGCCCCACGAGCGTGCCGGTGAGCAGCCGGGCGGCGTACGGGGCCCGCAGGACGGCGCCGTAGCCGACGGCCCCGCCGTCGCCGCCCTCCCCGGCGGCGGGGCCGCCTCCGGTGTCCTCGGTGGTCCCGACGGCGCCCGCACCCATCCCGTACCCCTCTCCACTCCCCGGCCCACCCGGAGTTTTACGTATAACGTCGCAGGGTCCATACGTACCATGAGCCCAGTCCACGGGTCCACAGCACACAGCGGGTCCACAGCACAGCAGGAGAGGGAGCCGGCGTCATGACACACGGGGCCCGACGGCTCGGCGACGGGCGGGAGCGCGCGCCCGCCCCCGGCGACGGCACCGGCACCGGCACCGGCGGCCCGGCGCACGCGCCCGGGGACGGGGCCCGGGCCGCCCGGCCCACCAGCCGCGACGTCGCCCGCGCCGCGGGGGTCTCCCAGGCCACCGTCTCCCTGGTCCTCGGCGACAAGTGGCGCGGCCGGGTCTCCGAGCGCACCGCGGACACCGTCCGCGACGCCGCCCGCGCCCTCGGCTACCGGCCCAATCTCGCCGCGCGCCAGCTCCGCCTCGGCCGCACCCGGACCGCGCTGCTGGTGATCCCGGCGCTCACCAACGAGTTCTTCGCCCGTGTCTACACCGGGGCCGCCGGGGTCGCCGACCGCCATGGCTTCGGCGTCGTCGTCTACCCCTCCCCCGATGTCGTCGGCCCGGCGAAGGACCCGTTCCCCTCCGCCCGTACCGCCCTCGACGGGGTGATCGCCTCCTCCATGGCCGCCTCGGTGCTCAGCGCGCTCCACGACAGCGGTCTGCCGCTGGTGATGCTGGACAGCGACCCCGCCGACCCGGGCGCCGCCGCCCACGTCAACCTGGACATCGCCGACGGCGTCCGCCAGGTCGCGGGCCATCTCCTCGGCCTCGGCCACCGCGAGATCCTGCACCTCGCCTCGGACATCGACTCGTGGACGTTCCACACCCGCGCCCGCGCGCTCGCCGCCGCGCTCGGCGCCGTCCCCGGGACCACGCTGCGGACGGTCCGGTCGCCCTTCACCGTGGCCGCCGCCCGCCGGGCGGCCGAGCACGCCCTCACGGTCCCCGGGTCCCGGCCCACCGCCGTCGTCTGCGACGGCGACACCCAGGCCGCCGGGGTCTGCAAGGCCGCCCGCAGGCTCGGGCTGCGCGTCCCGGAGGACATCTCCGTCACCGGCTTCGACGATCTCGCCCTCGCCACCGCCGTCGAACCGGAACTCACCACGGTCCGGCTGCCCGCCGAGGAGGTCGGCGAACGCGGGATGCGGGCCCTGCTCGACCTCCTCGACCGCCGCCCGCCCACCGGCGGCGACCTCCCGGTCGGCCTCGTCGTGCGGGGCTCCAGCGGCCCCGCGCCCCGGCGCTGAACCACGCCGCCGCGCCCCCTCGGCCGCACCGGACCCCTCGGGCCGCCGGAGGCGGGGCGCCACCGGACACGGCGATGCCCCGGCTCCGGGCTCGTGACCACGAGCCGGAACCGGGGCATCCGCCGAGATCGGCCGGAGTGCCGGAAGGGCCGGTCGAACGGGTTACGCCCCGCTCCCGCCGCCCTCCGGCGCGTCCGGCGCACCCTCCGCCGGGGCATCCGCCGAGGCGTCCGGCGCGGCATCCGCCGACGGGTCCGCCTCCTCCTCGCCCGCGCCCTCGCCCGCCAGCAGCCGCGTCAACTGCCGGCCGGTGATCCGCTTGAACTTGCGCTGCTGCGGACGCGTCCGGTCCAGCACCGCCACCTCCAGCCGGTCGGCCGGGATCTCGCGATCCGCGCCGTTCGCCTGGTTCGACAGCGCCTGTACGGCCAGCTTCAGCGCCTCGGCGAGCGACATCCCGTCCCGGTGCCGCTGGTCCAGGAACGCGCTGATCTGCTCCGCGTTCCCGCCCACCGCCACCGAGCCGTGCTCGTCCACGATCGATCCGTCGTGCGGCAGCCGATAGATCTGGTCACCCTCCGGAGTCGCGCCGACCTCCGCGACCACCAGCTCCACCTCGTACGGCTTCTCCGCCGCGCTGGAGAAGATCGTGCCCAGGGTCTGCGCGTAGACGTTCGCCAGACCGCGGGCGGTCACATCGTCGCGGTCGTAGGTGTATCCGCGCAGATCCGCGTAGCGCACCCCGCCGATCCGCAGATTCTCGTACTCGTTGTACTTCCCGGCAGCCGCGAAACCGATCCGGTCATAGATCTCGCTGAACTTGTGCAGCGCCCGGGACGGGTTCTCACCGACAAAGACAATGCCGTCGGCGTACTGCAGCACCACCAGGCTGCGGCCACGGGCGATGCCCTTCCGAGCGTATTCCGCCCGGTCCTGCATGGCCTGTGCGGGCGAAACATAGAACGGCGTCGTCACCGGTTATCCGTCCCTTTCTGTCTTCAGTGGCTGAGGAAACATCCGCACGGCTCAGAGCAACGCGGCACGCGGCCCGTCGGGCTGGTCGAGGCGGCGCTCCACGACCGCGCGCGCCACCGCGGAGGACTCCTCCTCCGAGAGCCTGCGCGCACCCTCGCCGTCGATCACCGTGACGAGCGGATAGATCCGCCGGGCCACGTCCGGACCGCCCGTCGCCGAGTCGTCGTCCGCCGCGTCGTAGAGCGCCTGCACCACCAGTGTGGTGGCCTGCTCCTCCGTCAGATCGGGGCGGTAGAGCTTCTTCAGCGAGCCCCGGGCGAAGACCGAACCCGAGCCGGTGGCCGCGAAGCCCTGCTCCTCGGAGCGCCCGCCGGTCACGTCGTACGAGAAGATCCGGCCCTTCTCACGGTCCACGTCGTACCCCGCGAAGAGCGGGACCACGGCGAGGCCCTGCATCGCCATCCCGAGATTGCCCCGGATCATGGCCGACAGCCGGTTGGCCTTGCCCTCCAGGGAGAGCTGGGTGCCCTCCACCTTCTCGAAGTGCTCCAGCTCCAGCTGGAAGAGCTTCACCATCTCCACCGCGAGACCGGCGGTGCCCGCGATGCCCACGGCCGAGTACTCGTCGGCCGGGAAGACCTTCTCCATGTCCCGCTGGGCGATCATGTTCCCCATCGTCGCCCGCCGGTCACCGGCGAGGACCACGCCCCCGGGGTACGTGGCCGCGACGATCGTGGTCCCGTGCGGCGCCTCGAAAGCGCCCTGCACCGGGGGGAGCGCTCGCCGTCCGGGCAGCAGCTCCGGGGCGTGGTCCCCCAGGAAATCCATGAAGGAGGAGGAGCCAGGCGTCAGGAAGGCAGCTGGTAGACGCCCGGTGCCACGAGTATTGGCTTCCACGGGTTCCCTTCCGAGTAGGCGGCAGCCCGGCGGACGGCGCCGGGGTCGTCCCCCAACGTGCCGATGGCCGAATTGCAGTTGAAGCACAGTACGCCACGGACCTTACCCGTCCGACGGCGATGATCCACATGTGCGGGTGGGGCGGTCGCCCCGGGAGCGGGGCCGGTGGCCCGCCCGCCGGTTTCCGGATTCCGATGTGCGGCCCCCGGATTCCGGATTCCGGCCGCGGGGGACTCACGGGAGCGGAGGAGTCCGCCCACGGCCCGTGCGCCACCCCTCGACCATTAAAGCGGACATACCGCCTTATTCTCCACCCTTTTGCACAAATGACCGCACGAAGTCCTCAGCATTTTCCTCCAGGACATCGTCGATTTCATCCAGCACCGATTCGACGTCGTCGGACAATTTCTCCTGGCGTTCCTTGAGGTCTTCCGAAACCTGCGCATCCTGCGCCTGCTCCTCGACCTCCTCCGTGGAACGCGTGGCCTTCTGCTGTCCGCCGCCGGTGTCCTTGGTCGCCATGTCCCTCACCCCGCTCGCTCTGCCCTGACGTGAGTTCGTTCCTGTCGAGATCAGACCCTACAAGCCAGGTCCGACATCGGCCCCGCACTTTCCACAACGTCCGGAGACCCTTCGGATGATTCCCGGAGATGATTCCCGACCGGAGGCCCTTTTAGCCGCCCGAAAGCACCCGGACCAGATCTTCCGCGGTCCGGCACCGGTCCAGCAGGTCCTTGACATGGCTGCGCGTGCCGCGCAGCGGCTCCAGGGTGGGGACCCGTTGCAGGGAGTCACGGCCCGGCAGATCGAAGATCACCGAGTCCCAGGAGGCGGCGGCCACGTCGTCGGCGTACTGCTCCAGACAGCGCCCCCGGAAGTAGGCGCGGGTGTCCTCGGGAGGCCGGGTACGGGCCTCGGTGACGGCCTCCTCGTCCAGCAGCCGCTTCATCCGGCCCCGGGCCACCAGCCGGTTGTAGAGGCCCTTCTCGGGGCGTACATCCGCGTACTGGAGGTCGACGAGGTGCAGCCGGGCGGCGTCCCAGCCGAGGCCGTCGCGGCGGCGGTACCCCTCCATCAGCTCCTTCTTGGCGATCCAGTCCAGCTCGCCGGAGAGGCTCATGGGGTCGTTCTCCAGCCGGTTGAGCGTGTCCTCCCAGCGGGCGAGCACATCCTTGGTCTGGTCGTCGGCGTCCGCGCCGAACCGCTCCTCGACATACTTCCGCGCCAGCTCGTAGTACTCCATCTGGAGCTGGACGGCGGTGAGTGTCCGGCCGCTGCGCAGCGTGACCAGGTACTGGAGGCCGGGGTCGTGGGAGATCTGGTGGAGGGTGCGGACGGGCTGGTCGACGGCGAGGTCCACGGCGATGAAGCCGTCCTCGATCATGGAGAGCACCAGTGAGGTGGTGCCCAGCTTCAGATAGGTCGAGATCTCCGAGAGATTGGCGTCCCCGATGATCACATGGAGGCGCCGGTACTTCTCGGCGTCGGCGTGCGGCTCGTCGCGGGTGTTGATGATCGGGCGTTTGAGGGTGGTCTCCAGACCCACCTCGACCTCGAAGTAGTCGGCCCGCTGGCTGATCTGGAAGCCGTGCTCGTGGCCGTCCTGGCCGATGCCGACCCGGCCGGCGCCGGTGACGACCTGGCGGGAGACGAAGAACGGGGTCAGATGGCGCACGATGTCCGAGAACGGGGTCTCCCGCTTCATCAGGTAGTTCTCGTGCGTGCCGTAGGAGGCGCCCTTGTTGTCGGTGTTGTTCTTGTAGAGGTGGATGGGCTGGGCCCCGGGGAGCTGGGCCGCGCGCTCGGCGGCCTCGGCCATGATCCGTTCGCCCGCCTTGTCCCAGAGGACGGCGTCCCGGGGGTTGGTGATCTCCGGGGAGCTGTACTCGGGGTGGGCGTGGTCGACATAGAGCCTGGCCCCGTTGGTGAGGATCACATTGGCGAGGCCGATGTCCTCGTCGGTGAGCTGGCTGGAGTCGGCCGACTCCCGGGCGAGGTCGAAGCCCCGGGCGTCCCGCAGCGGGTTCTCCTCCTCGAAGTCCCACCGCGCCCGCCGCGCCCGGTGCATCGCCGCCGCGTAGGCGTTGACGATCTGGGACGAGGTGAGCATGGCATTGGCGTTGGGGTGCCCGGGGACGGAGATGCCGTACTCCGTCTCGATTCCCATTACGCGCCGTACGGTCATGCGGCCCTCCTTGCCCTGCGCCGCGCCCGTCCGGGGGCGGCGCTCAAGTACCGCTGGTGCTCCGGTGCGCCTGCGGTGCCCGTCCCCGCGGTGCGCGACCCGGCGGTACCGAAGAGCCTAGAACGGCTCCGTGCTGCTGGGGAGATCGTTTCCGTCTTTCCGCGCGGTGGCCCGTGGGGCCCGGCGGACCGGTGCGCCGACCGGGGGAAAGACACCGGCTGCGGGTGCCCCGGCCGGGGCACCCGCAGCCGGTGTGCATTACAGGTACTGGCCGGTGTTCGCGACCGTGTCGATGGACCGACCGGTGTCCGCGCCTTGTTTTCCGGTGACCAGGGTACGGATGAAGACGATCCGCTCGCCCTTCTTTCCGGAGATCCGGGCCCAGTCGTCGGGATTGGTGGTGTTCGGCAGGTCCTCGTTCTCCTTGAACTCGTCCACGCATGCCTGGAGGAGATGGGAGACGCGGATGCCTTTCTGGTGGTGGTCGAGAAATGCCTTGATGGCCATTTTCTTCGCCCGGTCCACAATGTTCTGGATCATCGCTCCGGAGTTGAAGTCCTTGAAGTAGAGGACTTCCTTGTCCCCATTCGCGTAGGTGACCTCCAGGAAGCGGTTCTCCTCGGTTTCCGCGTACATCTGCTCCACGACCGACTGGATCATGGCATGGGCGGCGGCTTCCTTGGAGCCATTGTGCTCCGCGAGGTCGTCCCCGTGCAGCGGCAGGGTCGCGGTGAGGTACTTCGCGAAGATGTCCTTCGCGGCCTCGGCGTCTGGGCGCTCGATCTTGATCTTCACATCGAGGCGGCCGGGGCGCAGGATCGCGGGGTCGATCATGTCCTCGCGGTTGGAGGCGCCGATGACGATCACGTTCTCCAGGCCCTCGACGCCGTCGATCTCGGCGAGGAGCTGGGGGACGATGGTGTTCTCCACGTCCGAGCTGACACCGGAGCCACGGGTGCGGAAGAGCGATTCCATCTCGTCGAAGAAGACGATGACAGGGGTGCCCTCGCTCGCCTTCTCCCGGGCCCGCTGGAAGACCAGCCGGATATGGCGCTCGGTCTCGCCGACGTACTTGTTGAGGAGTTCGGGGCCCTTGATGTTGAGGAAGTAGCTCTTGCCCGCGGGCTGCCCCGTCACCTCGGCGACCTTCTTGGCGAGGGAGTTGGCGACCGCCTTGGCGATGAGCGTCTTGCCGCAGCCGGGCGGGCCGTAGAGCAGGATGCCCTTGGGGGGCCGCAGCTCGTGTTCCTTGAAGAGGTCGGGGTGGAGATAGGGGAGCTCGACCGCGTCGCGGATCAGCTCGATCTGGTCGCCGAGGCCGCCGATCTTCTCGTAGTCGACGTCGGGGACCTCTTCGAGGACCAGTTCCTCGACCTCGCTCTTGGGCACGACCTCGTAGACGTAGCCGGAGCGGGGTTCGAGGAGGAGGGCGTCCCCGGGGCGGACGGTGGTGCTCAGCAGGGGCTCCGCGAGGCGGACCACGCGCTCCTCGTCGGTGTGGCCGACGACCAGGGCGCGCTCGCCGTCCTCCAGGACCTCCTTGAGGGTGACGATGTCCCCGGCGCGCTCGAAGGCCATGGCCTCGACCACGTTGAGCGCCTCGTTGAGCATGACCTCCTGGCCCCGGCGCAGCTCGTCCACGTCCACACTGGGGCTGACGTTGACCCTGAGCTTGCGGCCTCCGGTGAAGATGTCGCAGGTGTCGTCCTCGTTGGCGTGCAGGAAGACTCCGAAGCCGGCCGGCGGCTGGGCGAGCCGGTCGACCTCCTCCTTGAGGGCCACGATCTGGTCGCGGGCCTCACGGAGGGTGTTCGCGAGCCGTTCGTTCTGTGCGGACACGCCGGCCAGGTTGGTCTGGAGCTCGACGATGCGCTCTTCGAGAATCCTCGTGTGGCGCGGAGAGTCGGCGAGCTTGCGGCGCAGGACGGCGATTTCCTGCTCCAGATAGGCAACCTGACCGGCGGGGTCTTCGGACCCCCGCCCCGGCCGGATGCCGCGGTCGATGTCGTCGTCGTGGGCTGCCACGGTCCTCACCTCCTCCAAGGGGAGCTGGACGCTTTCTGACCCTACCTGCGTGGGTGGTGATTGAAACCCATAGATCAGAAAGACGGTAGGGGCGTGTCCGATCTTCACCCTTGCGCTTCCCTCACCCGAGGGGAATACCCACCCACCAACATCGGAAAGCGGGCGGTTGTAAGGTCGAAGTGTTCAACACCCGTCAGGGCTGGCGCGACTTGCTTCACAGCGGGTCGGGCAGGTCCGGTCCGACGCAGGAAACGGCAGGAGATATGACCGTGCAGCACGAGGCCCCGTCCGATGGCCCCGCGGAGGCTCTGGAGGTCTGGATCGACCAGGATCTCTGCACCGGGGACGGGATCTGTGCTCAGTACGCCCCCGATGTGTTCGAGCTGGACATCGACGGTCTGGCCTATGTGAAGAGCACGGACGACGAGCTGTTGCAGGAGCCGGGGGCGACGGCGCCGGTGCCGCTGCCGCTGCTGCGGGACGTGGTCGACTCGGCGAAGGACTGCCCCGGGGACTGCATCCATGTCCGCCGGGTCGCGGACCGGGTCGAGGTGTACGGGCCGGACGCCGAGTAGCCGCGCGGGCACACGGCGTTCGACAGGGGCCTCGTGCCGGGTTTCTCCCGGGGCGGGGCCCCTGGCCGTGCCTCCGGTGTGCCCCTCCGGGGTCCCGCCGGACGGGGCTCAGAGGGCCTGGGGCGGGCGCTGGAGGGTACGCAGGAAGCTGCCGTCCTGCCAGGTCCACCGGGCACGCTCGGTCAGGTCGGGGCAGCAGCTCGGGACGTCGGGGGACGAGTAGCCGAGCAGGGTCGCGGTGACGGCTCCGTCGCGGACCGCCAGGCTCTGGGCGGTCTGCCGGCTCTCGGGGGCGAGCAGGGTGGCGACGAGGCGCGGGGCGCCGGTGCGGTCGGCGGTAAGGACATAGACGCCGGTGGGCGGGGTGCCGGAGCCCGCGGCGCAGCGGGCGGCCACGACGGTCTCGGGGCGGCGGTCGCCGTCGAGGTCACCGGTGGCCCGGCCGACCAGGGTGCTCTTGATGTTTCCGCAGTTCAACGGGAGGGTCACGGCCGAGGGGTCGGGGGCGGCCGGGGTGGCGGCCGGGCTCGGGCCGGGGCGCTCGGCCGCGGTGTCCTTCGCGGTGGCGGGGTCGGGCTGGAGCAGCGCGGCGAGGGCGACGACGGCGGCGGTGGCGGCCGCGGTGGCGAGCCAGTGCGCGGGGCGGGTGCGGGTGTGTGCGAGGTCCGGGGCGTCGGCGGGCTGCACGGGTGAGGATCTCCTGTGACAGGGGTGGCCTGCGGGGCGGTGTCGGGTGGGAGATCTGCATCGTGCCACAGCGCACGGCCGCGGGACGGCCCGGGGACACGGGCCCCGTGTCAGGGTTGTGTAACCGTCCCGGCCGGTGAACGCGCGGCCGCCGCCGCCGAGTTCCCCCTGGCGCGGGGGAACTCGGCGGCGGCGGCACGGTGTTGTCCGGTCATCCGGTCCGGGCAGGCCCGGCACCGGGGTGTTCAGCTGTTCTTGTTGGGGCCCTCGTAGTCCTCACCGTAGGCGCCCTTGGCGGGACGGCGGCGGCGCATGGGCGGCTCCACCCCGTCGGCGAGCCGGCGGGCGGTGACGAGGAAGCCGGTGTGGCCGATCATGCGGTGATCGGGGCGGACGGCCAGGCCCTCGACATGCCAGTTGCGGATCATGGATTCCCAGGGCTGCGGCTCGGCGAAGCACCCGATCTCCCGGATGGACTCGACGGTCCGGGCGAGCTGGGTGGTGGTGGCCACGTAGCAGCAGAGGATGCCGCCGGGGACGAGCGCCTTGGAGACGGCCTCCAGGCACTCCCAGGGGGCGAGCATGTCGAGGATGACCCGGTCGACCTCGGTGTCGCTCAGGTTGTCCTGGAGGTCGCCGACGGTGAGCTGCCAGGCGGGGTGCGGGCCGCCGAAGTAGCGCTCGACGTTCTGCTGGGCGATCTCGGCGAAGTCGGCACGGCGCTCGTAGGAGTGGAGCATTCCGTGGTCGCCGATGGCGCGCAGCAGGAAGGCACTGAGGGAGCCCGAGCCCACGCCGGCTTCGACGACACGGGCGCCGGCGAAGATGTCGGCGAAGGCCAGGATCTGCCCCGCGTCCTTGGGGTAGACCACGGCGGCGCCGCGGGGCATGGACAGGACGTAGTCGGGGAGCAGGGGGCGCAGCGCGAGGTAGGCGACGTTTCCCGTGGTTCGGACAACACTGCCCTCGGGGGAGCCGATCAGCTCGTCGTGCGGGAAGGAACCCTTGTGGGTGTGGAAGTTCTTCCCGGCTTCGAGCGTGAAGGTGTAGTGGCGTCCCTTGGGGTCGGTGAGCTGGACCTGGTCCCCGACTGTGAAGGGCCCGCGTCGGCGGGCGGCACCGGTCGGTTCGGACATGTGACCAGGGTACCGGGCGTGGGGCCGGGGTGTGGACGGGGGCGGCGGGGCCGCCGGGACGGGCCCGGTCGGGGCCGCCGGGACGGGCTGCTCGGGGCCGCCCGGCGGCCGGGCCGGGGCGGGCCGGACGGATCAGCGGGGGCGGGCCATGGCGGCGACGAAGGCGCGTTCCACATCGGCGGTGGAGAGGACCCCGTAGATCTCCCCGGTCTTCTCCACGACGAGGTACTCGGTGGCGGGGGACGCGCGGAGCCGGTCGAGCAGGTCCTCGCCGGAGAGGTCGGCGGGGACGCGCATGCCGTCGGTGAGGTCCTGGGCGAGCCCGCTCACCGCGACCCAGGGGCGGCGGTGCTCGGGGATGCCGACGATCGCGGTCTCGCGGACGAGGCCGGTGGGGTGGCCGTGGCCGTCGACGACGACGAGGGCGCGGGCCCCGGCCTCGTTGGCGCGGCGCAGCGCCTCGGAGAGGGGGGTGTCGGACTCGACGGGGACGGCGCGCCGGGTGAGGGTGCGGGCGGCGAGTTCGGGCAGGTGTTCGCGGAGCCGGGCCACCCGGAGGCTGTTGCCCGCGCCGGTCCAGATGATGGCGGCGAGGATGGCGGCGAGGAGCGCGTCGGTGACGGTCTGGGTGCCGCCGATGTCCTGGGCGGGGTTGCCGAGGGCGCCGGTGTGGGTGAGCAGGGGGAGGCCGATGAGGACGGCGACGGCGAGGGCGCGGCCGACCCAGGCGGCGGCGACGGTGCCGCTCATAGGCTTGCCGGTGATCTTCCAGACCACGGCGCGGAGCATGCGCCCGCCGTCCAGCGGCAGGCCGGGGAGCAGGTTGAAGACGGCGACGATCAGGTTGGAGATCATCAGTCCGGCGAGCAGGACACCGGGGACGGTGCCGGGTTCGACGGTCTGCATGCCGAGGTAGAAGACGCCCGCGAGGACGAGGGAGAGCAGCGGGCCGACGAAGGCGAGGACGAACTCCCGCCCGGGGGTCTCGGACTCCTTCTCGATCTCGGAGACGCCGCCGAAGAACTGGAGCTGGATCCGGCGCACGGGGAGCTTGAAGCGGAGGGCGGCGACGGTGTGGGCCAGCTCGTGGACGAGTACGGAGGCGTAGAAGGCGACGGCGAAGAAGAGCGAGACGAGGTAGCGCGCGTTGCCGAGTTCGGGCAGGACCCGGTCGAGCTGGCCGCCGAAGACCCAGGTGATCAGGGCGGCGACCAGGAACCAGCTCGGGGCGACGTAGACGGGCACACCGAAGATGCGGCCCATGAGGATGCCACCGCCGGGGCCGTCGGGGCGCTTGGGCCCGGTGCCGGGGCCGTCCGGCCCGGTGCCCTGGCCGTGGGCGCGGGCGCGCTCGGGCTGGTCGGGTGTGCCGTCCTCGTTCACGGGGTCCCTTCGGGGTGTGCGGGGCGATGCGGTACCTCTTCCGTCGATGGTATTGCGCCCGGTGTCAGTGGCGGGCCGTAGGGTCGTGGTCATGAGTACGGGTGAGGGGTCGGCCAGGGGCGCGGCCACGGGTGCGCCGCCGGTGTCGTTGTCGCCGTCGCGGGCGAGCGACTTTATGCAGTGTCCGCTTCTGTATCGGTTTCGGGTGATCGACCGGCTGCCGGAGCGGCCGAGCGCGGCGGCGACGCGGGGCACGCTGGTGCACGCGGTGCTGGAGCGGCTCTTCGACGCCCCGGCGGCGGAGCGGACGGCGGGCAGGGCGCGGTCCCTGGTGCCGGGCCAGTGGGACCGGCTGCTGGCGGACCGTCCCGAGCTGGGTGGGCTGTTCGAGGGCGATACGGGGGGTGAGCGGCTGGCGGGCTGGCTGGCGGAGGCCGAGGCCCTGGTGGAGCGGTGGTTCTCGCTGGAGGACCCGACGCGTCTCGAACCGGCCGAGCGGGAGATGTTCGTCGAGGTCGGCCTGGATTCGGGGCTGCGGCTGCGGGGCGTGATCGACCGGGTGGACGTGGCGCCGACGGGCGAGGTGCGGATCGTCGACTACAAGACGGGGAAGGCGCCCCGCCCGGAGTACAGCGAGGGCGCGCTGTTCCAGATGCACTTCTACGCGCTGGTGATCTGGCGGCTGAAGAAGGTGGTGCCGCGCCGGCTCCAGCTCGTCTATCTGGGCAGCGGTGACGTCCTCACGTACGACCCGGTCCCGGCGGACCTGGAGCGGGTGGAGCGGAAGCTGCTGGCGCTGTGGGACGCGATCCGGCGGGCGACGGAGACGGGCGACTGGCGGCCGCGGCCGACCAAGCTGTGCGGCTGGTGCGACCACCAGGCGGTGTGTCCGGAGTTCGGGGGCACTCCGCCGGTGTATCCGCTGAGCGTGGTCCCGGCGCCGTCCCCGGGCGGGGATGCGGAGGGCTGAGGCGTTTCCCCGGGCGCGGGCCGTGCGGGGGGGTCAGGGCAGAATGGGGGCGACCGAGTGTGAGGAGTTGCCCGTGGCCATCCGCGTCCTGCTGGTCGACGACCAGCCGTTGCTGCGTACCGGTTTCCGCATGATCCTGGAGGCCGAGCAGGACATCGCGGTCGTCGGGGAGGCCGGGGACGGCCTTCAGGCGCTGGACCAGGTGCGGGCGCTCCAGCCCGATGTGGTGCTGATGGACATCCGGATGCCCCGGATGGACGGGGTGGAGGCGACCCGCCAGATCACCGGTCCTGGCCGGGACGGTCCGGCGAAGGTGCTGGTGCTGACGACGTTCGACCTGGACGAGTATGTCGTGGAGGCGCTGCGGGCCGGGGCGAGCGGCTTTCTGCTGAAGGACGCTCCGGCGCATGAGCTGGTGCAGGCCATCCGGGTGGTCGCGGCGGGCGAGGCGATGCTCGCCCCGAGCATCACCCGGCGGCTGCTGGACAAGTACGCGGGCCATCTCCCCTCGGGCGAGGAGCCGGTGCCGGACACGCTGAATTCGCTCACCGACCGTGAGGTCGAGGTGTTGAAGCTGGTGGCGCGCGGTCTGTCGAACGCGGAGATCGCGGCGGATCTGTTCGTCAGCGAGACGACGGTGAAGACCCATGTGGGCCATGTGCTCACCAAGCTGGGGCTGCGGGACCGGGTGCAGGCCGCGGTGTACGCGTACGAGAGCGGGCTGGTGCGCCCGGGCGGCCAGCAGTAGTCAGCGGCCGGCGGCGGTCCTGTACGACGGCGGCGGCGGTCCAGGTGGACCGCCGCCGTCGTCGTGTACGGGTGCCCGCTCGGCCGGGGCTTCCCCCGGGTGCGGGCGGCGGGTCAGTTCCCGCTGTTGTCCAGCTCCCAGAGCTGGAGGTCGGAGCTGCCGTTGAGCAGCCGCTCGACGCCGTTGATGCCCTTGCGGGAGGCGACGTACTGCTTGCCCTGCCAGAGCGGGAGGACGGGGACGTCCTCGGCGACGATCTGCTGGAGCCGGGCGAAGGTCTCGGCGGCGGCGGTGCGGTCGGCCTGGCGGCGCGACTGGGGGATGAGCTTGCGGGCCTCGGCGCTGACGTACGGCGAGCCGAGGAAGTTGTCCTTCTCCAGGAAGGGCGCGATGTAGTTGTCCGGGTCCGGGAAGTCGGGGACCCAGCCGAGGCCGTAGACGGCGTAGTCGCCGCGCTGGCCGGCGGCGCGGAACGCGGACCACTTGTCCGTGCCCTTGGCGGTCGCCTTGAAGAGCCCGGAACGGTTGAGCTGGTCCCGGATGACCTCGTACTCCTTGGCGTTGTACCGGTCGGAGGCGTAGTGGATCGTCACCTCCACCGGGGTGCTGATCCCGGCGTCCCGGAGGGTGGAGCGGGCCTTGGTGATGCTCGGGTCGCCGTACTTGTTGTAGAAGGCGTTCTTGTGGGCGCCGACGCTCGCGGGGATGAGCGAGTACAGCGGCTCGGCGGTGGCGTTGTAGACCTGACCGGCGATCTGGCCCCGGTCGATCAGGGTGGCCATGGCCTGGCGGACGGCCTTGTCCTTGACCGACGGGTGGTCGGTGTTGAAGGCCAGGTACTGGATGGAGAGCCCGGGCAGCTCGGTGAGCTTGACGTCCTTGCTCTGGTTGTCCAGCATCTCCTTGATGTGGGCGGCGGACAGCTCCCGGGTGGCGACGTCGATCTCGCCCTTCTCCAGCGCGCGCCTCATGGCGCCGGAGTCGGGGAACACCCGCAGCTCGACCTTGTCGTTCCGCAGGTCGATATCGCCGGTGTAGTGCTTGTTCCTGCTGAAGACGACCTTGCTGACATCGCCCTTCTCGGCCTGCGTCTTCATCGTGTACGGGCCGGAGCCGTCGACCTGGAGGCCGTCGCGGAGCTTGGCGGCGTCGTACTTCTTCTTGCTGACGATGGCCGCGGCGGGGGTGGAGAGCTTGAACGGGAAGGTCGCGTCGGGCGTCTTCAGATGGAAGACGATCTCCCGCTCGCTCTTGACCTCGATGGTGTCGACGTTCGACAGCAGCGCGGCGGCACCGTTGCGGTCGTTGATGCCGATGATGCGCTCGATGGAGAACTTGACGTCCTCGGCGGTGACGGCGGAGCCGTCGGAGAACTTCAGCCCGGAGCGGAGCTTGCACCGGTAGCTCTGGGAGGCGTTGTCGGTGAAGTCGCAGGACTGGGCGGCGTCCGGGACGGGCGCGCCGCCGCCGCGCGGGGCGTGCATCAGCGTCTGGAGGGTCTGGCGGAGGACGTTCCAGGAGCCGGTGTCATAGGCGAAGGCCGGATCGAGGGGCGCGGGCGAGTCCTCGCCGACGGTGATCCGATCCGTGGTGCCCACGACCATGGCGTCACCGCCGCCGCTCTCCGTACTGCCGCAGGCGACGAGGACGGGGGCGAGCAGGCCGACCACGGCCGGCAGCACCAGAGTCTTACGGTTCATCCTGGACGTTCTCCTCATCCGGCACCGGGATTTCAGCCTGTACGGAAGGTTCCGCCACGACCGCCCGGTGGGACGGTCCGATCGGTCCGGGACGGCAGGGCTGTCGGCCCTGGTTCACGGCGGCGGTGCGACCGCCGAGGCGTGTCCGGGGTCGGGGTGCGGCGAAGACCCGCGATGAGATTAGTCGGCGTACGGAGAGGGGGTTGACCGGGCCGCCGAAGGGTCGTATGCGCTGGGTGACCGGCCGTGTCGACATATGGATGACGGCGTTCAAGAACGTTTCGTACACCGCTTGATGAATGCGGACACAACACCCCTCCCGGGGTGGCGCATGAAGAGCCCGCGAGAGGGGTCGGAGCCGGGCCGGGAGGGGGTTCGGTGACGAAAGTCACGCCGCCGATCTTCCCCAGGCACCTGGATCGGTGCAGTTCAGGGCGGTGCGGTGGGGAAGTGACCAGGGAACGGCGGAGTGCCGGAGGATACGGAGGGTGACGGGACGGCGCCGGGCTGACGCGCCCGCGGCCCGTCAGCCGGAGGCGGTGACCCGTCAGCCGGACGAGGTGACCAGGGCCCGGAGCACACCGAGGTCGACCTCTTCGAGGGAACGGACCACCAGCCGCCCCTCGGCGGGGGCGATCGGGGCGACGGAGGGAACGGCGACCACCCGGCAGCCCGCGGCCTCGGCGGCGGCGACCCCGGTCGCGGTGTCCTCGATCACGGCGCAGCGGACCGGGTCGGCGCCCAGGCGGCGGGCCGCGAGCAGATAGGGGTCGGGGTGCGGCTTGGTGCGGGGCACCTCGTCCCCGGCGACCGAGAAGGCGAAGTGCTCCGGGCCGAGGGAGGCGAGGACCCGGTCGATGATGCGGCGGTGGGAGGCGGAGACCAGGGCGGTGGGCACCCGGTGGGCGGTGAGTTCGGCCAGCAGCTCCCCCGCGCCGGGCATCAGGGGCACCCCGCGGCCGATCCTGGCCTCGAAGCGGTCGTTGAGCAGCACGGTCAGCTCGGGCAGGGCGATGTCGGCGCCGGTGGCCTCGATGAGGTAGCCCGCGCTGCGGCTCATGGGGCCGCCGACGACCACGTCCCGCCAGCCCTCGTCCAGCCGGTGTCCGAGGTCGGCGAAGACCTCGACCTCGGCGTCCCACCAGAAGCCCTCGGTGTCGACGAGGGTGCCGTCCATGTCGAGGAGGACGGCTTCCAGGCCCGGGGCGGCGCCGCGCGGCCGGCGGTCCGGGCGGACCTCGGCGGGGCGGGGCGGGGACACGGGGACCGTGCTGGTCATCGGCACACCTCCGGAAGGGACGAGAAGGCCGGTCCCGCTCCCGCGGCTGTTCCCGGGGGGCGGCGACCGGCCTGCGCTGGACCGACCAGTGTACGTCTCGTGCGTCCGGGGTGCGCTGCCGTGGCGCGAGGGGCCCGGCGGAGGCGGCGGCGGGCCCCCGGGGGCCCCGCTGGGACGTCTCAGGGCGCCTCAGTGTGTTTCAGGACATCTCAGGCGTCCGCCGGGGGCAGGTCGACCACGTTCACGGAGAGGTCGTTGTGGACGGTGTAGTAGGGCCGTACCCGGGCGCGGCCCCGGGAGGTCTCCTCGATCACCGTGATCGGGTAGACATGGACGTCCTTGCGGTCCTTCACATCGCCGAACCAGGCGCCCACCCGGACCGGGGCGCTCACCCCGTCCACGTTCAGATACAGGTCCCACAGGTCCTGCTCGGCGAAGCGGTGGGCGGCGGGGGCCCCGGTGTCGACCGTGAAGCGCACGGCGCCGTCCGGCAGGGTGGCACAGGGCAGCTCGATCGCCAGCTCGGCCCCGCCGCGCAGCCGCAGCACGGCGGAGCGGGCCGCCTCGGTGGTGCCGTAGAGACGGCAGGTGACGGTGATCCGTCCGTCGCCGACGTCGACGCGCTCGGTCTCCGCGTGGACGGGGGCCCGGCGGACCCGCAGGGCGAGGTAGCCGTCGACGGTGGTGTACGGCGTCCGGGCGGTCACGGGGGTGGTGGTCACGGGCGGCCGGTCCGTCACCAGGAGGCGGTTGTCCACCAGCCGGGAGCGCAGCCGGTTGCGGCTGCCGTCGGCGCGCAGCAGATGGAAGTCCCAGGTGTCCTGCTGGAGCGGGGTGCCGTCGGCGAGCTGGGCCGCCTGGCCCGCGGTGCTCTGCCGCACCGGCAGGGACACGGTGTCGACGCGCTGCTCGGCCTTCTTCTCGCCGCGCCGCTCCAGCAGGACGGTGCCGCCCACCGGGCGGGACTCGGGCGTGGGGCGGATGTCGATCGCGCCGGACCGGAGGCAGACGAGCGCCGCGGCGGCGGACTTGACGGGCTGGGGCGCGGCCGGGGCGGCGGCCGGGGCGGACTCGGCGGCGCGCGGCTTGAGCAGCCGCCGCAGCCCGCCGAGGGTGCGCCGGACCGGGCTGGTGCGGCCCTTGCGGAGCTGTTCGAAGAGTTCGTCGTAGCGGGCGGCGACGGCGGCGGGGTCGAAGCGGGCGGCGTTCCTGCGGGCGGCCTCGCCCATGGCGATCCGCTTCTTCTCGTCGCCGATGAGGTCGAGCAGGGCCGCGGCGATGGCGTCGGTGTCGCCGACGGGGACGAGCCGTCCGTCCTTGCCGTCCCGGATGATCTCCCGGGGGCCGAGCGGGCAGTCGGTGGAGACGACGGGGACGCCGCAGCGCATGGCCTCGACGATGGTCATCCCGAAGGACTCGCTCTCGGAGGTGACCGCGGCGATGGAGCCCTTGACCCACTCCGCCTCGATCGGGGAGGCGAGGCCCATGAGGTGGACCTGGTGGAAGAGGCCGAGTTCGTTGATGAGCTTGCGCAGCTTGGCGCGCTGGCTGCCGTCGCCGTAGATCCTCAGGTCCCAGTCGGGGTGTTCGGCGGCGACCTTGGCGAAGGCGCGGACGAGGTCGTCGTAGCGCTTGACGACAGCGAGCCGGCCGGCCGCGACGACGGTCTTCGGCCGGCCGGTGCCGGGGGCGACGAGGGGTTCGGGCACGCTGTTGGGTATGGAGAGCACCGGGAGGCCCGGGATCTTCATCTGGGCGCGGTAGTTGTCGGCGTCCGCCTCGGAGACGGTGACGAAGCCGTCGAGCCGGGGGTAGTGGGCGCGCAGCTCGGCCCGGAGCGGCTCGGGGTGCGAGGCGAGGGTGACGTGCTCCTGGCCGATGCGGAGGGTGTGTTCCTCGGTGAGGGCGGCGACATAGACGTTCATGCCGGGGCGGGTGCCGATGGCGACGTCGGGCTTGGCCTTCTTGAAGTACTCGGCGACCTTGCGGTCGCACAGGGCGCTGTACTGGCGGTAGCGGGTCTCGGACGTGGGGAAGATCTCCGCGGGGGTGTCGCGCGCGGCGGCGTGCTCCTCCGAGCGGGTATCGACGAGGGGGACGACCCGGACCCGGGGGTCGATGGGGAAGAGCGTGGTGTCGCGGTCGCGGAGGACGGACACAATCTCGACCTCGTGGTGGTCCGCCATCGCCGTGGCCAGGTTGATGGTGGTCCGGTTGGTACCGCCCAGGCCGTAGATGTTGTGTATCAGAAAAGAGATCTTCATCGGGTCTCCGCCGTTTTCCAGCCCCACGGTGCCGCCCGCCGCGGTCCGTGGGGGCTTCCGGCAGCCGAGCGGTGGACAGCCCGGGTCAGCGGGGGCTGCCACCTGGCGCGGATCTTACGTCAATGGTTCAGCTGTGCGATCCCCGGGCTTCCCCGGGGCCACGGCGGTCGCGGGGACCGCCGTGACCGCCGTGACCGCCGCGGCTCCCGGGGATCACTGGGGATCACCGGGGGCACCGGGCGTCCTCAGCGCGCGTTGAAGTACTTCGCCTCCGGGTGGTGGATGACGATGGCGTCGGTGGACTGCTCGGGGTGGAGCTGGAACTCCTCCGAGAGCTGGACCCCGATCCGCTCCGGCCGGAGCAGGTCGGCGATCTTCGCCCGGTCCTCCAGATCGGGGCAGGCCCCGTAGCCCAGGGAGAAGCGGGCCCCCCGGTACTTCAGGGCGAACATGTCCTCCACATCGGCGGGGTCCTCCCCGCCGAAGCCCAGCTCGGCGCGGACCCGTGCGTGCCAGTACTCGGCGAGGGCCTCGGCGAGCTGCACGGACAGACCGTGGAGTTCGAGGTAGTCGCGGTAGGAGTCGGCGGCGAACAGCTCGGCGGTGGCCTCGCCGATCCTCGATCCGACGGTGACGACCTGGAGCCCGACCACATCGGTCTCGCCGGACTCCTCGGGGCGGAAGAAGTCGGCCAGGCAGAGCCTGCGGCCCCGGCGCTGGCGGGGGAAGGAGAAGCGGGTGCGCTCGGAGCCGTCCTCGTTGAGGAGGATGAGGTCGTCGCCCTTGGAGACGCAGGGGAAGTAGCCGTAGACGACGGCCGCCTCCAGCAGACCGCGGGTGTGGAGCTGGTCGAGCCAGCCGCGCAGCCGGGGCCGCCCCTCGGTCTCGGCCAGCTCGGCGTAGTCGGGTCCGTCGCCGGTCCGGTTCTGCTTGAGGCCCCACTGCCCCTTGAAGAGGGCGCCCTCGTCCAGCCAGGAGGCGTACTCCTTGAGCTGGATGCCCTTGATCACCCGGGTGCCCCAGAAGGGCGGGGTGGGGACGGGATTGTCGATGGCGACGTCGGAGCGCACCGTGCCCTCCTCGGCCGGCTCCTCCACCACGACGGCGGTCGCGGCGGGGCGGACCCTGCGCTGCTTCAGCTCGGGGAGGGTGGCGCCGGGGACACCGCGCTTGACCGCGATGAGGGCGTCCATCAGGCGCAGCCCCTCGAAGGCGTCGCGGGCGTAGCGGACCTCTCCCTCATAGATCTCGTGGAGGTCCTGCTCCACATAGGCGCGGGTGAGGGCGGCGCCGCCGAGGATCACCGGGTAGTCGGCGGCCAGCTTGCGCTGGTTCAGCTCCTCCAGGTTCTCCTTCATGATCACCGTGGACTTGACCAGCAGGCCGGACATCCCGATGACATCGGCGCGGTGCTCCTCGGCGGCTTCGAGGATCGCGGACACGGGCTGCTTGATCCCGAGGTTGATCACGTTGTAGCCGTTGTTGGAGAGGATGATGTCGACGAGGTTCTTGCCGATGTCGTGGACGTCGCCGCGGACGGTGGCGAGGACGATGGTGCCCTTGCCCTCGGCGTCGGACTTCTCCATGTGCGGTTCGAGGTGCGCGACCGCCGTCTTCATGACCTCGGCGGACTGGAGGACGAACGGGAGCTGCATCTGGCCGGAGCCGAACAGCTCGCCGACGACCTTCATGCCCTCCAGCAGGGTCTCGTTGACGATGTCGAGGGCGGGCCGGGTCAGCAGCGCCTCGTCGAGGTCGGCTTCGAGACCGTTCTTCTCGCCGTCGATGATGCGCCGCCGCAGCCGCTCCTCCAGCGGCAGGGCCGCCAGCTCCTCCGCCTTGCCCGCCTTGAGGGACTTGGCGGTGGCGCCCTCGAAGAGCGCCATCAGCTTCTGGAGCGGGTCGTATCCCTCGGCGCGCCGGTCGTAGATGAGGTCGAGCGCGGTGGCGACCTCCTCCTCCTGGAAGCGGGCGATGGGGAGGATCTTGGAGGCGTGGACGATCGCGGAGTCCAGCCCGGCCTTGACGCACTCCTCCAGGAAGACCGAGTTGAGCAGGATGCGGGCGGCCGGGTTGAGGCCGAAGGAGATGTTGGACAGACCGAGGGTGGTCTGCACATCGGGGTGGCGGCGCTTGAGTTCGCGGATGGCCTCGATGGTGTGGATGCCGTCCTTGCGGGACTCCTCCTGCCCGGTGCAGATGGTGAACGTGAGGGTGTCGATGAGGATGTCCGACTCGCGGATGCCCCAGTTGCCGGTGAGGTCGGCGATCAGGCGCTGGGCGATCGCGACCTTGTGCTCGACGGTGCGGGCCTGGCCCTCCTCGTCGATGGTGAGGGCGATCAGCGCGGCGCCGTGTTCCTGGGCGAGCCGGGTGACCTGCGCGAAGCGGGAGTCGGGGCCGTCGCCGTCCTCGTAGTTCACGGAGTTGATCACGGCCCGGCCGCCCAGCTTCTCCAGCCCCGCGCGGATCACCGGGACCTCGGTGGAGTCCAGCACGATGGGCAGGGTGGAGGCGGTGGCGAAGCGGCCCGCCAGCTCCGCCATGTCCGCGACCCCGTCGCGGCCCACGTAGTCGACGCAGAGGTCGAGCATATGGGCGCCCTCGCGGATCTGGTCGCGCGCCATCTCCACACAGTCGTCCCAGCGGGCGGCGAGCATGGCCTCGCGGAACTTCTTGGAGCCGTTGGCGTTGGTGCGCTCGCCGATGGCCATGTACGCGGTGTCCTGGCGGAAGGGCACCGTCTGGTAGAGGGACGCGGCGCCCGGCTCGGGGCGGGGCTCGCGCACCGCGGGGACGAGCCCGCGGACCCGTTCCACGACCTGCCGCAGATGCTCCGGCGTCGTACCGCAGCAGCCGCCGACGAGGGAGAGGCCGTACTCGCGGACGAAGGTCTCCTGGGCGTCCGCCAGCTCCGCGGCCGACAGCGGGTAGTGCGCCCCGTTTTTGCCGAGGACGGGCAGGCCCGCGTTGGGCATGCAGGAGAGCGGGATGCGGGAGTGGCGGGCGAGATAGCGCAGGTGCTCGCTCATCTCGGCGGGGCCGGTGGCGCAGTTCAGCCCGATCATGTCGATGCCCAGCGGCTCCAGCGCGGTGAGCGCGGCGCCGATCTCCGAGCCGAGCAGCATGGTGCCGGTGGTCTCGACGGTGACGGAGACGATGAGGGGCAGCGTGGTGCCGGTGGCCTCCAGGGCGCGGCGGGCGCCGAGGACGGACGCCTTGGTCTGGAGGAGGTCCTGCGTGGTCTCGATCAGCAGCGCGTCGGCGCCGCCCGCGATCATGCCCTCGGCGTTGCTCTGATAGGCGTCGCGGAGGGCGGTGTAGGGGGCGTGGCCGAGGGTGGGGAGCTTGGTGCCGGGGCCCATGGAGCCGAGGACCCAGCGCTGGGCGCCGGTGGACGCGGTGTACGCGTCGGCGGTCTCCCGGGCGATCCGGGCGCCCGCCTCGGACAGCTCGTACACCCGCTCGGGGATGTCGTACTCGCCCAGGGCAGCGAGGTTCGCGCCAAAGGTGTTGGTCTCGACGCAGTCCACACCGGCGTCGAAGTACTCGGCGTGCACCGACCGCACGATGTCCGGCCGGGTGACGTTCAGGATCTCATTGCAGCCTTCCAGATCCTGGAAGTCCTCCAGTGAGGGGTCCTGCGCCTGGAGCATGGTGCCCATCGCCCCGTCGGCGACGACGACCCGGGTCGCGAGAGCCTCGCGGAGGGCATCGATCCGGGACCGGGCGTCGGCGGACGGGGCGGAAGGGGTCGGCAGCGTGGCCATGGAATGTGCTCCCTGGGATGCGACGGCTGTCGGCTTTGCGTCCTCCGGCGGGAGGGCGCACGGCCCCAGCCTAACCGGGCCGCGCGCGGGGCGGCCGGGGTGTCCCGGTGGACGGACACCTCGTGGCCTGGGGGTTCCCGGGGTTTCTGTGGGCGGCCGGTCGCGAGATACTTCACTCCACCATGACCATGGTCGACATCGACCAATGGTGTTCAGCATTGTCGAATCGCAGTGGGGAAGGGTCGATCCGATGGCGAAGAACATCCAGTCGCTGGAGCGCGCGGCGGCGATGCTGCGGCTGCTCGCGGGCGGCGAGCGCCGGCTGGGCCTGTCGGACATCGCCTCCTCGCTGGATCTCGCCAAGGGGACGGCGCACGGGATTCTGCGCACGCTCCAGGCGGAGGGGTTCGTGGAGCAGGACCCGGCGTCCGGGCGGTACCAGCTCGGCGCCGAGCTGCTGCGGCTCGGCACGGGCTATCTGGACGTCCACGAGCTGCGGGCGCGCGCCCTGGTGTGGACGGACGACCTGGCCCGGTCCAGTGGGGAGAGCGTCCATCTGGGCGTGGCGCACCAGCACGGGGTGCTGATCGTCCACCATGTCTTCCGCCCGGACGACAGCCGTCAGGTGCTGGAGGTGGGGGCGATGCAGCCGCTGCACTCGACGGCCCTGGGGAAGGTGCTCGCGGCGTACGACCCGGTGACGCACACGGAGGCCGCCGAGATGGAGCGGGAGCCCTTCACGCCCCGGACGGTGACGGAGACGGCCGCGTTCGAGTCGGTCCTGGCACTCACCCGGGCGCGGGGCTGGGGCTCCGACGTCGAGGAGACCTGGGACGGGGTGGCGGCGGTGGCGGCGCCCATCCACGACCGACGGCGGATGCCGGTGGGCGCGGTGGCGATCACGGGCGCGGTGGAGCGCGTCTGCGACGGCCGTGAGCTGCGGTCCGAGCTGGTGGCGGCGGTGCGGGACTGCGCCCGCGCGGTCTCGCGGGACTTGGGCGCGGGGCGGTTCTGAGGGTCGGGCCGCCCGGCCCCCGGTACGGGGCCGGTGCTCGACCGGTTCCCGCGCTCCGGGCCGGGCGGCCTGCGGGGCCCCGCGCCACAAGCCCGCGAGGGCACGGCTTCGCAAGGGTGATTTCCGGCCATACCGCCGGACGGCAGGGGCCGCGGCTCCCCCGGCTGCCACGGTGCCGCGCCGGGGATTCGGGGCCCTCGGGGCGCATCATCGATAACGATCAGGTTTTCGGTCACACGACCCTTGACGGCTTGTTTACGAGGGGTAAAACTGCCGTTCATCGGTCGGCATTGTCGAACACCTACCGGAAATACCCGTTAGAGTGTGGCAAGGGCCAAGGGCCGGCAACGCCCTCACCTGAGGGCGCGGACCACCGGAGGGACCCGGGGTTCGCCTTCCCCTGGACGAAGGACAAAGGAGTCGCGGTGTCCAGCTCCGACATCTTTATCGGCGAGACGATCGGAACGGCTGTTCTGATCCTGCTCGGCGGCGGCGTGGTCGCCGCCGTCAGCCTCAAGAATTCCAAGGCGCGTGGCGCAGGCTGGCTGGCCATCACCTTCGGGTGGGGCTTCGCCGTCATGACGGCCGTCTACATGACCAGCGCCCTGTCCGGCGCGCACCTCAACCCCGCCGTCACCTTCGGCATCGCCATCAAGGACGGGACCTGGGCCAACGTCCCCGTCTACATCGCCGGCCAGCTCCTCGGCGCGATGATCGGCGCCGCCCTGGTCGTGGTGGTCTACTACGGCCAGTTCATGTCCCACCTCAAGGACCCCGAGATCGTCGGCAGCCAGGCCGCCAAGCCGATCGAGGGCCCGCACGGCGGCACCAAGGCAGGCCCGGTCCTGGGCATCTTCTCCACCGGCCCCGAGATCCGCGTCGTCTGGCAGAACCTCGTCACCGAGATCATCGGCACCACCATCCTGGTCCTCGCGGTGCTCACCCAGGGCCTCAACGCCGAGGGCAAGGGCCTGAGCACCCTCGGCGCCCTGATCACCGCCTTTGTCGTCGTCGGTATCGGCCTCTCGCTGGGCGGTCCCACCGGGTACGCCATCAACCCCGCCCGTGACCTGGGCCCCCGTATCGTCCACGCCCTGCTGCCGCTGCCCAACAAGGGCCGCTCCGACTGGGGCTACGCCTGGATTCCCGTCGTCGGCCCGCTGGCCGGCGGTGCGCTCGCCGCGGGTATCTACAATCTCGCGTTCGCCTGAGCAGTGATCCGTATCCGTACTCCGTACCGGTACAGCCGTCGTATCCCCACCGACCTCAGCAGGAGCATTCCGTGAGCGACACCCCCACCACCGCCTCCCACGGGCACGGACCGTTCATCGCGGCCATCGACCAGGGCACCACCTCCAGCCGCTGCATCGTCTTCGACAAGGACGGCCGGATCGTCTCGGTCGACCAGAAGGAGCACGAGCAGATCTTCCCGAAGCCGGGCTGGGTCGAGCACAACGCCACCGAGATCTGGACGAACGTCCAGGAAGTCGTGGCGGGCGCCCTCGACAAGGCCGGCATCACCCCCGCCGACGTCAAGGCGATCGGCATCACCAACCAGCGCGAGACCACGCTGATGTGGGACAAGGCCACCGGTGAGCCCGTCCACAACGCCATCGTCTGGCAGGACACCCGCACCGACGCGCTCTGCAAGGAACTGGGCCGCAATGTCGGGCAGGACCGTTTCCGCCGGGAGACCGGCCTCCCGCTGGCGAGCTACTTCTCCGGCCCGAAGGTCCGCTGGCTGCTCGACAACGTCGAGGGCCTGCGCGAGCGCGCCGAGCGCGGCGAGATCCTCTTCGGCACCATGGACTCCTGGGTCATCTGGAACCTGACCGGCGGAGTCGACGGCGGAGTCCACGTCACCGACGTGACCAACGCCTCCCGCACCCTGCTGATGAACCTCCACGGCCTCCACTGGGACGAGAAGATCCTCAGCTCCCTGGAGATCCCGGCGGCCGTGCTGCCCGAGATCCGCTCCTCCGCCGAGGTCTACGGCCTCGCCAAGGGCGGCGTCCTGGACGGCATCCCCGTCGCCTCCGCGCTCGGCGACCAGCAGGCGGCCCTCTTCGGCCAGACCTGCTTCTCCGAGGGCGAGGCCAAGTCCACCTACGGCACCGGCACCTTCATGCTGATGAACACCGGTGGCACGCCCGTCAACTCGTACAACGGGCTGCTGACCACGGTCGGCTACCGCATCGGCGACCAGGACCCGGTCTACGCCCTGGAGGGCTCCATCGCGGTCACCGGTTCGCTGGTGCAGTGGATGCGGGACCAGATGGGCCTGATCAAGTCCGCCGCGGAGATCGAGACGCTGGCCCTGTCCGTCGAGGACAACGGCGGCGCCTACTTCGTCCCGGCGTTCTCCGGTCTCTTCGCCCCGTACTGGCGCTCCGACGCCCGCGGAGTGATCGCCGGACTCACCCGGTACGTCACCAAGGCGCACATCGCCCGTGCCGTGCTGGAGGCCACCGCCTGGCAGACCCGCGAGATCACCGACGCCATGACGAAGGACTCCGGCGTCGAGCTGGCCGCGCTCAAGGTCGACGGCGGCATGACCTCCAACAATCTGCTGATGCAGACCCTCTCGGACGTCCTGGACGCACCCGTGGTGCGCCCGATGGTCGCCGAGACCACCTGCCTCGGCGCGGCCTACGCCGCCGGTCTGGCCGTCGGTTTCTGGCCGGACACCGACGCGCTGCGCGCCAACTGGCGCCGGGCCGCCGAATGGACCCCGCGCATGGACGCCGACGTGCGCGAGCGCGAGTACAAGAACTGGCTCAAGGCCGTCCAGCGGACCATGAGCTGGATCGACGAGGAAGACTGACGAGGAGCAAGCCATATGACCACCCTGCAGAGCGTCCCCGCCCTCGGGACGCACCCGGCAGCGGGCTCCCTCCCGAGCCGTGCCGAGACCCGGGAACAGCTGTCCAAGGCGTCGTACGACCTGCTGGTCATCGGCGGCGGCATCCTGGGCATCTCCACCGCCTGGCACGCCGCGCAGGCCGGGCTGCGGGTGGCCCTGGTGGACGCCGGCGACTTCGCCGGCGCCACCTCCTCCGCCTCCTCCAAGCTGCTCCACGGCGGTCTGCGCTACCTCCAGACCGGCGCGGTGAAGCTCGTCGCGGAGAACCACTTCGAGCGGCGGGCGGTCTCCAAGGAGGTCGCCCCCCACCTCTCCAACCCGCTGACCTTCTATCTGCCGGTCTACAAGGGCGGCCCGCACGGCGCCGCGAAGCTGGGCGCGGGCGTCTTCGCGTACTCGGCGCTCTCCGCGTTCGGCGACGGCGTCGGCCATGTCATCAGCGCGGCCAAGGCCCAGCGCGACGTGCCGGAGCTGCGGACGGAGAACCTGAAGGCCGTCGCCGTCTACGGCGACGACCAGATGAACGACGCCCGTATGGCGCTGATGACGGTCCGCGCGGCCGTCGAGGCGGGTGCGACCGTCCTCAACCACGCCGAGGTCACGGGGCTGCGCTTCACCCAGGGCCGGGTGACGGGCGCGGAGCTGAAGGACCGTCTCGACGGCACCGAGTTCGGCGTCGGCGCCCGGCTGGTGCTCAACGCCACCGGCCCGTGGGTGGACCACCTGCGCCGGATGGAGGACCCGGACGCGGCCCCGTCGATCCGTCTCTCCAAGGGCGCCCACCTGGTGCTCAAGCGCACCTCCCCGTGGAAGGCCGCGCTGGCGACCCCGATCGACAAGTACCGCATCACCTTCGCCCTCCCCTGGGAGGACATGCTGCTGCTGGGCACCACGGACGAGGAGTTCGAGGGCGACCCGGCGGATGTGACGGTGACGGAGAAGGACACCGCCCAGATCCTGGACGAGGCCGCCTTCTCCATCCGCGACCAGCAGCTCTCCCGCGATCTGATCACCTACTCCTTCGCGGGTCTGCGGGTGCTGCCGGGCGGTCCCGGCGACACCTCGAAGGCCAAGCGGGAGACCGTGGTGACCGAGGGCTCCGGCGGCATGCTGTCGGTGGCGGGCGGCAAGTGGACGACCTTCCGCCACATCGGCCGCACCATCATGAACAAGCTCGCCGAGCTGCCCGGCCGGCCGCTCGCCGAGGACATGGAGCCGATGTCGCGGCTGCCGAAGAAGGTGCCGCTGCCCGGTATAGCCAACCCGGACGCGGTGGCGCACCGGTTGCTCGTCGACGGCGGTACGCCCGGTCCCCGGATGGCGGCGGACACCGCCCGCCACCTGGCGACCCACTACGGCTCGCTGGCGTTCGACATCGCCCGGCTCGCCAACGACGACCCGGCGCTCGCGGAGCGCGTCCACCCGGACGCCCCCGAGATCTGGGCGCAGGTCGTCTACGCGCGGGACCACGAGTGGGCCGAGACGGCGGACGACGTGCTGCGCCGCCGGACCACGCTGACGATCCGCGGTCTCGCGACGGACGAGATCCGCGGCAGGGTGGACGGTCTGCTCAAGGACCGCGCCTGACACGGACGCGCCACGGCCGGAGGCCGGGCCCGGGACACCGCTCCCGGGCCCGGCCTCCGGTCCGTCCGGGCCCCGTTGCCCCGGTCTCCCCCTCGTCGGCGGACGGGTCCACGCGCTGGTCCCGTCCGTGTCGGGCGCCGTCCCACGCTGTACGCTCAGACCTCCGATGACTCATGGTTCATGAGGACGAGGGGGCGCGGCATGGCGGTCACCGACGAGGCGATCGAGAAGATCAAGGGAATGATCGTCTCGGGGGCGCTGCGCCCCGGGGACCGGCTGCCCAAGGAGAGCGAGCTGGCCGCCGGTCTCGGGCTGTCCCGCAATTCGCTGCGGGAGGCGGTGCGGGCGCTGTCACTGATCCGGATTCTGGATGTGCGGCAGGGCGACGGCACCTATGTGACCAGTCTCGACCCGCAGTTGCTGCTGGAGGCGCTGAGCTTCGTGGTGGACTTCCACCGCGACGACACGGTGCTGGAGTTCCTGGCCGTACGGCGCATCCTGGAGCCCGCGGCGACCGCGATGGCGGCGGCCCGGATCTCCCGCGCGGAACTGGACGAGCTGAGCGCACAGCTCGACGCGCTGGGGCCGCAGCCGTCCGTCGAGGAACTGGTGGTGGCGGACCTGGAGTTCCACCGGCGGATCGTCCAGGCGTCGGGGAACTCGGTGCTGTGCTCGCTGCTGGACGGCCTCTCGGGGCCGACGACCCGGGCCCGGGTGTGGCGGGGGCTGACACAGGAGGACGCGGTGAGCCGGACCCTCCATGAGCACCGGGCGATCCTGGCGGCGCTGCGGGACCGGGACGGGGAGGCGGCGCGTTCCTGGGCGACGGTGCATGTGGCGAGCGTCGAGCACTGGCTGCGGTCGGCGCTGCGGGGCGCCGGTCCCGAGCCGGTCGCGGGGCTCTGAGCCCGGCCCCGGACGGGGACGGCGGGTGTCAGTCCTGCCGCTCCCCGCTGGCGTAGCGGGAGATGACGAGGGCGACGATGATGATCGCCCCGTTGAGGAACTGGTTCCACAGCGCGGGCACCCCGCCGAGGGTCATCACATTGACGACGAGTTGCAGGGTGAGCACGCCGGTGAGGGCGCCGAAGAGGGTGCCCCGGCCGCCCTTGAGGCTGATGCCGCCGATGACGGCGGCGGCGAAGACCTGGAAGATCCAGCCGTTGCCCTGGGTGGCGGCGACCGAGCCGTAGTGGCCGGTGTAGAGGATGCCCGCGAAGGCGGCGAGCACTCCGGCGGCGACGAGGACGGCCCAGACGATCCGGTCGGTGCGGATGCCCGCCGCGCGGGCGGCCTCGGGGTTGCCGCCGATGGCGTAGAGCGCGCGCCCATGGCGGTGGTAGGCGAGGAACAGCCCCCCGGCGGTGAAGAGGGCCAGGCAGATCCAGACGGCGGCGGGCGCGCCGAACCAGTCGGTCTTCCCGAGGTGGCGGAAGGACTCGGGGACATCGGTGATCGACTTGCCCTCGGTGATGCCGACATGGAGCCCGCGGAGCATGGTGAGCATGCCGAGGGTGGCGATGAACCCGTTGACGTGCAGTTTGAGCATCAGAAAGCCGTTGACGGCGCCGATGGCGGCCCCGGCGAGCAGACAGACGGGGATGGCGCTCCAGGGGGGCAGGGCGTCGAGTCCCGCGAACCGGCCCCCTTCGGCGGGCAGCACCAGCCACATGGCGAGGACGGGCGCGATGCCGATGGTGGATTCGAGGGAGAGGTCCATCCGGCCGCAGATGAGGACGAGGGCCTGGCCGAGGACGAGCAGGCTGAGTTCGGAGGACTGCTGGACGACGCCGATGAGGTTGTCCGCGGTGAGGAAGACCGGCGAGACGACGAAGCCGATCAGCATCAGGACGAGGACGACGGGGACGAGCGACAGATCGCTCCAGCGGATCAGGCTCAGCCGGGAGACGGCGGGGCCGGTCCGCCCGGCGGTGGTGGTGGTCGGTGTCGTTCCGGTCATCGCCGCTCCCGCGTGCTCGTCGCTGCCGTCGCCGCCCCGCGCGCCCGGCGCGCCCTGGCCGTCGGCCCCGCCGCCGTTCCCGCCGCCGTTCCCGCCGCCGCTGCCACCGCCACAGCCGCCGTCATGCCCGGTCCCGTTCGGTGGCGTCGTCCCCGGGTCCGGGCGGCCCGGTGACGGCGTCGGCCGCGCCCTCCATGGCGGAGACCAGCTCGCGGTCGTCCCAGTCGCCGTCGAAACGGGCCACCACCCGGCCGTGGAACAGGGCGAGGACCCGGTCGCAGACGCGCAGATCGTCGGGTTCGTCGGAGACGACGACGGCCGCGCGCCCCGCGTCGGCGAACTCCCGGACGACGGTGAGCAGCGCGTTCTTCGAGGCGACGTCGACTCCGGCGGTGGGCCGCAGGGCGATCAGGGCGCTCGGCCCCCGGGCCAGCGCGCGGGCCACGACGACCTTCTGCTGATTGCCCCCGGACAGGGCGTCGACGTCCTGTCCGGGGCCCTCGGTCCTGATGTCCAGCGAGGTGATCATCTCCTGGGCGAAGGCGCGGGCGCGCGCGGGCAGGACCATCCCCCAGGGGCCGAGCCGTCCGGCGACGGTGAGGGTGGCGTTCTCGGCGACGCTGCGGCCGGGGACGAGCCCCTGGTGGTGGCGGTCCTCGGGGACGCAGCCGATGCCCGCGTCGAGGGCGTCGGGCACGCTTCCGGGCCGGACCTCGCGGCCGTGCACGGCGACCCGCCCGGCGGTGGGGGCGCGCAGCCCGGCCAGGGTCTCCCCGATCGCGACGGTTCCGGAGGAGGCGCTTCCGGCGAGGCCGAGGACTTCCCCGGGACGCACGGCGAGGTCCAGCGGCTCGTAGACACCGCTGAGGGCGAGCCCTTCGGCCGCCAGCACGGGCACGGGCGCCTCCTCCCCCTGCTCCGCCGGGGACCGCCGGGCGGTGGTCCGGAAGCGGTCCCGGCCCGCCGCGCCGCGGGTGTCGCCGGTCATGGCGGCGATCAGCTCGGACCGGGCGAGGTCCGCGACGGGGGCGGTGAGGACATGGCGGGCGTCACGGTAGACGGTGACGGCGGTGCACAGCTCGTACACCTCCTGGAGGTGGTGGGAGATGAAGAGGAACGCCACGCCCCGGGCGGAGAGTTCGCGGAGCCGGGTGAAGAGCCGGGCGATGCCGGGGGCGTCGAGCCGGGCGGTGGGTTCGTCGAGGACGACGATCCGTGCGCCGAAGGACAGCGCGCGGGCGATCTCCACGAACTGCCGCTGTTCGACGGTGAGGTCCCGGACCCGCGCGCGGGGGTCGGCGTCGACCCCGTAGGCACCGAGGAGTTCCGCCGCGCGGCGCCGCAGCCCGCGCCAGCCGATGAAGGGCCGGCCGGGTTCGTAGCGGCCGAGGAAGAGGTTCTCGGCGACCGTGAGATCGGGGACGGTCATGGGTTTCTGGTGGACGCAGGCGACCCGGGCGCGCCAGGCCGCGGCGTCGCCGTGGGAGGGCGCGGGCGCGCCGCCGAAGCGGACCGTGCCCGCGTCCGGGCGGTGGAGCCCGGTGACGACGCCGACCAGGGTGGACTTCCCGGCGCCGTTGCGGCCGACGAGGGCGTGGGACTCGCCGGGGGCGACGGTGAGCCGTACCCCGTCGAGCGCGAGGGTGGGCCCGAAGCGTTTGACGATGCCCTCCGCGTGCAGGGCGGGCGGTCCCGCGAGGTGCCCGTGCGGTGGGTGCGGTGCGGGGCCGGTCACGGCCGCCCCGGCTTCTCCAGCCGGTTGGCCCAGAGCGCGGGGTCGTCCACGTTCTCCCGGGTGACCAGGGGCGCCGGGAGCTGGTCCTCCAGACCGCCGGGGATGCGCACGACGGTGGAGCCGTGGTCGGTGGGGCCGGTGCTGAACGTCTTTCCGTCCAGGGCCGCCCGGGCGTAGAACAGCGCGTACTCGGCGTACAGGTCGGCGGGCTGGGAGACGGTCGCGTCGATCTTCCCGGCGCGGATGGCGTCCAGTTCCTCGGGGATGCCGTCGTTGGACACGATGGTGAGGTGGCCGGGGGCGCCCGCGGGCTTGAGCAGCTTCTTCTGTTCGAGCAGGGCGAGGGTGGGCTGGAGGAAGACGCCGCCCGCCTGGAGGTAGAGGCCGTTCAGATCGGGATGGGCGGCGAGGGTGGCCTGGAGCTTGGCGGAGGCCACGTCGCCCTTCCAGTCGGTGGCCAGCTCGAAGACCCGGATGCCGGGGAAGTCCCGTTTCATACAGGAGCTGAACGCCTCGGAGCGGTCCCGGCCGTTGATGGACGAGAGATCGCCCTGGAATTCGGCCACCTTGCCCCGGCCGCCCAGCCGCTCGCCGAGGAACCGGCACGCCTTCTCCCCGTAGGCCCGGTTGTCGGCGCGGACGACCATGTAGACCTCCCCCTGGTCGGGGCGGGTGTCGACACTGACGACCGGGATCTTCCGCTCCGCCAGGGTCCGCAGCGACTCGGTGATCGCCCCGGTGTCCTGGGGGGCCATCACCACGGCCCTGGCGCCCTGGTCGGTGAGGGTCTGCACATTGGCGACGAGTCTGCCCACGTCGTTCTGGGAGTTGGTGAGGGGAAGCGCCTCGACGGTGCCGTCCTCGACGCCCTTCTCGATGTAGCCCTGGTAGGAGTTCCAGAAGTCGCTGTCGCTGCGCGGCAGATCGATGCCGACCCTGGCCGCTCCCGCGCCGCCGGGGTCCCGGTTGCAGCCGGTGAGGGCGGTGCCCGCGAGGAGTACGGCCAAGACGGCGGCCGTGGTCGTACGCGCTCTCATCTGTCCTGTCCCGTCCTTCGCTGGTCGGCGGCTGCCGCTCGGCTGTTCACGGCCGGCCGGTCCCTGGGGGGCGGTGGGGTCCGGGGCGGCCGTCACGCGGGGGGTCTGAGCCGCAGTCCCTGCATACCGCCGTCGACGGCGAGGGCCGTCCCGGTGACCGCGGCGGCGGCGGGCGAGGCGAGATAGGCGACCGCGGCGGCGACCTCGTCCGCGCCGACCAGCCGCCCGGTGGGCTGGCGGTTCTCCAGGGCGGCCCGTTCGGCGGCGGGGTCGTCGGCGAGATCCAGCAGCCGCGCGACCCAGGGGGTGTCGGCGGTGCCCGGGTTGACGCAGTTGACCCGGACGCCCTCCCGGACGTGGTCGGCGGCCATGGCGAGCGTGAGCGAGAGCACCGCGCCCTTGCTGGCGCTGTAGAGGGCCCGCTGCGGCAGCCCGGCGGTGGCGGCGATGGAGCAGGTGTGGGTGACGGACACGGCGCCGGGGCGCCCGGTGGCGGCGGCCCGCAGATGGGGCAGGGCGTGCCGGGCGACCCGGACCATCCCGAGCAGATTGACGTCGAGGACATGCCGCCATTCCTCGTCGTCGTTGTCGGTGACGGTGCCGACGGCGCCGATGCCCGCGTTGGAGACCACGGTGTGCAGTCCGCCGAAGGTCTCGGCGGCCCGGTCGACGGCGTGGCGGACGGCGTCGTCGTCGGTGACGTCGGCGGTGAGGGCGAGGGTGCCCCCGGGGGCGCCGGAGGTGTCCCGGTCGAGGACGGCGACCTGTGCGCCGCGGGCGGTGAGCAGCCGGGCGACGGCGGCGCCGATCCCGGAGGCGCCTCCGGTGACCAGGGCGCCGAGCCCGGCGAACTCCGGTGCCCCGGCCGGGGTTCCGGTCATGGCGTGGCCTCCTTCGCGGCCCGGCGGTCCCGCCAGACGGGCCCTTCGGGGAAGCGGTGCGCGGCGATCGACTCGGGGAGCATCCGGGCGGAGAAGCCGGGGGCCCGGGGGGCGACATAGCGGCCCCGGTCGACCACCACCGGGTCGGTGAAGTGTTCATGGAGGTGGTCGACGTACTCGATGACCCGATCCTCCCAGCTTCCGGAGACGGCCACATAGTCGAACATGGCCAGATGCTGGACGAGTTCGCACAGGCCGACACCGCCCGCATGAGGACAGACCGGGACACCGTACTTGGCGGCGAGCAGCAGGATCGCCAGGTTCTCGTTGACCCCGGCGACGCGGGCCGCGTCGATCTGGACGAAGTCCACGGCCCCGGCCTGGAGGAGCTGTTTGAAGACGACCCGGTTGGCGACGTGCTCCCCGGTGGCGACCTTGACGGGCTGGCCGCGGCGGACGGCGGCGTGGCCGAGGATGTCGTCGGGGCTGGTGGGTTCCTCGACCCAGTGCGGCCGGTAGGGGGCGAGGGCCCGCATCCAGCGGACGGCGTCGGCCACGTCCCAGCGCTGGTTGGCGTCGACGGCGATGCGCACCGAGGGGCCGACGGCGGCACGGGCGAGCCGCATCCGGCGCACGTCGTCGTCGATGTCCCCGCCGACCTTCAGCTTGATCTGGCCGAATCCGCTGGCGACGGCCTCCTTGGCGAGCCGGACGAGTTTCTCGTCGCTGTAGCCGATCCAGCCGGGGGACGTGGTGTACGCGGGGTAGCCCTCGGCGCGCAGCCGGGCCGCGCGGGCGGTGCGGCCGGGTTCGGCGGCGCGCAGCAGGGCCAGGGCTTCGTCCCGGGTGAGGACGTCGCTCAGGTAGCGGAAGTCGACGAGGGAGACCAGGTCCTCGGGGGACATGGTGGCGAGGAACTCCCAGACGGGCAGTCCGGCGTGGCGGGCGGCGAGATCCCAGGCGGCGTTGATCACGGCGCCCGCCGCCATGTGCATCACGCCCTTCTCGGGGCCGAGCCAGCGCAGTTGGGAGTCGTGGGTGAGGTCGGTGTGGAGGGCGGCGAGGGAGGCGGCGGCGACGGGCGCGGGGCGGCCGACGACATGGGGGCGCAGCGAGGCGATGGCCACGGCGGTGACATCGTTGCCACGGCCGATGGTGAAGCAGAGGCCGTGGCCCTCGGCTCCGTCGTCGGTGCCGATCACGACATAGGCGGCCGAGTAGTCGGGGTCGGGATTCATGGCGTCGGAGCCGTCGAGCTCTTCGGACGTGGGGAAGCGGATGTCGTGGACCTCGAACCGGGTGACGGTCGGACTCATGGGTTCACTCCCGAACGGTTCCGAGGGAAAGGACCACCGAAATCAACGGAATTCACCGAGAACGTCTGAGAACGCTGCGGGGTGCCTGGAGCAACGCTGGTATCGCTTGGTCATCCGATGTATAGCGCCGCCCTCTCGGTACCGTCCAGGGTTTTGCCGAAAATTCCGGACGGACAGCTCGGATGAATACAGAGGGCTTCTTCCCGGGGACATGCCGACGCCGGGAAGAGGGCACGGGTGAGGGAGGAAGCCGGGGGAAGCGGCGGAGAACCTGGGGAGGGGATGTGCGCGAAGGGAGCGGCGGGGTCCGCCCCGCCGGTGCCGGGGCAGGCCCCGCCGGGCTCGGGGCGCGGCCGGGAAGTTCACCCGCCCGTGCACGAGGGCTGCGGTGATGTGCCTGGTTAGCCGTAAGGTTGGGGCGTACGAGAGGGATCGTCGGAAGGAGGCACTGGGTGATCGAGCTCGCGGGGGTACCCGAGCTGATCGACCCGGTCATGGTGGCCGCGTTCGAGGGCTGGAACGACGCAGGCGACGCGGCCTCCACAGCGGTCGCGCACCTGGAACGGGAGTGGAAGGGCGAGGTGTTCGCGGCGCTCGACGCCGAGGACTACTACGACTTCCAGGTCAACCGGCCCACGGTGTGGCTGGACGGCGGAGTACGGAAGATCACCTGGCCGACGACACGGCTCTCCGTGGTCCGGGTCGGCGGTGATACGCCACGTGACCTGGTGCTGGTACGGGGCATAGAGCCCTCCATGCGCTGGCGCTCGTTCTGCAACGAGATCCTGGGGTTCGCCCATGAGCTGGGCGTGGAGATGGTGGTGATCCTGGGCGCGCTGCTCGGGGACACCCCGCACACCCGGCCGGTGCCGGTCAGCGGGATCACCTCCGACCCCGATCTGGCCAGAACGATGGATCTGGAGGAGACCCGCTACGAGGGGCCCACCGGGATCGTCGGCATCCTCCAGGAGGCGTGCACGCACGCCGGGGTGCCCGCGGTGAGCCTGTGGGCGGCGGTGCCGCACTATGTGTCGCAGCCGCCGAACCCCAAGGCGACGCTGGCGCTCCTCAACCGGCTGGAGGATCTGATCGGGCTGCGCATCCCGCTGGGTGAGCTGCCCGAGGACGCGCGGGCCTGGCAGCTCGGCGTCGATCAACTGGCCGCCGAGGACAGCGAGGTCGCGGAGTACGTCCAGACGCTGGAGGAGGCGCGGGACACCGCGGAGCTGCCCGAGGCGTCCGGCGAGGCGATCGCCCGCGAGTTCGAGCGGTATCTGCGGCGGCGGGACGGCGGACCGGGCGGGGACGGCGACAGCGGGAGCTTTCTGCGGGACAGCGGGCTGAACCGGCCCAAACCATCCCGGTCCGAGGCTCCCGGCACCCCGGAACCGTCGGGACCTGCGGAGCCTTCCGAGGCCGCGGACACGCCGGACACGACGGCTGCGGCCGACGCGGCGGACCAGGCGGCTCCGCCCGGGGGGAAGCCGTCCGGCCGCCCCGCGCGACGGAGACCGAAGTCCGCGGGCGGGCCGTCCGGCAAGGACCCGGCGCGCGACGGGGGCGACGGAGCCGACGAGGGCGGCCCGGACGGTACGGACGCCCGGGATGCCACGGGCCGCCCGGACGACGGCGGTCCGGCGCGGGACCAGTAGCGCGCGAGCCATGCAGCGGAGGGGGTGCCCATCGGGCACCCCCTCCGCTGTCGTCCCGTTCCTGGCCCCGTCCGGCCGGACGGGGCCAGGAACGGGTCAGCCGGTCCGGCGGCGGATCAGAGCGCGACGCCGAGCAGCGCGTCGACGGCCCGCGAGACCAGGCCGGGCGCGCCCTCGTCCGTACCGCCCCCGTCGTTCTGCCGGGCGGCCCAGCGGTCGACGGCGGCGAGCGCGGCCGGGGCGTCCAGATCGTCGGCCAGGGCCGTACGGATCTCCGCCAGCAGCGCGTCGGCCGGGGGCCCGTCGGGCCGGGAGACGGCGGCGCGCCAGCGGGCCAGCCGCTCCACCGCCTCCTGGAGGACGCCGTCGGTCCACTCCCAGTCCGCGCGGTAGTGGTGCGCGAGCAGGGCGAGCCTGATCGCGGCGGGATCGACCCCGTCCCGGCGCAGCGCCGAGACGAAGACCAGGTTCCCCCGCGACTTCGACATCTTCTCGCCGTGCAGGGCGACCATGCCCGCGTGGACGTACGCCTGGGCGAAGGGGTGCTCGCCGGTGAGCACCTGGGCGTGGGACGCCCCCATCTCGTGGTGCGGGAAGACGAGGTCGGAGCCGCCGCCCTGGACGTCGAAGCCCATCCCGAGGTGGTCGAGCGCGATGGCGACGCACTCGATGTGCCAGCCGGGCCGGCCCGGGCCGAGGCCGCCGCCGTCCCAGCTCGGCTCGCCCGAGCGGGCGGCCAGCCACAGCATCGGGTCGAGCGGGTTCTTCTTGCCGGGGCGCTCGGGGTCGCCGCCGCGCTCGGCGGAGAGCAGCCGCATGGCCGCCGCGTCGAGGTGGGAGACCTCGCCGAAGTGGGGGTCGGACTCGACGGAGAAGTAGATGTCGCCGTCGAGTTCATAGGCGGCCCCGGCGCCGAGGAGGCGCTCCACGAGCGGGACGATGCGCGGTATGGCCTCGACGGCGCCTATGTAGTGCTTCGGCGGGAGCATCCGCAGCGCGGTCATGTCCTCGCGGAAGAGCGCGGTCTCCCGCTCGGCGAGCCGGGTCCAGTCCTCCCCGTCGCGCAGGGCGCGCTCCAGGAGGGGGTCGTCGACGTCGGTGACGTTCTGGACGTAGTGAACCTGCCGCTTGGTGTCGAGCCACACGCGCTGCACGAGGTCGAACGCGTTGTAGGTCGCCGCGTGCCCCAGGTGGGTGGCGTCGTACGGCGTGATGCCGCAGACATAGATACGGGCGACGGGACCGGGCGTGAGCGTGATCGCTCCGCCGGTCGCGGTGTCGTGGATCTGGAGGTCGCGGCCCGTGCCGGGCAGGGCGGGGACCTCAGAAGCGGGCCAGGCATGCATGCATCGAGACTAACCGGACACGTGATCCACCCACGAACCGGATCGCGCCTCCAGACCGATTGTCCGCTCTTGTGGCTTCGGCGCCGGGGGGACGGGTGGCCGGGAAACGGAACACTCCGGGAGGAACAGGCCGAGCGGGTGCGGACCGGTCCAACAGAACTCGGGGGAGATGGCGGACATCTCGCCCGAACGGCGACGGCCGGAGACGGCGGGAGGCGGACCGGGGGCCGGGGTCGGGGCCAAAGCTCGGCCCCGGGGCCGGGAGCCCGCGCCGGGACCTCGGACCGGGGCCGGGGCATCGCGGGCCCCGGGGTCAGACGGGGGACCAGGGACCACGGCCGGAGCCGGACCGGGACCGGGGTCGAGCCGGGACCGAAGCGGTCCGCGCCCGGCTGCCCGACCGGGGCCGGGAATCACGCCCGGTTCCCGGACCGGGGGCCAGGGCATCGCACCCCGGGTCGGACCGGGCGCCAGGGACCACGGACCTGGGCCGCGCCCGGAGCTCGGCCCCGGGGGCTGGGAGCCCGCGCCGGGACCTCGGACCGGGACCGGAGGACCACGGCCGGGGCCGGGCCGGGGGCCAGGGCATCGCGGGCCCCGGGGTCAGACCGGGGACCAGGGACCCCGGCCGGGGTCGAGCCGGGGCCGGAGCGGTCCGCGCCCGGTTCCCGGACCTGGGCGGGGGAATCGATCCCGGGGTCAGACCGGGGGCCGGGGACCACGGCCGGAGCCAGACCGGGACCGGGGTCGAGCCGGGGCCGGAGCGGTCCGCGCCCGGCTGCCCGACCGGGGCCGGAGGCCCACGCCCGGTTCCCGGGCCTGGGCCGGGGAGTCGATCCCGGGATCAGACCGGGGGCCAGGGGATCGCGGGCCACTCGCCGGAGGGCTCCGGGTGGGTCCCGGCCGCCCGCAGGGCCCGCACCCGCTCGCGCACCGCGCCCACCTCCGCCGGGGTGAGCAGCCCGGCCAGCCGCTCCCCGAGCGGTCCGCCGTCGGCGAGCGCGGCGGACAGCCCCGCGAGGGCGGCCGGCGCCTCGGCGGGCAGGGGCTCCCCCGCCCAGCCCCACAGCAGGGTGCGCAGCTTGTCGTCCACGTGGAAGGTGACCCCGTGGTCGATCCCGTAGAGCCGGCCGCCGGACGCCGGCAGCAGATGGCCGCCCTTGCGGTCGCCGTTGTTGATCACGGCGTCCAGGACGGCGAGGCGCCGCAGCCGGGCGTCGTCGGCGTGGACGAGGAGAGCGGTGCGCCCCTCGCCCAGTTCGGCGGGGCCGACCGCCTTCCAGCCCTCCTCGGGCTCCTCGCCGTCGACCAGGGCGAGCAGGGTCACCGAGGGGTCGGCCTCGATCCAGAGCTGGACCATGCCCTCGCCGTAGGGGCCGTCCCGGAGCACCGTCGGGGGCACCAGATGCCAGCCGAGGGCCTCGGAGATCTCGTACGCGGCGACCTCGCGCCGGGCGAGGTTGCCGTCGGGGAAGTCCCACAGCGGGCGCTCGCCCGCGACCGGCTTGTAGACGCAGTGCGCCTCCTCGCCCGCGTGGGAGACGGAGCAGAACAGCACCGCGTTGGACGCCTCGCGGACCTGCCCGCGCACGGTCAGCTCGCCCCGGGCGAGCAGTTCCAGCGGAGCGGTCACACGCTCCGTCGGTATCCGTTCTGGCGCGGGCATACATGTCCTTCCGGATCGAGCGGCAGGCTGCACAGCGGGCACGGGGGCCGTCCGGCGTTCACCACGTCCAGGGCGCGCTTGGCGAAGGCGCGGGCCTGCGCCCCGGTGAGCCGTACCCGCAGCATCGGCGGGCCGTTCTCCTCGTCCTGGAGCAGCCGCTCCTCCGCCTCGGCCAGGTCCTCCTCGGACTCGGCGTCCAGCTCGACCAGTGCCTGAGCCTCGACGATCATGCGCTGTTCCTCGCCGTCCCAGGCCAGGGCCATGGTCCCGACGCGGAACTCCTCCTCGACGGGGGAGTCGAGCGGCGCGGTGTCCGCGATGTCGGCGGGCGCCACGGCGGGGACGGGAGCGTTGCCCCCGGTGCGGCGCACCACCTCGTCCAGCAGCTCGTCGATCCGCTCGGCCAACGCCGCGACCTGCGTCTTCTCCAGGGCGACACTGGTGGTCCGCCCGCCGGCGGACGCCTGGAGGAAGAACGTACGGCGGCCAGGCAGCCCCACCGTACCGGCGACGAACCGGTCCGGTGGGTCGTAGAGGAACACCTGACGGGACACGCTCTCTCCCTCAAGACTCGGGGACGACCTGCACAGCGCGCTCCACCCTACTGCGCCCGGCGATCACGGTGCGCCCGCTCCGCCCCCGACGACGGCGTCCCCGGTGTCCGTGCCCTGCTCGGGGCCGCCGCGCGGGGCGAGGTCGCCGAGATCGCCGGTGTCGCCGAGCCGCAGCAGGAAGGGGCGGGTGCGGGTGTAGCGGATCGCGGTGACGGAGCAGGGTTCCACATGGATGCGCTGGAAGAGGTCGAGGTGGAGTCCGATGGCGTCGGCCACGAGGGCCTTGATGACATCGCCGTGCGAGCACATGACGTAGACGGCGTCCTCGCCGTGGGCGGTCTCGACGCGCTCGTTCCAGTCGCGGACGGCGTCGACGGCACGGGCCTGCATGGCGCGCAGCGACTCGCCGCCGGGGAAGACGGCCGCCGAGGGGTGCTGCTGGACCACGGCCATCAGGGGTTCCCCGGAGAGTTCCCCGAGTTTGCGGCCGGACCAGTCGCCGTAGTGGCATTCGCCGATGCGGTCGTCGGTCCGCAGCGCGAGGTGCGGCCGGGCGTCCAGCAGGGGGGTGAGGGTCTGCACACAGCGTTCGAGGGGGCTGCTGACGGCGGCGGCGATCGGTACGCCGTCGAGGCGCCGGGGCAGTGCGGCGGCCTGGGCGGTGCCGCGCGCGTCGAGGTGGACTCCGGGGGTCCAGCCGGCGAGCACCCCGGCGGTGTTCGCGGTGGAGCGTCCGTGCCGTACGAGGATCAGGGTGGCCATGCCTGCCAGCGTAGGTCGTGCCGCCGCCGTCCCGGGGCCCGCCCGGGTCCGCGCTCCCCGCGCTCCGGCGTGCGCGGCCCCGCCGGGGGCGGGAGAATACGCCCTGTGATCGTGGATTGCGCCATGTACCGCGCCGGGCGCCGCACCGGGGTGCCCGACGATCTGTCGGACGCGCTCGCGGTCTGCCGCGGGCGCGGCGACACCTTTCTGTGGATCGGCACCCACGAGCCGACCGAGGACGAGTTCGCCCTCGTCACCTCCGAGTTCGGTCTGCACCGGCTGGCGGTCGAGGACGCGCTGCGGGCCCATCAGCGGCCCAAGCTGGAGGTGTACGACGGCTCGCTGTTCGTGGTGCTGAAGCCGGTGGTGTACGAACCGGAGGGCGACACGGTCACCTCCGGGGAGCTGATGCTGTTCATCGGCGACTCCTTCGTGGTGACGGTCCGGCACGGCGAGGGCGCTCCGCTGGCGGCGGTGCGGCGGCGTCTCGAGGCCGATCCCGGGGTGCTGCGGCACGGCCCGGCGGCGGTGCTGTACGCGGTGTGCGACGCGGTCGTGGACCACTACATCGAGGTGGCGGGGGAACTCCAGGAGGATCTGGAGGAGTTGGAGGAGTCGGTGTTCGCCCCGGCGGACGGCGGCTCGGGCCGGGCGGCGCGGCGCACGGCGGCGCGGATCTACGGTTTCAAGCGGCAGGTGCTGGAGTTCCGGCGGGCCGCCGGGCCGCTGGCGGAGCCGATGGCGCGGCTGGCGGGCGCCGCCGTGCCGTTCGTCCCGGAGCGGGCCCGGCTCTTCTTCCGTGATGTGGGCGACCATCTGACACGGGTGAACGAGCAGGTGGACGGCTTGGACCGGCTGCTGTCGGACATTCTGGCCGCCCATCTGGCGCAGCAGGGCGTCCAGCAGAACGACGACATGCGCAAGATCTCGGCCTGGGCGGCGATGGCGGCGGTGCCGACGATGGTGGCGGGGATCTACGGGATGAACTTCCGGTACATGCCGGAGCTGGACTGGGTGGGCGGCTATCCGGCGGTGCTGGTGCTGATGGTGGGCGTCGTGTACGGGCTCCACCGGCTGTTCAAACGGCGCGGCTGGCTCTGACGGCTCCCGGGCGGGGCCGCGGTGTCAGAGGGCGGCGGGGGCCGGGGCGGGCGGTCCGTCGAGGGCGCCGCGCCGCTCGGGCATGCTGAGGTCGATCATGCGGTGCCAGCCGCCGACGCGTTCGTACGCGTACATCCCGTGGATTCCGGCGGCGAGGGCGGCGGACTTGGCGCGGGGCCAGCGCAGCACCCGTCCGATATGGCCCATGACGGCGAGGCTCACCCCCCGGTAGACCTTGATCTCGGCGAGGGCGCTCTCGCGCAGCACCCGGTGGATGGCGCGGCCGTGGCCCCCGGCGGCGAGGCCGAGGAGTTCCTCGTGGCAGTAGGCGAGGTGGTTCTCCTCGTCGGCGCAGATCATCCGGATGGCGCGGCCGATCTCGGGGTGGTCCCCGAAGTGGCGCACCAGCATGTCCATCTGGTCCGCGGCACGCTGCTCGGTGACCCTGCTGTGGGAGAGATAGACGACGATGTCGTCCTCGGTGAGGGGTTCGTCGCGGCGGAGCTTGTCGTGGGCGAGGCCGATGCCCTGGCGCTCCAGGAGCATGGTGTAGTCGGTCTCGGGCGGTACGGGGACGGGGTCGAGTCCGCGCCTGCGCAGCAGGGCGTTGAAGATCCGGCCGTGTTTGTCCTCGTCGGCTCCGTGCCGGGCGATCTTCGGGGCGAGGACCCGCATGCGCTCGGGGACGAGGGCGGCGATCCGGCCGTTCTCCCAGCCGCCCTGGGCCTCTCCGCTGGCGGCGATGGAGCAGAAGAGCTGGAAGGCGTTGTCGTCGTCGACGATTTCCTGGAAAAGGCTGCGGGCCGAGAGCATCACTGCCACCTCCTGAGGACATCCCGGGACGAGTCAACTGCCGCGGGGTGGACCGGGCAACAGCTCGACGCGGTAAACGCCGCCGAATGGGGTAATCGGCGCTCAGCGGGATATCCCGTATCCGGTGGGGACGGGAGGCGCGCTCCCGTCCCCACCGGAAGCGGAGGTCAGGCGACCCCGGCGCGCTCCAGGGCGTCGACCCCGATCCGGAGCGCGGAGATCCGCTCCTCCTTGGTGAACCCGGCGGGCGCGAGGGTCAGTGTGGTGACCCCGGCCGCGGCATAGGCCCGCATGCCGTCGGCGATCCGGTCCACCCCGCCGAGCAGGGTGGTGGACTCGATCAGCTCCTGCGGCACGGCCGCCGCGGCCCCGTCCTTGTCGCCGGAGAGGTACTTGTCCTGGATCTCGGCGGCGGCCTTCTCGTACCCCATGCGCCGGGCGAGCTGGTTGTAGAAGTTCTGCTTCCGGCTGCCCATCCCGCCGACGTACAGGGCGGTGTACGGGCGGAACAGGTCGGCGAGCGCGGTGACGTCGTCACCGACCGCCAGCGGCACCGTCGGGCAGACGTCGAAGCCCTCCATCGTCAGACCGGCCTTCTCGCGGCCCGAGCGGATGTGGCTCAGCGCGGTGGCCTCCAGATGCGCGGCGGCCGGGAAGATCAGCAGGGCGCCGTCGGCGATCTCGCCGGTCTGCTCCAGGTTCTTGGGGCCGATGGCGGCGATGTAGAGCGGGATGTGCTCGCGCTGGGGGTGGACGGTGAGCTTGAGGGGCTTGCCGGGGCCGTCGGGCAGCGGCAGGGTCCAGTGCTCGCCCTGGTGGCTGACGCGTTCGCGGCTCATGGCGCTGCGGACGATCTCGACGTACTCGCGGGTGCGGGCGAGCGGCTTGTCGAACTTCACCCCGTACCAGCCCTCGGAGACCTGGGGGCCGGAGACCCCGAGACCGAGCCGGAAGCGCCCGCCGGAGAGGGAGTCGAGGGTGGCCGCGGTCATGGCGGTCATCGTGGGCTGGCGGGCCGGGATCTGGAGGATCGCGGAGCCGACGTCGATGCGCTCGGTCCGGGCCGCCACCCAGGCGAGGACGGTGGGGGCGTCGGAGCCGTACGCCTCCGCCGCCCAGCAGACGTCGTAGCCGAGCCTGTCGGCTTCCTGCGCGACGGCGAGATTGTCGCCGTCCATCCCCGCGCCCCAGTAGCCGAGGTTGATGCCGAGCCGCATGACCGCTCCCCTTACTCATCAGTAACGTCGGTGTTCCCGGGAGCCTAACGCGGTGAGGGGCCATTCGTCAGCGGTCAGTGGCGGGGCACACGCCCGGATGTCCGGACCCGGACGCCGGGAACGGGCCCCGCCGGGGTTGTCCACAGGCCCTTAGCCGGTGGAGCCGCGGCCAGTAGTCTCAGCGCTCATGGAGCAGAGGCATCTCGGCCGGACCGGCCTGCGCGTGTCCCGGATCGGACTCGGCACCCTCACCTGGGGACGGGACACCGATGAGCATGACGCGGCGGAGCAGCTGAAGGTGTTCTGGGAGGCGGGCGGGACGCTCGTCGACACCGCCGACGTGTACGCGGGCGGGGACGCCGAATACGTCCTCGGGCAGCTCCTGGAGCGGCTGGTGCCGCGCCGGGATCTGGTCATATCCACCAAGGCGGGCAGTGTGCCCGACCCCGACCGCCGGTTCGACGGCTCCCGCGGGCATCTGCTCGCGGCGCTGGACGACTCGCTGGCCCGGCTCGGGACCGACCACGTCGACCTCTGGCAGATCCACGGCTTCGACCACGGGACCCCGCTGGAGGAGACCCTTCAGGCGCTGGACACGGCCGTGAGCAGCGGGCGGGCCCGGTACGCGGGGGTGTCCGGCTACTGCGGCTGGCAGCTCGCCAAGGCGGCGACCTGGCAGCTCGCCGCGCCGGGCCGGGCCCGGCTGGCGGGTACCCAGCTGGAGTACTCGCTCCTCCAGCGCGGGGTGGAGCGGGAGGTGCTGCCCGCCGCGCTGGATCTGGGGATCGGGCTGCTGCCGTCGTCCCCGCTGGGGCGCGGGGTGCTGACGGGGAAGTACCGGCACGGCGTCCCGGCGGACTCCCGCGGGGCCTCGGACCTGCTCGCGCCGTTCGTGGAGCCGTATCTCGACGAGACCGCCACCGGGATCGTCGACGCGGTGGCGACGGCGGCTGACGGGCTCGCGACCAGCGCGCTCCAGGTGGCGCTGGCCTGGGTGCGGGACCGGCCCGGGGTGGTCGCCCCGATCGTCGGCGCGCGCGACGCGCGGCAGCTCGCCGCGGCGATGTCAGTGGAGGCGCTTACGCTTCCTGACGAGATCTGCCGGGCGCTCGACGATGTGTCGGCGCCCGTGCACCGCTATCCCGATCACGACTGGAGCACGCTGTGACCGCGTCTTCCCGGGGGCCGCGCCCCGAACCCCCGGCTGCCGCCACCGACGGGAGCCCGACGCCCACCGCGTCCCCGTCGCCGGACCCGGCCTCCGTGTCCATCACGTCCACCGCCGGGGCGGAAGCACCCGTGCCGGTGTCCGTGTCCGGAGGGGCGGGCGCGGACGCCCGGGACCACGCCGGCGGCGGAGCGAGGGCGGAGGACCGGGCCTCCGACGACACCACCGGCGCGGCTTCTGCCGTCGCCCCCGGGGCCGAACGGGAGGCGACCGGCGCGCCCGCCGCCGACGGGCCGTCCCCGGACCCGGGCCCCCACGGCGGGACACAGGAAACCAGCGGTACCGGGGACGACCCCCACGGAACGGAGAACGCGTCCCGCCCGGCAGCCGCCGAAGGAGACTCCGGCGACGGCACGGGCCCGGCAGGAGACACGGCACCGGGCCCGGACACCGGCACCGGGACGCCACGGACGGACCGGCAGCAGGAGACTGCCGGTACCGGTACCGAGGACGACTCCTCCGGCGGGACGGGCGGTGGCTCACCGGATGCCCCTGCGGCGGCGGCCGACGACAGCGGCACGGTGCCCGCGCCCCGGGCGGAAGGGGACACGGCCGGAGCCCCCGCCACCGGCGGACCGTCCCCGGACCCGGGCGCGCGCACCCACGATCAGGGCGCCGACGCCGAGGAGCAGCAGGCCCCGTCCGGGCAGGAGGCCGGGGCGGGCGAGGGCGCCCGGGAGGGTCGGGCCGGGGAGCTGTCGGAGGCTCAGGCGGAGCTGGCGGCGCAGCGGGAGGTGCGGGAGCGGATCGAGCGGCGGAAGGCCGAGCGGCAGGGTCCGGTCGTGAGCGGGGGCGGACTGAGCGGCACGGCCGCCGATCTGCTGGCGGCGGTCCGGGCGGTGGAGAGCGGGGAGAAGTCCGGCAACGCCTTCTACGCCCCCGCCCCGGCTCCCGTCCGCCCCGCGGCCCCGGCGGCCGGGGAACCCCGTACCGCTCCGGCACCGGCACCGGCACCGGCACCGGCACCGAACGAGGCGCCCGCGCTCCGGCCTCCGGCGGCCCTTCGGGAGGTTCCGCCGGAGGCCGTCGCTGCGGTCCGGGCGGTGCTCGTCGAGGGCGGCGCGCCCGAGGCGTTCGCGGTCCGGTGCCTGGACGTGCTCGGGGAGCAGGCCGCCGATCTGCTGCGCCAGGACCCGTGGCGGCTGCTGTCCGTCCCGGGGGTGCGGCCGGAGCAGGCCGACGGGTTCGCCCGGGCCCTGCTCGGGGACGCCTGCGGTCCGGGGGACGAGCGGCGGACGGCGGCCCTGGTGGTCTGGCGGCTGGAGGGCGCGGCCCTGGAGGGACACACGGCGCTGGAGGCGTCCGTGCTGCGCGCGGCGCTGGCCGAGCGGCGGGTGCCGGACCCGGACGGCGCGCTCCAGCAGACGATCGCGGAGGGCGTGGTGCTGGTGTTCCAGGACGGCGCCGAGGACGACGAGGGCGACGGAGCGGGCACGGACGCCGAGGACGGCGACGGGGCCGCGGCCGACGGGGAGGGCGGCGCGGACACCGCGGGGCCGGTCCTGCTGGGGCTCGACCGGTACGCGCTCGCGGAGGAGAGCCTCGCCGACGGACTGGCCCGGCTCGCCCGCTCCGGCGCGGACGCCCGCTGGGAGGCCGCCGCCCCCGAAGGGCTGGCCCGCGCGGTCGCGGCGAGCGGTCTGGTCGTCCACACCGGCGGCGAGGCCGCCCGGGCCGAGCCGGTGGCACTCGCCGGGGCCGCCGCCGGTCTCGGTCTGCGGTCCGTGGTCGCCGTCCACGGCGAGCACGGCCGCCGGGGCCTGGGCCCGGCGGCGGTCACCGTCGGCGGGCTGCTCTCGGGCGCGCAGGGGCCGGGCCGCGACGAGGACGGCGCGCTGGCGCTCGATCTGCTGGTGGTGCTCGACGCCCAGCTCTTCGATGTGGAGACGGCGGCGATGCTGGTGGAGTCGCTGCCGGACGGTGGACGGCTGCTGCTCAGCGGTGACCCGGGACAGCTCGGCGCGGTGGGCGCGGGCCGGGTCTTCGGCGATCTGCTGGGCGCCGCGGTGTGCCCCCGGGTGGCCTCCCGTACACCGGACCCCGGCCCGATCGGCGAGCTGGTGTCGGGCATCGGCATCGGCGAGCTGAACCGGGTGGAGGCCCCGGGCAAGGAGGTCGTCGTCGTGCCCGTGGGCGACGCGGGCGAGGCCGTGCACCGGACGGTGCAGCTCGTCGCGGACTCGGTGCCCCGCGCGATCGGGGTCCCGGTCGAGCAGACGCAGGTGATCACGGTGGGCCATGGTGGTGCGGCGGGCACCCGCGCGCTGAACGCGGCGCTGAAGCAGCGGCTGAATCCGGGGCCGGGCCGGTTCGCCGGTTTCGACCCGGGCGACCGGGTCGCCCACTCCCCCGCGCCCGGCCGCACCGTGCCCGGGACAGTGGTCTCGGCGGACGCGGCGGGCCTCCATCTGGATTGCGCGGGCGAACGGGTCACGGTCCCGAGGGAGCGGGTGGCGTCCGCCCTCCGCCACGGCTGGGCGCTCACGGCGCACCAGGCGATGGGCGTGCGCTGGCCCGCGGCGGTCGTGGTGCTGCCCGGGGACGCCGTGGGCGGGCTGAGCCGTCCGTGGGTCTACACGGCGTTCAGCCGGGGCGAGCGCCATCTATCCGTGGTCCACGGCGCCGATCAGGCGCTGCCCCGCGCGGTCGCGGGCATTCCGGCGCAGCCGTGCACGACGCGGCTGCGGGGCCTGCTGACGGCTCTGCTCGCGCCGGCCGACTGAGAGCGGGCGGGCCATCCACGCCGGGAGACAGCCGGGGGACAGGAGAAAGGCCCGCCCCACGCGGGGGCGGGCCTGAGCGGCCGGGCGGCGGGTCCGGGAGGTCAGTCCCCGGGGCGGGACGGGGCGGCGGCGCGCCCCCCGCCCGCCTCGTCGCCGGGGTCCTCGTCGCCGGGGTCCTCCGCACCGGGGTCGAGGTCGGCGTCCTCCGTCTCGTCGATCTCCGTCCCGTCGTCGTCGAGGTCGGCGCCGTCCTCGTCGGCGTACCCGTCCTCCTCCTCGTCGAAGACGGAGCTGACGTCGTACCGGATCACGACCCGCTGCGGGTCCGTCTGGTCGAACGGCGCGTTGAGCCACTCCCCCGGCTCCGGCAGTTCGTCCAGCGCGGAGATCCAGAGCGTGGAGTCGCCCTCCTCCAGGCCGAATTCCTTGTGCCGGGAGGAGATCTCGTCGGGCTCGTACTCACCGAAGACGAGCCCGAGCGCCGCGTGCACGCCGGTACGGGCCGCACGGCCGCGCTCCGGGGAGTCCTCGTCGGGGTCGAGGTCGGCGATGCGGCGGGCCTGGGCGAGAAGGCGTGCCGGTTCCACGACGGCGTAGTCCCGGCGGATCAGCACACTGAGGGCGCTCGGTTCCTCCGGGCCCGCGTAGGGCGGCAGGGACTCGTCCACGCCCGGGATCTCGAAGGGGGTGACCTCGTCGTAGCGGTCGTACAGGCGCTCGTCGTAGGTCTCCGCCGCGACGGCCAGGGCGTTGAACGCGTCATAGACGGCCGGGTCGTCCTCTCCCGTGCGGTTCTCGACCGCCGCCAGGTGGCGGTCCAGTGCGGCTTTGACCGCCTCGGCGGCGGCACGTACCTCGGCGGCGGTGGGCGGCGCAGCATCAGACATAGTGCAGACGCTATCCGTACCGGGCCGGTGCCCGCACAATAGATGCGATGCCGGAATACGAATTTGTCGACGTGTACGTGCCCCGCGGGGTCTCCCGAGCCGAGACGGCACGCCTGCTGACCGACCACGCCGAGTACGGCCACTGGGAGTTGGACCGGCTGAGCCTGCGCAGGGACGGCAGCCGCCGGGTCCGGCTGCGGCGGCGGATCATCCGCCAGTTGCGCGCCACCTGGTGATCCCCGCGTCCCCCTGACGGCGCCCCGGCCCCGGCCCGGCATACGGGAAGCGGGCCCCGTCGCACGGGACCCGCTTCGAGGTGTACCGGGACGTCGACGCGTCCCGGTGGTGGTGCGTACCGGTGCCGACTACTGCGCCGAGGCGCGGGCGCGGCGGTACAGGACCGCTCCCGCGAGCAGCATTCCGGCGCCGACCGGGGCGATCAGGCCGAGGGAGCCCGCTCCGGTCTCGGCGAGCTGAGCCGTGGGCTCGTTGGGCTCTCCTGGTTCCGTGGGGGTGGGCCCACCCGGCTGCACGGGGTTGCCGGGCTCCTGGGGGGGCTTGGGCGGCGCGGGCGGCTTGACTGGAGTGGTCGGCGGCTTGACCGGCGGCTCCGTCGGGGGCTTGACCGGCGGGGTCGGCGGCTTCACCGGCGGGGGAGGCGGCGGCGTCGCGGCCGACTCGTTGACGCACTCGTTGCCGAACGCGGGGTTCAGGACCCCGCCCGCGTCGACGCTGTTGCCGCAGGCGTTGACCGGTACCTCGACGGGCACCTGGACGACGTTGCCCGAGCCGACACCCGGGGAGTTCGCCGCCACACCGGTGGCCTGGGCTCCGCCGCCCTGCTCGGCCACGGGCGGAAGCCCTCCGGGAGTACCGCCGGGCCCCTGGCCCGGACCGCCGACCGGCGGCGCGGCCGGGCCGCTGGACTCGTTGACGCAGTTGTTGCCGAACGTGGGGTTCAGCAGACCGACGACGTTCACCGAGTTGCCGCAGACGTTGACGGGAACGCTCACCGGCACCTGGACGGCGTTCCCGGAGGCGACGCCGGGAGATCCCACGGCCGCCCCGGACGCGCCGGAACCGGCGTGCGCGTATCCCCCGCCGAGCGCGAGCGCTCCGCCCGCTGCCGCGATGGTGATCAGGCCCTTTCGCGTGACCTGTCGCATAGCTGTTGTCCTGCCTTCTCACAGGCCTCCGGGCGCTCTGCCCGGGAGCGGAAAATGCCGGGCGGCCCCAGAGTGCCTGGCACGCACTCGGGACCGCCCGGGTCAAAACCCGGACCCAAAGGGTCGAGTCACCACATCACGCGTTGACGCAGGTGTTGCCGAAGGCGGGGTTGAGCAGCGCGATGACGTCGATCGTGTTGCCGCAGACGTTCACCGGCACATGGACCGGGACCTGCACGACGTTGCCCGAGATGACACCGGGGGAGCCGACCGCGGCCCCCTGGGCGCCTGCGTCGGCCAGAGCGACGCCCGCACCCGCGAGCACCATGCTCCCCGTGGCAGCCGCGACCGCGACGACCTTCTTGATCATTTGTTCCTCCTAGTTGGCACTGCGGCCCCAGCCACGGGCCGCAACACCTGTAACGAAGGAGGCGGAACAGGGCTACGAGCCCGGTGTTCCTTTCACTCTTTTCAGTAAGCCACGCACATAGTGACGATTATGGGAGTGTCCTTTCGGACGGACGGGCCGGACATCACCCGATCCGGTCTCAGCACTGGTCGATGAACCGGTCAAGCACGCGCACACCGAACTTCAGACCGTCGACCGGGACCCGCTCGTCCACACCGTGGAACATCCCTGCGAAGTCCAGCTCGGGCGGGAGCTTCAGCGGGGCGAAGCCGAAGCAGCGGATGCCGAGGTCGTCGAAGGACTTGGCGTCGGTGCCCCCGGAGAGCATGTAGGGGACCGCCCGGGCGATGGGGTCCTCGGCCCGCAGCGCGCTCTGCATGGCGTCCACCAGGCCGCCGTCGAAGCTGGTCTCCAGCGCCTTGTCGGTGTGGACGTCCTCGCGCCGGACCCGGGGCCCGAGCAGCCGGTCCAGGTCGGCCAGGAACTCCTCCTCGTACCCCGGCAGAAAGCGCCCGTCGACATGGGCGGTGGCCTGTCCGGGGATCACATTGACCTTGTATCCGGCGCCGAGCATGGTGGGCGCGGCGGAGTTGCGCAGGGTGGCGCCGATCATCTTGGCGATGCCGCCCAGCTTGGCGAGGGTGGCGTCCATGTCCTCCGGGTCCAGCGGGGTGCCGAGCGCGTCGGACAGCTCGTCCAGGAAGGACCGCACGGTCTTGGTCATCCGGACCGGCCAGCGGTGGCGGCCGACCCGGCCGACGGCCTCGCACAGCTCGGTGATGGCGTTGTCGTCGTTGGTCATGGAGCCGTGTCCGGCGGTGCCGTCCACGGTGAGCCGCATCCAGTGCATGCCCTTCTGCGCCGTCTCCACGAGATACAGCCGCAGATTCTCGTTGACGGTGAAGGAGAAGCCGCCGACCTCGCCGATGGCCTCGGTGACACCCTCGAAGAGCCCGGGGTGCTTCTCGACCAGGTAGCGGGCCCCGTAGGTGCCGCCGGCCTCCTCGTCGGCGAGGAAGGCGAGGACGATGTCGCGCGGGGGCTTGCGCCCGCTGCGCAGCCGGTCCCGCACGACGGCGAGCGTCATGGCGTCCATGTCCTTCATGTCGACGGCGCCCCGGCCCCAGACGCAGCCGTCGGCGATCTCGCCCGAGAAGGGGTGGTGGGTCCAGTCCTCGGCGTTGGCGGGGACGACGTCGGTGTGCCCGTGGATGAGCAGCGCGGGCCGCGAGGGGTCCTCCCCCTCGATCCGGGCGACGGTCGAGGCCCTGCCCTTGTGGGATTCGAGGATCTGCGGTTCGAGCCCGACCTCGGCCAGCTTCTCGGCGACGTACTCCGCCGCCGCGCGCTCCCCCGGCCCCGAGTGGTCGCCGTAGTTGCTGGTGTCGATCCGGATCAGCTCACGGCAGAGGTCGACGACCTCGTCCTCGCCCGAGACGGCACGGGCCGCATTCGACTCGCTCACGCTGTTTCCTCCCGCTGTCGCTGCTGTCTTTCGCGGCCCATCCTCCCCCGCCCCGCCCCGGACCCCAAGAGCCGGTGCCGGGCCCCACCCGGCACTCACACCACCGGCCCGTCCGCCCCGCCCGCCCGAGGGCCGGGGCGGGAACCGGGGGTGTGATCGGGGGCCGCGAATGTTTGCTATGGTTTTCCTCGTCGGAACGGCCCAGCGGGCCGGGAGGACACACCCGGTCCGGGTGGCGGAATGGCAGACGCGCTAGCTTGAGGTGCTAGTGCCCTTTATCGGGCGTGGGGGTTCAAGTCCCCCCTCGGACACCAGCGAAAACCCCAGTTGATCTGGGGTTTTTCTGTTTTTGGGGTGGTCTGTTCCTAGAGTGGTCCGGTGAGACGCAGACACCACTCCCCGCCGCCCTCCCCGCTCGCCCAGCGGCAGGGGGTGGACCCCGTACGGGTCCGGCTGCCACAGGACCCGGAGGGGGCGTGGCCGACGGTGTACGCGCATTTCGTGGCGCGGTACGGCGGGGCGATCGGGGCGGCGCGGGTCGGGGAGTTGTTCGCGGAGGGGCGGATCGTCTCGGTGGACGGGGTCGTCGCGGCGGACGAACCGTATGCGGCGGGGCGGTATCTCTGGTTCCACCGGGACTTCGCGCCCGAGCCGCGGGTGCCGTTCGAGATCAGGATCGTGCACCGGGACGCGCGGCTCCTCGTGGTGGACAAGCCGCATTTCCTGGCGACCACTCCGCGCGGCTCGCACATCACCGAGACGGCGGTGGCGCGGCTGCGGCACGGGCTGGGGCTGCCGCTGCTCCAGCCCGCGCACCGGCTGGACCGGCTGACGGCGGGTCTGGTGCTCTTCGTGGTGCGGCCCGAGGACCGGGGGGCGTACCAGACGCTGTTCCGGGACCGCGGGGTGCGCAAGGAGTACGAGGCGGTCGCGGCGTACGACCCGGCGGTGGAACTGCCGCGGACGGTGCGGAGCCGGATCGTGAAGGAGCGCGGGGTGCTGGCCGCGCGGGAGGTGCCGGGCGAGCCGAACAGCGAGACCCGGATCGAGCTGCTGGAGCACCGGGGCGGGCTCGGGCGCTACCGGCTGCTGCCCGCGACGGGGCAGACCCATCAGCTGCGGGTGCACATGAGCGGGCTCGGGCTGCCGATCCTGCACGACCCGGTCTATCCGGTGGTGCGCGCGGACGGGCCGGAGGACTTCGGGCGGCCGTTGTCGCTGCTGGCGCGGACGCTGGAGTTCACCGACCCGTTCACGGGCGCTTCGAGACGGTTCGAGAGCCGGCTGCGGCTCAGTGGCCCCGTCTGATCCACTCCGCCAGGTGGGGTGCCTCGTCGCCGATGGTGGTCGGGTCGCCGTGGCCGGTGCGGACGACGGTCTCCGGCGGCAGGGTGAGCAGCCGGTCGCGGATCGACCCGACGATCGTCGGGAAGTGGGAGAAGGACCGTCCGGTGGCGCCGGGGCCGCCCTGGAAGAGGGTGTCGCCGGAGAAGACCGTGGCGAGGGCGGGGGCGTACAGGCAGACGGCGCCGGGGGCGTGCCCCGGGGTGTGCAGGACCGTCAGCGCGGTGCCGCCGACGGTGAGGACCTGGCCGTCGGCCAGTTCGCCGTCGGGGGCCCGGTCGGGGTGGGTCTGCCGCCACAGCGGCAGGTCGTCGGGGTGGAGCAGGACGGGCGCGCCGGTGGCGTCGGCGAGCGCGGGGGCCGCGTCGATGTGGTCGTTGTGGGCGTGGGTGCAGACGATCGCGCGGAGGGTACGGCCGCCGAGCGCGGTCCCGATGGCCGCGGCGTCGTGGGCGGCGTCGATGACGATCGCCTCGGAGTCGTCGCCGACGATCCAGACATTGTTCTCGACGTCCCAGGTGCCGCCGTCGAGGGAGAAGGTCCCGGCGGTGATCAGCCGGTCGATGCGGATGGTCATCAGAACCGCACCACCGAACGGATGACGTCGCCCTCGTGCATCCGGGCGAACGCCTGCTCGACGTCGCCGAGGCCGATCTCCTCGGTGACGAAGGCGCCGAGGTCGATACGGCCCTGCTGGTGGAGGTCGATGAGCATCGGGAAGTCGCGGGACGGCAGACAGTCCCCGTACCAGGAGGACTTGAGCGAGCCGCCGCGGCCGAAGACGTCGAGGAGCGGCAGTTCGAGCTTCATCTCGGGGGTGGGGACGCCGACGAGGACGACGGTGCCCGCGAGGTCGCGGGCGTAGAACGCCTGGCGGTAGGTCTCGGGGCGGCCGACGGCCTCGATGACGACATCGGCGCCGAAGCCTCCGGTGAGGTCACGGATGGCTTCCACGGGGTCGGTGGTGCGGGAGTTGACGGTGTGGGTGGCGCCCATCGCCTTCGCCGTCTCCAGCTTGCGGTCGTCGATGTCGACGGCGATGATCCGGGCCGCGCCCGCCAGCCGGGAGCCGACGACGGCCGCGTCACCGACGCCGCCGCAGCCGATGACGGCGACCGAGTCGCCGCGGCCGACCTGTCCGGTGTTGATGGCGGCGCCGATGCCCGCCATGACGCCGCAGCCGAGGAGGCCCGCGACGGAGGGGGCGACCTCGGGGTCCACCTTGGTGCACTGGCCCGCGGCGACCAGGGTCTTCTCGGCGAAGGCCCCGATGCCGAGCGCGGGCGACAGCTCCGTGCCGTCGGTCAGCGTCATCCGCTGCCGGGCGTTGTGGGTGTCGAAGCAGTACCAGGGGCGACCGCGCAGACAGGCCCGGCAGCGGCCGCAGACCGCGCGCCAGTTGAGGATGACGAAGTCCCCTGGCTCCACCTCGGTGACACCGGGGCCGACGGCCTCGACGACCCCCGCGGCCTCATGGCCGAGGAGGAAGGGGAAGTCGTCGCTGATCCCTCCCTGCTTGTAGTGGAGATCGGTGTGGCAGACCCCGCACGCCTGCACCGCGACCACGGCCTCGCCGGGTCCGGGGTCGGGGACGACGATCGTCTCCACCCGTACCGGTTCGTCCCGGCCGGGCGCGACCACACCGAGCACCTGCTGCACCATCGTTTACCTGCCCTTCTTCGTCCATCTCTCGACGACCACTATGGCGCGTGGGCTGTCACGCCGCCGCGCCGCGGTGGCTGGGATGCACGTTACACATGGGGCCGCACGAGCGATTTTTCAGCCAATCTGACTGGAATGGGAGACTCCGCACGCCTCACACGAGTCTGACGTGATGCGGGACTTCTTCTGTTCCGTGCACCTTGCACGTGATCGAACATACGGGGGAACGTATGACCGAGATCGCCGAGTTCACCAACGAGGTCACCAGCCATGTCGCCGACCGTGTCGGCGACACTGCCGCCGAGGGCATCACCGACGACGTCATCGAGCGGGCGCGGGCCGCGGCCGACAGCGGCAGAAGCCGGGAGCTGACACCGTTCAGCGACCCGCTGCCGGTGCCGGACGTGCTCCGGCCCGACGAGCCGGACGTCCGCAAGGAGATCGAGATCGCCCTGCGGCCCACCTGGGTGCGGATGCACTCCCAGCTCCCTCCCACCCTGATGTGGGGGTACAACGGCACGGTGCCGGGGCCGACCGTCGAGGTACGGCGCGGCCAGCGCATCCGGATCGCCTGGACCAACCGCATCCCGCCGGGGAGCGCCTACCCGGTCACGGCCGTGGAGGTGGGGATCGGCGGCCAGGGGCAGCCCCTCCCCCACAACCGGCCGGGCCGCGAGGGCGTCCGGGCCAGCCGGGAGGTGGCGGCCCTGCCCGCCTGGTCCGTGACCCATCTCCACGGAGCGCAGACCGGCGGGGGCAACGACGGCTGGGCGGACAACGCCGTCGGCTTCGGGGACGCCCAGCTCTCCGAGTACCCCAACGACCACCAGGCCGTGCAGTGGTGGTACCACGACCACGCGATGAACATCACCCGCTGGAACGTCTACGCGGGCCTGGTGGGCACCTATATCGTCCGGGACGACGAGGAGGACGCCCTCGGGCTGCCCGGCGGGGAGCGCGAGCTGCCGCTGATCCTCGCCGACCGCAATCTCGACACCGACGAGGACGGCCGGCTCAACGGCAGGCTGCTGCACAAGACGACCGTCCTGAATCCGAGCCACCCGGAGACGGGCAAGCCGGTGACGCTGCCCTTCCTCGGCCCCTACTCCACGGTGAACGGGGTGATCTGGCCCCATCTGGAGACGGATGCCGCGTGGTACCGCTTCCGGCTGGTCAACGCCTCCAACGCCCGGATCTACAACCTGGTCCTGGTCGACGAGGACGGCGACCCGGTCCCCGGGGTGATGCACCAGATCGGCAGCGACGGCGGACTGCTGCCGCGGCCGGTGCCGGTGGACTTCACCGGTGGGGCGCCGCTGATTGTGGCCCCCGCCGAGCGCTTCGACCTCCTGATCGACTTCCGCAGGCTGGCGGGGCGGAGGGTCCGGCTGGTCAACAAGGGACGCAATCAGCGCCCCGGGGTCCCCGACCTGGCGGACAGCGTTCCGTACCCCCAGGTCATGGAGTTCCGGGTGGGCCGGGCCAAGGAGCACGACCCCTTCGTCCTGCCGCCGGTGCTCTCCGGCTCCTTCCGGCGCTACACGCACGACGACCTGGAACACGGGCACCGGCTGATCGTGCTGACGCCCCCGGCGACCGTCGGCGGCGGCGGGCACCCCGAGATCTGGGAGATGCGGGAGATCCCGGACGCGGGTGTCCGGCTGCCCGCCGAGGGGGTGATCCAGGTCCAGGGCCCGGACGGCAAGCTGCGGACCTATCGGCGCACCTCGCGGACGTTCAACGACGGCCTGGGCATCACCATCGGCGAGGGGACCCATGAGCAGTGGTCGTTCCTCAATCTGGGGGTGCCGACCCATCCGATGCACATCCATCTGGCGGACTTCCAGATCCTGGCCCGTGAGGCGTACACGGTCGGCGGCTTCGACCCGGCGATCGGCGGGACCCGTACCCCGGTCGTCTTCGATCCGGCCCGCCCGATCCCGGTACCGCCGAACGAGCAGGGCTGGAAGGACGTGTTCCGGGTCACGTCGGCGGAGCTGGTGAAGGTGATGGGCCACTTCGACGGGGCGTACGGGCGGTTCATGTACCACTGCCATCTGCTGGAGCACGAGGACATGGGCATGATGCGGCCGTTCGTCGTGATGCCCCCGCAGGCGCTGAAGTTCGACCACGGCACAGGGCACGGGCCCCACCACTGAGACACGGGCGCCACGGCCGGACGGCGGTCCGCCACGGTCCGCTCCCCCGGACGTGGCGCCCCGCGGCCGGGCGCCCGGGTCCCAGCGCACGAGGCCGAGCGCACGGGTCCCAGCGCACGGGGTCGGGTGCCCGGAGGCCCGGGCGTACGGGGCCGGGCGTGGAGAAGCCCCCCGCGACGGTGTGCGTCGCGGAGGGCTTCGAGGCGCGGGCGGCTCCGCCGGGGCGGGCCGTGAGCCGCGGGTCAGCCGACCTTGCGGGCCTCCGCGATCTCGGTCACCCGGTTCCGCACCATGAACCAGCCGCCGACGAGCGCCGCGGCGATCAGCGGCAGGAACATCACGGTCGTCCGGCCCACACCGCCGCCGGCCCACATCAGGACCACCACGGAGGCCAGGAAGACCAGGGTGACGATCTGGGTGTAGGGGGCCCAGGGGAGGTGGTACGAGGGCCGGGTGACCCGGCCGTCCTGCGAGCGGCGCCAGAAGATCAGCGAGCAGAGCATGATCATGCCCCAGGTGCCCAGGATGCCGATGGAGGCGAGGTTGAGCACGATCTCGAACGCCTCGCCGGGCATCACATAGTTCAGCCCGACGCCCGCGACACCGAAGGCCGCCGTGAGCAGCACACCGCCGTAGGGCACCTGCCCCTTGTTCATCCGGCCGGTGAACTTGGGCGCGGAGCCCGCCATCGCCATCGAGCGCAGGATGCGGGCGGTGGAGTAGAGCCCGGCGTTCAGGCTGGACAGGGCCGCGGTCAGGACCACGAGGTTCATCACGCCCGCGGCGCCGGGGACGCCCAGCTTGTCCATGACGGTGACGAAGGGGCTCTCGTCGCCGGAGTACGCGGTGTACGGCAGCAGCAGGGCGAGCAGCACCACCGAGCCGACGTAGAAGACACCGACCCGCCACATGATCGAGTTGATGGCGCGGGGCATGACCTTCTCGGGGTTCTCGGTCTCGCCCGCGGCGACACCGCACAGCTCGACGGAGGCGTAGGCGAAGACGACACCCTGGATCACCAGCAGCATCGGCAGGGCGCCCGCGGGGAAGATGCCTCCGGCGTCGGCGACGGTGGAGAAGCCGGGGGTGTGGCCACCCACGTCCTGCTGGGTGACCAGCAGGAAGATACCGACGAGCATAAAGCTGACCAGCGCGGCGACCTTGATGATCGCGAACCAGAACTCCATCTCGCCGAAGTACTTCACCGAGATCAGGTTGGCCGCGAGGACGACGGCCAGCGCTATGAGCGCCAGAATCCACTGCGGAATGTCGCTGAACATCGCCCAGAAATGGGCGTAGGTCGCCGCGGCGGTGATGTCGGCGATACAGGTCGTGGACCAGTTGAGGAAGTAGAGCCAGCCCGCCGTGTAGGCGCCCTTCTCACCCATGAATTCACGGGCGTAGGAGACGAAGGCGCCGGAGGAGGGGCGGTAGAGCACCAGCTCACCGAGGGCCCGTACGACGAAGAAGGCGAAGACACCGCAGACGGCGTAGGCGATGGCCAGCGAGGGCCCCGCGTCCGCCAGCCGCCCGCCCGCGCCGAGGAAGAGTCCGGTGCCGATCGCTCCGCCGATCGCGATCATATTGATATGGCGGGACTTGAGGTCCTTGCGATAACCGGCGTCACCGGCATCGACATGCGGAGAGCTGGTCGCGGGAGACCCGGTCGCCGGCGCTTCGGCCGCGCTGGTGCGTTCGCTCATGGGGGGAGATTCGCCTTCGTGTGTGGTGCAAGGGTCATCAGCAGCCCTGCGATTCTGGCAGTGCTCCAGGTCACACAGACACAGATCTGAGGTATTTCTGAGGTTGCGGACTGGTAAATCAAGGATTCAGGGAATGTAAACCGTGGCAGTAAATCACGGCTCAAGGACGTTCCCGATCACTGCGGGGGCCCCGAGGGGCCGGGCCCCTTGGGGCGCAAGGGGCCGGGGTGACGGGATGTGACATTCGCGATGCGGTCGGCGGCCCGTTGTACGGGGTGCAACGGCCTTTCAGGGCATACCTGGGCCGATGTTGAGAATTCACCCATCGATGGGCCGGGCGGCGGGACCGCGGGACCGCAGGGCGGGACCGAGGGCTCAGCGGGCGCCGGAACCAGGGGTTCGGCGGGGTGACGGCTCAGCGCGGGCGTGAGCGGGGCGGCGGCCCGCAGGACCGGCGGCTCAGCGGGCGCCCGGGTCGGGGGCGAGGACGTCCAGCTCGGCGAGGGCGCCCACGGCGATCTCCCGGGTGATCCGCTCGGCCCGCTCCGCGTCCCCCTCCCGCACCGCCTGCGCCACCTCGACATGGAGGGTCACCGCGGCCGGGTCCGGGTCGTCGAACATCACCTGGTGGTGGGTGCGCCCGGTGAGGATCGCGGCGACCACGTCGCCGAGCCGGGCGAACATCTCATTGCCCGAGGCCGTGAGGATCACCCGGTGGAAGGCGATGTCGTGCGCCAGATACTCCTCCAGCCGCTGCCCCCGGGAGGTCTCGACCATCCCGAGCGCGCAGTCGGTCAGCTCACGGCACTGCCGGGAGGTGGCACGGCGGGCGGCGAGCCCGGCGGCGACCGGCTCGATCGCCGACCGGAGCACGGTCAGTGAACGCAGTTGCCGGGGCCGGTCGCTCCCCGCGAGCCGCCAGCGGATGACCCGGGGGTCGTAGACGTTCCACTCCTCGATGGCGCGGACGGTGACCCCGACCCGGCGGCGGGACTCGACGAGTCGCATCGACTCCAGGACCCGCACCACCTCGCGGACCACCGTGCGGGAGACGTCGAAGCGCTGGGCGATCTCCTCCGTGCGCACCACGCTGCCCTGTGGATACTCGCCCGCGGTGATCGCGAGGCCGAGTGTGTCGAGCACCTGCTCATGGAGGCCCTGACCCTGGCCCGCTGTCGTCATGGATCAAGGGTACGGGGCGGCCTCCGGGAAGAAAAAGTATGACGTTTAGATCTCATCCTCTTGAATAAGTCATACCTAATGGGTTTCAGTAGCGCGACAACCGATGTCGACGCCGTGGTCGGCACCGGTGTGACGGAAACAGCGAGGCATCTCATGAGCACCCCTCAGGTCGTCGTGGTGATGGGCGTGGCGGGGACCGGCAAGACCACGATCGGTCCCCTGCTCGCCGAGTCCCTGGGCGTTCCCTACGCCGAGGGCGACGACTTCCACCCCCCGGCGAACATCGCCAAGATGTCCTCCGGCACCCCGCTGGACGACGACGACCGCTGGCCCTGGCTGGACGCGATCGGCCACTGGGCGCACAGCCGGGCGGGTCTCGGCGGTGTGGTCTCCAGCTCCGCCCTCAAGCGCGCCTACCGGGACCGGCTGCGGGCCGCCGCCCCGGGCGCCGTCTTCCTCCATCTCACCGGCGGACGTGAGCTGATCGAGCGGCGGATGTCCGAGCGGACGGGCCACTTCATGCCCACGGCACTGCTCGACTCGCAGTTCGCGACCCTCCAGCCGCTGGAGGAGGACGAGGCGGGCCACGCGGTCGATGTCTCCGGCACCCCCGAGGAGATCGCCGCACGGGCCGTCGCCGCCCTGCGCCCGGAGCCGGTCACCGGGCGCTAGCCCGGACCGGGAGCCACCGGGACCGGCAGCACGGCGCGGACCGCGCCGGACGGCCCCGGACCCCGCACCCCCGCCGTACCCCCGGCAATCCCCTGTATTTCCCGTACCACCTCCCCCTTCGCACCACCTCACCAAGGAACCACCGTGACCAGTCTCAGCGTCGAGATGCTGGCAGCGGACGCGACGGCGCCGATCACCTCGGCGGGCAACGCCCAGCTGGGCATCGCCGTCCTCGCGGGCATCGCCGTCATCGTCCTGCTCATCACCAAGTTCAAACTGCACGCCTTCCTGGCGCTGACCATCGGCTCGCTGGCGCTGGGCGCCTTCGCGGGCGCCCCGCTCGGCAAGGCCATCGAGTCGTTCTCCAAGGGCCTCGGCTCGACGGTCGCCGGTGTCGGTGTGCTGATCGCGCTGGGCGCGATCCTGGGCAAGCTGCTCGCCGACTCCGGTGGCGGTGACCAGATCGTCGACACGATCCTGGCGAAGGCGAACGGCCGCACCATGCCCTGGGCGATGGTGCTGATCGCCTCGGTGATCGGTCTGCCGCTCTTCTTCGAGGTCGGCATCGTGCTGCTGATCCCCGTGGTGCTCATGGTCGCCAAGCGCGGCAACTACTCGCTGATGCGGATCGGCATTCCGGCCCTCGCGGGTCTGTCCGTGATGCACGGCCTGGTGCCCCCGCACCCCGGCCCGCTGGTCGCGATCGACGCCCTCGACGCCAACCTGGGCATCACGCTCGGCCTCGGTGTGCTCGTCTCCATACCGACCGTGATCATCGCCGGTCCGCTCTTCGCCAAGTACGCGGCCCGCTGGGTGGACATCCCCGCCCCGGAGAAGATGATCCCGGCGCGCCCCTCGGAGGACCTGGAGCGCCGCCCCGGCTTCGGCGTCACCGTCTTCACGGTGCTGCTGCCGGTGGTCCTGATGCTGGCCAACGCGCTGGTCGAGATCGTTGTCGACAACCCCGAGAACCCGGTGCAGAAGGTCACGGACGTCATCGGGTCCCCGATGATCGCGCTGCTCGCGGCCGTGCTCGTGGGTCTGTTCACGCTGGGCCGCGCGGCCGGTTTCACCAAGGAACGGCTCTCCTCCACCGTCGAGAAGTCGCTCGCCCCGATCGCGGGCGTGCTGATGATCGTCGGCGCGGGCGGCGGTTTCAAGCAGACGCTGATCGATGTCGGCGTGGGCCAGATGATCCTGGACTTCTCCGAGAACTGGTCGATCCCGACCCTGCTGCTCGCCTGGCTGATCGCGGTGGCGATCCGGCTGGCGACCGGCTCGGCGACCGTGGCGACGATCTCCGCCGCCGGTCTGGTCGCCCCGCTGGCAGTGGGCATGTCCTCGACCGAGTCCGCGCTGCTGGTGCTGGCCATCGGTGCCGGTTCGCTCTTCTTCAGCCATGTCAACGACGCCGGGTTCTGGCTGGTCAAGGAGTACTTCGGGATGGACGTCGGCCAGACGATCAAGACCTGGTCGGTGATGGAGACCATCATCTCGGTGGTCGGCATCGTCCTGGTGCTGCTGCTGTCGCTGGTGCTGTAGCCGGCGGGTGACAGACCCTCCGCGAAGGGGCGGGACGGAACGCTTCCGTCCCGCCCCTTCGTGCTCCGGGCGGGCGGCGGTCCCGCCGTCGCCGCCGCCGGAGACCTCCGGGTGTCAGCCGACGGCCTTCGCCGCGGACCGGCCCGCCGCCCGCCCGGAGAAGAGGCAGCCGCCGAGGAAGGTGCCCTCCAGGGAGCGGTAGCCGTGCATGCCCCCGCCGCCGAACCCGGCCGCCTCCCCCGCCGCGTACAGCCCCTCCAGCGGGCGGCCGTCGTCCGCCAGCACCCGCGCGGACAGGTCGGTCTCCAGCCCGCCGAGCGTCTTGCGGGTGAGGATGCCGAGCCGTACGGCGATCAGCGGCCCGGCCGCCGGGTCCAGAATCCGGTGCGGGGCGGCCGTGCGCACCAGCCGGTCGCCGAGATAGGCGCGGGCCCCCCGGACGGCCATGACCTGGAGGTCCTTGGTGAAGGGGTGGCGGATCTCCCGGTCCCGCGCGACGATCTCCCGCCGCAGATCGGCCTCGTCGATCAGAGCCTCGCCGGTGCGCTCGTTCATCCCCCGGACCAGCGCGCCCAGATCGCGTTCGACGACGAAGTCCGCGCCCCGCTCCATGAACGCCCGTACCGGGTCCGGCACCGCCGTACGGGCCCGTCCCAGCACACCGCGGACCGACTTCCCCGTCAGATCGGGGTTCTGCTCGGAGCCCGACAGCGCGAACTCCTTCCCGATGATCCGCTGGTTGAGGACGAACCAGGTGTGGTCGTGGCCGGAGCGCATGATGTGCTCCAGCGTGCCGAGGGTGTCGAAGCCGGGGAAGAGGGGGACGGGCAGCCGCCGCCCGAGCGCGTCCAGCCAGAGGGAGGACGGGCCGGGCAGGATGCGGATGCCGTGCCGTTCCCAGACCGGGTTCCAGTTCTCGATGCCCTCGGTGTAGTGCCACATCCGGTCGCTGTTGACACGGCTCGCCCCCACCCGCTCGGCGACCCCCAGCATGAGCCCGTCCACATGGGCGGGGACCCCGTGCAGCAGCCGCCGGGGCGGGGTGCCCAGCCGCTCGGGCCAGTGGGCGCGGACCAGTTCCTGGTTGCCGCCGATGCCGCCGGAGGCGATGACCACGGCCTGCGCCCGGAGTTCGAAGGCGCCGACGACCTCCCGGCTGCTGGGTGCGCCGCGCTCGGCGGCGGAGGTCTCCAGGATCTCGCCGCTCACGGTGTCGACGGCGCCCGCCGCGGTCCCGAGGCCGGTGACACGGTGCCGGAAGCGCAGATCCACCCGTCCCCGGGCGGCGGCCTCACGGACCCGGTGGGCGAAGGGGGCGACCAGACCGGGCCCCGTGCCCCAGGTGATGTGGAAGCGGGGGACGGAGTTCCCGTGCCCCCGGGCGTCGTAGCCGCCGCGCTCGGCCCAGCCCACGACCGGGAAGAACCGCACTCCCCGCCGGCGCAGCCAGGCTCTCTTCTCCCCGGCCGCGAAGTCGACGTACGCCTCGGCCCAGCGCCGGGGCCAGCGGTCCTCCGGGCGGTCGAAGCCCGCGGTGCCCAGCCAGTCCTGGAGCGCGAGTTCCCGGCTGTCCCGAATCCGCAGCCGCCGCTGTTCGGGCGAGTCGACGAGGAAGAGCCCGCCGAAGGACCAGTGCGCCTGGCCGCCGAGCGAACCCTCCGGCTCCTGGTCGAGCAGGATGACCTTCCGTCCGGCACCGGCCAGCTCCGCCGTGGCCACCAGCCCGGCCAGACCGGCCCCGATCACGATCACATCAGCGTCGTACGCCATGGCATCCATCCTTGTCCGGCGGGTGTCGGCGGGTCGGCGGACCGCCCGGTGCGATGATCGGTCCGATCCTCCGTACGGCTCGGTAACCCGTCAACGGTTTCGGCGCGGTCACCGGGGACCCACCGACAGAATCAGGATGACGGCCATGAACACCGCTGACGCCACCGGCCCGAACGGCCCCGCCGGACCCGCCGGCCCCTCTGATCCTGACGGTCCCTCCAACAGCACAGGCAACAGCACAGGCGCCACGGAGGCCATGGGTCCCGCCGACCCGGCCGAGGAGCTGCTCGACCTCGTCGACGCCGACGACCGGGTGACCGGGCAGGCCCGCCGGGGCGAGGTCTACGCCCGGGGGCTGCGGCACCGCTGTGTCTTCGTCCTGGTCACCGATGCCGACGGCAAGGTCTTCGTCCACCGCAGAACGGCGTCCAAGCTGGTGTTCCCCTCGTTGTACGACATGTTCACGGGCGGGGTCGTCGGGGCGGGCGAGAGCTACGACGACGCGGCGCTGCGGGAGGCCCGCGAGGAGCTGGGGGTGGCGGAGCTGCCCCCGCCCACCCCGCTGTTCCGCTTTCTGTACGAGGACGGGGCCCGGGGGCTGTCCTGGTGGGCGGCGGTCTATGAGGTGCGCTGCGCGCTGCCGGTCCGGCCGCAGCGGGAGGAGGTCGCCTGGCACACCTTCCTGTCGCGGGACGAACTCCGGCGGCGGCTGACGGAGTGGGAGTGGGTGCCGGACGGGCTGGCGGCGTACCAAAGGCTCCTCACGGCCCGGGGCGAGAACGGAGCCGACGGAGCCGACGGGGCCCGCACCACGGACGGGACCCCCACCACGGACGGGGCCTGCGGTACGGGCGGGGACGGGGCCGACAGGACCGGCGCCGGGGACGGGGACGGAGGCTGACGGGCCCGACGGGGCCAGCGGGGTGGGCGGGCCGGCGGGCGGAATACCGCGACCGATCATCCGACCGTACGATCGAAGCGTGAGCGACCTCGTACGGAGCCTGCGGCTGTGGTTCTCGCCGCAGCGGGTGCGCGCGGAGGGCGAGACCCCGGACTACCGGTTCTCGCTCGCCAACGAGCGCACCTTTCTCGCCTGGCTGCGCACCGCGCTGGCGCTCATCGGCGGCGGTTTCGCCGTCGACCAGTTCCTGCCCGATCTGCGGTTCGGGGTACGGGCGGGCCTGGCGCTCGCGCTGCTGGGCGCGGGGGTGCTGTGCGCGCTGCGGGCGGTGAACCACTGGGTGCGGTGCGAACGCGCGATGCGCCGGGGCGAGGATCTGCCGGTGTCCCGCTTCCCCGCGCTGCTGGGGCTCGTCGTCGCGGCGGTCGCGCTGGCGATGGTGGCCGTCGTCCTGCTCGGCCGGGAGGGCGGGCGGTGACGGGTCCGGGGCGCGCCGGGCCCGGGGTCCGGGACCCGGGGCTCCAGCCGGAGCGGACCCGGCTGGCCTGGCGCAGGACGACGCTGGCCTTCACGGTGGCCGGGGTGCTCGCCGTCCGTCAGGTCCTGACCGGCGACAGGGGTGGCCGGGCGGCGCTCGCCCTGGCGGCGGTGGTCCTGGTGTGGGCGGCCTTCCTGGTGCTGGCCCAGCGGCGGCTGCGGCTGCTGGGCGGCGGTCCCGTACCGGTGGCGCTGTCGGCGCGGAACGCGCTGGGCGCGGCGGCGGCCGTCGTGCTCCTCGCGGCCCTCGCACCGCTGATGATCCTCTGAGCCGCCGGGCCCGGGCCGGGGCCCCACCCGCCCGGCCTGCCGCGTCACCCACCCGGCCCGATGGGCCCGACTTGTCCGGCCAAACCCCCCTGACCTGGGAGCTCTTCCTGCACTGGACGACATACCGACTGGTCGGTCATCATATGCGGGCCCACCCGTTCCCCCGGAGGTGCCCCGATGAGCCCCGTCTCCACGCCAGGACTCGACCCCGAGCGGCTGCGCGACCATCTCCACCGGGAACGCCCCGGCCTGGTGAGCGGACCGCTCAGCGCCCGGCTGATCCAGGGGGGCCGCTCCAACCTCACCTACCGTGTCACGGACGGGGTCCGGCGCTGGGTCGTCCGCCGCCCGCCGCTCGGCCATGTGCTCGCGACCGCCCATGACATGAGGCGCGAGCACCGGGTGATCAGCGCCCTGGCCCCCACCGCCGTCCCGGTGCCCGAGCCGGTGCTGCTGTGCGAGGACGAGTCGGTCGCCGGAGCGCCGTTCTATGTCATGGAGTTCGTCCCCGGCACGCCCTACCGGTCCGCGGACGAGCTGACCCGGCTCGGCCCCGAGCGCACCCGGCAGGTGGTGCTCGGACTGCTCGACACCCTGGTCGAGCTGCACTCCGTGGACCCCGGCGCGGTGGGTCTCGGCGACTTCGGCCGCCCCGAGGGCTTCCTCGACCGTCAACTGCGGCGCTGGGGCAAGCAGCTCGCCGCCTCCCGCAGCCGGGAACTGACGGGCATCGAGGAGCTGCACGGGGCGCTGGGCCGGGCGCTGCCCCGTTCCGCCGCGCCCACCGTCGTCCACGGCGACTACCGGCTCGACAACGTCCTCGTCGGCGTGGACGACCGGATCACGGCGGTGCTGGACTGGGAGATGTCCACGCTCGGCGACCCGCTGACCGACCTCGGGCTGCTGACGATGTACAGCACGGTGGTCGACCTGCCCGACTCCCCGGTCACCAGCACGGCGAACGCGCCGGGCCACCCCGGCACGGAGGAGCTGATCGAACGGTATGCCGCCCGCTCCGGCCGGGACACCTCCGCGATCTCCTGGTACACGGCGTTCGCCTGGTTCAAGCTCGCGGTGATCCTGGAGGGCATCCACTACCGCTACACCCTCGGACAGACCGTCGGCGACGGCTTCGACCGGATCGGCTCCATCGTCCCCGTCTTCATCGAGCACGGCCTCACCACACTCCAGGAAGGCTGAATCCCACCCATGGACTTCGCATTCGACGCGCGTACCGAGGAACTGCGGGCCGCCCTGCTCTCCTTCATGGACGAGTGCGTCCACCCGGCCGAGGAGAGGGCCCAGGAGCAGCGGGCCCGGCTGGCCTCGCCGTGGGACACCCCGGCCGTGGTGGAGGAGCTGAAGACGGAGGCGCGCAGGCGGGGGCTGTGGAACCTGTTCCTCCCGGACGCGGAGTACGGGGCGGGGCTGACCAATCTCCAGTACGCGCCGCTCGCGGAGATCACCGGCCGCAGTCCGCAGCTCGCCCCCACCGCGCTGAACTGCGCCGCGCCGGACACCGGGAACATGGAGGTGCTGGCGCAGTTCGGGGACGGGTTCCAGCGCGAGCGGTGGCTGGAGCCGCTGCTCGCGGGGGAGATCCGTTCGGCGTTCGCGATGACGGAGCCGGAGGTGGCCTCGTCGGACGCGACGAACATCCGGACCCGGATCGAGCGGGTGGGCGACGAGTACGTCGTCAACGGCCGCAAGTGGTACATCTCCGGGGCGATGAACCCGGAGTGCCAAATCTTCATCGTCATGGGCAAGACGGACCCCGGGAACACCGACCTCCGCCGTCAGCAGTCGATGGTGCTGGTGCCGAGGGACACCCCGGGGGTGACGGTGCGCCGGGCGATGCAGGTCTACGGGTACGAGGACCATGCCCACGGCGGGCACGCGGAGATCGTCTTCGAGGATGTCCGGGTGCCTCGCTCGTATCTGATCGGCGAGGAGGGCGGGGGCTTCGCGATCGCCCAGGCGCGGCTGGGTCCGGGCCGTATCCACCACTGCATGCGGCTGATCGGGATGGCGGAGCGGGCGATCGAGCTGATGTGCCGCAGGTCGCTGGCGCGGACCGCCTTCGGCGGGCCGATCGCCGACCAGGGCGTGGTGCAGGGGTGGATCGCGGACGCGCGGGTGACGGTGGAGCAGTTGCGGCTGCTGGTGCTGAAGACGGCGTGGCTGATGGACACCGTGGGGAACAAGGGGGCGCACACCGAGATCCAGGCCATCAAGATCGCGACGCCGAGGGCGGTGCTGGAGATCCTGGACCGGGCGGTGCAGGTGCACGGCGCGGGCGGGGTGAGCCAGGACTTCCCGCTGGCGGAGCTGTGGGCCGGTGCGCGGACGCTGCGGCTGGCGGACGGTCCGGACGAGGTCCATCAGCGGTCCCTGGCCCGGCGCGAGCTGAGCCGCCACCGCTGAGCCGGCCCGCCCCCGGCCGGAGGAGTCCGGCCGGGGGCGGGTACGGGACGGGCGGCTCAGGGCCGCAGGGCGCGCATCAGCAGATCGGCGAGGTGGTCGGCGATCTGGCGCTTGGTGAGCGCCCCGTCGGGCCGGTACCAGGTGGAGAGGTGGTGGACCGAGCCGAAGTGGTAGTCGACCACGAGATCCGCCGGGGTGGCCGTGGAGAAGACGCCCGCCCGCTGCCCCTCCTCCACCAGGGCCCGGAAGCGCTCGTGGTAGCGGCGCCGCTCGGCGCGTACCTGCTTGTGCTTCTCCGGGCTCAGATGGTGCATGGAGCGGAAGAAGATCAGGGCGTCGTCGAGGTTGTCGATGGTGGTGACGACGACATCGGCGGCGGCGGCCCGCAGCCGGACCTCGACGGGGTCGTCCGCGTCGGCGTAGGCGTCCAAACGCTCCTGCTGGACCCTCAGCAGCCGGGCGTAGACCTCGTGCAGCAGGTCTTCCTTGGAGCCGAAGTAGTGGTAAAGCGCCCCCTTGGTGACCCCGGCGGCCTCGACGATCTCCTGGACGGAGGTGCGGTCGTACCCGCGTTCGGCGAAGAGGCGGGTGGCGGCGGCGAGCAGCCGCCTCGGTACGGGGGTGCCGTCCCCGCCCGTCGTTCTGGCCATGGCCGCCACCGTCCTCTCGTTCCTGTGCCGTGCGCTCGGCGCCGGCCGTACCGGTGCGCGGGGCACGGACGCGGCGGGTGCGGCCCCGCTGGGCCGGCCCGGGGCGGGGAGGTGTCCCCGCTGGGTAGATCTTCCCATCAGCCGTGTGCCGCAGACCCGGCGGGACCGGCCTCCCAGGTCCGCTGGATGCCGTTCATCCCGGTGAGCCAGTGCTCGGGGTCGGTGGCGCGATTCCGATAGAAACCGGCCACCTCGGGGTGGGGCAGGATCAGGAAGCGGTCGGCGCCGATGCCCTCGAAGAGGGCGTCGGCGACGGCCTCGGGGGCGATGGCGGTCGGGACGAGCACGAGATCGCCCGCCGACCCGGTGGTGGCGAGCATGTCGGTGCGGACACCCTGCGGGCAGATGGCGTGCACCGAGAGACCGCGGTGGCGGTAGGTGAGGGAGAGCCATTCGGCGAACGCGTAGGCGCCGTGCTTGGAGACGCTGTAGGGGGCGGCGCCGATCATGGTGAGGAGTCCGGCGGCGGAGACGGTGGAGACGAACCGGCCGCTGCCGCGCTCCAGCCAGTCGGGCAGCAGGGCGCGCACCGCGCGGACATGGGCCATGACATTGACGTCCCAGGCGGAGGCCCAGATCTCCTCCGGGGCGAAGGCGTCGCCCGGGGACGGCAGTCCGGCGTTGGCGCAGTAGATGTCGACGGTGCCGCCGAGTGCCTCCCGGGCCTGCTCGACGACGGCGGAGGCGTCGCCGGGGACGGCGACGGCGCCGATCTCCGCGGCGACGGCCCGCGCCTTGTCGGCGTCGATGTCGTTGACGACGACCCTGGCCCCCTCGGCCGCGAACCGGCGGGCGAGTGCGGCGCCGATGCCGCCGCCCGCTCCGGTGACCACTGTGCCCGCTCCCGCTACCGCGCTCATCGCTCTCCCCGATTCCTGCGCCGTCGGCCTCTGCCACCGGGCCCGTACCCGGTCGCGACCGCAGCATACTAACCAGTCGGTATGACAGGGGCCAGCGCGGAATCGCGCCGCCGGGATCGTTCCGTACGGACGTACGGCGCGCTAGCGTGCGCAGCCACGGGAGACACCGGTGGGACACCGGGAGACATCCGGCCGGAAGGGGTCAGTCCGATGAGTCTGTCCAGACGGGGGCTGCTGGCCGCCACGGGGGCGATGGGTGCGGTGGCGACGGGCGGCCCGGCCGCCGCCACGGAGCCGCCGGGGGCGGCGCCCGGCACGGCGGCGCGGGGGCGCCGGCAGGTGCGGACCGGGTTCGACCGGCTGGCCGCTTCCGGCTACGCCCTGCTGGCCGGGGAGCGGGTGGGGGTGATCACCAACCCGACCGGGGTCACGGCCCGGCTGCGGCACATCGTGGATGTGATGCACGCCGACGAACGGGTGGAGCTGACCGCCGTCTTCGGGCCCGAGCACGGCTTCCGGGGGACGGCGCAGGCGGGCGGCTCCGAGGGCCGCCACGACGACCCCGCCACCGGGCTGCCCGTCTACGACACCTACCGGCTGAGCGGACAGCGGCTCGCCGACGTCTTCACCGCGTCGGGCGTGGACACCCTGGTCTTCGACATCCAGGACGTGGGCGCGCGCTTCTATACCTACATCTGGACGCTGTACGACTGCATGCGGTCGGCGGCGCTCGCGAGGAAACGATTCGTCGTCCTCGACCGTCCCAATCCGGTGGGCGGGCGGGCCGCGCTGGGTCCTGTGCTCGACCGGGCGTTCGCCTCGTTCGTGGGTCTCGAACCCATCGCGCAGGTCCACGGGATGACCGTGGCCGAGCTGGCCCGGCTGTTCAACGCGGAGTTCCTGGCGGAGCGTCCGGTGGAGCTGGAGACGGTGTGGATGTCGGGCTGGCGGCGCGCCGACCTCCATGACGCGACGGGGCTGCCGTGGGTGCCGCCGAGCCCCAATATGCCCACGCCCGACACGGCGCTGGTGTACGGGGGCACCTGTCTGTTCGAGGGGACCACCCTGTCCGAGGGGCGGGGGACGACCCGGCCGTTCGAACTGCTGGGCGCGCCGGGGGTCGACCGCCGCTGGGCGGAGGCGGCGAACGCGCTGGAGCTGCCGGGGGTGCGGTTCCGGGAGGCGTACTTCGTTCCGACGTTCTCCAAGCACTCCGGGGAGACGGTGGGCGGGGTGCAGGTGCACGTCCACGACCGGGAGGTCTTCGACCCCGTGCGCACCGGGATCGGACTGCTGGTGACGGCCCGGCGGTCGTGGGACCGCTTCGGCTGGGTCCGGGAGGGCGAGTGGATCGACCGGCTCACCGGCTCCACGCGGGTGCGGACCCTGATCGACGCGGGGGCGGACACGGATGAGGTGGTCGGGGCGTGGCAGCCGGACCTCGCCGCGTTCCGGCGGCTGCGGCGGCGCCATCTGCGGTACTGAGCCGGGCCCGCACCCGCGCACGGGCGACTCCGTCGACAACAAGCCATCCCGGGTATGGCCGTTCCGCTCCTGAGGGGGGATGCTTCTGGCAGATACGGACGTATCGGGGGTGGAGCGGCCATGCCGGAAATGAGCGTAGGTCCTTATCAGGAGGTCTGCTTCGGGCCGGAAGGCGATACGGACGGGGCGGAGCTGGCCCGGCTGCTGGCGCTCGACTGTACGGATCTGGTCATGTTCGCGCATGGCCGGAACAACTCCTCCGGCGAGGCCACCCGGCTGTTCTCATCCTTCTTCGCCCCCTTCCCGGAGCTGCTGGAGCCGGGGGTGCGCATGGCGTACGCGGGGATCGTCTGGCCCTCGATGCGCTTCATGGACGAGCCGATACCCGAGGTCGACGCCGTGGCGAACGGCGTGCCGCCGGTGGTGGCCGCGCTGCCGTGGGAGAAACGGACCGTTCGGCACGGGCAGCGGTGGGATGAGCATCCCGCGCTGGATTCGGCCACCCGACTGGCGCTCCAGGGGCTGTTTCCAGGCCATGGGGAGACGGTGGCCCGGCTGGCCGCCCTGCTGGAGGCGCGGCCCGGCGAAGCGGAGGCGTTCCTGGAGTTCGGCCGGCTGACCCGGCGGCTGGCCCAGGCCCCGCCGGGCGGTCTGGGGAACTGTTTCGGCCAGGATCTCCCCCATGACGAGCAGGGGCCGCCCGCGCTGCTGTACGAGGACGCGCTGACCCTGTGCCGGGAGTTCGCGGCGGCGCTGGGGGCGGCCCGCCCGGGTGGCACCGCCCTGCGGACCGGGCACGGCGTCCGGGCGGCGGCCGGACCGCGCCCGGGCACCGGCGCGCCGCGGTCCGGCACCGACCCGCTGTGGCACGGCGCCAGGGAACTGCTCCGCCAGACCACGTACTACGCGCTCAAGCGCCGCGCCGGGGCCGTCGGCGAGCTGGGGCTCGGCCCGCTGCTGGGCCGGCTCGCGCGGTGCCGCCCGGAGTTGCGGGTCCATCTGGTGGGGCACAGCCAGGGCGCCCGGCTGGTGGCCTTCGCCCTGCGCGGGCTGCCCGACGGGGTACGGAACGTGAAGTCGGTGACCCTGCTCCAGGGGGCGTTCTCGCACTACGCGTTCGCGCCGAGCCTGCCGCACGCCGCCCAGTGGTCGGGGGCGCTGCGGGCGATGGAGTACCGCGTCGACGGCCCGGTGGTGGCGTGCTACTCGCGGTACGACAGCGCGCTCGGCGTGCTCTATCCGCTGGCCTCCCGGCTCGCACGGGACGAACGGAACGGCTTCGGCCGGGACCGCCGCTGGTGGGCCGTCGGCCATGACGGGCTGCGCGCGGTGTCCTCGCCCTCGGTCCGGCTGACCCTGGCCGAGGCCCTGGGCCAGGGCATGCCCCGCTCCGGGTACGTCAACGTCGACACCGCCGCCGTGGTCCGCCACGGCGCGCCCCCGTCCGGCGCCCACGACGACATCTGCCACCGCGAACTGGCCCGCGTGGTGGTCGCGGCGGGCCGCGTCGGCCACTGACCCGGGGCCGGGGCCCGCCCCGGGACCTCCGGGCCCGCCGGGCACGGGCCCGCACACCGACCGCCGGGCACCGGGCCGTACCGGATGCCGGGCACCGGACCCGGGCGGGGCGGCCCCGAAGGAGCCCGTACCCCGGACATCCGGCGCCGATGGGGAGGGCTCAGACGCGGGCTCGGCGGCACCACCCCGACTCCTGCTATCGGGCAGATACCCGGGCACGGGAAGGAACGGGCGCGCGACCCCGCACCCACCGCCAGGACCGGATGCGGCATCAGGCACTGCCCGGGCGCCGTCCGCGGCAGCGGCGCCGGGGAACCCGGGCACGCGACCCGAGGCGCACCGGATGCCGGGCACAGGACCCGGGCGGTCGGCGCGGTGCCGGGCCGGGCGGCGGAGGGCGGATCGGGCGCCGGAGCGGCGGGGCCGGAGCGGCGTCGGGAACGCTCCGCCGCTGGGGCCGGACGGGGCAGCCGGGCCCCGCTGGACACGGGCGCCATACCGGGCGACGGCCGCGCCCGCGGGCACGGGACCGGCCGGTGTCAGCGGTGGGCGGGGAACTCGATCACCTGCTGGTACGTCGGGCGGTTCTGCCAGGGGGACACCGGGTGGGTGATGCCGCCCAGGGCCCGGTGGGCGATGGCGTCGGCGCACCACTGGTCACCGGCGGCGCAGTGGTCGTCACCCGGGTAGACCTGGTCCGGCGTGCGCACCGTCGCCTGTTCCAGGGTGGTCAGGAGCGCCTGGCGGCAGTCGGCGAGCACACCGCCGCCGCAGTAGGGGCGGGCGAGCGGTCCCTGGACCGGGCGGCCGAGCACCCGGCGCAGATCCTTGTCGACAAATCCCCACCAGCCGTACTGGAAGGCGGAGCCGCCATGGGCCCCCGTCGGCCCATGGGCGGCGGACGGCGACTCGTCCACGGGGAGCTGCGCGGTGAGCGCCCCGTACAGCTCCTCGCCGAGTCCGGGCCGGAACTCGGCCGCCACCAGCAGCGGCCACCAGGCGTCCAGGATCCGGATGGCCTCGGGGTGCGCGTAGCGGCGGGAGCCGGGGGCGGTCTCCTTGCGCCGGGCGCCCGCCTCCCGCCAGGCGTCGAGGCGCTGGATCGCGGTGGCGAGCCGGGGGTCGGTGACCGGCTGGGAGCGGAGTACGGCGAGCAGGTCGGGCAGGATCTCCTCGCCGCGCAGGTCGGTGACGGCCGCCTCGGCCATGGCCCGGGTGAGCGAGGCCCTGGTGACCCCCCGGGCCGCGACCAGCCGGGCCACCCGGCGGTCCAGCAGATCGCCCCGGTGCACGGAGCCGAAGCCGGGGACGGCCGTCGCGTACCCCTCGGCCTGCCGGTTGTTCCAGGAGATGTAGTAGTCCTGCCCGATGGAGCGGGGGTGCTCCTCGAACGGGGTGTACGCGGCGGTGCCCGCGACCGGGTCGTAGCCGCGCCACTCATGGGCGGGTACGGCGGTGACGGGCAGCGCGGGGTCGATGTCCGCGGCGCGTACGGGGTTGTCCCCGCTGTTGAAGTAGGCGGTGGTGCGGGAGTCGGCGTAGAACCAGTTGAAGGCATAGCCCACGCGGTGGACGGCCCGTTGGAAGGAGGCCGCGTCGGTGATCTGCTCCGGGTCGTTGAGCAGTTGGAATCCGATGATCGAGTCGGCCTCGTGCCGGTAGGTGCTGCGCAGGGCGGTGTACGCGACCGGGGTCCCGTTCACCGTGGCCCGATGGGTGACCAGGCCGTACGCGGTGCGCCAGACCTGCATCCGGTACGAGCCCACGGCCGTGGAGTCGGCGACGGAGGGCCGCCAGGCGTTGCGGCGCTCCAGCTTCTCCATGGGGACGCACCGGCCGCGGTGGAGGTAGTGCGACGCGTCCGGGGCCGGGGTGCCGCCCGAGGGCGAGCACAGTTCCACGGCGTAGGTGTCGGTCAGGTCCTGGGCGGCGGAGGTCGCGGACCAGGCGTAGTCCCGGCCGCGCCCCATCTGGACATACATCCCGACCCCGGCGAAGGAGACGCCGCGGGCGGAGATCCCGGGGCCCTGGAGCTCCTGGACCATCAGGAGCTGGGGCGCGAAGTAGCCGGTCTGCGGGCCGAAGACGGCGAGGGGACGGCCGCTCGCGGTGTGTTCCCCGGAGACCATCAGGGCGTTGGACATGCCCCGCCCGGGGGCGAGCGAACCGGGGGGCAGCACACCGTCGTCGTGTGTCCCCCGCAGGGGTTCGAGCCGCTTCGGCGCCGCCACCCGGGTCCTGGCGGGGGTGGCGGCGGAGCCCGTGCGGTCGTGCACGAGCTGCTCCCGGACGACGGAGCCGGGGTCGGGCAGGGCGATGCCGCGCGGGGACGCGGGCTTCCCCGCGTACGGGAAGCGGGTGCCGTCGTGGACGGTGAGCACGGCCTCGGGGTCCTCGCGCTGGCGGAAGGACTCCCAGACGGCCGTGCCCTCGGCCACCCCGTAGCGGCGCTGGGCGGCGAGCAGGGAGAGCGCGGACTCGACCTCGCCGCCGCCTCCGCCGCCGAACTGCCCGCCGACGACGGAGGCGATGGCGATCAGATCGGTGAGGGTGAAGGGTTTGATCTCACCCGCGTTGGTCACGGAGTCGATGTGTCCGGTGAGGACGTATTCGCCGGGGAAGTACCGCCCGTTCTTGGACTGGACGCGGTAGGCGTTGATGCCGTCGAGATACGCCTGCGCGTCCGCCATGGCCAGTCGGCCGCGCTCGCCCCCGGTGGTGCGGATGTACTCGATCTGGGCCAGGTAGTCGGCCTCGGTGTAGGGGGCCTGGGACCAGAACTGCTGTTCCAGGCCCTGATTGGCCAGGGCACCGCCCGCGAACGGGGTGAGGTCGCCCTTGCCGATGTGCCGGAAGAGGTCCATCATCCACAGCCGGTCCTGCCCGGCCGCGTACCCCGCGCCGAACTCGGTTCCATAGCGGGTGGTGCCCTTGATGTGGGGGATGCCGCTCTTCCGGTCCCGGGTGACGGTGACCTCGGGGTGCGGTCGGATCACCGACTCGATCTGGTCCTGGGGGACGCCGAAGGAGGCGTCGTTGAAGAAGTCGCCGAGGGTCTCATCGGTGAGACCGCCGGCTCCGCCGACCAGGGAGGTATAGCGGGCGAGCTGGTCGGAGCTGTGCGCGGGCCGGGTACCGAGGGTGCGGTGGGCGAGGATGTCGGCCAGGGTCGCGTTGCCGTTCTGACCGGGCGGCAGGATGTCGGCGCACTGCCCGGCGCAGAGGTCGCCGTCGACGGGGACCGCAGCGGGGGCCGGTGCGGCGGCGGTGGCCCGCGCCGGGGCGGAGAGCAGCCCGGCGGCGAGCGCCAGTACGGCCGCGGTCGCCGCGACCCCGGTCCGCGCGGCCCGCCGGGTGCGGACGGAGAGCCACCCGGTGCGGACGGCGGGCCCGGTGCGGACGGCGGGCACCGACCGCGGGGCGGACACCGCCGGTGCGGTGGTTCCGTCCGGCCCCCCTCGCCCGTCAAGTCCGGCATGTCGCGTACATCCGATGCGTCCGGTGCGTCGTCGTCGCATGGCTCGCCCCTCGGCTGGGAGACAGACGCCGCGGAGGTTACCGACGGTAAGTTCATGAGGTAAGACACCTGCACGCCACCTTTTCCGAATCACCACACTTCTACGGAGCCGAAGCGGGCACCTGTACGTCCAAACCGCAACGCCGATGTACCAGCGACGGAGGTGGCAGTGCGATGGCCGGTTTTCGGAGTCTCGCGAGACAGGTCCGCGACACGCGGAGCGACCTGGCGCTCAGGCGCTACTCGCTGCGCAAGTGTCTGGAGCGTTTCGCCCCTTATGGGCACCGGGCGACCTGGGACCATCTGTGCCACAGGCACAGAATCCACCCCGAGGACAGGTCACCCGACCCGGTGCGGCTCGTGGCCGCACTCGACGAGCTGGAGCGGGCGCGGGCCGTCTGGCTCGCGTACGAGGAGAGTTTCGCGGACCGCCGCAGGCGGGAGAAGTACGACGGTCTGCGCCGCCCGTCGGCCGACGACGAGTGGCACCGGCGCGCCCGGGGCGGCAACGGGGTGGCACGGTGCGACACCCCGGCCGCCCACCCCTCGGCCCCGCTGGACGAGGTACTGCGCCGACTGATCACGGCGCTGGAACGGGGCCCCGGCACGGCGTGCCCCGTCTGCACGACCACGGTCATCGTCTGGCGCCAGGACCTGGCGCACGAGCCGTGGACCGGACCGGTGTGCACGGGCTGCGGCATAGTGGTGCCCCGTCCGGCACTGACGTCGGAGGCCCTCGCGGCGGCCAAGCGCGCGGCACGCGAGGCGCTGGTGTCGGCCGCCTGAGACCGCGGGCGGGACGGCGGAGCGGCACAACGGGGGAACGCCCCGGGGGACCGGTGGCCCGAGCGCACACGGGGGCGGGCCGCCCCGATCCGGAACCAGGGGCAGGACGACGCGCACGCAGATGCCCCCGTACGGGAGACCGCGCCGGGTGTCCGGCATCCGACGGGAACGAGACCGCCCGGCCACACCCCGCCCGGCACGCCCACGCGTCGCAGCGGACCCGGGACGCACCCGCCCACCCGTGTGCCGTGCCCTCAGCCGCCGCTCCGGCCCCGGCCCGGCTCCGGGCCCTGCTCCGGGTAGCGGACCGGCATCAGCCGAGATCCGGCCATGCTCCGTCCGAAGGTGTCGTCGGGGTTGGAGAGCACACAGGTCTCCAGCGACAGACAGCCGCAGCCGATGCACTCGGTGAGATGGTCCCGCAGCCGGTGCAACTGGGTGATCCGGTCCTCCAGCTCACGGCGCCAGGTGCGGGAGAGCCGGGCCCAGTCCTCCCGGTCGGGTGTGCGTTCGTCCGGCAGTTCCGCGAGCGCGTCCCGGATGGTGGCGAGCGGAATCCCCACCCGCTGGGCGGCACGGACGAAGGCCACCCGGCGCAGCGTGTCCCGGGTGTAGCGGCGCTGGTTCCCCGAGGTGCGGCGGCTGCTGATGAGCCCCTTGGCCTCGTAGAAGTGCAGCGCGGACACGGCGGCGCCGCTGCGGGCGGAGAGCTGACCGACAGTCAGCTCCTTGATCTGATCGGTGGAGTCGGGCACCCCGTCAACCCTAGTGGCTCCTCGTTGACAGCCGTCCGCCGTCGGACCATGCTGAGCCCACGCGGGCTGAGCGAGCGCTTAGGTTCTATGGGGCGCGGGCCCGGGAGACATCGGCGGAGACCGGGGTGGCACCCGCCCCGGACCGGGAGGCAGGGATGAGCGACATGGCCGGACCGAGGATCTTCACCTCCGCCGACGAGCTGCGGGCGGCGGTCGGCGAGCAGCTCGGACACAGCGACTGGCTGGAGATCGACCAGCGGCGGATCGACCTCTTCGCCGAGGCGACCGGCGACCACCAGTGGATTCATGTGGACGCCGGGCGCGCGGCCGAGGGACCGTTCGGGACGACCATCGCCCACGGCTATCTCACCCTCTCGCTGCTGCCCGCGCTGGTCCCCCAGGTGATGCGGGTCGAGGGCGTCACGATGGGGATCAACTACGGCACCGACAAGGTGCGCTTCCCCGCCCCGGTGCCGGTGGGCTCGCGGCTGCGGGCGACGGCCGTGCTCACGGAGGTCAGGGAGGCGGGCGGCGGGGTGCAGGTGACGACGGCGGTCACGGTGGAGCGCGAGGGCGGCGAGAAGCCCGTCTGCGTGGCCGATTCGGTGTCCCGCTACTACTTCTGAGCCCCGCCGCCGCGCTATCCGCCGCGCCCCGGGCCGGGGCCACCGCCCCGGCGCCCGGCCGCGGGTCCGGCCCCCGCCGCCCGGCTCAGACCGCCGGCCGGGCGGCGACCATGCGCAGGACGAGGTCGGCGTAGAGCGCGCCGACCTCCTCGGGGGTGCGGGCCCCCCGGGTGTTGAACCAGCGCGCCACGTCGATGCAGAGCGAGAGCACGGCCAGCGTGGTGCCGGGCAGGTCGGGGACGTCGAACTCGCCCGACTCCACCCCCTCCCGCAGGACGCCCCGCAGCACGGCACCGCTGCGGCGGCGCAGCTCCACGATCTCGGTGCGGTGCTCCGGCGAGAGCGCGTCCAGCTCGTACTGCACCACCCGGGCGGTGTCATGGCGCCAGGCGTGCCAGCGGACGAAGGAGCTGACGGCGTCCGCCAGCCGCTCACCGGGGGTGCCCGGGCGCGCGGCGGCGGTCTCCAGGACCTCCAGCGCCCGTTCATGGCCGATGCGGCTGATGCGGTGCAGCAGCTCTTCCTTGGTCCGGTAGTGGATGTAGAGCGCCGCGGGGCTCATCCCGGCGCGCCCGGCGATGTCCCGGGTGGTGGTCGCGTGATATCCGCGCTCGGCGAATGCCTCCACGGCGGCGACCAGCAGCTTTCTCGCCGCTTCGGGGGTGACCTCACCCCACGGCACCTCATCGCCGGTCGTGTCGTCGGCCGTGCCCATGGCTCGCCCTTCCTCGTGTGCGGCTCCCGGGGACACCATACCCCGGGAGGTGAGCAAGCGCTTAGGTCACGGCGCGTGGCCCGCGTCCCACCCCGCGCCGGGGGCTCGCCCGAAGCGCCCCGGGGCCGGTGTGCCGGGCGCGTGCGGAGCACAGCGCCCCCGTACCGCGGGCGCCTGCCCCTGGGGGGACCGATGGGACCGGTCTCCGGCAGGAAGGAGGGGCTGACACCGGGGGTGGACCGGTGCCGCGCCGGTGCGGTACGGGGGCGGTACGGGGCCGGACCCGGGGAACCACCCCGGGCCCGGCGCGGAGCGGGTCAGATGATGCCGAAGGCGACCCCGGCGGCCAGCACCACCAGGGAGGTGAGGGCGGCCCACTTCACGGTGAACCGGGTGTGGTCGCCGAACTCGACCTTCGCCATGCCGACGAGGACGTAGACGGCGGGCACCAGCGGGCTGGACATGTGGAGCGCCTGACCGACGAGGGAGGCACGGGCGATCTCCAGCGGGGAGACCCCGTGGGCGGCACCCGCCTCGGCGAGGACGGGCAGCACACCGAAGTAGAAGCCGTCGTTCGACATGAAGTAGGTGAGCGGCAGGCTCAGCAGACCGGTGACGATGGCCATGTGCGGGCCCATGCCCTCGGGAACGGCCCCGACCAGCCAGTCGGCCATGCTCTTGACCATGCCGGTGCCGGTGAGGACCCCGGTGAAGACGGCGGCGGCGAAGACCATGCCGGCGACGTTGAGGACATTCTCCGCGTGGGCGCCGATCCGGGCCTTCTGCTCGGCCATGTTCGGGTAGTTCACGGTGAGGGCGAGGGCCGCGCCCAGCAGGAACAGCACCGGGATGGGCAGCAGCTCCATGATCATCGCGGTGAGGAGGGCGATGGTCAGTCCGGCGTTGAACCAGTAGAGCTTGGGGCGCAGGGTGGGGCGGTTGGGGTCGAGACCCTGGAAGCCCTCCTCCACCTGGGCGGGCCCGTCCACGGCGTCCTCATCGGAGCCGGTGCCGGTGCCGGAGGAGCCGGAGCCGGCGGCCTGTCCCGCGCCCTTCGCGCCGCCCGCGCCCTTGCCCTTGCCCTTCGCGCCCTTGTTCTTGGCACCCTTGCCCGCGCCGGACGCGGCCTTGGCGCCGCCGCCGACCTTCACCAGCGCGTCACCCTGCTCCGACGACAGCACCTCGTCCAGCGAGAGATAGCCCAGCCGCTTGCGCTCCCGCAGACCGAGGACGTACGCCAGGATGAAGACGAAGAGCAGTCCCACGGCGAGCGCCGGGATCATCGGGACGAAGATGTCGGCGGCGTCCAGCTTGAGCGCCGTCGCCGCGCGGGCGGTGGGACCGCCCCAGGGGAGGGTGTTCATCACACCGTTGGCGGTGGCGGCGATACCGGTCATCACGACCAGGCTCATCTTGAGCCGCTTGTAGAGCGGGTACATCGCCGAGACGGTGATCATGAAGGTGGTGGAGCCGTCGCCGTCCAGCGAGACGATCGCGGCCAGCAGCGCCGTACCGACCACGACCCGCATCGGGTCGGCCTTGCAGAAGCGCAGGATGGCCCGGACGATCGGGTCGAAGAGGCCGACGTCGATCATCACACCGAAGTAGACGATCGCGAACATCAGCATCGCGGCGGTGGGAGCGAGGTTGCCGACGCCTTCGATGACGTAATCACCCAGCTCGGCACCCTTGCCGACGAGCACGCAGAAGAGCGCGGGGATGAGGACCAGCGCCGCGATGGGCGACATCTTCTTCATCATGATCAGGACCAGGAAGGTCGCGATCATCGCGAAGCCGAGGATTGTCAGCATGGGCTACCTAACGTTCATCCTTGAACTCCCACCGGAGCGGCGGTCCGGATGACGTTAGGTCGCGTCAAAAGCTGTTAACAAGATGTTGACGCGTGAGCAATACGAGCAAAACCCCAGGTGAACCACTAAGTGCCCAATCTCGGACCCCGAGGGTGCCACCCGGGGCCGCCCCGGCCCCCGCCGCCGGCCGGGCACAGCCCTCCCCGACCCCTCCCCCGGCCCGGCCCCCGCCCGCGCGGGGTTTCCCGCCGATCCGGTCGTTGACGGACCGGGCGCGCAATCCTACGGTGACCCATAGGATTCCTTTTGGGCTTTTGGGCTTTCCAGCGGGAGCGGCGATGAGCGGCATCGAACGGGCCAGGCAGACCACCGAGGCCATGGAGCGGGCACGCAAGACGGCCGAGGGGCTCGGGTACTCCCCCGGCTTCGGCAACGAACACAGCTCGGAGGCGGCCCCCGGCGCGCTCCCGGTGGGGCGGAACTCCCCCCAGCGGGCCCCGCTCGGCCTCTACGCGGAACAGCTCAGCGGCTCCGCCTTCACCGAGCCCCGCGCCCACAACCGCCGCACCTGGCTCTACCGCATCCGGCCCTCCGCCGCGCACCCGCCGTTGCACCGGATCGACAACGGGGCGCTGCGCGGCGCGCCGTTCACCGAGACCGTCCCCGACCCCAACCGGCTGCGCTGGGACCCCTTGCCGGAGCCCGCGCCGGGCACCGACTGGCTGGCCGGTCTGTGGACCCTCGGCGGCAACGGCGACGCGGCCCGGCGCACCGGTATGGCCGTGCACCTCTACCACGCGAACGCGCCGATGACGGGACGGGTCTTCGGTGACGCCGACGGCGAGCTGCTGATCGTCCCCGAGCTGGGCGGGCTGCTGCTCGTCACCGAACTCGGCGCCCTCGCCGCCCGCCCCGGCGAGGTGGCGCTGATCCCCCGCGGGGTCCGCTTCCGGGTCGAGCTGCTGGACGAGCGGGCCCGCGGCTATGTCTGCGAGAACCACGGCCGCCCCTTCGTCCTGCCCGACCTCGGTCCGATCGGCGCCAACGGGCTGGCGAACGCCCGGGACTTCCGCGCACCGGTGGCCGCGTACGAGGACCGTACGGAGCCGGTGGAGGTGGTCACCAAGTTCTGCGGCAATCTGTGGGCCGCGGAGTACGACCACTCCCCCCTCGACGTGGTCGCCTGGCACGGCAACCATGTCCCCTACGTCTACGACCTGCGCCGCTTCAACGCGATCGGCTCGATCTCCTACGACCACCCCGACCCCTCGATCTTCACGGTGCTGACCTCGCCGTCCGACACCCCGGGGCTCGCCGGGGTCGACTTCGTGGCCTTCGTCCCGCGCTGGCTGGTCGGGGAGGACACCTTCCGGCCGCCCTACTTCCACCGCAATGTGATGAGCGAGTACATGGGCCTGATCGAGGGCGCGTACGACGCCAAGTCGGCGGGGGCGGGCGGCTTCGTCCCGGGCGGCGGCTCCCTGCACAACATGATGTCGGCGCACGGCCCCGACCGGGAGACCTTCGACCGGGCGAGCGCGGCCACGCTCCGGCCGCAGAAGATCGACGACGGCCTGGCCTTCATGTTCGAGACCCGCTGGCCGCTGACCGCCACCGCGCGGGCCGCGGGCGCCGACCACCTCCAGAAGGGGTACGACGGCGTATGGCAGGGTCTTGAGCGACACTTCCCGTCCTGATCCCTCCCCGCCGGGAGCGGATCTCCCGCCCGGAGAGACGGAGCCCGCCGTGACCTCCTCCTTCGCCCCCGACTCGGTGGTTCTCAACCGCAAGCTGCCGTTGTGGTACCAGGTCTCGCAGTCCCTGCGGGCCTCCATACTCGGGCGCGGCCCCGACGCCTCGTTGCGGCTGCCCACCGAGGAACAGCTCGCCGCGCACTACGGGGTGAGCGTGCTGACCATGCGCCAGGCCCTCAAGGAGCTGGAGGAGGAGGGGCTCATCAGCCGCCACCGCCGGCGCGGCACCTTCATCGAACCGGGGGCCCGGCGGTGCGCCCCCCGCAGGCTGCTGGGCTCGATCGACGCGATCGTCGCCCAGCAGTCGGGCGAGCGGACCGCGGTCCTCGGCCATGGCCCGGTCCCGGTGCCCGGGGAGATCGCCGAGCACTTCCCCGGCCTCACCGAGGTGGTCACCTACCGCAGGCTGCGTTCGGACGGCGAGAGCGGCGAGCCGACCAACTGGGCGGAGAACGCGGTCCGCCCCGATGTGGCGGCCCGGCTGGACGTGGCGGACCTTGAGCGCTGGCCGATGACGAAGGTGCTGCGGGACGCGGTGGGGGTGCGGATCAGCAGGATCACGGACACGGTGGAGGCACGGCTCGCCGACCCGGTGACCGCGCACCTGCTCCAGGTGCCGCTGCTCAGCCCGATCCTGCACTACACGGGGGTGACGTACGACGAGGACGGCCGGGTGGTGGACGTGGCCCGGATCCACTACCGGGGGGACCGGTTCTCCTTCTCGGTGACGGTGGCCGCCGAATGAGCCGTGCGGACGGCACCCGCGGCGGGGGCCCCGCGCAGCCGCCCCGGCCGCCGCAGCCGTTGCCGCTGGAGGGGATCACCGTCGTCGCCGTCGAACAGGCCGTCGCCGCCCCCTTCGCCACCCGTCAGCTCGGCGATCTGGGGGCGCGGGTGATCAAGGTGGAGCGCCCCGACGGCGGGGACTTCGCCCGGGGGTACGACACCGCCGCGCGCGGCCTCGCGTCCCACTTCGTCTGGTGCAACCGGGGCAAGGAGTCCGTCGCCGTCGATCTCAAGGACCCCCGGGGACTGGCCCTCGTCCGGCGGCTGATCGCGGACGCCGACGTCTTTGTGCAGAACCTCGCCCAGGGCGCGGCGGCCCGGCTCGGCCTGGACGCGGCCACACTCTGCGCCGGGCACCCCCGGCTGGTCGCCGTGGACATCTCCGGCTACGGGGCGGGGGGCCCGTACGCCCACCGACGGGCCTACGACATGCTGGTGCAGTGCGAGGCGGGCCTCGTCTCGGTCACCGGGACGGCGGAGCACCCGGCGAAGGCGGGCATTCCGGCCGCCGACATCGCCGCCGCGATGTACGCCTTCTCCGGGGTGCTCGCGGCGCTGCTGCGCCGGGGCGTCAGCGGGCGCGGCGGGCCGGTGGAGGTGTCGATGCTGGACGCGCTGGCCGAGTGGATGGGCCATCCGCTGCACCACGGGATGCACGGCGGCGAGCCCCCGGCACGCACCGGGGTCGCCCATGCGGTGATCGCCCCGTACGACGCGTATCCGACGGCGGACGGCGGCCAGGTGCTGCTGTCGGTGCAGAACGACCGGGAGTGGCGGCGGCTCGCCGAACGGGTGCTGGAACGGCCGGAGCTGGCGGACGACCCCCGCTTCGCGAGCAATCGGGCCCGTACGCTGCACCGTGCGCGGACGGACGAGGCCGTGGCCGGGGCGCTGGGGAGGCTGACAGCCGCGGAGGCGGTGGAACGTCTCGACGCGGCGGGCATCGCGTGCGCGCGGCTCAACTCCGTGGCGGATGTGGTGGCGCACCCCCAGCTCGCGGCGCGGGACCGCTGGCGGGAGACCCCGTCACCGGCCGGGCCGCTGCGGGCCCTGTTGCCGCCGATCGGGCTGCCGGGCGGTCCGGAGCCGCGGATGGGCGCGGTACCGGCGCTGGGTGAGCACACGGAGGCGGTGCTGAGGTCACTGGGGGTGACGGAGGCGGAGTCGCTCGCGTTGCGCCGGGACGGTGTGGTCGCCTGAGCGGCGGGCGACCCCGGTGGTGACACGTGACGGGAGGCACGCGTGTGGGGGAGGCGTGCCGACCGGGCGGAGGACGAGAGTCAGCGGCGGCTGCCGAAGAGCGAGCGCCGCAGTCGGCGCAGCGGCGCGAAGAGGGCGACGCCGCCCTTGCCGCGGTCGCGGTCGTGCCGTACGTCGCGCGAGGTCAGCTCGCGCATCAGCGAGGTGGCCTCGACGGCGTCCCGCTGGGGCACGGCCGGTCCGCCGAGCACCGACAGATGCCGGTCCAGGCGACTGCTGGTCGCCTGACTGCCGCAGGTGATCGCGGGCACCCGCGGCCTGCTGCGCACTGTTATCCGTTCCATGACCATCCCACCGTCAGTCCCACTGTGACTCCGCCGTGATCCCCACCCGTGTCACATACCCGGCTCGGGCAGACTAACCCTATCGTCCCGCCCGGGCAGCCGTGTATCCCGCCCACGGGATTCACCACGGACGCAGGCGAGTTGACCCTCGGGCGATGAATCCCGCTGATTCCGGGGCGAGTTGGACAGTTGGTGGGCTTCACCCGCTGATTCTTCCCGGCGTCGGCCGGGCGCACGCGCCGGGCCGGGAATTCGGCGTGATCACGCTCACACCGCGGACATGGAGGCCCCGCCGCACACGAAGGCCCCGCGCCGGACACGGGGTCCGGGCGCGGGGCGGGGTTCCGGGGCCCGGCTGCGGGGACCGGGCGCGGGACCGGGGTCCGGACCGGTCAGGCGCGTGAGCGGAAGGCGGGCAGATAGCCGCCGGACTGCCCGCTCGCGGTGGGGTGGTACGACTCGCCGATGTTCAGCCAGTTCACACTGTGCAGCCAGGAGTCGCCGGAGCAGATCTCATGGCCCGTGAAGTGCGGCACGACGTCGGCGAAGTCGAAGCCGTGGTTGGCGGCCCTCTTGGCCAGCGCGGTGTTCAGATGGTCGGCCCCGCCGTTGATCGCGCGGCGCTCGTTCTCGCTCAGACCGGCGAGGCAGCCTCCGTTGAGCTGATAGAAGCGGGGGTAGCCGAGCACGACGACCCGGGCGGAGGGCGCGCGGGAGGAGATGGCGTTGTAGACGCTGTCGAGACGCCCCGCGAGCGTCGCGTCCACGAACGCTCTCGCCTGGTTGACCCGGTTGATGCAGTTGGCCTCGGACTGGAGGACACAGGTCGTCATCACATCGGCGAAGCCCGCGTCGTTGCCGCCGACGGAGATCGAGACCAGGTCGGTCGAGGCGTTCACCGGCCCGAGCTGTTTGCTGGTGACATCGCTGGTGATGGCGCCGGCGCAGGCGGTGAAGCCGAAGGAGGAGGGCGAGTTCGCGGCTGCCCAGAGCTTCGGGAAGGCCCGGTTGCTGCGCTTGCAGTCACCGCTGGCGCTGTCGTAGCCACCGGCGCCGAGGCCAGAGGAGTAGGAGTCACCGAGGGCCACATAGTCCACGGGGGCGGCGTTTTCGGCCGCCTGCGCCTGGGCGGCTCCGGTGAGAGCGAGGGCGGCTCCTAGGAGGAGCGAGGACGAGAAAGCCGTGATGCGCGACAGTTTCATGCCGACCTCTCCAGTAAGCAGGATCGCTGCGTCACGCTCGTTTTACCAGCCAGATGCAGCCATCCGGAAGTGTCCATGCCAAGGATTCGCCATGACTTTGACGGCTTGTCACACACCGCCGCGGCCAGGAGTTCTCCACATGTGAACGGGCAAAGCGGCCCAGAGCGAGCATAGAAGACAGATCATCAATGGCAGAGCGTCCCGGGCAAAACTCCGTGCGCCGAGCCGCCCCGTGCCGGATCATGGGGCCATGTCTGTCCCAGAGCCTCAGTCGGAGCGCATGGCCACCGCACCCGTACCCCCGCAGCACGCCGTCCCGGTCCGGATCACCCTCGACGACAACGACTCACCGACGGATGTCATCGACGCGCTGTTCCTCGGCCGATTCACCAGTGGCGAGCAGCCGTACGCCCATGGCCACCAGGTCGAACGGGTCAAGCGCGACGCCGATCTGCTGCCGCCGGGGGCGAGGGTGCTGCGCTCCGCGCGGGACGACGACCGCCGCGCCGTGCTCGCCGAGGGCGAGGGCTTCACGGTGCTGGTCTCCCACTGGAACCGGGGGGCCGATGTCACGGTCACGGCGGTCAGCGCCGAACTCGCCGAGCGGATCGTCAAGGAGTCGACCGCGGACGCGGAGGACGAGCCGGAGCCGGAGCCGGACGATGTGACGATGGGTTTCTGGTACGTCTCCCCGCGCCGGGGCCCGTACCGCACCACCCGCCCGATCAGCGCGGGCCCCTGGGAGGAGATCCGGCGCAACTACACCGCGCCGGTGGCCGAGGCCATGGACCGGCTGATGAAGGTCACCCCCGACGACATCGCGGGCCGGCTGCTCCTGCTGCACGGCCCGCCGGGCACCGGGAAGACCTCCGCGCTGCGCACGCTGGCCCGGTCCTGGCAGGACTGGTGCCAGGTGGACTGTGTCCTCGACCCGGAACGACTCTTCAGCGACGTCGGCTATCTCATGGACATCGCGATCGGCGAGGACGACGAGAGCACCGGCAAGGAGCGTTGGCGCCTGCTGCTGCTGGAGGACTGCGACGAGCTGATCCGCGGCGAGGCCAGGCATATGGCGGGACAGGCGCTGTCCCGGCTGCTCAACCTCACCGACGGGCTGCTCGGCCAGGGCCGCAATGTCCTGGTCGGCGTGACCACCAACGAGGATCTGGAGCGGCTGCACCCGGCGGTGGTCCGGCCGGGGCGCTGTCTGGCCCGGATCGAGGTGGGTCCGTTGACCCACGCGGAGTCGGTGGGCTGGCTGGGCCGGGAGGAGGGGGTGGGACGACAGGGCTCCACCCTGGCGGAGCTGTACGCGCTGCGCCGGGGCACCGGCCCCGCGTCCGTCCCCGGGCAGAACGACGGCGCGGACGCCGGGCTGTATCTCTGAGCACCCGACGCCGCCCCGGGGCATGCGAGCCGAAGCGACGCCTCCCGCGCCCCGCCCCCGCGTGGACGATCGCCCGGCCCCTCCCGGGCCGAAGGGGGTGCCCCAGCCCCTGCGTCCCCGATCCACACGTGGACGACTGCCTCCGCCCCGGGCCGAGCGAGCCCGTACCCGCCCCTTGGGCCGGGCGATGACCCCCATCCCGGGACGGTTCCCCCGGGGCCGAGTGAGCCCTCGCCCTCTGCCCTGCGCCGTCCCTGCCCGGGCGTTGGCCCCGGCCCTGCGGCGAGTGGGCCGCAGGGGTGCCGCAGACGCCGAGAGCGAAGAGCGCGCGCAGACCCCTGAGACGACCGTTTGCCTCGCCCCGGGGGGAGTGAGCCGTGGGGACGCGTGGCTGCCGAAAGCGGAGAGCGTGCGCCCGCCCCTTGGGCCGGGCGTTTGCCTTGGCCCTGCGGGCGAGTGGGCCATGGGGCGCGTGTCCGCCGGGAGCTGAGAGCGCGCCCCCGCCTTCTGGGCCGGGTGATTGGCTTGGCTTCGGGGCGAGTGAGCCGAGGGGGCGCGTGGCCGCCGAAAGCGGAGAGCGCGCCCCCGCCTCCTGGGCTGGACGTCTGCCTTCGCCCTGCGGCGAGTGAGCCGAAGGGGTGCCGCGGGTGCCGAAAGTGGAGAGCGCGCGGAGGTTCCGAGGAACGAGGAACCGAGCACGGTCGACCGTCGGCGCACGCTTCAGCACCCCGGAGGCGAACCGAGCCACAAAAAAGGGGGCGTCCGTCGGCGCACGCTCTGGCACCCCGGAGGCGAACCGAGCCACAAAAAAATAGGGGGCGCTCCTCAGTCGTCGCCGTAGACCGCGCGGATGGCGTCCCGGGCGGCGGCGTGGGCGGTGTCCCGGTCCGCGCCGAGCCGTCGGGCGCGCTCGGCGAAGCTCTTCGCGGCGGCGGCGAGTTCGCGGGCGCCCGCGCCCTGTGCCGCCGCGACGAAGGTACCGTTGCGGCCCCGGGTCTCGACGACGCCGTCGGCCTCCAGGGCGCGGTATGCCTTGGCGACGGTGTTCGCGGCGAGGCCCAGTTCCTCCGCGAGGCCGCGCACGGTCGGCAGCCGGTATCCCACCGGCAGCGCTCCGGAGCGGGCCCGTTCGGAGATCTGGGTCCGTAGCTGTTCGAAGGGGGCGGTGGCCGATGCGGCGTCGATGACGATCTTGAGGGTCACGTCCCCGATTCTCCCCCAGCCGCCGGGTGTCCGGCGGAAGGTCCGCGATCCGCGCGACACGGGCCCCGCCCGCGCGTTCACCCGTTGCCCCGTTCCTTCGTTTCTTCGTTTCTTCGTTTCCTCGATCCCCGTTTCCCCGATGTGCCGGGAGGTTCACGATGACAGCACCGCCGACGGTGACGGTCCGCTTGCTCAAGGCGGGCCGGGAGAAGGTCGTCTACCGGGCGGCCCTGCTGACCGACGACGGCACCCACATCGTGGTACGGGCCCCGTGGACGATCCCCGTGCGCGACCTCGGGTTCGTCCGCTTCGAGCCGGGTGACGTCTTCACCGAGCACTTCTGGCGCGACCGCTGGTACGCGGTGAAGGAGGTGCGCACCGGGGACGGGGCGCTGAAGGGCTGGTACTGCGACATCGCCCTGCCCGCCCGGCTCACCGGCGCGGAACTGGTCTCCGAGGACCTGGAGCTGGATCTGTGGGTGTCCGGCGACGGCACGTCGGTGCTGCGGCTGGACGAGGACGAGTTCGCGGCGAGCGGTCTCGCGGAGCGCGACCCCGAGGCGGCCGGGCGGGCGCGGGCCGCGCTGGACGAGCTGGAGGCCCTGGTGCGGGCGGGACGGCTCGGGGAGCTGCTGGAGCGGCCCGGCGGCGCCCGCTGACGCCGGGTGTCCGGCACGGAGAACACCCTCCCCGCGACCGGGTGCGGCCGCGGGGAGGGTGTGTGGGGGGTTATCAGGAGTGGCTACGGCGCCGGACCACCAGCTTCTTCAGCAGGGGCCAGGCGAGCAGGATGGCGATGATCACGTAGACCGTCACCGAGAAGGGCGTGTTGACCAGGCCGGTGACGCTGCCGTCACTGATCTGGAGCGCCCGGCGGAGCTGCTGCTCGGCGGACGGGCCGAGGATGACACCGATGACGGCGGGCAGCACGGGCAGTCCGTACCGCCGCATCCCGAAGCCCAGCAGACCGATGATGAGCAGGATGACCAGGTCCAGGGCTTCGCCGCCGACCGCGTAGGCGCCGACACCGGCGAAGAAGAGGATGCCCGCGTAGAGATAGGGACGCGGAATCCGCAGCAGCTTCGCCCAGACGGGGGCGAGCGGCAGGTTGAGCGCCAGCAGCAGCACCAGGCCGACGAAGAGCGAGGCGATCAGACCCCAGACCAGGTCGGGCTCGCGCTCGAACAGCAGCGGTCCGGGCTGGATGCCGTACTGCTGGAAGGCGGCGAGCATCACCGCGGCGACGGCGGTGGTGGGCAGGCCGAGGGTGAGCATCGAGACCAGGGTGCCCGAAGCGGAGGCGGAGGCCGCCGACTCGGGTCCGGCCACGCCCTCGATGGCGCCCTTGCCGAACTCCTTCTTGTTCTTCGAGAGCCGCTTCTCCGTGACATAGGAGAGGAAGGTCGGGATCTCCGCGCCGCCCGCCGGGATGGCGCCGAAGGGGAAGCCGATGAAGGGTCCGCGCAGCCAGGGCTTCCAGGTGCGCTTGACATCGTCCTTGCCCAGCCAGGGGCGGCCGACGGGGATGGGGGCGGTGGCGCCCCGGCGCAGATGGGCGGCGACCCACAGCGCCTCGCCGATGGCGAAGAGGCCCACGGCGACGATGACGACGTCCACGCCGTCGGCGAGGTGGAGGTTGCCGAAGGTGAGCCGCTGCTGTCCGGTCATCGAGTCGAGCCCGATGAGGCCGATGGTCAGACCGATCAGCAGGGAGGCCAGTCCGCGAATCCGGGAGGAGCCGAGGACGGAGGTGACCGCGATGAAGGCGAGCACCATGATGGCGAAGTAGTCGGGGGCGCCGATGTCGACGGCGAGTTCGGCGACGGTCGGGGCGAGCGCGACCAGCAGCAGGGTGCCGATCAGACCGCCGGTGAAGTGGCCTATGGCCGCGGCGGCGAGCGCCTGGGAGCCCCGTCCGGACTTCGCCATGGGGTTGCCCTCGATCGCGGCGACGACGGCCGCGCTCTCACCGGGGGTGTTGAGCAGGATCGAGGTGGTGGAGCCGCCGAACATGGCCCCGTAGTAGATACCGGCGAACATGATGAACGCGCCGGTCGGTTCGAGTCCGTAGGTCACGGGCAGCAGCAGGGCCACCGCCATCGCGGGACCGATACCGGGCAGGACGCCGATCGCGGTGCCGAGCAGTACACCGATCACCGCCCAGAGGAGGTTGATCGGCGTCAGCGCGGTGCCGAAGCCGTCGATCAGGGAGTTGAGAGAGTCCATCGGCTAGAGCACCCCCATCAGCGGGCCACCGGGGAGCGGAACGCCGAGCAGATTGTTGAAGAGGTAGTACGTGACCAGGGAGAGCGTGGCGGCGATCAGCGGATCGCGGTCGAAGCTCCGGCTGCCGAGGGCGAAGGCGGCACCCCAGAAGAGGAGCATTCCGGAGATGGGGAAGCCGAGCGGGCCGATCAGCACCGCGAAGCCGAGGAAGACTCCGGCGAGCAGCAGCACGGTGCGCCAGTCGCTGGGCTCGCTCAGGTCGATGTCCTCGCCCGACTCCGCCTCTCCGCGGCCGCCGCGCAGCACGTCGACGGCGAGGAGTACGGCGATGACCAGCAGTCCGATGCCGACCGCGATGGGGACGGTGCGGGGGCCGACGGGGCCGCGCTGGGCGATGTCGACGTCCATGGTGAGGGCGTCGCCGAGGACGAGCACACCGATGGCGAAGAGCAGTACGCCGACGCCGAGTTCGGAGCGTTCGCGCAGCCAGGAGCCGCGGGAGGCGGCACCGGGGCCGGTCGAGGTCTGCTCCGTCGGGGTGGCGGGCGTCTCCTGTGAGTTCACAGTCCCAGCTCCTTCAGCACCGAGTCCACGCGCTTGTCCTGCTCGTCCAGGAAGTCACCGAATTTCTCGCCGGTGAGGAACGCGTCGTTCCAGCCGTGCTTCTTCAGCGATTCCTTCCACTGCGGGGAGGCGTGCAGCTTCTCGACGAGGGTGACGAGCTTGTCCCGCTCGGCGTCGGTGAGCCCGGGGGGCGCCACGATGCCGCGCCAGTTGGTGAACTCGGTGTCGATGCCCGCCTCACGCAGGGTGGGGGCGTCCAGGCCGGGGACCCGCTCGGGTCCGGTGACCGCGAGCAGCCGCAGCTCCCCCGCCTTGATCTGGTCGAGGTACTCGCCGACGCCGGAGACGCCGAAGGCGACCTTGTTGCCGAGGATGGAGGCGAGGAGTTCGCCGCCGCCGTCGAAGGGGATGTAGTTGACGGTCTTGGGGGCGATGCCCGCCGCCTGCGCCATCAGCATGGGGGCGAGGTGGTCGGGGCCGCCGGGCGAGGAGCCGCCGCCGACGGGCAGCTTGCCGGGGTTCTTCTTCCAGGCGGTGACGAGGTCCTGGATGGACTTGTACGGGGAGTCCTTGGACACGACCACGATGTCCTGCTCCTCGGTGAGCCGGGCGATCGGGGTGGTGTCGGCGAGGGTCTTGGGCGCCTTGTTGGTGTGGACGGCGCCGACGACGCCGAGGCCCATGGACATCGCCAGCTTGCCGTTGCCGCGCTCGTTGACGAGCTGGGCGAGGCCGACGGTGCCGCCGGCTCCGGGGAGGTTGAAGACCTCGATGTCGGAGGTGAGGTCGGCGTCCTCCGCGTTCTTGGCCGCGGTGCGGGCGGTGATGTCGTAGCCGCCGCCGGGGGTGTTGGGGACCATGATCCGCAGGCCGGGGATACGGGTACCGGAGTCGGAGCTTTCGCCTTCGCTCAGCAGTGGCGGCCCCACGAACACCAGCAACGCCGCCCCGAGCACGGCGAGGGGAGTGCGCAATCGCACGTGAGCCGCCTTTCGGTGGAAGTGATGTGAAGTGGCCCACATGTTGCCTGCGCGTTAAGAAAGTGTCTCTCTTCCGGAATCAACGGACGTTGTGGTCATTGTGGTCGCGCCTTAGCGTGTGCCCGTGATGAACGTGCTGGTGGTGGACGACGACTTCATGGTCGCCAAGCTGCACAGCCGCTATGTGGCCTCCACGGCGGGGTTCCGGGTCGCCGGAGTCGCGCACAGCGGTGCGGAGGCCCTGAGCGCGGCCGAGCGGCTGCGGCCCGACCTGGTGCTGCTCGATATCTATTTGCCCGATATGGATGGATTGATGGTGCTACGGGAGCTGCGGGCCGCCGAGGCGCTGGACACGGCGCGGCCGAGCGCGGACGCCCTGTTCATCACGGCCGCCCGGGACGCGGGGCTGGTCCGGGCCGCGCTGCGGGCGGGGGCGCTGCACTATCTGATCAAGCCGTTCAACCAGTCGGCGCTCCAAGAGCAGTTGCGTCATGTCGCGGCGCTGCGGTCACGGTTCGACCGCCTCGGCGAGGCCCGCCAGGAGGACGTGGACCAGATCTTCGGCACCCGGCCGCCGGGCTCGCGGGAGCTGCCCAAGGGGCTCGCGGCGCACACGGCCGAGCTGGTGGAGCGGATTCTGCGGGAGCACCGGGGGGATCTGTCGGCGACGGAGTGCGCGGAGGCGGGGTCGCTGTCCCGGGTGAGCGCGCGGCGGTACCTGGAGTACTTCGCGGAGACCGGGCGGGTCGAGGTGAGCCTGCGCTACGGCGGCACGGGCCGCCCGGAGCGGCGGTACCGGCTGGTGGGCGGGGGCTGAGCGGCGGCCCGCCGCTCAGCGGGGCGTCGTGGCCCGGGGCCACGACAGCCGGGGCCCGTCCAGGAAGGAGAGAGGGGCGGGGCGGCCGGATTCGAACCGGCGTCCTCCTCCATGTCGTGTAGGCGCACTGCCTCTGTGCTACGACCCCGCCTTGACGATCATCCTAACGGGCGGCGGGCGCGGGCCGTGGACGCGGGTGGGCACGGCGGCGCGATGCGCCCGGCGCGGGTGGGCACGGCGGCGCGGGTGGGCACGGCGCACCCGGCGCGGGTCCGGCACCGGCACCGCACGGGCGGTCCGGTCAGACCGGCCCCAGGTCGGCGCTGTTCCAGCGCTGGGGCCGCATCTGGATGATCACCTGGTCGCCCAGCTCCTTCTCCACGAACTCGACATAGGAGGCGACTTTGCGGGCGGGAAGATAGCGGGCGCTGATCTCCGCCACATGCCGACGGGTGGCCGGACAGGTGCCGACCACGGGTCCCTCGACGGAGACATAGCGCACGGTGGGCCGCTCCCGGTCGACCAGCAGCGAGAAGCGGCCCGCCCGGGCGATGAGCCGCTCCTTCCGGGAACCGAGACCGGTCATGATCCAGACATCGCGGCCAGGGGCGTAGTGGTACCAGACCGGTACCGTGAGCGGCGCCCGCCCGTCGTCTCCCGCGTTCACCGCCAGGGCCGCGATATGCGGTTCCGCCAGGAACTGCTGGCGCTCTTCACGGGTGAGGGTCACGGATGACTCCTTCGCTCGGTCCACCGGTCGTGCCGGTCCGGGGCCGGGTGTGATCGTCGGCTGGTAATCGTCCCGCTGACGAGGCAAAGCTACAGGTCCCGGGCGAGGCCCGAATCGGACTCGGCCAGTGCGCGGGCCGGGAGTTGACCGTATTCCTCCCCTGGTCCCTCCCCTGGTTCCTCCCCCGGCCATCACCCGGTGATGCGTGCGCGCGGACGTGGTCGCGCGCAGGCCCCACCCGCGCGCGAGCCGGGTGGCGCACCGGGCTCCGGCGCCCGTGCGGACACCGTGCGGGCGCGGTCGGCTCCCCCTCACCACCCCGGCCCCGGACGCCCCGTCCGTTCGATCGGGAACCGCAGGCCCCGCTCCTGGCCGAACCCGGCGCGACGGCCCTGGGGCCCATGCCCCACCGCCCCGGAAGCCGCCCGCGTACTCCCGCCGGACCGGTCCGGGTCTCCCCTCCTGGCGGCCCGGACCCTCCCGTCCACGGGCCCGGCGGGTCGATCCGGAAGCACGCTTTCCGCACGCTCGCACCGGAAGGTGACGAGCCGGTACAGACCAGCCCCGACCGGTTCATCCGGACGGGCGAGGGCGCTCCACGTACATGGTTGACCACTGCACGTCCACCCCGGCGGTACGCCCGCCCCCTGGGCCTCGTCCGCAGGTCACAGCGGTGCGCTCGGTTACCTTCGCGAACGTCCCACAGGCTCCCCGCCACGGCTCGGCCGGTCCTCACCACGGTTTCCTCAGCCGCCGCTTAGCGCTTCCTTAAGGCAAGGATAAGGACCGCGCCCCGGTCCCTCTCCCTGGCGACTCCCCGGTTTCGAACAGCTAACTTGCTGCTCACCGGGGCTGGTTCGAACAAGTGCCGACGAGTCCGTACGTCCGGCGCGAGCTGTCGGACCGGCCCCGGAACCCCCCACTCATCAAGGAGAGTTCCCATGACCACTCGCCGCACGGCGGCCGTCGCCGCCGCCCTGGGTGTCGTCCCGCTCGCCCTGACCGCGCTGACCGTGACGCCCGCCGCAGCCCACGGCTCGATGCTCGACCCGGTCAGCCGGGTGTCCGCGTGTTTCGCCGAGGGCCCGGAGAGCCCGGACTCCGCCGCCTGCAAGGCTATGGTCGCGGCCGGGGGCACCCAGCCGCTGTACGACTGGAACGAGGTGAACATCGGCGACGCCGCGGGCCGCCACCGCCAGATCATCCCCGACGGCAAGCTGTGCAGCGTCGGCCGCGACAAGTACAAGGGCCTCGACGCGCCCCGCGCCGACTGGCCCTCCAGCCCGATGGCCGCAGGCAGCAAGACCTTCCGCTGGCGGGCCACCGCCCCCCACCGGGGCACGCTGGAGCTGTACATCACCCGCGAGGGGTACGACCCGACCAAGCCGCTGAAGTGGTCCGACCTGGAGGCCCAGCCCTTCGCCAAGGTCACCGACCCGCGGCTGGAGAACGGCTCCTATGTCTTCGACGGCCAGGTGCCGAACCGGACCGGCCGTCATCTGATCTACTCGATCCTCCAGCGCTCGGACTCCCCCGAGGCGTTCTACACCTGCTCCGACGTGGTCTTCGGCGGCAAGGCCCCGGCCGGGGCCCCGGCGGCCCAGGCCCCCAGCGAGAACGCCATCGAGCAGGGCGCGGGCAACTCCTCCGTCGACCACGGCGGCCACGGCGGTGACACCGCGGCCGAGAAGAAGGCGAACGCCGAGCACGTCGCCCAGCGGACCGGTGGCGGCAACGCCCCGCAGACGCAGGTCGCGCACACCACCGAGCTGGCCGCCACGAGCGAGCAGGCCCTGGCCGAGACCGGCGGCGACAGCACCAGCATGTACATCGCCATCGGCGGTGCGGCGGCGCTCGCGCTCGGCGCGGCCGGGATGTTCGCCTCCGCCCGCCGCCGGGCCGGCGGATCGGCCATCTGACCCGGCCTCCAGGGACCGCACCCCCGGCCGGACCCGCACCCCCGGCCGGACCCGCGCCCCGGGCCGGGGCGCGCTCACTCCCCGAACGCGCCCCGGCCCGGCACCGGCACCGCCCGGAGCCACAACCGCCCGGTGCCGTCGCCACCGGGTGCCCCGACCGCCGGGGGTCCGTCCGCCACCACGGCCGGACCCCCGGTCCGCGCCCGCCCTGCCCGGGGCGGGCGCATCGGCCATTCGGCCGCGTACCGCCTGCGTACGGGCCCCGGGCCACGGAGCGTGGGGCCATGAAGCGCACATCGGACGGCCCCCCGGACGGCGCCTCCACGGCCGGACCCGCCGCGCCCACCGGCTTTCTCGCCGAGGTCAGGGACGCGGTGAGCGTGCGGGCCGCCCTGCTCGTCATCGGGGTGCTGCTGCTCCAGCTCGCGTTCATCACCTCGTACATCGGCGCCTTCCACGAGCCCAGGCCCCATGAGGTGCCCCTGGCGGTCGCCGCCCCGGACCCGCTGACCACCGCCGGGACCGTGCGCGGGCTCGCCGCGCTGCCCGGCGATCCGCTCGACCCCCGGGCCGTGGCGGACGAGGCGGAGGCCCGGCGGCAGATCGAGAACCGGGACGTCGACGGGGCCCTGATCGTCGACCCCCGGGGCACCACCGACCGGCTGCTGGTCGCGAGCGCGGCGGGCGCCTCCCTGGCCGACGCGCTGGCCGGGGCCGTCGGGGCCGCCGAACAGCGGCAGGGGCGGACGGTCCGGGTGACCGACGTCGTGCCCAACGCCGCCGGGGACGCGCGCGGACTCTCCTCGTTCTATCTGGTCATCGGCTGGTGCGTGGGCGGCTATCTGTGCGCCGCGGTCCTCGCCATCAGCGCCGGGGCCCGGCCCGCCAACATCCACCGGGCCCTGATCCGGCTCGGGGTGCTGCTGCTGTACTCGATCGCCGCCGGGCTGCTGGGCACCGTGATCGCCGGTCCCGTCCTTCAGGCGCTGCCGGGCGGCGTCGCGCCGCTGTGGGGCCTCGGCACCCTGCTGGTGTTCACGGTCGGCGCGATCACCCTCGCCCTCCAGGGGCTGCTCGGCATCGTCGGGATCGGGCTGGCCATCGCGCTCGTGGTCGTCCTCGGCAACCCCAGCGCGGGCGGTGCCTACCCCTGGCCGATGCTGCCGCCGTTCTGGAGCGCGATCGGACCCGCCCTGCCACCGGGCGCGGGCACCTTCGCCGCCCGTTCGATCAGCTACTTCCACGGCCATGCGGTGGGGGGCCCGCTGCTGGTCCTCGCCGCGTGGGCGGTGGCGGGCTCCGTGGTCACCCTGGTGTGCGCGACGGCCCGCACCCTCACCGGCGACCGGCCCGCCGCCCCCGCCGGGACCACGGCCCCGTGAACCGGCCGGGCGGACACGGCAGGTGATGGGGCGGATACGACGGGTGCTCACGGAGTTTCCACCGAGCCCGGACCGCATAGGTGCGCCCATTCGGCGGTAATCCCCGAATAGCGGCCCGGACGGACGCCCCGGCGGCGTGGCAGGGCCGACACTGAAGGGGTGAGGCAGTGCCAGAGGCCCACGAGGACCCGGACGACGGCAGACGGCGAAGGGGGCGGGGGTTGCGACATCGGGTGCGCACGTCCGACGGGCGGCATCTGATGGTGGAGCGGCTGGGGGATCCGCACGGCAGGCCCGTCTTCCTGCTGCACGGCACCCCCGGCTGCCGACTGGGCCCGGCGCCGCGCGGCATGGTGCTCTACCAGCGGCGCACCCAGCTCATCGCCTATGACCGCCCCGGCTACGGCGGTTCGGACCGGCTGCCCGGGCGCAGTGTCGCCGATGTCGCCCGGGATGTCCGGGACATCGCCGACGAGCTGGGGCTCGACCGGTTCGCGGTGGTGGGCCGCTCGGGCGGGGCCCCGCACGCGCTGGCCTGCGCCGCGCTGCTGCCGGAACGGGTCACCCGGGCCGCCGCGCTGGTGACGCTGGCACCCCGGGACGCGGCCGGACTCGACTGGTTCGAGGGGATGGCGGCCTCCAACGTCCTGGAGTACACCTTCGCGTCGGACCACCCGGACGTGCTGACCGAACGGTTCATCCTGCGGTCGGCCCAGATCCGCGAGGACCCGATCCGGCTCCTCAACGACCTGCGCAAGGAGCTGACGGAGTCGGACCGGATGGTGGTCCAGGACGCGGGGGTGCGCGGCATGCTGCTGCGCAACTACCAGGAGGCGCTGCGGACCTCGGCGTACGGCTGGATCGACGACGCGCTGGCGTTCAGCAGCCCCTGGGGGTTCGACCCGGCGGACATCAAGGCCCCGGTGATGCTCTGGCACGGGGAGAAGGACGTGTTCTCCCCGGTGGGGCACTCGCGCTGGCTCGCGGAGCGCATCCCCGGGGCGACAGCGGTCCTGGAGCCGAGCGCCGCGCACTTCGACGCGCTGCACGCGCTGCCCCGGGCGCTGACCTGGCTGGTGGAGGAGTGAGCGCCGGGGGCGGCGCGCCGTACGCGCCGCCCCCGGCACCCGCCGCTCCGGTGGACGCCGTCCGGCGCGCGGAGCGACGGCTCAGACGGCGAGCGGTTCGAGGTCGCGGTGCACCCGCCGCTCGTCCCGGGCCAGCCGGGCCAGCGCGTGTTCCTCACCGAGCTGACGGGTCAGCTCCTCCACGGTCTCCGTGCGCAGCCGGGCCGCCTCCGCCTTGCGCCCCAGCCCGCCCAGGGTGACCGCGACGTTCGAGGTCACGCCCAGCACCTCGGGGTGGTGCGCCCCCAGCGCCTCGCGCAGCCGGGTCACCGAGCGCTGCTCGATCTCCAGCGCCTCCGCCAGGGCCCCGAGGTCCGCCTTGGCGTTGGCGAGGTTGATGGTGCTGTAGAGGTAGTGCGGATGGCCGTCGCCGAGGACTTCCCGCATCTGGACGCCCACCGCGGTCAGCAGCTCCTCGGCCGCCTCCGGGTCGCCGCAGCCCCACTGGTAGATGCCCAGGTTGTTGATTGCCGCGAGGGTGTACGGGTGCCGCTCCCCCGGCATCACCCGGTACTGGTCCACGATCTCCTGGGCCAGGTCCCGCGCGGCGACGGGTTCCCCCGCCGCGAAGAGATCGGCCGCGAGGTTGAGATCGCAGGCGAGGGAGTCCGGGTTGGCGGAGGTGTAGCGGGAGCGGTAGCGGTTGCGGGTGGCCGTGGTGAGCCGCCGGGCGTCGTCGAGGCGGCCCGCCCTGCGCAGCGAGACGGCCAGGCTCTTGGCCGCCGCGAGGGTACCCGGAAAGGTCCGTCCGAGCCGCTGCTTGTACAGCTCGTAGGTCCGGGCGAGCACGGTCACGGAGTCGTCGTACCGCCCCATCTCGCGCAGGTCGCGCGCGAGGGAGGTGGCGGAAGAGAGGGTGTACGGGTGTTCGGCGCCCAGGACTTCCGTCCGCCGGTCGAAGACGTCCTGGTCGATCTCGCGGGCCCGGGAGTACTGGCCCATCATCCGCAGATTGAGCGCGAGGTTGTTGGCGGCGGCCAGGGTACGGGGGTGGGACTCGTGGAAGATCTGGCTGAAGCCGTCGTGGGCCTCCCGGGCCAGCTCCATCGCCCTGCTGTAGTGGCCGAGGGTGCCGAGGTCCATCGCCAGTCCGCTGGTGGTCATATAGGTGTGCGGATGGGTGGCGCCGAGCACCCGCCGCTGGCGCTCCAGGGTCTCCTCGTCCAGCGTCCTGGCCTCCTTGTAGCGGCCCTGGGAGCGGTAGAGGTTGGAGATGTGGAAGCAGAGGTAGAGGTACTGGAGGTCGTCGGTGCCGAGCATGGCCCGCCAGTCCTCGCGCACCTCGTCGGCGATGCCCCGGGCGGTCACCCAGTCGCCGCGCTTCCACAGATAGCGGACCCGGTCGATGAGGAGCCTGCGGGTCTCGGGCTCGGTGCAGTTGTGCGCGTCCGACGGGGCCAGATGCGGCCAGATGGTGGCGAACCGCTCCCAGGTGCCGGGGTTGTCGATCGGCTCGTCGTCGTCGGGCCGGGCCCCGGCGAGCACCCGGTGGACGGCGTGCCGGGCGTCGCGCTGCTCCTCCTCGGTGAGCTGGGCCCGGATCACCGCCTGGACCAGCCGGTGCACCTGGATGCTGTTGTTGACCTGGTCGACCTTGGCGAGGGCGAACCGGCCGATCTCCCGGATCACCCGGCCGAGCACCAGCTTCTCCTGGAGGGAGGCGTCGTACGGCTTGAGGGCGTCGATCATCTCCTTGCTGTAGAGGAGGTTCGCGGAGATCGGCTCGGGGGCGAAGAAGGCGCAGAGCTGAAGCAGCCGGACCGCCGCAGGTGAGCGCTCCTTCAGCTTCTCGATGGAGACGTTCCAGGTGGCGGCGACCGGCTCGGGGTAGCCCGCGGGCTGGTTGAGGGCGAGCACGCTGGTGGCCTGCTCGCGCAGCCGGTCCAGATACTCGGCGACCGGGGTCGCGGTCTCGGCGATCCAGGCGGCGGCCTGCTCGACGGCGAGCGGCAGATCGCCGACGGCGGTGGCGACCTGGTCGGCGTCCTCGGTGGTGAGCCCGCGGGCGCGCCGCTGGAGGTGTTCGACGGACTCCTCGCGGGTGAAGACGTCGATGGCGAGGGCGTCGCCGTACTGCGACCAGGTCTGGTTGCGGGAGGTGACGAGGATATGGCCGGGGCCCTGGGGCGGGAAGAAGCGTTTGAGCTGCTCGGGGTCGTCGGCGTTGTCGAAGACCAGCAGCCAGCGGGCGTGGGGCGCCCCGCGCCGCAGCAGGTCGATGGCCTCCTGGGAGGCGGCGGCCATGTCCTCGCCGCCCTGGGCGCCGAGCCGGACGGCGAGTTCGGCGAGCCCGGCGATGACGTCGTCGGGCTGTTCGGCGGAGATCCACCAGACCAGGTCGTAGTCGGCCATGAAGCGGTGCACGTACTCGATGGCGACCTGGGTCTTGCCGACGCCGCCGAGGCCGTAGAGGGTCTGCGGCTGGGGCAGCACGGCGGCCACCGACATCCCGCCGCCGAGCCGGTCGCGCATCTGCTCCAGGGCGGTGGAACGGCCGGTGAAGCCGGGGTTCCGGGGCGGCGCGTTCCAGATCTTGGGGACGGTGCCGGGGAAGCGCGGTCCGGGTGCCTGGCCGGTGTCGGCGAGCTGGACGGGGCGGTCGAGTGCGCGCAGCAGGGCGCCGGTGGCCTGGGCCTCGTCGAGCCGGAAGAGGTCGACGGGGTTGCGGTCGATGTAGGGCGCGCTGAGCCGGACGTCGCCGACCCGGACGGGGAGGAGGTGGTGGCGCGAGCCCCCGGCGTCCTCGGCGGAGGTCCGCTGCCACAGCTCGACCGCCCGGGGGGACTTGAGATAGGCGGCGGAGAGGAGCACCACGGTCCGGGTGGGGTTCTGGGCGGGGTGCTCCTCGTCGGCGGTGCCGGGCCCGGCGGAGACGTCCCGGGGGACGACCCGGAATCCGGCCTGGGTGAGCAGGGACTCGATCCAGTCGGCCCACATCCGGTTCTCGGCGACATAGCTGAGGAACAGATCGGCGGGGAGCGCGGGCCTGCGCCGGGTGAAGGCGTCCTTGATCCGCAGCCGGATCTCGTCGTTCATCGGGGGCATGGCGGTGATCTGCTGCCCGGTGACGACGGCGGTGAGCCGTTCGAAGGCGGAGAGCAGGGAGTTGGTGAGTCCGGTCTCGTCACCGAAGGTGGCGAGGGTCTCCTCGTAGGCGTAGTAGGGGCGGTAGGGGATCTCCACGGCGCCCCAGTAGGAGGTGAGTTCGTCGCCGCTCAGTCCGGTGGGGAAACGGTCGAACTTGACCCGGGCCAGGGCCCGTCCGGCGTCCGCCTTCTCCTTCTCGCCCTCGTCGATGCGCATGGGGACGGGGTAGATCCGGATGCCGCGTCCGCCGTAGCGCTCGTCGATCTGGCGGGCGACGGCGGCGGCCCCGTCGATGGACTGGTCGCTGAGGGTGAAGCAGTCGACCAGGATGTCCGGGAGATGGACGGTGCAGATGTCGGCGATGTCGCTCAGCCCGGTCCGGCTGTCGATGAGGACGTAGTCGTAGTGGGCCTTCATGTCCTCGCGCAGCGCGTCGAAGAAGAGGCCGCCGCCGAGCCGGTCGTAGAAGTTGTCCCAGTCGAACGTGGAGACGGTGGCGGAGTACTCGCGGTTCTGCCGGCCCGCGGAGACGAAGTCCAGGGTGCCGCCGCCCGGGAACTCCCAGCCCAGGTTCTCCGGGGTGAGGGAGACGGCGTGCGGCTGGATACGCGCGTAGTCCACGTGCCAGTCGTCCCGGCGGCCGGTGTCGGGTGTGATGGCGGCCCAGGCGTACTCGGTGATCAGATCGATGACCCCGGTGGTGGCCCCGAGGGTCGAGGGGTCGAGAAAGGGATGGAAGAAGCGGTGCAGTCCGGGCGCCTCCAGATCCCAGTCCACGGCGAGGACGCGCTGCCCGTTGGCGGCGAGGATCCATGCCGTGTTGGCGAGGGCCATGGTGCGGCCGGTGCCGCCCTTGTACGAGTAGAAGGTGACGATGCGTCCGTCACGACTGGCTGTCATCCGTGTCCTCCGCATCGGGGGGTGTGCCGCGGGTGGCGCTGGTGCAGGGGGTGGAACCGAAACCGGCCGTGGGACCGGCGAGCCGGGCCCGGACGGGGCGGATGGCCCCGGGCGACGGGCTGGGTGCGAACGCGGTGGCGTGCCGCAGATACTCCTGTGCCGCCGCCTCCACGACCTGGGGCAGGATCTGCCCGAAGGCCTCCATGCTGAAGACGCCGCGGGCGGCGGCGCGGCAGGCGGCACGGCCCTGGCTCATCTGGTGCGGCATGGTGCGCTCCAGTTTCTCGACGAGCTGGGCCTCGGATATCCGGCTCTGCGGGTCCTCCCGGTTCCAGGCCACGACGACGCCGACCCAGGGCCTGGGGGTGGCGTCGAAGGCGGCCAGCCGGGCACAGCGGTCGTCGTCCTCCAGGGCCCACCGGTCGACCAGCAGGATCTCGGGCCGGCCGGGCGGCTGGCCCGGCGCGGGCGGCAGCTCGTGGTCGAACGAGGAGACGGTGGCCTGGTAGTCGAGCGAGCGGACGAGGTCCTGGGCGATATAGGCGAGCGGTCTGGCCGAGTCCGGGTGGTACGGGTTCCAGTCCTGGGACTGCTTGCCGTAGTAGTCGGGGGCGCGCCCCTCCGGCAGGTCGTGGCGGGTGGGGGCGGCTATCGTCAGATGCATGGGGCGGGACGCGCCACTGGTCCTGCCGAAGGCGGAGGGCGCGAGTCCGTAGTCGACGGGGCTGCCGGGGGCGACCCGGGTGGAGTCGGCCACGCTGACGATACGTTTGGCCAGCTCGTAGACGGCCGCCTCGTACTCCTCGGCGAAGATGCGGAGTTTGATGAGGCCGTAGAGGCCGTCGGTGACATAGCGGTCGCCGAAGTCCCGGTGGTTGAACTGGAGCCGCTTGGCCGGTCCGGGCATGTGCTCCGGCGGCATGGGGACCCAGAGCGCGGGCACGATGGCCTCGGCCGAGCGATTGTGCTTGGCCTGGTGGTAGATCGCCCGCTGGGCGAAGGCGTACCACTCCTTTCCGCACATCTCGCTGGCGAAGTAGCGCGGGGAGAAGAGCGGGACGAAGACCCGGCAGGTGGCGAGCGCTTCGCCGAGCCGTTCCGACCAGCCCTCACCCGAACGGATCTCCCGGTCCATGAATCCGGCGGGGGCTCCCGCCGGAAGGTCGGTCATGGCCATCACATGGCCGCACAGATCCCGGAAGAGCCGTTCCACCCACATGTCCGGATCGGGGCCCCCGCCCCCGTACCGAGGAGTATGTGCATAACTCAAGAAAAAGTACGGCCGATGGTCCGGCGCACGTTGCGCTGAATCCGACACACGACCCCCGTCCTGTGTGAACACCCGCCTCCGCGCCCTCGTTCCGTTCGGGCACGGCGATGCCATCATTCTGGAGCGCGCTCCAGTTCCGACCCCCGCTGTCCTGTCGTTCAGTGCCGTTTTTCAGTCATCCACTCCACCGCGTGATCAACGGCGGCCCGGAGCGGAAAGAGAAGCGCCGAACGGTTTCCCAGACGTCCCTTCCGTGCCATTCCCCTGGTGAACGCGGCGCCGATCGCGCCGAAGTCGCTGTCGTCGAGGCGGACGTCCTCGTACTCCGTCCATTTCTTACCCCCGTCGGGCGTCGGAACTACACAACGATACGTCCGAAGGGGCGCGTTGACCCGGTATTCGGCGAGATGAAATGCGGTGCAGACCTCGAATCCCACATTGATCATCAGAACGTGCGCGGCGGCGCGGTAGAGAGCGCCCAGCGGGGAGTTCTCGCCGAGGTGCGAGTGGAGCGGATGGTGCGCGAGCAATTCCGCGGCGTGGTGTCCGACGGCGGCGAACGAGGTCTGCGGATGGGCGGAACGGACGGCTCCGGGGGCGGTGCGGACAGACTCGGCCAGCCTGCCCATGCCCTGGCTCGGGGTGGTGGCCGCGTCGAAGGGCGGCATGGCCGCGCGGAAGGCCCGTGCCCCGTCCGGGGTGAGGCCCGCGACCAGGGCGCGGTAGGCGTCGGACGTGTCGGAGTTGGCCGCGGTGAAGGCGGGGACGACCAGGGTGCCGCCGGGGCCGAGGGCGTCGGTGAGCGCCTGCCGGAGGGTGTCCGGGGGGACCCCCGTGCCCCGGAGCCCGGCATGGACCAGCAGGGTCGTGCCGGGCCGCACGCCGAGGGCGCGGAAGGAGCGCGCGAGGTGTGCGCGGCCGGGTCCGCCTCGCGCGGCCGTGCTTCCCCTTGGCCGGATGCCGTCCACGGGGGCGGTGCGGACGGAGGGCTCCGGGGCGGCCCGGAGCAGGCCCGGTGAGCCGTCCGGCGGGAGCGGCCGGACGGCGGGGGCGGGCGGCACGGCGGCGGTGGGCGGGTCCGGCTCAGCCATGGCCGGGGGCCGGCGGTCCGGCCGGTCCCGCTCCGGTCCCGTCCAGGGCGGGCGCGGGGGGAGCCCCGGGGGCCGGGGCGGACGGGGCGGCATCGGCGGGGGCGGACAGCGCGGGGACTCCGTCGACGGGGGCGGAGGCCGGGGCTCCGGGGAAAGGCGCTTCCGAGGGGGGAGCCACCGGAGCCGGGACGCCGCCCGTCGGGCCTCCCGGAGCCGGAGCCGCCGGAGCCGGGGCCCCAGCGGAAGAAGGGGCCGGGGCCTCCGGGACGGGCGCTCCCCCGGCAGGGGCTCCCCCCGTCGGGGATGCCGGGCCCGCAGCGCCGGGGCGGGCCGGGGCGGCCCCGGGGCGGTCGGCCCGTTCCGCCGGTTCCGTCAACTCCTCCCGGAGCCGGGCGAGGAACCGGTGTCCGGCGACGGACAGCTCCGGCGCCCCGTCGAGGGCGTCCAGGGCGGCTCGCGCGGGAGCGGCCGCGCCGGGGTCCAGGGCGGCGAGGGCGACCCGTTCCACGGCGCCCGCGAGCAGTTCGGAGACGGGGACCTCCGCGCCCTCCTGCCACGGGGCCGGATACCGCCACCAGCCGTCCTCGGCGTACAGGTCGCACACGTCGAGCAGGGCCGCGAGCCGGGCCGCCGCCAGACCGCGCAGGAGCAGGGCCGCCAGCTCGCCGGGGGTGCCCGGCAGCGCGAGCCCCAGCGCACCGTGGCCGTGCCCGCCGACGGCCGCCTCGGATGTGGCGGACCGGCCGGGGACCGGCGCCGCGGCGCGGGTCCCGGGGTCCAGCGGGGTGAGCGTCGTCAGCGCGGCGGCGGCCTCGGCGGCCTGCCGGGGGGCGGCCCGGAGCAGCAGCTCCCATGCCCCGGTCAGCCGTTCGTCCCACGCGGCGGCCTCGGCCCCGGTGAGCCGCCCCCGTACCGGCGGACCGAAACAGTCCCGGTGGGGGTCGAGATCGTCGAGGAGCAGCAGGGGCGCACCGCCCCGGCCGCCGACCGTGCGCACCGGGTCCCAGCGCTCGTCGGCGGCGGCCGGGGAACCGAGCGCGACCCGGATCGGGGGGCGGCCGTCGGGCGTGACCGAGAACCCCCCCTCCTCGGCCCGGATGTCCGCCTCCCCGGACGCCCCGGAGCCGCCGAGACGCAGCCGTCCGAGCGCGGGGAGCTGGAGCACCCCGTTCTCGTACACCACCCGGACGGGGGTGGGGTCGCCCGCGCGGATCAGGGCGGCGGCGAGATGGGCGGAGAGCCGCAGGGCCTCGGGGACGGCCCCGGGGCGGTCCGCCGCGAGCGCGGCGAGGGTGCGGCGCAGCCAGGTGTGGGTGTAGGGGTGGGCGCAGACGGCGTCGAGAGGCCCGCCGTCGGTGTCGAGGGCGAGGGCCAGCTCCCAGGCGCGGTCCCAGGCGGCGCCGCCGCGCCCGGCGAGTTCGGTGTGGAGCAGGGCGAGCAGGATCCGGGTCAGCTCCCGGTGCTCGGTCCGCAGGGCGGCGGTGGAGGTGACGGCGGCGGGGATCAGTCCGGGCGCGGCGCGCCGTTCGACCCCCCGGATCAGTGCCTCCAGGTCGGCGCAGTAGACGGAGGTGTGGTCGAAGCCGTGGGCGGCGCCGTAGCGGTGGGTGTAGAGGCCGCCGCCGCAGGAGCGGACCACGGGGCAGCGGCGGCAGACGGCGCTGACGCCGTCGAGCCCCTGCTGCCGGGCCTGCACCCCGGGGTGCGAGGCCACCAGGTCGAAGGGGTGGGTGAAGACGTCGAACCCGGTGGCGGCGGCGCCGTCGTAGGCGCTCTTGAGGGAGTCGACCTGTTCGAGGGTGCCGTCGGTCTCCACGACGACGAGATCGGTGGGGGCGAGCCCCAGGGACTCGGTGAGGCTGGGTCCGCCCGCGAGGGTGGAGAGGACGGAGTCGAAGAGCCGGACGGGCAGCGGCCGCCCCTGGGCGTCCCAGCGGTCGAAGACGGTCAGCAGCCAGTCGGCGTAGGCGGTCGGCGAGCCGTCGGGGCGCTCGGGCGGGGTGTCCCAGGTCGCGTGCGGCAGCAGGAAGTCGATGCGCGGGGGCTCCAGCGCGGCGAGCGCGTCGTACACGGCGACGGGGTCGTTGGCGACGTCGATCGTGCAGAGGAGCCCGAGGTAGAGGTGGCGCCAGCGTTCCTCGCGGAGCAGGGAGAGCGCCCTGAGGACGAGGGGGTGGCTGGTGCGTCCGTCGGCGAATCGGCGGTGCCGGTCGTTGGCGGCGCGGTCCCCGTCGAGGGAGACACCGACCCGGACCCCGAATTCGTCGAAGAGTTCGAGATAACGGGGGCCGAGTTGTAGACCGTTGGTGTGAATACGCAGGTCCAGCGCGGCCACTCCGTCGAGTGCGGAGGTCAGTTCCGCGCAGACCCGCCGCAGCCGCTCCGTGCCCGCGAGCAGTGGCTCCCCTCCGTGCAGGATCACCGACACGGAGGGCAGGGCATGGTTCTTGGCATGCTCGGCCAGTCGCAGAGCTGTCCAGGAAATCGCCTCATCGGTGATGGCCCTGGGACGGTTACGCCAACTGTGGTCGGCGTGCTCGTAGATATAGCAGTGGTCGCATGCGAGATCGCATCTGCTGTGGACCTTCAGAACGATCTCACGGAATGGGACCAGGGGTCCTTTCATTCCGTCAGTCTAGGGGCAGGCTAGAGGGCGGAGTTGAACGTGGCCGGGCGCCGGCTCCCGTCGGTGACGGGCAGAACGCGGGCCAGCTTGCGGGCCGCCTCGCCGGAGCGGACGTCCATCCGGCCGAGCGGGACCCGGCTGTGCTGCGCCGCGGTGAGGGGGGTGGTGTTCCGAGTGTTCATCGAGCGCGCTCCTTGTGTGCGTTTCCAGAGCTGTTCACCGCGCACCATTGCGATGGCGGCGGCACGACTTTACTCTCAAGCCCACTCCCGGCGCCGCCGCATGTGCACATGCCTCCGGCTGTTTTCCCCACATTCCCGCAGGCCGAGCAGGAACGGATCGGCGAATGATCACGGAGCGAGCAATTCCGTCCAACGAGTGACAAGCACGGCCGCAGACAGGGGGAGAGATGACCGGGACTTCCGGCGCCACGGGGAGCGTCGTCTTCCGCAACACCGACCTTCCCGCGCTCTTCCACCATGCCGACGCCGTGGCCGTCGCCCGGCAGCGCGAGGCGGTCGGCTCCGTCCGCGTCCGGCTGTTGCTCCTGGTGGTGGGCGCCGTCGCGGTGGCGCTGCCGTCGCCGCCCGCCCCCGCCGACACCTTCCGCGTCACCGGCGCGCTCGCGGTGCTCGCGTACGCCGGGGTACTGCTGACGGGCTATCGCGCCGCCAGGCGCCGGGCGGCGTCGCAGTGGCAACTCAACCGCTCGGCGGCGGAGTTCATCAAGTCGCTGTGCTGGCGCTACGCCGTCCATGGGACACCCTTCGACACGCGGTCCGAAGGCTCCGGGACGGACTCCGGGGCCGCGGACCCGCTCTTCGCCGAACGGCTTGAGGAAGGCTTGCGGGAACTGGCCAAGGTGGGCTGGGAGGACCCGCGGCCCGCCGACGGGTCCCTGGCCGGGGCGGAGCTGATCACCCCGGCGATGCGGCGGCTGCGCGCGGAGTCCTTCGGGACGCGCCGCGACACCTATGTCCGCGACCGGCTGATCGAGCAGCGCAACTGGTACCACCGCAGCGCGGAGCACTCCCGCAGGTCCAGCCGGATGTGGGCGTCCGCGGTCGCGCTGCTGACACTGCTCGCCCTCTTCCTCTCGCTCCTGCACACGGTCGGGGTCGCGGAGAACGCCGGGTTGACGGGGGCGCTGTCGGCGGCGGCGGCCGGGTGCGCCGCGTGGACCGCCTTCCGCCGTCAGCAGCCGCTGATCGCGGCGCACTCGCTGGTCGAGAAGGACCTGGCGGCGATGCACTCGGCGATGGAGGTCTCCGTCACCGGCGCGCAGTGGCCGTCCGCGGTGTACGAGACCGAACGTATGGTCTCGCCGCAGCACACCGACTGGCTGGTGCGGCACCGCGGCTGACCCGGCGCCGGACCCAGTACCCCGGCAGCCGGGGACAGGCGGGGACGGGAGGGGACAGGCAGGGACAGGAGGGGACAGGAGGGGACGCGGGCGCGGGTCAGGGCCGCTCAAGGCCCGCGCGCCAGATGACGGTCACCGGAACGCCCTGCTCCCGGGCGTAGCGCACGATGTCGGCGGTGCCGCCGAGGCCGCGCGCGGGGGCCCCGTCCCAGACCGCGAGCAGCCGGTCGCAGTGGTCGGCGATGTACGCCCCGGCCGCGTAGTACGCCTCGCCCGTCGAGCGCGGGAAGCCGAGGCGGACCTCCCGGGCCGCCCGGCCCCTCAGCTCCTCGAACCGGGCGAGTTCACCGGGGGCGCCGAAGTCCTCGGTGTAGTTGCCGCTGGGGATCACGGCGGTCAGCTCGGCCCCGTGTTCCAGCGCGAGATCGGCGAACAGCTGATCGGCGCCGACCGCGAGACTGGAGTACGCCTGGAGCGCCCCCGCCCCGGTGTGTCCGTGCAGCGCGGTCCGCAGCCCCACGCGGATGTGGTCCAGGGCCTCCCGGGGGATGAACCGGTGCCCGGTGATCCCGATGCGCCTCACAGCATCCCACCCCTTCCGCTGCTCCCCCCGCCCGGTCCCGGCCCGCCGCGGGCTTCCGTCCGTCCGTGCCATGGTCCGCTCCTCCCGCCCCGGCGTCGAGTCCGCGTCCGGGCCGCGGGGACGGGTCCCGGCCCTCCCCGGTGGCGTGGGTGCGCGCCGGGCTCAGTAGACCGTGACACCGAGCCGGGCGAGCGCCGGGGCGACCGGCTGGAAGTACGTCACCCCGCCGGTGGCGCAGTCGCCCGTGCCGCCGGAGACGATGCCCACGGCCAGCGGGCCGGAGTGGAGCGGGCTGCCGCTGTCGCCGTTCTCGGCGCAGACGTCGGAGCGGATCAGACCGGAGACGATCACTCCACGGCCGTAGTTGACGGTGATGCCGACGCCGGTGACCGTGGACCGGGCGACCCCGCTGACGCCGCCGCGCCGGGTGACGGACATGCCGACACGGGCGTGGGCCACGCCGGTGATGTCCACGCGGCCGACCTTCCCGGGGCGCGGCACCGACGGGTTGTCGTAGCGGATGAGCCCGAAGTCGGCGCCGGGGAAGTGGGTGGCGACCGCCGGGCCGACGGCGGTGCGCAGGGCGCTGTCGGCGTACCAGGTGGCCGTGGCCACGGTGCAGTGTCCGGCGGTGAGGATGTAGCGGGCCGAGCCGCCGCGGACGTTGAACCCCGCCGAGCAGGTCCGGCCGAGGGTGTGGACGCGGTCCCCGCCGCCGGTCAGCTCCGTGAGCACACCGGGGGCGCGCTCCACGCGCAGCAGGGCGGCGTAGGGCCCGGCGGCCGATCTGATGCGGGCGAGGGCGGCGGGGGTGACGGTGGCGTCGGCGGTGAGGACCACCCGGCCGGCCACCGGGTCGGTGTACCAGGCGGTGCCCGCCACATCGGCGGTGTGTACGGCGTCACTCGCGGCGGCGAGCGCGTACGGCCCCGCGCGCGTGCCGGGGGCGGCGGCGGCGGGGGCGGTCAGCACGGCCACGGCGACCAGACCGGTGAGCACCGCCGCCGGGCGCAGCCATCGCGCCGTGATCCCCCAGGGCCGAAAGGGCCGGGAGCGGGAGGGCCAGGACGGTCGGCAGAGGTGCGGGATCGTCCAGATGTGCCCGCCGGTACGGGAGTGCCCGGTGGTGGACGCGTATCCGGCGGAAGAGGCGCGGACGGTGGCAGGTGCGTGCCCCGTGGCAGGCGCGTGTCCCGTGGTGGACGCGTGCTCCGTGGTGGACGCGTGTCCCGTGGCAGGTGCGTGCCCGGTGGGAGAGGTGCGGACGGTGGTGGACACGTGCCCGGTGGTGGAGGAGTGCCAACCGGGGCACAGGGCGCCGGTGTGCCGGGGCGGGGCGGTGTCGCGGCCCCCTCCGGTGACGAGGGCGGTCGGCGCGGAGGGGACAGGGGTCCGTAAGGGGGTGGTGCGCTCGGTCCTCACGTGGCATTCCTCCCGGAGGGATTCAGGGGCCCGGTGTGACGTCCGCGACCCGTGAGGCGCCGTCGTGGTCGACACCGTCCCGTTCCCGGCTGCCGCATGCCCTGACAGGCGCCGTTGGGAGTATTCGGCGGGCGGGTCCGGCCCCGCAAGGGGGCGTTCGGCCCGCCGCGCGCCCCCGCCCCGCCCCCCGCTCCCGAGGTCCGGGGCCCGGCACACCGGGTCCCGGACACCCGCCGGGTCCCCGGCACGCCGGGCGGGGGCGGGGCCGCCCGGGGGTCAGCGCGACCGGACGGCGCGCTCCCCCGTTGCCACCGCGAACGGAAGGGTGTTCCCCGGGGGCGGGAAGGGACAGATGAAGTGGTCCGCGAAGGCGCACGGGGGAAGCAGCGCGCGGTTGAGGTCGACGGGGACCGTGCCGTCGGGCGCCGGGGCCGGGGGACGGAGGAAGCGGAAACGGTAACTCCCGTTCCCGCTGCTCGCATCGGCGAACACGGCCCAGAGCGAGCCGTCCTCCTCGACCGCCACCTGAAGGGTGTGTTCCGTTCCGTCCGCGGTGAAGACGAGGTCACCGGCGAGGCCGAGCCCGCGCTCCCGTCCGTCGGCGTTCCCCACCCGGACGCTGCGGTGCTCCGGGTAGGCGCGGAAGCGCCCCGCCAGCACCCGCGCGGGGTCGTACGCGCCGACCTCGATCCCGGGGAACTCCGTGCGCGCCGGAGCGGCGGGGTCGAAGGCGCGAACGGCCCACAGCCCCTCGCGCCGCAGGATCACCAGCCGGCGTTCCCCGTGGGCGAGGGGCGCGTCGGGGACGGGCCCGTGGTACGCGGTGAGCCGGGCCTCCCCGGCGGCGGGGGTGCCGTCGAGGGTGATGCCGTCCCCGGGCCGGGCGGTGAGGACCACCGCGTCGCCGTCCGCGCGCCAGTGGCCGGGGATGCCGGGCAGCAGCCCGTCGGGGTGGTCGTCCAGCCAGTGGGTCCCGGTCAGCGAGAGCGGCCCGTACGGCGCGGAGATGGTCCGCGCCCGCCGCTCCTTCCAGGTCAGCCACTCCTGGGGCGGCTCTGCCGGGGCTGCCCCGCCGTCCGTCGCCCGCGGGTTCGCCCGTGGGCCCGTGCCGGTGTCCGTGTCCGTGTGCCGTGCGTCCGTGCTCATACCGTCAACCCTTCCACACCGGCGCGGCCAGGCCGAGGTGGGAGCGGAGCGTGGGGCCCTCGTAGGCCGTACGGAAGACCCCGCGCTCCTGGAGCAGCGGAACCACACGGTCCACGAAGTCGTCGAGTCCGCCCGCCGCGGGATGGGGGACGAGGACGAAACCGTCGGCCACGCCCTCCCGTACGAGGGTGTCCATCCGCCCGGCGACGTCCTGCGGGGTACCGGCGAGCGGCGGCGGGGCGGTGGCCCGGGCCACCGTCCGCCGGATGGAGAGTCCCCCGTCCGCCGCGAGGGCGCGCCAGCGGGCGGCCGTCCGCAGCCGTTCGTCGGCGGGGGCCCGCCCCGGTCCCGGCGGCCCGGGGTCCGGGTCGAGGCCGGGCAGCGGACCGTCGGGGTCGTACCCGGACAGGTCGCGGCCCCAGATCCGGCCCAGGGCCCGCAGCGCGTGCCCCGGCGGGACCCGGAGCCGGTCCAGTTCACCGGCCCGCTCCCGGGCCTCGGCCGCGGTGTCCCCGAGGACGACGGTGACCTCCGGCATGACCCTGAGGTCGCCGGGGGCCCGGCCGTGGGCGGCGAGCCGGGCCGTGATGTCCGCCGCGACCCCCCGGGCGGCCCGCGCCGAGTGCTGCCGGACGACGAGCACATCGGCGGTCCGCGCGGCCAGGTCGCGGCCCTCGGTACGGCCGTCCTCCTGGATGACCACGGGGTGCCCCTGCGGGGAGCGCGGAACGGTGAACTCCCCCTCGACGGTGAAGTGCCGCCCCCGGTGGACGACGGAACGCTGCTGCCCGCAGGGGCTCCAGGAGTCCCACAGCTCCCGAGCGGTCCGCAGGAACTCCGCGACCCGGACGCCGTGTCCGGCGTTGTCGGGCGCGGTCTCCAGATGGCAGGCGGCGCGACCGCCGCTGAGGTGGTCGAGGGAGGCCAGTCGGCGGGCCGGGGCGTAGGGCTCGTCGTGGAGGGGGTCGACCCCGGCGGCGAGGCCGAGCCGGTCGGTGACGGCGGCCAGCGCGCCGAGCACGGTCAGCGGCTCGGGGCGGCAGCCCGCGCCGGGGCCGGTGGCCGGGCCGTCCCGGTGCGCCCGGTCCCCGGTGAGGAGAAGGAAGTCGAAGAGTCCGCGTTCGGCGGTCCGGGCCAGCCGTTCGCAGGAGGAGAAGGAAGAGAAGGGGGAGAAGGAGGAGAAGGAGGGGACGGGGGGCGGCGGGGGTCCGGGGGCGGCGGCCCCGTCCTCGGCGGGGGCGCCGTCCGGACCGGGGACCCGGGCGGCGAGCCGGAGCCGGGGCGCGCTCATCGGGCCCTCCCGGCGGCGGCGGGGGCAGGGGCGGCGGCGGTACGGAATCCCGCGCTCCGGGTGAGCCCCAGATGTTCGCGGAGGGTGCCGCCCGGGTGGAAGGCGCGGAAGAGGCTGCGGTGCTGGAGCAGCGCGACCGTGCCGTTGACGATGCGTTCCAGGTCGCGGTGGGGCAGCAGGGGCGCGAGATGGAAGCCGTCCACCACGCCGTCCCGGTGCCAGCGGGCGATCAGCTCGGCGAGTTCGACCGGTCCGCCGCTGAAGTGCGCGGCCCGGACCCGGCGTTGCCGGGAGGGGGCGAGTCCGGGCTGCGGGCAGGGCTCGCCCTCGCCGAGGTCGACGGAGAGCGAGAGCAGTACCCGGAGGGCGGCGGGGTCGCGGCCCAGCGCCGCGGCCTCCGTCAGCAGGACACGGCGCCGCTGTTCGGCCTCCTCGGGCGTCCCGGCGCGGATCAGCACGACGTCGGCGTGGCGGGCGGCGACCCGGCGGCCCGGCTCCCCCGCACCGCCGAGGTCCACGACGACGGGCGGCCGTCGCTGGGGCGGCCGGAACACCGCCGGGCGGCCGGGCGGTCCCGGCTGCCCGTACGGCTCCGGGCGGCCGGAGTGCCGTCCGGTGCCCGCGCCGACCGGGCGTTCCGTGCCCGGGACGGCGTTAGCGGGTCCGGCGTCGGCGGCGGGACCGTCCCAGAGCCGGGTCACGGTGTCGATGATCTCGCCCGCCTCCCGCCACACGGTCCCGGCGGGCGCCGGGCCGCGGCCGAAGAGCCGGGCCTCGGCCCCGCTCGCCGAGGTCCCCACCGTCCAGCCCGCCCGGCCCTGGCTCACCCAGTCGAGGGTGGCGACGGCGGCGGAGACGGCGTACGGCTCGGCGTGGGTCACGGCGACGGTCGGCACCAGGCCGATCCGCCGGGTGAGCGGGGCGACATGGGCGAGGACGGAGAGCGCGTCGGGCCCGGGACGGGTGAGGGGGTCCCCGAGGGTGACGAAGTCGAGGGCGCCCCGTTCGGCCAGCGCGGCGAGGGCGGCGTAGTGCCCGGCGTCGAAGCGGGCCGGGCCGTCGAGCGCGACGGCCAGATGCAGCGGACGGATGGCGGAGGGCATGAGGGCTGCCTTTCCGGAGGGTCGGGTCCTGGGCGGGCGGTACGGCTGGGATCGGGTACGCGCGGCGCCGGCCGGGGCCGCGCGCCGCGGCGGCCCGCCGTCCCCGTGCGCCGGGGGACGTAAGGCGCCCGCGCGGCACGGGGCGGGCCAGGGGCGGTGACGCGCGCCGCCGCCGACCGTCACCACGGCTGCCGGGGCTTCGCGGTTGCGGCCCGGTGGCGCGGACAGTCGTACGAACGGGGGCGCGGACAGGCGCGGTCGCGGCTGCGGTCGGGAACGCCCGCGGGCGCGGAACCGGGGAGCACCAGGGGTGCGGAGAGGTCGGGGGAAGTGCCGGTGGGCACGGCCATACGAGGGCTCCGTGGAAACGGGATCGAGCACGGCCGCCCTCACCGGGGCACCGGTGCTGGTCGTACCGGTGCGTCGCGCGGGGGAACGCGCCCCTCAGCACGACTCCCCGCCCCGAGGCTAGGCGGTGGGCACGGACCGCTGTCAAGGGCGTCCACACTGTGGGCAGCCGTCCCAGAGCCGGTTGACGCGGCATCGGATGGCTGTTCCACTGGGGCCATGTCGTCACAGCAGTCGCTGGTCAAGCGCCCCCACATCGACTTCGGTCGGGTGTGGTCGGCTTCCTGTTGACCCGATGTGACCCGTTGTGACCCGACTGCCGCGGTCGCGGTGGACGGTTCGACGGGCCGACGGCCCGTCCCGGTGACGCTCCGGGTGTCCTGCTGACGCACCCCGGCCGGCACAGCGCACCGCACCGATGTCTCCCGCTGTGATCCCCCTTTTTTCGTTGTCCGTCCATCGCTGTCATGGCTCTGTCCTCACCTCTCGCGAGCACACGCCCCTTCCCCTCATGTCTCCCGCCCACCACCGGCGCCGCGGCGTGCCGTGCCGTGCCCGCGCGCGGCTGTCCGGTGTGACGGGGGGTCAGTTGCAGGGGCAGCAGACGCCTTCGCAGGAGTTCTCCACGCAGTCGTACTGACGGCAGCAGCCCTCGCGCTTCCTGCGGGACCAGGGGCCCTCGTACTCCTGGGCACAGCAGATCCGGCAGGTGCAGAAGAGCCGGGTGAACGCGGCACAGCCGGCGAGGAACCCCCTCGGCTCCGGCTGCCGGGGCGCGGACGCGGCACCACCGGAGCCCCCCGTACCGCCCGTACCGCCGGCGCTGGAGGACCCGCCGCCGGGGACACCGTCCCCGGGGGAGCCGCCCGAGAGGCCCCCGCCGTGGGGGCCGTCGTACGGGTGGCTCCCCTGACCGCTCCCCTGACCGCCGTCCGACATCCGGACGTCCGGTGGGTGGGCGCAGCCCGTCCCGCCGAACGCGCGGCGGACCGACACGGCCGGTTCATGGGCGAGGAGACGGTGGATCAGCCGGTCGTCGATGAAGCGGACGTCGCGCAGCGCGAGCCGGATGCCGTGCACGGCGTCGTCCGCGAGCCGCCGCGCCGCCGCGCGCGAGGTGCCGGTGGCGGTCAGCGGATTCCAGGCCCCGGACCGCGCGTCCGCCCCTTGGTCCTCGACGGCGTCCAGCAGATGGGCGAGCCGTCCGAAGAGCCGTCCCGCCTCGGCCAGCGGGGCCGCGTTCCCGGGACGTCCGGCGAGGACGGCGGTGTGCGCGAAGGCCGCGGCGGTGGCGGTCTCGGTGGGTTCGGTGACGGTCGACAGCGCGGTGCCGGGACCGGCCAGGGCCTCGATGCCGGACTGGCGTCCGACGGCGTCCAGCAGGACGGCGGTGTCGAAGCCCACGCCCGCCCCGGTCCGCGCCCCGGCCCCCGCCCAGCGCTCGGCGACCCGGCGGGCCGCTGTCGCGACCGGTCCGCGCGCCAGGACGCGCGTGTCCCCGTCGGCCAGATGGTCGTGGACCTTCGCCGAGGCCAGCACCAGGGAGACGGCCGCCGCGAGCCGGGCGCCCTCGCCCCGGGCGACGGGTGCCGTGCGCATCGCCCGCAGCGGGCAGGGCCCGGCGGTGCGGCGGTGTGCGGGGGAGCGTTCGGACTGAGCCTCCGTCAGCACGGAGACGATCAGCCCGTCGTAGTTGGTGACCACCCGGGCGAGCTGCCCGTGGTCGGAGCGGAGCGCGAGACAGAGCCCGCAGAGATGGGCCAGCCACTCCGTTCTGAGCCCCTGGGTGAGCCGGTGCGCGCAGGGACGGACCATTCCGAACATCGCATTCCCCCCGTGGATGCGTCCCACGCCGATCAGTCGATCAGCTGTGCGGCAGGCATCGTAGCGGCCGCTCCGCGCCGCCGTGCGCCGCGCGCCTCACCCATCCGGTCACCCATCCGGGCCGACTTTCATATTTTGTGCGGACCATCCACCCCGGAGTGGAAGAAAGCTGACGAAGCACCACATCTTCTGCACCAGTCCCGTCACGAAAAACTGGTGCGGCGGTCAGCGGCGTAGCGACGTGGCACGCGATCCGCATGATGGACGACGATAGGGACAGGAAAAACGAAAGACCGCTCGTAAGCGGACCGCAGTGGAAGGAGGCGTCCATGGGATCTGTGCGCAAGGCGAGCGCCTGGCTGGGTCTCGTCGACAACGACGAGCGCTACTACGCCGACGAGTACGCCGAGTACTCCGAGAGTGGAGAGACGGGTGACGCCTGGGTCACCGACCCCCGGGTGCGGGTCGCCACCGACTCCGCGCAGGAGGAGGGCCGCAGAATCGCGACGGTCTCCCCGACGTGCTTCCGGGACGCCCGGGGGATCGGCGAGCTGTTCCGCGAGGGCGTCCCCGTGATCGTCAACCTCACCTCGCTGGAGTCGGCCGACGCCAAGCGGGTCGTCGACTTCGCCGCCGGGCTGACCTTCGGGCTGCGCGGCTCCATCGAGCGGGTGGCCACCCGGGTCTTCCTGCTCAGCCCGGCCAACACCCAGGTCGTCGGCCAGGAGAGCGCGGGCCGCGCCCAGGACGGCTTCTACAACCAGAGCTGAACGGGCGCGCTCACCACCCCCGCCGCCGTTCGTTTTCCGGTCCTGGCCCCGGACACCCGTCCCCCGCGGGTCCGCGAGGCCACCCCACCGTCACCGGAAGGCGTCCAGGCCCGTGAGCGCCTTCCCCAGCACGAGCTGGTGCATCTCCACGGTGCCCTCGTAGGTGAGCACCGACTCCAGATTCGCCGCGTGCCGCATGACGGGATACTCCAGCGAGATCCCGTTCGCCCCCAGGATCGTGCGCGCGGTGCGGCAGATGTCGATCGCCTCCCGTACATTGTTCAGCTTCCCGAAGCTGACCTGCTCCGGCAGGAGCCGGCCCGCGTCCATCCGGACCCCGAGATGGTGGGCGAGCAGAATCCCCTTGTGCAGCTCCACCGCCATGTCCGCGAGCTTGGCCTGGGTGAGCTGGAAGCCCCCGATGGGACGGCCGAACTGCTCCCGGGTGCGGGCGTACTCCAGCGCCGCTGCGAAAGAGCTGCGGGCGGCGCCCATCGAGCCCCAGACGATCCCGTAGCGGGCGTGGGACAGACAGCTCAGCGGAGCGCGCAGCCCCACGGCGCCGGGGAGCACCGCGTCGGCGGGGAGCCGGACCCCGTCCAGCACCAGTTCGCTCGTGACGCTCGCCCGCAGCGACCACTTGTGCGGGATGTCCACGGCCGAGAAGCCGGGGGTCTCCGTCGGGACGGCGAAGCCGCGGATGCCCTCGTCGGTCCGGGCCCAGATCACGGCGACCCCCGCGACCGAGCCATTGGTGATCCACATCTTGCGGCCGGTGAGCACCCAGTCGGAGCCGTCGCGCCGGGCGTGGGTGCGCATGCCCGCCGGGTCGGAGCCGTGGTCGGGCTCGGTGAGACCGAAGCAGCCGATGACCTCGCCCGCCGCCATCGCGGGCAGCCAGCGCCGCTTCTGCTCCTCGGAGCCGTAGCGGTGGATCGCGTACATGGCGAGCGAGCCCTGCACCGAGACGAGGGAGCGGATGCCGGAGTCGGCGGCCTCCAGCTCCAGACAGACGAGCCCGTACTGGATCTGGGTGGCGCCCGCGCAGCCGTATCCGGTGAGCGACATGCCGAGGGCGCCGAGCCCGCCCAGCTCCCGGGCGAGTTCGCGGACGACGGGCAGCTCGCCCCGTTCGTACCACTCGGTGATGTGCGGGAGCACCCGTTCCCCGGCCCACCCGCGGACGGCGTCCCGGAAGGCCAGGTCCTCGCCGCTGAGCAGCTCGTCGACGCCGAGGGGGTCGCGGGGGTCGAAACGGGCGGGTTTCTGGGGCTCCTCGAACATGCGCGGCCTCCGCTGTCGTCGGGCGTCCTGCTGCGGCGGCTGGCCGCGGGGCCCGACGTTACGGCTCAGTGTGCCGTGCGTCCAGACCCGCCCGCCTCGGCCCTGGCGGCGCCCGCGGGGCCGCTCACCTCGGTGGATTCCCTGCTGTTCGGCACGGTGACGGGGGCGGTACCGGGGCCGGGCGCGGGGGCGGGGGCGGCGGCGGGGGCGGCGGCGGGTTCCGGCACGGCCACCGGTCCGCTCTCCGCGCACCGGGGCAGCCGCAGCGCGGCGAGCGCGCCGAGCAGCAGCAGCCCCGCGCTGACCAGCAGGGTGACATGGAGTCCCGTGACGAAGGAGTGACGGGCGGTGGTGCGCAGCAGCTCCCCCGCGCCGCCGCCGAGCCCGTCGGAGACCTGGTACGCCTCCCCCAGCGAGTGCGCGGCGGCGGCGCGCGCGTCGGCGGGCACCCCGGCGAGCCGGTCGAAGGCCGGGGCGTACGCCGCGTTCATCACACTGCCGAGCAGGGCGATGCCGATGCCCGCGCCGAGCTGGTACGAGGTCTCGCCGATGGCCGCCGCGCCGCCCGCGTACCGGGCCGGGGCCTCGCTGAGCATGGACTCGTACGCCGCGAACAGGGTGGTCTGGAGGCCGAAGCCGAGCAGGACGAAACCGGTGGTGAGCAGCGCGGGCCGGTCCTGCTGGCCCATCGCGGTGAGCAGCAGCACGGCCGCGGCGGTCAGGACGAAGCCCCAGCCGACCATCCGGCGCGGTCCGAGCAGCCTCAGGGTGGCGGAGCCGGTGGCCCCGGCGGCCATCGCGGCGAAGGTGAGGGGCAGCAGCCGCAGTCCGGTCTCCAGCGGGCCGAGCCCGAGGATGAGCTGGAGGTACTGGACGGCGATCAGTTCCAGTCCGACCAGGGCCAGCATGGCGAGGACGATGCAGCCGACGGAGGTGGAGAAGGCGGGTGCGGCGAACATCCGCACATCGATCAGCGGCTGCCTGCGGCTGCGCTGTCTGCGGACGAAGAGCAGGAGCAGGGCGGCCCCGGCGAGCAGCGGTCCGGCGGTGAGGGCGTCGAACGGGGAGTGTCCGACGCCGAGGCGTTTGACCCCGAGGACGAGGCCGAGGATGCCGCCCGCGGCCATGAGGGCGCCGAGGACGTCCCAGGGGCCGTCGAAGCCGCCCCGGCTCTCGGGCAGCAGCCAGCGTCCGAGCGGCAGGATCGCCGCCATCAGCGGGATGTTGATCAGAAAGACGGAACCCCAGTGGAAGTGTTCGACGAGAAAGCCGCCGAGGACCGGTCCGGTGGCGGCGCCGACGGCGGCCACGGCGGTCCAGATACCGATGGCGGTGGCGCGTTCGCGCCGCTCGGGGAAGACCGTCCGCAGGATGGAGAGGGTCGCGGGCATGATCATCGCGCCGCCGACGCCGAGCAGGGCACGGGCCGCGATCAGCACCTCGGGGGTGCGCGCGAAGGCGGCGAGCGCGGAGGCGGCGCCGAAGAGGACATAGCCGATGAGCAGGACCCGGCGGCGGCCGACGCGGTCGCCGAGGGTGCCGAAGAGGATCAGCAGGGAGGCGCAGACCAGCGGATAGGCGTCGACGATCCAGAGCAGTTCGACGCCGCTGGGGCGCAGGTCCTCGGTGACGGCGGGGACGGCGACATGGAGCACGGTGGCGTCGACGGCGACGAGCAGCAGGCTGACACAGAGGACGAGGAGGACGACCCAGCGGTCCTTGCCGCCGCCCGCCGCACGCAGCCGTGCCGCGGCCGTGGTCGTCCCTGACATGCACTTACCTCCAGTGATGGCCCTCGCGCTCGGCGGGGCCGGCCGGGAGAGGGGACGGTCCCTCACGGGTGGTCCGGCGTCGACGGGCGAGAGTGAGCCGTCAGATTACGCGAGTCCTCCCCCCGGTCACGTGGCGCGGGTCTCACCGGTTCCCGCCCGGGCTGTGGTGTGTGCCACGCGGGGTTGCGGCCGGTTGGGGCCGGGGTGCCCGTGATGTTCCTCCGGCGGTACCGCTCCGGCCGCCGTCAAACGTGAGAAAGAATTCATACGGCCGGGTGGAGAACTTCAATTCGCATCACTGAAAGGGGCCTTCCCCGGGGCGCCCCGGGCAATAGGGCCCGACCGGCCCCCGGGATTTCCGAGTTGGCCCCGAATAATCCTCATGGCTGAGACATACTCCACATCACATGGTCATCACAAAGCCGGGGGATCGCCCGGGCCGCACACTCACTCCCTGTAACGTCGATTGGGTGCGTACCGACATCTTTGCCCGCTTGGACCGGGAGCCGGAACCGCCGAAGATAGAGATCCCGCGGATGAGCCGGACGCGGCTCGCCCTCTTCGGCGGGACGTCTGCGTTCTATCTCGCCATCGTCGTGGCCGTGCTGGCGTCGACCTGGCTGGTGATCGTCGACTGGAAGATCATGCTCTTCCGGCCGTATCAGCAGTGGCCCTCGCTCCATCCGTTCCTCGACTGCTTCGTGGTGCTCGGCCAGCGCGGTCCCACGGCCGTGATGGTCGCCGCGTGGCTGGGCTGGCGCTCCTGGCGGCAGCACACCCTGCGGCCCCTGCTGGTGCTCGGCGTGTCGCTCCTGCTGCTCAACGCCACCGTCGGCGCGGTCAAGATCGGCCTCGGCCGGCTCGGCCCCCACTACGCGACGCGGATCGGCTCGCCCGAGCTGTTCGCCGGCGGCGATATATTTCCGTCAGGCCACACCGCCAACGCGGTGGTGACCTGGGGCATCCTGGCCTATCTGGCCACCACGCCGACGACCCGGCGCTATCTGTCGGCGCTCTCGGCGACGGTGTCCCTCGGCGTCGGGCTCACCACGGTCTATCTCGGTACGCACTGGCTGAGCGACGTCCTGCTCGGCTGGGCGGCGGGGCTGCTGATCCTGCTGGCCCTGCCGTGGTGCGAGCCGCTGATCGGACGGACCGAGGCATGGATTCTGGAGCGGCGGGAGCGGTGGCGGGCACGCCGCAGGCTCGCGCCCTCGCTGCCGGTGGCGGCGGGCGGGCCCCGGCCGGCCGCGGGCGCGGCGCTCCGTACCCCGGCCGAGGACGCGGTGGACGGGGTGCGCGAGCCGGTGGGGGCGGTGCCGCCGCCCGCGCAGGGCGGGCCCCGGCCCCCGGCGGCGCGGAAGCAGCCGCAACGGCAGAAGGGCGGGGCGGGGCGCTCCGGGGAGCGGCTCACCCAGACGATTCCGCAGCCGGTGCGCGCGGAGCGGTCCGCGGTCGCTCCGGCCGGTGCCCGTCCGGCCCCGTCCTCCCGGCCGTCGTCGGGCGGCTGAGCCCGTCCCCCGTCCCCCGGGCCCCTCTTCCCCTGGCCCCGGCCGCTCGGCCGGGGCCTTCGCCGTGCCCGGACGGGACAGGACCGGACGGAACGGGGTGGAACGAGGCGGGGCAGGACGGGACGCGGAGGGGTGCGGGGGCGCCCCGGCCGGGTCGGCACAGGGGAGGCGCTCAGCCGGACCAGCAGCGGACGACCTCGCCGCCCCGCACCTCGAAGTTGATCCGCCCCTCCAGATACTCCAGGGTGATGATCGCCCCGGGCGGCAGGGCGCGGACCGTGGTCCAGCCGCGCCGCCGGGCGCGCTGCTCCGCGGTCTCGGCCGACAGGCCCACATAGGCCGAGGTGGCGTCGTCCGGGTGGCCCGGCGGGCGCGGTGCGGTTCCCATGGCCCCACGGTAGGCGGCGGCGGACGGTGACGGAAGCGGGCGGCAGCCGTCCGGTACCCGGCGCAGCTCCCCCAGTGGTCACACTTCTGTCACAGCTCCCCTGCCCGGACGCCTGCGCGAGTCCTCACCCGAACGAGCACTTCGACACCCGCCGCACGGTCATTCCTTGGCGTCCCCCGATCATGCAGAATTCCCGGGGACAATAAGCCGCAAGAACAGCGGAGGGCGAATTGGCGGACCTTTCGGCGGGCCGCTCGGTGAACGCCGCTGAATTCCTTGCGGCCTGGGCGGGGCGACGATGAGCGGAACACGGACCGCGGCCCCGGGCGGGGAGCGCGACGATGTCCGTGAGCTGCGGCTCGTCCGGGTGCTGGTGACATGGCTGACCACGACCGATCACAAGAAGATCGGACATCTCTATCTGATCACGTCGTTCGGTTTCTTTCTGATCGCCGGGCTGCTGGCCCTGCTGATGCGGGCGGAACTGGCCCGGCCCGGTCTGCAACTGATCAGCAATGAACAGTTCAATCAGGCGTTCACCCTGCACGGCACGATCATGCTGCTGCTCTTCGCCACCCCGGCCTTCGCGGGTTTCGCCAACGAGATCATGCCGCTCCAGATCGGCTCCCCCGATGTGGCCTTCCCCCGGCTGAACGCGCTCGCGTACTGGCTCTACCTCTTCGGCGGGCTGATCGTCCTCGGCTCACTGCTGACGCCGGGCGGACCCGCGTCCTTCGGCTGGTTCGCGTACGCCCCGCTCAACTCGGCCACGCACACCCCCGGCGTCGGCGCGGACCTGTGGATCATGGGGCTCGCGCTGTCGGGCTTCGGGACGATCCTGGGGGCGGTCAACTTCATCACCACCGTCGTCGGGCTGCGGGCGCCCGGGATGACGATGTTCCGGCTGCCCGTCTTCACCTGGAACGTGCTCTTCACCTCGATCCTGGTGCTGTTCGCCTTTCCGGTGCTCGCGGCGTCGCTGCTGGTGCTGGAGGCGGACCGGCGGCTGGGCGCGCAGGTCTTCGAACCCGCGAGCGGCGGGGCGCTGCTCTGGCAGCATCTGTTCTGGTTCTTCGGCCACCCCGAGGTCTACATCATCGCGCTGCCGTTCTTCGGGATCGTGACGGAGATCCTGCCGGTCTTCTCCCGGAAGCCGGTCTTCGGCTATCTGACGCTGGTGGGCGCGACGATGGCCATCACAGGGCTCTCCGTGGTGGTGTGGGCCCACCACATGTTCGCCACCGGGGCGGTACTGCTGCCCTTCTTCTCCTTCATGTCGTTTCTGATCGCGGTGCCGACCGGGGTGAAGTTCTTCAACTGGACGGGCACCATGCTGCGCGGCTCGCTCTCCTTCGAGACCCCGATGCTGTGGTCGGTCGGCTTTCTGGTCTCCTTCCTCTTCGGCGGGCTGACCGGGGTGATCCTGGCCTCGCCGCCGCTGGACTTCCAGGTGACGGACTCGTACTTCGTGGTGGGCCACTTCCACTACGTCGTCTTCGGGACGGTGGTCTTCGCGACCTTCGCGGGCTTCCACTTCTGGTGGCCCAAGTTCACCGGGAAGATGCTCGACGAACGCCTCGGCAAGATCCACTTCTGGACGCTCTTCATCGGCTTCCACACCACGTTCCTGGTGCAGCACTGGCTGGGCGCGGAGGGCATGCCCCGGCGGTACGCCGACTATCTGGCGGTCGACGGCTTCACGGCGCTCAACTCCGTCTCCACCGTCGGCGCCTTTCTGCTGGGCCTCTCGACCCTGCCGTTCCTCTACAACGTGTGGCACACGGCGAAGTACGGCGTGAAGGTGGAGGTGGACGACCCCTGGGGATACGGGCGCTCGCTGGAGTGGGCGACCTCCTGCCCGCCGCCCCGGCACAACTTCGTCACCCTGCCGAGAATCCGCTCGGAGTCCCCGGCCTTCGATCTGCACCACCCGGAGTACGCCCCGCTGCGGCTCCCGCCGCTGCCGGCCCCTCCAGTGCCCTCGTCAGAAGATCCCGCGCGGCCCTGAGCCGTTCGTTCAGCTCCGGCGGGTGGACGACCTCGAACTCCAGGCCCAGTAGCAGCACGTGGATCACCAGCACATCCAGGCTGGGGGCGCCGGTGCGCAGCAGACAGGAGTGGTCGTCCACGGGCTCCAGGGTCCCGTCGGACGGGCCGACGACCCGGGCCGCCTCCTCGGCGGGGACCCCCAGCCGCAGGACCGCGTGTTCGGCGTAGGCGGTGGTGGACACGCCCCGGGAGACATACGCGGCCAGGTCTTCGGCGGGCGGGGTGCGCGGGGTGAAGCGGGGGCCGTGCGGCGGGGTGGGGGTGACGCGGTCCACCCGGAAGGTGCGCCAGTCGGCGCGGTCGAGGTCCCAGGCGACCAGGTACCAGCGGCGCTCGGTGCAGACCAGGCGGTGCGGTTCGACGGTGCGGCGGGTCCCGGAGCCGCTGTGGTCGCGGTAGCGGAAGCGCAGCTTCTCGCTGTCCCGGCAGGCGGTCGCCAGCTCCGTCAGGACGGAGGGGTCGACCTGGACCCTCGGGACGCGCAGCATCGGCACGGTGACGGAGTTGAGGGTGCTCACCCGGCGGCGGAGCCGGTCGGGCAGTACCTGCTCCAGCTTGGCGAGGGCGCGCACGGATGTCTCGCCGATGCCTTCGACGCCCTGCCCGGCGGAGGTGCGCAGGCCCACCGCGACGGCCACCGCCTCCTCGTCGTCCAGCAGCAGCGGGGGCAGCCGGGCGCCCGCGCCGAGCCGGTAGCCGCCGCCGGTGCCGGGGCTGGCGTTGACCGGATACCCCAGCGCCCGCAGCCGGTCGGCGTCCCGCCGCACCGTCCGCGCGGTCACCCCGAGCCGTTCGGCCAGTTCGGCGCCCGACCATTCGCGGTGGGCCTGGAGCAGCGAGAGGAGGCGCAGCAGCCGTGCGGAGGTTTCCAGCATGACGCAAGTCTGACACCCCTCGCGGACACTTTCTGTCCGCGATGCCCCTGCGGCCGGGGCCTCGGGGCCCCTGGCCACATCGGGCCCGTTCGGCGCCCGGCACCCGTGCCGCCGTCCGGCGGGCGGCGGGCGGCGGGCCGGTGAGTCCCGCCCGGGGCGGGGACCTGGGCGACGGGGACACGCTGGGCGGCACCCCGGAACCACCCGCTCCAGAAAGCCGGGAGGGCGGAAGCACACCGGGGTCAGCCCATCGGAGCCGCCCGTTCCACCGACCCGGGGCGGCAGAAGCGCACGGGGGCGCTCCCGGAAACACCCGCTCCGCAAACCCGGAGCATCGGAAACACGCCGGGCGACGGCCCCACCGGAGCCAGCCGCCCCAGGAAACCCGGAAGGACCGACACACATCGACCGGCGCCCCCGGAAACACGCACTCCGCAAATACCGGAGCAACGAACACACGCCAGGCGGCCACCCCACCGGAGCCACCCGTTCCAGACCCGGACGACCGACGCGCACGGAACGGCGCCCCCGGAGCCGCCCATTCCAGGCAACGTCCGGCACCGGCGGTCGTGTGTGCCGGAACGGGGTACCACCGCCCGAACCACCGTCCCCGCAGGCCGCCGGAGGCGGACCGGCGGTGGCGGGAGCCGCCCGGGGCGCACCCGGAACGGGCCGGGTCGTTCCGGGCGGCAGGGGCGCGTCCGCGCCGGGTGCTGGGGCGGGCAGCGGGTCAGCCGCGGCGGATGAGGGAGGCCGCGCGGTAGCGGGCCGAGTAGAGGGCGTCGAAGACGGCTCCCTGGGCGCGGAAGGCGGCGTCGCGGGCGGCGCTGCGGGGACGGCCGGTGTCGGCGCGCTCGGACAACTCGGTGAACAGGGCCTCGTGGCGCAGCGCGATCCGGGCCGGGTCGAAGCGCTCGGACGCCGTGAGCGCGGCGGCGCCCGCCCGGCGGCGGGCCTCGTCGTCCTCGATCAGCTCACGCAGCGCCCCGGCGATCGCGTCGATGTCGCCGACCGGCACGAGCCGCCCGTCGACCCCGTCCTCGATGATCTCGCGGGGCCCGTGCGGACAGTCCGTGGAGACGACGGGCAGCCCGCACCGCATCGCCTCGACGATCGTCATCCCGAAGGACTCCCGGGCCGAGGTGACGGCGGCGATGGAGCCCTTGACCCACTCGTCCTCCAGCGGGTCGGCGTTGCCCATCAGCGCGACGGTGCCGGTCAGTCCGAGCTTCTCGATCTGCGCGGCCAGGTCGTCGCGCTCGTTGCCCGTCCTGTCGCCGCTGCCGTAGATCCGCAGCTTCCAGTCCGGGTGTGCGGCGGCCACCTTCGCGAAGGCGGCGACGAGGTCGTCGTACCGCTTGACCCGGGTGAGCCGCCCGGCGGCGACGACATACTTCGCGGAGGTGTCGGCGGGGCCGACCGACGGCGCGGGCACGCTGTTGGGCACGGCCTCGATCCGCAGCCCGGGCAGACCGAGCGCGCGGTAGGCGTCGGCGTCCGCCTCGGTGACGGTGGTGACGGCGTCGAGCAGCGGGTAGCGGTAGCCGATCTCCCGCCGCAGCCGGTAGCCGTGGCCGTCCAGCGTCAGATGCTCCTGGCCGATCCGCAGCGGGCCGGGGCGGGTCTGCCGGGCGATGTGCATATTGAGGCCGGGGCGGGTGCCGATGACGACATCGGCCTCGACGGCGGCGAGGTGCGCCGCGATCCGCTCGTCGGTGAGCCTGCTGTACTGCTTGTGCCGTCCGTCGCCGCGCGGGAAGACCTTCGCGGGACGCCGGTGGTCGGGGTGGTCGCCGTCGTAGCCGGGGCTGTTCTTCCGCAGGTCGACGAGGTGCCGCAGGGTGACGCCCGTGGGCGAGCCCATGAGCGGGTTCTCGCGGTGCCGGAAGACGGAGACGATCTCCACCTCGTGCCGTTCGGCGAGTTCCCGGGCGAGGTTGAAGGTCGTACGGATCGTGCCACCGATCCCGTAGGCGTTGTGGAGCAGGAATGAGATGCGCATGCCGGTGGCGTCCGTTCCCCCTGGGGCGACAGTGTGGTCAGCAAGGGACCCTACGCCCCGGGCGGAGCGGAACGCTCCCCGGGTGGAACGGCGTCGCGCCCGGAGGCGCGGGCCCCGGACGGCCCGGCGGGTGGGACCGGGCGGCCCGGGGCGCCGGAGGTCAGAGCGTCAGCCGCTGACCGGGCACGATGAGATCGGGGTCGGCGCCGACGACCTGCCGGTTGGCCGTGTGGAGCGTGCGCCAGTCGGTGCCGTGGGCCTGCGCGATCGAGCTGAGCGTGTCCCCGGCGCGGACGGTGTACGCGGTGCCGCGGGCCCGCTCGCCGGAGCGGCTGGTGTGGCCCGTGGCCCGCTGGGGCACGGCGCGCGTCCGGTTCCGGTCCGCGGCCGGGGCCTGCCGGACCGCCGGGCTCCGGGGCGCGGTCGCGGGCCGCCGCTCGGGTGCCGCCGCGACCGAGGGGGCGCTGCCGTGCGCCCCGGCCCGCGCCGAGCAGGTCGGCCAGGCGCCCCAGCCCTGGGCGCGCTGCACCCGGACCGCGACGGCGATCTGCTGGGACCTGCTCGCCCGGTCGGCGGTGGGGGCGTAGGCGGTCCCGCCGTGGGCCCGCCAGGTGGAGGGGGCGAACTGGAGCCCGCCGTAGTAGCCGTTACCGGTGTTGATGTGCCAGTTTCCACCGCTCTCGCACCGGGCGATGCGGTCCCACACCCCGGCGTCGGCCGCCCGGGCGGTGCCCGTGCCCGCGCCGAGGACGACCAGCGGTGCGATCAGGGCGGCTCCGGCCAGGGCGAGCGTGCCGGGCCGACCGGCCCCGCGGGAGCCTCTGGCACCGGCCCGGGCTCCGGGGACGGGCGCCGGTGAGCCGGAGGTGGAACGGGAACTCGTGACCATCGAATCCCTCTCAACGGACCCCGGGACCCTCAGGAACCGGCGGCCGGGACGCGTCGGGCGTCCGAAGCCGCCGGGACCGGCCCGCCGGAGAGGCGGTGCGGGGTGGTGCTCCGCCGCGCACGGGCCGTGGGGACGGGCCGTACGGGCGGGGCGGGCTGCCCGGGGCGGTGCTCTCTGCACTCGGCCGAGGAATCTAGGGAGGGCGGGGGCTGCGCGGCAACAACTCAACTTTCATGCCAGCTCAGTTGAGGATTACCGCCGGTAGCGGCGCTTTCCGGACACCCCTTTGATTCACTGATTTCCGGATTTATAGACCAGCCCACCGCTAAACCTGTGAGGCTGTTCACTCCGTCAACCCGTGATCACTCAGCGTTTCATGACAGGGAGTGACGAAGAGGGGCCCCGCCCTCACCCCTCGCGTCGGATGGTTGGATTCCGCTGCCCTGGAAGCGTGACTCCCGCCACAGAGACCCGTTGAACCCTGGAGGAGCCGGGACCGACCCGGCGCACAGGAACAAGTCCGAGGAGCCACCCGTGCCGCGCATGCTCGACGTCAGCGAGGACGTACGCGCCGAGATCGGTGATCAGGAAGCCGACCGGCTGCTCGCCGGCGAGTCCGCCCCGAGCGGCTATGACTGCACCTCCTGCCGCACCCCGGGCGACACCGAGCAGGAGCGCACCAGCACGGTGCTGTTCGTGGGCGAGGAGACCGCCGTTCTCGCCTTCGCCCATGCGAGCTGCATCCCCTCCCAGGTGGTCCGGGTCGCCGAGGACCAGCTCCAGGGCGCGGTGCGGTCGATCACCGGCGAGCAGCGGTCCGCCGCCGCTCCCCCCGTCCCGGCCCCGGTGCCCGGTGCCGCCCCGGACCGGACGCCGCCGCCGGAGCCCGCGCCCGGGCAGGCGGTCCTCGGCATCACCAGCGGTCTGATCCTGGTCTCGGGGGCGCTCCATCCCGCCCTGGTGGTGGAGCCCACCGGTCCGATCGCCCGCCCGGGGACGGACGGCTCGTCGGGGGATGTCTTCCTGCCCCTCCTGATCGAGCAGGGCTTCGCCCCGGTGCACGATGTGGACCGGGCGCCCGTGCCGCTCTCCGGCTGGTCGGTGCTGCTGGCCATGGGGCAGCTCCACGCCGTGCTCCAGCCGGGTCCCGCCGGGGGCAGCCCGGTCGCCTGGTGGCAGGCGCACCAGCCGCTCCAGGTCACGGAGGACTGGCGCACCACCGCCAACAAGACCCACACGGTGCTGGTGTACGCGGCGCCCGCCGGGTCGATCGGCCAGCAGCCGCGCGAGGACCTGATGCGGGACGCGCTGGAGAAGGCGGCGGCGGGCGGGCGGCTGGTGGCCGCCGCGATGCCGCTGGCGGGCACCGGCTCCTCCTGAGCCCCTCCGGCTCCCCGCGAACCGCCCCCGTTACACCCTGTACGTCCCTCTTCTCATAACTCGCACCCTTACGTCCCGTTCGTCTCCGTACATCCGCACCAGGAACGACCGGCTCCGGGAACAACCGCTCCCGGGGCCGGTTTCCGGTGCGGGCGGGCAGTGACGGGCCGGGGGCGTGCGTCGTTCTCAGGTACGTGCACTCATACGACCCCAGCCGCCATCCGTACGGTCAGATCCCCGCGATGCGGCCCGCGCGCGAGACCCCGCACGACTACCCCTCCGCGCCCCCGGTGACCCCGCTGTCCACCGGGTCCTCCACGCCGATCTACGAGGCTCTGTGCGCCGAGTTCCGGCGGGCCTTCCGGACCCTGCCAGGGGACCGCAGCGGCGAGGAGGACCTGGTGTTCCGGTCGTTCGGCACCGGCCAGTACCCCGGCCACCACCCCGGCCGCGGCTTCGGGTCCGGTGCCCCCGCGCCGTACCCCGGCACGGGCTGGCAGCCCTTTCCCGGGCCCCTGGCCCCCGTCGGCCACTACCCCGCCGCGCTGCCGCCCGCCCCCCGCCGGGGCCTGTGAGCGGCCGGGTCCCCGGGGGCACCGCGCGCCGCTGCCCCGGACGGGCGGACCGTCCGGGGCAGCGGCGAACGCGGCGGGGAGCCGGGACTACTTCTTGCGTCCGCGCTTCTCCCGCACCCGCACCGAGATCTGGATCGGGGTGCCCTCGAAGCCGAACTCCTCCCGCAGCCTGCGCTCGACGAAGCGGCGGTAGCCGTGCTCCAGGAAGCCGGAGGAGAAGAGGACGAACCGCGGCGGCTTGGTGCCCGCCTGGGTGCCGAAGAGGATGCGCGGCTGCTTGCCGCCCCGGATCGGGTGCGGATGGGCGGCGACCAGCTCGCCCAGGAAGGCGTTGAGGCGGCCGGTGGGCACCCGGGTCTCCCAGCCCGCGAGCGCGGTCTCGATCGCCGGGACCAGCTTCTCCATATGGCGGCCGGTGCGCGCCGAGACATTGACCCGGGGGGCCCAGGCGATCTGCCCCAGCTCGGTCTCGATCTCGCGCTCCAGGTAGTAGCGGCGCTCCTCGTCGAGGGTGTCCCACTTGTTGAACGCGATCACCATCGCCCGTCCGGCCTCGACGGCCATGGTGACGATCCGCTGGTCCTGGACGCTGATGTTCTCACTGGCGTCGATCAGGACGACGGCGACCTCGGCCTTCTCCACGGCCGCCGCGGTGCGCAGCGAGGCGTAGTAGTCGGCGCCCTCCTGGAGGTGGACCCGGCGGCGGATACCGGCGGTGTCGACGAACTTCCAGGTCACGCCGCCCAGCTCGATCAGCTCGTCGACGGGGTCGCGGGTGGTGCCGGCCAGCTCGTTGACGACGACCCGCTCCTCCCGCGCCACCTTGTTCAGGAGGGAGGACTTGCCGACGTTGGGACGGCCGATGAGGGCGATCCGGCGGGGGCCGCCGACGGCCGTGCCGAAGGACTGCGCCGGGGCCTCGGGCAGCGCCTCCAGGACCGCGTCGAGCATGTCGCCGGTGCCGCGCCCGTGGAGCGCGGAGACCGGGTGGGGCTCGCCGAGGCCGAGCGACCAGAGCGCGGCGGCGTCCGCCTCGCCGCTGGGGCCGTCGACCTTGTTGGCGCAGAGCACCACGGGCTTTCCGGCGCGGCGCAGCAGCCGGACGACGGCCTCGTCGGTGTCGGTGGCGCCGACGGAGGCGTCCACGACGAAGACGACCGCGTCGGCGGCCTCGATGGCGTACTCGGCCTGGGCGGCGACGGAGGCGTCGATGCCGAGGACGTCCTGCTCCCAGCCGCCCGTGTCGACGACCTTGAAGCGGCGGCCCGCCCATTCGGCCTCGTAGGTGACGCGGTCGCGGGTGACGCCCGGCTTGTCCTCCACCACGGCCTCACGGCGGCCGATGATGCGGTTCACCAGGGTCGACTTGCCGACATTGGGACGGCCGACGACGGCGAGGACGGGCAGCGGGCCGTGGCCCGCCTCGTCGATCGCCTCCTCGACGGCCTCCAGGTCGAAGCCCTCTTCCGCGGCAAGCTCCATGAACTCCGCGTACTCGGCGTCGCCGAGCGCTCCGTGGTCGTGCTGGTCGTTCATGAAGTCCGTTCCTCGTGTGGTCAACCGGATCGCCTTCGGGGCGATCCACAGCTCAAGTCTTACCCGGCGCGGCCGGTCAGGCGCCTGGCGTTTTCCAGATGGGCGCGCAGCCGCCGCTGGAGCCCGGCGGTGGCCTCGTCCAGTGCGGCGCGGGTCCGGCGGCCACTGCCGTCCCCGGCGTGGAAGGCGTCCCCGAAGATGACGTCCACCCGGCTGCCGAGCGCGGGAAGCGCCTTCACCAGCCGTCCGGGCCGTTCGTCGCCGCCCAGGACCGCGACCGGGACGACGGGGGCCCCGGAGCGCACGGCGAAGTAGGTGAGCCCGCCGCGCAGCGAGGCGAAGTCGCCCTCGCCCCGGGTGCCCTCGGGGAAGATCCCGAGGACTCCGCCCTGCTCCAGCACGGCGAGCGCCCCGGTGACGGCCGAGCGGTCGGCCCCCGAGCGGTCCACCTTCAGCTGGCCGATGCCCCGCAGGAAGGGGTCGAGCGGGCCGATGAACGCCTCTTTTTTGATCAGGAAGTGTACCGGCCGCGGCGCGGTGCCCATCAGCATCGGGCCGTCCACGAAGTGGGTGTGGTTCACGGCCAGGATCACCGGTCCGGTGGCCGGGACCCGCCAGGCGCCGAGAATCCGGGGCCGCCAGAACCCGTTCATCAGGCCGATGCCGATGCCCCGGCCGACGGCGGCGCCCCGGGCCGAGGGGGCGGCCCCGGTACGGCCGGAGCCGCCCGGTGCCGGGGGCGCGCCGACGGCCCGGGTCACCGCGTTGCCTGCTGCTTCTCGCGGACCAGGGTCACGACGCACTCGATGACCTGCTGGAGGGTGAGGTCGGTGGTGTCGACCTCGACGGCGTCGTCCGCCTTGGCCAGCGGGGAGGTCTTGCGGCTGGAGTCGGCCGCGTCCCGCTTGATCAGCGCCTCCTTGGTGGCGGCGAGGTCGGCGCCCTTCAGCTCGCCGGTGCGGCGGGCGGCGCGGGCCTCGGCGGAGGCGGTCAGGAAGATCTTGAGGTCGGCGTCCGGGAGGACGGTGGTGCCGATGTCCCGGCCCTCGACCACGATGCCCGCCGGGGCGGCGGCGGCGATGGCGCGCTGGAGCTCGGTGATCCGGGTCCGCACCTCGGGGACCGCGCTGACCGCGCTGACCTTGGAGCTGACCTCCTGGGTGCGGATGGGTCCGGCGGCGTCCGCGCCGTCGACGGTGATGGTCGGCCCGTCCGGGTCGGTGCCGGAGACGATGGCGGGCTTCTCGGCGGCGGAGGCGATCGCGGCCGGGTCGGCGACGTCGACACCGTTGTTGATCATCCACCAGGTGATCGCCCGGTACTGCGCGCCCGTGTCCAGGTAGCTCAGCCCCAGCTCGGCGGCCACGGCCCTGGACGTGCTCGACTTGCCCGTGCCGGCGGGGCCGTCGATGGCGACGATCACGGATTCCACGGTGTCGGACACCTTTCCTGAGGTGGGGAGAGAGGCCGGCGGAAGTGCGGTGGGCCCCGAACAAGGTTACCGAGTGCCACGGGCTCGCAGGCACACCCGTACGTCCGTACCCCCGCGCGCCCGTGCGGACGGGGGTGTCGGCGGGTCGCCGGGGGGTGTGCGCGGCCGTACGGCGCCCCGGCGTGGCGGGCCGACGGGCGGGCCGCCACGCGGGGCGCGGCACCGGGCAGGGCACTCCCCCGTGCCCGGCGGCACCCCCGGCGCGGGGCCCCGGGCGGACGACACCATGGGGTCGGCACACCTGGTGCCGGAGGGACCGGCCACGCTCGCGCGGGGACTCCGCCGCCGCCGGTTCCACCATGAGCCGCACCGGGCCCGCCCGCTGCCCGCTGGCGTGCCCGATGCACGTCCTCGATACCGACGGCGGCCCGGCCCGACGGCGCACGGGACCGGTCGGGCCGGGTCGGACCGGCGCCGCCCCTCCGGCACAGCACTCCCCCGTGCCCGGCGGCACGGGCGGCGGCACCCCCGGCACAACGGCACACGGGACCGGGCGGGTCCGGGCCGTGCCGGCGCCGCCCCGTCCCTCCGGCACGGCACTGCCTGGGACCCGGCGGCACAGGGCCCCGGGCACAGCCCACCGCCCCTGCCCGGCCCGGGTGGAGGCTTCCTCCCCGCCGTGCGGCACCCCCGCGAGCGGGAGGCACACGTGGCCCGCTTCCGCGGCGCCGTCTTCGTCCTGCGTACGGCACTCCCGCGAGCGGGAGGCACCCCGGGCGGACGACGCCCTGGGCACGGCACTCCTAGTGGCGGATGGACCAGCCGCGCTCACGCAGGGTCGCCGAGAGCACCGCCGCCGCCGCGGGTTCCACCATGAGCTGCACCAGGCCCGCCTGCTGCCCGGTGGCGTGCTCGATCCGCACGTCCTCGATGTTGACGGCGGCCCGGCCCGCGTCGGCGAAGATCCGCGCCAGCTCGCCCGGCTCGTCGCTGATGAGGACCGCGACGATCTCGTACGCGGCGGGGGCGGCGCCGTGCTTGCCCGGGACCCGGGAGCGGCCCGCGTTGCCGCGCCGCAGCACGTCCTCGATGGCGCCGACCCCGTCCTCCCGCTTCGCCGGGTCCGCGGACGCGAGCGCGCGCAGCGCCGCCACCGTCCCGTCCAGGTCGGCGGCGATCCCGGAGAGCACGTCGGCCACCGGGCCGGGGTTGGCGGAGAGGATGTCGACCCACATCCGGGGGTCGGACGCGGCGATCCGGGTGACATCGCGGATGCCCTGGCCGCACAGGCGCACGGCCGTCTCGTCGGCCTCCCGCAGCCGCGCCGCGACCATGGAGGAGACGAGCTGCGGGGTGTGCGAGACGAGCGCCACGGCCCGGTCGTGGGCGTCGGCGTCCATCACGACGGGGACGGCCCGGCAGAGCGCCACCAGCTCCAGCGCCAGATTGAGCACCTCGGTGTCCGTCACCGGGGTGGGCGTCAGCACCCAGGGCCGCCCCTCGAAGAGGTCGGCGGTGGCCGCGAGCGGCCCGGAGCGCTCCTTGCCGGACATGGGGTGGGTGCCGATGTACGAGGAGAGGTCCAGCGACAGGGCCTCCAGCTCGCGCCGGGGGCCGCCCTTGACGCTGGCGACGTCGAGGTAGCCGCGGGCGATCCCGGCGCGCATGGCGTCGGCGAGCGCGGTCGCGGTGAGCGCCGGGGGGACGGCGACGACCGCGAGGTCCACCGGCCCCTCCAGCGGGTCGTCCGTGCCCGCGCCGAGGGCGGCGGCGGTACGGGCCCGCTCGGGGTCGTGGTCGATGAGGTGGACGGTGACACCCCGGCCGGACAGGGCCAGGGCGGCGGACGTGCCGATCAGTCCGGTTCCGATGACGGCTGCGGTTCTCACTGGGCGATGTCCTTGCGGAGAGCGGCGGCGGCACCGAGGTACACATGGGTGATCTCGGACCGTTCCAGGCCGGAGTCGACATGGGCGAGTATCCGGACGACCCGGGGCATGGCGCTGGCGACGTCCATCTCCTGGGCGCAGATCAACGGGACGTCGACGATGCCCAGGCCGCGGGCCGCGGCGGCGGGGAAGCCGCTGCGCAGATCGGGTGTGGCGGTGAACCAGACGCTGATCAGGTCGTCCTCGTCGATGCCGTTCCGCTCCAGGATGGCGGTGAGCAGGGCGCTGACCCGCTCGTCCATGTGCCCGGCCTCGTCGCGTTCCAGTTGGACGGCCCCTCGGACCGCGCGTACCGCCACCGTCTGCTCCCTGCCCGTGCTCGTCCGGCCCGTCGTGCCGGTCCGCTGCCCCGGCGCTTCCGGATGCTCCGTTCAGCCTATTCGGCGAGGGGTGCCCGGCGCCCCCGCACCCCTTCGCCGCAGCGCCGGGCCACCCCCTCACCTCAGGGAAAAAGCGCAGCTCAGCGGGGAGAAGGGACCTACGGTGAGGGCGTGACCCCGGAAGAGCTGATACACGAGCACACGATCTATTCCTGCGTCATGGGTTCGCGGGCCTTCGGGCTCGCGACCGACGGCAGCGACATCGACCGGCGGGGTGTCTTCCTCGCGCCCACCGCGCTGTACTGGCGGTTCGAGAAGCCGCCCCGCCATGTGGAGGGGCCCGCCGAGGAGCAGTTCTCCTGGGAGCTGGAACGCTTCTGCGAGCTGGCGCTGCGGGCGAACCCGAACATCCTGGAGTGTCTGCACTCCCCGCTCGTGGAACGGATCGACGCCACCGGACGGGAGCTGCGGGAGCTGCGCGGGGCCTTTCTCTCCCGGCAGGTCCACGAGACGTTCACCGGCTACGCCCTGGGGCAGCGGCGGCGGCTGGAGGGGCAGCTCCGGGAGGGGGGCGTGCCGCGCTGGAAGCACGCCATGCATCTGCTGCGGCTGCTGGCCTCCTGCCGGGAGCTGCTGCGCACGGGCGAGCTGGTCCTCGACGTCGGCGCGGAGCGCGAACGGCTGCTCGCGGTCAAGCGGGGCGAGGTGGGCTGGCCCGAGGTCGAGTCCTGGATGCACCGCACGGCGGACGAGGTGGAGCGGGCGGTGGCCCGCTCCCCGCTGCCCGCCGCGCCGGACCGCGCCCGGGTCGAGGACTTCCTGGTGCGGACGCGCCGGGCGTCGGCGCTCGGGCGGCCCGGCTGAGGCTCCGGCGGAGCTTCCCCCGGGGGCACGGCCGGGCAGCGGCGTCAGGCGTCCCAGAGCGCTCCCAGGGAGAGCAGGTCGCTGCGGTACTCGATCCGCTCGGCCCACTCCTTGGGCCAGGCGTCGGCGCCCAGGTGGGCCCCGGCGAGCGCCCCGGTGATCGCGGCGATGGAGTCGGAGTCGCCCCGGGTGCAGGCCGCGCGGCGCAGCGCGGCGACCGGCTCCCCGGGGAGGAGCAGGAAGCAGTGGAGGGCGCTCGCCAGGGCCTCCTCGGCGATCCAGCCGTCCCCGGTGGTCCGGCAGGGGTCGGCCTCCGGGTCCGGGGCGGCGAGCGCGTCCGTGAGCCGGTCCAGCGCGGTCAGGCACTCGTCCCAGCCCCGGGCGATGAACGCCTCCGGGCTCGGGTCGGGCGCGAGCGTCCACAGCGCGCCGAGCCAGTGCTCGTGGTAGCGGGTGCGGTTCTCGTACGCGTACGACCGCAGCCGTCCCACGAGCTGCTCCGGCTGGGCGCCCCTGACCAGCAGATGGATGGCGCGGGCGGTGAGGTCGGCGGCGGCGAGCGCCGTGGGGTGGCCGTGGGTGAGCGCGGACTGGAGCTGGGCGGCCCCGGCGCGCTGCTGGTCGCTGAGGCCGGGGACGAGCCCGATGGGCGCGACCCGCATATTGGCGCCGCAGCCCTTGGAGCCGATCTGGGTGGCCCGGAGCCAGGGCAGCCGTCCGTCGGCGAGCTGTTCGCAGGCGACCATGCAGGTGTGGCCGGGCATGCGGTTGTTCTCCGGGGAGCGGGACCAGGCGATGTACTCGTCGCGCAGCGGTCCGGTCAGCCGGGGACCGGTGAGCAGTCCCCGGTCCATGGCGGTGCGCACGGCACGGCCCACGGCCAGGGTCATCTGGGTGTCGTCGCTGACGAAGGCGGGCCGGGGCAGGTCCATGCCGCGCCAGGGCCCGGCCTTGGCCAGGATGGCGGGGACGTCGTTGAACTCGGTGGGGAAGCCGAGGGCGTCCCCGAGGGCGAGACCGATCAGCGAGCCGGTGGCGGCCTGCCGGGTGACGGTCCTGGCGGTCCAGAGGGTGGTCATGGCTGCGGGCGTCCTTCCGGTCGCAGGAGCGGAGGGTGCAGCGCGGACGCGGGGCCCGCGCGGTAGAGCGCGGCCGGTTTGCCCCGGCCGCCGGTGCGGCGCGGCGGGCCCTCGACGGCTTCCACGAAGCCGGGTGTGGCGAGGACCTTCCGCCGGAAGTTGGGACGGTCGAGCGGGACGCCCCAGACCGTCTCGTACACCTGCTGGAGCTCCCCGAGGGTGAACTCGGGGGGACAGAAGCCGGTGGCGAGACAGGTGTATTCGAGCTTGGCCCGGATGCGGTCGTGGGCGTCGGCCAGAATCCGGTCGTGGTCGAAGGCGAGCGGGCCGGTCCGGTCGCGCGGCACCCACTGGGCGTGGGCCGCGTCCCCGCCGCCGCGCGGTTCGGGCAGATCGGGCAGGAGGGCGGTGTAGGCGACGGAGACGACCCGCATCCTGGGGTCGCGGCCGGGGTCGCTGTAGGTGCGGAGCTGTTCGAGGTGGAGGCCGTGGACGGTGTCGTGGCCGAGGCCGGTCTCCTCCGCCAGCTCCCGGCGCGCGGCCGATCCGGCGGACTCCTCGGGCCGGACGAAGCCGCCGGGGAGGGCCCAGGCGCCCCGGTAGGGGGACTCGCCGCGCCGGACCAGCAGGACCTGGAGGCGGGAGTCACGGACGGTGAGGACGGCGAGGTCGACGGTGACCGCGAAGGGCGGGAAGGCGCGCGGGTCGTAGGGCTGCCCGTCCTGCCCTTCCTGGTCGTCCTCCTCGTCGTCCCGCGCGGCGGCGGCCCGTCCGTCCGCCTCCCGTACGCCCTGGCGCTGATGGGTGGTCATCGGCCACGCTCCCCCGGGCCGGAGCGTCAGCTTCCGGCCACTTCAGTGGTCAACTCGACCAAAAAGAATGGTCAGGGTGACTATAAACAGGCCGGAAGAGTCGGCACAAGACACGGGAAGCCCGCGACCCGGTCGGGTCGCGGGCTTCTCCGGGTCGCCCGCCGGTCACGGGCGGACGGCGCCCCGGTACGGGGCCGGGCCGGTATTACAGGCCGACTTCCTTCATCAGCATGCCGACCTCGGTGTTGCTGAGCCGGCGCAGCCAGCCGGACTTCTGGTCGCCGAGCCCGATCGGCCCGAAGGCCGTGCGCACCAGCCGGTCGACCGGGAAGCCCGCCTCGGCCAGCATCCGGCGCACGATGTGCTTCCGGCCCTCGTGCAGGGTGACCTCGACCAGGTAGTTCTTGCCGGTGTTCTCGACCACCCGGAAGTGGTCGGCGCGGGCGTACCCGTCCTCCAGCGCGATGCCGTCCTTCAGCCGCTTGCCCAGCTCGCGCGGGAGCGGCCCCTGGATCGCGGCGAGATAGGTCTTCTTCACGCCGTAACGGGGGTGGGTCAGCCGGTGCGCCAGCTCGCCGTGGTTGGTGAGCAGGATGATGCCCTCGGTCTCCGTGTCGAGCCTGCCGACGTGGAAGAGCCGGGTCTCACGGTTGGTGACGTAGTCGCCGAGGCACTGCCGTCCGTCGGGGTCCTCCATCGTGGAGACGACACCGGCGGGCTTGTTCAGCGCGAAGAACAGATACGACTGGGTCGCCACGGTCAGCCCGTCGACCTTGATCTCGTCGTTCTCCGGGTCGACACGCACCCCCTGCTCGATCACGATCGAGCCGTTGACCTCGACCCGTCCGGCCTCGATCAGCTCCTCACAGGCGCGGCGGGAGCCGACACCGGCCCGCGCGAGCACCTTCTGGAGCCGCTCGCCCTCCTGCTCCCCGAAGGTCTTCGGGGTCTTGATCTCCGGCCGGTTCGCGTACCGCTCCCGGTTGCGCTCCTCGGCCCGCGCATCGTACTCGCGGGAGCGCGCCGGGGCCGTGCGTCCGCCGCGCCCGCGCTGGGGCGACTGGGACTGCTTGGGGCCGCCCTTGGCGCCGCCGCGGGCCGCCGTGCCGCGGCCCTTCCGCTCGCCGCCGCCCCCGTCCCCGCCGGGACCGCCGGAGAATCCGCCCACGTCGTAGCGGCGCTCCTCGGGACGGGGCCGGCCGGTGCGCTTCTGCTGCTTGTCGTCACGGCCGTTCCCGGCGCCCCGGTAGTTGCCGCGCCCGGCGCCCGTGCCTCCGCTGCCGCCCCGGTCGCCCCGGCCGCCGCTGTTCCCGCTGTTCCTGCCGCTGCTTCGCATCAAAGTTCCGTCGTTGGATTGTCTGGATGTCGGTCGTGTCAGTCGTGCCGGTCGTGCTGGTCGTCCCGGCCGTCCTCGTCGGCCGTGCCGCCCAGGACCCCCATGCCCTCCTCGGCGTGGTCGTCCGGAGCGTCCGGATCGAACGACGGTACGCCTTCCGCCGTCTCGGCCTCGACCGCGTCGGCCTCGGGGAGGAAGGGCGCCAGCTCCGGCAGCTCGTCCAGGCCGCGCAGGCCCATCCGCTCCAGGAAGTGGTTCGTCGTCCTGTACAGGATCGCACCTGTTTCGGGTTCCGTGCCCGCCTCCTCGACCAGACCGCGCTGGAGCAGCGTCCGCAGCACGCCGTCGCAGTTCACACCGCGCACCGCGGAGACCCTGGAGCGGCTGACCGGCTGGCGGTAGGCGACGACCGCGAGGGTCTCCAGGGCCGCCTGGGTGAGCCGGGCCTGCTGGCCGTCGAGGACGAAGCGCTCCACGGCGGCGGAGTGCTCGGGACGGGAGTAGAAGCGCCAGCCGCCCGCGACGAGCCGCAGCTCGAAACCCCGCCCCTGGACGGTGTACTCGTCGGCCAGCTCGCGCAGCGCGTCGGCGACGGCCCTGCGGGGGTGTTCGAGGATCTTGGCGAGGTGCTCCTCGGTGGCGGGTTCGTCCACCACCATCAGCACGGCCTCCAGGGCGGGCTTGAGATCGCTCACGCCGGGTCCTTCCCCTTCTCCGCTGCCTCGGCCTGCTCGGCCTGCTCGGTTCCCGTGTCCGCCGTCCGCCCCGCCGCCGGGTCCCGGGGGCTGTCGGGGGGACGGTCGAACTCGTCCGTGACGGTCGCCGCGCCGTCCCCGCCGGTCCAGGTGACGATCAGCTCGCCGAGGGCGTCCTCCTGCTCCAGCGCGACCGCCCGGTCCCGGTACAGCTCCAGCAGGGCGAGGAAGCGGGCGACGACGGTGAGGGTGTCCTCGGTGCCCTCGGCCAGCTCGCGGAAGGTGGCCCGGCCCCGTTCCCGCAGCAGCGCGACCACGATCCGGGCCTGCTCGCGCACGCTGACCAGGGGGGCGTGGATGTGGTCGACATAGAGCTGCGGCCGGGGCCGGGGCCGGGCCGCCTTGGCCGCGAGCCTCGCGAACCCCTCGGCGCCGATGCTGATGACCACCTCGGGCAGCAGATCGGCGTGGTGCGGCTCCAGCCCGACGGTCCGGGGGAAACGGCGGCCCTCGGCGTCCAGGCGATCGGCGAGGATTCCGGCGATCTGCTTGTACGCGCGGTACTGGAGCAGCCGGGCGAAGAGCAGGTCCCGGGCCTCCAGCAGGGCGAGGTCGGCCTCGTCCTCGACCTCGGCGGCGGGCAGCAGCCGGGCCGCCTTGAGGTCGAGCAGGGTCGCGGCGACCACCAGGAACTCGGTGGTCTGGTCGAGGTCCCAGTCGTCGCCCAGGGCCCGGATGTACGTCATGAACTCGTCGGTGACCCTGGAGAGGGCGACCTCCGTCACATCCAGCTTGTGCTTGGAGATGAGCTGGAGGAGGAGGTCGAAGGGCCCCTCGAAGTTGGCGAGCCGCACCGTGAACCGGCGGTCCTCCCCGGGCGCGCCCTCCGCCGCCCCGTTCGCCCCATCCGATTCGTCCGCCCAGCCCGGTTCACCCGTTTCACCCGTGCCGTCGCTGTCGTCGCTGTCGTCGGCGGGGACGTCGTCGGCAGGGGCGTCGTCGGCAGGGGTGTCCCGCACCGGCCCACGCGGTACGGGACCGTCCTGCACGGGAATGTCCTGCACGGGGATGTCCGGTACGGGGTCCGCTGCCGGGCACTCCGGGGGCTCCGGGGGCGCGCAGGACTCGTCCCGTTCCGTCTCCGGGGCCGCCCCGGGACCCCGGCCCAGGGTGCGACGCGGGGGTCGGGGCAGGTCGGTCGGGGGCATCGACGGTCCAAACGCGGGGAAGGGCGAGGGAGCGGGCGGCCCACCGCGGCGGCCGGTCCGCCGGACGGCGGGCCGGTGCGAGGGGCCAGCGCGAGGCTACCCTCAGCGCCCCCGCAGCCGACGGACGAGAATGCTCGCGTCGCCGCGCTGTTCCAGATCGGCGAGGACCACGGCCACGGCCTCGCGCACGATCCGCCCGCGGTCCACCGCGAGTCCGTGCTCACCGCGCAGCACCAGCCGCGCGTGTTCGAGGTCCATCAGCTCCTCGGCCGAGACATAGACCGTGATCTTCTCGTCATGGCGTTCCCGCCCGCTGGGGCGGCGGTTCGCCCGGCCCCGGGGGGCGCGGCGCGCCGGGGCGGCGGCGCTTTCCTGCGCGGGCTGGGCGGTCTGCGGGCGGCGCCCCCTGGCCGCGGCGGACGCGGGCTGCGCCGGGGCCTCCTCGGCCCGGCCGCGGCCCTCACCGCCGCCGCCGGACCCGGATGCCGGGTGCTCCTGGGCACCGGGCCCCGCCGCCGGGGTCTCCAGCGGGTCGCTCTCCCCCGCCGGGGCGGGCACCCTCGGCTCGCCCGCCGTCGGCCTGGTGCGCGGCGACGACGGCTGGAGGGCCGTCCCCCCGGTGGTGCGGAACAGCTCGTCGGCGCCGGGCAGACTCACTCGGCGTGACACCGGGCGAGCACCTCCCTGGCGAGCTGGCGGTACGCTGCGGCGCCGACCGAGTTCGACGCGTAGGTGGTGATGGGCTCACCGGCCACGGTGGTCTCCGGGAAACGCACGGTGCGCCCGATGACGGTGTGGTAGACGTGGTCGCCGAACGCCTCGACCACCCGGGCCAGCACCTCACGGCTGTGCACGGTGCGCGAGTCGTACATCGTGGCGAGGATGCCGTCCAGCTCCAGTTCGGGGTTGAGCCGCTCCTGGACCTTCTCGATGGTCTCGGTGAGCAGTGCCACCCCGCGCAGCGCGAAGAACTCGCACTCCAGCGGGACGATCACCTTGTGGGCCGCCGTCAGGGCGTTGACCGTGAGCAGACCGAGGGACGGCTGACAGTCGATCACGATGTAGTCGTAGTCCGACATCAGGGGCTTGAGCGCCCGCTGAAGGGTCGACTCGCGCGCGACCTCGCTCACGAGCTGGACCTCGGCGGCCGACAGGTCGATGTTGCTCGGCAGCAGGTCCATATTGGGCACGGCCGTCTTGAGCAGTACCTCGTCCGCCGACATGCCCCGCTCCATGAGCAGGTTGTAGACGGTCAGGTCCAGTTCCATCGGGTTGACGCCGAGACCGACGGAGAGGGCGCCCTGCGGGTCGAAGTCGACCAGCAGGACCCGCCGTCCGTACTCCGCGAGCGCGGCACCCAGGTTGATGGTCGACGTGGTCTTGCCCACGCCGCCCTTCTGGTTGCACATCGCGATGATCTTCGCGGGTCCGTGGTCGGTCAGCGGGCCCGGGATCGGGAAGTACGGCAGGGGCCGCCCGGTGGGACCGATCCGCTCACGGCGCTGGCGCGCGGCGTCGGGCGCGAGGGTGGCCGCGTACTCGGGGTCGGGCTCGTATTCGGCGTCGGGGTCGTAGAAGTGCCCCTCGGGGAGTTCCTCGTAGGCGGCGAAGTGGGTGGACTCTCGGCCACTCTCGTTGCCGGCCGTGGCGTTCACGTGTAGGCCGTCCATCATCTTCATCGTGTGGGCTGTCGTCATGCGCGGGGTGTCCTGGCGGGTCGCGAGGGATGCGCGGGAACGGACCGCCGCGGAGCCGACAGCGCCCGGTCCGGACGCCGGGTGCACTCCCCTCATGGGCGTGACCGCGTGACCGCCTCCGGGAGTAAATGTCGACTCATTCACAAGTCGTCTTGCCTCCTTTGGACGTGACCAGGACTTTATCGATAGGTCAGCGTGGCACCATGCCGACGGTTGGCGACTCTATGGCGTGTCACCGCTCCGCAGCAACACAATCCGCCGGAAGCGGCCCGATGTGTCGGCAACGGAACACCGTTCTGTCAAGGGTGCGGGACCATCCGGACACCGTGTGTCGCGGGGCTTCGCGAGGGGTGCGAATCGGCTGAAGGGTTGCGTACGCGGCGAGTTGGGGCCGCCCGCCGGGGTCCGGACACACCTCCGGCCGGACCTCAGGGGGCAAGGTCCGGCCGGGGGAGTGATGTTGACGGCTCGGGTTGACCGGCCGGGGCGGCGCCGCGTCAGCCGATGAGCGTGCGCAGCTCGGTGCGGGGCAGCCCGTGGGCCTCGGCCACCGGGCCGTAGACGACCTGTCCGTCATGGGTGTTGAGGCCCAGCGCCAGCGCCGGGTCCCGGCGCAGCGCCTCGGCCCAGCCCCGGTTGGCCAGCTCGACGATGTACGGCAGCGTCGCGTTGGTGAGCGCGTACGTCGAGGTGTTCGGGACCGCGCCGGGCATGTTGGCGACGCAGTAGAAGACCGAGTTGTGGACGGTGAAGGTCGGCTCGGCGTGGGTGGTGGGACGCGAGTCCTCGAAGCAGCCGCCCTGGTCGATCGCGATGTCGACAAGGACACTTCCGGGCTTCATCTTGGCGACGAGCTCGTTGGTGACCAGCTTGGGGGCCTTGGCGCCGGGGATGAGCACCGCGCCGATGACGAGGTCGGCCTGGACGACGGCCTGCTCCAGCTCATAGGCGTTGGAGACGATCGTCTGGACCTTGGTGCCGAAGACCTTGTCGGCCTCGCGGAGCTTGTTGATGTCCTTGTCGAGCAGGGTGACATGGAAGCCCATGCCCACGGCTATCTGGGTGGCGCTCCAGCCGGAGACACCGGCGCCGATGACGACGGCGCGGCCCGCGTGGGTGCCCGGGACACCGCCCGGCAGGATGCCCCGGCCACCGGCCGAGCGCATCAGGTGGTAGGCGCCGACCTGCGGCGAGAGGCGGCCCGCGACCTCGGACATCGGGGCGAGCAGCGGCAGGGCGCGGCTCGCGGTCTCGACCGTCTCGTAGGCGATCGCGGTGGTGCCGGAGGCCAGCAGCGCGTCGGTGCACTCGCGGGAGGCGGCGAGGTGGAGATAGGTGAAGAGGGTCTGGTCCTTGCGGAGGCGGTGGTACTCCTCCGCGATCGGCTCCTTGACCTTCAGCAGCAGGTCGGCGGTGGCCCACACCTCGTCGGCCGTGGGCAGGATGCGGGCACCGGCGGCAAGGTACTCGTCGTCCGTGATGGAGGAGCCGACACCGGCGTTCTGCTCGACGAGGACCTCGTGGCCGTGGCGCACCAGCTCGTGCACACCGGCGGGGGTGATCGCCACCCGGAACTCGTTGTTCTTGACCTCGCGGGGGATGCCGACCTTCACGTCGATCACGGTCCTTGGCTCAGGGGGATACAGGGAACACAGGGGGTAACCCAGGGGGGGTAATTCCATACATACCCGGGCGCAAGGCACGCACCGGGAGACACCACGGAAAAGACGCGGTGGAGCCAGTTTAATGAAGGAAGACTCGGTGTCTAGCCTTACAAACCACTAATCTTCGACGAAGGCGCTACGGATTTCGCAGGCAGAACCCCCTCTTCTCCCTTCTGTAGATCTTTGCTGGCCGCCCTGATCCCCCCGTTCCCCTTGATTCCCTTGATTCCCCTGCTCCACCCGCCCCTCCCGCTCCCCGGCCGACTCCCCGCGCGCCTGCCGCTCCCGCTCCGCGCCCCTGTCACCCTTGTCACGTGTCCGGGCCCCGTCCGGCTCAGCCTCCGCGCCGCCGGGGCCGTCGAGCCGTTCGAGCAGGCGCTCCGCCGCGCCCCGGTGCAACCGGGCACCGGCCGGATCGCCCAGATGCTCCCGGGTATCTGCCAGACGGAGCTGTAGCGCGGCTTGAAGCCGCAGGTCACCGGCTTGACGGGCCCACTCGACCGCTTCCTGGCAGGTGCGCAGCGACTCCTGGGGGCGGCCCGCGTACTCCTGCACCCGGGCGACCTCGCTCAGGGCCCGCGCCTGGGAGGGGAGATCGCCCACCCTGCGGTACCCGGCGACGGACGCGCGCCAGTGGCGCAGGGCCTCGCCGTAGCGGCCCGCGTAGGTGTGGACGGTGGCGAGCCGCCCGTACAGCCGGGCCTCGTCGGCGCGCTCGCCCCGGGACTGGCGTTCCACCAGGGCCCTGCCGTACCAGTCGGCGGCCCGGTTCCAGTCCCCCAGCTCCTGGTGGGCGCCGCCTACGGATTCCATCGCGCGGCCGATCGCATAGGGGTCCCGCGCGGCCCGTCCGGCGTCCAGCGCGGCCCGATAGCGGGCGAGCGCCTCCTCGGTCCGTCCGGTCGCGGCGTCCAGGTCGGCCAGGTTGAGCAGGGCGGCGGCCCGCTCGCGGTGCAGCCCCCGGCGCTCGGCGACGGAGAGCACCAGCCGGTGCAGGGCGTACAGCTCGGGGGCGGCGGCCTCGGTGCCCCGGTGCGCGGCCAGCGCCCGGACCAGCGCGGAGACCAGCCGTCGCGCGAGGGTGTCCAGCTCGCCGTCGGCCACGGCGACCCGGGCCGCCGCCAGCAGCGCGCCCTGCCGCAGCCGCAGCCACTCCGCGGCGGCGGCCGGGTGCGGGAACCGCAGCCCGGCGGGCATCCTGGCGACCGCCTCCCGGGCCGCCGCGTCCTCCGGTTCGGTGACCGCGCGGCAGGCGTGGAGCTGCCGTACGGTCCGCTCCAGCATCCGGGCCCGGGCCAGGTGCACCTCCTCGGGCTTGTCGGTGCTGCCGGTCAGCGCGATCAGCAGCGGGGCCAGCGCGCCCGGCACCCGGTAGCGCTCCCCGGCGCGGTGCAGCAGCCCGAGGGCCGTGAGACCGTCCAGCGCCTCCTGGGCCTGGGTGAGCGAGCAGCCGCCGAGCGAGGACGCCGTGTGCGCGTCGGCGAGCCCGGCGGGGGCGAGGTGGAGCAGCCGCAGCATCCGGGCGGTGGGCCGCGGCAGCGACGCGTACGCCAGCCGGAAGGCGCGGACCAGCGGGCGGGCGACACCGGGCGGGCCCTCGCCCTCGTCGGGCAGCGCGCGCAGCTGCCGGGTGGCGTCGGCGACGGAGAGGGAGGGGCGGGCGGCGAGCCAGCCGCCGACCAGGACCAGGGCGGCGGGCTGTCCGCCGCACTCCTCGGCGACGGACTCGGCGGCCTGCGGGTCGACGGTGACCCGTACGGACCCGGCGTACCCGGTGAGCAGTTCGATGGCCGCCTTGGGGTCCAGGCCGCCGACGGTGCAGGGCCGCACTCCGGGGATGCCGGTGAGGGGGCCGTCCGAGACGGCGACGACGAGGCAGGCGGAGACATCGGGGAGCAGGGGGTCGACCTGTTCGGCGTCGGCCGCGTCATCGAGCAGGATCACACCCCGGCGGCCCGCGGCCTCCTGCCGGAAGAGGTGCGACAGCTCGTCCCCGTCCGCGCCGGGAGGGCCCTGGACCCCGAGGGCGTCGAGCAGTTCGCGGGCGGTCTCCTCGGTGGGGACCCGGCGTCCGCCGGGTTCGGTGAGCCGGGCCCGCAGCACCCCGTCGGGGTAGTCGGCGGCGACCGTGGCGATCAGTCGCTCGGCGAGCGCGGTCCGCCCGGAGCCGGGCCGTCCGGCGATCAGGAGCACCCGTGCGCGCGGGGCGCCGCGGCCCGCGATGGTGTCCAGGCCCGCCCGCTGGATGTCGGCCCGCAGGGAGGCCAACTCCCGCTGCCGGCCGCAGAACTGACCCCGGGACGCGTCGGCCCGGCCGCCCGAGTCCACCGCTTGATCCGTCACGGGCCACGCTCCCGTTCAGTCCGTGCGTCTGTCGGCCCGCGGGGAATCCACGCGGGCTCCGACGAGCGTAGTTCACTCTCTGCGACGGATCGGAAGGAGCGTGTCCGTCATATCACCTGATCGGATCAGCAGATGGAACGATGATCCGACCGGTAGCGCCGGATGGACCTGTCCGGGCCGCTTCCGGGGGCCGGGCGCGGCGGACGCCCCGAGCCCCGGAAGCGGCCGGGGACAGCGGGGCCGCCCGGACCCCGCTGCGCCCCGCACGTCCCCGCACGTCCCCGCACGTCCCCGGGCACTGTCGGACGCCCTCGGCGGAGTCGTCGGTGGAGTCGTCGGAAGTCCTCGGGCGTTCTCAGGTGTTCTTCGGGCGTTCTCGGGTGTTCTCGGGTGTTCTCAGGCGTCGAAGGGGCGGGCCGGCCAGGGGGCGTCCGCCGGGCGCAGGGCGTCGAATCCCTCGCCCGCGAGCGCGGTGGCCGCCGCGAGCACCCCCACCACCAGGCAGTTGTTGTGCAGCTCCCCCGCGAGCGCCCCGCGCACCAGATCGGTCAGCGGCACCCGCGCCAGCTCCATGTCGGCCTCCTCCTCGGAGACGTCGAAGCGCTCGCCCTCGGCGTCCGACAGCTCCCGGGCGAGGAAGATCCGTACGGCCTCGTCGCAGCCGCCGGGCGTGGTGTAGACGTCGATCAGCACCCGCCAGTCCTCGGCCTTGACATGGGTCTCCTCGTACAGCTCGCGCTGTGCCGCGTGGAGCGGGTTCTCCCCGGGTACGTCGAGCAGCCCGGCCGGGATCTCCCACAGCTTCTGGCGCACGGGGTGCCGATACTGGCGGAGCACCACGACGCGGCCGTCCCCGTCGAGGGCGAGCACGGCGACCGAGCCCGGGTGGACCTGGTAGTCGCGGCGTACCACCGAGCCGTCGGGCATGACCACGTCGTCCGTGCGGACGCTGGTCTTGTTGCCCCGGAACGGGGTCGCGGTCGCGGTGACGCGCCACTCCTCGGGGGTGTCCTCGATGATCGCGGGCCTGTCCATGTGCGCTGTCCTCCCGTAGACGTACGCGGTTCTCCCCTGGAACACGTCGACCGGGGTACATGTCTCAGTGACGACATGTACCCCGGTCAACGGTAACGCCTGGTCGGCGGGTGCCCGGCGGGGCGCGGTGCCCGCCGGGCGGCCGGTCGCGCGGCGGGGCCGGTCCGGGCCCGCCGCGCGTCGCGCCCTACTCGCCCTGGGCCGACTGGCGCTCGACGGCCGCCTTCACCAGACCGGCGAAGAGCGGGTGCGGACGGGTCGGGCGGGAGCGCAGCTCCGGGTGGGCCTGGGTGGCGACGAGGTAGGGGTGCACCTCGCGCGGGTACTCCACGTACTCGACCAGCTTGTTGTCGGGGCTGGTGCCGGAGAAGAGGATGCCCGCCTTCTTCTCCAGCTCGGCGCGGTAGGCGTTGTTCACCTCGTAGCGGTGGCGGTGGCGCTCCTCCACATAGGGCTCCTCGCCGTAGACCTCGCGGACGATGGAGCCCTCGGCCAGCTTGGCCGGGTAGAGGCCGAGCCGCATGGTGCCGCCGAGGTCGCCCGCGCCCTCGACGTACGCGAGCTGCTCCTCCATGGTGGAGATCACCGGGTGGGCGGTGGTCGCGTCGAACTCGGTGGAGTTCGCCTCGGTGATCCCGGCGAGGTTGCGGGCCGCCTCGATCACGATGCACTGGAGGCCCAGACAGAGGCCGAGCAGCGGGATCTTGTTCTCGCGGGCGTACTGGATCGCGCCGACCTTGCCGCTGACACCGCGGTCGCCGAAGCCGCCGGGGATGCAGATGCCGTCCACGTCGGAGAGCTGGCGGGCCGCGCCCGAGGCCGTCCGGCAGTCGTCGGACGTGACCCACTTGATCTTGACGCGGGCGCGGTTGGCGAAGCCGCCCGCGCGCAGCGCCTCGGTGACGGAGAGATACGCGTCGGGCAGGTCGATGTACTTGCCGACGAGCGCGACGGTGACCTCGTGGTCGGGGTTGTGCACCCGGTCCAGCAGGTCGTCCCAGGTGGACCAGTCCACATCGCGGAAGGGCAGGTCCAGCTTGCGGACGACATAGGCGTCCAGGCCCTCGGTGTGGAGCACCTTGGGGATGTCGTAGATCGACTTGGCGTCGATGGCCGCGACCACGGCGGCCTCGTCCACGTCGCACATCAGGGAGATCTTGCGCTTGATCGCGACGGGGACGTCACGGTCGGCGCGCAGCACGATGGCGTCCGGCTGGATGCCGATGTTGCGCAGGGCGGCGACGGAGTGCTGGGTGGGCTTGGTCTTCAGCTCGCCGGAGGGGCCGATGTACGGCAGCAGCGAGATGTGCACGACGAAGACGTTGTCCCGGCCGACCTCGTGGCGGACCTGGCGGACGGTCTCCAGGAACGGCAGCGACTCGATGTCGCCGACGGTGCCGCCGACCTCGGTGATCACGACGTCGACGTCGTCGGTGGCCATCCGGCGGATGCGGTGCTTGATCTCGTTGGTGATGTGCGGGATGACCTGCACGGTGTCACCCAGGTACTCACCGCGCCGCTCCTTGGCAATCACCTGGGAATAGACCTGCCCGGTGGTGACATTCGCGGAGCCGTCGAGGTCGACGTCGAGGAAGCGCTCGTAGTGGCCGATGTCCAGGTCGGTCTCGGCGCCGTCGTTGGTGACGAACACCTCGCCGTGCTGGAAGGGGTTCATCGTGCCCGGGTCGACGTTCAGATACGGGTCGAGCTTCTGCATCGTGACCTTGAGCCCCCGCGCCTTGAGCAGAGCGCCCAGGCTGGAGGCCGTCAGGCCCTTGCCGAGGGAGGAGGCGACACCCCCGGTGACGAAGATGTGCTTGGTCGTCATGGATTTGGGCGGCATCGCCAAAGGGGGGCTCCCGTGGTCGCGAGGGTGAGGGGCTGCGGGCCGGCGGACCTCCCCGGTCGTCCAGGGGGTGCCGTCGCTGCGGTTGCGGGGCCCCTGCTTGAGCACAGGACGGTCCCGGTCCACGGGGTACCAGGGTATCAGCGACCGGGAGGGACCGCTTCCGGCCACGCCCCCATCGACGGCTTTGCCTGCCCCCGACGGCTCTCACCTGGGCATCACCCTTGGCTCACCCGTTCGGAGCAGACCGGTTGTCGAGACCGCCACGCGGAAGGGTCCGGTGCGTCGTATCCTGCGGACACTCGCTTTGCCGAGAAACGCGCAGGGGCGCGCTCATCTGAGCAGGGTGGTGGCGGGGCAACGGGTGGAATAGGCCAAAAGCGACATCCCCGAGGTGAAACCGTGACCCAAGGCTCGTCGGCGACCCTTCGCAGTAAGCGCCCCGAGGGGCGGACGTGGCTGTTCGACTGGAGATGCACGTGGCCGGGCGCATCGAGGATTACGCACTCATCGGAGACATGCAGACCGCCGCACTGGTCTGCCGGGACGGCACCGCCGACTGGCTGTGCCTGCCGCGCTTCGACTCGCATGCCGTCTTTGCCGGGCTGCTCGGCACCGAGGAGCACGGATTCTGGAGGGTGGGCCCCGCCCACCCCGAGCACACCGAGCCGCCGGCGGCCGACCGCCGGCGCTATCGCGGGGACTCCCTGATCCTGGAGTCGGAGTGGGACACCCCGCGCGGCACGGTCCGGGTGACGGACTTCATGCCCCCGCGCGACGGGGCGCCGCAGCTCATCCGGATCGTGGAGGGCGTCAGCGGGCGGGTGCCCGTGCGTTCCTCGCTGCGGATGCGTTTCAGCTACGGCCGGATCGTGCCCTGGGTGCACAAGGTCGACGGGCGCACCGTCGCCGTCGCCGGACCCGACTCGGTCTGGCTGGACACCGGGGCCGAGACCCACGGCGAGGACCTGACCACCTACTCCGACGTCACCGTCGCCCCGGGCGAGCGGGTCGCCTTCACCCTGAGCTGGCAGCCCTCGCACCACCAGCCGCCCGCGCTGCCCGAACCCGAGGCCGCGCTGGAGGCGACCACCGAGTTCTGGCGCGACTGGGTGGAGCAGTGCACGTACCACGGCCCCTACCGCGAGGCCGTGGTCCGCTCGCTGATCACCCTCAAGGCCCTCACCTACGCCCCCACCGGCGGCATCGTCGCCGCGCCCACCACCTCCCTCCCGGAGGAGATCGGCGGCGTACGGAACTGGGACTACCGCTACACCTGGCTGCGCGACGCCGCCATCACCCTCTCCTCGCTGCTGCGCACCGGCTACCGCGACGAGGCCCGCGCCTGGCGCGAGTGGCTGCTGCGGGCCGTCGCGGGCGACCCCGAGAACCTCCAGATCATGTACGGCATCGCCGGGGAACGGGAGCTGGGCGAGGCGGAGCTGGACTGGTTGCCCGGCTATGAGAACTCCCGCCCGGTCCGGGTCGGCAACGGCGCCGCCCACCAGCTCCAGCTCGATGTGTACGGCGAGGTCACCGAGGCCCTGCACCTGGCCCATATGACCGGTCTCGCCCGCAACGACTATGCCTCGCTGCTCCAGCTCAAGCTGATCCAGTACCTGGAGCAGCACTGGATGGAGCCGGACGAGGGCATCTGGGAGGTGCGCGGCCCGCGCCGGCACTTCGTCCACTCCAAGGTGATGGCCTGGGTCGCCGTGGACCGCACCATCCGGCTGATCGAGGCCGGGGACGCCGACGGCCCGCTGGAGCGCTGGCGGGAGCTGCGCGACGACATCCACCGCGATGTCTGCGAGAAGGGGTACGACAAGGAGCGGAACACCTTCACCCAGTCCTACGGCTCCCGGGAGCTGGACGCCTCGCTGCTGCTCATCCCGCAGATGGGCTTTCTGCCGCCCGACGACAAGCGGGTCATCGGCACCATCGAGGCGATCCAGCGGGAGCTGTCCACGGAGGACGGCTTCATCCTGCGCTACCCGACGGCGGGCGAGGACGCCGGGGTGGACGGCCTGGAGGGCGACGAGGGCGCGTTCCTCGCCTGCTCGTTCTGGATGGCCGACGACCTGGCGATGATCGGCCGGGTGGACGAGGCCCGCAAGCTCTTCGAACGGCTGCTGGCGCTCCGCAACGACCTGGGGCTGCTGGCGGAGGAGTGGGACCCGAGGCTCCAGCGGCAGGTGGGGAACTTCCCGCAGGCGTTCAGCCACGTTCCCCTGATCGACACGGCACTGCGGCTGACGGCCTCGGGGGCATACGGCGGCTGACACCCGGCCGGGCCCGCACGGCGGCCGACGACGCCGATCGGCACGGCCCCGAACCGCACGGCCGCCGAACACGTACGCCGAAGGGGCCCCGGTACCCCGGGCCCCGCACCGCCGGAGGCGCTCCCCGTCCACATCCGGGACGGCGGCGCCCGAGCGCACGCTGTAGCGTCCGGACCGACCGGGTCCGGACCGAGGCGAGCGCGAGGCGGCAGTTCAGTGGAGACGCGAGACGAAGCCCAGGGCGGCATCACCGTGCGCAGGGCGCTCGAACTGCCGGGACTCCGCTCCGGGCTGCCGGAAGTCCTCGCCGGGGCCGACCGGCTGGGCCGGACCGTGCGCTGGGTGCACGCCGGCGAGGTCCCCAACATCGCCTCCCTCCTCAAGGGCGGCGAACTGCTGCTCACCACCGGCCTGGGCCTGGGCACCCGCCCCGCCGAACAGCGGACGTTCGTCCGCAGGCTCGCCGAGCGGGGCATCGCCGCGCTGGTGGTGGAGCTGGGCCCGCGCTTCGCCCGGCTGCCGTCGGCGATCGTGGACACGGCCCGCACCACGGGCCTCCCCCTGGTGCAGCTCCACCGCGAGGTGCCCTTCGTCTCCGTGACCGAGGAGATCCACACCGAGATCGTCAACGGTCACTACGGTCTGCTGCGGCGGGCCGAGGAGGTGCACCGGCGCTGCACCGGGGTGCTGCTCGACGGCGGCGGGGTGCCGCAGGTGCTGCGCATCCTCGCCGACTTCACCGGGACCCCGGCCTTCCTGGAGACCCCGGAGGGGCAGTTGCTGTACGCGGCGGGCTGCGCGTCCGCCGCGCCGGGCGCCGACCCGCTCCAGATCTGGGAGGGGCTGCGGGGACAGCGGGCCGCCCGCGAGTCCCCGCCCGCCGGGACCGTCCTCGTCGACCTCCCCGCCGGGGGCCCGGGAACCGCGTCGGTACGGGCCCGGCTGGTGCTGCCCGCCGTCGGCTCCCCGCTGCTGACGGTGCACCGGATGGCCGCCGAACGGGCCGCGGGGCTGCTGGCCGTCGTCCTGATGCAGGCACACCAGGAGGAGGAGTTGGCTGCCCGGGGGCGCGGGGACTTCCTCACCGACCTCGCGGAGGGCCGGATCGCGGCCGACGACGCCCCCGCGCAGGCACGGGTCCTCGGCTTCCGGCCCGGCGAAGGCCCCCTGCTGCCGGTCGTGATGCGGCTGTCGCCCTCGGTGCCGCCGGGCGGCTGGACCCCGCTGGTCCGCGCGACGGCCGACGAACTCTCCGCCGTGGGGGTGCCCGTCCTGCTCGGGGTGCGTCCCGTGGAGGGCCGGGTGCCGCTCCTCGTGGGGCTGCGCGCCGAGACCGAGCGGACCGCCGTCGCCGACCGGGTCGCCGCGGCGCTCCGGGCCGGGGCGGCACGGGCCGGGCTGATCCGGCCGGGCGCCGCCCCACCGGTCGTGGTCGTCGGGATGGCGGGCGGCTGGACGGCGGCCTCCGCCGGGCTGCGGCACGCGGCGGAGGCGGCGACCGCCGCGCAGGGGCTGCCGGACGAGCCCTGGCACGACGCCCGCCGCCTCGACACCGAACTGCTGCTGTGGCGGCTGCGCGACCACCCCGACCTGGCGGCCTTCGTCGACCGGGCGATCGGCCCGCTCCGCGACCACGACGCCGGGGCGCGCCCACCGCTGCTGCCGACGCTGGAGACCTATCTCCGCCACGCGGGCCGCAAGGCGGAGACCGCCCGGGAGCTGCATCTCAACCGGCAGACCCTCTACAACCGGCTGGCCCGGATCTCCGAACTCCTCGGGACCGACCTCGACGACCCGCAGACCGTCCTGGCCCTCACACTGGCGCTGCACGCCCGGCGGCACGTCCCCCGCTGAGCGGCTGCCCGGGGGAGCGGGACGGTCAGCGGGACACCAGTTCGTCGTAGACGCTCAGCACCTGGGCGACGGTCTCGTCCTCCGTCTGCCACCCCGCCGCCTGCGCCCTGCCCCGCCGGGCCAGCTCCGCGCGCCGGGACCGGTTCCCCAGCAGTTCGGCGACGGTGACCGCGAGCGCGCCCCCGTCCCCGTACGGCACCAGCTCCGCGCCGTCGCCGACCAGTTCGGGCACCCCGCCCACGGCCGTCGCGACGAGCGGCACGCCCAGCCGCAGCGACTCCTGCGCCAGCAGGGAGCGCGCCTCCCAGCGGCTCGGCAGCACGGCGATGTCGGTGGCCGTGAGCAGCGCGGTGACGTCCTCGCGCCGCCCCAGCAGCCGCACCGGCAGCCCCTCGGCGGCGATCCTCCGCTCCAGCGCGGCCCGTTCCCGTCCCTCTCCCGCGATCACCACCAGCGGTACAGGGTCCAGCTCGCGCCAGAGCGCCGCCGCGTCGAGCAGCGTCCCATAGCCGCCGTCCGGTGTCAGCGGGCCCACGGCCAGCACCAGAGGCCGTCCCGCAGGGACCGGTCCGACGGCCGGAGCGCGGCGCGGGAGGACCGCCGGGACCGTGAGCGGAGCCAGCCGGGCATCGCGCGCACCGCGCTTGCGGGCCCGGTCGACCAGCTCGGAACAGGTGCCGAGGACGATCGCCGCGGCCCGTGCCGCCCGGCGCTCCAGCAGCCGGAGCACCCGGCCCCGCGCCCCCTCGTCCTGGGCCCGGGTGTGCCAGGTGACGACGAGCGGTATCCGCAGCCCGCTCAGCGCCAGCGCGCTGCGCACCGCCGCGTTCAGACCGTGCGCGTGCACCAGGTCCGCGCTCGCGCAGACCGACCGCAGGGCCCCCACCGCCGCCGGGTCGCCGCGCCGGGGCACGGGGGCGAAGGAGGCGCCCGCCCCCGGGAAGTCATAGACCTGGTCCAGTTCGGCGGGGGCACACACCGTCACCCGCACCCCCCGGGCCACCAGCCCCGCGGCCAGTGACCGGACATGCGCGCTGCTGCCCGCGCTGCCGCCGCCCAGCACCTGGACCGTACGGAGCTGTGTCACCCGCCAAGAATGCCAGCCCGCACGCACGTTCCGACACCGCCTCCGTGCGCGACCTGGGCCTCCGCCCCTCCGGGATCACTCACATGGGTGAGCCACCGCTCTCCCGGCCCCGCGGGACCGGGGACGGGACGACGGACCGTGCGTCCCTCACCCCGCCCCGGCCGGGAGGCGGCACCGGGGCCCACGGGACCCGTCCGGGCGGGGAGCGGCGCGTCGGGATCCTCCGCCCGTCCACACCGGAGCGACGGCACAGACACACCGGCCAGCGCCCCCGCACCACAGCCGTTCGAACGCCGGACCGCCCGGCCCGGAAGCACCGCACGGCCGCGTGGACGCCGGAGCAAACGGGACCCCGTCGCCCCGGGATCGGCCTCCACGATCCCCGACCGGCCCCGCCCGGACCGGCCGCCGGGTCCCGCCGCACAGGGCGGCCTGTGACCGCAGCCGGACCGCCCGCCCGGAAGCCGCCGCGGACCAGACCCGTGGGCACCCGAGGCGCCCAGGACCCCCGGCGGCCCGGGCGGGCGCTCCACGATCCCCCACCGGTCCGCACCGAAACGGCCGCACGAGCACACCGGACGGCACCCGGCCCGAACACGGCCCGCCGGGCCCCGCCACATGACCACAGCCGCTCGAACACCGGAGAACGCGAGAGGACACGGGACGCCCCCGGCGAACAGCACAGGGCCCACAGGACCACAGCGGACGGAAACAGCCGGAGCCACCGGACAGCGGCCCCGGCCCCCGCCCTACCGCAGGGGCGGCCTGTGACCACAGCCGGACAGCCCGCCCGGAAGCCCACCGCATGCCCGCACTGCCCCCGTCGCCCCAGAGGCCGCCTCCGCGACTCCCGACCGGCACCAAGCCGCCGAACAGCCACCGGACCGCCCGGCCACCACAGCCGCTCGGACACCGGACAGCGCACAGGACCGAAGCGGGCGGAAACGGCCAGGGCCACCGGACAACGGCCCCGGCCCCGGTGTACGGGGCGCGTGGTGTCTCCGCCCGGCCGACGGGGCCGGGTCACCCCGTGGGCGCGGCCGGGCCGACGGCAGACGCCCGGACGTGCAGTCCGGCGGAGGGGCCCGCCGGGCCCGGGTACCCCGGCGGCAGGTCGGGGCGGGCCGGTCCGGAGCCCGGACACCGGCGCGGGAGGGCCCGCCCGCAGCCGAGGCAGGCACGGGCGCCCCGGCGCGAGGGCCCCGTCCCCGCCCCGGAGACGGCCCGGTACCCCTACGCGTCCGCGCGGGCCGCCGCCAGGAGTTCTTCGGCGTGGGCGCGCGCGGTCTGCGAGTCCTCCTGTCCGGCGAGCATCCGGGACAGCTCCCGCACCCGGTCCTCGCCCTCCAGGACGGTGACCCCGCTGCGGGTCACCGAACCGTCGTTCGTCTTCTCGACCAGGAGCTGACGGTCGGCGAACGCCGCCACCTGCGGCAGATGCGTCACCACCACCACCTGCGCGGTCTTCGCCAGCTTCGCCAGCCTGCGGCCGATCTCGACGGCCGCCCGGCCGCCGACCCCCGCGTCGACCTCGTCGAACAGATACGTCGGCACCGGATCGGTCCCCGCGAAGACCACCTCCACCGCCAGCATCACCCGCGACAGTTCACCGCCCGACGCGCCCTTCGCGATCGGCCGGGGCGGCGCTCCCGGGTGCGGGGCGAGCAGCAGTTCGACCTCGTCGACGCCCTGCGGACCGTACGCCACGGTCCGGCCGCCGACCTCCACGCCCTCCGGGTCCTCGGTCTGCCGGATCGCGAACGAGACCCGGGCGTGCGGCATCGCCAGCGACGCCAGCTCCCGGGTGACCGCCCCGGCGAACCGCTCCGCCGCCTCCGTCCGCGCGTCCGTCAGCGCCCGCGCCAGCTCCGACAGCTCACCGCGGAGCACATCCCGCTCCTCGGCCAGCTCACCGATGCGGTCGTCGTCGCCGTCCAGCTCGGTCAGCCGGGCCGCACCCTCCTCCGCCCAGGCGAGCACCTGGGTGATGTCCTGCCCGTACTTGCGGGTCAGCCCGGTCAGCGCGGCCCGCCGCTCCTCGACGGCGGCCAGCCGCCGCGGGTCGGCGTCCAGCAGATCCGCGTACCCGGCGAGTTCCCCCGCCACATCGCCGAGCAGGATGGCCAGCTCGCCCACCCGGTCCGCGAGGGAGGCCAGCGCCGGATCGTGGGAACGCACGCTCTCCAGCGCCCGCCCGGCGCCCGCGACCAGCGTCGCCGCGTCGACGTCCGCCGGGTCCTCCGGGTTGCCCGCCAGCGCGACATGGGCGAGCGACGCGGCGGACGCCAGCGCCTCCGCGTGCCCGAGCCGTTCGGCCTCGGCGGCCAGCTCCACGTCCTCCCCGGCCCGGGGCTCGACCGCGGCGATCTCGTCCAGTCCGAAGCGGAGGAGATCCGCCTCCTGGGCCCGCTCCCGGGCGCGCGTGGTCAGCGTCTCCAGCTCCGAGGCGACGGCCCGCAGCCTGCGGTAGGCGGCCGTGTACCGCTCCAGCGGCTTCACGACGGCCTGGCCCGCGTACCGGTCCAGCGCCTCCCGCTGCCGCGCCGGCCGCAGCAGCCCCTGCTGATCGGTCTGCCCATGGACGGCCACCAGCTCGTCGGCGAGTTCGGACAGCACCCCGACCGGGACGGCGCGACCGCCGACATGCGCCCGGGAGCGGCCCTCCGCCGAGACGGTCCTGCTGATCAGCAGGGTGCCGTCCTCGCACTCGGCCCCGGCGTCCTCGGCCCGCAGCGCCGCCGGGGCGCCGGGGGGCACCGCGATCCGCCCCTCCACCACCGCCGACTTGGCGCCGATCCGCACCAGCGCCGGATCGGCCCGGCCGCCGAGCAGCAGCCCCAGGCTGGTGACGACCATGGTCTTGCCGGCGCCCGTCTCACCGGTCACCGCCGTGAAACCGGGGGACAGCTCGACGACAGCGTCGTCGATGACCCCGAGCGACCGTATCCTCATCTCCTCCAACACGGACACGACCATACGAGGTTTCCGCGGCGCGGCGCGACGCAGACCCGCTCCGGCGCGACACGGGACCCGTCCCGTCACACCCCTGGCCCGTTCCCGTACCGCCGGTGGGAGGTGCCGGGCCCCTCGGTCGCGGCACCGATGAGGCACCGGCGGACCCCGGGAGCCACCCCGGGCGCTTCACCCGAAGTGCCGACCCGCACGGCACCGGCGGGGCCGCGCGGGGCACCGCGCGCGGGCCGTCAGCGCGGCGCGCCCCGCCACCCCGACACCGGCAGCGCGAACTTCGCCACCAGCCGGTCGGTGAACGAGGCGTGGTGCAGCCGGGCCAGCCGTACCGGCACCGCGCCCCGGCGCACCTCCACCCGCGCCCCCGGCGGCAGCTCCACGGTCCGGCGCCCGTCGCACCACAGCACCCCGTGCGGGGTGTGCGGCTGCACCTCCACCGCCAGGACCGACGTCGGCGACGTCACCAGCGGCTTGGCGAACAGGGCGTGCGCGCTGATCGGGACCATCAGTAGCGCCTCGACCTCCGGCCACACCACCGGGCCGCCCGCCGAGAACGCGTACGCCGTGGAACCGGTCGGCGTGGCGCAGACGATGCCGTCGCACCCGAACGCCGTCACCGGCCGCCCGTCGACCTCAAGGACCGCCTCCAGCATCCGCTCGGGCGACACCTTCTGCACGGCCGCCTCGTTCAGCGCCCAGTCGCGGTGCACGACATCGCCGTTGCTGCGCACCAGGACGTCGATGGTCATCCGCTCCTCGACCTCGTAGGCGCGGGTCACCACCCGGTCCACGACCTTGTCGAGGTCGTCCCGCTCGGCCTCGGCGAGAAACCCGACCCGCCCCAGGTTGACCCCGAGCATCGGCACCCCGGAGGCCCGCGCGAACGCGGCGCCCCGCAGCAGCGTCCCGTCCCCGCCGAGGACGATCAGCAGCTCACAGCCCTCCAGGACATCGGGTGTCGCCTCGGGCACGGTCTCCACGGACGACGGCAGCGGCAGATCGGCGGCCTCCGAACGCAGCACCCGGACCTTCAGACCGGAGCGCAGCAGCCCCTGGACGACGAGTTCGGCGCTGCGGATCGCGGCCGGCCGCCCGGTGTGCGCGAGAAGGAAGACCCTGCGCTCCGACGTTGTGCCTGATGTGGTCAACGAGGTCCCTCCGCCACTGCTCGGTCGAGATCGGCCGGGTCGAGTTCGGGCCCCCCGGCCCTGAGCCACAGAAAGTATTCGACGTTTCCGGACGGTCCGGGGAGCGGGCTGGCGGTGACTCCCAACACACCGAGCCCCAGCTCCGCCGCGCGCGCGGCCACCGTCCGCACCGCCTCCTTGCGCAGTTCGGCGCTGCGCACCACACCGCCGCTGCCCAGCCGTTCCTTGCCCACCTCGAACTGCGGCTTGACCATCAGCACCAGATCGGCGCCGGGCGCCGAGACGCGGACGAGGGCGGGCAGGACCAGTCCGAGCGGGATGAAGGAGAGGTCCCCGACCACCAGGTCGACCGGCAGGCCGTCGATCGTCTCCAGGGTCAGCTCCCGGACATTGGTCCGGTCCTTGACGGTGACGCGGTCGTCGCTCTGGAGCGACCAGGCGAGCTGGCCGTAGCCGACGTCGACGGCGACGACACGGTCCGCGCCCGCGCGCAGCAGCACATCGGTGAACCCTCCCGTGGACGCGCCCGCGTCCAGCGCCCGCCGCCCCTCGACCCGGAGCCCGAGCGGGACGAACGCCGCCAGCGCCCCGGCCAGCTTGTGACCGCCGCGCGAGACGTAGTCGGGGTCGTCCGCGTCGGCGGAGACGACGATGGCCGCGCTGGTCTCGACCTGGGTGGCCGACTTGGTGGCGACGGCGCCGCCGACGGTCACCCGCCCGGCGGCGATCAGCTGGGCCGCGTGCTCCCGTGAGCGCGCGAGGCTGCGGCGTACCAGTTCGGCGTCGAGACGGCGGCGGGCGGCTCCTGCCACGTGCGGTTCAGCTCCTGAGGTCGTACGGGGGTGAAGGCGTCGGTCCCGCCGGTGCGGGCGCGGGTCCGGGGGGTGCGTCCAGCGCGTCGAGCGCTTCACGCAGTCCCCGGTGTACATCCTCGTACACCTGCGGATGTCCCTCCGCCGGGAGGTGGTCGGCATCGGCCAGCCGTTCCAGGAGGGCGTCGATCCGGGCGTCGCCGGTGGGTGTCCTCCGCACCCCCAGGGGCTCCGGCCCCCAGTGCCCCGGCTCCGGCACCGGCACCGCGGGGACGGCAGCGGCAGAAGGGACCGGGCCCGGATGGACCGGCTCCCCCGCCCCAGGCATCTCCGCCGCCTCTGGCATCACATCGCTCATACCCCGACGCTACCGTGAAGCGCTGCGGTACCGTCGATCACGATGGCGACGATGGACGAGTGCCGCAGCGCACTCCAGCGACTCAGCGACAACCTCACCCGCGCGGACGGAGACGTCCGCAGCGCGACCGCTCTCGACCGGTCGCTCAGCTGCCATGTCCGGGACCTGGACCTCACGTTCACCGGACGGCTGCGGAACGGCTCGATCACCGTGCTCGACACCCAGGCGGGCCCGCCCCGCGAGAAGGCGCAGATCCGGCTCGCGATGACGGGCGACGACCTGGTGGCCCTCGTGGACGGGCGGCTGGACTTCGCGAAGGCGTGGGCCGGTGGCCGGGTCCGGCTGGAGGCCGGTTTCCGCGATCTGCTCCGCCTCAGAACCCTGCTGTAGCGACCGCGTCCCGCACCCGCGGCGGACAGGCCCGCGGCTACGTCGCCACGTCGGCCACCACGTCCGCCGTCACACCCGCCCGCCGCGCACCCGGCTTCCTCCGCGCCACCGGCACCACCAGCGGCGTCCCCGACTCCGGGTCCTCGATGACCTGGCTGCGCACCCCGAAGACCCGCTCCACCAGCTCCGCCGTGACCACCTCCGACGGCGGTCCCTCGGCGACGACAGCGCCCCCGTGCAGCGCGATGAGATGCGTGGCGTACCGGGCGGCCTGGTTGAGGTCGTGCAACACCGCCACCAGGGTCCGCCCCTGGGTCTCGTGCAGTTCCGCGCAGAGGTCCAGCACTTCGAGCTGGTGCTGGATGTCGAGGAAGGTCGTCGGCTCGTCCAGCAGCAGCAGGGGCGTCTGCTGGGCGAGCGCCATCGCGATCCACACCCGCTGCCGCTGCCCGCCCGACAACTCGTCGACATACCGCTCCGCGAGCGGATCGACGCCGGTCGCCTCCATCGACTCCCGGACGATCCGCTCGTCCTCGGGGGACCACTGCCGCAGCAGCCCCTGGTGCGGGAACCGGCCCCGCGCCACCAGATCCGCGACGGTGATCCCGTCGGGCGCGATGGACGACTGGGGCAGCAGGCCCAGCGTCCGCGCGACCTTCTTCGCGGGGAGCGAGTGGATGGCCTGACCGTCCAGCAGCACCCGCCCCTCGGCGGGCTTGAGCATCCGCGACAGCGCCCGCAGCAGGGTCGACTTGCCACAGGCGTTGGGGCCGACGATCACCGTGAACGAGTTGTCGGGTATCTCCACCGACAGATTCTCGGCGATGACGCGCCGGTCATAGCTGAGGGTGACCGATTCCGCGGTGAGGCGCTGCATCGTGGTGGTGCTCCTGGATCGAAGGCCGCGTACCGCGTGCCGCGTTGCCGGGAGGGGCGCGGGGCACGCGGCACGCGGACCGGGGGTCACACGGACTGGGGTCACACGGCCTGGCGCACAGTCGGCCGGTACGAAGTTAGGCTAACCTATCCTTCCCCGGGTCCGGCCGGGCCGTCACCACCCCAGACGGGACAGCGCCTTCGCCGGGTCCAGCCCGCAGACCCCGTCACCCGCGTATGTCCACGCCGCGGCGCACAGCGCCCGGAGCCCGTCCACCGGGTCTCCGTCCCCCTCCAGGACCAGTCCGGCACCGGACCGCTCCGCACCGGCTCCCCGGACGGACGCGGTCCACCCCCCGCACACGAACCCGCCGTCGGCGCCGGAGACCTCGGGCTGGCCCCGCAGCAGCCCCCGGAGATCGGCGTCCACATAGGTCGGCCGGTGCCGGGGCTCCGCGGCCAGCAGCGCGGCCCCGTCCGTCACCCCCGTCATCACCAGCAGCGAATCGACCCCGCCGTTGAACGCCCCCTCGATGTCGGTGTCCAGCCGGTCCCCCACCACCAGCGGGGTACGGGCCCCCGTCCGCAGAATCGTCTCGCGGTGCATCGGCGGCAACGGCTTCCCCGCCACCTGCGGCTCAGCCCCGGTCGCGATCCGCACCACCTCGACGGCCGCACCGTTGCCCGGGACGATGCCCCGCGCGTTCGGGATCGTCAGATCGGTGTTGGACGCGAACCACGGCACCCCCCGCGCGATCGCGAGGCACGCCTCCCCGAACCGGCCCCACGGCAGCTCCGGCCCGCCGTACCCCTGCACCACGGCCGCCGGGTCGTCGTCCGCCGACTCCACCGGTACGAGCCCCCGCTCCCGCAGCGCGACCCGCAGCCCCTCCCCGCCGATCACCAGCACCCGCGAACCCTCCGGCACCTGCTCGGAGATGAGCCGCGCGACCGCCTGCGCGGAGTTGATGACCTCCGCCGCGTCCGCCGCCAGCCCCAGCTCGGTGAGGTGGGCCGCCACCACATCCGGAGGTCGCAGCGCGTTGTTGGTGACATACGCCAGCCGCATCCCGCCGTCCCGCGCCACCAGCAGCGAGTCCACGGCGTGGGCGATCGCCTCGCCCCCCGCGTACACCACACCGTCCAGATCCAGCAGCGCGGTGTCGTACGCCTGGCTCAGCGCCCCCTCACTCGCGCCCGGCCGGGTCCTGATCTCCTGCTGCATCGGCATCGCCTCTCGCCTCTCCCTCGTCTTTCACTTTCCCGATCATCGCCCATGCCCGGTCCCACATACGATGCACGGATGAACTGCGAAGGTCCCGCGGCCGACGACGGCCTGCGACTGAAGCCCTTCCGAGGGCTGCGCTATGTCCCCCAGCGGGTCGGCTCGCTCGCCGCCGTGACCTCACCGCCGTACGACGTCGTCGTCAGGCCCGACGGGCTCGTCCACCTCGAATCGTCGGACCCGCACAACATCGTCCGACTGATCCTCCCCCAGGCGGCCACCCCCGCCGAACGCCACCGCAAAGCGGCCGACACCCTCGCCCGCTGGCTCACCGAAGGCATCCTCGCCCAGGACCCCGAACCCGCCCTGTACGTGTACGAACAGCGCGACGGGGACGCCCTCCAGCGCGGCGTGATCGGCGCGCTCGCCCTCTCCGAACCCGCCGAAGGCATCGTCCTCCCCCACGAGGACGTGATGGCCGAGATCGTCGCCGACCGCGCCGACCTCATGCGCACCACCGCCGCCAACCTGGAACCCCTGCTGCTGACCTACCGGGGCGACGGCCGGACCACCGGCACCGCCGCCGTCGTCGAACGGACCGTGCGGCGGCCCCCGCTGCTCGCCACCACCACCGAGGACGGCGTCAGCCACCGGCTCTGGGCGGTCACGGACCCCCACGACCTCAGCGGGATCGACGCGGACCTCGCCACCCATCAGGCCCTCATCGCCGACGGCCACCACCGCTGGGCGACCTATCTGCGGCTGCGCGCCGAGCACTCCGCGCCCGGCCCCTGGGAGTACGGACTGGTCCTCCTCGTCGACACCGCCCGCTACCCGCTGCGCGTCCGCGCCATCCACCGGCTGCTCCACCGGCTCCCCGTCGCCGACGCCCTCACCGCGCTCGGCGACACCTTCCGCGTCCGGCGGCTCGACACCCCGCTGACCGAGGCCTTGGACGCGCTCGCCGGGGCCGCCGCCGAGGGCAATGCCTTCCTCCTCGCCGGGGACGGCACCTTCCACCTGGTGGACCGCCCCGACCCGGAGCTGCTCGCCCGCACCGTGCCCGGGGACCGGCCCGACGCCTGGCGTGCGCTGGACGCGACCGTCCTCCACTCCACCCTGATCGACCACATCTGGAAGATCCCGGACACCCCGGAGCACATCGCGTACATCCACCACACCGACGCCGTCGTCACCCAGGCCGAACGCCACGGCTCCACGGCGGTCCTGATGCATCCGGTGCGGGAGGAAGTCGTGCGGGAACTGGCCCGGCAGGGGGTCACCATGCCCCGCAAGTCGACCTCGTTCGGCCCGAAGCCCGCGACGGGCCTGGTCCTGAGACGGCTGCCGGGGAACTGACCCGGAAAGGGAAGAGGGCGGCCCGGGAACCCGGACCGCCCTCTCCTCTTCGCTTCCTGTGGGCTCCGCCTACGCGGTCTTGCCGCCCTGCTCGCCCTCGGCGTCGTCGTCAGCCTCGACGGCGGCGTCGGCGGCCTCGACGATGTCCGCGGACAGCTCGTCCGAGATCTCGACCTCCGGGGTCTCCTCGACCGCGGCGGTCACCTCTTCGGCAGCCGCCCCGGTCGCCTCGGCACCGCTGTCGGCGGTGTCTGCGGCCTCGGTGTCCTCGGCCTCCGTGTCGAACGCGTCGACGAACTCGACGCCGTCCAGCTCCGCCAGCCGGTCGGACGCGTCGGTCGACCCGTCCTTGTCCGCCTCCAGCGCCTTGGCGAACCACTCCCGCGCCTGGTCCTCACGGCCGGCGGCCTGGAGGGCGTCGGCGTACGCGTACCGCAGTCGCGCGGTCCACGGCTGCACGGAGTGGGAGGCCAGCTCCGGGCTCTGGAGCGTCACGATCGCGGCGTCGAGCTGCCCCATGTCGCGCCGGGCCCCGGCGGCGACCAGCCGCATCTCGACCTGTCCGGCCTTGTCCAGCTTCTGCACCTCGGCCTCACCGGCCATCGCGAGCGCCCGCTCGGGCCGTCCGAGCCCGCGCTCGCAGTCGGCCATGACGGGCCACAGCTCCACGCCACCGGTCATCCGGCGCGCCGCGCGGAACTCGGCGAGCGCCTCGGTGTACCGCTGCGTCGCGTACGCCGCGAAGCCCGCCGCCTCACGGACGGCGGCGACACGGGACGCGAGCCGCAGCGCGACCCGGGAGTAGCCGTACGCCTCCTCGGGCTCCTCGTCGATCAGCCGCGCGACCATGACCAGGTTGCGGGCGACATCCTCGGCGAGCCCCTTCGGCAGGCTCTGGAGCTCCTGGCGCACATCCTGGTCGATCTCGTCACCGGTGACGTCGTCCGGGATCGGCAGCCGCTTGACCGGCTCGCGGTCCGGACGGTCGCGGTCGTCACGACGCCCGTACCCGCCCCGGTCGTCGCGGGAGCCACGGTAGCCGCCGCCCTGCCGGTCGTCCCGGCGCCCATAGCCGCCACCGCCGGTGGGCCGACCACCGCGGTCGTCACGGGACCCACGGTAACCACCACGGTCATCATCACGACGGAACGAGGGCCGGTCGTCGTCACGGCGCGGACCACGGTCACGGTCGTCGCGGCGGAAACCGCCACCCTGACGGTCATCACGCCGGTCATCCCGACGCGGACCACGGTCGTCATCACGACGGAACGACGGACGATCGTCACGACGCTCATCACGACGGAACCCACCACCGCCCTGACGGTCATCACGACGCCCGTAGCCGCCACCGCCGGTGCCGCCACCAGAGGGCCGGCCGCCACGGTCGTCACGGGACCCACGGTAGCCACCACGGTCATCATCACGACGGAACGAGGGCCGGTCGTCGTCACGGCGCGGACCACGGTCACGGTCGTCCCGGCGGAACCCACCGCCGCCCTGACGGTCGTCGCGGCGGAAACCGCCACCCTGACGGTCATCACGCCGGTCATCCCGACGCGGACCACGGTCGTCATCGCGACGCGGACCACGGTCATCGTCACGACGGAACGACGGCCGGTCGTCACGCCGGTCGTCACGGCGGAAGCCACTGCCGCCCTGGCGGTCGTCGCGGCGGAAACCGCCACCCTGACGGTCATCACGCCGGTCATCCCGACGCGGACCACGGTCATCGTCACGACGGAACGACGGACGATCGTCACGACGCTCATCACGACGGAACCCACCGCCACCCTGACGGTCATCACGACGCCCGTAGCCGCCACCGCCGGTGCCGCCACCAGAGGGCCGGCCGCCACGGTCGTCACGAGACCCACGGTAACCACCACGGTCATCATCACGACGGAACGACGGGCGATCATCATCACGGCGCGGACCACGGTCGTCATCGCGGCGGAACGAGGGACGGTCGTCACGACGGTCGTCCCGGCGGAACCCACCGCCGCCTTGGCGGTCGTCGCGGCGGAAACCGCCACCCTGACGGTCATCACGACGCCCGTAGCCGCCACCGCCGGTGCCGCCACCGCTGGTGGGCCGGCCGCCACGGTCGTCACGAGACCCACGGTAGCCACCACGGTCATCATCACGACGCGGACCACGGTCACGGTCGTCGCGACCACCACGGTATCCGCCCCGGTCACCGCCGTCCCTGCGGCGCGGTTCGCGCTCCGGACGGTCGTCGGGAGAGTTGGTGGGCATCGTGGTGACTCCTGTCTTGAGGTACTGCGGTCATTCTCGCGCAGCCGGCCCCCGGACGCGCTTCGAGAAAAGCAAATAAAAAAGGACCCGTGGTCCAGCGTGAACGCTGGACCACGGGTCCTGAAATATTGTTCGGCGGCGTCCTACTCTCCCACAGGGTCCCCCCTGCAGTACCATCGGCGCTGAAAGGCTTAGCTTCCGGGTTCGGAATGTAACCGGGCGTTTCCCTAACGCTATAACCACCGAAACCCTATCGGTTTCGAGCGAACAAGCACACTCTTCAATTAAGTGGTTCTACTGAAACCGGCAACAGTCGTTGCCTCAGAACTAACACAGTGGACGCGAGCAACTGAGGACAAGCCCTCGGCCTATTAGTACCAGTCAACTCCACCGGTCACCCGGCTTCCATATCTGGCCTATCAACCCAGTCGTCTACTGGGAGCCTTACCCCATCAAGTGGGTGGGAGTCCTCATCTCGAAGCAGGCTTCCCGCTTAGATGCTTTCAGCGGTTATCCCTCCCGAACGTAGCCAACCAGCCATGCCCTTGGCAGGACAACTGGCACACCAGAGGTTCGTCCGTCCCGGTCCTCTCGTACTAGGGACAGCCCTTCTCAAGACTCCTGCGCGCACAGCGGATAGGGACCGAACTGTCTCACGACGTTCTAAACCCAGCTCGCGTACCGCTTTAATGGGCGAACAGCCCAACCCTTGGGACCGACTCCAGCCCCAGGATGCGACGAGCCGACATCGAGGTGCCAAACCATCCCGTCGATATGGACTCTTGGGGAAGATCAGCCTGTTATCCCCGGGGTACCTTTTATCCGTTGAGCGACGGCGCTTCCACAAGCCACCGCCGGATCACTAGTCCCGACTTTCGTCCCTGCTCGACCCGTCGGTCTCACAGTCAAGCTCCCTTGTGCACTTACACTCAACACCTGATTGCCAACCAGGCTGAGGGAACCTTTGGGCGCCTCCGTTACTCTTTAGGAGGCAACCGCCCCAGTTAAACTACCCATCAGACACTGTCCCTGATCCGGATCACGGACCCAGGTTAGACATCCAGCACGACCAGAGTGGTATTTCAACAGCGACTCCACGAACACTGGCGTGCCCGTATCACAGTCTCCCACCTATCCTACACAAGCCGAACCGAACACCAATATCAAACTGTAGTAAAGGTCCCGGGGTCTTTCCGTCCTGCTGCGCGAAACGAGCATCTTTACTCGTAGTGCAATTTCACCGGGCCTATGGTTGAGACAGTCGAGAAGTCGTTACGCCATTCGTGCAGGTCGGAACTTACCCGACAAGGAATTTCGCTACCTTAGGATGGTTATAGTTACCACCGCCGTTTACTGGCGCTTAAGTTCTCAGCTTCGCCAGAACGAATCCTGGCTAACCGGTCCCCTTAACGTTCCAGCACCGGGCAGGCGTCAGTCCGTATACATCGCCTTACGGCTTCGCACGGACCTGTGTTTTTAGTAAACAGTCGCTTCTCGCTGGTCTCTGCGGCCACACCCAGCTCACCAAGCACGTTGGATCACCAGACATGGCCCCCCTTCTCCCGAAGTTACGGGGGCATTTTGCCGAGTTCCTTAACCATAGTTCACCCGAACGCCTCGGTATTCTCTACCTGACCACCTGAGTCGGTTTAGGGTACGGGCCGCCATGAAACTCGCTAGAGGCTTTTCTCGACAGCATAGGATCATCCACTTCACCACAATCGGCTCGGCATCAGGTCTCAGCCTTAATGTGTGACGGATTTGCCTATCACACGGCCTACACCCTTACCCCGGGACAACCACCGCCCGGGCTGGACTACCTTCCTGCGTCACCCCATCGCTTACCTACTACCACCTCGGGTCGTCGGCTCCACCACTCCCCCTCACTCCGAAGAGATCAAGGGCGGCTTCACGGACTTAGCATCAGAGGATTCGATATTGGGCGTTTCAAAGCGGGTACCGGAATATCAACCGGTTGTCCATCGACTACGCCTGTCGGCCTCGCCTTAGGTCCCGACTTACCCTGGGCAGATCAGCTTGACCCAGGAACCCTTAGTCAATCGGCGCACACGTTTCCCACGTGTGTATCGCTAC